>CAWGQP010000010.1:0-441944 GCA_963824855.1 uncultured Nitrospiraceae bacterium
GCCACTGGTAGGAATCAGCGCCAACCAACGACGTGTCTTCCAATCAAAGATGATTTGAACAATCGCGGGGAGACCAGACTCTTCACTTGGTTGCCAACCGGATTAAAAAGGCTTCTGATTTGTCCATGTCATCGTCGGCCTTATGATTTCTAGAGACTGAAGGCTTCAATCCTGGAGGTTTTCCTAGTCCGCTTTTGGTTACGAAGACCTATCCTACCTCCACCCTTCTCCCACTAAAGATTACTCTTACCATTATTGAGGGACGTTATGGAGACTGCCTCCCGAACTACGACTATCGTACTGATAGATCCCAATAACGAAGACCGGCAATATTATAGAGAGCAACTTAAAATATCTTCAAAAGATTATACCGTTCTTGAAGCCGACACTGCAGAACGAGGGCTGGCCATATGCAGAACTGAGCGAATCGACTGCGTCGTTACCGAGCTGCATCTTCCTGATATGTCGGGTTTTCAAGTTCTCATCCGTTTAAATCCAATCGTACACCGTTCTCTTCACACTCCAGTCATTGCATTATCTCATTTCATTTTGCCATCGATCATCGAGGCGGCAAAAAAGCTTGGCGCACAGTACTACCTCATCAAGTCCCAAGCATCCAGGGACGATTTAGACCGCGCCATCCAAAAAGCAATTGCTAGAGTTGGGGTAGCCCGCAAGGAGGTTTACGGGGAAAAATTGCTTTCTTAAACAGTTCTTTACGATCTTCTTGTTGACTGTACGACGGATTCTCGATCCCCAAAGAGGCCGGCTAGCTGTGCCAGAGGCATAGGGACAAGAAGACTGACCACTCCGCCGGTACGCCCCTCGGAGGAATTTCTGGGCTTTTCGGATGTCAATTCGCTAAAAATTCTTGACACCATTCTAATGATTCAAGTGCTCACCTCTCAGAGGGATGTGGATAAGTGGCGTCCAGCTTAGCAATTCGGTCCGGACTACGTACATTTTCCCAAGCAGAACCTGGACGCTTAGTCCTGATCGACTAATTGTGCTTCTGAAGAGGCAAAGGAAAGTCAATCGCAAGATATAGGGGTATGGTGCAAATCATTCCTATGCCTAAAAAATAGGCAACGTGGTTCCTTGTGCTTACAATCTTGGATTAAAGCCTTCTTACAATTAGCTTGTGCACAGTGTTATCCACAGAAAGTGTGGACCTGGGCAGGTGAAGGGTGATCTGAGGTCAGGACATGGTTCTGTGAGTCGCAACTGAAAGTGGTTGGACAGTACACGGACACGAAATAGAAGGGTGAGGGATTTTTATCATCCCCCCAGCCCTAAAAAGACTTTGCACCCCAAAACCTTTAGCAAAATCTTCGTGAGAGATCGCTGACGTGAGGCAAGCTGTCTTCGTAGCGATGTAATGTTCCGATGCTAGCGGGTTGAGCTTCACACCTTAGGAGGCGGTGGCACGTTAGGGGCGCATTCTCGGGAGGGACGATAAGGGAAGGTAATCAGCGCCCACTTCCTGGTATGAGAATCTATGAACTGGGCAAGCAGATGGGGTGAGGGTAATTTATGAACCCGTCGTTAGGCCTACTAGAGGAGGCGCTAAATCAGTATTCTTAAGAGTTGGTACGGATTGCACAATGATTGGATGAAGGACCCTGACCATTTCTCCTTTATTAAGCACGGCCGCTGCCCCAGCATCGACCATAGCGTACTCCGTATCACCAGGTGCGCTAGCAGTGAGACCGATGATTGTTGTAGATGGGATTTTAAGCTTTATTAAGGCCGTAGCCTCAATTCCGCTCATGGTTGGCAAGTTGAAGTCCATAATGACGACTGTGGGTGTCAATGTCATGGCCAGTGCTACGGCATCTTCACCGTTTTCTGCTTCAGCAACAATGTTGATGTCGGGATACCGATCCAAAATGTCGCGGAGGAGTTGCCGCATGACGGGGTCATCATCTACGAGTAGAACAGTGATCATAAAACCCTCGCAGGCAGCATAGGCGTTTGGACGCACACCGCTCAACCCCCTCTGAAGGGGGGGAATGTCACGCAAGCGCGACTTCAAAACCCTTAGCTAGTGGATATGCGTCTGCGGAAATTCATGTAGCTCCTTTCCGGAACCCACTAACCGACTCGAGGCATTTAACCCTGATTTCCACGAATGCATAACGGCGCGCTCCATGTAGGCTTCAAACTACGTGGAATCTTACAATCCCAAAGCAGGATAGCCAAATTCCAGAAACAAGGTTAGCCTCCATCTGTAGCTGTATTTGTTGGCCAACAGAAAGGAGGCCTACCGTGAAGTACCTTTCATTGCTTTTGTTGCTGCTAACCGCAGGCTGTACGGCACATCCATATACTGTCTGTCGAGGGGAGGATTATTGCACGCCGGGATTAACCCACGAAGAGGCAATCCGAGCGTCGGAAATCAAGAAAACCTGGCAAGATGAGAAACTGTACGTACGGCCAGTGAAAACCAGGGAGGGGGCATGATCGGCACGGGATCCGGTGAAGAACAGCGCCTCCTCTCAAAAAGTGTTGAGCCGGATTATGGGGACGAAGAAGTTCATCTTGGCCCCGAATCGATTATCGGACCAGACATAACATTTCGCTATCTCCATAAACGTCGCTTAAGCACGCTTGACATGCAGGCGTAGTTAGAAGTCTTTAAAAAGTCTCAGCTGGCTCTCAGCCAAGCTCGTCGCTTGTCCTGACGAAGTGGACAGGCAGCCTAGAAAATCGTTTTCACCGCCTCGCTCGACACACAGTCAAATCTCATCTTATCAGCGAAATTTCCCGGTCAAGCCGGCCCGATGGCGTTGCATCGGATGAAAAGAGTGTCGATTTTACTATGACTGAAAAGGTGCTCTACAAAGAATGCTTGCAGCAGTGGCAATCAGTGGATTCGGCAGAGGTGTTATCTATCTAGGTGCAATCAATCTAATAAGGGCTAAGAAGAGAGCCCTTGTAGACAATCGCTGATTGACAAGATGGTCATTTGTCCTTAGTCTTCGTCACATGCCTTCTGAAAAATCCCAGCGTTACATGTCGAGTCCCTCGCAGTCCGATCCGCCCCCAGCTTTCCTATAGTCGTCGCTTGATCATACACGTCGTTTAACAACCTTCGCCCAGGCACGATAAGGTTGGCGGATTTCCTTCTTATCGGCGTCGCAGGGAGGCCAATCATGGGTATTCGTCGTTGGGCCCATTATGGGAATGTTCAGGACTCCGTCACTCTCGCCAAGCATCAGACGCTTATCCCAGATAAGACTGACGACATGGGATTATGGACCTTCATGAAGGAGAACAAGAGATTTTGGCTCTTGCCGATCACCATCGTAGTCCTTCTTGTTGGTGGCCTGGTTGCGTGGGATCAGCAATATCTTGAACCTTCCATGTTGGTGGAGGGGGTACCCGATGGTCCTTAAAAAGCGAACCGAGAAATTCCAGTGCAAGAAAACGATACGTGATCCCGTAGGGCCATAGTACGATAAACCTGGGCAGGCTCCGCCGATGGATGCCGTGCAACAGCAGAATCTGAAGCAGTTCGATACCACCGCACGAACCTGGTTAAGCACGGCCGGGTTTTCTGGGGAACATAGAAACGCATTAACGATCGGCCGCGTGGTTCGAAGCGAACAAGGGTTTAACGGACTCGCAGCTGCAAGCTTACGGCGAAGCCGATTTGCAAAGCTCGACAGGCCTATGGCAAGGATCTCGACGCGAAGTTGCAACTGGCGGCGAAGATGATCGACACCTTGGAGCAGCCTGGCATAAAGGCCCTCCTGAAACGTAACGGTATCGGTGACTCATCCTTGGTGGTTTCCGCTCTGATCCAGCAAGCAGAGCGGTGGGAGATTCGCAACCGACGGTGAATTGGTTCACGCGCCCGGGTAACCTCTTGCATTGCGAACCTTAATGTTACGCGACAAGGCCATCCGATGACGCTCCTTTGGGAAAAGCTCGTTGAATCGTGGAATAGAGCTGATCTATCCGGTCTTTGAATATGACGGCTAGGGCGCCTGCCTTGAGAAACCCATCGGTAATATCGGTATCCTGAACCGTACATAGTCCAATGATTACTGTCTCTACCCAGGATTTCTTGATCAGGCGGGCCGCTTCAATGCCATTCATCATTGGCATGCTGTAATCCATAAGAATAATATCGGGCTTACAGACTGCGACTTGTTCTATAGCCTGTTTACCATCGCACGCTTCTCCCACGATTTGAACATCAACATATCTTGTGAGCATATTCCGCATTGTAATACGGACCGGCACGTAATCATCGACCAATAGAATGCGATGTACGTGAGGAGGCATAACTTTGACCGGAAATGCTGAGGTGACCTAATCGTCTACGAGTAGCACGGTTGCTCGCATAGCTGTCATAGTTTGCAAATATAGCATCGCTAGCCATTTTGTTTTACTAGCCAAAACGATAGGTCCGAACCTTACCACGTTTGAAATGGCATCTATTTCGGCGTCCGGTGGTAACCGTAGCGGTCTTTCCCCATGTCCTCTTCGTCGACTATTCACGCGGCAATGGGACGGCGCTCTATCTAGGAGGACAATCCGAACGTATGGCATTGGATCAAAATCAAGTATCCGGCGTATAGTCAGAAGGAAGGGCGGGCGGATTTATTCAAGCGGGCGGGGTAGGGCACCAGAGACGCTCCCTCCAGCTTCTTATACAGTTATCGAATTCACTATCAGCAGCGATCGCTGGATCTCGCTATCAATATGCGACGGTACGCCGTACAATAACGACATGGGATCCATTGTCAGGCTGGTACCCGTCCTCACATTTGTTCTCGCTCTGGGTGTGCAGCTGAGCGGCCTCTCTTGCCTGAGCGAATGGAATATCATCACCGCTACTTCAATTTCAGCGGACTCATCAGCGATGTCTGATGACTGTCCCTGCCATGCCACGTTTGTCTCGTCTGCTAAAAGCGTCATTTCGCCCAACACGCGTATCGTGTGGCATGTCAGTTTCCACGTCCCCTCATACACCTACGGTGCCTCTTTCTCCCTCTTTCGTCCTCCAGTCGTCGCATAGGCCTCTCCTACGTTGTTGATCGATCGCCGCAGTTCACATCTGCGGCTCACAACTGGAGTTGTCTATGCTACTTACTCGCCTGTATGCGATAGCTCTGTGCGGCATGAGTATCGCTCTCTCTTCTGCCTGTGCCACGGCGCCTGATCGTTCGCATTCATCACTCACTGTCGTAGTCGGCCCTGTAATCTTCGAAGCCCCAGCCACCAAGAGTACCCAAATCCATACGTTTGAAGAGGCTCCAGATAAAGAGGCGGATCGTCTGGTATTGCCGGTACTCATTAGCGAAGTGGAACTCACTGCCCAGCGGTTGTTTACCGAGCATCTATCCCAACAGCCCGGGATCCGGGTGATTCCATTTGATGAAACCCGCCGTCTATTGGCCGACATTGCGCCGGCTGGAACACCGTTAACGGAAGAGCAAGTCCAACACTTGGGTGAGCAGACGGGCGCAGATCATGTGGTGACAGGCCTCATTCACGACTATGGGGCCGTGCGCTGGCAGTACTGGGTCACGGGTCTGACACTGCACGCGGCAACCGAGGCACTCATCATCGGCTTTGCGAGTGGGTGGAACCCAGCCATTGTTGTTCCCGCCGTCTTGATAGATATCGCTACTGATATCCCCATCTGGTACGGGGGCGCGGAAATCTTCGGCTGGGCGTTTCGCCCGGTCCGTGTGCATATGAACATTAGTCAGGTAAGGCCGTGCGCCGGCCCGATTTGGTCACGAGATGAACTGGTGGTGCGAGTGCCGGGTAAGCAGTTAGAGCGGTACTCCAAAGAGCAGAAAGGGCGCAAAGAAATACAGCTGGAAGCCAATCTCCACAAGGCCGCAGAAGAGCTCAGTAGTGAGGCAAGTGACGTCCTTGAGATCCAGCCGTGTGAAGCCGACGGAACAGCGACGCCTAATCGAACGTTCTCGTGGGCGAGGATTTTTGACTGGGTCTTATAACCGCCAGCATCAAATTCGGGATTTTGGCGTTATATTCAGCCGGCGAATGTGAGATAAGGTAGATACCACATGAAGACATCTGCACTATCTGCTTACATCTTACTTTGGCTCCTCACTCTATTCGAAAGCGCTTCCTTTGCTCATAGTGAAGGTCTTCCCATCGGAGGAAAAACAATTGCTGGACCCGGCAAGGAAATTCTTGAACTGACCAAGTCTGCGGTCGTGCTGCAATCACAGACGCCCATACCTCCGGCCTGTATCACAGTTATAAACATGACCGTGTTCCCTATGACTATCCATCTAAACGATGCACCAACGAATTACGTTATTAGCAATACTACGACCACGTATTGCTGGGGCAAAGGAATCAAAAAGGTTTCATTGCATGTAAATGATCCCAAAGAGACAAGACAGGTTTTGGTCTTCTGGCGCATTGATGTTCAATAAATTCTTTTAGCCTTCGCCGAGATTCTTATCAGCGGGCCGTGAGCAGCGTTTCACTTCCCGGCGCGCTCCTTCGCCGCCTGCCCACAGATCCGTTCAATTTCTCGAACCCTCGCCGGATCCGGGGGAGGCCCGCAGTCCAGCAAGCCCTTGAAGGGCTCGATGCGCGCATCCGACATGCCAAGCCGCCGATCGTAATGGCTGATCATGGCGTGGATGCACCAGTTCTGCGCATCCTCTAGCGTTTCGAAGATGGGCCCGTCGAGCGGCTGCCGCATGCCGAACATGCGGCCTTGGCGCGCCCGAACCTCGGGACGAAACCCCACAATGAACTTCTGATATCGACCCTTCAGCGGGTGTGTCATCGCGTTAGCGGTTCCACTCGACGACGTCTCGCAGGCGCTTTATCTTTTCAGTGAGCATAGAAAGCGTATGATCGGCCCCAGAGTGGTGAGTGAAAATGATCGGCGGGAAGACTCCGAGGCGCTGAAAGTGAAGTACATCCGATCTTGTGAAGTAAGCTCTGTTTGCGAGTATTCGGTCCACGTCCTCACACCATTTCGAATACTCTTTCGCTAAGGTATCGGCGAAGGCATCCCATGATGCCGTCGGACCCGTTGGCCGTGGCTTGTTGACCAGTTCATGAATGGCCTGTGAGATGGCTTCCGATAGTTGATCAATCGCCCTCTGTTTCCCGCGTCCATGGAGCCATCCACGCACCAGCAAGGCGCCGCCGAGACCGATAGCCATGAGGCCGGCGCCAAGGAGCGCAAACTTTACGTCGAATCCAATTCGATCCTGGGGGACGATCCACGCCAGAAGGGTGATAGCAAGACCGAGAAGGCTGACTGCCAACTCAAATCGTCTAAGTATTGGAGCTGGCGAGAGGAATTGAACCTCCAACCTGTGGTTTACAAACTTGGGCAGATAGAATCAGACAATACACAGGAAGATTCACGCCATGGTAAAAACAAAGAATCGGAAGATTCATCATCCTGATGCATTGGCATGCATTGGGCTGTTCCGGTAGCAGAGTGGTAGCAGAAAATGGGGCCTATCCAGACCTGCCTGTTTGATATCGTTCCCGCTGATTAAGAGTCCCGTCGAAACGCTACCTCAGGACACCCAAGAAGAGCAATTACCAGCAAGAGAGGAGGTTTCGGAATGACTCAGATCATCCTGGGTCATGGTGTCAGGGTGTTTTGGCACCAGCTCGGCACCAACAAAGACAGCCTTTCACAAAGATCGGTGGTCGGGTTGGTGGAAGCCGCAGGCTAATGTGGAGTCTAAAAAGGGGTAGAGAACCACTGTGGGAAGTCGCTGTGTTCCCTCCCGCTCCTTGCGCTTTCTATAGCTTGAAGTAAGGGCTTATCGATCCGGTCTTGATCAATCCGCAGTGCATTCCCACAAATCCTCGCACTACGACTGAGCAGTATTGACCAGACACCCTCTCGCCGCAGGCAGAGAATCTAACGAAGGTGAGCACATCGCATCGCACATCCTTGGAGGCATCTGATGGCACATCTTGCTAACACTCAAGTCGTGCAATCGCGTGAGGCCACCTATGCGGCGCCGACCGCAGCGAACCACACCTGGACCCGACACTGTCCGGCATGCAGAGAGTGGCTGCAAAAAACATGGCCCCTAGATTCCTGGGTCTGCCCCTGCGGATGGCGATGTCCGTAAGGTGGCCGGGGCTGAAACGAACCGGGGCTCACCCGCAGGCACTAGAACTTTTGATGATCGCATCATAGAGAACATCAGGTGAGCTAAACTCCCGTGATTCAGCGGGACTGCTCCTGCGACGGGTTACCCATTATCTCGCGCTTGGCTGTGCTGGCCGCGGGGGTGACATCTGCATGCCATGTTGATACTCGACTGTTCGGAGGGTTGACTCATGGATGAACGCATCCCAATCACGGCGGCGGCACCCTGGGCCGAGAGCAGGGTGAATGGCAGCGGCCCGATCAGCCATGCGGACGTGGCAGAGGAGATCTGGCAGGCGCTCAGCCGGAAAGCCGCCGGTGAGCGTGATGTGCCGCCCCTCGGGCTCGTCGTGCAGGGCGGCGGGATGCGGGGCGTCTATTCCATGGCCGTGTTAGCGGCCTTCGAAGAGATGGGCTGGACCCGTTGCTTCGATCACGTCGCGGGGGCGTCCGCCGGAGCCATGAACGGCGCTCATTTCATCACCGGGCAGGCCCGCTATGGCGTCGAGACGTATATCGACTATCTGAGCAACCGGAAGTTCATCGATTTCTTCCGCCTGAGGAAGCTCGTGGACATGGACTACATGATCGACGACCTCGTCCGCCACGTGCGACCTTTCAATCTGCCGGCCTTGCTGGAGGCGTCCACCGAGTTGCACATTGCCCTCGCCGACGCCGAAGACGCCTCCGTGCATTACGTGACGAACCGATCAGAGGATGTGGACCTGTGGGAAGCGTTTCGCGCCACGGGGGCGCTGCCGATCCTTTACAATCGGTTCGTCAAGGTTGGCGACCGGTTGTATCTGGACGGGAGCCTCAGCGACGGCCTCCCGCTGCCCCGCCTCCTGGCGCTCGGGTGCCGCTACATCGTGGTCGTCTTGACGAAACCGCTGTCGTTCCGGAGTCAGCGGGTGAGCCGGCCCGTTCGCACGCTGGCCTGGTGGGCAACGCGCCAGTACAGCCCGGCACTGAAGCGCGCCCTCTTTGACGTCAACCTGGACTTCAATCGTACCATGTCCGTACTGGCCGCACCGGCACAAGCACGCCTCCACGAGGCAGTCAGAATCTTGGTCATTGCGCCACGCAGTGAAGAGCACCTCGTGCGGTGTGTCACGACGGACCCACGACGGCTGAGACGGTGTGCGCGGCAAGGGCGAGCGGACGCGTGGCAAGCCTTCGACCAGCGGCCCCCTGCCACGACGCATCCATTCCAATGAGACCACGCGTCGTTCCTGTCTCTTCTCCTTCTCTGAAGCGGGCAATCCCTCTCAAAAGGCCGTCTGGTGACATCATAATAGTGTTTTGTCTTCTTTCTGGCGGTTGGTGATAGGCTTCGCTTCGCTGCTATGGAGCCTATGCGAAAATACCCAAAGTCACCCGGCACCGAAAAAATCGAGTTTGTGCCCGTGCGATAGAAGTAATTTCGACGCGGCTCCAAGTTTCAAAGGAGTGGAGGGTTTAGCACTTGCGACCCGCGGTTTAGGAAATTCCGAGAATCCAACCGCAAACAACCTAAACCCACAAGAAACCACAAATCAGAAGTGCTCCGATATGGGCCGAGATGGGGCTAAGTTGTCCTGTCCTGGTAGCAGCGTGGTAGCAGGAAAAAGAGAGAAATAGTCTACAAGCATGGTTCCTTGCGAGTAGGACCAACAGTAACAAGGGCTTTATGAATGGTGTTATCTAGGTCATCGCTGGAGATGCGAGATTTGACCAGGCAAGCTTGCGCTCCATCAGAAGTGCGAGTTCGGCCAAGGTTGAGACGAGACAACATGATAACAGTGGTCTGTGGATGGAGAATGCGTGGAACTAAATCGATGAATATCTTGAAACGGTTCACACGAAATTCTGTTTGGCTTCAAAAAACCTAAGCGGAGGCATCAATAGACGCCCCCGCTCATCAAGCAGCGATCACCGGGCTGGGTCTCTCACCCGCGTGCCATCGACGGAAACAGTTGACGCACACGTACTGACGAATGGAGGATCCGTTTTGATCGATAGCTTCTTCCGGCATGAGGGTGCCGTCACATTTCCAGCATCGCATCGGAAACCTTGGTCCTTCAACGTGGGCTTCGGGGCGATTGTCTTTGTAGGGCACGTCATCCTCCTTCACTCAGGGCGACTCTTCAGAGTTATCGGATTTTCCTGGTGAAATAAGCGGCAGCAATATGCCTCCTAAGAAAGCAACTTGCGGGAAAGACCTGCCGCCCGCAGGCCTCTCATGCAGAGAGAATTGTGGTGGTACGCGGGCCGATCGGCAAAGTAAGGGTCGCCGTGGTTCCCTGCTTCGGCGCCGAGGCGAAATCAAAGCGACCGTTCAAGGCTTTCATTCGTTCCCGGATCGTGAGGAGGCCGATCTTCGAAGAGCAAACGCTTCCCGTGTCGACAGACTGTGGCCCTGTCGACGTCGCAAGATCGAAGCCGCTTTCGTCACGCACCACGATCTGAAGGAGGCCCTTGTCGCAGGTCAGCCGGATGCTCGCCTGCTTCACGGCTGCATGCTTCGCCGTGTTGATCAGCAGTTCCCGCACCGAGCGAAAGAGCAGGACGGTACAACTGATAGGAAGGCAGCACTCATCCATCGGATCAATTTCCACTCTTACCTCTAGCTCGTAACGCTTCATCTGTGTCGCAAGCGCTCGAATCCCCGCGACCAGTCCTTGTTCGTGCAGGATAGGTGGGCTCAACTCGGCCATCAACGTCTGGCAATACTGTAAGGCTTGGCTCAACACCTGGTCGACTTCTCGGACCATCGCATCGCCTGCTGAAGGCACAGAGAGTCGCTGCAGCTGTTCGAGTTTCACACGACCGAGCACGAGCAACTGCGCCAGATAGTCGTGCAACTCTGCCGCCAGGTGTGTGCGTTCACGTTGCTCCGCGGCATCGAGTGCGATCGTCAGGGACCGGACATCCACCAGGGAACGGCCTAACTCCTGAGTGCGCTCGGCGAGTTGCCGTTCTAGTAATCGGTTCCACTGTTGCAGCGTGGTATCTGCCGCTCGCTCCGCGCTGACCCCGATGTCCCGAGAGTCGACGTTTGTCCTCAAGTTTCCATTATTCTTTGAAGGGTTCATATGCGGTCCCCTGTTGTCTCTGTTATTGAGAAAACACAAGTAACTAAGGATTGAAAATGAAGCACTTAGAGAGAACCGTCGCGATCATGGGGCATGTTAGAGCGGCGCCCGGAGCCAAGCTGTATAAAACTGACCATTCTCTAGTTTAGGTAAAGGGAGGTGGGCTCGCTAGGATGGAGAGTGCCGGCCTCTTCTGGCCTCTTGATATTACGGGCCTCTGGTTGCAAGATACATAATAGCGTTCTATCAATGCCGTATGTCAGCGAATCACTCCAGACCGAATTAGCACGAGCATATTTATTTCCAGTCTCCTTGGTTTCAATACTTCTAAATGGGATATTCCCTTCATATCATGCGTTCTACCGTGAAACGGGGTTGAGCGGCAAACGGTCGATCGCCGCCATGATTAAGAAATGCCTCAAGGTCGTTGGGTGCCGAGCGTCAGCAAGACTCCATCGTCGCATGTGCGTACGAAGCCTCCGCCGACGCCCACGAATCAAGGGAGCACTAGCCAATCTGAATCTCGACAGCTTTCGGTTTCGCCTTCACGGATTTCGCGAGGTGCACCTGGAGCACGCCGTCCTTGAAATCGGCGGTCACGTTGCGCCCATCCGCATCCTCGGAAAGGGAGAAGCTTCGCACGAAGCTCCCATAGGCGCGTTCGATGCGGTGATATTTTTTGCCATTTTCCTCCTTCTCGAATTTCCGTTCGCCGGAAACCGACAGGACGTCGTTGTCCACCGTGAGCCGCACGTCCTCTTTCTTCAGGCCCGGCAACTCGGCTTTGATGAGGTATTCCTTCTCATCCTCCGTGATGTCCACCAGAGGTGACCACTGGGCGACCGTGAGGGCCTCTTTTCCCCCGTTCGCCGTCGCCTCCCGGGCCGCAAGCAGCGTCGCCAACCGGCTTTCCAATTCATCTCGATCGTGATCTTTGAAAGGGTTCCATCGAGTTCTGCTGGTAGGGTCCCACCGTAATAGTGTGTTCATGGCTCGTCTCCTTTAGTGTCGAATGGAGTTCCCATTCGATCACCGCTTCATATGTTACTTGCCGACTGCGTCGGCCAGTTGCTGCTCCGCCTTCACCCAGTCCTCCACGTCCCGGCCTTCCTGCCGCCCCCGTTGTTCATACAGCTCGTAGGCCCGCCGGGCAATGCGCTCGTAGTCCCATCCGGCCTTCGATATCTGAAAAGGCGGACCGGACTGTTCCTCCTCCTGACCGCCTCTGGATGTGCCGGCCGATACAGCCGGCGTTGTTGGATTCGAAACCCTTTCCCTGGCCATCGTGCACCTCCTCACGCTGCCGTGTGGTTCGTGGTGGAATGACTTCCCCACTTCCCTCCCAGGTTGTCTTTGAACTCGGCAAATCCTCGAATACGTTTGGACAGCCTCCCGTCACGCGATCTGAGCGGTGCGTCCCTTGAACATATACATCGCAACCAACACGATCCCGATCGACGACAGCACCAACGGAATCTCGACCGCTAGCGAAGACATTCCGGTGTAATTCAAGGAGCCGGTGATCAGACCGACTGTCAGAAAGATCAGTGCATAGTAGAGCATGGTTCACTCCTCTCTATGGAATGCGAGGGTGATGCGAACAGCCTCTGACCCAGTGGCCGGAGCCTTACCCGCCTCCATCAGCGGATCAGAACACCGGACAGGCAAACAAGTCAGGGCACCGGTGTGCAAGGGCGGCGGAGACTGGGGAATCGGTCTCGCTGGGAAGCAGGAGGAAGCGGGAGGATAGGACAGTCAGCGGAGCTTACACGTCACCACAACCTTGGGCGCAATGGGCCAGGGAGTCAAGCGCTATAATAGCGGCCCGGGATAGTCGACCCATGGAATCGGCGAATTGTCCTATGCCAAGTTACCCTTTATAGCGCTTGACTCCTGTGTCTATAGCGCCTAGCGTGAACCTATGACGTATTGAGCCACGCCGACTGTCCTATCCCTCGCGCGTTTCTCTTCCTTCCTGCGCGATTGATTTCCTGGTCTCCGCCGCTTCTACGCCGAATTGTTTCAAGACGCGTGCTGTGCTTTCGCATGAGTAGGAGGCGAATGCCATCCTCTGGCGAGGACAGGGGCCTTCGGCACGCGAGTCGATGGAGGTTGTCGCAGATGGATTTTTTTCGTCACATGGCTCCGGAGCTCTGGCTGGCAGCCTTCATGGCGTGCATGTCAGGAGCACTTATGGCGGCATACCTGCTGTCGCGGTAGAGCACATTCTTACAATCGCCACAGCAATGGTGCAGTCGGACTAGAAGGAGAAGACAACATGAGCAAGGAACGCATCACCATATCGCCGGATCTCTATGACATTATGCCGTCGGACTATCAGGATCTCGTTCAAAAGGCCACTTATGGCAAGGAAGACCGAGGGTGGAAAGATATCGGCACCTCCAAGGAACTCATCGAGCAACACTCGCTTTGTGCCGGATGTCCCGAATCCATGGCGTTTCGCTATATTCTAGCCTCGCTTCCCAATCCGGAAGACACCGTCATGGTCGGCTCGACCGGCTGCACGAGTCTCGTGTTTCCGATGGTGGCCGTCCACAACATTCACTCTCTCTTCGGTAACCAGAATGCCATCGCCTCGGGACTCAAGCGGGCGCTCAGTGTGCGCTTCCCGGATCGCATCAAAGATGTGGTCGTGCTGGCCGGCGATGGTGCGACGGTGGACATTGGCCTGGACATGACGCTTCAAGCCTGGTTCCGTCAGGAAAAGTTCACCACCATCTGCTTTGACAACGAACTGTATGCCAATACCGGCGGACAGGAAAGCGGCCTCATGCAGAAAGGGTTCGTGGCTAAAATGGCCCCCGTCGGCAAACTCTTCGATAAAGTCCGCCTCCCGGAGATCGCGCGGGAATCCGGCTGTCACTATATCGTGAACTGCACGGTGAGCAAGCCGTCGCTCGTCGAGAAGGTCGTCCGCAATGCGGTCTTGATCGCGCGGGAAATCGGACCGACGTATCTTCAGCTCTATACACCCTGCATCCTGGAGATCGGCAAGAACAGCATGGAAGGGTTACAGGACATGCGGGACGCGGAAAAACCCAACGAACGCTTCGCCTACAAGGAATATATCAGCGAGCCCGCGAAGGCGCTGCTGGCGGAACTCGCCGCGAAGGCGAAGGAGAAGAAAGGCGGCCGCGAAACAGTTAGCTTCGCAAGAGGCGTAAACATCACACCCGCAATCGCGGACAACAGAGAAAGAGTGAGGTGTTCGGATGAGTCTCAATTATGTGAAGTTTTCACCGGGATTTGAAGCGTTCATGCCCAAAGAATACCGCGACATGGTGGAGCATGGCCCATTCGGGAAGAAGACCACGGTGTCGCAGATGGGGAGTTTCAAGGAAATTCTTGAGGAACATCCGATGTGCGCCGGCTGCGCCATGACCCTGTTCATCCGGCTGGCCATCATCGCGTTCCCGAATCCCGAAGACACAATTACGGTCGGGACAGCGGGATGCGGCCGGCTGGCGATTTCGCAGGCGGCGATTCCCTTCGTGTACGGCAACTACGGCGACCAGAACGGCGTCGCCAGCGGCTTGTCGCGTGGATTGCGCATCCGGTTCGGAGACCAGCCCAAAGATGTCGTCGTGATGGCGGGTGACGGCGGCACGGCCGACATCGGATTCCAGCAGGTGCTCCATTCCTGGTTCCGGAAGGAACGGTTCACGACGATCATGTTGGATAACGAGGTGTACGGCAACACGGGCGGACAAGAAAGCGGGATGACGACCAGAGGCGCGGTGCTCAAGATGGCGCCGCTCGGCAAGAAGTTCGAGAAGATGGACATGGTGGCCATGGCCAAAATCGCCGGCTGCGCCTATATCGCCACCGTCGTGCCCAATAATCCGCGTCGCGTGGAGAGCTGTATTAAGAAGGCGGTGCTGATCGCCCGGGAGGTCGGTCCGACCTATATTCAAGCCTATACGTCCTGCAATATCGAATACGCGATCCCGACCGACCAGGTGATGGCGGACGCCAAGACCGTCGAGGATGATCGCTATAAATTTGCCGAATATGTCAGCGATGAGGCCAAGGAATATCTGACGGCGCGGTACGGGTACAAAGAGTTTGCTCAGAAGCCGGCGCTGGCGGGCACACAAGCGTGATCACATGGGTGGAAGATTCCGGCGATGGCCCACACGACTTGCACGGATCTTCCACCCGTCAACGGACAGGTCCTGTGATCGATCGGACATCGAGGTGGATCATGACCGGGATGCAAACCAATACGACGCTCGCGAAGCCGTCAGGATGCTATACGCTGAGCTATGGCATGCGGTTGGATAAGGGCACCGGGTCAGAACTGAGCCACCCGCATGTCCCCGTCATCCTGCCGAACGGATCGGCGGGCAGCATGACGCTGCATGTGATGAACGGCACGCCGGATGAAATCAAAGCGCGACTGCTCGAAAGCGTCGACGCGTTTTTCGAAATCTACGGCGATCTCTGAACCCAACCATTCGTGACTGAGGTGTCGTCGCCCCGGGAGGACCGTTCCGACGCCTCATGTGGAAGGCAACACATCATGCAGACACTCGACGTCCATCGGCCCGAAATGCCCGATCTTCAGTTCGCCCTGGTCGTCACGGCACTCTGCACATCCCGTCTGATCGCGCTCAATATACCGGACACCCTCCGCACCACGATTTTTGACCGGTGCTGGGTGTTAATTCACGACAGCCCGCCGCCCGGCAGGCCCGAGGAGCGGGTGTTAGACTTGCGACCCTGGACCGAGGTGACGCTGGACGCGATAGTCGAAACCATCCGCAGCCTCCTCACGGATGCAGGCATCCACCGACTCACTTGGGATCATGCACCCAGCGACCCCACGAGGAGCAGCACACCCGAAGCCCAGCCTTTGATCGATCGAATCGAGAACCTGTATCCTCAACAATCCAACGCTAGTAACACGGCCCGTGGAGAAGCGGTGATAGATACGCAGACCAGTACGGATTACCACGGACATCGCATCCAGCAGTTAATCAGCGAGATGGCAGTGTTGATGACCGCGTTCTCCCCGGCCCTGAAGCATCGCGCGACGGATCTCGCCGCAAGCGGAAAAGATGGCGAGTTGGTCGACAAGTTGCTGAAAGGCGCCGACGTGATGCGCGGCAGTGGGAACATGTATCTGGCATGGGCTCGCCACTATGCCGGGCTGCCCGAAGACCATCTCGACGCGGCTGCCGATGGGGATGAGAGCTTACATTCTCTGGACCCCTGAAGCGCGGAGACTTGGGAGGGTGCTGGCGCGGAGGCAGAAGGCGGGGATGCGGGATTGGCGGCCTCTTTCTCTGAGCTGTCTTTCTTCGGTCCGGTGGTACTCTCTGAGTTTCCCTCCGCGGCCGTCGGCTTCAACTTATCCGAATAGTCTGTGATGTACCAACCGGACCCCTTGAACATGATCGCCGGCGCCGAAATCAGCTTGGAGACCGGCTGGGCGCAAGCTTGACACATGGTGATGGGGAGATCGCTCAATTTTTGGGTCACTTCAAAGCGATGGCCTGCCTCACACCCGTACTCATAGACCCGCTCACAAGGGAGCAGAGACATACCTTCCTTTCATCAGCCCTAGCTCATGAGCCACGATTCTTTGCATTATTCTTCACGCTGGCAGACACTGGTATGCGGTTAGGGGAGGCGTTAGCCCTTCAGCGGCCTGACCTTGACCTTGTAAATCGAAAGATTCGTGTTGAACGGGCGTTTTCTGACGGGTCTCTGAATACGCCAAAATCCGGGCATGGGCGCACCGTGGATCTCTCAAAAGCCCTTGCTGAGGTTCTTGCCCAATGGAAAAACGTAACTGACGAGCGAAGAGAGAATGATCGACCGCCCTGGGTCTTCTTTAGCGAAACCGGAACTTTACTCGATGGCGCAAATGTTCGAAAAATCATGATGCGGATCTTGAAGAAGGCAAACCTTCCGCTTCACCTTACGCCGCACTGTTTACGGCATACCTATGCCAGTTTGATGCTGCAGCAAGGTCAGCCCGTGCCCTATGTCCAGCGACAGCTAGGGCATGCGAGCATCCAACTCACGGTGGACACCTACGGCAAGTGGCTGCCGATGGAAAGTCAGGCGGCCGTCGACCGATTAGATGCACACATTTTTGAAAGTGGTAGCAAAATGGTAGCAACGGTTAAGGAGGAAACTGCTAAGTATTGGAGCTGGCGAGAGGAATTGAACCTCCAACCTGTGGTTTACAAAGCCCATCTCAACTAACACACGAAGTAAAGAACAACGCGGTTAAACCAGCAAATGGAGGTCCTATGGAGGATTTAGGAGACTAATCCTCTTTGCACTACGTTGCGTCAAATTGCGCCTAATGATGAGTAGACCGGGCACACTTTTGGGCACACCGACCCCCCCGTACCCCATAATTTTCCCAAATCCAAAATCCGCGTGGGAAGTCATTTTGCTGGCGCACTAATTTTTGATGGCCTGAAAAAGTGTGACAAATTAGACACGAGCCACATCTAACCCACTAACCCGCCTATCTTCCGCGATCCAAGTCCCTTTCAACGCCAGACAGCAGCAGAACCCACCAAGCAGGCGTGCGAAGCCTTGCGCGCTAATTCAACCCCAACCCACCAAGGAGAGCAAACCATGTCTAAAAGAAAGCCGTCATGGAACACAATCGCCAGAAATCGGATCAGCAAGGATGCGAGCTTTGGAGGCGGCGACGGCCAATTTGCCTTCGTCACCCCCTGTCGCATTGTCTATTACACGCTATGGCAGAGACGAGACGAGGCGGAGAAACGCAAAGCCAAGGTCGATAAGACAGGATGTGGAGGGGAGTGCAAACCGTGGACGCATTACATCGTTGATCTCTTAGAGGACAAAAAATAGGTGCTTTTCTTGTCGGACACCTCCGTACTTCCTAAGCGCTATTGATGCGGTCTGCCTCAAAGCCTATCGTTGCCCCAAACAGAATGTGGGGTGATTGTCATGACCGAATTCACGCCAACGTTTGGTTTCGGTGTCGGCGAAGTCGGACAGGCGGCACTCGCGGAATCGCGGCGCATCATGCAATCCGCCAAGGGCGATCGGCGCGAGGCGGCCAAGCTGCTGCTGAAGAAGGTCTGCGAACTTGGCTGGATCAACGAGGCCGAGCAGAAAAGCATTCAAAAGCTCCTCGACCTTGCGACGACCGACGGCTCCGGCAAGAAGAACACCACGGCAGCGTACTTCGAAGCGCGCAAGGTGCACCACGCGATGCTAGTCGAAGGCAAGGCGGGACCCGTGGCATTGGCTCTCGCCAGCGGCGCTGTCGGCGCTTTCGAGCCAGTCGAGACGCCGAATGGGGTAATTTACAAGACGAATACCCGGAGCTACCAGGGGATACTGGGCGGAGCAGGCGCCATCATCGGCGGCGCGTTAGGCGGAGCACCTGGGGCAGCCATTGGCGGCGCGATCGGCGGGGTGATCGGCACCATCGTGGACGACTGCAAGGACTGATCGCGTATTCGGCCACCAGCCAATCGCCGCAGTTGACGTTGGGCGTCGGCCCCGCCCGGCGCCCTGCGACACCTAATTTCTCACTAACCCAGGAAATGAGCCTACAACACAACATGTATTTTGAATCTGGACTTCTCAGGATAGATGCAAGCGGAGAGTTCTTGCTGGAAGATGCAAAACATGCCTTTCTGGAACTGCTTGGGGCCGTTGTCCAACATAAGGCTGATAAAGTATTGCTCGATGGCCGGAACGTGACGGGAAGGCCAGGGGATATGGAGCGCTTCTACTACGGCGAATTCGTAGCGGGAGAAACTCAGAGGATACTCGTTGAGCACAAGATTGTGCCGCGGTTTGCGTATGTTCTGCATGAGCCTCTTCGTGACAAGACAAGGTTAGGGGAAACCGTTGCTGTGAATAGGGGGATGATTGTCAAGGTCTTTGGAAATCCAGAAGATGCTATCGAATGGCTAAACAAGTCGCGCTGATTCGCGTGGATTTTGAGACGTGGGTAGCGGTTATGTAAAAAAATCGTTTTGTCCAGCATGGCAGCGAGAATCTATCGCACTCAACTACCGTCTGCAATTTGGTGGTATTCGTCGGAACGATGTTGATGTTCTAGAGGTGCTCCCAGTGCCAATCTAGATGTACTTCCACGATCATAATTTCATGGATGACAAAGGAGTGGCCGCAGAAGCGTTAGCAGATTTAATGACTCTGTGCTTCATCGGAGGAGTGATCACGGCCACCTCTGTTGCCATTCACACGACTCTTGCGCTTGGTGCCCAAGGAGAATCGGTGAGCGCGTTTGAATTGTCGTATCTGTATCAAGCGACCGAAGGACAGCAAGCGGAAATGGCGTTCGGCAAAATGGCCGTCCAGAAAGCATCAACCGATGAGGTCAAACAGTTTGGGGCGCGCATGATGCAAGACCATCTAAGAGCAAGCGAGGAGCTAGGGAAGCTGACCAGTCAGGAAGGCATCCGGGGGACTGGCGAGCTGAGTATGCCTCACCAACGCATCCAGCGGATGCTCTCCCAACTCTCAGGGAAGGAGTTCGACAAAGCCTATATGGCATTCATGATCCGAGATCATATAAAAGTGATAGGTGATTGGGAGCAACGTGCACCGACGTTAGCGGATCCCCGGGTTAAGCACTGGACGGCAGGCTTGCTCCCCGTTTTGAAAGACCACTTAGAGCAAGGGAGGTCCATTGCGGCCGCGATTGGCGTCAATGCGAACGATCTCGCAAAAGTCGAGGAAGCTGCGTCACCTTCGAATCCTTTAAGGGCACGATAAACAACAATCGACAGGACTATGTGCTGGTGAACAACCGATTGGAGGGGAATGCGCCGTTAACCGTTCAAGCGCTCACGGACCTGCTGAACGAATGAATCAGATTGCGAACAAGAGCCACGTAGGGGATACGTTTATTTTGAAGCAGGAATCGCAGTCCGAGCATAGTGGGTAAGCCGTGTTAAGTTCTGTTGTGGATCACTTCTTGCTGCAAGCAACTTCCAACAACTTTCTATCCATACTATCTGGTGCTATCGGCTCCCACTTGCTTTCCTGAGAGTTACTAAATACCGGGTCGCCGCTTCCCATATTACCCGTGAAAGTCATGTAGCCAAGCAGCCGGACACGGTTTTCGACACAGTCAAATTGTCTTTGTGCTTTGCTAGATAACCACGGTCCACCGACGATGCTTTGTATTGTTTTGTAGTCAAATAATGCCCAAAACGTCACCACGTCTCCGCTACGGTGAACAGTGTCGGGATCGAGGTATACCGTCAGTCCTTGTTCGACTTTGCCGCCGATATCTACCCACTCAGCCTGTGCTTGTCCAACGCCTAGTAGTGGCAACAATGACAAGTAGATGCTAAGTGCCCGGGTTTTGTTCATCCATTATTAGCGCACCCTTTTTGCCGGAAAAGCTAGACCATTGGTCAGGTCGTGACACGCAGCAACAGGTGAGCGAGGTGGGCCGGTATCGGGACAGGAACCTATACTTACTACCTCTCACATTCTCGACAAGGGTTTTTATTTTGAGATGCCCGTGATTGTGTAACCATTCCATCCGGGGCAATAGCAGGGATAGCCCACAGGCCCTTCTGATAGGGGGCAGGTCCCGTAATTCGTACTGCACATACTTGCACCGTGAGTGGCCGATGAAGCATAGTTATTTCCGCTTCCTCCCAATGCTTTGTTCAAGCCATCTGTGGGACCAGTTGCGAGCCCACTTGCGAATCCTCTACTCAGGGTATCCCAGAAACCATTACCGCTTTGACTGCAGGCCTTTTCCACCTCGTCCTTTCCATATCCCTGATTGCCTAGTTCAATCCGCTGCTCAATAGTACAGCCGCTCCAGGCATACGAATCTGCAACCACGAAAGCAGAGACAACTAGATTACACCCTATGATGACTGCCATAACGTGTTTCATCGCAACCTCCATCGGAGAAGCGTGAATCTATCCACGCTCTCTTCCTAGGGCCAGAGATTCTTCAACATCACGAACACAGACCCTGCACCTAATCTCACTGTTAGGACGAGCACGTAATCGACGATACTTCTCATGGCTTCATTTCCATTACCCATGTTGAAAGATATATGAGCAACTGCTGGACCAATCGAATAGATGAAATATTTCAATGAACAAGAAGCTGGGAGACTAGCTATATCAAAGTCTTAAAAATGGTGAGGGTCGATTAGGGAGACGCGTGGCACTGGAAGAGTCGCCAACGGAGCTTGGGAATCGGATTGAAAAAGATACGAAGGATCGTAATAGATACGCCGGGAAGAGGTCGTTTTAGCGCTGCACTCAGTTCACAGATAAGTGAGCGAGGTGGGCGACGAAACGGCATCTTCTTAGACTTATACCGACCTCTTTGCATCCAAAAGGGTAAAGATACGGTCACCTCGGTCACTGATTTGGACTGGAAGCACCCGGCGACAATGCGATGGTGGCTTCGATGTTGATCGAATAGGCGAACGGTGGGAGATTCGCAACCGACGGTAAGCCTTACTGTTCAACGAAAGGGGATATGCCCTCCTGCATGTAGTACGCAATTAGGAAGAGCATGGCGAAGAGCAGGAGCCATCCCACAAGAAAGATCAACGCACGTCGCAGAAACCACTGCCAGTTGATTGGGATTTCTGTTTCTTCGAGCGGGAGAGCAGGTCCAGAGGTCGCTTGTATAGCAGAAGTTCCCCTATGAAAACCCCGATGTATCCTCACTCACCACCAAGGGTAAATAGTGAACCACTAGGGTTGCTAATAGGGGCATTATAAAGACATTTGGCTCTAGGATCAAGCGGGCGGGGCTAGGTCATCCTCATTTTGGTTCGTGCGCACTTGCGAGCGCCTCATTCACCACCTTATGCAGACAGTTCGCCACCACTGCGTTGCCTTGTGGAGAGTAGTGACGATGCGCCGGGACGAAGCGATCATCGGCGTTTAGCGGCAACAGGCACGAGCTAAGGTCAGTGTAGGCAACACCTGATCGCTGCAGCACTCTCTTGCTAAGTGGAGACACACTGAGTTCCTTCTTGTTGGGGAAGAGAACTACCAGAGGGATCACTCCTGCTTCCGTCGCAGACCGAACGAACGTCTCTAGAATCGAGGCATTGACAGCGACAAGCGCCTCATCGGTGACCTCAGCCCTCTCGATTGAGCAACGACGAACCCATGAAACGAACAGCCTAGCAAGATAGGATCGATGATAGAAATGCCTCACCCAGTCGCTCTGCACATAGCCTTGATCATACTCGAGAAGAGGGAGCTCAAGAATCGATTCTGCAGAAAAGATGGCTTGGGGAGTGCGAGGCTGCTCATTGATATTGGTAAGTTCTCCATTTCGCACGATGAACCGAGATTTTGCAAAAGGCATATCCCAGTCAGGAAAGGAGAGAAAGGGATACACCAGCATCGAACGCACAGCATCATTAGAGATGAAGCCAAAGATCACGATTTTGGGTTTCCATTTTCGGACATCCTTTTCATATCTCAGGAAGCTCTGGTCCACGCCATAGCCCGCGACTCCAAAGTTCAACACCTGAAACTGGGAACCCAACTCCTTCTCTAAGAAATAGCCCCACGTCTCCTCGTACGTGACGTCTTCGCCGAAGGTAAAAGAATCTCCTACGAGAGCAATCCGTGTCTTCCCTGTAGGCGAGGCGAACGACACGCCTGCCTCTGAAGCACGGATCCCTTCCGAACTTGACCGATAGAGTCCGTTGGCGCTCCGTCTGTTGGGTCCTACCGTCCACCCCATGAGATCGTCATAGACCAGATAGGACAGCTGCTCTCCACCGGCTCGATTGATGAGTTGGCGGTAATGCTGGGCAAGCGTTTCCCAGCTTTTCGGTCTCAAGACCACGCCGCCAACCGTCTCGCCTTCAACTGAACTGCGGGAAGCTGCTTTGAGGGCGATCTCGCCCGTGACAAGCACCAGCATCAGGGTGACGAGATTCATCGTGACGAGTAAGGAGAATTGGGACGACGATGACCGTTTGTGTGCGAGATATTGATGAATAAGGGCCACTCCCGCTAGGACGAGAGTGCCAATAGTTAAGAGAAACACCATGCCGGGCTTGCTGGGAAGGAACACCGCAAAAGACCGATCGCCTTTCATATAGATCGCCATCAGAATGACCGCAACCGACAATTCAAAAACAAAGAGAGCGGCAATGAGAAGGAAATCATTCTTCTGTCGCGGATTTCCTAAAGCCATTTGAACAATTTCCAGGTTATAGGTGGACGTGAAGTATTAGATATGCTGCAGATCCGGGCAATCTCTCGAAGCCTCGCCGGATCTGGCGGAGGCCCGCACTCGACCATCCCCTTAAACGGTTCGATACGCGACCAGTTCTCCGCATATTGCAGTTCGTTGACTGCCGCCCAACGATTGTGAGGTCGTCATAGGTCTCGATCAATTGACGCAGAACCTGCCAAAGGTGGGGATGGTCATCGACAATGAGAACCTCGACCATACGGAATAGATCTTAGGCATTTTGATGGTAGGTTACCATTCCTCTGAAGTGGGTAGGTCACCATCCCTCTGAAGTGGGATTGTTCCCACGCTGCACCGTCGGCGCCGATAAGTCGGGAATCAGCTAGAATACGATACCGTTGCGAGTATGGGCACGTGCATGAGGATCTGAAGACAACGGATGATCGGAACAGAACTACGCCGCTTGGATTTTCTGGGCGAAGGAAGGGCGAGCGGACTTGTTCAAGCGAGCGGGGGTAAATATAGTTATCATACCGACCTCAAGACATCCTCCTGTATCCGAGGTGACCATGATTAATTGGGCAAAGAAAATTGTGGCTGACCTGCATGGTGCAGGAGCATCGCCAGAACACCTGTCAGCGGTCGTCGTTGCCATCATCATGGCGATGCTATTTGTTGTGCTACTGGTGAGTGCCGTAGTTCTATTTCAATGACGGCTGGAGGCAACAGCTGTTGGTGTCCGTAAGGTGTCCGTATACTAAGAGAGACTGAGGGAGATTGGCAGCTAGAAGAATGGCGAGAGTTGTGGCGGAAGTGCCAAGAGTTTCTTTCATAGGTCAATGCTACGCACAATCAGGAGGGGAACCATTATTAATACACAAGGAAGAGTCGGATTTTGCATACTTTAGATATGCTAGAGAAACCAAGGTCGTTCCATTAATGTTTCGTGAGCAGCAAGTTGATGCATTGGGGAAGCTGTTGCAGAGTCTTCACTGACTACCCACAATTTATTACTAAGGTATTAGCTGTTCCAGTTCACAAAGACTTCAGAATGACTTAAGATATCGGTGGCCGCTCTTAAGGTTCCAACAGCGCCGGCGTAATGGCTCGGGGTCCCTGGCGTAAGGGAGTGCGAGAATAAACAGGCGGCGTCATAGACCAGCACATTAAGGACCGAACTCTTTCATGAGGCTTTGGAAAGTGGGCATTGACGCGTCATCTAATTCTGTCTGCGCTCTGTTCCGTTGATCTTCCTGCCTTAATTGCCATTGGCTCCAAATCGCAGTGATGGTACCTCGTGGCAAATCATGCCTAAAGTGTGTGATGGTGGAGTTATTAGTGATCTGTCCGGTCGCACCGAATCTTCCGCGCCACGGAACCACAGAGGTGACTTTGAGATAAACCTCCAGGTTGAGAGATTTATTATGCCAATCAAACATTGCATCATGTATTGCCGAATAATCAGCAGCCGGATTATTGCCTACCGTAATGCTATGCATCAAAAGTTGTAGTAAGGAGTCGTCCAGTCTTTTAAGCTCCGAATAATCACCCTGCAACTTTCCGATCTCTAAACGGCTCATCTTTTTATCCACAAGCTGCCTTGTATCCCATAGGGCCTGGGACACAAATCGAATCGTGAAACGACGATCTTCAGCCAGTTGCTTCCATTCAGAACTGCTCGGAGGTGTTGCATGGGAGATGTTGGCCGGAGACGTGTTAGCCGGAGACGAGCAGCCGATAACAAGGAAGAGAAGTGCAATTGTTAGAAGTCGATATGTAAACGACAACGCGGCTAGGCGAATGGTGAACGGCATTGGTATCTCGCAGGGAGGTGTATTGTAGGCTGGTCATTTGGGAAGTGACAAGGACGGACTAAGGAAATACGTCATTCATCGCTTCGTTTTACTTTCCGCATTGGAGAATCTGCATTACGCTGATAGCATGCCACCTCAAACTGGCTGCATCTCCATCGAGAATTTAATAGATCCGGAAGACTGATTCGATAGGAGTTGATGATTTGCTTAGGCACTATTTAGGCACCGATCGAGAGCGGTAAGCACGATCCCCGCCTTTCTACACTACGACACTTGGCAAAGGCATTGAAGGTAAGGCTCTCAGACCTGATAGAAGAAAGGGAGAACTGAATGGGGGCATTATATCAACGCAAGAAAAAGAATCCAGTGACTGGCGAATGGGTTGAGCAGGAGCCGTGGTGGATTAAGTACTACGACAACGGCAAGCCAATCCGCGAGAGCACCGGTACAGATGACAAGACGGAAGCAAGACGCCGCCTCAAGGAAAAGGAGGGACAGGTGGCGCAGGGACTGCATCAACAGCAGACGCCGTCAAAGGTAGCGCGCATCCCACACATCCCGATGCTGGAGGAGCGTAATATCCGCTCCGGCTTCTTCGAGCATGAGGATTTCCTCGCTTTGAGAGGCGTTCTTCCTGATTACGCGAAAGTGCCTGTCACCATCGCGTATTACAGCGGCATGCGGATGGGGGAAGTGTTCTCGCTCGATTGGTCACAACTGAATTGGACGGAGGGAAAGCTGTACCTCAAGGCGCAGGACACGAAGACCGATACGCCCCGTGTCCTGTATCTGACGGGGGACTTATTGAGGGTCCTGACGGTTTGGCGGAAAGTCTGTGAGGAGAAGTGGCCTGACTGCCCTTGGATTTCTCACCGGGGAGGCACCCGCCTTGAGAACCTCAAGCATTCCTGGCGGAAAGCATGTAAACACGTGGGGCTGGGCAAGATGGTCAAGGACAAAGAGACTGGAAAACTGGCGTGGGTTGGACCGATCCCGCATGATTTCAGGCGAACGGCGGTGCGGAACATGGTACGGGCTTGCGTGCCAGAGAAGGTGGCGATGGCCATAAGCGGCCACAAGACGCGCTCCGTCTTCGACCGCTACAACATCGTCAATGAAACGGACTTGGCGAAGGCAGCCAGAAGCCTCTCGGAGTACTTCGAGCGAGAGAAGGAAGGAAGTATGGGCACACTTGCGGGCACACTCACGAAACTAGTGCAACCAGCGCCTGAGGAAACTCGGAGCGAAGTGGTTGGAATTGTGGAAGAAGGAGTGGAGCTGGCGAGAGGAATTGAACCTCCAACCTGTGGTTTACAAAACCACTGCTCTGCCATTGAGCTACGCCAGCCCGCCTTGAAATATCGCATAGTTACTGCACCGCCGCAAGTTGAGCAGAGGGAGTGTTGTGAATAGCGTTGTGGAACTCCTCGAGCAATTTGACGCCTTCGGGAAGTCTCCATTGTCTCGCTGCCGATGAATCCGGCGACGAGGGTGGAATCAGTGAAGGCTCAACGATGAATGGAGCAGAGTGAACCATGCATTTGAGAAATGCGTTGAGATTGCCAGATTTGACCTCACGAAATTAGAAGGATTCGAGAGGCTTAAGCCTGGCACCCTCTGCTCTGAGGAAAATGTTCAGAAATACGCCCGTGAACTTAAAGTTGAATTTTGGCTATCTGACCAACTTGATCAGGTGCCTCTTGATGAGGGCATCCAACAAGAACGGGATTGGTTTGAATGAATGATCCCCCGCGGGGGCCGAAAAAGAGCTGGCAAGGGGGAAAAGTGAAACAGGCCCGCAGGCCACAAAAGAGAATCGGCAACAATTTCAGGTTGTGGCGACAATTTTTGCCTTAAGGACGAATTATTACGATCGTGCGCTAGACTGGATGCTTGACTCGTCTGACGGCGTTGAGAATGGCGGGATGCAGTGCGTGCAACACATCGTCCTTGTTGATGACCGCCGCTGCGCCAGCAATGGTCATGGCTTGTTCGTCTTGGCATGGACCGCCTGCGGTCAACGCAATGACGGTGACGAACGGGTTGTTCACTTTGATCAATGTTGACGCCGATATGCCGCTCAGGATCGGAAGATGTATGTCCATGATCACCACAGCAGGTTTGAGTCTCGCTGCAAGAAGGACAGCTTCCTCGCCGTTGACGGCTTCTCCGACGACACGGAGGTCGTCATAGCTCTCGATCATGTCACGCAAAAGCCGCCGAACGAGAGGATGGTCATCCACGAGAAGAATCTCTATTGGGTGAGAATGCGACGGCTCGCTGTCGTCGTTGAGCATGCTGGCGCTCTCAAAGGCTGGTGACATGGAAGAGACCTCCTCCGTTTAAGACGGACATCGTTCCGCTTCGCGATTCAGGTCGTTTGCGTTAGACGTAAGTGGATGAATCGAATGAGGGATCGTTGAAGACGGAGAAACTACTGGTTGACGCTTAGGCTGAGAGGGGAAGTGAGAGTTGACTCTCTGTGGCGGGTCACAACCGTGACGATAACTGGAGATATCGCATTCTTTTGGAGGCAGGAAAACAGTCACGACCAAACCCCCCGACGCCTAAAAGCATGCCTGAATCTAATGATCAAATCTAGCAAGCAAAAGACCTTACGCAATACGCCGACGTGTGAAAGCATCGACATGAGATGCGAACGCTGCCGAGGCGTGCGTCATGAGAGTGATTGTGAGGGAGGGAGCAGTCAGTGAGGATGCGCCTTTTCCTTTCGAAGGGTCGAAATAGCCTTGAGGATGACCGCATAGAGTGTGTCACCGCATGTCATGTCCTTGTGCAATGCAGCTTGTGCACCAGTCTTGACAGCGACTTCCAACAACAATTCATTGGACTGCCCTGTGAGTATGATAACGGGGATCTCGGGACGGTGAGCGCGTGGAACCAACTTTACTAAGACTTCAAATCCAGACATGTCTGGCAGGTCAATTTCAAGAATTACACAGTCGATTTCTTGTTTGGCGCAAAGATCGAGACCAAATCGACCGGTTGCCGCTTGGATCACATTGCAATCCGGCAAGGTTGTACGAAGCCGCCGAGCATAGTACTCACGATCCAGGTGATTGCCGTCGATGAAAAGGATCGAAATGGCATCCGATTTCAGTTCTTGTGTCATTTGTTTTTGTGAAATCGAAAGACTGAAGCCAAGAGAAATGGCTGTAACTGAATCAGTCGGATCAAGGATTGCGTTGAAAACTGAGAAGTTACTCTCTGACGCTCACGCTGATAGGAGGAATCAGACTTGGTTCCTTTTGGCGGGTCACAACCGTGACGGTAGCCGGAGATATCGCATTCCTTCGGACGCAGGAAATAAGTCACGACCAAAGCCTCCGAGGTTCGCGGGCAAAAAAATATGCCCGAATACTGGACTCAAATCTAGCAGGCAAAAGGCCTTAGCAAACTTACCTACCAAGATGTAAAGAGGAAGGCCACGGTATGAGCTGCACCGCTGCGGAATGGATTTATGATCGAGACGAAGGCATACGATGAAGAGGGCGCCATTTGACTGTGGCGCTGTATCAATTGCTGGGATCGCTTCGACGACACCATCCGCTTTCACCGATCATTCCCATCACCTCTAGAACCTCGGCATGACGCAGGATTGCCAATTTTTGATCCCGAGCGGCTGTTCGCAGTTATAAGGAAACGGCTGGGGGCGGCGTGACTCATAGCAAGCCCGCTCAATGACATACAATTGAAAGATGTTGTCTATGTATGCGATGGCATTAGTTAGGCTAGCCATCACTCCTGGGATCTTCATCACCTGATCGTTGTTTCTATGCTCGCGGTCGCCAGCTTTGAGGAAAGCAGGGGAACAAGCAAGACGCTCCTTCCCCTGTGTTCATGCGGCATTTCGCCGGACCGCGTAAAGTGTCGCAGAGTAGGGAAAGGCAGTCAACGACCAAGGAATTATTTTAGTTTGTTGAAGGGTGTGAAGGCGGATTGAGCAGCGCGGCCTGACGGTGGGCTTCCAACATGTCGTCCAAGAGACGCAGGGCGTCGGTTAACACATCGCTCGCGCAGCTCAGAGTGACGTGAAACTGCTTCACTGCCTCGTCCACGCGTCCCTCATCGTGCAATGCCTGAAATTTGCGGTGATGATCGTCAAGAATAGCGTGCTTTGCGTCCAACAGCAGGCAATCCACAGAGGTCATCTCGCCTCCTTGCCGTAAGTGAGAGGACACTCTAACAGACCTGCGCTGCCCAGACAATCATACCGATGGGTGGGTTCATGAAACAGTTAATATCTATCATGCATCTCCTTGTAAAGAGGCACACTTGTTCTCATGCTCTCGTTGCTTGACGATCATGCCCGAACAGGCTATTGTTCCGACGACCCACAGCCTAATAGGAGGGATCCATGCGTTCGTTCCCATTGCTCGTGATTGCCATACTGACGCTGTCGGCTTGCTCGTCCGAATGGGTCCATCCCAATAAACCGTCCTCCGAATACATCACTGACTACAACAAGTGTCAAAGTCTCGTGGCTCGCGACCCCAAACTGCAGCAGGGGAGCCAGCTGATGATTCTGAATGCCACCGAACGTTGTGTGCAGAAGGAAGGCTGGCGGCTTGTGGAGCAGCAATAGTTCTCACGCCTGTTTCGATCCATCTCACCTGAATTACCCTCGCGATCGGCGTCGCTCTCGTCACTCGAAAGTTAACACGCTGTTTACTCCCTAGTGACCCGACCGGAACACCCGGCCGTTAACGTTCCCGCATACAAGGCAGTGGTCTGCTCGGAAGTGCTTCGATGACCTTCTCCGAGTCCTACATGTTCGTCTTTACGATCAGCGCGGTTCCGTCAATTCCGCTGGTCCTCGTCATTCGAACATTACTCGCGTCAAAGCAGCACGTCATCTTGCCGATATTGCGCCTCCGCCTCACGAAGGTCCACTCGATGACCTGTGAAGATTCAGATCCCGAAGACGAACCCATCCCATCCATTCAAGCAAGGAGGACATCATGGTGACCGTCGAGCAGTTGATGGCGAAGAGCTTGGTGAACATGGAAGCCGGCATGTCGGCGATGCAAGCAGCCAAGCTAATGAAGAATCATAAAGTGGGCAGTGTGTTGGTGAAAAGAGACAATCGCATCGTGGGAATTGTCACGGAGCCGGACATCATTCGGAAGGTCATCGGTGTGGAACGAGTTCCCTATTATGTGCCTGTAGAAGAGATCATGAGCAGCCCTGTCATCGGCATCGATTGGCGGCGTCCAATTACCGAAGCAGCCGATATGATGGATCAGCACCGAACGCGCCACTTGGCGGTGTTCAATGGCGGTTCAGTTATTGGGGTCTTGTCGGTCCGTGACCTTTTGCATCCCGTATCGGTGGACGAACTCTAACCGTAAGCCGGAATCAGCCATGATCCATGACACATACCCTTACGTTTCCGCACTAGGATGGGTTTCATCGAGCCAGGCTGCTCGAAGCTCCTCCGGTGACCGGACCAGCGGTCAACAACCCTCCCAAATGAGCCTCTCATTTCCTTGAACTATTGGAGACGCCATCATGTCCACATTGCTACTTCCAGTCCCTTCCTCCCTCACTCCATCCGGCCCGCTCGAGCAGGACATCGTTGCGCATCTCGAAGACCAGGATGTCGTGACTCTGGATGCACTGATCAACCAGATGCCCCAGTACAGTTGGAGTCAGATTTTTCAGGCCGTAGACACACTGACCCGTTGCGGCAGGATCAGCCTCCGCCGGCACGGCTTCGGCTATACGCTCTTCTCGAAGGACGACGAGCAATTACTCCATGAATGAGCGGGGCGACTTGGGATCATTTGCCGAACGACAGTGTAATACTGGCTGGGTTTCCACCGGACCTACGACGCGAAGGACTGGAAGAAACCTGTCTCGCGCGAATAGCGCGTTCCCTCCTTCTTGTCCAGGCCCATACCCAAGTTGTAGCATCGTAACGGGCTGGCTACACAGTGGTCACAAGACCCGAGTACAATACTCCGACCTAACGGTACAAGGAAACCTTACGATCTCTCTCAATGCAGTCATGGAATTCTCCACGTATATTCCGGAGGAGGTGAGCGTCTATGGTCAGCGAGCTGCGCGGAGCTGTCGTCTTGTTCGTTGCATTCGTCTTTTTCCTGACGATCATTGGTGTGCTGGTGCTTGGATCAGTCATGAGGCCTGGCCGTTGGAGTGAACGGCCACGAATTGCCGCGTGACGCGGCCTCGCCCTACCAGCCGGCGAGAGCTACGGGTTTACGGTCACCGCCTACAACGAAACTGGTGAAAGTCCTGCTCCTCCGTACCTGTTTTTCAGTCTCTCTTGACCGTAACTCTGCTTCTTCAGTGGATCGCAAGCCGATCTGTTGTCTCGTAAGCATTTGAATTACTTGGGCCATCGAATTTCCCTGGATCTTCGGCCCCTTCCAAACTATACTTCCACCCGCGTTTCATCCGAGTCGCTCACCCTGGGATTCCTAATGAGCTTCAACTATGAAAAGCTTATGAGAGCGAAGAGAGCGGTGGATCTCGTCAATTCCTGTACCATCTCGATCGATCAAGCCATCGCGGTCGCCTTGGCCAGCATCGGCGGAACGGTATTCGATGTCAAAGTCAAGGAAATGAACCAGCAGGTCGTCTGGAGGGTCAAACTGATGAGATCAGACCAGCGAGTGAAGGTGTATGTCGATGCTGGTTCGGGCAAGATTATCGAAGCCAAGGCAGAACAGTTGCGGAGGATTAGCCCCGGGTTCCCGACGCTTGCGGTGTCGAAATAACACGCACACGCCCTTCACTTCCGTGTTGTCCCACCTTCCTTCACACAATCAGACGATTTTCAGCTAACCAGTAGCTTAGGCCGCTAATCCCTCTCCACAACCGCACTCCATCAGATCTCTGGGCTTACCCTTTACCCTAGTGTTTACCCACAGTTTGATGGAAATTTATCTGTCTGTAACCTTGATCGGCGAAGGTAAGAGTAGATAGGAAAAGGCAGGGTTGGGCACTAACCCACAGGAGGCCCATGAAAATTGCCATTGTGACTGATGCATGGCATCCCCAAATCAACGGAGTCGTGCGCACCCTGGGACACACAGGGCAACACCTACAGAACTTAGGGCATGAAGTCCTGTTCATTACGCCCGAGAAGTTTCTCACTTATCCCTGCCCGACGTATCCATCGATTCGGCTCGCGGTCTTTCCGAAAAAGCGTGTTCGTCGAAATGCTGCATGAGTTTCGACCTCAGGCCGTTCATATCGCGACAGAAGGCCCTTTAGGACAGGCGGCGAGGGGACTGTGCCTAGAGCGATCGTTGCCGTTTACCACGTCGTATCACACACAGTTTCCAGAATATATCCGTGCCAGGTTTCCCATCCCCATCAAGTGGTCATATGCCTATTTGCTTCGATATCACAGCCGTGCCGCTCGCACCATGGTCGCGACACGGTCGATGCAGCGATTGCTGGAAGCACGCGGTTTCAAGAAGTTGGAGATTTGGGCGAGAGGCGTCGATACGGTCGTCTTTCAACCTGGTCCCAAGTCGTATTTGTCCGGAGCGAGGCCTATCTCCATGTATATGGGACGGGTCGCAGTTGAGAAAAACATCGAGGCATTTCTCAATCTGGATGTGCCTGGTTCGAAATATGTGGTAGGGGATGGTCCTGACCTCGAACGACTTCGACGACAATTCCCCAACGTGACCTTTACCGGACAAAAACTCGGTCAGGAATTGACAGCACACCTTGCCGCCGCGGATGTGTTTGTGTTTCCGAGCTTAACCGATACATTTGGCCTTGTTCTGCTCGAAGCGATGGCCTGTGGGGTCCCTGTTGCAGCGTATCCGGTGACCGGACCGATCGATGTCGTGCAGAACGGCAAGACAGGCGTGCTGGATCATGACCTGCGCCAGGCAGTTCTTGGCGCGCTGAAACTCGACACGGCGGATTGTGTGGCCTACGCAAGACAGCACTCGTGGCAGCATTGGACCGAACGATTCGTCTCGTTGTTAGAGCCGATCAAAGGAGACTGGATATCGCCTGAGAAATCGATCTTTTTAAACACTTCTAATAAAAACTTCAAGTAACTATCCCACCTTAGCCCCGATTACCTAAAAATTTTATTGCATCACGAATCAAACAGGAGTAGTCTCCGTTCCCCCAGCAAAGCGAGTGCGACAACCTAGGAACGAATGTCTGTGACCAAGCTGTACATTCTCCAGGAAATCAAACGCACCACAAAAGCCAACGGCGGGACGCCACTGCGAAAACTCCAGTTTGAATTGCAGACCGGCATCAAGAGGTATGACTGGTTCGGTGTGTATTGGGCTCGGTGGAGCGATGCCATCCGAGAAGCGATGTACATACAGGACCGCATTGAAGAGGTGATCACACGCCAGCATTCCAAGCCGCTCCGTTATTACCGCCCTCGCAACGCACATATGATTCGGCTTGCGTAAGACCGGCCGAGGAGAAGCCTAGCGACATAGGGAAATGGACGAGCCCAGAAAGCCACAAGATCCCCTGAAGAGCCCCAGAAACCGGAAGACTCCAACCCGCGACCAAGGCGCGCGGCCCGACGAGAAGAATCACAATTTCCGTGGCAGTAAGCGAACAAGAGTCCGCGGGAGGACCGGCGGGAATTCTGAGGGTTAAGGCCGCCCAGTGAACGAAGGATTAGAATCGCATTCAGTTTTCGAGATAGGCCCCGGCTGCATAATACCCTGTCTGCAGCACCGGCAGGACAAACCAGTCGTCGTAGGGAAATCGCGTGGTCATGAAGAACCCCCAAACAGACAACACGGCGCCGACGTATTGAGGATGACGGAGGAATGAGAAAGGAAATCCCTGCCACCAGGGGACCTGATAGCCCAGCTTGTTGCCGTAAAATACGCCAATCTTACCCAGTTGCACAAACACCCCGACATTCAAGTAATTGTCCCATCGCTATCAGAGACCCTCCTATGCCGATCCATATCCCATCCTCGCCCGGCTGAAGTAGTGTGCCGTTTCCATGGATGTAGCACCATCCAAAAAAGACCCCTAATTGGAGTGTTCTTGAAACACACGAATAGGTCTCGTAGGACGTCCACCGGTTCGCCGAGCTTGGCGATGACCGGAATTGAGCAGCACCCTGAAACACTTGCGGCTTGTGCCACACCCAGGCGTAACAAAGTCGCTCGACACTCAGGGCACCGGCTGCAACCAGCAGGCTCCAGAGGGTCATGAGTGCTTCTGGCTCATGGCGTAAGGCGGGAGGAATGCCCGCCAGGCGCTGGCCGAACGAGGGAGATAGGCCAGGATATCCGTAAACGGATCAGTGATCAATTTGACAAACCAGATCATCGAGACCCGGAAATCGTGAAGCCAAGCCAGGTAGATTACGCGGCCGAACACCACGACGAGCGTCAAGCCCCACCACTGTTGCGCGATGGCCGGGAACGTGTCGATGAAGGCCGCAATGGTCCAGCTGCCGGCCAAGAACATGTTCATGATCGGGATCAAGGCATACGCCGATATGATCATCGTCTTATTCGGAGTATTGAATCCAAGCAATAATTCTTCCTTGTCATGACAGGGAGGTTCGACCAATGCGTGACCGAATTGTCGTACAAATAACGCAGCGAGGCTGGCGGAAACGGCGGTCGTGAGGTCGGTAAAGATCAGGAAATAGCAATAGATAAACACGCTCGAACTCAGAAGATGAAACAGCTGGTTGAGCGGATGGCTGTGAGACGCCACATGATCATCATGTTTGCGGCGCATGACTTCCGTATAGAACGTTCGAAGCGGTTTCGGCACCTGGACGATGCTGCCGATCATTTCCCACGTCAGTCGTGACTTCATCGCCTTCCTCCGGGTTGGTTCCTCAACTCCTTCGAGCCACCAGCCGTCCTGCTTCATTCGTAAGGCGGCTGTCACGATCTTGCCCTGCAGTTCATCGTAATCCTGCTGCGTGAAGGCCATGTTGCTGAGACAGCGACCAGTACCGACCCAACTGAGCATCACACCTTCGGCGCGTAGATAATATTGCAACAACCAGTTATAGCGCCCCGGTTGCTGGAACAGGATCGTCCAGACCGTGGCCAGATTCACCACGCGCAGCGGCAGGGCATCCTCCGCAAAGGCGCGATTGACTGACAGCGCCCATTCCGTACATCGCTGATTCGCGTCTTCATAGAGTTGCCACGTCTGTGGGCGGGACGCCCATCGTAAGAACTCGTTCATCGCGCCCATGACTGCCGGGTGCGCGGAGAAGGTGCCAATGACGTAGGCGAGCCGCATGGGATGATCCGGATCGAAACGACGCATCAGGTCCTTCCTACCGCAGACGACACCGATAGGCATGCCTCCGCCAACCGTCTTCCCGTACACCACAAGATCGGCCCGCACACCGAAACATTCCTGTGCGCCTCCGGCCGCGAGCCGGAAGCCACTGTAGACCTCGTCAAAAATCAGCGGAATATCACAGGCCGTGCAGACGTCGCGCAGTTTGCGCAGCCATTGGCCATAAGGAGCATGGGCCTCTTGCGTCTTCCGTCACGCTGCTCGTCAGGAGAATGGCATCGCTCGGCGGCGGCGAATTGGGATGGAAGGATTGAATCGGATTGACGACAACTCCGGCAATGTCGTGCTTCATCCTCCTGATGGCGTCCAAGGAGGCGGGGTTCATGTCCTTGAGAATCAGACAATCGATGAATCTCCCGCTCGCTCCCTAAACCCGGCTGGACACCGTCCCACCAGCCGTGGTACGCGCCGGCAAAGCACACGATCGTCTTACGCCGGGTATTGAATCGCGCGAGCCTGATCGCGGCCATCACCGCTTCAGTCCCGCTCATATGAAAGGAGACCTCGTCCAATTTGGAGATCGACTTGAGCATGGCAATGTTCTCTGCGACGATCGGATGCAGCGGTCCCAGCACAGGGCCAAGCTCCTTCACGCGTTCCCAGCCTTTTTGCATCCACTCTTTATATTGGTCGTAACCCGCGACATTGACGCCGTAGGAACCGGTCACATCGAGGGACCAGTCGGCCGTCAATATCGAGCAGTCTCGGGCCTTTTGAAGCCGTGACGATCGAGCAGAGATTGAACTTTTCCCGCATGACACGCGCAAACGGAAAGGGGACTCGTCCGGCATCCGTGAACCGCAGATCCGACAGGCCCTCTCGAAACTCGTTGGCCCAAAAGACCGACCGCGGGTGCTGATCCTGAAAAAAGCTGGCCAGCCGGTCGAGCGCCTGTTGCCGCCGTGTAACGATGGCCTCCTCGGCACCATCGGCGCGAAAGAACTCCTGTCCCAGGTAATCGTTGGTTTTGACCCACCGTGCAAGCACACGAGACAACGCAGGCGTGAAGGATCTCGCGTTCAACATCGACAGCCAGCGCAACAGTCGCTGAGCATAGAGGAGTCCCAGAGCGCCAAGCCCGCAGAGAGAAATCAGAATGCCAACGTCAAGCACTCAATCGCGCATGTACTGCCCAGGCTTACGCCACATTCAGTCCATCGATCGATGATGTTGTTGACCATAGGCCTCCTTCACCTCGCAAATATTCGTCCTGTCATGCCACAACAAGGTCATCGTCGGGGTACAACGTCAGCCGCTCGCGTTTCATGGTACGGGTACGCTTCAGGCTCGAGACCGTATCTGCCCATCGGAGCAATTCCAGACTGCCATCGTGGTGCTCGACCAGCGCGCTGCAACTCTCCACCCAATCCCCGCAATTACAATAGATGATGTTGTTCAGTTTTGTAATTTCCGGGCGGTGAATGTGACCGCACACGACCCCGTCGACACCCAAACGCGCCGTCTCATAGGCAACCGCCTGCTCGAAGTTGCTGATGAACTGAACGGCATTCTTCACTTTATGTTTCAGAAATCCCGCCAATGACCAATAGGGAAGGTTGAATCTCCGCCGTACTCCGTGGACGACATAATTGGCTTTGAGCAGCCAGTCATAGAGCCTGGTTCCCAACAGCGCCAGTGCCCTCGAGCACCGCACGACGCTGTCGAACTTGTCTCCATGAGTGACCAGTAACCGCCTGCCGTCGATGTTCGTATGGATGGCTTCTTCGACGATATGGACGTTTCCAAAGGTCATTTCATGAAAATCACGAAGCAATTCATCATGATTCCCCGGGACATATACCACCTTCGTGCCGTGCTTCGCCTTGCCGAGAATTGTCCTCACTACATTGTTGTGCGATTGCGGCCAATACATCCTCTTTTTCATCTCCCAGATGTCGATGATGTCGCCGACGAGGTACAGAAATTCGCACTCGACGGAGCGCAGGAAGTCCAGCAGGTGATCGGCACTGCAGCCACGGAAGCCCAAATGAATATCGGAAATCCAGACCGTCCGAAACGACAAAGGACGTGGTCCGGTGGGTTTATTCAACCGCGCCTTCTCTTGTTTAAGGGTGGTGTTCCAGCTCTCTTCATGCACATAAAGGTATCGCGGCGATGTTTCGAAATGATGACAATTGGGCTAAAAGTGTGTGAAGTCTTGGCGTCAATTGTGTTACGCGCGAAACGCGGCTGTAATACTGGTCACGAAGACCGGCCGTATTTCGGCGCCAAGTGTCAACAACTTGTCGAGTTAACACAGATCTCATCAACACGAGAGTGTCTGGTAACATGGAGCGCTCCAGATGGAGAAGTACATGCACATGCGCCGTTCAGATACGCGTTCGCATGCTAGAGCCTTGGAGGCATGCTGAAAACAGTGACGCTCGTTCTCCTTCCTGGACTTGACGGGACAGAGGTTTTCTTCAGGCCTCTACTTGCCTCACTGCCGCATTGGATTCAGCCCAGGGTGGTGTGTTTTCCCTCCATCAGCGGCAGCAACTATGCGGAGTTGCTCGCAATCGTGCGAGAAGCGCTATCAGACTGTCCAAGCTTCTACGTGCTAGGGTCGTCGTTTGCCGGGCCGCTGGCGCTCATGCTGGCGGAGGCAGAACCTGAGAAGGTAAAAGGCGTCATCCTGGCCACCACATTCGTGAGTCCGCCGCGAAAACTCTATGAGCGGCTGAGGTTTACCGCCGTGACGCCGGGTATCTGGATGTGGCGCGCTTGTCGTCGTATCCCGATGTGGCTTCTACGAAGTCGGACTGATCAGCTTCGGCTCGATAAGTCGGAAACATGGCGACGGGTGAGTTCCCGCGTGGTGGCGGCCCGCATTAGGACGCTGCTCAAGGTAAATGCACGAGAGCTTTTGCGCGACTGCCCTCATCCGGTATTATGCATCGCCGGCAGTGAGGACAGCGTCGTCCCTCGACGCAACGTTGAGGAGATCGTGAGCGTACGACCGTCAGTTCAGGTTCGTATGATCGAGGGGTACCACTTCGCGCTGTACACGAATCCAACTGCCTCCGCGGCGGCCATCGCTGAGTTCATGCGAGTGAAGGAGCAGATTGAATAGAATCGCATTGCTGCTGGGAGTGTGCTAGCCCAAGCGTTGCAAATGATGGGTGGCCTACTAATGGACTTCCGTGGTTTCTCGGTGGAGATGAAAGGAAGGCGCAAGAATACTTGGAACGGGCCATCGCCGCCGATGGGAACTTTACGAACGCGCGCCTACTCGTCGCGAACCTGTACAAGAAACAGGGGAGAGTTGACGACGCCAAGCGTCAGTTAGAAGCCGTCATTCGCGCCGAGAATCCCCATTACCGTTTTGCCTGGGAGCGGATCTACAAACCTGAGGCAGAACGACTGCTGAAGACTCTAGAGAAACCCCGTCCCGCCGCGCCTTAACGATGTGACGGCCCCCCTTCGTTGCACCTCTGCATCTCATCCCATTACCAACGCTTCAGTTTGGCTTAAGATTATGTGACACAATGTCACGAGATTAATGGCTTGCCCACGGCATGAACGACACCGCAATCGAGATGGTGATCAACACAATAATAATCCACTCCAGGAGCTCCATGCGGCGCGTGCCTGCGCGATCCGACATTTTGCCATAAATACTTTCCAACGTTTCCAGCTTCCGCAGAATGCTCGCATCCCAATCTTCCAGATGGAACCGTTGAGACACCAGGCGGTAGACGCGGGCCAGATATTGATCTCCCAACAGCTTCAGAGTGTTCGTGACCCGTTCAAAGAGCAGCGCGCCATCGACCTGCAGTTGTGCGATGTGAGTTGTATGCTTATCGTAGGTACCTGGGAGCGACAACAGACGCGGCGTTCGCGTTAGCGCCTCGTATCCCTGATCCAGCGCCTGATCCAGTTGTTCATCGAGCATCCGCATCTCGAGCAACTCAACGTTGGCGAATTCCAGTACAGCACGCACATCATCCATCTCTTTTCCGAACAGCACCGCTGCATGCCAGTCGATCAGCGCTGCGTCTTCCAGGCCAAAAGAAATGCGGCAGGACAGTGCGTCGTGAATTTCTTGTTCCGAGAGGGGCGTGCGCTCGCCGCGCAGGATGCTGGCCAGGGCCTCCTCGCGGCTGGTCCATAGGGGGGAGCCCTGCGCCGGTGCACAGGACTCGATGCAAAAGATCAAATAGTCCTCCACCTCGGCAGCAATCTTCGGCCGCTCAATGGCGGTATGAATAGCCTGTACGAGTTGCTCGACGCGCGAGCGAGATTCCGACAGCAGAAGCTCGTGTTCATAGAGCGACTCGCTCAATTCCCGCAGGCCGTCGAAGGGACCATCCAGCGTAAAACGATAGGTGATAGTCACCGCGCCGAAGTCATACACCATGACCTCGACGGTCGGACTTGAGGTGTACGCGCCGACGGTCAGGGAACCGCCCTCCTGCATCAATCGAAGTGGAGCTGGCCGATATTCGAAATATTGTGGAGCTCTGGCCTTATGCCGAAGGCGGCTGCGTTCGGTCTCGGCTGAAATGTGTCGACCAGCCTGCTCGAGATTGATGGACGAGCCGATGTCGTATGCGAACATCGCATAGCAGGTCCCCTTATTGATCGTAATAGGGGAGTCATTTTGGAAAGCCATAGCTGTTCGTCCTCGTTCCCAAACGCTGTTTACTATACCAAGAAGAGATTCTCGCCTCAGAGTGTGGTGACAGCAATGTGTCGACTGGGGAATGCGCGCGTTCCAATTTCTGCCCTATATCGGCAGACTTCGCCTCCCCTTCGCCAAGTCTCTGGATTCCGTTGATGGACAAGTAGCCAACAGACGAGACCCTTGCTGATCGCGAAGTGGCGATTCAATGCCAGACGTTCCGCCAGGCCGAAGCGGCAACGGCCGTGTACAACGAAACTCACTTGCTCCTGAAATCGCAACGAGCCTGCCTAGCGAAGTATGAGCAGACACCAGACAGAGCGAAAGAGTATTGCCCTGAGTATTCAAGCGCTCAACGGTGTCGGCCTAGCCACTTAGCGTCTGCCCGCACTGCGAGCATTTCTTAAGATCGCCACGATTCTCTCTCCTGCTTTCCCATCCCAAAATTTCGGCTTCCTAGGCCGCACGGGTTCCCGTAGTTTTTTAGTGGCCGCCTGCACGATCTTACGCGTTGAGGTCCCGACGACGACATTGGTCCCTTGGGTGACGGTCACCGGCCGCTCCGTATTGTTGCGAAGCGTCACGCAGGGGACGCCCAACACCGTTGTTTCCTCCTGAATGCCGCCCGAATCCGTCAACACAATTCTGGCGTTCGACATCAAACGCAGAAAGTCGAGGTAGCCCAACGGTTCAATGCAGTACACACCGGCTTTCACGTCGGTGATGTGGTCTTCCATTCCCAACATTCTGCATTGGGATGCAAGGCCGAATTCGCGGATCCGGCTGAAGGTCCGCGGGTGGGTGGGGAAGATCAGGGGCAGCTTCCCGCCGATTGTCAGGAGGGCGGCGAGGATCCCACGAAACACCGTCGAGTCGTCCACGTTGCTCGGGCGATGCAGGGTGACGACGCCGTAGGGCATCTTAGCCGTTGTTCCTCTGGCATCCGATGTTTCAAGGCCGAGCCGCAATAGGATTGATGAGTGCTCAGCTCGCGCCCGATGGTGCAGCAAAGTATCGACCATCGTATTGCCGATCAGGTGAATGCGCTGACGGGGAATGCCTTCTTGACGCAAATTGCGCACGGCGTCTTGTTCTGTGACGAAGAGGATGTCCGCGAGAGAATCCGTCACGACGCGATTAATTTCCTCAGGCATCGACCAATCTCTGCTTCTCAACCCCGCTTCGACGTGGACAATCAATGGGCGGGCTCGCCCAGTGCGCTCCTGATCCGTATAGACGATCTTGGAGGCGACCAGCGCGCAGGCAATCGTGCTATTCACATCGCCGACAACGAGGACGGCATCCGGGCGTTCTTTCATCAACACCGGCTCGAATCGTTTCATGATCTCAGCCGTTTGCACGGCATGCGATCCGGATCCGACTTCGAGATCGACCTCTGGTCGCGGCAGTTCCAGCTCTCTAAAGAACGTCTGGGACATCTTCGCATCGTAATGCTGGCCCGTGTGGATAAGTAGATAGTTGATTCGATCGCGTGCGATCCGATTGTGGGCGTCCAAGGCCGTGACAATCGAGGCAATTTTCATGAAATTGGGGCGTGCCCCAGCAACAAGCAGCAGTTTCATCGATTCATCCTCTACTTTCGGGCTCGGCCAAAATGACGCCATGTTACCACGATGGTTGGGCAGGCCGGAACGAAGGTGTCAATTTTTCGGTTGGTTCTCGTTTTGAGATGTTACATGGCTTCATTGTAGAGTGATAAAGGATTGTTTTAATTACCATTACAGCAGCGCAAGGCAATCGTCAGGCCCTCAAAGCCCATGTTGTTGCGGATAGCCGAACTTATAAACCAACTCCGCTCGCGTCGTCTGGCGTAAAGACTCTTCCATGTATTCGACGCGATAGGAAGTGCAGACACGCAGAGGGTCATCAGACCTGCTAGCGCACAGACGACGCCGATCCAGTGGATCGTGTGGCGTTGCGTAAAGAAACAAACGGTTTGTCGAGGAGTGGAGAACGGATGAGTGTTGTCCACAGCGCTGCCGTTGGGACATCAGACTGGCACGCCGTCTTCTTTCAATTTATAGCCCAAAGTTTTGACAGACAAGATCGCATTGTTGAGCATAGGCAGCTTTTGTTTGATGCGACGCACATGCACATCCACCGTCCTGGTTGTTCCGTGGTAATCGTAGCCCCACACACTGTTCAGCAGCACGTCCCTTGTGAGTACTCGGCCTGGATTCCTTAATAGATGTTCGAGAAGACCGAATTCTTTGGCCGTGAGCACGACTTCATCTCCATCCACGGTGACTTCGTGCCGGGAGGGATTCAATTGCAGAATCCCGTACCGATAGGTGCTGATTTCCTGGTCGTCGGACCGTTCTAGCCTGCGAAACAGCGCTTTGATTCTGGCCATCAGAGCTCTGGGACTGAATGGTTTACCGACATAGTCGTCGGCTCCAAGTTCAAGTCCCACGACGGTATCTGATTCCTCGCTCTTAGCGGTCAGCATGATGATGGGAAGCATAGCTGTCTGAGGGGTCACCCGAAGTTTCTTGCAGACTTCCAACCCGTCGATCTCCGGCAACATCAAGTCCAACACAACGAGGTCCGGATGTTCGGACTTGACCTGTTTCAGCGCTTCGGCGCCGTTTGCCGCCGTGATCGTTCTGAACCCTTCATTGTCCAGGTACATCTTGACCAGTTGCAGGATGTCTTTGTCATCCTCAACGACTAACACCTTTTTTGCCACCGCAGTCACCATAGCCTTGTCACCTTTCACATCGCAGACCGATCCTCCTAGTGGGACATAGTGTACGCAGAAGAGACAACAACGTGATTACATGAACGTTAAGGACACGTTAAATGCCTCACCAGATGGGCATACCGTCAGACTATGAAGCCAGAGACGCGATAGCCCTGACAGTCGATCCCGAATGGACCACAGTTAACAGACTGTTTACGTTCCGGTGATACCGCTGGAATACTGTAGGGCTATTGTGCCGATATGTATGATCGCACCTTAAAGGCTCAGAGAACATACGCATGCAATTCCATGATTTATGTCACCAAGGAGGATTTACTCATGTATGGGACGGCACTCGAAGATCCCATCCCGGTGCAGCTTTCGACCGACGGGCTCAAGACGCGGATCCTGGAGCAACTCAACGAAGAGGCTGTCATCGGCCTCGATTCACTGATTCAAATGCTGCCAGAATACAGCTGGAATCAAATCTTCTATGCCGTAGATCAGTTGGCCCGGGCAGGAAGAATTGTGCTGCGCCGACACCGGTATGACTATACGTTGTTTTCTACTGCATACCCGACTTAAGCTTCCGTCGCTTGTCCGCTTCTTGGCCGGGATCCTGCCGCTCACACCAGAAGTTCATTCTCTTTAATTGTTCCACACATCAGCGAATCTCTTTCAATGCTAGACGAGGTGCCGAGTGTTCGTTTTGGCAAGAGACCGGCGGCAGGAAGCGGCGAGAGAGCCAATGCAAATCCAGTCAGGCTTCGTTGTCGGAAAGCACCGGCGGCGTCGTATGACGGACGATCTTTCCTTCCACCATGTAGACGACGAGCTCGGCCACATTCGTCGCGTGGTCCGCGATACGCTCCAGGTATTTGCCGATGAAGGTCAGGCGAATGGCGCGCGTAATCGTTCCAGGATTTTCGATCATGAAGGAGAGAAGTTCTCGAAACAGCTGGTGCGTGAGATTATCAACAAAGTCGTCGTCCGCGCAGACTTTGCGTGCCTGCGCCGAGTCTGAACGCACAAACGCGTCCAAAGACTCTCGCACCATCTGCATGGTCCAATTGGCCATCCGAGGAATATCGATATAGGGCTTGAGCTGAGGCTCTTCATTCAATTCGATGACTCGTTCGCAAATATTTTCCGCTAGATCGCTCATCCGTTCCAACTCTGTCGAGATCTTCATAGCCGTCGTGACAAATCGGAGATCTCGCGCAGCCGGAGCCTGAAGCGCAAGCAATCGCATGCAATTTTCATCGATGTCCACATCCAGGCTGTTGACAAGCGTGTCTCGTTCGATGATGCGAGAGGCCAAGTCGACGTCGCGATCGACCAATGCCTTGATGGAGCCTTCGATCTGTGATTCGACGAGCGCTCCCATCCGCAGGATCTGCGATTTCAATTCCGCAAGTTCTTGGTCGAAATGTCGTTGCATCAGTATCCTCGCCGCCCTGATTAACCGAATCGCCCGGTGATATATTCCTCGGTCAATTTATTCGCCGGATTGGTAAAAATCTTATGCGTCCGGTCGCACTCCACCAATTCGCCCTCGTACATGAAGGCCGTATAGTCCGACACCCGTGCGGCCTGCTGCATGTTGTGCGTCACGATGACAATCGTTACCCGCTGTTTGAGCTCCGTGACCAATTCCTCGATCCGTGCGGTTGCTGTTGGATCCAGCGCGGACGTCGGCTCATCGAACAGTAGCATCTCGGGACCTGTCGCAAGCGCACGAGCGATGCATAACCGCTGTTGCTGCCCGCCCGATAAATTATAGGCGAGACTGTGCAAGCGGTCCTTTACCTCCGGCCAGAGCGCAGCGTCTTTGAGCGATTGCTCCACGACGGTGTCCAAGTCGCTCCGTGTCATTGACCCGCGAATGCGCAGCCCATAGGCCACATTCTCATAAATGGACGTGGGAAAGGGATTCGGCTTTTGAAAGACCATGCCGACCCGCATCCGGATCTCGATCGGATCGATGGTATGGTCCACGATGTTTACGCCCTCAGGATAGAGTACGACTGACCCCGCATACCGGTTTCCGGGATACAGATCGTGCATGCGGTTCAGGCAACGCAGGAAGGTGGTCTTGCCGCAGCCGGAAGGACCAATGAGCGCGGTGGCATGTCGATCGGCAAGGCCCATAGAGATGGATTTGAGGGCCTGCCCCGTGCCCCCGTAAAAGAAGCTCAAGTCCTTCGCTTCGGCTTTCATGGCGGGCGTGATTTGAACCTGGGTCGTCATGTTCACCAGTGGATTCGTCGCCGAAAGCGCGCTCGGATCACGATGGCTAGGCCGTTCATCGCAAGGGTCATGACCAACAAGATGACGCCTGCTGCGGCCGCATTGATGTGAAATTCGTCCTGGGGACGCGAAACCCAGTTGAACATTTGAATCGGCATGACGGTAAACGGATCGAAGAGCCATTGGCTGGAAAGAAATGGAAACTCAGACGTCAAAGGCAGATGGGGTAGAAAGGCAATGAATGACAACGCGCCGACGGTGATCAAGGGCGCCGTCTCGCCGACCGCGCGGGACAGGGCGAGGATCATGCCGGTGAGAACGCCTCCCATCGAGTAGGGCACCACATGGTCCCGCACGGTCTGCCATTTTGTCGCTCCCACCGCATAGGCGGCTTCTCGAATCTGCGGCGGTACCGCCCGCAGGGATTCTCGGGTCGCGATGATCACCATCGGCAAAATCAGCATGCCCAGCGTCAAACCGGCGGTGAGAAAGCTTTGTCCCAAATGAAATTCGTAGACCAATAGACCGAGGGCCATTAAGCCGTACACGATCGAGGGCACGCCAGCCAGGTTCGTAATATTGATCTCGATGAGATCGGTCATCCAATTCTTCGGCGCATACTCTTCCAGATAAATGGCCGCCCCCAGGCCCAGAGGGACGGCCGTGAGGGCCGTGAGCAGCATGACCAGCACCGTCCCAATCCACGCACTCAAAATGCCGGCCTGGGACGCAAACCGTGATGGGTAGGAGGTGAAGAATTGCCAAGAGATGCGCCCCATGCCGTCGTACACCAATTGGCCCAGCAGAGCCAGCAGCACAATGAACGCCCCAGCCATTACCGCCAACCCAGCAAAGGCGAACGCACGATCGCGACGCCTGAGTTGTATGATTCGTCGGCGAAGACGACCCTTCTCAGTAGATTTGTCGATATCTCTTTTTAAGTACATGGCCGACGATGTTGAAGGCGAGCGTGATCAGTAACAGCGTTAATCCGGTGGCAAAAATGGTTTGATAGCCGACGCTGCCATGCGGCAGATCTCCAAGACTGACCTGCACGATGTAGGCGGTCATGGTGGCCGCCGGCTCGAGAGGATTCCATGTCAGTGTGGGCTGCATCCCGGCGGCGATCGCGACGACCATAGTTTCCCCGATTGCCCGCGAGATTCCCAGGATATAGGCGGCCGTAATACCCGAGAGGGCCGACGGAAACACGACCCGAAGAGCGGTTTGCATGCGTGTCGCTCCCAGGGCAAACGCGCCTTCTCGAAGATGCAACGGGACGGCACGCATGGCATCCTCACTGACGGAGCTGACGTAGGGAACGATCATGATGCCGATGACAAGACCGGCGCTGAGCATATTAAAGCCGGGCAGTTCCGGCCAGAGTTTCTGAAGTGCTGGCGTCACGAACAACAAGGCGAAATACCCATACACGACCGTCGGCACCGCGCTGAGCAACTCCAGCGCCGGCTTGATGACCTCACGAGTGCCGGTCGAGGCGTATTCGCTCAGATAGATCGCGATCAAACTGCCCATCGGAACCGCAACCGCGAGCGCAACGGTCGTGGTTACGAGGGTGCCTGAGACCAGCGGCAGAATGCCGTAATGCGGCTCGGAGAACAGCGGCGTCCACTGGCGATCGGTCAGAAACTCCCAGAGCGAAATCTGCACAAAGAACGACGTCGATTCGTAGACCAGTATGCCGACGATTCCCACAGTGATTGCCACGGAGGTCAAGGCGGCGAACAGCAAGAGCGACTCGATAGCCTTTTCCTTCACATGCGTGAGTAGACGCGAAGACAGCCGCCACGTTTCCGCCTTTTTCAAGACCCCCTCGGCATTCATGTCTTGTCCTTTTACAGCTTGGCTTCCCGTCGCAGGAGGTCTTCGATCTTCAAACCGATGGTCGAGGCACCTTGGAATGCAGTACCCAGCTTTCCGTTCTTAAAATGATCGGCCGCAAGTTCATACGCCTCTCGTGGCAAGGGCACATACTTGACTTGGGGAACCAGGGTCGGCGCCTGCGCGACATAGAACTCGACGAATCGCTTTACCTCAGGCTTCGAGGCCGATTTCGCGTTCACATAGATGAACATGGGCCGGGAGAGCGGCTGATACGCACCGTTCTCAACGGTCTCCCGAGACGGCAGTACCGGTCCATGGCCCCCATCGACCGCCACGGCTTTCAAGCGCTTCTTATTCGGCTCATAGTAGGCAAAAGGAATGTATCCGAGCGCCTGTTTATCGTTGGCGATTCCCTGCACGAGCGTATTGTCGTCCTCGCTCGCGGTGTAGTCACCCCGACTTGCCTTGGCCTTTCCAACGACCGCTTCAGTGAAATAGTCGAAGGTGCCGGAATCGGAGCCGGCGCCGAAGAGTTTCAGCGGGATAGAGGGCCATGAACTTCTGACTTGATTCCACGTTACGACACGTCCTTGTGAGGATGGGTCCCAGATCTGTTTCAGTTCGGCGATCGTGATCGCATCCACCCACGTCGCCTGGGGACTGACGGCGATGGTCAGCGCATCGAAGGCAATAGGCAATTCATAATATTGAATGCCGTTGGCCCGACAGGCGTCCATCTCACTTTGCGAAATGGGCCGTGAGGCATCCTGCACATCGGTCTCGCCTCGACAGAACTTCTTGAATCCGCCACCGGTGCCGGAGATGCCTACCGTCACACGCACGACCCCCCGGGTCTCTTTCTGAAACTCTTCGGCGACGGCTTCCGTGATGGGAAAGACGGTGCTTGATCCATCTACCTTGACCACGGTGGTGGGTTCTGAACCGCTCTGTCGAGCCACTCCGGCGAGCACAAAGGCGGTCAGTAGTCCTACCAGTATGACGACGCGATGACGCATGAGGTGTCCTCCGAATATAGATCGAGAATGCCTAGATAATTCGATGAGGATAAAGACTCTCTACCCTCAGTACGGTTACGCCTGCGTTAACTCTGTGTTAACTCTGCCGGGAGCGCGTCCAGAAGACCTGAAAGGGAGGAGTAAAGAAACTTGAGGTAAAACAATTATTAACAATCCTGTAACACGCAGGCAATCGACCTGTCACTTCTGCCAGTTACTCATTGACCGTACCTTCGCCCCTCACGTCTAACCAGGAGAGATCGAGATGAAGGTGTTTTTATCGCTATTCTGGTGTGTTCTGACCGCCATGTTGATGTGGACGGGCACCGGCGTGGCCGGAGAAATCGGGCCTGTAAAGCCGGGGGCCTCTGTTTCCGTCGCTCAGAAGACGGATGATGCGTCCAGCCAATCGCAGGGAGCCGCATCCAGGGAATATCCGCTGGGTGGGACGTCTGTGGAGGACATGCTCCTGCAGAAGGGGACGATCACCATGGACGAATGGATTCAGATCAAAGCGGAACAGGAATATCGTGTCGCTGATCAATCACGGCGGATCGATTCACTGGAGGAATGGAAAAACCGAACCGAATTGTTGCCGATCCTGAGAGACAAAGTGAATTTCGGCTTGAACGCTTTGCAGTTCCTCTACTCGCACCTCGATGCTCAGGTTCCGGAAGGCCGCAGCCAGGACGGTTTTTCCATCCGCCGTTCCGAGTTGCTGTTCTGGGGCAAAATCAGCGAGACGATCCCTCGTTGGCATATTCTGATGGAGTTTCAAAGCATCAACCTGACGAACAACACCCCCACGAGCGGCGCATCGACGCCGACCTCGGCGACCTTTTTCCGTGAAACCTACATCGACCTCCGCCCGGTTCAGGCTTGGGCGCCCAATCTGAACGTGATCCGGATGGGCATTTTCCGTATGCCGTTCGGCATCTTCACCGAGACCTCAGGCGGGTTGCGCGATGTGATCAGCTCGCCCTATCTCACCTCGGTCGGTGGCGGTGGCGGTCCCCCCCAGAACATCAACGGAACCGGGGGCGCCATTGAGTTCATACAGGAGCGCGACTATTTCGTCGATGTGCGCGGGAAGATCGCCAACCGGCTGGAATATGCCATCGGCGTCATGAACAACAATAACTTTCAGGCCAACTCCCTCGTGAGCACGACTTCCGGCCTCACCGGAGCCAATCAGCCGAAAGCGTTCTACACCCGTGTACGCCTGTTCGGAAACGACGTCTCGTTTGTCAGTTTTACGACGCTTCAGGGCGAATCCAACAACGCTGGAACGATGATCAATGGGCGCGGCAAAGGGGCTTTTGACCGCTACGGCATCGACTTCAGGTATGCTTCTAAGACTTTCCCTGGCTTCATGACGCAGGGTGAATACTGGCAGGGACACGACGGAGCCAATGCGACAACGGTTGGAACGGCGGCGAACGGTGCCTGTCAAGTCATTAGTCAGTGCGGTGGCTCCGGCGCTCCGGGCGTACAGCGTCGTACATGGTACGTCCTCACCAAGTATCTGATCACCGAGGGCATGTTCGAGAACTTTGAGCCGACGGTGATGTACGAGCAGTTCGATCCCAACACCAGTATGGGCAACGATCTGTACACGAGAACGATCGTGGGCCTGACGTATTATTTCGAGAATTTCCCTCCCAAAGTGCAGTCCAAGATCCAGATCAACTATGAATTCCGCCACCATGCCGGGCTGGGAACCGGCCCCGGAACTCCGCCATACGATTCGGCAACGGACCCATTTGCAAACAATGCGTTCTTTGTCCAATTCCAGATCAGATTCATGTAGACACAGACAATTTTCTCATTGCATCGCTGTGGGCAACGGAATAAGGAGGGAGCTATGACGCGTGTTTCGGCGACAGTGATGGCAGTTTGCCTGGGGATAGCGGCCTGTTCAAGCCACCAACTATTTCCGCCTGAGGTGATGGACGGCGTCGATCCGAACTTTGACTTTTCGCACTGGAGGATGGTGCCCAATCAGGCCCTCGAGCGGAAGATCCAGCTCGGGGGCAGCATCCTGCATTCCGAACGCAAAGACGGAAACGTGACGCTCGTGGTCACGCAACTTCCGATCGTCGAGCATCCGGCTTACGGTCCGAAGGATACGGGGAAACGGAGCGGTGAGTTTGCCGTCACCTTCATGGGTCAAATTGAACCGCCGATGCTTCAACGGGGCAATCGCTTGATTGTCGTCGGAACAACCAAGGCGGCGAAGGTCGTGACGGTCGACGACACACTGCGCAGCCTTCCATCGGTCTCGGCAAAATGCCTGCACATTTGGAACACGGGCGGGCGCGATATTGCGGACTTTCCGTCGTATGGGGCAGGATATGAGACCTTGGAAGAGGACACGTTTTGCGCAACGGCTCAGTAGAGAGCAATGCCGCATTGAATACCGAGTACCCAGACCACGCCTGTGGAGGCGTAAAGGGCTTCTTCCCGCGCTGCTTCTGAGTGTGACCTTCACCATGCTAGGCTGCGGGCATGAGGCGTCTCTCACGCGAGAAACGCCGACGGGCGGTCTCGTCACCTGGTCCGTGCAATCCGACGGCGATATCCTATCGTCAGCCGGACGCCGGGATGCGCTTCGTCTCATCAAGGAGAAGTGTCCAGAAAGGTCTCGCATCGTGAGAGAAGGCGAAGTGCCAAAAGTGAGTCAGACTGCCGATCGTCACTGGCGCGGTCAGATGGGCACGGATCGCATCTGGGGAATCCAATTCACATGCGAATAACCACACCGGACAATACCGCACCGACCATGCGACGCTTGTTCGGATGGGTGTTGCTCCTGGCGATCCTGAGCGCCTGCGCGACAGGGCAACGGATGACCTACGACCAAGGCGACATACGCATCGGCGTTGAACCCGACCCCTCAGTGACTCGATCGAAGCAACCGGTGGTCAACGCGCATCCGGCTCAAGTCACGTCGGAAGAGCTCAAGACACTACTGGGGGTGGTCCGCGTCAGCGGCTGGAGCGGCACGATCGCGGGGATATTCGAACCGCCTCGTCCGGTCCCTCTCTTGACGGAAGCGCAGCTCAACAGTCATGCCCCCCATTTCTCCGAGGCCTTTGCGCAGGCCGCTCAGAACGAACGCGTGTTCTTTTCGTTCCCGAAACCCGACGTCCATTACAGCGAAGACCGCACGACCGGCGCCCTGTTCTTACGTGATCGCTATCTGCATGTGGTGGTGACGGACCATTCGTCGGTGATTCATGCGGATACCGCCGGAGGCGATGCGAGGGACATCCGGGACACCAAAGGGATGAAATTGTGGATCGCGAAACCAGCGGGTGAGGCGACGGTTCCCGATGCCGAGGAACCGCAATGGGCGCCCTTTGAAACGGTGCATATTTCGTTGAATGTGAAGCAGGCGCTGGCCCGACAGGCTACGCCCCCAGCCCCTGTGAGCCGGGAGCAAGACCGCACACCAACGCCTGCACAGCAGGGTTCTCGACAGGAGATGCAGGACCAGATTCGGGAGTTGTCCGATTCGAATACGGAACTGCGCGAACAACTCGACGAGCAGAAGGCGATGATGAAAGATCTCAGCGAAGATATCAATCGTCTTCGCCGGGAACTCGATCAGAACAAAGCCGGCAAGCCACCGGCACGCAAAACTCCCGCTCAGTAGCTTGCCGCTCCGTTTACTGCCGCACCGTTCCCGAAGCCGTGGTCTTTCCCAACGCCACCGAAGTCTTCGAGATCTGGTTCATCGGGAGCGGGAAAAACCCGGCCTTGATGACGGCCTCCTGTCCTTCCTGACTCATGAGAAAAGCCAGAAATTCCTTCGCGGCCGGTGGGAGGGATGCCTTCGGGTCTTTGTTCACATACAAATAGAGCACTCGTCGCAATGGGTACGTTTGATCGGCAATCGTCGTTGAAGAAGGCATCACGTACGGCATTCCCTCATTTTCGGCGAGGGGCACAACCCGTACGGTGGAGGTCTGCAATCCGAGGCCGCTATATCCGATCCCGAGTTGGTCGCGGGTCAAATTGAGAATGACCGAGGCGGCACCCGGCTCTTCATGCAACGTCGGCACAAAATCGCCGCCTGCCAACACATGCTCCTGAAAGAATGCTCTCGTGCCGGACCGACGGTCGCGCCCATAGAGTTGAACGGGCGCCTGCGCCCACCCGTCGGATAGTCCAAGCTGGCCCCAACGGGTCAGAGCCGCCTCGGCGCCACGCTTGCGAGTGGTGGAAAACATCGCATCGATTTGATCCAGCGTCAGCCCTGGCAGGGGATTATCTTTATGGACATACAGCGCCACGGCATCAACGGCGACGGGAACCGCCACTGGCTCATATCCGTTCTCTGCAGTGAATTGTTTGATTTCGGCATCGAACAGTTCCCGGGACGTCGCCAGAAGCCAGAATTGGTTGGGCTTCTCTTCATGGAGCACAACCTTGCCCGTTTTGCTCAAGGGTGGCTGCAGAAACTCTTCGATGGCCTTGGTCGATCCTCCGCCTTTCACATCGACGCTGACTTTGGGCTGGCGCCGCTGAAACTCGAGACTCAGCCGCGACAGGAGGGGATACATCGTTTCCGATCCGCGAACCTTGATATTTCCCGTGACCTGCGATTGGGGGTTGTAGCGCGCGAGGCTGGCATCGACATTCACGGAGGCAAAGGGCCCGACCTGCTCAGCCCTAGTGTCCACAGGTTGGCTGATGACTCCCATGGCAAACAATGCCACACCCATGACCTGTAGCCGTTTTGAAAACCGCCCATGCGACTGTTGGTCGTTCGCATGATACATCTCTGCGCCCTCCTTGGTTGTCGAACCGACGTCTCGTTGCTGGCTTCCACCGTACCCGGGATCAGTTGCGGGGAAGTAACCTCGATGTTACAGATGTGTTAACTTTTGATGGGCAATCGATGACTAGGAGGACTAAAGGAAGCGGAAGTATTGCACCGTACTGTTGCCGGTCGCCTCATCCCGCTGAAGCACCACGGTGCCCGATTTGGTGGTCTCACTGACGGTTAACGACATCCGGGCGGAAAAGATATTACTTTTGACGTCGTAGACGCTGAGCAGGCGGAGTTCTTTGGCGATTTCGGCGAAGCTACCCACGCGATCCAGATCCTGTACGGTCTTGAACGGCCGGTTTTGAATAATTTCACCCGCCATGGTCTGGCTGATACGAGGGTCCAGCGCCTGCAACACCAGCACATCGGCGGTATTGATGTTGATACGGCTCTCGCCCTCTTGCGGATAGACCGTGACATATTGGAGCAGTTTATCCACGATCTCGGGCGTCATGCCTTTGATCAATCGCATTTCGCGCATCGTCTGCAGGGGCGCATTGGCCGCACGATAGGAGGGACGCAACGCCTGGTAATAGACCGACTCGGCGCCTGACGGTTCCGGAATGTCGTCCGCGTCCACCCAATCCACAATTGCATCCACGAGATCGGGATTGATTTGCAGAAGGCTGAATAGCCGCTTAAACCTCAGCACTTTCGTTTTCTTCACGTTGGGGTCGACGGCCGTCGCCAGATCGTTCAAGTTCAGTTTGCTCCGCTCATCCTGGATCTGAGCCGTCATCAAGCCGTCGCCGATTGCGTATTTCTCGATCGGAAACGCCCAAAGGTCCGTCGTAGCGTCGTACATCTGTCCGGTCTGCTTGTCCTTGAGATGGTCCATTTGCAGTACAGCGCGCGCCGCCTGAACGGCAGCTCTCGTGAGCACAGTCGCTTTGAAGTTGTCCCGAAAGGCCGAGGCCTCGCGATATTCACGGCGTGCTTCGCTGTCGAACTCGAGAATCAGCGCGACGAGGAGAGCCAGGACGAGAATGGCAAGGAGGAGGGCGACGCCTCGTTCATCATGCCTTCGCATAGGACACGATTCTGAGAGTGGCGTCGAGGTTGACGGGATTGTCATACTTGGGCTTGATCTGAAGGTGTTGGACCTGCACGTCGTAAGGCGCCTGCTCGAGCGCCACCAGCAACGCCAATAATTGGGGCAGTTGGACGCCGTCCAATCGAAGATCGACGGCCGTTTCCTGGTACCCATGCTGCATCGTGGTCTGCTGCGGCTGCATGCCGACAATCCGGTCGCGAATCTGGACCGAAGCTGCGGCCTCCTCCATGAACGTTAACAGAGAAAATTGACCGTCACCGGCGGGCAGCCGCTGTTCCAACTTCGCTAACCGGGCCTGCTTGGCTGCATACTCCGCAGCCATGGCGGACAACTCGACACGTTCCTTGGATTTTCTGGCGGTTTGCCGATCGACCTTGTCGATTCTGGCCATGAGAGGGTCGATCACTATGAGGAACAACAGGCTAGCGACAACCACAGCCGTGCCGATCGCCACGAGCATGCGCTCGCGGGCTGCCAGATGCCGCCAACGTTCTTGAAGCATCGCCATCATGGCCGCTGCACCGTATAGGTCAGGCGAAACACCACCTGGTTGGCGGCGGCACCGACGCGCGTATCGCTGACCGACACGCCTTGGAATAGCTGATTCGTCCCAAACGCTTGTTTGATCTTCTCGACGGAATCGAATGAATTGGTTTCGCCCTCGAGATGGACCGAGGCCCCTTCCACGGTCAGCTCCCGGATCGTCAGGGGAATGCCCTGAGGCAATTGTTTGGCCAAATCGGACAGGTTCGCCAACACACTATTGCGGCTGTGGTCGATGACCGTCAAGCTCTTGTCGAGCTGGGCGACACGATAACGCGCCACGTCGAGTTCCTCGCCCGGCGATGCCCCTTCACCGAAGGACTGGACAAATTGCGCCTGAAGCCCTTGTTTCACTTGGGTCAGCGTCGATTGCTTGACCCACACGCGAACCGAGAGATCCGTCAACGCCAGCACTGCGAGAATGAGCCCACCCCAGAGCGCCAGGCGCTGATCTTGTCGTGAGTCACTGGTCCGCGCCGAGGCGGCCTCCGCCGTTGCCGTCAGATCCAGCCCAAGGTCGGAGCCGATCGACTTGGGCTTCCAGCGCGGCCTGATAATTTTAGGATGAATCGCCAAGCCAAAGGCGATGGAGAATGCCCGTGGGCAGTTGGCGCCAAATCCTTGTCTGGGACCAACCGGCGTTAATCCCAATTCGTGCGCGACGTGCCCACCGAGTTCTCGAAGCTTGGAGCCGCCACCGGAGACCCAGCAATGCGACAGCCGCTGATGCGCCGCCCCTTCATAGGCATGTAGCGAGACTCTCAACTCCTTCAGTAACGGCTCGAGCCAACCATCAACCTCCTGCACGGCCATGGCGCGCTTTCGCCGTTCGGCTTCGGCGAAGCTGCACGCATAACGAACGGCCAGCGCATGAGTCAGGTGGTTTCCACCCCACAGCACGGTGCGAAGCACGGCCGGCCGGCCTTCGTGAATGAGGCAGAGGGTGGTCTTCGTGGCGCCCACGTCGATGATCGCCAGATCGCCTGGAACGTGCGCGCCTTCCTCCTGCAGAAACTTGGTCACGGAATACAGCGCCATGCCGTCGACGCCGACCACGGCCGGCTTTAAATCTGCGGATGCGAGGAATTTGAGATGCTCGGCCACCTTATCTTTGGGGGCAGCCGTGATCAATACATCGGCGCCCTTGGCTTTTTGCCCGTTCCCTGCCGGTCCCTTGGGAGGCAGGACAATGCTCCCCATGGCCACGTCATCCAGCGCCATCGGAATCAGATTCTCAACTTCATACGGCACCACTTGTTCGAGCTTCGCCGAATCGCGGAAGGGAAAGGACAGGGTACGGATAAAGAGATCTTGGCAGGGGAGGGCCGTGACAATGTCACCGCTCCCGTAGAGCCCGTTCTGCCACAAGAAATTCCGAAGCTGTCCGGCAAGACGAGCCGGTTCAGCCTGGGCCGGCTTCCCATACGGCAACGGCAGATGGAAATATTCGACGGATTCACGGCCGGACAGCCGACGGCGGAATCGCACCGCCTTGATGGCTGTCTGACCGATATCCAATCCGACGCATTCGCCGATCATGGCGTGAGCACGCCTCCTGTAGGCATTTGGACGCTCGTATCTTACAGGGTTAGCTTGGGATTTGCGACCGATCCGCCAAGTTTGAACGTCAACGGCGTCCCCGGGGGAAGCGGAGGAATCGGCAAATTCCCCGCCTTTTGAGCCCATCCCGCACCGGCCAGCACCGTGACCGTCACTTCGAGCATGCTCGATTGGACCGGCTGGCGGAGCAGCAGACGGCCTTGGGCGGTGATCGTCCCATCCGGTCCATCGCCCTTAAAATCCGTGATGTCGCAGACGGCATCGTGACACGTGAGTGCCGCTGTCACGCGGGAAAAGTTCAACGAAGGAATGGCGGCAGGTCCGAGAGGGATCCGTTCCAGAACCAAATCCTTGATCTCGGCCTTCCATGAGCCATCGCCTTTAAAGGCAACCCCTTCCTTTCCTCGGTTCTCCCACCGGTGGATCACATCGGCCTGCAACAGTCCCCTCGTTACGTACGGCTTGATCACCGAGGCCAGATCCACCTGCTGCGCATGCGCCTTCAGCGAGACCGGACCGAGAAAGGACCAGGATGCAGCGTTGACCGTTCCCGTCGCTCTCGCGGTCCCGGCTTGACCACCGCCTGGAAATTGCACGAGGGCATCCACCGTCTGCTGGCCCATCAGTAACCCGAGCACACCCACGTTGAGGCGCATCAGTTGGACAGGAATACTGGCTCCTCCCGGGTTCGTCCAAGTCAGATCGCGCCATTCCACGGCAAGAGGTAGACCGGGCGACCAGTCCGCGGCACGAATGTCCCAGCCCGTCGCCCGAATCAACTCAGAAAGCACTCTCGACTGCAGGATGCCAAATGGGAAGGTGAGGAACAAAAAGAGCAGCAGGCTCACGACCCCTCCCGCAACCCAAGCCAAGGGCTCCTTTTTGAGCGTAAATGTCGTCGGCCAAGAAAGACGGGCGATCATGACTTTACCCCGATCATCACCCATTGACGGAAGGTGCGCATTTCCTCTAAAGGGTCCTGTGCATTGTCCTGGCTCAAGATCAGTTCGATCAGGATCGCGCGGGGCGTAGACGTTCTTGCCCGGCCGTCCCATTCATCCAACCAGGCATTGGCCTGGGAATCGAAATACCGAATGTTGAAGCCCTTGACGAGGTTGGCCAGTTCCAATTGATCCAGACTCTCGTCAGTGACACCATAAATGTTGTGCCTGATGAACCGCAGCAGACGATCGTCTTCCCTCGTATAGACGATACGAACCATCTCCGACTCTTGCACCGACTCGCCGCCGCGGTACTGTCCCAAGGTATTAAAGGCAAGAGTGTCAGCCGGCTGCCCGTCCTTCGTCGCATTGATACCCATCATGGGTCCGATGGAGGTCGTGACCGCTGTGGATATCTCATCGGACATGATCCGTAAGGTGCTGCGCAACAGCTGCTCGCGTGCCGCAGAACGTCTGGCGCCATCCATGGCCACGGTGCTCAAATGCAACGAGCCGAAGACCATGGCTGCGATGACCGCGACGAGCGCCGTGGCCAGCAGTACCTCTACGAGCGTGAACGCGTCTTCAGAATCCAGTCGGGGACGCAAATACATACGTGCTGGCCTCCAGCACTTCATCGGTCGCTCCTTGCTGCCAGAGAATCTGGATTTTTACTTCGCGAACGGCTGTCAAGGGCGTCGTCGTGATGATTCGCTTCCATCGATACTGTTCAGCCCGATTCGTGACGTCGCCGGGCACTTGGTAGCCTGGTGGAGGATTGCGGAAATCGCCGGTGGTTTCTCCGACAGGATAGACAGGACTGAGCTCTGCCTCGATCAGTTTCTCCTGAGCCAACATCGTGGCGGCAGTAATGTCGGCCGCCCGGGAATGGAGATTGAGGTCCCAATTGCGCAACCCGAGAAGAATCGGCATGGCCAGGGCCAGAATCGCCATGGCGATCAGTACCTCAAAGAGGGTAAAGCCCTGAGCGTCGATTGCCGCCAAACGCCGCATCATCTGCTGGTTCTGCATCATCGCGCTCATCCTACTTACTGGATGAAATGCCTTGCTTTTGGGCAGGAAGCCCCGGTCGCGGCCCGGGCGTGAGCGGCTGAAGCAGCGGCCTGATCCGGTCGGGAAGCGTCCATGGTCTCGGCGGGTCGATCCGGCGATCGGTGATGCGGATCATCGACGTTACAGGTTCAACGAAGACGCCCATGATGTTATTGTTGACGTCGGTCAAATGCACGATCGCCTGATCGATCCGGCCGTTCGGGTAGAAGAATATCTCCATGCGGCCGGTTTCTCTTCGCGTGGCACCCACCTGGACATCGGCGAATCGGATCGTCTCGGGTAAGGTGATCGGCATCGCCCACGTCGGATCGAGCGGAATCTTTTCCTCTTTGCCGTCCAGGACCATCGGCCAATACATGCCCCGGTCAATATCGACATACAGTCGAACGGTCTTCTGCCCCATCATCGCGAGTTCCTGAAAAGACTTCATCGCCCCCACCCATTTGCGTCCAACACTACCGAGATTGTCGCCGATCGAAAGCCTCGGTATGACCATGCTGAGCAATCCGACCATCAGGAACAACACGAGCGCAATTTCCAGCATCGTGAAACCGCCCGAGGAGCGCCAGTCGTGGACGGACGGGGTGAGGCCTTCGGACGACCAGAGCCGCCACGGCGTGTGCAGGGGAGCCTTGAAGGTCATCAGACGTCAGTCCTTCTCCATGTTCCAATTCGTGATATCGGCGTTCACGCCTTCACCGCCGGCTTCTCCATCCGTGCCAAACGACGTAATTTCGTAATCGCCTTTCACTTGCCCGTATTGTCCTTGCTGAACAGGGGCCGGGCTCAAGTACTTGTAGGGATTGCCCCACGGATCTTCAGGAATACTGGGTAGATAGCCGCCCAACTTCCATTTTTTCGGCACCATGCCGACCGAGGGCTTTTCGACCAGGGCCTTGAGGCCCTGCTCGGTCGAAGGGTAGACGCCATTGTCCAGCTTATAAAGCTGAAGAGCGCCCTCGATATTTCGAATCTGTACCTTCGCCGCCGTACGCTTGGCATCGTCCGTTCGTCCCATGATGCGGGGAACGACCAGGGCGGCCAGGATGGCAAGGATCGCCACCACCACCATGATCTCGATGAATGTGAAGCCCCGCTCCGCTCGAAGGATCGCTCTGCAGGTCCGTTCTGTGTCTCTCTCTGCGCGCACCGGTCGCCTCCTTCAATAAAAACCGTTTACTTGACCATCTGGCCCATCTCGAAGATGGGCAGCAGAATCGCCACCACGATGAACAGCACGATGACCCCCATGACGACGATCATCACCGGCTCCAGCAACGACGTAAATCGAGTGATCACCCGATCGACTTCACCGTCATAGATCTGCCCGATCCGGCGCAGCATCTCCTCCATCTCGCCGCTTTTTTCACCCACGGCAATCATGTGCGTCACCAGCGGCGGAAAGTGGCCGCTTCGCTTTAAGGGCTCCGCAATCGTTTCGCCTTCGCGAATGTTCTGTCGGGCTTCTTCCACGGCATGCTCGAGCACTCGATTGTTCATGACGCGTCTCGACACATCCAGCGCCTCCAACAACTGCACGCCGCTGGACAACATGGTGGCCAACGTGCTGGCCAGCCGGGAAATCGACACCATGCGGGCCACCTGACCGATCAGCGGCAACTTGAGCAGCCACCGGTCCGTCATGAGCTGACCGGTTTCCGTTTTCTTCACACGGCGGACACTCCAGAGGCCCACCAGAAACATCCCAACAGCACCATCCAATAATCGGAGCAAAAGCGGCTGACCTCCATCAACACCACGGTCGGCCACGGCAACGCCTGCTTGGAGTGCGCAAACACCGCCGTGATCTTCGGCACGACGAACGTCACAAGAAAAAACAGCACCAGGGTGCCGACGACTAGCATGATTGCCGGATAGAGGATGGCATTCGTCACTTTGTGTTTGAGGGCCAATTGTTTTTCCAGAAACTCAGCCAAGCGAAACAAGATCTGATCGAGGGCGCCGCTGGCTTCCCCAGCGCGCACCATGTGGACATAGATGGGTGAGAAGTCCCGGGGATAGCGCTCGAGCACGGCGCTGTATGAGGCGCCTCCACGAATGGCTTCCCGGACATCAGCGATCAGCCCCTTGATCGCCTTTTTTTCGGTCTGGTCCATGAGCACGCCCAACGCATCGACGAGCGGCAGACCGGCGACCAGCAGAGTGGCCATTTGCCGCGTCATCAAGGCCACGTCGGTCACCGTCAAAATCTGCGAGCGGTGGCCAAGGCTGGCACCGGACGCCGGCTCAGACCTGCTGGCTCATTCCCCTGGTCGCGCCTTCCTGTTCCGCCATCTCGGTAGGGAAGACGCCGTCTTTGCGCAGTTTCAGGCGGGCGACCTTGGGGCTTTCGGCATCGACGATGCCGGTCGCGGCCGCACCGTCCGCCTTATACCCTCGATATTGATAGACCGGCATGCGGCTAGACCTCGACCTCTTGCTGTGTCATGCGCATGACCTCTTCAGTGGTCGTGATACCGGCGAAGATTTTTTCTGCGGCTTCCTCTTTCAACAACACCATGCCGCGGGATACAGCGGCCTGCCGAATGGCGGCAGCATCGGATTTGCTGCCGATCAACCGGCGAACTTCGTCGTCCAGCACGAGCAGCTCATGAATGCCGGTACGCCCGCGATAGCCGGTCTGCGTGCAGGCCGGACAGCCGGTGCCGCGAAAAAACGTCGGTTTACTCTTCCCCGGCACCACGCCGAGCCTGATCAGTTCTTCGTCATCTGGCTGATAGGCCTGCTTGCAATCAGGACAGACCTTCCGAATCAGCCGCTGCGCCAGGACCGCGACGACAGAGGACGCCACGAGAAACGGCTCGATTCCCATATCGATCAGACGTGTGGCAGCGCTGGCCGCATCATTGGTGTGCAGCGTCGAGAACACCAGGTGGCCGGTGAGTGAGGCGTGGATGGCGATCTCGGCCGTTTCCCGGTCGCGGATTTCTCCGATCATGATGACGTCCGGATCCTGGCGTAGGATCGACCGTAGCCCAGCCGCAAACGTCAGGTTGATCTTGGGATTCACCTGCATCTGTCCGATGCCGAGGAGCTGATATTCGACGGGATCCTCGACGGTGATGATGTTCTTGTCCGGCGCATTGATTTCGCTCAACGCCGCATACAAAGTGGTCGTTTTCCCGCTTCCGGTCGGTCCGGTCACGAGGAGAATCCCGTGCGTCAGCCGAATGAGCTGTTGAATCGTGTGGAGCCGGTCCGGTGAAAATCCCATTTCGGAAAGGTTCAGCAGACGGTTTTCTTTTTCGAGCAAACGCAGCACCACCCGCTCTCCGTGAGACGTCGGGAGTACCGAGACACGGAGGTCCACGTCCTTGCCCGCCGTTCGTATGGCGAAGCGGCCGTCCTGCGGCAATCGCTTTTCCGCAATGTTCAGCCCCGACATGATTTTCAGACGGGCAATGATGCTCGACTGCAGATGCTTGGGCGGCGTCAGAATGGGGTAGAGCACACCGTCGATGCGGTAGCGGACGACCAGACCTCGTTCGAACGATTCGAAGTGAATGTCACTGGCGCGTTGGCGGACAGCCTGGAAGAGGACCGAGTTGACCAGCCTGATGATCGGCGCTTCATCGGTCGCATCCAGCAAGTCTTGTGGTTCGTCCAGTTCATGCGCGATCTTGTCCAAATTCTCGCTGGCGGCGATGTCCTCCATGACCTGTTCGGCGCCGGTCGGACTTGCGACATCGTCATACGCACGATTAAGGCAAGACATCAGGGACATGGCGCTCGTCAACACGGCCTTTACCGGCATGCCGAGCAGCAGTCGGAGGTCGTCGAGGGCCGCGGTCTCCAAGGGATCCGTGGTGGCGACGACGATCGCCCCGTCGTCGACTTTCAACGGCAGCACCCGGTACCGCCGCGCAAAATGGATCGGCACCTTCTTGATCCATTGATGATCGACTTGCGCCACATCCAAATGGGGCAGCCAGGGCATCTCGAACTGAATGGCTAACGCCTGGAGGAGCAGATCCTCTTCGATGGCCCTGATCTTGAGCAAGGCTTCGCCGAGACGGCCACCTTTGGTCTGCTGGATGTTCAATGCCTCCAACAGCTTGGCTTCGGAAAGTCCGAATTTTTGCTCGAGGATGGCCCCGAGCAAAGGTCTGGTTACAGGCTTGTGTTTTAGCCACCAGTCTATCCGTTCATGTCAATCCTGGGGTTTGTCCTACCCCTTCTATCAGGCTCAAAATCGCGTAACTGCCAGAAAGATCATAAGTTACTCCTGTCCACGAGCCCTGACAAGCAGCGAGAGCTATAACGCCCTCATCTGGGAGGATACCCAGGGGTCCAAGCGGGTGTGGCGGATAAGAGGAAGACCTCGATGCCCCGACAACTAACGAATGTCGAACATCATGGTCGTGCGCTGATTATTGCGTAAGATGTCGAGTTTGACGGACTTTTCGTTGCGTAGTTGCTGAAATAATGACAGCATGGTGCCGGGATCTTTGATTTCCACTCCATTAACCTGCTTCAAGACATCGCCATATTGCAGCCCAATCTTCTCGTAAAAGCTGCTCTTGGCGATGTAATCCAGGCGGAATCCGGTCATCGCGCCGTTGGCCGAGAACGGGAACGGCGCGGGCCTGCGACAACAGCTTGGGCAGATCATTCAAGGCCTGTTCAACTTCGCGACGATCGAGGACTTTCTTGATCTGACCTCCGGCCACCGCCGCTGGGGGACCTGTTGACACGACCTGCGCGGTCGGAGGACTCTCCAATCCGGTAGACAATGGCAAGAATTCCTGTTGAGTGCCTTGCCGAACAAGAATCCCGCTCCGTTGGATCTCAGCAATCTCGCCGATGTCCGGGATCTCCTCGTGGAGCCGGACGAACAGCTGCCGCTTGCTTCCCAACTCTTCGATGATGGCTGACACGCCGCCGCGGTCTCCGACGACTACTCCAAGCAATTTGAGCTTTGACGCGAGGTTCAAGGGTTGCCGCACGGGGACACCACCGGGGCCGCCAGGCATGCCGCCCTCGGCAACGTTTACCGGATCTGGCGGAAGCGGAAACAGCCCGCTCATGCGCACATGTTCGGCGAGAGCCGAAGGGGACCGGGTCGCCGAACCGTCCTGGTCAACTGCCCGCGGCAGCGCGACTCCCGAAGGCAGGAACAAGGCTTCGGCAATGACGGCATTGATAGTGTGAGCGATCAAAAACGTCACCCCGAGCATAAAGACAGTATGATCGCGCGACGAGACGTCATCGCGGGAATGGCTCCGATGGTCGGGCGTGCATCGTGGGCTATTGTAATGCGCTCACTTGAGAGGCGCAATAGATGGTGGCCTTTCTGGACAGAGAGCAACCAAGCACAGAGTGACCAGGTCGATGGTCACACAGGGGATGCGGCAGAATCAGACAGGACCGATGGGATGCATGAGTAAGTGGACAATCCCTCGCAATCGTTCCATAATTTCGCCTAGCTACTCAGTTATTGTCGTAAAGGAGAGGAACGTGAAGAAAGCGCTGCTCACCGGCATTACCGGCCAGGACGGGTCCTATCTGTCGGAATTTCTCCTCAAGAAAGGCTACGAGGTCTACGGGATTATCCGACGCTCGAGCTCTTTCAATACAGGGCGTATCGACCCCATCTACCAGGATCCCCATGTGCCCCAGCGTCGTCTGCACCTGGTCTATGGCGATCTCAACGATGCCAGCTCGCTGAACCGAATTTTACGAACCGTTCAACCCGATGAAATTTACAATCTTGGGGCGCAAAGTCACGTCCGCGTGAGCTTCGATATTCCGGAATATACCGGAGAGATCACCGGACTGGGCACCATTCGCCTGCTCGAAGCCATCCGTGAATCAGGCCTGAAGCCCAAGTTCTACCAAGCTTCCTCGAGCGAAATGTTCGGCAAGGTCCTCGAAGTCCCCCAACGGGAGACCACGCCGTTCTATCCGCGCAGCCCCTATGGCGCAGCAAAAGTGTATTCCTATTGGATCACGGTCAACTATCGGGAGGCGTACAATCTGTTTGCCTGCAATGGAATTCTGTTCAACCACGAATCGCCGCGCCGCGGAGAAACGTTCGTGACCAGAAAGATCACGAAGGCGGCGGCTCGCATCAAACTGGGCATTCAGCACGATCTCTATCTCGGCAACTTGGACGCCAAGCGCGACTGGGGATATGCCGGCGACTACATCGAAGCGATGTGGCTGATGCTGCAAGCCGACGCTCCCGACGACTATGTGATCGCCACTGGTGAAACTCACAGCGTTCGAGAAATGCTGGAACTCGCCTTCGACCGCGTCCAGCTCGATTGGAAGCCGTACGTCAAGATTGACCAGAATTACTACCGTCCGACGGAAGTGGATCTGCTGATCGGGGACGCCAGCAAGGCGAAGCGGAAACTCGGATGGGCGCCCAAGGTCGGCTTCCATGAATTGATCAATATGATGGTGGATGCCGATGTCGCCGCTGAGCGTGAACGATTGGAAGGGGTGAACGGAAAGCCGTAGCCATGGCATCGTTCTGGCCAGACAAGCGAGTGGTGGTCACGGGTGGGGCGGGGTTCTTGGGTTCGTTTGTCGTGGAGCAGCTCCAGGACGAAGGGATGCCGCTCAGATCATCGTGCCACGGAGCCGCGATTACGACCTCGTCGAGATGGAAGCGGTGCGTCGCCTGTATGCCGACACGACGCCGGACATCCTGATCCATCTCGCCGCGCGCGTGGGAGGGATCGGTGCCAACCAGGCCAATCCTGGACGGTTTTTCTACGATAATCTCATGATGGGCAGTCAGCTCATCGAAGTCGGCCGTCGGCAAGGCCTCAGCAAATTGGTCGCCATCGGCACAATTTGCGCCTACCCCAAGTTTGCGCCGATTCCCTTCCAAGAAGATGATATCTGGGCAGGCTATCCGGAGGAAACCAATGCGCCGTACGGCCTGGCGAAAAAAATGATGCTCGTCCAATCGCAGGCGTACCGGCAACAGTACGGATTCAATTCCATCGTGCTATTTCCGGTGAATTTGTACGGACCCCACGATAATTTCGACCTTCAAACCTCACACGTGATCCCGGCACTGATCCGAAAATGTGCGGAAGCCCGGGACGCAGGAGCATCGGAGATTGTCCTATGGGGTGACGGAACACCCACGAGGGAATTCTTGTATGTCGAGGACGCCGCGGAGGGCATCCTTCTCGCCGCTGAACAGTACGACGACTCCCGACCCCTCAACTTGGGGACCGGCGAGGAGATCAGCATCAACGGTCTTGCGACCATGATCTCTGCGGAAGTCGGATACACGGGCCGCATCACCTGGGACAAGACCAAGCCGAATGGTCAGCCCAGGCGATGCCTGGACGTGAGCCGTATCAAGCAGACGATCGGATTCCAGGCTAAGCATTCTCTCGGTGACGGGCTCAAGAAGACGATCGCCTGGTTTCACGCACACCGCAAGACATTACGCGAAGTGCACTTTTAGTGTTCCTCCGATGCCTCCAACCGGGCTGTCTCTTTCGCCATTTGTTCTAACTCATTGACATATAAAGCCTGCCTTCCTGCCTTCGTGTGGCCTGCCTTTTGCTCAAACGTGGCCAGGAAGGCAGAACTTTACGTACCCTTGTCACCTCTAAGGACCAATTAAGACCAATGACACCCGGGCTGAATGCAGCTGAGAACTATGAACGGGGCCTGGTGCTGAGGAAAGCCGGGCTGTTCAAGCAGGCCATCGAGGAGTTCGAACAGGCGGCGGCCGAAAGCGGGTATGCGCTAAAAGCCTATGCCCAGATCGGCCTTTGCCACAAATCGAGGGGCCGGCATGAAGATGCCGTGGCGGCGTTTCGAAAAGCACTCCAATCCTCCTCCGGGTCAACGAAGGAAAAGGTGCAGATTCTCTACGTGCTGGGCCGCTCGCTCGAATTGTTGGGGCGCATGGAAGAAACACTCGAAGCGTATCGGTGGATCAGACGAGAGGATCCCGATTACCGAGATGTCGCACAGCGCATTCAACACCTCAGTTCGAAACGATGGTCAGCCAATGGCGGGCGCGCCGCTCAGCCGTCGTGGGTCACCGGGGTGCTGCGCTCGTGGCAAAGCTTGCTCGGCACGACAAAGTAGTCATAGCCCAGTCAAGTTCCCAACCGCCCGGTAGACGCTGCCGGGATTATCCAAAGACCTCCAACCCAGCACCGCCGTCGAATCTTCGACATACCGTACGGTTCTCATCCCGTTGAGCACACATGTGACGCCGGGCGTGCTGGTGAGCACCCACAAGGCCTTCCGCGACATCGACTCCCTTCGTTTGGAGTCGGGGAGCAGGGGATTGATCACTGCAGCCACTTGCTGCGTCCGTGCACGGCTATTCTCGGCGGCCCCACGGCGCAGCATCCCGAGCAAGGCTAGAAACCGTGGGATGTACCGGTTTCTCCACGCCTCCCACTGTTCGGCCGCTGTTCCTTGAAGCATTCGAGGGATCGCCTGCAGGACCTGGTTCACGTGCGGAGCGATCATCTGATGTTCGATCTGTTCCCAATGCTCCAATCCCTGCAGACGGCCCCGTACCGAGGCCAGTTCTTCCGCCCAGTTGAAAAACTCTTTAGGGTGCAGCCCTTTTCCGGCGTGCGGAATGGCCGCAGCCAGCTTGGATCGGTATTCTTCTTCCAAGTCAGCGACAGCGCGCAACGCCTCGTCGATGTTTCCAGTTTCGCCTTCCAGCGGAACATCCGCCAGACGAAGCATGCCGGCACGAGAGGACGGCATGGCGTTGAGCGGCCGATTCACGAGGACGGCGAGATCTTCCTGCTGCGCCAGGTCCAAGACGGTCGTCTCATCCCGTGGTCCGGTATTCGGCCGGCTCCAGACATCGCTTTCGAACAGATTCATCGGACACTGCAGTACGGCGAAGTGATGTCGTGACATCCCGCACGATGCGGCCGCGCGGGCGGCCGCCGCCACCAACTGGAACAATGACGTCGATTCAGGATCCTCGGCATCCCGTCCTACATTATTTGACGACACCCCGTACCAACCGATGCGTCCAACAGCCACCTGGTTCTCCAAATAGGCGAACGCCCGTTCAATGCGCTCATAGAACTGCTTTCGGAGCTCCACCAAGTTGCCTTCCTCTCGTTGCGCCGCTTCAGACAACATATATTCTGGATTGTGCAACAAACAGACATCGAGAGTGGCCAGACCCAGGCGGTCGAGGGAGGCGTCAAGTTGATCAGCAAGAAATTCCGGATGGATGCAGTGCCAAATGCCCTCGCCGTATTTCACCATCTCAGGGTAGGGGCGTCCCGCCCGTTCCCGGGCTTCGGCCTCCTTGAGGTTGTGTCCCTGCACATAGCCAATCTTCGAGACGACGATGACTTCATCTCTCGCGAGGTCACGCTTGGCCACGAGACCGCGGAGAACCGACCCAACCAGACGCTCACTTTCACCGTCCATATAATTGGTGGAGGTATCCACCACGTTCACGCCGGACGCTAACGCGGTGCCGAGTGCGGTCACGTACTCTGGATCAGTGCCGTCGACTCGATAGCCACCGAATCCCAGTCGAGATCCCGTGAGGGCCGTCTTCCCGAACCGCGCAAAGCCATATTCGAAACGTCCGTCAGGACGAGGGACATTGACAACACGCGCGGCATATCGCGCCGTGCCTTCCACGGTAGCACGGCCCTCAAGCAGCCGACCCTGCAGTTTCAGACCGGCGGCCGTCCGAGGAGATCGCTTGGACGATTCGCGTAGCGCTTCAGCGACGGCCACGGCATCGGTCAACGGCTGTTGGCACGAGAAGTTCCGGCACACATAGAGCGCCGCCCGTCCAGCCACCGTCTGATTTCCCGGCAAGCAGCGGATGAGCAGACCCTCCATCCGAACGATGAGTGATGGCGATAATGCGGTTTGGAAGGTACGCCGTTCGCATCGCGTCTTGAATGGCCGCGAAAGCGGCATCATCCGGTGCTCCGACCAGCGCCAATTCGATGGGACCTTCGGTCAGGAAGTCGACGACAGCCAAGCTCTTGGCGAACCCGCGCGGGTATCGGGTCAGGTGCCTGCCGTAGGCCCGGATCGCCCCGATGGCCGCCTCGCGAAAATCGGCACGATCCAGATGAAATGACAACCGAGCCAGGAGCATCGCCGCGACCGCATTGCCGCTTGGGGTCGCTCCGTCGGCACCTTCACGCCCGCGGATAATGAGCGCCTCGTGCTCCTTGGCCGTTGTGAAAAATCCTCCTTGTTCGTCATCCTGAAACGAGAACAACAGGCGTTCAGCCAAGTGGCGGGCCGCATCAAGATAGCGGTCGTCTCCGCCGGCTTCATAGAGATCAACCAACCCTTCCCCAAGGAACGCGTAGTCTTCCAGAACGGCCTCGAGATGCGCTCGACCGTTCCGAGAGGTTCGATACAGACGGTCACCATCCGTGCGATGCACCTGCAACAGAAAATTCGCGGTCCGCTGTGCCGCATCCAAATAGTCCGGCCGGCCCAAGACGCGAGCGGCTTCCGCCATGGCCGAGATCATCATGCCGTTCCACGCCGTAATGATCTTATCGTCCAGGCCCGGAGGCACCCGTTGCTTGCGAGCCTCGTACAGGAGAGGCCGCACACGATGCATCGTATCCTTGAGCTCATCCGTGGTCACATTCAGTTCCCGGGCGACGGCGTCGAGTGGTCGCATGCGATTGGGAATACTTTTGTGCTCCCAATTGCCCTGGGCTGAAATGTCGTAACAGGCGCAAAACCGGCGGGCGTCCTCGTCGTTGCCGAGCTGCTCGCGCGACCTCCTCGGGAGTCCACACAAAAAACTTCCCTTCCACGCCTTCGGAATCCGCATCGGTGGCGCTATAAAATCCTCCCTGCCGGATCCGTCATCTCGCGGCGAATGTAATCGAGCACCTCGGTCACGACGTCCCGGTATGCCGCATCGCCGGTCACTTGAAACGCTTCGAGGTAGGTTCTCGCAAGCAAGGCATTGTCATAGAGCATTTTTTCGAAATGAGGCACGAGCCATCGTTCGTCCGTCGAGTACCGCGCGAATCCCCCACCGATGTGGTCGTAGATGCCGCCAGCCGCCATGGCATCCAGAGTGGTTTTGACCATTTGCAGCGCGGCAGGATCACCGGTGCGCCGATAGCATCGTAGGAGCAGAGAGAGACCGGCAGCGGGAGGGAATTTTGGCGCGGGACCGAAGCCCCCAAACCGGGCGTCGAAATCCTGTCGATACTCAGGAATCACAGCGTCCAGGACCTGCTCACTGACTGACACCGGCGCCGGAGTCTGCCACTCACGCTGTAACCGAGCCGTGAGATCTTGAGCCTGATGCCGTAGCCCGTTGGCATCTCGGTCCCACATGTCGGCAATTTTCTTCAAGAGATCCGGAAACCCCGGCCGGCCCCACCGTCCTTCGGGAGGGAAATAGGTGCCCGCAAAAAACGGCTGTTGTTCCGGTGTGAGAAAGACCGTCATCGGCCAGCCACCTTGCCCCTGGTTCATGGCCACGGTCGCGGCCATGTAGATCTCATCGAGATCCGGACGTTCCTCCCGGTCGACCTTGACGCAGACGAACCAGCGATTCATCAAGGCCGCGATCGCTTCGTTTTCAAACGATTCGCGCTCCATGACATGGCACCAGTGACAGGCGGAATAGCCGATGGACAAGAGGATCGGGCAGTTTCTTTGTTTGGCGGCCTCCAGCGCTTCCGGCCCCCAGGGATACCACTCGACCGGGTTATGGGCGTGCTGGAGCAGATACGGGCTGGTCTCGTGAATCAGGCGATTGGGTTGACGGGGAGACGTGAACGTCGAGGACATGGGTCACGGTAGCACCCTGCTCCGAAACGGGTCAATGAGGCGTTCCCCGAGGGCAACAAAAAAGGTCTACGACATAATGTCGTAGACCTTCTTCGTTAAATCCTGAAATCCCGGCGAGGGAGGTGCTTACTTGCCCTTCTCGTCCTTCTTTTGTTCCTTCGGCTCGTCCATTTGGCCGCCCTTCTTCTCATCCTTCTTGTCCTTCGTCTCATCGCCGATACACAAGGACATTGACCGCCCTTCTTCTCATCCTTCTTGTCCTTCTTCTCCTCACCGGCGAACGAAGGAGCGCTGAAGGAAACCGCCACTGCCACTGCCATGACTGCCATTAACATGCGTTTCATAACACTCTTCCCCCTTTAAATAAGATAGTTGTTCTTGCCTGCCCATCAGGCAAACGGATGGACCCTAACCAATTCCCGTTAGGGTTGTCAATTGAAATTGCTGCCTATCCAAAGGTGATTACAGGCACCCGCCTGTTATCTCTATGGTATGGTTATAGAGAATGGTGCCAGGAGTTCCTTCGATATGAATGATATCGGCCCATACTCAAACTATCGCTTGACGGTTCGGCTCGAACTGGCCAATAAGCCTGGGATGTTTGCGACAGTCGCTTCGGCGCTTGCGGAAGAAGGGGCCAACCTCGGCGCCGTCGATCTGGCGTCGGCGACCGCAGAGCGAAATGGTGAGGGACGTCACCTTCGACGTGCGGGATGAAGCGCATGGCGAACGCGTGCTGGCCAGGCTCAATGACATTCCCGATGTCACCGTCCTTTCCGCGTCGGACCGCATCTTCCTGTTGCATCTCGGGGGCAAGATCCAAGTAAGGAGCAAACTCCCGCTGACCACACGTAACGTGCTCTCAATGGTGTATACGCCAGGGGTTGGACGGGTCGCTCAGGCCATCGCGAGCGACAAGAGCAAAGCGTTCGCCTTTACGACGAAGAGCAACAGCGTCGCGGTGGTCACCGACGGTTCCGCCGTGCTGGGATTGGGTAATCTGGGCCCGGAGGCGGCATTGCCCGTCATGGAAGGAAAAGCGATGCTGTTCAGGGAATTGGCGGGGATCGACGCGTGGCCCATCTGCCTCGCCACTCAAGACCCCGACGAGATCGTTCGCACCGTCCAGGCGATTGCACCAGGGTTCGGTGCGATCAATCTCGAAGATATCGGCGCCCCCCGCTGTTTTGACATCGAGCGCCGCTTGAAGGCTTCACTCGACATTCCGGTCATGCATGACGACCAGCACGGCACTGCCGTCGTCCTGCTGGCGGCCTTAACGAATGCGTTGACGGTGGTCGGTAAACCGATGGATCAGGTCCGCGTCGTCGTCAATGGACTCGGGGCAGCCGGTACCGCGTGTTGCCGGATGCTGTTGGCCGCCGGCGTCTCGCATCTGATCGGCTGCGACAAAGAAGGCATCATCCTCCAAGGCGATCCCGACCCATCTTCGTGCCTGCCGGACCGACCTCTCTGCCTGTCTGACGCCGCATCAACCGCACGGCACGTTGCGTGACGCCTTAAAGAATGCCGACGTATTCATCGGATTGTCGGTCGGCAATCTGCTCAGCGCCGAGGATCTGGATCTCATGGCCCCTGACCGCATTGTCTTCGCCATGGCGAATCCGGACCCAGAGGTCTCTCCCGAATTGGCGCTTTCACACTGCCGCATCTTTGCCACTGGACGCTCAGACTTTCCCAACCAGATCAACAACGCGTTGGCATTTCCCGGCATCTTCCGCGGCGCGCTCGACGTGCAGGCGAACGAGATCAACGAATCGATGAAACTCGCAGCCGCGCGCGCATTGGCGGAGACGATTCCCCGGGCCGCGCTGAGCGAGGATTACATCATTCCCAGCGTCTTCGACAAGGACGTGGTGCCGCGGGTGTCACGGGCCGTGGCAGCAGCTGCGCACACCAGCGGAGCCGCCCGCCGACGGTTGAAACTGTCCGAGGAACGCCCGACCGGCTAATCCCGACTCACCGCGCTTGCTCGCCTCTGCTCTCACATCTCGTACTCTTCAGCGCCGCTGTGGGCCTATGCTACAATGCCGCGATCCTCGGGAGTGCAGACGTCGATGCCCTTTTCCTCCAGTAAGTACATCAAGTTCCGAAGCGGCATGCACAAACGAATCGGGTCCCTGCGTTTGAAGACCGAAGACAGCATGGAACTCGCTGTCGACACCATGATGGAGGAGCGTGTCGACAGCTACTTTCGCAGTCGAGCAAGGACTCGATGAGATCATCAAGTCCCTATTACAGATTGAGGAAGAGCTTGAACAAATCTGCGACCTGTCCGGAGCCATGCGCCTGGAATCGAGACTGGAATTCGTCGAAGACCGGTGGGACGACCTGGACAGCGAGATCCGCGAGCGGCCAAGGCGCCGGCGGCGGCGGATCAGCCTTGCCGACATGTTGAAGGCGGCCGGCGGGGGCGGGGGAGACCTGTCGCAAAGCGCGGGGAGCGTCAATAATGCGGTGGATGCCTATGCGATCATGGGCGTCGAGTTCGGCAGCTCTCTCGCTGATGTGACGGCCGCGTTCAGACAGAAGGCGAAGCTGCTTCATCCGGATGCCAATCAGGGGGACCGCAGCTCCGAACCGGAATTGCGGCGCATGCTCGAAGCCTATCAATTCTTGAAGGAGTACTTGAGTCTCAGCAGTACAGAGCCCATGCGACCGCCCGATCGTCCGTTCAGTCCAGCCGAGTAAACACCAGTGACCACTCCTTTGCAGGAACATTACATCACCAACGGCGCAGCGCTGGAGACGCTTTGTCGGCAATTACGGTCGAGCCAGCGGTTGGGGCTGGATACGGAGTTCGTCGGCGAAGACAGCTTCATTCCGAAACTGGAACTCATCCAGGTGGCCGCTCAGGACATTTCCGCCGTCATTGATTTCCCAGCCGTCCAGGCCAATGGCTCTCTGGCTCCGTTTTGGGAATTGATCTGCGATCCGCAGGTGGAAAAGATCGTCCATGCTGGCCGGCAGGATCTCGATCTATTTGCGCTGCACGCCGGACAAATTCCCAAGCCGTTTTTCGATACCCAGATCGCCGCCGCCATGCTGGGATTCGGCGCCCAAGTCGCATACGCCAATCTCGTGCAACGGATCCACGGCACCAAGACTCGCGAAAGCACATACATTTACCAATTGGAGCGCTCGTCCTCTCTCAACCGATCAAATCGCCTACGCGGCGGAAGACGTGCAGTTCCTTCTCCCTCTCCATACGCATCTGCAGAAGCGGCTGCATGCGCTCGGACGCACCGAATGGGTCCGAGAGGAGTTCTCACGGTTGGAAACCGCCGTGACAGAAAAAAGCAAGGATCCGCTCGATCGTTATCAGCGAATCAGAGGATGGGACAGTCTCAAGCCAAAGCAAGCCGCCATTCTACGGGATCTCGCAGCGTGGCGTGAAACGGAAGCCCGGCGGCGCAATGTCCCGCGGGGGCGCGTGATGCGCGATGAGGTGTTGCTGCAGCTCGCGCGACATCCGCCAGCGACTGTGGAAGAACTGCGCGGCCTCCGTGGATTGCACGGCGGTGAGATTGACCGCAACGGTGAGCAGTTGATCGCCACCATCACGGCGTCTCTGGCCCTGCCGCCGTCTGCGTGGCCGCAGGTGCCGCGGGACCGAAAACCTGAACCGGAATCGATCGGACTGGTTGAGCTGCTTCAGGCAGTCCTTAAGGCTCGCGCGGCCGAAGCCGGAAATCGCCCCCACTCTGTTGGCCACAAGCGGGGACCTTCAGGCCCTCGTCGAAGCCAAGGAAAAGCACAAGACGCCGGACTTGCCGGTCTTGCGCGGATGGCGGCGTGAATTGATCGGTGATCTGCTCGTGCAAATTTTGGAAGGCAAGGTGAGGGTATCTGTGGACCCCGAGAAAGGGGTGTTGCGCATGTCCGGTGATCCCATCACACACCCGCAGTAGTATCCAACCTCTGTCTGTCTCTGTTCAAAAGTTGCCGCTCGCAGATGACAAACCTGCACTGCGAGGGCCGTGCCGTCATCGGTTCTGCCCAACGGCAGACTGGAAAAGGGCGAGCTTATTGACCAATCCGGATAGACTGAGACAATCACCTCCCAATGCCGCTTTTGGTACAAAACTCGCAGCGTTCAGGGCCCTGAGCTGCGGGAATGCTGTATCGCCTGCTACAACCGCTATTGACGTTTGTGTTTCCAGGTGGGCTACTCTTCGTGGCCGCCCTTGGTTTCCTACGTCCGCAAGGGCTGCCTGTGTGGTGCCAGGGTCCCGTCGCAGCGCTACCCTACCTCGCGTTGTCGTTCGGTCTCGTGTTCGGCTGGTACTTCGCCAGCACACGGATGCTGCTTTCGCTTCTCAGCCTGACCTTTGCGAGCCAAGCCCTGGCCACATGGCCGCTCGAGAATAACCACGCATCGGTCTCGCACACGATCTTTGCTGCGGCGACGTTCCTTCTGCCTCTCAATTTCCTGGCGTTCTCTATCCTCAAGGAAGAGGCGATTGGCAGCCTTCGGGGGGCCGTGCGCGTGCTGCTATTTCTGCTTCAGCCCTTCGTCGTGCTGTGGCTCTGCGACCCGACGAACCAGGACATGGCCTTGGCGCTTCAGACGAATTACCTTCCCGACTGGTCGGCGTCTTGGACCCCGGTTCCTCAAGCGGCCTTGTTGGTTTTTCTCATCTCCGGCGTGATGCACCTCGTGCGATTTGTCCTTCGGCGGCATCCGATGGATGCAGGGGCGACGTGGGCATTGGCCGCGATATTTCTCGCGTACCATGGCACGCAGTTCGGGTGGCGGCCGACGAACTTCTTCGCGACCGCCGGGCTCATCTTGTTCTTGTCCCTTGTGCAGGCATCCTATCAGCAGACCTACCGTGATGCACTGACCGGCATCCCGGGGCGGATAGCGTACGAGGAAGCGACGGCCCAGCTGGGCAGAAAAGTTTGCCATGGCGGTGTTGGCCATCGATCAACTGAAAACCTATGCCGGGACCCACGGTAAACCCGTCGTCGAACAAATCCTCAAGCTGGCCGCGACCAAAGTGCAGGCCGCCTGTCAAGCGGGCCGCGTGTTCCGCGTGAGCGGAGAGGAGCTTACCTTGCTGTTCTCCCGTCAGTCGGCAGTGGAAGCACTGGTGGAGTTGGAGAAGATCAGGAAGAGTGTGGAGTCAACCTCTCTGTATCTTCGCGACGGTCAGCGGGTTTGGGACAACAGTCGGGGAGCTGCTTCGCCGGGCCGGAATGACCAGGAACTTTCGATGACGGCCAGCATCGGGGTGGCGGACACCGCCGCGGAGGGGGCCACACTCAGCATGGTGATCAAGGCGGCGTATCGTGCGCTCTACGAGGCCAAGGCCGGAGGCGGGAATACCCTGAAGCGCGGGGCGATTACGGCGGAATCATTCCGGCGGTCAGCGAGATACCCGGCACCTGTCAGCACCGGCAGCGAATACTGACGGCTCTCACAACAGATCCTTCACTCGGTCAGCGGGTCTGGCCAGCCAGGCCTTTTCGCCCTTCTCGACAATCGGACGTTGAATTAAATCCGGATGTTCAACCATCAGGTCGATCAAGGCGTCGTCCGACAGCGTGGTCTTCGCAAGGTGCAATTCCTTATAGAGATCTTCTTTGGTTCTGAGGATCGTCGCGGGGTGACAATCCGGCCTTCTTCAACAGCGCTTTCAGTTGCGATTTTGTAAACCGCTCTTCGTAATAGTTGACGGCCGTGAACGGCGTGCCGCTTTCCTTGAGCAATTGCACCGCCTGCCGGCAGGTGGAACACGTCGGTTTCTGATAGATGGTCAGTTTAGACATGCCAGACTCCTTTGCACCCTAAATTGATACCTTGACGTCATTTTTTTTCCTATGGTACAGGTTGCCATCAGTCACACTCACGTCCTGTGCCCACGATGCCAACGGTAGGAACAAGTTCCAGCGGCCACTTCTCTTGTGCCAGCGTCCACGCAGCACTCCCTGCGCGATCTCCGCACGAAGCGAAAGGGTCAACCGGTGTTCGTGATTGGCCACGTGCTCGAGCGCAAGGGACAGGAAGCCACGTTCGAGGTCTTCAACGATCGGCTTGCCGTCGTGAAATTTGCCGACGGAGTGGCCATCGGGTACGATCCCTACGAATTGCTCCTTCCGACAGACATCGATCCGGACGGAACCGCCTATTTTGAAATCCGTCCCTGCGCCCAATGCCAACAACTCTTTCCGCTGACGTCCGACGAATGCGAATCAGACACGGAGCCAACGACCTGCCCGGAGTGCCGCGGCTAACCGCCCTCAGAGCACTGCCCGCTGATGTCAGTCAACGAGCGGTGCCACTTCGATCGCCTTCTTGATCAAGCAATCGCCCGCAAACGACTGCAGCGACATGGGAAGCATGCTCGCATCGATAATCCGGACCGTGCACGACGCGATAGCCATCAGGTGCCTTCGTACCTTCCACGCGCATCGCATGGCAGATTTCCAGTTTTTTCCAGATCAGATTGTTCAGAATGGCGTCGGACGCAAGGAGTTTGGTATCCGTGGCCACGTCATTGACGGAGGCTTTGACCGCGACGCGGGATTTGTCCTTCGGTACTTCACTGACGACGGCAAAGATGAGCAGCTCATCCTCCGCATGCCCCGCCAAGGCCGCTCCAATGACGAACGCGAGCAGACCGCCACCCACAAACCCCTTTCATGCCTGTCCTCGCCTCATCCTGCTCCAGAAGGTGCGATGCGGTTCTCCCATCGGCGGCGACTGCTATCTGGACTCTGTCCAGGATCCGCCATGACTGAGCATACTGGTTTCCGAGGCTTGGGGAATCGACGACCGTGAGGGATCACTGCGCGTTCGAAGTCCACAGCGGGACGGCAATCGGGATGAGCAATCCGGCGCCAATGAGAAACGGCAGGAAGCGTTTCATCGTGTGAGGCGAACCCATCGAAGCCAGTATGCCAACCGGGTCAAACCATTTCAAGGTCGCGATCAAGGTCGCGATGAGATCTCGCCAAACGCTTGCTTCGCTCGTGGGAAGTAGGCAGAGTAGGGTGGGAGCTCGTTCATGCCGCACGATTTCATGCCGGGCCTTGCCGGAATTCCTGCCGCCAAATCTGCCGTCAGCGACGTCGACGGGGAACGTGGTGTCCTTGAATATCGCGGCATCCGCGTGGAAGAGCTGTGCAAGCGCTCGTCATATCTGGAAACCGCGTACCTTCTTCTCTTCGGCCATCTCCCGACACGCTCCGCACTCGCGAGATGGGAGCAAGATATCGCTCATCATCGGCGCCTGAAATATTCGATCATTGATCTCATGAAATGTCTCCCCGAGCAGGGCCATCCGATGGATGCCCTGCAAGCGGCAGTGGCTGCGCTAGGGATGTTCTATCCGGGCCGCAATGTCACAGATATGGAGAACAATTACTGGTCGGCGGTGCGGTTGATCGCCAAACTTCCCACGATCGTCGCGGCCTGGGCGAGACTCCGCCGGGGTGACGATATCATTGCTCCACGAGACGAGCTGGGCTTCAGTGAGAATTTTTTCTATATGCTGACCGAAACGACGGCGCATCCCCTGTGGGTCGACATTTTCGACGATTGCCTCATCCTGCACGCCGAGCACACGATGAATGCCTCGACCTTTACGGGTCTCGTGACGGCCTCCACGCTGGCCGACCCGTACACGGTCGTCGCGTCGTCGATCGGCGCGCTGAAGGGGCCATTGCATGGGGGCGCGAACGAAGAAGTCCTCGAGATGCTCAAGAAGATCGGGACGGCGGATCGGGCAGCGCCCTATGTGGAAGAGCAGCTAGGCAACAAACGCAAGCTTATGGGGTTTGGGCACCGGGTCTATAAAGTGAAAGACCCGCGCGCGACAATCTTGCAGGGCCTATGTGAAACCCTCTTCAAAACCTGCGGCACCTCCCAGCTGTACGACATCGCGCTGCGCGTTGAACGGAAGGCGGGCGAATTGTTCGAGGGGAAAACAGTCTATCCCAATGTGGATTTTTACTCGGGGATTATCTACGAGAAGATGGGCATCGATACGGATCTCTTTACACCGATATTTGCCATGGCACGAGTCTCCGGCTGGCTCGCCCATTGGCTGGAGCAGCTCAGGGAAAACAAACTCTTTCGCCCCGACCAGATTTATGCAGGCGAGCATGACCGCCCCTATGTACCCCTCGACCAGCGCTAGCTCGTAGAGCCCTTGCAGGCCCTTCCCCCTTGACTCGCGGGTGAAAAGGATTACCTCCCAGTCGTGAGAGCGCTCTCGACGCCGCGTCAACACAGACAAAAGGAAAGAAGTTCGTTTTTCTATGAAGGAGGTCAATTATGACACTCGTACGTTGGGATCCATTTCGTGAACTCGAAGATATGTCGGAACGGTTGAATCGCGTTTTCTCTCGTCCAGCCTTGCGCAACAGCGGGAAGGAAAATCTCACGGTTGCCGACTGGATGCCGACCGTTGATATCAGCGAAACAGAAGGGGAGTACCTCATCAAGGCGGAGCTGCCCGAAGTGCGGAAAGAGGACGTCAAGGTCACAGTTGAAAACGGCGTGCTCACGCTCCAGGGAGAACGTCGGCAGGAGAAAGAGGAAAAGGGCAAGAGATTCCACCGCGTGGAACGCTCCTACGGAAGCTTCGTCCGGAGCTTCACGCTGCCGGAATCGGTCGATGAGAGTTCTGTCAAAGCCGAATACAAAGACGGCGTGTTGAATCTCCACCTTCCGAAGTCGGAAAAAGTGAAGCCGAAAGCGATCGACGTGAAAGTCGCCTAATCACCTCTCTCATCGGACCCACCTGAAGGCCCGCCTCGGCGGGCCTTCTTGCTTCTGGCGGCCCCGTTAGTCTATCCGGCGCTCGAGCATGATCAGTTCCCAACAGTCCTCGTCCAGATCTAGCCGCAAGACGTACCGTTGACCGTCGCCGGCGGTGACCCGAAAATAGCTGTGCGTGTCGCTGTACCAGCGATCCACGACCTGCTGCACGTGCAGTGTCTTGCCCTCGAGGGTAAACGATCGGGGAGTCTTTTCGCCTTTATACCCAGCAAAGGCGTCAACGCTGAGGTGCGGGCCGTCCATCACACTCACCCTTGTGGAAGCAGGTGACCTGAGTTTATCATGACGCCCGCACCAGAATAGCCTTCACGCATGGAGCCGCCCGCATGAAGACACATTCCGAGCACCCGGCGTCTGCCGGCACCAGAACTGAGCGCGACACGATGGGGGAGTTGGCCGTCCCGGCCAATGCCTACTATGGAGTACAGACGGCGCGCGCGATCGAGAACTTTCCGATCAGTTCCACTACGAATGCCACGGTCCATGATCAGGGCCATGGGTCTCATCAAGCGAGCCGCTGCCGCCGTGAATCGATCCCTCGGGTTGCTGGAACAGCAACCGGCTGATGCCATCAAGCAGGCGGCGACCGAGGTCATGGAGGGGAAGCTCGACGCGGAGTTCCCCGTCGATGTGTTCCAAACCGGCTCTGGCACTTCAACCAACATGAACACCAATGAAGTCATCTCGAACCGCGCCACCGAATTGTTAGGCGGGGCTCGAGGCAGCAAGCTCGTGCATCCAAACGATCACGTCAATCTCGGTCAATCGAGCAATGACGTGATTCCCACCGCTATCCATATTGCCGCCTCGGAAATGATCCAACATCAACTCCTGCCCGCCTTGACCCGATTGCATCGAGCGCTTGCCCAGAAAGCCAAGGACTTCGATGCGATCGTCAAGATCGGCCGCACCCACCTGCAAGATGCCACACCCGTCCGCTTGGGTCAGGAATTCGGTGGCTATGCCCGACAAATCGAGTTGGGTATTGCACGGATGAAACGGGCGCAGGACGCCTTGAGCGAAGTCGCATTGGGCGGGACCGCGGTCGGCACGGGTTTGAACTGCCACCCGGAGTTCTCGTCCAAGGTGATGGCCATCGATCTCGCAGGAAACCGGCTGTTCCTTCAGAGAAGCGACAAACCATTTTGAAGCGCAGTCAACGCAGGATTCACTGGTCGAGGCGAGCGGGGAGTTGCGAACCCTCGCCGTGAGCCTGATGAAAATCGCCAATGATATTCGGTGGCTGGGGTCCGGTCCTCGCTGCGGGCTTGGGGAGATTCAATCTGCCCGAGACTCAACCCGGGTCGTCCATCATGCCCGGAAAGGTCAATCCCGTCATTGCCGAGTCGGTGACGATGGTATGCGCGCAGGTCATCGGCAATGATGTGACAGTCACGGTCGGCGGCCAAGCGGGGAATTTTGAGTTGATCGTGATGCTTCCCGTCATGGCCTACAACCTCTTGCAATCGATCGAGCTACTGGCAACGGCCTCCGACAATTTTGCCGCCAAGTGCATTGAGGGGATTACGGCGAACAAGGAGCGCTGCCAGAGCCTTATCGAACAGAGTCTCGCCATGTGCACGGCGCTGGCCCCTGAAATCGGATATGAAGCCGCCGCCAAGCTGGCAAAGGAGGCCTACCGGTCAGGGAAGACCGTGCGGGATGATGGCCAAGGAACAAAAAGTGCTGCCGGAAAAACAACTTGATGAACTGTTGGATCCCTGGCGGATGACCGAACCGGGCGGTCCTGTCGGAAGCGCTGGAGGGTAACCCTCAGAGGTTCTCGTTTTGACAGCATCGAAACGGCTATGCTAAAGTCCGCGGAACTGTTGGGATTCTAGACACTTTCCACCCCGAGATCAGGAATCGAATGAGCGCACAGCAGAAGCATGTCGATTATTGTGGCCGGTGCGGGCCCTGCCGGCATGGCGGTGGCCGCCGCGTTAGGAAAAGCAGGCCACGAAGTCATCATTCTCAACCGCGATATCAAATTCGGCGGGCTGGCTGAATATGGCATCTTCCCCAGCAAGCTCAAATTGCGCGGGGGACTCAGAAAGCAATACTGGGAACTCCTCGAGCAACCGCATGTCCATTATTTCGGGAACGTCTCCATCGGCAAGGGCAAAGATTTGACCGTGGAGGACGTTCGTGCGCTCGGAGCAAGCGCGATCGTCTTTTCGATCGGCGCACAGGGGACGAAAGCCATTGGTGTGGAGGGTGACTCGGCGAAGGGCGTGTTTCACGCCAAGGATGTGGTCTACCACTTCAATCGGTTGCCCGGATTCGGCGACCGTCCCTTTGAGATGGGCAAACATGTGGCGGTCATCGGCGCCGGCGACGTCATGGTCGACATTGCCCACTGGCTGACTCGATATAAAAAAGTCGAGCGCGTCACGGCTATCGTGCGACGTGGTCCGGCGGAACGGAAATACAACCCGAAGGAAATTCGCGCCGTCTGCGCGAACATGGATCTGGACGGCATCAAGAAAGAATTCGATCGGATCAAAGATCGCCTGGTGGCAGTCGGACAGAACCCCGATGAGATTCTCAAGGGACTGTTGGATGAGTTTACGAAATGTGAACCCACGGCCAGCCAGACGAAAATGGGCTTCAGATTTCTCGCATCACCCAAGCGCATCCTGGTGGACGACCACAACCAGGTTCGCGCCTTGGAAATGGAAGACAACAAGCTCGAACCCAAAGGGGAGGATACCGCCGCCGTCGGACTTAAACAGTTTTATGAGTTCCCCTGCGACTCGGTGGTCTTCGCCGTCGGGGACAAAGTCGATGAGACAGTCGGCCTCCCTTATAAAGGGGGAGTCTATGTGACCAGTCCCAACAAAACCGGCAACGATCCGGATGACGCCTTGTTTCAGGCCTATGACGAAGCGAGCGGAAAAATCGTGGACGGGGTGTTTCTGGCCGGATGGGCAAGGAAGGCCAGCGAAGGACTGGTCGGCGTGGCCAAACGTGATGGCGATTGGTGCGCAGAAGTCGTAGTGCGCTACCTGGCGACTAAACCGGCCGCCAACCCGGCCAAGGCGGTGCTCGAGAAACTGCACACGCTCTTAAAGGAACGCAAGAGCCGCCCGGTCGATGTGAAGGGACTTCGTGCCCTTGAAACTGCGGAGAAGGGTCACAAGGGGCCAACCGATTGTATCGGAGAATTCAAGTACGTGACCAACCAGGAAATGCTCGCCTTGATCGAACGGGTGAAAGCCTAACCGTTCCGGCGTTCGCGTGCTATCCATCTCCCCACTTCAGTTTCTCCCGTAGCACGGCGTAGTAGCTGCTCTCGGGAAACCGAATCAATCGCGTCCGATGTTCGGAGACTTTGAACACAACGGTATCGCCTTGTGTCAGCGCAACGCCCACTTGTCCGTCAAGCGTCGCCATCGCGCCTTCATCCTTGCTGGTCAGCGTCACATCGATTTCCGCATCATCGGGCACGATGAGCGGTCGATGCGTCAGCGTGTGGGGGCAGATGGGCGCCAAAATCAGCGACCGCACCGCGGGATTGATGATGGGACCACCGGCCGAGAGCGAGTAGGCGGTCGATCCTGTCGGGGTGCTGACGATCAACCCGTCGCCACGCAGATTCGTCACAAATTGTCCTTGAATGGCGATCTTCAATTCAATCATCCGGGCCAGGGTCCCCTTGCTGATCACGACGTCGTTCAACACGACCCCTTGCGCCACTGTCTCCCCATGACGATGGATATGAGAGCTGATCATCAAGCGCTCATCCAGCACGTACTCGTTCGCAAAGACACGTTCTAAGGACGGGTAGAGATTTTCGAGCCGGACCTCGGTAAGAAAACCGAGCCCGCCCATATTGACGCCGAGAATGGGAATGCCTCGTTCACCGGCCAATCGCGCAGCATTCAGCATTGTGCCGTCACCGCCAAGGATCAGGAGCACATCCGCCTTCTGAGCCAACTGGGTCTTCTGCACGCCGCCGCGCTCGTTCAACAGCGATGGCCGACGTATTGTCCAAGATCACATCGATCTTTCGGTCCCGCAGCCAGTTCACAACCGCATGCACCGTCGCCTTGACTTCAGGGAATTTGGGCTTAGTTAGTATTCCAATGCTTTTGCTTTTCATGCGGCAGGCCTGACGGAATCGATGAAAAATCCGGCTAAAAGGTGCGGGATTCTATCGGGAGGGTTATTGGTGAAGTCAACGAACCGCGTGCCGGCATGTAGTTGAATTCTGTACGAGCGACATCTCGTCGCCGAGCAATTATGCTCAGCAACCTTGACACTCAAAAAGCTTCTAGTTAGAATTAGGCCAGATATTTCGAAGGGTTTGCGCTAGTCGCCGTCAGTACAGTCCCCCACCAAATACAGGAGGCAGGATGTTCGAACGATTCACGGACAAGGGTCGGAAGATCATCATCCTGGCGCGAGAGGAAGCCGAGCGTCATCAAAACGACTACCTCGGAACCGAGCACCTGGTCTTAGCCATCCTTCGCGAATCCGACGGCATCGCCTTGATGATTCTCAAGAAGATGGGCCTTTCGACCGAGCAGATTCGATTGGAAATTGAGCGTAATCTCCCCGGCGGCGGCACGACGATGACCTTCGGAGAGATCCCTTTCAGCCCCCGCGTCAAAAAAGTGATCGAATATGGGGTCGAGGAAGCGCGGTTGCTCGGTCACAATCATATCGGGAGCGAACATCTTCTGTTGGGCCTGTTGCGTGAAGAAGAAGGCATCGGTGGCAAGATCCTTCGCAGCCTCGGCGCCAATCTTTTGACGGCACGCCAACTGACCGTCACCTTCCTTCGGAAGTCTGCGCCTCGTGAACGCGATCGCAAGAGCAACACTCCCGCACTCGATGAGTTCGGGCGCGACCTGACCCAGATGGCCCAGGAAGGTCAGCTTGACCCCGTCATCGGCCGGGCCGACGAAATCGAACGCGTACTACAAATTCTCAGCCGCCGGACGAAAAACAATCCCGTGCTGATCGGCGAATCGGGCGTCGGCAAGACCGCCATCGTCGAAGGACTGGCGCAGCGCATCGTCCAGTCTGAAGTCCCGGACAATCTCCTCTCCCGTCGGGTCATTGCCCTGGACCTCGGCTCGCTGGTGGCCGGCACGAAATACCGCGGCCAATTCGAGGAGCGCCTGAAAGTGGTCATGAAGGAAATCGTGCAGGCCGGCAACATCATCATCTTCATTGACGAGTTGCACACGTTAGTGGGAGCCGGAGCAGCGGAAGGCTCCATCGATGCGTCGAATATGCTCAAGCCCGCGCTGTCGCGAGGCGAGATCCAGTGCATCGGCGCGACTACGCTCGATGAATACCGCAAGCATATCGAAAAGGATGGTGCGTTAAAGCGCCGCTTCCAGCCGATCTATGTACAGCCGCCGAGTCTCGACGAGACCGTCCGCATCATCCAGGGTCTGCGCGACCGGTATGAGGAGCACCATGGCGTGGAGATCACAGAGGACGCGATCGTCGAGGCAGTCAAGCTGTCCGACCGCTACATCACCGATCGGTTCCTCCCTGACAAGGCCATCGACTTGATTGATGAGACCGGCTCACGCGCGAAGCTCCAGACCTATGCGCTGCCCGGTGAACTGAAGGCGATGGAGCAGGAACTCAAGAAAGTCTCGCGCGACAAGGAATTGGCGATTTCGATGCAGAACTTCGAGGAGGCCGTACGGCACCGCGAAGAGGAGGAGCGTCTCCGGAAGCTGCTCGATGAATCCAAGCGCGAATGGAAAAAGAATCAGGAGAAACAGAAGCCGACGATCGGCAAAGAAGACGTCGCCTACGTCGTCTCGAAGATGACGGGCATTCCGCTCTTCAAGCTCGAAGAGGAAGAGTCGAACAAGCTCCTGCGCATGGAAGAATTCCTCCATAAGCGCGTCGTCGGCCAGAATGAGGCGATTTCGGCCGTCTGCCGCGCCATCCGACGTTCTCGTGCCGGTTTGAAAGAAGCCAAGAAGCCGATCGGCTCATTTATCTTCCTCGGACCCACGGGCGTCGGCAAGACCGAGCTGGCCAGAACGTTGGCCGAATTCCTCTTCAACACCGAAGATGCGTTGATCCGCATCGACATGTCCGAGTATCAGGAAAAGTTTACAAGTTCGCGACTGTTCGGAGCGCCTCCCGGATATGTGGGCTACGAAGAAGGTGGGCAGCTCACCGAGCGCGTACGCCGTCGGCCCTATTCGGTGGTGCTGTTCGATGAGATCGAGAAGGCGCATCCCGATGTCTTCAATCTCCTGCTGCAGGTCTTGGATGACGGCGTGCTGACGGACAGTCTCGGCCGGAAGGTTGATTTCAAGAATACCGTCGTCATCATGACGTCGAATATCGGCACCAAGATGATTCAGAAAGGGGTCAGTCTGGGATTCCAGAGCACGGACGCCGAGCAGGATCGTCATAAGAAGGAAGAAGTGTTGGGAGAGTTGCGCCGGCAATTCAGCCCCGAGTTTTTGAACCGGGTCGACGAAATCGTCGTGTTCCACCAGCTCGACAAGACGCACCTCACGAGCATTCTCGACATCCTGCTGCGGGAGCTCAATCTGCGGCTCGTCGATAAGGGTGTGGAAATCGAGGTCGACGATGAGGTCAAGGCCTGGCTGATCAAGGAAGGCTATGAGCCGCTCTACGGAGCGAGGCCGATGCGCAGGACGATTCAACGCGCCATCGGTGATCCGCTCTCCGAAGAGATGATCAAGGGTCGATTCAAAGAGAGCCGCAAGATCCGCGTCGTGCTTCGCGATGGCGCCCCCACGTTTATCGAGCAGGAGGCCATGGCAGGGGTCTAACGGACCGCCGTGCAAGCGCGACACACATTGTTCGACGAATCACCATGCGACCCTTGTCTCAGTTCCGGCAAGGGTCGCATTGTTTTTTCTTCTGGAATCGGATGAACGCCCAATCCCCCCGCGCCCTACCACAGGGTCCCATTCTTGGTATTGAAACCTCCTGTGATGAGACCGCGGCCGCCGTCCTGGGATCGGATGGGTCGGTTCTCGCCAACGTCGTTGCCTCCCAGCATGCCGTCCATGAGCGCTTCGGCGGCGTCGTCCCTGAACTGGCTTCTCGTGCCCATATTGAGATGATTGAGCGGGTCGTCCTTGCCGCGGTCGGGGAAGCGCGCGTGTCTTGGGACTCTCTCGCCGGGATCGCGGTCACCCAAGGGCCTGGCTTGGCCGGTGCACTGATTGTCGGCCTCAATTATGCCAAGTCGTTGGCCTACATGCTCGGTCTTCCCCTCGTGGGCGTCAGCCATTTGGAAGCACACATCGCTTCCGCCTGGCTGGAAGATCCAAGGTTTCCGCTGCCGTCCATCGTACTCGTGGTTTCGGGCGGACATACGCACTTATATCGAAGGGACACCGAGGGAATCAGTCACCTGCTGGGCTGCACGAGAGACGATGCGGCTGGTGAAGCCTTCGATAAAGGTGCGCAGATGCTAGGTCTCGGATTTCCGGGCGGACCGGCACTCGATCGGCTTGCACAGACAGGCGACCCGTCCGCCATTTCTTTTCCAAGATCATCACTCAAGAAAACCAGTTTGGAATTCAGTTTTAGCGGGTTGAAAACGGCGTTGCTCTACAAACTGCAGGCGATGGGCGAAATGGAAGTGGCCCGCCGCCAAGCTGATTTGGCGGCGGGCTACCAGGAGGCGATCGTCAGAGTCTTGGTCGACAAAGCTTTAATGGCCGTGCAGCAGACGGGAATTCGGTCACTGGCAGTCGTCGGAGGCGTGTCGGCGAACTCACGACTCAGGGCACTGCTGCACGAGCGCGCACAGGCGTCACAGATTCGTTTGAGTATTCCTCCGCTCCGCTTCTGCACGGACAACGCAGCCATGGTGGCAGCCGCCGGCCGCGAAGCGCTTGCCGCTGGACACCGGATGGCGTTCGACGCCGAACCCTTATCCACCCTTGAACCGGCGCTCGCGGCAATTGTCGAGCTGGCTAGATCTATGGAGGTCGCCCATTCCTGAACTTTATGGTCAAACCAGCGGGTTACGCGCCGGTCAAGTGGCTGCGGTCGAGCGCCTCTACCGACGCCGGGTCCCGCAAGACAAAGTGCTGTCTCTTGAGCTGGCCAAAGCCATGTGCCAGCTCTCGTTGGAAATCCGTCGTCCGCTGGCGGTGTTGTTGACCAGACGAGGGCAGGTCCAAGAGATTATCATCGGCACCGATCTCACACTTTCAGCGACCACACTGTCGAAATTCCGCGCCGGCTCCCGGTCGTTGCGTGGGCTCAGGTTGATTCGCACCCAGCTCCATGACCAGCCGCTCAGCCAGGAGTCGTTGACCGACTTGGCCTACCTCCGTCTCGATTTATTCGGCGTCGTTTCGGTCACGCCCGACGGGCAATCCCGGGATGCTCTATGTGGCTCATCTGCTGCCGCCCAACGGCACGGGCCAACTCTGCAACATACTCAAGGGCACCCCGTTCCAGCAACAGACGCTGGTCTTCGACCGGTTCATCGAAGAGCTTGAGACGGATATGCAACGCGCTCATGGCACTCATGCCATTGGGCATGATGCGGAGTCGGCGATGCTGGTGAGCGCTTCCTCGCAAAGCCGGATCGAGCAGGAGGAGCGCCTGGTCGAACTGACCGAATTGGCTTCTTCCGCCGGAGTCACGGTCATCGACCGGATGGCGCAGCGTACGCCCGATGGTCACCAACGCTATCTGTTAGGCAGCGGAAAGCTGAAGGATGTCCTGATTCAGACCCTGCACAAGGGAGCGGACATGGTGATCTTCGATCAGACGCTCACTCCCGCCCAATCACGCGCGATTTCGGAGATGACAGACATCAAAGTGATCGATCGCACGCAGTTGATTCTCGATATTTTTGCGCGACGGGCGCACAGTCGAGAAGGAAAAGTTCAGGTCGAGCTCGCGCAGCTCCGCTATCTGCTGCCGAGGCTGTCTGGAAAAGGCACCGAGTTGTCGCGCCTGGGCGGCGGCATCGGATCGAGAGGGCCCGGCGAAACCAAGCTGGAAACGGATCGACGCCGGATTCGAGATCGCATTACCCATCTGGAGCGCGAACTCCAGCACTTCGCCCGCCAGCAGGACCAGCGCCGTGCCCGCCGGACCAGGCACCGGATGCCCGTGCTTTCCTTGGTCGGCTACACCAATGCCGGGAAATCAACCCTGCTCAACGTGCTGACGAAAAGCCATGTCTCCACCCAAGACCGCGTGTTTGAAACGCTGGATACGACCAGCCGCAGACTCAGATTTCCCAGGGACCGCGAAGTCATTGTGACTGATACGGTCGGATTTATCCGTGATCTCCCTCAGGAGCTGGTCGGCGCGTTTCGGACGACACTGGAGGAATTGCGTGAGGCGGATTTGCTCGTCCATGTGGTCGATGCCAGCGCCATGGACGTCGACATCCAGATCTCGGCCGTGGTGAAGATTCTTCAGGACTTGAATCTCGACACCTTGCCCCGGACGCTGGTTTTCAACAAATGTGATCGCCTCCCGCGCCACGAAGCGGAGCTGCTATGTCGCCGGTATCAGGCCATCGGCGTCTCCGCTCTGCAACCGGACACGCTGCAACCGTTACTCGATCATCTCGAACGGGAACTCGCGCTCGCCGTTCCGTCTGAGCACGCGGCTCCCGATGCCGTCGTCGCGCTTGCTTCTCGTTCCTGATCTCTTCACAATCTAGCGGCCCGGCCATGCCACGCACGCCAACATCCCCGGCCGACCTTCGGAAGCGGGCACAATCGATTGCACGAACACTTCAGGCCGCAATGCCGGAAGCCAAGGTCGAGTTGTCGCACCGGTCACCCTGGGAGCTCCTTGTGGCCACGATTCTGTCGGCGCAGTGCACGGATCAGCGCGTGAACCAAGTCACCCCCGTGCTGTTCAAGCGCTACAAGACCCCCTCAGAATTGGCCAAGGCCACGACTGCCGGAACTCGAACAAATCATCCGCTCGACCGGCTTCTTCAAGACCAAAGCCAAGAACCTCGTGGCCTGCGCCCACGCGATCACCACACAATTCGGCGAACGTGTCCCGGACCGCATGGAAGATTTGGTGACCCTTCCAGGAGTGGGGCGGAAGACGGCCAACGTGCTGCTCGGCCAAGCCTTCGGGCAACCGGCGATCGTGGTCGATACCCATGTCAAGCGCGTATCCAATCGCTTGAGACTGACCACCTCCGACGATCCCGACCAGATCGAACAGGACCTCCAGCAATTGCTGCCAGCCTCTCAGTGGACCGGTGTATCAGAACGCTTGCTGCTGCACGGCAGATATATCTGCGTCGCGCGCAAGCCTTTGTGCGGCCGCTGTCCGATCTATGACGATTGTGACGCCAAGGAGAAGACTCCTCGATGATCCGCAGCATGACGGGTTTCGGACAAAAACATGCGCCCTGGCAGGACGGTGCGGTGACGGTCGAGGTCCGGTCCGTCAATCATCGGTTTCTCGAAGTCGCATGCAGGCTTCCTCGTCCTTTGCACGCGCTGGAAGAGCCCTTCAAGAAAGCGGTTCAGCAGCGTTGCACGCGAGGCCGCATCGACATGACCGTGTCGGTTCAGGGAGGGAAGGGACGGGGAGGGGTCATCAACCTTGACCAGGCGATGGCAAAACAGTACCATCATGCCCTCCGTCGATTGAAAACCTCGCTCAAACTGCCTGGGTCTATCGATGTCGCCCTCATCGCCGGGCTCCGGGATGTGCTCACGGTGTCCGATCAGCCGCCGGAAGACCCCCAACTGGCCAAGCTCGTGCACCAGCTCGCCGAGGAAGCGCTGGATCAGATGCACGCCATGCGCCAACGGGAGGGGACGGCTCTGGCCAAGGATATGCACGGACGCATTCAGACGCTGAAAGACCACCGCTTGGCCGTCACCGGTCGTGCTCCCGTCCTTCTACAAGAGGGGTTCGAGCGGATGAAGCAGCGTATCGAAAAACTGTTGGGCGGAGAGGCTCCGGATGTTCCAAGGCTGCATCAGGAACTGGCCATGTATGCCGACCGTGGCGACATTACGGAAGAAATAGTCAGATTGGACTCCCATATGTTACAGTTTGAGGAACACCTTAAGCGCGCGGAATCTGTGGGCAAAACCCTTGAATTCCTGCTTCAAGAAATGGGTCGCGAAGTGAATACCATCGGCTCAAAGGCGAACGACGCCGTCATTGCAGGTCATGTCGTGAAGATGAAAGCCGAATTGGAGCGGGTCAGAGAACAGGTTCAGAACGTCGAATGAGCATGGCCGCCAACGCAATGCCTCTCCCTTCCGGACCGGTGCGGTCGTCGACCGAACGCCGCGGGAATTTTGTTCATCATTTCTGCGCCGTCCGGCACCGGCAAAACGACGTTGTGTAAACAGCTCGCCGCCAACATTCCGGGCTTGTGGCATTCCATTTCGTACACCACGAGGAAGCCGAGGCTCGGCGAAGAGAACGGCCGGGAATACTTTTTTACGGACGAGGCGACGTTCCAAGCGATGATCGACCGCCATGAATTCGTCGAATGGGCGCGGGTGTACGGACATTTATACGGCACGCCGAGAAAGACGCTGACCGACAAGATCGATCAGGGCATCGACGTTCTTCTCGAAATCGACGTGCAGGGGGCGTTGCAGGTCAAGAAAAAATTTGACGACGCCGTCTCGGTCTTCATCCTTCCACCCTCGATGACCGTCCTGCGCCAGCGTTTGCTGGCCCGTGCGTCCGATTCCTCCGACGAAATTCAACGGCGTCTGCAAAAGGTGAAAGAAGAGGTATGGAGCTACCGAGAGTACGCATACATCGTCAAAAACGACGATCTCACCCGCTCACTAGGCGATCTGGAAAGCATTTTTCTCGGTGAGCGGTTGAAAACGAAACGCTTGAACATGGCCTGGATCGAGAATAACTTCATCCTTGATGACGAAACCAAACCCGGAGATCGCAAAGATCTCCCCTAACCATAAGGGAGTACGGAATCCATGATCGATATGCTCAGTCTGCTGCCGCAATATACCTCGGATGAGTTCGATTCCCGCCACCGTTTGGTCATCGTAGCCGCCCAACGGGCGAAGCACATCGTGCAGGGGTCGCGCCCCTTCGGGCCTTCACGCTACACCAAGGAAACGACGATTGCGCTCGATGAAGTGCTCAGGGGCGAAGCCAAATACCTGGTCGGCAAAGATGCAAGGGACGCCATGAAGGAAGCGAAGCGGGGCAAGGAAGGCGAGACTGAGCGTATGGCCATGATGACCGGCGAAGACGCCCGGGAAATCAAGAAGGAACTCAGCGTCTATGTGGACGACAGTCCCAAGCCCCCTGCGGCCGAATCCGAAGAGTAAGGTATGACCGAGGACTCGAGACGTCCGACGCTTGGTAGGAGCACGCGTGGTGCTCGGCGTCTCCGGCAGCATCGCCGCCTATAAGGCGGTCAGTTTGCTGCGGGCCTTGGTCCGCGAAGGTGCGACGGTCGATGTGGCCATGACCCGTGCGGCCACCAAGTTCATCACTCCCTTGACGTTCGAGGTACTCTCGGGCCGCCCGGTCGTGACCGGCCTCTTTGAGGCGCGCCAGGAAATGAAGCACCTCTCGCTTCCGGAGGAAGCCGATGCCATTCTCGTGGCACCGGCCACCGCCAATTTTCTGGCGAAAGCAGCGCTGGGCATCGCCGATGATCTTCTCTCGACGATGCTGTTGACGGCGCACTGTCCGCTCATTTGCGCTCCGGCAATGGACGGCGGCATGTGGTCCCATCCGACTGTGAAGGGCCATGTGCAGACGTTACGCGCGAGGGGAGTCATCGTCATCGATCCGGAAGAAGGAGCGCTGGCATCGGGGCGTTTAGGGCAAGGCCGGCTCGCCGAAGAAGAGCGTATTCTGGCGGGTATCCGCTCTGCACTGACGCCCAGACGGGACTGGGAAGGACAGCGCCTGTTGCTCTCCGCGGGGCCGACCCAAGAACCGATCGATCCCGTCCGCTATATTTCCAACCGTTCGTCAGGAAAGATGGGTTATGCCATCGCCGAAGCGGCCTCCAAGCGCGGGGCGCAGGTGGTGCTGGTCAGCGGTCCGACGTCGCTTTCTCCGCCGCGGGGAGTGGAAGTGGTTCCCGTGGAGACCGCCGAGGAGATGGCCAAGCACATGAGCACTCGATTGAGTTGGTCCACCGTCGTCATCATGGCCGCCGCTGTGGCCGATTTTCGACCGAAGCACGCGGCCGAACTGAAATTGAAAAAGCGCGGCAAGCCGATCACCACCCTTGATCTCGAGCAGACCACCGACATCTTGGCCGCGTTATCCGCCCAGCGCACCACGCAGGTGCTGGTCGGCTTTGCTGCGGAAACCCATGACCTCCTGACACATGCCAAGGCCAAGTTGAGCTCCAAGGGTCTCGATGTGATCGTCGCCAACGACGTGACCCGCCCAGGAGCGGGATTCGGCAGCGATCAGAATGCCGCTACCTTGATCGAGCGGGACGGTCGAATCACCGACGTGCCCCTCAAGTCCAAGCGAGAGTTGGCGGATGACATTCTGAACGCCGCGCAGCGGTGGCTTACCCCTTTGAAGAGACGGTAGACGATGGCACCTCAAAAACATGCTGCGAACGCGATGGAGATCGATCGGCTCGCCACCCAGCTTGCCAAAGATCCCCATTCCAAAGCCTTCCTCCCGTTAGCCGAGGAATATTGCAAGGTCGGCATGTGGGAGGAGGCAGTCAGTGTGTTGGAAGCCGGCTTGAAGCAGTATCCAGGGTTTATCACCGCGATGGTCGTCCTAGGCCGGGCCTACGATCAGCTGAACCAAGCGACCAAGGCCAGGGCAGTCCTTGAGGGAGCGATCAAGCTGAGCCCCGAGAATCTCCGCGCCCATCGGACCTTGATGAGAATCTATGCCGCTCAAGGTCTGAAGCAAGAAGCGATGAAGTCCTGTCGTGTGATCCTCTCCATGAACCCCAAGGACGAGGAAGCGCTGTCCGTCCAAGCCTCGTTGGCGGTACAGGAACCTGACGAGGCCAGAGAAACCCTCTCGCCTCGCAAGTCTTCTGCTGTTGACCAAGAACCGCAGCCAGCACCGGCCGTCACAAACCATCCCGACGCAACCGACAACTATTTACGCGCGCAGATGACTGGTAATCTTCAACCGGAATCGGCAGCCGGCGTGGAACGCGCTACGGGTCATGCCGCAACGATTGCACAGCTCGAGTCCTGGTTGCGCTCCCTCGAACGACAGAGACGCGACCGGCCAACATCCGGCTCGAACCCATAAATTTCCAATATATTCGATGGTTTGACCACTCATTGCCAGCCTGTTACAATGCCGCTCTCCCGAACTGCCGGCAAGAACACCGCCAGCTTGTAGACATCGGTTGAAGCATGCTCCGGATACTCGTGTTACATGGACCCAACTTGAACCTGCTCGGCACCAGGGAGCAGTCCATCTATGGCAGCCAGTCCTTGGACAGCATTGACTCTGCCATGATCAAGCTCGCCCAGGATCTGGCTGTTGAAGTCGACATTCGACAGTCCAATAGCGAAGGGGAACTCGTCAACTGGATCCAAGAGAGTGGAACCGGCTATCAAGGGATCATCATCAATCCGGCCGCCTACACCCATACCAGCATCGCGATCCGGGACGCTATTGTGGCAGTCGGCTTGCCCACCGTTGAAGTTCATCTGTCGAACATCCACCAGCGCGAACCATTCCGTCATCATTCGCACGTGGCCGGAGTGGCCTTGGGGCAGATTTCCGGTTTGGGGCCCGCCGGCTACCTGCTTGCTCTGCGCGGCCTGCATGACCATTTGTCGGCCCAAAGGAAGCTCAAAAAACCTTCGACGGGGTCCCGACGGCAGAAAAGTGCATCACGATAGTAGCGTACACATCATTTATTCCGATTAGCGGTGAAGGGAGCAACGAGTGATTTCCACCACTGATTTTCGAGGCGGCGTCCGTCTCATGGTCGACGGCGAGCCATTCTACATCGTCGAATTTCAACATGTGAAACCGGGTAAAGGCGGGGCATTCGTCAGGACGAAGCTCAAGAGCTATCTGTCGGGCAATGTGCTCGATCGCACGTTTCGGTCTGGAGAGCGGTTCGAGGAGCCGGATCTTGAAGAACGCGAAATGCAATTCCTCTATGCGACCGGTCACGACTATACGTTCATGGACACGGACAGCTATGAACAGTTGACCTTTGAGAAAAAGCAGCTGGGCGAGAACGCGGACCTCCTCAAAGAAAACATGAACGTGAAAATCCTCGTCTACGAGCATCGTCCGATCGATGTTGAGCTGCCCATCTTCATCGAGCTCAAGGTGGTCGACGCCGAACCCGGGGTTCGCGGCGATACGGCGTCAGGGGGCACAAAACCCGCCGTGGTCGAAACAGGGGCGACAATTAAGGTCCCGCTCTATCTGGAAGTTGGGACGGTCATCAAGATCGACACCCGTACGAGAGCCTACGTGGAGCGCGTTCGGTGAGCCGGAAGAAGCCCCGCAAAGCGCGCATATCGGGAACCCCCATCGTGCTGCCAGGGTCTTTCGGCACCAAAAGCGCCCAGGATGCCGCAGCCCAAACGAAGCAGATTCAAGAGTTGATCGACCTGCTGAAACGCAACCATTTGACCGAACTTGAGATCGAACGGGCTGGCGTCCGCATCAGAGTACGGCATGAGGTAGGGATCAAGACCGTGTCGACCAGTGTCAGCGACCCCGGGCAGGCGTCTGCTCCTGCCATGGCTCAGCAAGCCGTTCCGGCCAGCGATTTGACGGAGGACGCCGCCGGACACATTACGATTACCTCGCCAATTGTAGGTACCTTCTACCGGTCGCCTTCCCCCGATGCCGATCCCTATGTCGAAGAAGGCGATTACGTGAAAAAAGGGCAGGTCTTGTGTATCGTGGAAGCCATGAAGTTGATGAACGAGATTGAGTCGGAGGTGGACGGGCGCATCACGAAGATTCTGGTGGAAAGCACCAAGCCCGTTGAATACGGTCAGGCACTCTTCCTGATCGATCCGAAAGCCACCCCTTGAAACACGGATGTTGACACAGATCGTTCAGCTTCGTTCTAGCCGCTCCCGGACCCTCAACCAGCCCCGCCATCGCCCCGGGGACGGCTTCACGCCCGTTCAGGCTGGGCATACCCTGTGCCTCCACCGGTGGAAGGGACGCCGACGTGTTTAAGAAGGTGCTGGTCGCCAATCGGGGAGAGATCGCGCTGCGGGTAATCCGTGCCTGCAAAGAGCTCGGCATCAAGACCGTCGCCATCCATTCAGAGGCCGATGCCGGCGCCATGCACGCCCGCGCCGCGGACGAGCGCCTCTGTGTAGGTCCGGCCGAGTCAGCCCTGAGTTACCGCAACATCCCCAACGTGCTCAGCGCCGCGGAAATCACCGGCGCCGATGCCATCCATCCCGGCTATGGGTTTCTCTCCGAGAATGCGCACTTTGCCGAAGTTTGCGAATCGATCGGCGTGAAATTCATCGGCCCGACCTCGGAAAACATCGCCTTGATGGGTGATAAGGCCAAGGCGCGCGAGATCCTCTCCCGTCGAGGGCTGCCGGTGACACCGGGAAGCCCGGGAGAACTCAAAAGTGAACAGGAGGCCCGGGAAGCCGCCGCCAAGATCGGCTACCCGGTCATTATCAAAGCGGCGGCCGGTGGTGGCGGACGCGGCATGCGGGTTGTGAACAGCACCGAAGAAGTCGGTCGTGCCTTCCAGGCGGCCCAGGCGGAAGCCAAGTCGACCTTCGGCAACGACAGCGTGTATCTCGAACGATATTTCCTAGAACCTCGCCACATCGAAGTGCAGATTGCGGCAGATGCTCGCGGCCACGTCGTGTACCTGGGGGAGCGTGATTGTTCGATTCAACGGCGACACCAAAAGCTCGTGGAAGAGACGCCGTCCCCGGCAGTGGATGAGAAACTTCGCCGCGAGATCGGGCGTGTGGCCGTTGAGGCGATGAAGGCGGTGCACTACCGGAATTTAGGCACGGTGGAATTCCTGCTCGACAAGGACCACAACTTCTTCTTCATGGAAGTGAACACCCGTATCCAAGTGGAGCATCCTATCACCGAAATGGTGACCGGGATCGATCTCATCAAGGAGCAGATCACACTTGCCGACGGTCAGCCGCTTTCCTTCAAGCAGCCCGATATCCGGCTCAACGGTCACAGCCTCGAATGCCGGATCAACGCCGAAGACCCGGAAAAGTTCACTCCATCGCCCGGATTGATCACGCGCTACAGCGCCCCCGGCGGCTTCGGCGTCCGGGTCGATTCCGCCATGGAATCGAATGCTCTGGTCGTCCCGCACTATGATTCGATGATCGCCAAGCTCATCACGCACGGCCGGGACCGGCAGGAAGCCATGGCCCGCATGCGTCGGGCGCTCGATGAATTTGTGATCGAGGGCATCAAGACGACGATCCCGCTTCACAAACGGATCCTGAACGATCCGGACTTTCAAAAGGGTCACGTTTCAACCACATACCTCGAGCGTTTTCTCGCCAGCTGACGCTACCACCCCGGCCTGCTTCTGCCATCGGCCACAATACCTCACTCGACAATAATAGTGCCGGTCATACCGGCATGCCCGCGGATCGCGCAGTAAAAGAGATAGACACCGGGAATGGTTCGAACGATGGTCTCGGCCCTGTGGTTGGGCAACACAGGTAAACTGCTGGGCGGCGCGCCCGTGGCGTCGGTTTGATGCGTCAACAGCGGACTCTTGAACTCATGCGGCTCCCGACCTTCATTGACAATCCTCAGTCGAATCGGCCGCTCAGCCGACACATGTACTTCGGCGGGAGTAAAGCGAAAATCGTCTGCCACGATGTGGACCGTTTGCTCAGACAAATCACAGCCCATCGCCCATAGGACGAGCAGGGCGACGAGACCCGTGAAGGCAAGTGAGTGCATGTGACGGTCGACACGACTGGTCACGACGGTCTTCGCTGGCGTCCTTTCAATCGCGCACGCTACAATCCCGGTTCATGACCTCCGGTCGCGAACGCGCCATTCCCCTTGCGGGTCTCTATGTGATCCTCGACCCCTCGGTGCGACCGGATCGACCGCTCATGGAGGTCCTGAATGCGGCGGCCGCCGCTCACGTCCGGATTTTCCAGTATCGCAACAAGACGGCGTCCATGAGAGACGCCTTAACCGAGGCCGGGCCGCTGCGCAGCCGAGCCAGGGAGCTAAACGTACTCTTCCTCGTCAACGACCGCTGCGATCTGGCACTGGCCATCGATGCTGACGGTGTCCACCTCGGCCAATCAGACCTGCCGTATCTCAAAGCCAGACAGCTCCTCGGAGGGCAGAAATACATCGGACTCTCCACGCATAACACCGGCCAGGTCAAAGAAGCTGAGCAGTTGCGTCCGGACTATATCGGGTTTGGTCCGATCTTCACGCCCGCCTCCAAAACCGATCATGATCCTGTGGTGGGCGTCGAAGGACTCACACGCGTGCGGGCGCTCACCTCGCTCCCCCTGTTCGCCATCGGGGGCATTCAGACGCAGCATGTGCGTCCGCTCATGGAGGCCGGAGCGAACGGGATCGCCGTGATCTCCGCCGTCTGTGGTGCGCCCGACATCACAGCGGCGGCAGCCAGGTTCACCGAGCAGATGACTTGACCGATCGGGCTAGGGCCGTCATCGCCGACATTTTCGCCAGGCGAGCCACGGAGCGCCGGAAACCCCGTACCAGCCCCGGCTCATAGGGGAGCGGCCCGAGCACCGGTAGTCCTGCCTGCTTCTGAAGTGCCTCGAGGGTCGTCTTTTCTTGAAGACGCATCGTGGCCGATCGAACCGGCCCTGTGCGATTGAGCACCAAGGCGATCGGCGTGATTCTGCGGCGTCTAAGCGCGTCAATCACGAGCAAGGCATGATTGATCCCCCCGAGTCCCGAGCGGCCCACGACGACGACCGGAAGCTTGAGACTCCTGATCAGGTCCATCACATCGACCTTCGGCGCGATCGGTACGCGAACACCACCGATGCCTTCCACCACGACATAGTCATACCGGTTGACGAGCAGGCGATACACCTGCCGGATGACGCGCAGATCGATGGTCCGCCGTTCCATTTGCGCCGCAGCAAGCGGCGCTACCGGCTGTTCGAACTGATAGGGGCAGATCGCGCCGAGTGTCTCCTCGCTTTCTACGGCGGCTCGCAGCCGCGCCGCATCCGAGCGCTCAACCCTGGAAGGGGAGGTGCCCGTCTCGATGGGCTTCATCACGCCCACGCTGCGTCCAAAGCGTTTCAACGCCAGAGCCAGCGCCGCGGTCACCAACGTTTTACCGACACCGGTATCGGTGCCGGTCACAAAGACGCCTGCTCCGCGCCGAACGCCTTTACGGTGCTTCATAGGAAGAGCAATCGGCTATCACAGTTCCAGACCTGTCCAGAAACATCCTTCACCTGCACCAGATGGACGACGGTTCGGATCACCTCCTCGAGTGCAGGGGACCTTCGAAGGGCATGATCGCGCCATCCAGCCTTGCCGGGGTTGGCTCCCTCGGCAAGTTTCGTATTCTGCCAGCCCGGCCAGAGCAGATTCACGCAAATATTATCTTCTCCAAATTCCAAGGCTGCGGTCTTGACCAGCCCAACCTGCCCGGCCTTGGAGGCGGCATAGGCCGCTTGCCCGGCCGAACCTTGATATCCCGCATAGGATCCAAGGACGACAATCGATCCGCCGCCCTGCCCACGCAGAGGAGGCACCATGGCGCGCAAACAGTGAAAGAGTCCTGTGAGGTTGGTGGCCATCACTTCCGCCCAGTCGTGCTCCTGAAGCCTGAGCACAAGTTCGCCGCCGCCTCTGCCAGCTGCGCACACAAACGAGAGGGGAGGAGGGGAGTTCTGCGCAAACGTATTGACCATCTGCTCGACCGAGCGAGCATGGCGCACGTCTGCTTCGAAGAGCGCCCCTCTGCCGCCGGTTCGTTCTATTTCCCCTAGCACCTGTTCCGCCGAGGCTTTGCCCTTGTGATAGTGGACGCCGACACACCAACCGGCACTCCCAAACGCACGGCTTATTGCTCGACCGATCCCGCCAGACGCCCCGGTCACCAAGACCGAGCCTGGTCCGGTTGCAGTGGCAGCCTCGTCCGATCGCTTTGAAACGGTCGTCATCACAGGGGATTATCGTGGGGCCGGAGGAGGAAGGCAAGCCGGGCCGATGAATCGCAAGGGTTTGTCGACCCTTGCCGCCCTCTGGAGTCGTATGGTACCGTTTGATTCAACCCTCAGATCCGCAGGGATCGCGGAGACACCCGTGAAACGCCACCACATGATAGTCGGTCTTGTGCTTCTCCTTCTCATCATGGCCTGTCCGTCCTTGTCCATGGCCGGCGATGACCTCAATGCCATCGGACAATCATCCGACTATTTCCCGGACACCATCGGCAGCCATTGGGAGTATCACGGTCAGATCACGGAAGGGCCGCTGCAAACGATCGACCAAAAATTGTTCACGAACGTCTCGACTGTCGTGGGCACGAGGACCTTACGGGGAATGACGGTGACGGTATTTCACGACACCAATCCGGGGAATCACGGGCCGTCCGACAGTTTTTATCGCCGAGACGTGGTTGGCATCGTGTATCACGGATCCGAACCAGGCACGCCACTAGAGAAACAGCTCATTCCGTATCAAATCGTCCGGTTTCCAATCAAAATCTCCTCGACGATTCAACAGTTCGACAAGAAGAGCTTGGACTTCGGGACGGACATGGACCGTGACGGTGTGAATGAAAAAGTTGATGCGCAGGGCACCTCGACGGTCGCAGGGCTTGAGACCGTCACGGTGCAGGCGGGGACGTTCAAGGACGCAGTAAAAGTCGAGGCCTTCATGCGGATGCGGATACAGCTCTCCGGCACGCGGCGAACGGTCACCGGCACCGATGTCATGACGGCCTGGTTTGCCAAAGGGGTGGGGCTCGTGAAGTACGTGGAGCGGCAGGAGCTTTCGCCGCTCGAAGACCGCGGCGTGATCACCGAGATCACAGAGGAACTGGATTCCTACGAAATCAAGCCGACCAAAGCGTCACTCGGTCGGAGCGAAACCCCGGCGGAGGGTCTGCTCGCTGACCACTCGGGTGACCACGAACTGCATGAGGTAGTCTTCGCCTCCCGCCTTCGCACCAACCCCTGAAAGCCGGTACCCGCCGAAGGGTTGACGGTTGACGAGCGCCCCGGTAATGGGCCGGTTCAAATACAGGTTTCCCACGTCGAACCGTTCTCGCGCCATCTCGAGATTGGCCGGACTGCGCGAATAGACGCCACCTGTCAATGCATACTCGGTCGAATTGGCGAGGCGGAGCGCCTCTTCAAATGAGCCGGCCTTCAGGACGGCTAGGACCGGTCCGAAGATTTCTTCCTGTGCGATCCGAGCCGTGGAAGCGACATCGGCAAAGACCGTCGGCCCCACATACCAGCCCGGCTGTGTGACACGGCCCTCCACCATCACACGCCCTTCCTGATTTCCGATCTTGATGTAGTCGAGAATGCTCGCTTGAGCCCGCTCGTCGATCACCGGTCCCACCTGTGTACCGGGATGTTCCGGATTGCCCACCCGCAAACTGGCGACAGCCTCTTGAAGCCGCTTGAGAAAGAGGTCGTACACCGCAGCATGCACGATGGCCCGTGAACAGGCCGAGCATTTCTGGCCGCTGTACCCGGTGCTGGATGCGATCACGCCGGCCACGGCCTCATCAAGATCGGCGGTTTCATCGATGATGATCGCGTTTTTGCCGCCCATCTCGGCGATGACACGCTTGACCGTCCGCTGGCCCGGCACAACCACAGCCGTGTCCTTCAGCAGGCCCAGGCCCACCTTCTTCGATCCCGTAAAGGCTATCGTCGTGATCGCCGGATGCTGCGCCAAGGCGCGACCGATCTCCGGACCTCCTGGGAGGCAAAGCAGCACGGCCTCAGGAACACCGGCTTCGACCAGCACTTCAGCCAGGCAACTGGCCCATGATCGGCGAGCGCTCCGATGGCTTGAAGAGGACCGGATTGCCGGTGACAAGCGCCGCAGACACCATGCCCGTGGGAATGGCGAGAGGGAAATTCCACGGCGCAATGACCGCCGTGATTCCGCGTGGCTCCAGCAGACGATGGTTGAGTTCTCCCGGTTCCTGGCCCAGGCGCTTGGGCTCGGAGAGCCGAAGCCATTCGGCTCCGTAGAATTCCAAGAAATCGATCGCCTCAGCGACATCCGCATCGGCCTCTCGCCTGGGCTTTCCGCATTCGATCACCTCCCAGGCGGCGAGGTTATCACGGCGCGACCGCATGAGGGCTGCCGCCGCCCGTATGATCTCCACACGCCGCTCGGCAGGCATGGCGCGCCAGGCCGCCCAGGCTTGATCCGCGCGTCGCACGGCGGCTTCGACATCGGCCGCAGCGGCGGTGGGCACGATCCCGACGATTTCCTCCGGTCGGCTCGGGTTATACGATGGCATGAGCGGGCCGTTCAGCGTCAGCCCGCCCGCGGCAGAACGCCAAGTCTTGCCAAGCTGTGCTTTGACCTCGTCGATCGCGTTCTGCATCGCCGATCTCGCCTCCGGCACGGAAAAATCCCGCAGCGGTTCATTGCGAAACCCTTGTGGAAAGCAGCAGGCCGGTCAGCTGGCGCTGGGGCTGGCGGCGCCAGCAGCGTCGACAGCGACTGGGACTCCACAAATTCCTTCCGCAGGAACGATTCGTTCGAGGTGTTTTCCAAGAGACGCCGGACGAGATAGGCCATGCCCGGCAGCAGCTCTCCGACCGGCGTGTACAGCCGCAGCCGACGTCCCCGCCGCAAGACGGCTTCCTGGAAGGGCTCCGCCATGCCGAAGATCATTTGATACTCCCAGGTGGCCGTGGAAAGACGGAGCTGCTCGGCCATCGCCTCGATATAGGCCAGCGTCCGCAGATTATGGGTCCCGAACGCCGGCCGGATCACGGCGCTCGCTTCCAAGAGCGTGCGCACGAGCGCTTCATAGTTTGCGTCGGTCTCCGCCTTGTGCTCGAACAACGGCACAGGCCATCCCCGTTGCCGGTAGCGGATCGTATCTGAATCCCAGTAGGCGCCCTTCACCAGCCGCAACGTCACCGGTGTTCCGCGTTGTCGGGCCCATGCCAGGATGGCCTCGACGTCCTGCGTCGTCGCTCGATGGTAGGCTTGAACCGCCAATCCCGCGTGTGGAAAGGTTCGATACGCCGGCTCCATGAACAACCGGGTGAAGATCATGATCAGGAGGTCTTTCGTCTCGGCTTGTTCCATATCGAAAATCAGCGAGGCCGGCGCCCGCATCGCCGCATCGACGATCGGACGGAGACGCCGCGCCACGGAGTCGAAACTGCCCTCCGGATCGATCGGATCCAAGTGAGGAGAAAGGGCGGAGATCTTCAGGGAGAGTTGCACACGTGGCACGGGTCCCAAGGGATCCTGCTCGAGCAGGGGAGCGCGCTCCCACGATCGGGCAGCCTGCGCCAACGTTTCGAGAGCCTCCAGGCAGCGATCGCGATAGCGGTCGGCTTCTTGGTCGCTGATCGTCGCTTCGCCCAGCAGATCGACCGACCAAGCCTTGCCCTCGGTCCACAAGTGCGTCAAGGCCTGTGTCGCATCGGAGACCGACGAGCCGGCAATGAACGTGCGCGCCATCTGTTCGACTTGGGCACGAATCGCATGCCCGCTCAGCTTGGCGCCCATCCCGGTGGCCGCGAGGGCTTTCAAGCCCCAGCCGAGCCCGAACGCCTGATCGGCCAATGCCCCGAAATACTCCTGCGCCAGCGTCACAACGCGTTGATCCTCGGTGACCGAGGGCAGTACATCGATGAACCGGAATAACTGGGTCTTGAAGTCAAGGTTGTGCATGGCGAGGTTGATGGCCGCTTGGGACCACCAACGTCGCTCGAACAGAGTAGGCGACTGGCCCCCTGAGAGACGGGCCAATTCTTCGCCGATCTGACGGACAGAGGACTCCAGGTCGTTGGTCACAGCCACGGGACACCTTCGTGAACCGGGTAGGGAGCGTCTGTTTCTCTCAGTATACACCTACGCCTGCACTGACCATTTCGTTGGAGAAAAGAATTTCTTGATTAAAGTCCGCTACTTCGGTACTCTTACGGAACACGACTTCTCGGTCCCGGCCAGAGTAAGACAAGTGCACTTCCCCACATACCGGATAGTGACTCTTTGTCGGAGGAGACGGACGAGAGATCTGCGTATGACGCGCGCTGCCAGGTGAGGCGGTGACGCTCACGAACCTCATGTTCCTAAGATACAGGGAGTAACGGATGCCGGACGCTATTGGAAAGAGCCCCTTTGCCTACAAGACCTTTATCCTTTTTTGCCTCGTCGCCGTCACCACGCTGATCGGCACCCCCCTCTTCGGATATGTCTACGGGTACACCCTCTTCGACTGGGTGCTGTTTAGCATCCTCTACATCGTGACCGGCTTGGGGATCACCGTCGGGTATCACCGGTTGATTTCTCACCGCAGCTTTGAATGCCATCCCTGGGTCAAAGCCTTTTTGCTGATGGCCGGCGGCTGGGCGCTCCAGAACTCGGCGCTCCGATGGTGCTCGGATCATATTCGGCATCATGCTCGGACGGATGAGGAAGAAGATCCATACAACGCCAAGAAAGGTTTCTGGCATAGCCACTGCGTGTGGCTCTTCATCAACACCCCGCATCGCACGGAAAATTACGAGCGGCAGTTGCGGAAAGACCCGATGATCATGTGGCAGCACCGCCACTATCACGCCATCGTCATCTCGGGGCTCGCGTTTCCCTTCGTCCTGGGGTATTTCCACGGCGGTGTGATGGGCGGCATCGGGTGTTTTCTGCTCGCAGGCATGTTCCGGATGTTCATGGTCCTGAACTCCACGTTCGCGATCAATTCCCTCTGTCACATGTTCGGCACGCAACCGCATGGCCAGCGAGACAGCAGCCGCGACAGCTGGCTCATCTCCTGCTTCACGTTTGGCGAGGGCTACCACAACTATCACCATACCTACGCCCGGGATTACCGCAACGGCCCGCGCTGGTACAATGTTGATCCTTCCAAGTGGACGATCTACACGCTGTCCGTGCTGGGACTGGCCACCAACCTACGCCGGCTGGACTCCACCGTCCTGTCTGAGTAGAACGACCAGGCCGAGCGATCCTGCCAGGGTCAATGGACCCATTTTCTTTCCCCTCGTCCATCGCTTATGATGCAGACAGTAGCGGAAGGAGCACAGCCATGGCTGACGAACATTCCTCTGCCCAGCAACCCCAGAGCAAAGACACCCTGATTCCCGGCGTCAAACACGTCATCGCCATCAGCAGCGGGAAGGGCGGGGTCGGAAAATCGACCGTGGCCGCGAACCTCGCCTGCGCGCTGGCCTTGACCGGCGCCAAGGTCGGCCTCATGGACGCGGATGTGTACGGGCCGAACATTCCGATGATGATGGGCAGTACGACCGGCCCCGAACAACGGGACGGGAAGATCGTGCCGGTGGAGAATTATGGGGTGAAGCTCATTTCGATGGCCTTCCTGGTTCCGGAGGAGGCGCCGATCGTGTGGCGTGGCCCCATGGTGCATCAATACCTGCAAGCTTTTTTCCGCGACGTGTTGTGGGGAGAACTGGATTATCTGTTGATCGACCTGCCTCCGGGAACCGGCGATGTGCAACTCTCGTTGTCCCAGATGGTGCCGCTGGCCGGCGCCGTGACCGTGACGACGCCGCAGGAAGTCGCCCTCTACGACGTGCGCAAAGGGATGGCGATGTTTCAAAAGGTCAACGTGCCGCTGCTCGGCATTATCGAGAACATGAGCTTGTTCGTGTGCAGTCATTGCGGCGAGCGCACCGACATTTTTTCCCACGGGGGAGGGGAGCGGGCCGCGTCCAAACTCGGCGTGCCGTTCCTCGGCAGTATTCCCATCGATCCCGCCATCCGCGAAGGAGGCGACAGCGGACATCCCATCGTGGTAGCGAATCCTTCATCTCCTCACGCGGCCGCCTTCCAGGACATCGCCAAGAAACTCGTGGAGCGGTTAGGTGGAGCGGCCACGGGAGGTGCCTCAATCGAAAGCCTCCTCAAGAAAATTAAGCAGCCGTTTACCAATCAATAGGCAGCGTCGGGAGAGGAGGCAGAAGCGTATGGGAGAGTTCGTACGGGTCGCGGGCACCGACGATGTGAAGCCTGGTCATGGCCTGGTCGCCGAGGTCAACGGCAAGGCCTTGGCCGTCTTCAACGTCGACGGACAATTCCATGTCATCGACAACACCTGCCTGCACCGGGGTGGGCCGCTCGGGGAAGGGGAGCTGGAAGCGAGCGTCGTGACCTGCCCATGGCACGGCTGGCAGTTCAATGTCACGACCGGTGTCTGCGTCAACAATCCTTCCGCGAAAATCGAAACCTATCAAGTCAAGGTGGAAGGCACTGACGTCAAAGCGCTGTTATAGCACCTCATCCGATCAGAAAGGACGGCCATGGCAGCCTCCGCCAGCGCACAGCTCGAAATCGCCGCAGCACTCGTTCGCCTCTATGTGTTCCTGAGCCAATATCTGGATCGCTGTCTGGACGACGGAGTCCGGCGCAGTACTCCGGACGGCGATCTTCAAACCCACCTCGCCCAAACACGCCTCGAGTTGATGGAGATTCTGTCGGTCAATCCGGTGGTGAAACGCAAGCTAACCGACGAATGTGACAGGATTTTGAACCTCGGCGCGTCCTGCCTGTCCTCAAGTCCCATCACGACGAAGAACCGTGAACTTATCCAAGCCGAGCGCGAAGTGCTCAAGCAAAAAACCAGCGCGTTGAGCGACCTGGTCGCCGTCTACCGCGCATTGGACTGACCGTGGGAACGACAGCTCAGGACACCTACCAGCTTGCCGGGCTCGATCCCCGCGAACGCGGCTTCAGCCGGCCGATCGAAGTGAGACAAGAAGATCAGCGGTACCGCGCTTCGATGCGGTATGAAGCCACGCATGTCGTGACGGAGCCGGCGAGACACTCAGGAGGCCGCACTCCAACTCCTCATCGCGACGCTGCATGGGCAGGGGTATCGTCAGCTCAAGACACAAATCAGCTTCCGTAGCGGGAACCTATTTGGGCTCCCGGGAGTCCTGGGTGGAATACCCTGATCCGCCGCTTGCAGTAAGGCGGGGAGCCGGTCTTGTCGCCGCCATTCGAAATTGGTTTCACCGGGACACCCTGTCGGCATGACGCTGATTCCCCTCACGCAGCTCCGCTCGGGCGGGACCTCGGCCGAACGCCTTCCGGCCTGGTTCAAAGTCGAGGCGAGAACCGGCCCGGATTACCTCGACCTCAAGCAGACGATCGACCGTTTAAAACTTCACACGATCTGTGAAGAGGCCCGTTGTCCCAATCGATGGGAATGCTGGAATGCCCGCACCGCGACATTTCTGATTCTCGGCGATATCTGCACGAGACGGTGCCACTACTGTTCGGTGGAGACCGGCCGCCCGCAGGCGGTGGATCCGGAGGAGCCCAGGCGTGTCGCCGAAGCGGTGCAGGCGTTGGGACTCCGCCATGCCGTTATCACGTCGGTCAATCGGGATGAACTGGCGGACGGCGGTGCCGCCGTGTTTGCCGACACCATTCGCCTCACCCGGGAACACAATCCCGGCTGTACGATTGAGGTGCTGATCCCTGATTTCGAAGGCAACGCCTCCGCCCTGGAGGCGGTCTGCCTGGAACGGCCGGACATTCTCAATCACAATATTGAGACCGTCCCGCGGCTCTTTCCCGTCGCTACGCCCGCAAGGGAAATATCAACGATCGCTTGAACTCTTGGCCCGGGCTCACGCACAGGGGCTCCGGACGAAGTCAGGATTGATCGTTGGGATGGGGGAGAGGCCGGACGAAATCTGCACGGTGCTACAGGATTTACGGGCGGCCGGATGTGACGTCGTCACGATCGGCCAATACCTGCAGCCGACGAAAGGGCATGTGCCGGTCGTTCGCTATTATGAGCCGGCCGAGTTTGCGCGCCTCAAATCCGAGGCCTTGGCCATGGGCTTTGCCCATGTCGAATCCAGCCCATTAACCCGCAGTTCCTACCATGCCGCACAGCATGCTCAGGTGTAATTCGTTCACCTGATTTCCGGTCATCAGATCGCTCTCGGCTTCTCCGCCGGCTTGAACAGATCCACTCTCGCTCCTCGTGGCTTTACATCCCGTATCCGAGTGCTACGCTTAAGTAGTCATGCCGAGGTTGCTGGAAGGAGTATTTCCAGATGACAGGCATCGAGATCTTTGCGTGGTTGGTCTTGGCATTCGCCGATGGACCCGATTGTCTGCTTCAAGCTTCGGTCCATTGGCTTCCCGAGGGGCCGGCGTGGGTGCGAGAGGATGGGTGTGCCGTCCATTCACAACAAGAGGGGAGCCACATCGTGATTTGGTCCGACGCTCGATGGGTCGCGATCAAAATTCCCACCGGCGCACGGTCACTGTCTTACCGGTGGGGGCGCGCAGCGGCCTTTGTGAACGGGAAGAGCGTGACAGTCCAATTTGGGAACACGGGTGCCAGGCAGACACGGCCTTCGCTGAGTCAGGACCGAGTGGACCTGCTCGATAAATGGAAAGCCAGCACTCCTCCGATTCTTCGACGATCGCATCACCATAGAACGGTCTAACGGTCGATGGCTGCTCTCTTTTCCGCGGAGATATTTTCATCTTATCCCGCTGCTGAGAGCACCTGAGTAATAAGGTTTCTGCGCTTCCCGTTGAATCTGCGCCAGATGCTCCTGCCCCTTGAAGCTTTCGGCATAGAGCTTGTACACATCTTCGGTCCCTGAGGGACGGGCGGCGAACCAGCCCTGTTCTGTGACGACCTTGAGTCCGCCGATGGGAGCGCCATTGCCGGGGGCCTGAGTGAGCCGCGAGACGATGGGATCGCCCGCGAGGGTCGTCGCGCGCACTTGCTCCGCCGAGAGCTTCGAGAGCCTGTGCTTCTGTTCTGGCGTCGCCGGGGCATCAATGCGGGCATACCGCGGTTCGCCCAATTCCCGGGTGAGTTCCCGGTAGAGTTCCGAGGGATCCTGGCCAGTGCGTGCCATCATCTCAGCGGCCAGCAGGTCCATAATGATGCCGTCCTTATCCGTGGACCACACCGTGCCATCGTGCCGCAGAAACGAGGCGCCCGCGCTTTCTTCGCCGCCGAACCCCAGCGACCCGTCCAGCAATCCGTCGACAAACCACTTGAAGCCGACCGGCACTTCGACGAGCCGCCGCTTAAGTTTCGAGGCGACGCGATCAATGACGCTGCTGCTCACCAACGTTTTGCCGATGCCGGCGCCAGTCGGCCAGCCTGGACGATGGGAGAAGAGATAGGCAATGGCCGCGGCCAGATAGTGGTTCGGGTTCATGAGGCCGGCCGAGCGGGTCACGATGCCATGCCGGTCGTTGTCCGCGTCATTGCCGAAGGCAACGTCAAAGCGATCCTTGAGCGCGATGAGATTCGCCATCGCATAGGCGGACGAACAATCCATTCGGATTTTTCCGTCCCAATCAAGTGGCATGAACCGGAAGGTCCCATCCACGGCAGGATTCACGATATCGAGATTGAGCCCGTAGCGCTCGGCAATGGGCGTCCAGTAGGCAACGCCCGAACCGCCGAGCGGATCGATGCCAAGTTTCAGGTTGGCGCCTCGGATCGGTGCAAAGTCGATGACGTGCTCGAGGTCCTTCACATAGGCGCCGCGATAGTCATGCCGGTGTACGGAGGGCGCGCGCAGGGCTTGAGCGGCAGAAACCCGTTTGACGCCTTCGAGACTGCCCTGACAAGAGCGCATTAGCCCGCTCTTCGATCCACTTGGTGACCTGCGTGTCCGCCGGTCCGCCCTGCGGCGGGTTGTATTTGATCCCGCCGTCCTCGGGCGGATTGTGCGAGGGCGTAATCACGATGCCGTCGCTGTGGGCCGGAGGCCCGGCCGCGATTGTACGTGAGGATCGCGTGCGAAATGACCGGCGTCGGCGTATAGCCGTCGTCCTGATCAATCATGACCTCCACACCATTGGCGACCAAGACTTCAAGGGCTGTGTCGAAGGCGGGCCGCGACAGGGCGTGGGTATCTATGCCAAGGAACAACGGTCCGGTCGTCCCTTGGCGTTTCCGGTACTCACAGATCGCTTGGACGACCGCGAGAATGTGATGACTGTTAAAGGATCGCTTGAAGGATGAGCCACGATGTCCAGAAGTCCCGAAGGCCACACGCTGTGCCGGCACAGCGGGATCTGGAACCTCCTGGTGGTAGGCCTCGAGCAATTTGTCCAGATTGACCAACATCGAGGCAGGCGCCGGTTTCCCGGCCAGAGGATGAATGGTCATGGCTTCTGTGTAGCCCGCCTAAGAGGCTGTGTCAACACGGAGTCGTCAGAGGGGCAACAATGCGGGGATTGGTTGACCCAGTAAGGCGAACGGAGTAAGACAGCGGCGCGCAGATGCTTCGATCGAGAGAAGCATGTAAGTTGACATAATATCCCTTATCAGACATTGATTATCGCGCGATGTCGCTCGAATTCTTCGGTCGTCTCCAAAAGGAACTTTCGCTGACCGGCAGCGCGGTCTACGAATCCGTCGTGGCCGTCGCCGAGCGCGTCAATCGCAAGGTCCATGTCCTGCGCCTTCACGGACAAGCGGCCAGTTTGTTGACGCAAATCGAAACGGTCCAAGGCGAACTGGGTCAGCAACTCGCGGGGGCCTTGTCGCGCCATTCCCCCCCGCGGCCCAGCGCATCACCCTCCGATGTCGAGCGCACCGTGAACCACGCCACGGACCGCGTGCATCTCCTCAAACAGACCCTCCTCCAAGTCGATGCCCAGATCCGTGCGTTGAAGCTCGAAGCGATTCAAGGAGATCTTCTCACGCTGCAGCGCGACCTCAGCTTGCGCGCCGCCGCCATTGAACGTCTGCCGGTTTCACACGGCTCCAAAGCGGTGGGCAAACAGGTCTCGGATCTGGCCTGGCCGGCAACCGTCCGCCTTGTCACGGTCTTTCGCGGCCCCTTTCTCATCCCGCCGACGGAGGACTTCGTCTTCAGAGCCGACGATATCGTCATCGCCATCGGCCTTCGAGCCGATCTGGATCAGATCGCCTCGTGGTTCTCCGCCGCTCGCACAGGAAAGAACTGAGACTCTTCCCCTGGAACTCGAAGACACCGTCCCCTTATAGGTTTTCGGGCCCTCCTGAGGTACACTAGCATTCATGCGGTCCCGACTCTGCATGGTCGTATGGCTCGTGGTCGGAATGGCTGCCACCGTCCCCGTCGTGCCTGTGGCCAGGGGTGCCGAGCCAGCCGTACTCCCGCCCAACACGTCCAATGGCTTGCGGCTCCTGGAGGAAATGCAGACCGTCTTTACAGAGTTGGCCGAGGCGGCCAAACCTTCCGTCGTCAGTCTGTTCCCCATCAATCTCAGCGGCAAAGGCCGCGAGTTTGCGCCGGAACGCGTGCCCAACGCGCCGGGCTCCGGAGCCGGCGTCATCATCACCCCCGACGGGCACATCATTACCAATAACCACGTGGTGGGTGACGCGACGGAAATCGAAGTTCGGCTGTCCGACAAGTCGAAGCTGATTGCCCAAGTCGTCGGCAAGGACCCGGACACGGATCTCGCCGTCCTGAAAGTCACCTCCGATCACCCGCTGCCGAACGCGACGTTCGGCGACTCGACCACCGTGCGCGTGGGCCAATGGGTGCTCGCCGTGGGCAATCCCTTCGGCTTGGAGCGGACCGTCACGCTCGGTGTGGTCAGCGGCATCGGGCGCGAAAATGTCAATCTTTCTCGCTATGAAAATTTCATTCAAACCGACGCGTCGATCAATCCCGGAAATTCCGGCGGGCCGCTCTTCAACCTGCGAGGGGAAGTCATCGGCATCAATACAGCCATCATCAATTTCGCACAAGGCATCGGATTCGCGATTCCATCGAACATGGCGAAGCAAGTCCTGCAGCAATTGGTGGAGCAAGGCCGGGTCGTCCGGGGCTGGCTCGGTGTCGGCATTCAACCGCTGACCCCGGAGCTGGCCAAAAAGTTCGGCGTGACCGAACAGGAAGGCGTGCTGGTCAACGAAGTATTCGAGAAGGACCCCGCGGCTGTGGCCGGCATCAAGCCCGGCGACGTCATCACGCGCATCGAAGGGTCGGTAATCGACAGCCCGAATCGACTGTCACGGATTGTGGCCGGACTGGTACCGGGCGCCAAAGCCAAAGTCGAACTTGTGCGCAATCAACAACGCATGGTCATAGAAGTGGCCCTGACGGAACGCCGCGATCATGCCACCGTGGCCTCGCTGCCGCTGCCTCAATCACGCTCCGAATCCAAACTCGGACTCGATGTCCAGGACCTGACGGCCGCTCTGGCCGAGAAATTCAAACTGCACGAAAGCCGCGGCGTGTTGATCACGAAGGTGGAGGCGGGCAGCCTCGCCCAGTCCGAAGGGCTGCGTGAAGGCGACCTCATCAAGGAAGTCAATCGCGCCGACGTGGGATCGGTCGGCGATTTCACCAGCGCCGTCTCCAAGGTCCGCCGTGGCGATACCGTGCTCTTACGGGTCCTGCGGGAAAGTCGCGCGTTCTACGTGGTGCTGAAACCCGGCGAGCCCTGATTCCCAACGAACCGCGAGCGTCAGTGACGGCAGCGGGCGCGTCTCCCACACACTGATGAGAGACGCGCCGTGCAGTTGGCTAATGGGCGGCCACGGGCTGCTTGCTGGCCTTGGCCTCCTCCACGACCTTCGTCGCGACCTCACGCGGCACTTCCTCATAGCGCGCCAATTCCATTACGTAACTCCCTCCTCCTCCCGTGAGAGAATTGAGCGTGGTCGTGTAAGTCATGATCTCGCTCAGGGGGACCAGCGCCTTGACGATCTCGGCGTGCCCCCGCGCTTCGACATGCACGATACGTCCTCGCCGGGCGTTGAGATCGCCGATCACGGCGCCGATATGCGCCGCCGGCGCTTCGACCTCGACCGTCATCATCGGCTCCAGTAAGACGGGGTGCGCCGTTTCCATCGCTTTCTTAAACGCCATCGATGCGGCAATCTTAAACGACATTTCCGAAGAATCGACGACGTGGTAGGACCCGTCGTACACGGCGACGCGGACGTCGACGACCGGAAATCCAGCCAACGTGCCATGGAGCATCGCCTCGACGACGCCCTTCTCGACCGCCGGGATGAAATTGCGGGGAATCACCCCGCCCACCACCCGGTTCGTAAATGCGAAGCCCTCCCCGCGCGAAGACGGCGTCAATTCCAGCCAGCAATCCCCGTACTGCCCATGGCCGCCCGTCTGCTTCTTGTACCTGCCTTGGGCCTGCGCCGTGGCGCGAATCGTTTCTCGGTACGGAATCTTCGGCGTGTGGATGACAACCTCCGCCCCGTACTTGCGCTGCAATTTCTCTAGCGCCAGATCCAGATGTAGTTGGCCCGTCCCGCTCAGCACCATTTCCTTCGTATCGACATTCCGCGTGAAGCCCAGGGTGGAATCTTCTTCGATCAACTTGTGCAGCCCCAGGCTGACTTTATCGATGTCGGCACTCGACTTGGGTTCGATCGCAAAGGACAGCACCGGCTTGGGCAAAGCCGGCCAGGAATAGACGATGGGATGCTGCTCGTCACAGAGCGTGTCCCCGGTCTGCGCATCCTTGAGCTTCCCAATCGCTACGATATCTCCGGCGGCCGCCGTGGCGACGGCCGTGTGCTTCTTGCCCAGCAATTGATACACATGACCGCTTTTCTCTTTGATTTTTCTCGTCCCGTTGTACAACAGCGAATCGGCCTGCAAGGTGCCGGACGCCACGCGGACATACGACAGTCGACCGACGAACGGGTCGATAATGGTCTTGAAGATGACGCCGGAAAAAGGCGCCTCGGCTGTCGCAGCCCGCGTGACCTCGTGGCCGCCGTCCGCATCCTGCCCCGTGAGCGGCCTGCGTTGCGCCCGGTCGGTCGGCGACGGCAGCAGGTCGACGATCGCATTGAGCAGCGGGACCGTGCCGATATTCTTGAGCGCCGATCCCGTATACAGCGGCACGATGGTCCCCGCCTGCATCCCCGCCCGCAGCCCCCTCAACAGGTCTGCCTGCGAGAGTTCGGCGCCGGAGAGGTACTGTTCCAACAATTGATCGTCGCACTCGGCGGCCGCCTCCTGAATCCGCTTGCGCGCGTCGGCCAGCATCGCCTCGGCGCCAGGTGGCACCGGTTGCTGCTGCCACTTCGCGGTGTCGGCCCGGGAATGCATCGCCGCCTGGCTCACAAAATCAAGAACGCCCACCCACTGCGCCCCGTCTTTGAGCACGCACGACATCGGCAACGGCGTGAGGTCCAAATCCCGATGGCAGGCCGCGAGCAATTCCTCCATCGAGCCGGATTCTTTCTCCAGTTCGTTGACGAAGATGAGGCACGGCAGACCGAGCGCCTTCACCTGTGACCACAGCCGGACGAGTTCGCTTCGGATGCCACTTGCCGGACTGAGAACGACGATCACGGCATCGGCCGCCTGCAAGGCCGTGATCGCTTCGCCGAGCAAACTGAGCGCTCCGGGAGTATCGAGCAGATTGATGGTGGTGTGATTCCAGGAACAGCGGAGAAGACTGGTGCTGACGGAACTGCGGTGGTGAATTTCTTCCGGCTCAAAATCCGAGACGGTCGTGCCTTGCGTCACCGAACCGAGAGTCGGTATGCCGCCGGTGGTCAAGAGGATCGCTTCGGCCAATGACGTTTTGCCCGCCCCTCGATTGGCGATGACAGCCACATTTCTGAGAGACCTCGCACCCGGCTCGTTCATAGGGCCCTCCTTGGTTCATTGCGAAAGGCATCTGTACCCTCGCAAATCCTGATAATTACATGGTGGCTTGCTCCCCTGTGTCATGCATGATGCGTTAACCAGCCCTCGTCGGCAAAACTGACGTAGCGCCCGTCGCCCACAACAAGATGATCCAGCACTCGAATGCCCAGCACGTCCCCCGCCGAGACCAACCGTGCGGTCAGGACGTGATCTTCTTGGCTCGGTGTCGGATCACCGCTCGGATGATTGTGCAGAAAGATGACCGCGGCGGCGGATTCCTTCACCGCCATCGTGAACACCTCCCGGGGATGCACGATGCTGAGCGTCAAGCTGCCTTCGGACACGGTGGTATCGCGCAGGATTGCATGCTTGGCGTCCAACAGGACCACTTTGAAAATCTCATGACGGAGGTTCCGCAAGTGCGGGATGATAGTGTTCGAACAGCACGCGGCTCGAGGAGATTTTCGTCCCCGTCGACAGCGGAGACGCCAACGACCGCTTGCCCAGTTCCAGCGCGGCTTTGACCTGCGCGGCCTTCGCCTCCCCGACTCCCTCGACGGCACACAGTTCCTCGATCCCGCAATGGGCCAACCCGGCGACGCCGCCGAGCCGATCAAGCACTTCCATGCTCACTTGCACGGCCGAGGATCGCTGCCGACCGACGCGCAGGAGAATGGCGAGGAGTTGCGCATCCGTCAAGGCATCGGCGCCCTGCGCCAGGAGCCGCTCGCGCGGACGTTCGCTTGCCGGCCAGTGGGCAATACCTTGCCGCACCGTCTTTCTGCTCACATCGACTCTCCTCGAACAAAAATATGACACGATGAACGTTTTTGTACTACGGGAATGCCCTCTCCAGACCCCCTGGTAACAAATACGTACCGCCTAACATGTTGAAATTACGTATCGACAAAAATTGGTTCGGCTTTTGCTTTGCTTGGCCACAGCTGCGCACCGCAACCAGGGAGGAACTCGATGGAATGTCCGAAATGCAAAGGGCTCATGATGCTCGAGCGGTTCTCCGACTTCTTTCTGATCTTCTACGCATGGAAGTGCATCAACTGCGGCGCCATCATCGATCGCACGATTTCCAACAACCGGCGCAAAAGTCTCGCCGCCCGCGATGCACAGCCGGTGCAACCCGCGCAACCTTCGGCCGCCACGCGCTAACTCTCCGCTCGCGTGCAGGCGCGAGCGCGGGGTTGTGCGCACGACAACGCCGCGAGTCTCTTGCCTGACGCCTCTCGTCTTCCTCGTACTCTCACCGTACAGAATTATAGTCAGCCCAACGCGCAGCGTCAAAATGCCAGTAATGCCTCTGCGAGAATTTTTTGGGGCACGGCCCGCAGACAGGGTCCTGACGCCGGCTCAACGGCGCTCGTCACCTTGACCCCTTCAAAAACGCTATGTTAGAGTCTGTGGCTTCTGAAATGCCTCTCGCCTATCAGAATGCTGAGTACAAAGCGACGACGGGCTCTCGAAGGGGCTAGTCCGCAACCAACGAACAGGTTATGCGAGTGATCGCCGGTTCCCACCGAGGTCGGCGCCTGAGTGGGCCACGGGGGACCACGCTGCGGCCCACGTCGGACAAGGTCCGCGAGGCCCTGTTTTCCATCCTGGGGACGCGCATCCCCGGCAGCCGTTTTCTGGATTTGTACGCGGGCACGGGCGCAGTAGGCATCGAAGCATTGAGTCGGGGCGCAATGATCGCGACCTTCGTCGAATCGGATCCGAAGGCGGTGCAGATCATGCGGAAGAATTTGACGGCGTGCGGCATGCTGGACCAAGCGGTGGTGCGAGTCGGGCCCACACAAACGTTTTTGCGGCAGCCGCAGTCCTGGGACGGCCCATACGATGTGCTGTTTGCCGATCCTCCGTATGCGGACCGGGGAGCCGTTGAGCTCGTGCTCGGCAGCTGGCACCTTGGTCTGTTGTCATCGGAGGCGCTCATGATCATTGAACAGGACGCACGAGCCCAGATGCCGGACGAAACGGAGCGCGCCCGACTCATGCGTCGCTACGACTATGGGGATACCGCCCTGTTTCTGTATGGTCAGGCACCGGGCGGGTCGGCCTCATGAAAATCGGCATCTACCCGGGCACGTTTGATCCCATCACGCACGGGCACACCGATATCATCACCCGTAGTCTGCGCGTCTTTGATAAAGTGATGGTAGCCGTGGCGCCGAACCCGACCAAACATCCGCTCTTCAATTTGGCCGAGCGGCTGGAGATGGTGCAGCTGGTGCTGAAGGACATCGGCCAAGTCGAAGTGGTGATGTTCGATGGTCTCCTGGTCGATCATGTGCAGCGATCCGGCGCCCATGCCATTATCCGCGGGCTCCGCGCGATCTCGGACTTTGAGCACGAATTTCAAATGGCCCTCATCAACCGCAAGCTGGCAAAACAGGTTGAGACCGTGTTCTTGATGTCAAGCGAGGAATATTCGTACCTATCCTCGACGATCATCAAAGACGTGGCCAACCATGGAGGCTCGCTGACGGAGTTTCTCCATCCCGAGGTCGCACGCCGGCTTCAAGCCCGAATCCGGAGCGTCAAGTCATGAAGCTCGCGGCCCGCGTCAGTCGCATCGCCCCCTCGCCGACCCTCGCCATGGCGGCGACGGCAAAAGCCATGGCAGCTCAAGGCATCGACGTGATCGATTTTTCCACGGGAGAACCGGATTTCGATACGCCGGAACCGGTCAAGGCAGCGGCCGAGGCGGCGATCCGCGCTGGGTTCACCAAGTACACGCCGTCCTCTGGCATTGATGAACTGCGCGGTGCGATCGTCGACAAGCTCAAGGTCGAGCAGGGTCTCCAATACGAGAAATCTCAAATTCTGGTGTCGTGCGGCGCCAAGCATTCCCTGTACAACCTCGCGGAAGCGTTGTTGGAGGAAGGGGATGAAATCATTATTCCGACGCCGTACTGGGTCTCGTACTCGGACCAGGCGCTCCTGAACGATGCGACGCCGGTGTTCCTGGTCACCAAGGAATCCGAGGGGTACGCCATTGATCCCGCAGAGCTCGAGCAGCGTATCACCCCCAAGACCAAGGCACTGATCATCAACAGCCCCTGTAATCCGACCGGCGCAACGTATGGACGCAAGATGCTCGAACGCATCGCCGCGATCGCCGTTCGACATCATCTTGTCGTGATCTCGGATGAGATCTACGAGAAGGTGCTCTACGACGGCGCGAGTCACGTCAGCATCGCTTCGCTGGGACCGGAGATCGCGGCGCAAACCGTCGTCATCAACGGCGTCTCCAAGGCCTACGCAATGACCGGCTGGCGGGTCGGCTATGCAGCAGGCCCCAAGGATCTGATCACCGCGATGGGCAACATTCAAAGCCAGAGCACGTCAAACCCCTGCTCGATTTCCCAGAAGGCGGCTGTCGCCGCTCTGCGATTCGGCGAGGCGTTCACGAAGCAGATGGTGACCGAGTTCGATCGCCGACGGCGCGCGATTGTGGAGGGACTGAATGAGATTCCGGGCGTGTCATGCTCGATGCCTGGTGGGGCCTTCTATGCCTTTCCAAACATCCAGGGCGTCCTTGGGAAGCACGGTCCGACCGGCCCGGTCAACTCACCGACGGACCTCGCGACCTATCTCCTCAAGACCGCGCAGATCGCGGTCGTGCCGGGCGAACCGTTTGGCAGCGAGAGGCACATTCGCCTCTCCTATGCCACGAGCATGGACACGATCACGAACGGATTGAAGCGGCTGCGGGGCGCGCTGGAGAAGCTGAAGTAACGACGGAGAAGGACCGGTTACCGTCACACTGTGGGAGGACCACCTGTGCCGATTTATGAATATCAGTGCGACAGTTGTTCGTATCAATTCGAAGTGAAACAGAGCATGAAGGACGACGCGTTGACCACCTGCGAGCGATGCGGCAAATCCATTCGCCGCCTCATCTCCTCGCCGGGCATCATGTTCAAGGGGAGCGGCTGGTACGTGACCGATTACTCGAACAAGATGAAGCCGCCGTCCGAAGGAGAGAAAACACAAGCCGAGGCCGGTGAGAAGAAAGAGACAGCCGCCGGGTCCTCGGGCGCGCCGGCCGCGTCGCCGGCGAGTCCGTCCACCGCCCCCGCGAGCGGCTCCTCGAGCAGCGCACCGCCGGCTGCCAGCCCGTCCACGCCGAACACACCGAACCCGTCGAACAAATAATCAGTCGAGCCCGCTAGTGCGCGGTCGCCGACTTCGTCAGCGTCTTCTTTTTCACGGGTATTTTGCTCGCGGTCTTGACCGAAGACTTGGTCGCGGGCTTGACGGTCGCAGGCTTGGTGCCTGCGGCTTTTACGGTCGCCGGTTTGGAGGACTTGACCAGGCGCTCCTGCAGCGAAGTGACGCTGCTCTGCAGACTCGCGATCATCGCGCTTTTGTCCCGATTGGTTCGAACGAGATCGTCGACCTGCGCTTGCAGATCGTCCTTCGCCTTCATCACCGACGTCATCTGCGTTTGCAGTTGGGCCCTCTCCATCGTCACGGTCTGCAGTTCGGACCGGAGCTGCTCGATCTGCGTCTGCAGCGCCGGCGGCCAGTAATCGCACCCGGACAACATCGCCGCCATGACTATGACCAGCCCTACCGCTCGTCCCCCTTGTCGCTCCCGACGGATTAGCATCGATTCCTCCTTTATATGGGCACTGCTGGCCCTGCTGTATACCACATTTAGACGTTCTTGAGGGAAAATCCTCTGGCATGGAGCGCCGCCTCGATGGCGCTCCGAGGGATGGCCCCCTCGCGGACGATGCGAAGCGTCTCGTCCGCCTCGATGACCGTGGAAGGCAGTCCACCCGGCGTAGGTCCTGCGTCAATAATCACATCCACCTTGGCGCCGAACGCCTGTTCCACTTCGCGCGCCGTGTGAGCCGGCGGAGCTCCTGTCCGGTTGGCGCTCGTTCCCGTCAGCGGGCCGACCTGTTGGAGCACCTCACGCAACGGCCGACAGGAGCTGAGTCTGAGACCCACCCGGCCGGTTCCAGCGGTGAGCGCCGGAGGGACCGAAGCTCGGGCAGGAAACAGAATGGTCAAGGCGCCCGGCCAAAACGTCTCCATTAGGACCGAGGCAGCGGACGGCACGCGCTCCGCGAAGGACGCGAGATCTTTTAGCGAGCCGACCAGCACGAGAATCGGCTTTCCCTCTGCTCGTCCTTTGACGGCAGACAAACGATCCAGAGCGATCCGGTTGAACGGGTTCACGCCCAGTCCGTAGAACGTCTCGGTCGGGATGGCGACGAGCCCTCCCCGTAGAAGCACGGCTCTGACCTGTTGTCCGAGAGAATCGAGGCCTGTTGCGGAGTACGGAATGATCGAAGCCATAAGGAACCGGCGGGAGCCGGCTAGACGCGTGGAGCGAGTGCTCGATACGCAATGTCGTGGCGGTAGTGACATCCCTTGAACGCGATCTGCTTGGCCGTGCGATACGCCGCCGCCTGCGCGTCCGCCAACGTGGCGCCTCGTCCGGTGATGCCCAACACGCGCCCGCCCGCGGTGACGATGTCCTCCCCGTGTGTCGCAGTTCCCGCATGAAAAACGGTCGCGCTCTGCGGGTCAAGGCTGTCCAACCCGCGAATGGGTTCGCCGACGTCATAGGGGCCCGGATAGCCGGCGGAGGTCATGACCACACATACCGCGTGCCCATCGTGCCACTCCACCTGCACCTGATCCAGGCGGTGTTCGACGACCGCTTCGAGGACCTCGAGAAAATCCGTCTTCAGCAACGGCAGCACGACCTGCGTTTCAGGATCGCCCATGCGGGCGTTGAACTCCAGCACGTAGGGGACTTCGTGGACAATCATCAACCCGGCATACAACACCCCTTGGAAGGGGGAACCCAACCGCGACATGACATCGACGATCGGTTGCAGAATGTCCCGCGTCACCTGTGCACGCAAGGCCGACGTTCCTAACGGTGCGGGGCAATAGGCGCCCATGCCACCGGTGTTCAAGCCCGTATCGCCGTCGCCGATCCGCTTATGGTCCTGGGCGGGCAACATCGGCGCGACTGTGCGCCCGTCGGTGAACGCCATGATGGTCAGTTCTTCGCCCTGAAGACATTGTTCGATCAGGACCTGCTTTCCAGCGTCGCCGAACACCGCCTTTTCCATCGAGTCGACGATGGCACAACGCGCCTCCTCGCGCGTCTGGGCAATTAAGACACCTTTGCCCTGTGCCAGCCCATCGGCTTTGATCACGACAGGTACGTCATGATGGTCCACATAGGCGAGCGCCTCCGCTGGCTGGTCGAAAGCCTTGGCGCGGGCCGTGCGAATGCCGGCCTTTGCCATGATCTCTTTTGAAAAAATCTTGCTCGCTTCGAGCCGTGCGGCATTCCTCGTGGGACCGAAAATTTTCAGCTTTGCCTTGCGGAATTCATCGGCAATCCCCAGGGCCAGGGGCGCTTCCGGTCCCACGACCGTGAGATCGATCCCTTCCCGTTGCACGAAGGATTTTAAGCCCGCAATGTCGTCGGCCTTAATCGGCACACAGGTCGCGAGCGACGCGATGCCCGCGTTTCCCGGCGCACAGAAGAGACGGGGCCGGCGCGGGCTGTGGGCGAGCTTCCAGACCATCGCATGTTCGCGTCCTCCGCTGCCGACGACAAGAATTTTCACAGCATTATGTCCCAGGTGATTGAGAGCGATTGATTATTTTGTTGCGCAGACTTGGGGCAGAGGCTGCTCAGAATGGCTTGTCGCAAGGCCGCAGGGAGCCTGGACACCGAAGCGTACGTTGTTCGGTACGTTGAGGTGAACGGGCGACCGAGAACGCAGCGACGAGCCATTTTCAGCAGCCGATCAGTTTTTTGAGAAAGGATGTTCAAACGGCTCTCATCTCACCCACCCAACCCCCGCGCGCCGAGACGCGCTCTTTCCCAGGCAAGGCCGCAGCGAGCGAGATGCCGAGGCGTACTGTGCCTCGTACGCTGAGGCATTGAGCGATGCGAGAACGAAGCTCGAAGGCCGTTTCAACATCCGTCAGTGGCGGAAGTGGCGCATGCCGGTCAGAATCATCGCCATCCCGTGTTCATCGGCCGCCTTGACGACCTCTGCATCGCGAATGGAGCCGCCAGGCTGGATGACCGCGGTAATGCCGGCTTGCGCCGCCGCATCGAGACCGTCTCGGAACGGGAAGAAGGCATCCGACGCCATGACGCAGCCTTTCACCGGCAGCTGCGCCTTCATGGCCGCGAGCTTCACGCTATCCACGCGGCTCATCTGTCCGGCGCCGATGCCGACGGTTTGCCCGGGCTTGGCATAAATAATGGCGTTCGACTTGACGTGCTTGCAGACCTTCCAGGCAAACGCGCAGGCGGCGTATTCCTCGTCCGTCGGCTTCCGGACCGTCGGCACGGGCAGCGTCCGCAAATCCGTCAAGCTCCCCAGGTCCCGATCCTGGACGATGAGGCCGCCGACCAGTTTTTTCAGATCATAGCCTTCCTGCTTCACCTTCGTGAGAGGCCCGACATCCAGCAGTCGGAGATCCTTCTTGCGCTTGAGCTCGGCCAGCGCATCATCGGCAAATCCGGGCGCGATCACCACTTCGACGAACGTCGAGGTGATTTCTTTGGCCGCGGCGAGATCCACCGGACGATTGAACGCGATCACGCCGCCGAACGCCGACACGGGATCGGTCTCGCGCGCCTTGACGTACGCGTCCACCGGCGTGGCACCCAGCGCCACTCCACAGGGATTGTTGTGCTTGATGATCGCGACCGCCGTCTCGTCGTATTCCTTCGCCAATTCCAGGGCGGAGTTGGCATCGAGGTAATTGTTGTACGACATCGCTTTGCCGTGGAGGATCGTGCCTCGCGAGACGGACGGCTCGTTCGATTGACGTTCCCGATAAAAGGCGCCTTGCTGATGCGGATTTTCGCCATAGCGCAAGATCTCGGCGAGATCGAATTGCAGCGAGAGGACCTTGGGAAACTTGACGTCGCCGCTCTGGACCTGCTGTTCGAGGTACCCCGCAATCACACTGTCGTAGCGCGCCGTGTGCTGAAAGACCTTCATGGCCAACTCTCGCCGCAACACCGGCGTCACGGTGTTGTCCTGCAGCGCCTTGAGCACCCGCGAGTAATCGGCGGGATCGACCACGACGAGCACATCGTCATGGTTTTTCGCTGCCGACCGCAGCATGGAAGGGCCGCCGATATCGATGTTTTCGATCGCGTCATCGAACTGACAGTTGGGTTTTGCGATCGTCGATTCGAAGGGGTACAGGTTCACTACCACCATGTCGATCGGGCCGATATGGTGCTCTTTCATTTGCTCGACATGAGCCGGCACGGATCGACGCGCCAATAATCCGCCATGGATTTTCGGATGGAGGGTCTTGACGCGGCCGTCGAGAATTTCCGGCGAGCCGGTGTAGGCCGCCACATCCGTCACCGCGACGCCCGCGTCGCGCAGTGTCTTGGCTGTGCCCCCGGTGGACAGGATTTCGGCGCCAAGCGCGGCGAGCTCCTTTGCCAGATCGACGACCCCGGTCTTATCTGAAACACTGATTAATGCCCGCTTCATGCTGGCCATGAGACAACTCCTTGCTTCGACTCGAGTTTATGATGAGCGCTGTGGAAGGGATGGGCGGAGGATAGCAAAGGAAAGGGACAAGTTCAACTCGGTTGTCCCCGCTTAGGCCAAACCCCAGGCTGGCTTGCTTCCGTGTGTTTATGATACCGTGCGGTTAAAGTGATGCTTGCAATTGAATGGCTGATGCGCAAGGAACGCAGGACCATTCTGGGCGGCGGGGTCTTCGCTCTGACACTGTTGGCGCTCGTCTGTATTCCCCGCCACCTTCCGTTATCGGCCTCTCCGCCTGTACCGGTCCCGGCGAACTTTCATGCGCGGGTTGAACAAGGCACGTTGATGCTCCGGGGATCCCTGCCGGACGCCGGCGCTCGGGACCGTATCCTGGAACGGGCCCGCGCCGCTTTCGGCCCGGCCCAGGTGCGTGTGCTCGATCAACTCACGATCGACGGCCGCATTGCTACTCCCTCCTGGGTCAACCACCTGCCAGCCGTGCTTCCCGTGCTTGAACAGATGCAGGGCGTCCGATCGGTGATGATCGACGGCCGCTTCCTGGTTCTGAGCGGAGCTGTGCCGTCCGAACAGGCAAAGACCAGCATCTTGCACACCGTCTCGCCCTTGCGCTCACTCGGCCTGGAACTGGAAGATCATATGACGGTTGCCGCGGGGGCCGCGGCGGTCCCGTCGCTGCAGGCGCGGTTGCAGACACGGTTGAATGACCTGCTAGCTCGCAACCAGATCGAGTTCGATTCCAATCAGGCCACCTTGACTACACGCGGCCGGACAGCATTGGACCGGCTGATCCCCGCGTTGACGCAGGCGCCTCATACATCGATTGAGATTGGCGGACACACCGACAGCTTCGGCGCACCGGATTATAATAAGGACCTGAGCCTGCACCGAGCCGAAGCCGTGCGGGACTATCTGACCGCCCATGGGGTCACCCATGAGCTGACCGCCGTCGGCTACGGCGCGAGCAAGCCGCTGGCGACCGGCGTCTCACGGGCCGCCCTGCAACGGAACCGCCGGATTGAGCTGCGCGTGCTGGAGGCCAACTCCCGATGATCGCTCTGGCCTTCCAAATGGTCGTCTGCCTCCTCGTGGCCGCCGCGATCGGTGCGGCCGTCGGCTGGCTGCTTCGGCACCGTTCAGCAGAGTCGCATGCCCAAAGCCTCACCGATCTCGAAACGGAGTTGCGCGTCAAGGGCCAGGCGCTGGACACGGCGATTTACGAACTCAAAATGAAAACTTCGGCCGTCATGGTGCTGGAATCCAAGGTGGCTTCGCTCGAAAGCCTGGGCCGATCCGCGCAAGAGGATCTGGCCTCCCGGCAGGACCGGATCGACCGCTTGCAGCAGGACCTCAAGGAAAGTCAGGCGTGCAGTCAATCGGCGCGATCGGAGTCTCAGACACAGCTGGAGCGACTCGCCGATCAAGAGACGACGATGGCGGCGTTCGCCAATGAAGTCCGTCAGGCCAACGCTGCCCGCGCCAAGGTGCAGGAGGAGCTTGCCGGCAAAGAGCAAGAGCTTGTCGATCTGCAACAGCGGCTGGTTGAAGCGGACCGCTGGCGTGAGGAATTCGAACGGCTCCGGACGAAGCTCGAGGAATTGGAACCGGCGCAGGGCCGTCTGCACTGGCTCGAAGTCCAGTTGAGCGAAAAGGATGCCCATCATCGGCAAGCCGTCAACCGGCTCGAACAGGACCTCGCCGCACGCGACCGCCGACTCGCGGAGCAGGCGGAACAGACCTTATTGCTGGAGGAGCGGGATCGTCGCATCACCACGCTCGAACAGCGCCTGGCCCAGCTGCACGCGCTGCAAGCAGAGCTCGCTGGGCAGGCGAAGATCATGGGCGATCAAGAAGAGGAGATTTCCCGTCTGCGCAAACGGCTTGGAGAAGTCCGCGCTGCACTGCGCGTGCGGGAGGACGGCGCTCCCGTGCTCGCGCGGCCCAATGGCCCCGCCAATCAACTCAGTCTCCAGATGCCGGCCCCGAAGGCGACCGCTGGGCCACGGAAAGACGACCTGAAAAAAATCCAGGGCATCAGCCCGGCCATCGAGCGCGCGCTCAACAAGATGGGCACGTTTACGTATGTGCAGATCGCCAGATGGAAACCAAGTGACCTCGTCCGTATTGCAAAGACAATTGGACAACCTGCCTGGACGCGTCAAGCCGGACCATTGGGTCGCCGACGCGAAGAAACAGCATCGAGAGAAATACGGCGAAAAACTCTAGCCGCCTCCTCCAACTCTGCGTTGACTTGCCGGCACTGCCCACCTAGAATCGCGTCCCATGACCGCTTCGTTCGTCCACCTGCATCTGCACACCCAATTCAGTCTCCTCGACGGCGCCAATCAGATTGAACCGCTGGTTCGGCAGATCAAGACCTTCGGACAGCCGGCGGTGGCGATGACCGATCATGGCAACATGTTCGGCGCCATCGAGTTCTACCGCAAGGCGAAAGAAATCGGCGTCAAGCCCATCATCGGCTGCGAAGCCTACATGGCGCTCGGCAGTCGGCATGCCAAGAAGGACAGCGGGCTGGCGCACAACGACTACTATCACCTCATCCTCTTGGCCAGAAACCTGACGGGCTATCAAAATCTGATCAAGCTGGTGAGTAAAGCATACCTTGAAGGATTCTATTACAAGCCACGCATGGACAAGGAAATTCTTAAAGAACATCACGAAGGCTTGATCGCGCTGTCGGGGTGCCTGAGCGGAGAGATTCCGTACCTCATCGGGCAAAAGGACATGGCCGGCGCCATGGCGGTCGCGGGCGAATTTCAGGAACTCTTCGGGAAAGAGCACTTCTATCTCGAAGTGCAGGCGAACGGCCTCGACCATCAACGGATCGCCAATGCCGGTCTCATAGAAATCCATAAGAAACTCGGCATCCCGCTCGCCGGCACCAACGACTGTCATTATCTGAGGAAGGAGGACGCCCGGCCGCATGAGCTCATGCTCTGCCTCCAGACGGGCAAGACGCTGAGCGATCCGGCCCGCATGAAGTTCGATACCGACCAGCTCTATGTGAAGTCGACCGAAGAAATCGCGCCGGCGTTTGCAGAATTTCCCGGGGCCGTCGCCAACACCTGTCGGATCGCCGATCACTGCGAACTCGAGCTGGCGCTCAACAAGACGCATCTGCCGCAGTATAAGGCTCCGGAAGGGTACACGCGCGAATCCTACGTCGAGTACCTGGCGATCGAAGGCCTGAAGTCCCGTTTGACGGAACGCCCGAGCACCATCCCCGTCGGCGGTCTATGAACAACGCCTGCGCGAAGAGTTGATGGTCATTTGTTCGATGGGATTCGCCGGCTATTTCCTGATCGTCTGGGACATCATCCGGTTTGCCCGCAGCCGTGGCATCCCCGTGGGGCCGGGCCGAGGATCCGCCGCCGGCAGCCTGGTCGCCTATGCGCTGCGCATCACCGACCTCGATCCACTCGTCTACACGTTGCTGTTCGAGCGGTTCCTCAACCCCGAACGGGTGTCGCTCCCTGATATCGACATGGACTTCTGCATGGACCGCCGGGGAGAAGTCCTCAATTATGTCGTCGATAAATACGGATCGGATCACGTGGCCCAGATCATCACGTTCGGGACGCTCGGGGCCAAGGCCGCCATTCGAGACGTGGGGCGCGTCATGGAGATGCCCTACGCGGACGCCGACAAAGTCGCGAAACTGGTCCCCAACCAGCTGAACATCACGCTCGAGCAGGCACTCGAGACGGAGCCTCGGCTCCGGGAACTGGTCGACACGGATCCAAAGGTGCGGGAGCTCATGACCATCGCCCGGTCGCTCGAGGGGCTCGCCCGTCATGCCTCGACGCACGCGGCCGGCGTGGTCATTTCGGAAGAGCCGCTGACGGATCACGTGCCTCTCTATAAGGGCGCCAACGACGAAATCGTCACCCAATATTCGATGGGCGATGTCGAGAAAATCGGATTAGTGAAATTCGATTTTCTCGGCCTCAAGACGCTCACGATGATCCGCCGTGCCGAGACCCTGATCAATGAAAGCCATCCCGGACAGCCGCCGTTGAGCGTGGATCTGTTGCCCTTCGACGACGCCAAGACCTTTGCCTTGCTCTCCTCCGGAAAGACCACCGGGATTTTCCAGCTCGAAAGCTCCGGAATGCGCGATTTGCTGGCCGGCTTCAAACCGGACCGCTTCGAAGACATTATCGCCATCATCGCGCTGTATCGGCCGGGCCCGATGGATCTGATTCCGGATTTCATCAAGCGAAAGCAGGGCAAGGTGCCCATCGTCTACGAGCTCCCGGAACTGGAGCCGATCCTGAAGGACACGTATGGGGTCATCGTCTATCAGGAGCAGGTCATGGCCATCGCGAACACCGTGGCCGGCTTTTCGCTCGGCCAGGCGGACATTCTCCGGCGCGCCATGGGCAAAAAGAAACCGGAAGAAATGGAAAAGCTGCGCGTCAAGTTTTTGGAAGGCGCCCGGCAGAAGAAGATCGCGGAGAAGAAGGCCGAGAAACTCTACGAATTAATCCAGAAATTTGCCGGCTATGGCTTCAACAAGTCGCATGCGGCCGCCTACGCCGTCGTCTGCTATCAAACGGGCTATCTGAAGGCGCATTATCCCACCGAGTTCATGGCGGCGCTCATGACGAGCGATATGGGCAATCAAGACAAGGTCGTGGGCTACTTCACCGAATGCCGCGATCTCGGCATCAAGGTGCTGGGTCCCGACGTGAATGAAAGCCAGAAAAATTTTGGCGTCGTCGACGGCGCCATCCGGTTCGGCCTGGCGGCGATCAAGAACGTCGGGGAAGGCGCCGTGGATTCGGTGCTGGCCATCCGTGCCGACAGCGGGCGGTTTACGTCGTTCTTTGATTTTTGCCGGCGCGTCGACCTCCACAAAGTCAACAAACGGATGCTGGAAGGGCTGATCAAAGCCGGCGCCTTCGATTCGCTGGGCGCTAAGCGCTCACAGTTAATGGCGATGCTCGATCAAGCCATCGAGGACGGCGCCGCCGCGCAACGGGAACGCGAGATGGGCCAGACCAGCATTTTCGGCGAAGATCTGAATGGCGGCGGAGCTGCGCACGATCACGTGGAACCCACCCTGCCGAACGTGCCCGAATGGGATCAGCCTCAACGGTTGAAATACGAACGCGAACTTACCGGCTTCTACATCACGGCCCACCCGCTCACGCGTTACGAGGCAACGATTCACGCGCTCGCCACGGCCACGACCGCCGGCATTACAGAACTGTCCGACGGTAAGGAAGTGCGCCTGTGCGGCATCATCGCGACGGTGAAATCCATGCTGACCAAAAAGGGCGACCGGATGGCGTACGTGACGCTCGAAGATCTTCAGGGGACGGTTGAGGTGATCGTGTTCCCCGACCTGTTCAAGACCGTCGGCGATTTGATCGCTCCCGAGCGTCTCGTCCGGGTCACCGGCACGATCGACCGCGGAGACAAAGGCACCAAGATCCGGGGCGCCAAGATCGAACCGCTGGCCGATGTCCAAACGCAGTCCATCAAGCGCATTCATATCCGGCTCGCGACAAAGCCCGAAGTCAAGGATCAGTTGCCACGGCTGCTGGATGTTTTCAAACGGCACCCCGGCGCCACCGCGATATCACTGACCTTTCGAACGGAGAGCAGCCTCGAAGCGGAAACGGCCCCTCTCCCCCATCTAACTGTAAGCGCCACCGAAGACTTTGTCGCAGATGTTGAGGAAGTGCTAGGCAAAGGGGCCCTGTCTCTGGTATCGTAGCGCACCGATAGGAGAGGGGGTCCTGGTCCGGAGACACATCGCTATGCGCGATTACCTTGAATTCGAAAAGCCGCTCCGCGAAATCGAGGAGAAGATCGAAAAACTCGCAGCCTCGGGCGGCACAAAAGCTGGTGTTCAGGACGAAGTCCGCAAACTGCGGATGAAGCTCGCCCAACTAGAGCATGAGCTGTACGCAAAGCTGACCCCCTGGCAGCGGACCCAACTCGCCCGGCATCCCCAGCGCCCAAGCACCCTCGATTATATCGGTGAAGTCTTCCGCGACTTTCTCGAGTTCCACGGCGACCGGTCATTCGGCGACGACCGAGCCATTGTCGGCGGCTTCGCCCGCTTCAATGATCGGTCGATCATGGTCATCGGGCACCAAAAGGGCAAGACCCTCAAGGAACGCATGCAGCGGAACTTCGGGATGCCCAATCCGGAAGGCTATCGGAAGGCCCTGCGCCTCATGAAGATGGCGGAGAAATTCGGCCGACCCATCGTCACGTTCATCGACACCCCTGGCGCCTATCCCGGCATCGGGGCCGAAGAGCGCGGGCAGGCCGAAGCCATCGCGAGAAATCTGTATGCCATGTCGCGGCTCACCGTACCGATCATCTCGATCGTCATCGGCGAGGGCGGAAGCGGAGGGGCGCTGGCGCTCGGTGTGTCAGATCGCATCCTCATGCTCGAGCATGGCGTCTATTCCGTGATTTCTCCGGAAGGCTGTGCCGCGATCCTGTGGGATGATCCCGCCAAAGTGCCGGATGCCGCCGCGTCCCTGAAGATGACCGCCCAGGATCTCGTAGACCTGCGCATCGTGGATGACGTGATTCCTGAACCGCTCGGCGGTGCCCACCGTGAACCGAAAGCCGTCACCGATCGAGTGGCCAAGGCGCTCACCAATCACCTGTTTCAACTCACCGATCTTTCGCTCGACCAACTGCTGGCCCAACGGGACCACAAGTACCGCCGCATGGGCGCAGTGAGCGGCCTCGAGCTCAGCGCCAACTAATCGACCCGCAGTCCGACCGCCTTCCTCCGCCCAGCCGGGTTTGCACCGGTCCATGCAGTGAATGGAAACGGCGATCTCGTTGACAGCCCGCCTGAGATTGCTCTGATCGGGTTCAGCGCGGGACACTGCATCGTTGCATTCCCTGCCCTATGGAGAGTCACCATTCGCCCAGGAACCGCGGATGGAACAGCGAAAATTTCAGCGATTCGCGGACAACTCTCATGTCGTGTTTACGAGTGACACGGTCAAGGGAGAAGGACGTTTGGAGAATCTCTCGCTCGGAGACGCGGCGATCCTCAGTGATCTCGCCATCGCCCGCGGGGAATATCTTGCGCTGAAGGTTACGTTCCCCACCCAGGCCGCTGCGATCGAAGATCGAACTGGCGCCCGTCCGGTGGATCAAACCGGGGAGCTTCGGAGTGGAATTCATCCGGATCGCGCCAGGGTCACAGCAGCGACTCAGAGACTACCTCGCCACCTTGGAAGGCGCCACCTCGGACGCCGCGTAGACTCTCCTGACGCCCTTGGGAAGCCCCCGCAGAGACCGGCGTCGTTTCCCTGCCAGGAAACACTCCGCTGTGTGATCATTCACCATACCCACCGCCTGCATGAACGCATAGACGATCGTGCTGCCGACGAACCGAAACCCTCGCTGTTTGAGATCCTTCGAGAGCAGATCGCTCTGCCGGGTCCTGACAGGGATGTCGGTGCCACGCTTCCACTGGTTGACGATCGGCTGCCCTTCCACGAACTGCCAGAGATAGCCGTCGAATGATCCGAAGACGTGTTGGACCGCGAGGAAGGCCCGGGCGTTCGTCACTGCGGCGGCGATTTTCAAGCGGTTCCGGATGATCCTCGTATCACGCAGTAATGCGCTCTTCTTGATCCGGTCGAACCTGGCGATCCGGACCGGATCGAAGCCGGCAAAGGCCTGACGATACCCTTCCCGCCGGCGCAACACCGTATCCCAGCTCAGACCTGCCTGCGCTCCTTCCAAGAGCAACATCTCAAAGAGCCGACGGTCATCATGCACGGGCCTTCCCCACTCGCTGTCGTGATAGCGAATCATATGAGGAGTGGCTCCAGCCCAGCTGCACCGCCGTTTCTCGACCCGGATTTCCGAAGAGGAGCGGTCAACCATAGTGCCTATTGTAGGAGGCTGGGCCGACGCAGCTCAACGGCAAGGGTGACGATGCACATAGACTCGCGCGTTTCCTAGTCAGAGAATTCCGAGGCGAGATCGCGCGCGAGGACAGGTTGTCCCCGTTGCGCAGCGTCCTTCCTCTGTTTCTTATCACAGGGGACAAGCACATCCGTTCGCACGCACGGAGAAGTTGTTGTTGTTCATGGAGTTGATCCCAGGTTGCACTGTCTGTTGCACGTCTCCTGACATCGGTATGGTATGTGCTTTGTCCAATATCTTGATGTACCACTCTGAAGACTCACGGACCAGTCCTTACATGACGGAAGGAGGGTGACATGAAATCGCCTACACTGCCGGTCTGCGTGGCCATATTTGTCCTTGCCGGCTGCAGCCATACCATTCCCGAAACCGCAACCAAACCGCAGGCGCCGCCTCAACTGGGGAAAACGCCTCCGGTCATCCAGCCGCTCAGCGCCGGTCAAAAACAGGCGCAAGCCCCTGAGTCGCTATTGCCGGTGACGCTGACCGCGGACCTCACGCCGGTGCAGAACACACTCCAAACCGCATTGCCTGAACGGTTCACGGAAGAGCATCACCCGCTCGGCAGCGATTATCGCTGGCGGTTCGTCAGGGAAGGTGAGCCACAGGTACAGATTCAAGACGGGCTCGTCAAGTTCACTGCCACGTACCGAGGGGAGATCGAATCCACGGCCGCCCGCGCCTGCCGATTAGATCCGCTGTATCCGGTGCTTGAAGGCACAGGACGCCTGGTGCTGCGCGAACAGGAGGACGGCCTCCTCGTGACCATGACCGATCCACAGACCTCGATTAGTCTGAAGCCGGAAAGCGACACGAAGTGCAACATGTTCAACATGCCGGTGCAAGACCAGCTGGCCGAATTGTTCAAACAGGACGCGCTCAAACAGCAGATCACCCAGTCGATTCAACAGGCGGGCTATATCATCCCGTTGAATCAGGTCTGGGAACGATTGCAGGAGCCGATACCGGTGAGCTCCGGCAACACGAAGCTGTGCCTGTACGGGAGAGCCAAGGATTTTGCGATCAGCTCCATGAAGGGAGCGGCTCAGAACACGACGATCAGCGGCGTCGTTCGGCAGACGCCGGTCGCCCTCTACCAGACGCCTTGCCAAAAAGCGAACGTCTCGACGCTGAAGGTTCACATGGACAATGCGGCCGCGGCCCTGCAGGAAGGGCAGCCGTACAAGGTCCTGCTGTCGGTGCCGGTACCCTATGCCGTTCTCAATCAACAATTACAAGAGAAGTTGTATCACCAGGAGGCACACCTTCCGACCACATTGGGCAGCACGCTCGTCATCGAACGCGTGGTCGCCTCTGACGTCAACGGCCGGACGCTGCTCGCCGTCGATACGAGCGATGCCGTCAAGGGCACGCTCTATTATTGGGGCACGCCGCAGTTGGAGCATGAGGGGAATGTCATCACGATCCCCGATCTCCAGATCGCGAACGAAACCAAAATCGCCCTCGAGGAGATCAAGTCCGGCTACTGGCAGATGGTCAACGATGAACTGTTGCCGCGCTTGCGGCAAGCTTCGACCGTTGACCTGTCACAGCGGATCGGCAACATAAAACATGCCTTGAGCGGACAGCACAAGGCGGGCGGACTGGCGATCGATCTCCTGCTGGCGAAACAGGAAGCCAGCCAGGTGGTCAGCACCAAGGATGCGTTAGTCGCCGACCTGTTGCTTGAGGGCACGGCCAGTGCCGCCAGCCGGCTGCCGGTGAAGCAAGCGTCGCGTACTGACATAATCCAACCGGCGACCGCCGACAATTCGGCGACGACGGACAAGTCCTCGACGGGCGAAAAGTCGCCGAAGGCGGCACGCGTTCCCGAGGAAGAACGGCGATAAACGAACGTCTGGCCGCGGCTTGAGGCCAGGCCTTGTTGGCCGCCGTAGGCGTTGCTGTCGCTTGGCTGCGCAACTTGTTCCATTCGAAGCGCAAGCGTGAATGGAACTTCGCACAGTGCTCGCCACCTGCTATGAGCAGGCCGCGACAGCGCCTTTACGGCGGAAACACAAGGCCCGAGGCCGCAGTCGCGGCCAGACGCTCATCTTTATTTTTGAGGAGAGATCTCTCGCAGGCTGTTCAAAAGACCAGCCAGCAAGGCCGCAGCGAACGAGAAGGTGAGGCGTACGTTTTTTGGTACGTTGAGCCTTCGAGTGATGCGAGAACGCAGCAGGCGGGTTTTTTCAACAGCCTGCTGATTACCACGCGTAGGCTTCCGGGGCCGGTCCACCCGGCCCCGGGAACAGGTCGTCCAGCCGCTTCAAGGTATCGGCGCCCAGCGTCAGATTCATCACGCGCATCGTGCCGTCCAACTGTTCCAGCGTCCGAGGACCGATGATCGGAGACGTCACGGCGGGTTGATGCAGCAGCCACGCTAGGGCTACATCGGCCGGGCGTTCACCAAGTTCCTGGCAGAGCCGTTCGAAGGCCTCGAGTTTCGCGCGGTGCTTTTGCACCTCCTGCTGGAGATCTTGATCGGCGCGCCGGCCGACGGTCGCGGGAGTCAAGGCGCCGGCCAGCAACCCTCGAGCGAGCGGACTCCAGGGAATGAGCCCGATGCCATACGCCAGACAGGCTGGAATGACTTCGAGTTCGATCGTCCTCTCGGTCAGATTGTAGAGACTCTGCTCCGAGACGATGCCGAGGAAATGACGGCTGCGGGCGAGTTCCTGCCCCTGCGCCAGCTGCCACCCGGCAAAATTGCTGGTGCCGACATATAGAATCTTTCCTTCCCGCACCAACTGCTCCATGGCCTGCCAGATTTCGTCCCAGGGCGTATCGCGGTCGACATGATGCATCTGGTACAGATCGATGCAGTCCGTTTGAAGACGGCGCAAACTCGCTTCACAGGCACGCTTGATGTGCAACGCCGAGAGCCGCGATGCATTCGGCCAATCCCCCATGCGACCGTATACCTTGGTCGCGAGCACGACCCTCTCCCGTCGGCCGCCGCCCTGCGCAAACCAGCGGCCGAGAATCTGTTCGGTCCATCCCTCTCCAAGCTTCCACCCGTACACGTTCGCCGTGTCGAAAAAGTTCAATCCCAGCTCCAGCGCACGGTCCATGATCGCAAAACTGTCCGCTTCGGTGGTTTCCGGTCCAAAATTCATGGTGCCGAGACAGAGCCGGCTCACCTTGACGCCCGAGCGCCCGAGTTGTACGTATTGCATGGCCCCACTCTCCTCAGCGTCAGATGCCGATCGTCTCGATGCGTTCCATCTCGTCCGGCGTGAGCGTGAACCGATCGGCCCGCAGATCGTCCGCCATGTGCTGCGCATTCGTGGTGCCCGTCAACGGGACCATGCCGATCTGCATGGCGAACCGAAACACTACTTGGGCCACGCCGGTGCCGTATGTTTCGGCCATGGCGCGAATGGCGGGGTCGATAAAGACTTCCCGGTTGGCGGTGAGCAGCGAAAAGCCCTGGTACACAATGCCGTGAGTGCGACACAGATCGCGCACGGCTTTGTCCCACCCGAAGGCCGCATAGCAACGGTTTTGGACGATCATGGGACGATGCGCCGCCCGATCACACAGGAGCGCGAGTTGCCCTGCCGAGACGTTGCTGACGCCGATCAACTTCGTCCTGCCGGCGGCGTACAGCGATTCAATGGCCGCCCACACTTCCCAATCCTCCGGTCCCAAGCCGCCGCGATGATAGGGACCGTGCAGCACGTAGGAATCGAGATAGTCGGTGTGAAGATGGGCCAGTGAGCTTTCAAAGGATTGCCGGACCTGGGTGGTGATGCTGGCGGTGACATCATAGGGCGTGCGGTGGTCCTGTCCGTTGGCGAGGTGTGAACTTGGTTTGGAGGAACAGTCCCTCGCGTGCCACGCCTTCCTCGCGCAAGCGCAACAACGCCTCCCCCACCCGCGTCTCGTCATAGTGAATCAGCTGGTTTGCCGTGTCGATCGCCGTGAAACCCGCCTTGACGGCCTCGAGCACGAGCCTCGTGGTGGCCTCCTTCTTCCAGGCAGTTCCATACATGAAGCCAGGAATCGTGACGCCATTGTAGCTCGTCATGGCCATTGTCCGACCGTCCTCCTTGCGCTGCTGCTTCCTCACCATACACAGTTCCCTGTCGCAGTCTCAACGTGAGAATTGGTACAGTGCGGCCATGGATTCGGACCATCAGATCGTCGAGCTGCGGATGAGTTATCGGTATGCCAAGCAGCATCCATGGGTGGTCCAAGCCGTCAACGGTTTTCTCTCGGCCTATTTCATGGAGCAGCCGGGCTTTCGTGTGCAGCGGCACTTTGATGAGTTGGAATCCGGCATGCATGTCTGGCTGTGCGAAGTGCCGGAAGCGAGGACGATGAGCCGGTTGCTGCGGCGCCTGAAAGCGGATCTGCCCGCCTTCCGTCACACGGAACTTCAGGCGACCACCGGCGCGCGGCCGCAGTACATGATTGATTGTCCCGAGCCCCCTCCAACCGGCTAAGGTTTCAGCCCGCCAGAATTTGCCGGAGACGTGTCCAAATGCCGGGAGAAGAGTATACTGAGGAGACGCGGAGGTGTGTGCGATGCCTCGGGTGCTCGTGCTCGGCGCAGGAAAGATCGGCTCGCTGGTCGCCTGCCTGCTCTCCCAGCAAGGCAGCTACGACGTCCATCTGGGGGATGTGACGCTCGATGCCCCGAAGCATTTAGTGGAAGACCTTGGTCTTTCCCGCGTCACACCGGCCGTCCTCGACGTGCGGGAGCGGAGAAGCGGTCGCAACCTATCTGAGCGCGCATCCGGTCGACGCGATCATCTCGAGCCTGCCCTACTTTTGCAATCCGACCGTTGCCACGCTGGCCTTGAAGCACGGCTGCCACTATTTCGATCTGACGGAGGACGTCGAGGTCACCGATCAGATCCGGACGATGGCCGAAGGTGCGGCGCATGCCTTCATGCCGCAGTGTGGCCTGGCCCCTGGCTTCATCAGCGTCGTCACACACGACCTCATGACGCATTTCGAAACATTGGACCACGTCAAGATGCGCGTGGGCGCCTTCCCCGTGCACCCCAGCAATGCGCTCAAGTATTCGCTGACCTGGTCCACCGACGGCCTGATCAATGAATACGGCAATCTCTGCTACGGGATCGAAGAGGGCCGCAAGATTCCGCTGCAGCCCCTGGAAGGCTACGAGACGATCGAGCTGGACGGCCTCTTGTACGAGGCCTTCAATACGTCGGGCGGATTGGGCACGCTGGCCGACAGCTCAGTGGGGCGCGTGAAGACGATGAACTACAAGACCTTGCGCTATCCCGGTCACTGCGAAAAAATCCACCTGCTGATGAAGGATCTCCGGCTCAACGAAGACCGCAAGACGCTCAAGCGGGTGCTTGAGCATGCGATTCCGCAGACATTGCAAGATGTCGTGCTGATCTATGCGTCGGTGACCGGGACGAAACAGGGCGAATTTTTCGAGGAAAGCTACGTCAAGAAAGTCTATCCCCAATGCATCAAAGGCAAGCTCTGGTCGGCCATCCAGGTGACCACCGCCTCGAGCGTCTGCTGCGTCATGGACCTCGTGCTGCGGCATCCCCACGCGCCCCGTGGCTTCGTCACGCAGGAATCGATTCCGCTTGAAAGATTTTCTGACCAACGACTTTGGAGCCTATTACCGATGAGTACCATCCATGCCGCGCTCAAAGCGCTCGGCATTCAGGCCGTGAATTCGGGAGGCAGCACGGGCAAACACTGGTGGTCTGATCATGCGGCCGGATCGTTGCTCCAGTCCGTCAATCCAGCGACCGGCGAAGCCATTGCTGCGGTCCGGTCCTGCGCGGCCCAAGACTATGAGCATATCGTGGCGCAGGTCCGCGAAACGTTCACGACATGGCGCACGGTCCCTGCGCCGAAGCGGGGCGAGCTGGTCCGTTTGATCGGCCACGCCTTGCGGGAAAAAAAGGACCAGCTCGGCACACTCGTGTCGCTCGAGGTCGGAAAGATCAAGGCCGAGGGCGACGGCGAAGTACAGGAAATGATCGACATGGCCGACTTCGCCGTCGGGCAATCGCGCATGCTCTACGGCGCGACGATGCAGTCTGAACGGCCCGCCCATCGGATGAGCGAACAGTGGCATCCGCTCGGACCGGTCGGTGTCATCACCGCCTTCAACTTTCCGGTGGCAGTCTGGGCCTGGAATGCCTTTCTCGCCGCCATTGCCGGTGACCCCGTCATCTGGAAACCCTCGCCGAAAGCGCCGCTGTGCGCCATTGCAGTGCAGCAGATCTGCAACCAGGTCATGGAGCAGCAGGGGTACTCGGGCATTTTTTCGCTGTTCATCACCGATCAGCCCTCGCTGGCCGAGACCATGGTGCGCGATCCCCGATTGCCCTTGATCTCGTTTACCGGATCCGTTCCCGTGGGCCGGCACGTGGCCGCGCTGGTCGGCCAACGGCTGGGCCGCACACTCCTCGAGCTGAGCGGCAACAATGCCGTCATCGTCGATGACAGTGCGGACATGGATCTGGCCGTTCGGGCCATCGTCTTCGGTGCGGTCGGGACAGCCGGTCAGCGGTGCACGACGACCCGGCGGGTGCTCGTTCATGAGTCCTGCGCGGATGAGTTGCTCGACCGCCTAGTCAAAGCCTATAAGCAGGTGCGCATCGGCAATCCGTTGGATGCGGACGTGCTGCTGGGCCCGCTCATCGATCACGTCGCCGTCGAGACCTACCGTGCCGCGATCGACGAGATCAAGAAGGAAGGCGGCGATATCCTCTACGGAGGCCGCGTATTGAGCCGTCCGGGCTACTTTGTCGAACCGACGATCGTGCGAGCCAAACCGCAGTGGCCTCTGGTGCAACGGGAGACCTTTGCGCCGATTCTCTATGTCATGACCTACCGGACGCTCGACGAAGCGTTGGCCATCCAGAACGGGGTCCCGCAAGGCTTGTCGTCGGCGATCTTCACAAATAATTTGCGGCACGGCGAACGGTTTGTGTCAGCGTCGGGCAGCGACTGCGGCATCGCGAACGTCAATATCGGAACCTCCGGAGCGGAAATCGGCGGGGCCTTCGGCGGCGAGAAGGAGACCGGCGGCGGCCGGGAAGCCGGGTCAGACGCCTGGAAAGCGTACATGCGGCGGCAAACGAACACGGTCAATTGGGGCACCGATCTGCCCTTGGCGCAAGGCATTAAATTCGGCTCCTAACTTTGGCGGAAGAGGATGGGCGCTATGGATATGAACCGCGAGCTTGATGGATTGCTGGAACGGATGGTGACGGAGTATGTGGCGCGCAACCGGGCGGCGAAAATCCTGCGAGGCTTGCTCGAGGAGGCCGGGGTGGGGTTTTACCCGGTCGTCGACCACGTGACGTTGCGCACGATGGACATCGACCGGCGCGCTGAGCCGTTCGTCGACACTCGGGTATGCGTATGATGAAACCTTGCAGTACGACGACTGGTACGCGAAGGTGTACCGGAAGACCGGCTATCCCGCCCTCTTCGTGGATCAGGCCTATGCGGACACCCGCGGGAAAACCAGCATCATCCCGGGGTGGGTGGCCGCCTTCGGCGACCAGGTCTTTCACCATGTGGCGGTGCGCGTCGAGGATATCGACCGGGCGGTCGCCAGGCTGAAGAGCAACGGCGTAGACTTTGCGGGTAGCATCGTCGGCCCCGCCGGCGGCCAACTGCGTCAGATTTTTTCGGCACCTGAAATGGTGAGTGGACAGCCCTTCACAGTGCTCGAGCTTGCAGAGCGGCATCGCGGCTATCAGGGGTTTCTCCCGCCGCAAGCCGACAGCTTGATGAAGTCGACCGCTCCTCAGTGAGCGTCAGGCGTGGTGGGATGCGGACTGCACGCGCGCGTCAACCGGCTTCAGGAAGGCCGGGCCTTCAATGGGGAGCCGGATCTCGAATGCCGTACCCCGGCCCGGCTCGCTCTCCACGGTGATGCGACCCCCGTGCATGTCGACGACGTCCTTGACGATCTTTGTGCCCAATCCCGTGCCGCCGGTCTTATTGCTCACCAGACGATTCGTGAACAGATGGTCCCGTATCTCGGCAGACATACCATTGCCCGTGTCCGCCACGCGGAGCCGGATGAAATCGTCCCCGGCGTCGTGGTACCCGCCGATCGTGACGAGACCGTGAGGGGGCACCTCGGGGATCGCATTATTGACGAGATTATAGAGCAGTGAGTACAGCCGCGCTTCATCTCCGGCGATCGCCGGCAACCCCTGCAATCCTTCCATGCTCAGTGTGACCTGTCGCTGTTCCGCGGCCGAGCGCAAGGACTTGACGACGCTCTCGGCAATCTTGCCGATCACGCAGGGTTCGAACTTTTGCGAGACCCGCGTTAGCGCTGCGTAATCAGCAATCGCTTTCATGCGATCCTGAATGCGCCGGGAGGTGTTGCGGAACATCGTGATCACCTCCTCGCAGGCTCGAGTGGCTTTGTTCGGCGCGCGCCCGTTCCATCGTCGGAAGGTGGCGGAAGACATCGTCAATCTCTTCGGCGAGGAGATCGGTGCCGGCAACCAGCGGCATCAAGAGATTCTTCACGTCGTGCGTGATCTCTCCCATCAGCTTCGTGATCTCCACCCGCTGCCCCATCCGATCAATGAACGTCGACACCGTCTGATCGATCTGCCCCTGTTCAAAGGGTTTGGTAATGAAATCGACGGCGCCTTCCTTCATCGCCTCGACCGCGAGCCGAATGGTGCCGTAGGCCGTCACGACGACGACCGGCAGGTTCGGCCACCGTTTTCTGATGAGTTTGAGCGCCTCGATGCCGTTGAGGCGGGGCATCGAGACGTCGAGGAACGCCAGATCCAGCGCATGCGCTTCGACGGCCGCGAGCGCCGCCTGGCCATCGGCCGCGGTGACCACCTCATGGCCGAGCCAGCGCAGTCGTTCCGAGAGACTCATCCTGATATCGGCATCGTCGTCGGCGACCAGTATGCGAATAGCCATAGCGTTCCTCCTGCCGGCGGTAAGTCAGCAAGAAATGCGCCATTTTTCTCTACACAGATTTTCAACGGTTTCAGCGGAAAGGCCTGAAGAACCAACGCCTTAACTGGATCAGTTTAGATGGAGGCCGGATCAAATTGGATACGCTAGCCCATGTCTTTCAAGATGTGGTCTGGATTTCGATCACGACCGATGCTCTTCATGAGGGCGTCCTGAAAAAGCACGACCACCCGCCCGCGCTGGTCCTTCACGATCATGGAGGTGGAAGGCGCCTTGAAGGTGGCCGGGTCGCCCTCCAGCCAGGCACTACATGTGAAGGATAACGCATCGAGCACGGTCTCCACGCGATATTCATGACGCAGCCGATATTGCAACACATCGAACTGCAACCGGCCGACGGCGGCGACCAGCGATTCCAGATCGTTGAGACTGCGCATGATCTGCACCGTGCCTTCCTGCGCCATCTGTTCCATCCCTTTGTCGAACGCCTTGCGCTTGCCGACATCGGTCGGCCTGATGCGGGCGAAGATCTCCGGCTGAAATTGCGGCAACGGCTTGAAGGCAAAGCCGCCGGTTGTCGAAATCGTGTCGCCGATCGCAAAGACGCCGGGATTGATGATGCCGATGATGTCGCCGGGAAATGCCTCCTCGACTGTGCTGCGTTCCTGCGCGACGAGGCTGTGCGGCCTGGACAGACGGACGTCGCGCCCCAGTCGATGATGCTTCACCACCATATCCCGCTCGAAACGACCCGGAGCAGACGCGGAGGAACGCCGTGCTGTCGCGATGCTTGGGGTTCATGTTGGCCTGCAGTTTGAAGACATAGGCGCTGAACGGCCGTTCCACGGGATCGATCGCCAACTCCACGCCGTCCTCGCCGTCGGCCGGGCGTGCGCCGGGAGAAGGCGCCAGTCGCACGAACGCGTCGAGGAAGCTTTCCACGCCGAAATTCGTCAACGCCGACCCGAAAAATACCGGCGTCACGTCTCCGTCTAAAAATTGTTCGTGCGAAAGCGGATTGCCGGCAATGGCCAGCAGTTCCAAATCGTGCTGGACCTGCCCCATGACGTCCGCGGACACGCGCCCGCTTGCGGCCAGGTCTGCCAGGGCCATCGTCTGCACGTCGACTTTCGTGGCGCCACCGTGTGCGGTCTTACTGAAGAGCGCCACGCGGTTGTCATCGCGCGTCACGATGCCCGCAAAGTCGCTGCCCGATCCGATCGGCCAATTCACGGCGCTGGCATGAATCGTCAAGGCTTGCTCCACCTCAGTCATCAAGTCCAAGGGCGGACGCCCGGGAAGGTCCATCTTGTTCACGAAGCGTCAAGACCGGAATGCGGCGGAGGCGGCAGACGGCAAAGAGCTTCCGCGTCTGCGCTTCGACACCCTTCGCTGCATCGATGACCATAATGGCGCTGTCGGCGGCCGTCAGCGTCCGGTAGGTGTCCTCCGAAAAGTCCTGGTGTCCCGGAGTGTCGAGAAGATTGATCACAGCATCTTTATAGGGAAACTGCATCGCGGAGGCGGTAATGGAGATACCCCGCTCCTGTTCCATGCCCATCCAGTCGGAGGCCGCCGTCTTGCCCCCTTTGCGCCCGCGCACCATTCCGGCCGTCCGGATCAACCCCGAGTACAGGAGAAGCTTCTCCGTCAGCGTCGTTTTCCCGGCGTCCGGGTGACTGATGATGGCGAACGTCCGACGCTTGGCCGTGGCGGCTGCCAATTCACTCTGTTCAGTTGAGGTGGTCCGCATGCTGTCGCGCAGCATACCATAGCGGACGACCGGGGCGGGAGACTCCGCAGGGTTGACAGCCATTGCGGGTTTGGATAAGGGCCGATTTGGCGACACGCCACGTTAAGCGCTGCCCACAGCGTCGGATCATCGAGAATCACCGCTCCGAAGACGTCACACTGAAAGAAGGACTCCATTTCGCGATGTGGATACCGCAGTGAGGACTATCGGAAGAGATGACAAGGCATTGATGAGGGTAAGAAACAACTCGTGGAACCCAGGCGTCGGGATCAAGAATCATGCACTGTCACTTCTGACAGTATCCATGCGCCTTCTTTCTATGAGAAGAGTGCCTGCGTAAAAATCCGGGGGACGGACAACTGAAACTCACGAGAGGGTTGAGCCCTGGGGGAAAATCGTCATGTATGTCGGCGCACCGATCCTGGCGATCGCCGTGGATCTCGCACTTCCTCCCGGATAACCAGTTCCCGGCGGTTGTTGGCTCTGGGAGCCGTTGGCTCGGAGTCCTTCCTGCCGGCACCCTTGCACTACGCGGTACGACCCTTCCCGTCGGTGGAACCGACTAGGTCGACACCTCGTTGTGCGGGATCGGGTGGCTTCTTAGAGTCAACCTAGCGACACGGAGGTCGACATGAATGTCTTGCTCGTACATCCCGGCCCCCTGATGTACACGAAAATCTATCTGCGCCTCGAACCGCTCGGCCTCGAATTGGTCGCCTCGGCGGCGCGGACGCTCGGTCACCGGGTGACCCTGCTCGATCTGCAGGTGGAATCCCACCGTGACTACTTTCGCCTGTTACATGAACAGCGGCCGGACGTCGTCGGGTTTTCGTGCAATTATCTCGCAAATGTGCCGGAGATCGTCGATCTTGCCAAGTTGACCAAACAGCTGCTCCCCGCTTGTCGGGTCTTCGTCGGAGGACATAGCGCCTCGTTCGTTGCGCAGGCGATCCTCGAGCATGCCGAAGGCGCGATCGATTGCGTAGCTGAAAGGCGAAGGGGAAACGGCTGTGGGACCGCTGCTCGAGGCACTCGCCGGTGAGCGCGGAGCCTTGGGACTTGTGCCAGGCGCCGTGACGCCCATGGGCGAGGGGCCATCGGTTCGAATGCTCGAGACACCTCGATGACCATCGGCCGGCCCGGGATCTGCTCCGCCACCGCCGCAAATACTTCATCGGTGTGCTCGACCCTTGCGCGTCCATCGAATTTACCAGGGGCTGTCCATGGGATTGCTCCTTCTGCAGCGCCTGGACCTTCTACGGCCGCAGCTATCGCATCCGCAGCGCCGACGCCATTGTTGATGACCTAAGCCGCGTGCGTGAGCCGGGGGTCTTCATCGTCGATGACGTCGCCTTCATTCAGGCCAAACAAGGGATGGCCATCGGTGAGGCGATCGCCCGTCGCGGCATCAACAAACAGTACTATCTCGAAACGCGGGGTGACGTGCTGCTGCGGAACAAAGAGGTGTTCCAATTCTGGAAGACGCTCGGTCTCGCCTACATGTTCATCGGCATTGAAGCGATCGACGAAGAGGGTCTCGCCCTCCATCGCAAACGCATTACGTTAAGCAAGAATTTTGAAGCGCTGGATTTTGCCAGGTCTCTCGGGATCACAGTCGCCATCAACTTGATCGCCGATCCCTCGTGGGATCGCCGACGGTTCGAGGTGGTCCGCCAATGGTGTTTGGAGATCCCGGAAATCGTAAACATCAGCGTCAATACTCCGTATCCAGGGACGGAGACCTGGCACACGGAGGCGCGGCGCGTAACGACCCTCGACTATCGTCTCTACGATATTCAACATGCGGTGCTGCCCACGACCATGCCTTTGCATGAATTCTATGCAGAACTGGTCAAAACGCAGCAGGTCTTAAATACCAAGCATCTCGGCTGGACGGCGCTGAAATCCACGGCCCGTATTGCCGCAGGACATTTGCTTCGGGGTCAGACCAATTTCGTGAAGATGCTGTGGAAGTTCAATAGCGTGTACAACCCGAATCTACAGATGGCCGACCACGCGCGCCCGGTCGATCTACCAAATGCCTGTGCCGCCGGAGCCGGTCACCGGCATCGCCCCTCACCTCCTGTACATTCATCGCAGCCAGGGGCGGACCGGTCGCGTGCTGGACGATGCGACCGAGCAGTTTGTCGAAACGACCCGCATGCGCAGCACCGGCTAGCTCAGCGGGTCGTCGCTCCCTGCGCGGTCACGTGCGCTGCTGTTCGGCCTGGCCCTGCCAGAGCATGTCGTAGCCCAGTTCCTTCGTGTCGGCGCACATCGCGGCGAGCGCGGAAAACTTGCGCGTGAACAGTTCGTTCGCGTGAGACCGCTCGTGATCTTCAAACGAGCGCCAATAGGTCACGATCACGTAGTGATTCTCCGCGGTCTTGGAAGCGGACAGCGTTCCCTCCTCGGACACGAATCCCGAGAATCGAAACACCTGCCCGGCGAGAAATCCGCCTTTGTCTCCTCCGTACGTCTCCTTGACGACACTGCACAGTTCTCCGACAGCCAGTTCGATGTCTTCGAACGTGATTCCAGGTTTCAGGGTGACGGTGTTGAATAACATCTTGGCCCCGAATGGCAGTGTGATTGGTCCAAACATGTGCTCCTCCGAGACGTGTAAGCCTAGCGCCCGGCCATCACGGTCCGCAGCCGGTCTGTCCATGTATGCGAGGAGCGCGCCGACGCCTGCATCGGCACCCAGATTATTCTACCGCGCTATCTGGCGCGCTCTCGTGTCACGCGGCGCTCACCGATGCCCAGACGAAGGGCTTCGATGTCCAACTCATGTTCGAGCCGATGCAACACGTCGTCGCTGATCGTGCCGTTGTCGCGCATGCCGATTAACGCCACCCGCTCGGCAGTGAGCGTCTCGTGGCGCAACCGCCGGAAGGCCTCCACCGTCTCGGCCGCACATTCGGGGTCCACGGCGCCATTGTTCGCGAATTGATGGCGGCGTCGGGCGTAATGGTCGCGCAGCCGGTCCACATGCTCGGCGGGCGGCCACGGCTGCTCCGACAATTCTTCCAGGCGCGTCAAAGCCATCGACGCAGCATGTTCACGAGCCCGCATCTCTTCCTCTTCTATCGTTCGATTGTCATCCTCGAGCCGCAGGGCGCGAATCAGAGGCGCGAGCGAGAGTCCTTGCAGGACGAGTGTGGCCAGGATCACCGAAAAACTGATCAAGATGATTTCCGCGCGGAAGGGCAGCGGCGCGCCGGTGTTCGTCGTCAGTGGCAGCGCCAGTGCCGCAGCGAGCGTGACGATGCCGCGCATGCCGGTCCAGCCGATGAGAAAAATGTTCGGCCAGGGCGGAAGCGGATCCCGTGTCCGGATGGTCCGGCTGAGCCAACGGGGAATGAGGGCTGCAAGGGGCACCCAGCCAAGACGGACCAGGATGGCGGTCAGGCTGATGATCGCACCGGTCGCCAACAGCGTGCCGAACTGCTCGGCGGGAACGGCCTGGCGGAGCGCACCAAGTTGTAAGCCGATCAGGATGAAGATGAACCCGTTCAACACAAAAATGAGAAGATCCCAGACCGCGCGGGCTTGTATGCGGGTGACTGGCGAGACCGCTTCGCTGAAATATTGTCGGACGTATAGGCCGCCTGCGACGCACGCCAGTACGGCCGACGCATGCGCCTGTTCCCCCACGACCCACGCCACGTACGGAGCCAACAACGTAATGGCGATCTCTGTAAAACTATCCTGCGTGGCACTGAGTGCCCATCGCGCCGCCATCCCGACGGCGAGGCCAATCGCAACACCGGCCACGCCGGCAAATACCACGTCAAAGACCGTCGGCCCGAACGCAATGCTACCGCCTACCGCTGCTCCAACCGCCGTACGGTATAGAACTAGTGCTGTGGCATCGTTGACGAGGCTCTCTCCTTCAAGAATCGTCACGATGCGCCTAGGAATGTGCAGCCGCCTCGCAATCGCAGTGGCGGACACCGCATCGGGAGGCGAGACAATGGCGCCCAGGGCAATGGCCTCGGCCCATCCCATCCCCGGCAACAAGAGGCGTGCCACGTATGCCACGGCCGCGGTTGTCGCGAGCACGAGTCCGACGGCCAACAGCGAGATCGGACGGATGTTGTAGCGAAATTCCCGCCAGGAGGTGAAGTATGCCGCCGCCCACAAGATCGGCGGAAGAAACACCAGAAATACGAGATCGGGCCTCAACGTGACGACCGGCAACCCTGGGACCAGCCCCAAGACCAATCCCCCGATGACCAGCAGAATCGGATACGGAACGACGATTTTTTGTGCGAGAGTGGTGAGGGCGAGCACGACACCGAGGAGGAGAATGACGACTTCGAGCTGATGCAACCCATCCATAGACGTCTTGATTCCGTCTGCCGCACGGTAGGCTACGCGGCCGAACGGATGGAGTCAAATGGAGGAACGGTCACTCCCGCGGCGCCAGGCTGTCTTCCGGATCGAGATCGGCGCACGCCCCCCAGCGCCCTTGTCAACCGAGGGTCTGGTAGCCGGGCGGGACTCGCGATGATCAGCGGACCGGCGGTCCGACGTCCGGTATCTGCAAGGTGATCGAAAGCGCCGGCCCGTCGGGAGCAACTTTTGCGGCGATCTTGTCTCCGGTTTTGAGCTTACCGGAGGCGCCTTCTATCTTGGTTTCCGGGGTGACTCGCAGACGCACTTCGTGCCCGGACATTTCTCGTACCACCAGCTCTTCTCCTTCCCAATAGAGCACGTCGCCCTTAATCTCAGAACCAGCAGTGGTGGTTGGAGTAGTGGTGGTTGGTGAAGGTTCTGCCCAGGCCGAATCCCCAATGCCCGAAACCAAGAGCAATAAAGTGAACAGAAGCGTCATACCCTAGCCTCCTCCCTAGTGTCAGCCTACAAATCCCCACGACCCTTGTCAAATTGCGCGGGGCAGTGGCTCAGGCCGCATGGCATCACCTCTCGTTTCAGGGAGCAAAGTCGTGGAGATCTAGGGGTCGAACGAGACGCCATTTCCCCAAAAACACGCGATCGTAGCCGGTATGCGGTCGATACTCCGAAAAGCCGCAGGCGGTGGGTTGTGGCTGCTCATTGGCGCGCTTCCCGTCTTCGCACAGGCCGACAGGATGGGAGGACCGGTCGAGTTCCGCTCCGCTGATCTGCCGATTCCTGCACCGACACTCAGGTCCGCCGACTCAGGGTCATCCGACGCCAGCAAGTCCCTCACGATCGGTCCTCCGGCAGCCGACGACGTGCTCAAGCAGATCGACCGAGAACTGGGCCGAACAGAGACAAGGGCCGACGCCGAGGCTGGCCGACGCCAGGGCTCATCCGCAGAGGCCGGCGAGGCTGACAGACGCGGTTTGGGCGGAAGTACGTTCAAGTAACACGAGATTCCGATATGAGGAGAAAGGCAAGGAAACGAACGGCAAATGAAACTCTAAGGAGGCCTTCATGAAAGCGTTGATCCATCTGATTGTCGCCCTGTTGTTGTCATGGCCCGGTCTGGGCTGGGCTGAGGACCCGTCTCACGGCGGGTACCGTGGTATTGCCACGATCTATTACACATTGATCTGGGGAATCCTCGTCTATGGCTTATGGGACGCCTTCGGTAAGAAAGCGTTCTATGTAGGCGCCCCGGTGATGGCCGTGATCATCTATTTCCTCCTCCCTTCAACGTGAAGAGGCGCGAGTCAGGGAACAAAAGACGAGGCCGTCGACCTTATTGGGTCAAGCGATCGGACGGATCCAGCACGTCGTGAAACACGGTGGCCAGATCGAGGAGCGCTTGGCTCCCGTCTCCGACATATACCGACCCATGCATGGTCGCCAGGGTTTTCGGGCTGAGGGCCGCCAAGCGTTTGAGCGTGGCGTCAGTCAACGTGCAGTACGGAAGATAGTTCGCCAGCGGTCCCTGTTGGTACTCCACGAGCACCTCACGGCACCGGCCGATGATGTCCGACTGCGTCACCGGCTCCACATTGCCCAGCTGATGGAATAAATCTGAACACAACAACGTCCGCTGCGTCTCCTCGAACAGGAGACCCGCTTCCCAACAGTGCGGGACATGCGGCGTCGCAAGAAACCGGAAGCGATAGTGCCCCGTTGGTAAAATTTCGCCGTCCGTCATCCCCTTGGCGGGACGCAGCGACAAACAGTCGTCGACGCTCACCAGCTTGCCCACCAGACTGCACACTGCGGTGGATTGCGGCGCCAGCGTCTGCCATTCCGGCAACGTGCCACACTCATCGGCTTCGAAATGACTGAATGCGATCCACCGGAGACGAGCAGGATCGATGAGCGAACCCACCGCCTCCTTCGCTTCGGAAAACAGCATCTTCGGGCCGGTGTGAAAGAGGAGCGGCTCCTCGTCCCGCACGAGGAACTGACTGAACTGCATATTGAACGGTTCAATGAAGGTCGTGATGCGGAAGAGATCAGGAGCCACCTCGGTAATCTGCGTCATTCTTCCTCCTTGTGAAGAAACAGATCATAACCACCTCGACAAGACGCGTTCGTTCCACGAGACCGCTTCCCGGCCTTAGGGACTATGTGTCGGATCTAGCGAACGAGAACCTACCAATCAAGGTGCCTAAGGCGGTAGTACATAGTCCCGTCCCAGGTGAGAGGTTTGAAACAATCGAAACTGCATGTGCCTGACATCCAAAAAGGGATATTGCTGTTTGACCATCTGTTTGTAGTGTTCGAACCCTTCGCGCCCTCCCGGATAGTAACGCCAAATGGTCGGCTCTTTGTAACAGTCCAATCCGAAGTGCCCGATGTAGACCAATTCCCCGGCCTTCACGGTGAACGTGCCCCCGATCGGCTTGCCTCCTTCGAAGAGCCGCGCACGGCCCACATTCGTAATCTTCGCATCGGTCGTCGATGCCACCTTGATGGCAAACGTTGCCAGGGCATATTCGCCCGGATCCAACATGAGCACGTAGTTTGTGGCCGGCCCTCCTCCATAGGATGAGGAGCCTTCCAAGACGACATCGGCCGTGGCATTGTCCCCCGTGGTCTCGCTCGGCAGCCGGTCAAAGCCGAAGGACCACAGTTGTCCATTCGCAAATTGCGCACAGTTCCATGTACGACCCCATAGCGCAGAGAGGACCACGAATCCCTTGGCAGTATCTTTTCTATAAGAGTCCGCCGTCACTTCCTGCTTGGGCCTGCTGACCGCGGATGACGTGCAACCGGCGAGGAGAACGAGCAGTGTCGTGAGCAGCGCAAATCTTGTAACCGTACAAGCTCCCATGCGCAGGAACCCTACGCTCTCAGTGGGCGGACGTCAACAATGGCATCGTGATCAAGGAAATCGGTCGAGGGATGGTAGAGACAGAATGCAGTTCAGGAAATCGGGCACAGCGACAAAGCAAAAGGATGGCTCATTGGAACTTACTGGTTCCTCGCTACTCGATTTGAAATCGCCGCGCCCACCTTTGCCGTCACGATCGAAGGTACCGCGAAAAAACCCAATACCAACATCCCGAGCGGGAACAGATTACCAAACCCTTGATGGACAAACATCCAGACACCTTGACCCAGGTAGGGAACAATCCCCCATCTCCATGTCCGATCAGGCTGGACATACCCTAGTATGCCCGCAACAACGCCGAGGGCTGGAATCCCGAAGGTGAAATATGAATTCGAGTCCCAGGCCTCTCGCTTGCCCGAGAAAGAGGAGATCAGAATCCACACCAGAATCCCGGAGGCAAACGCGGTCGCATAGAGCCAAGAGTCTTTCTTCATAGGACAAACCGTACCCTCCAACCGGAGATGCGTCAAGGTTCAGCGGAGAAATGGCAAGGTCAGAAGATACGTTCTATTCTTTGGTGTCGGCGGCGAGGTACTCGATGATGACCTTGGCATCGGCGAGCGGATCAGTGGTGAAGGGAGCGGCGTCTCGTCGGGGCACGGCGGTGCTCAATCGCTCTGCCGCCTGGCGGATGGGGAGCGGGAACGCCTCCAACTGATGAATCCGTCGGAGATGCTCCATTGCATCGCCGCGCCAAAGCGGTTCAGGCAGACCAGCCAGCCAGGCCTCGGTCACCAAGGCCACGGCGCGCCGCGCACAGACGCGCGCCTTGCCATCATTGCCGTCGTTCCATGCTAACTCTGCCGCAGCGAGTTCTTGATTAACAAGCGTCTGGTTGACCATGTCATTCCACCACCCAGATCGCAAATCCTTTTGCATCGCGCAATATTTGATCGGTCACGCCGCCGCCGAAGAGCCGTTTGATGCCGGACGACCCATGCCGCCCGACGACGATGGTTTCATGCTTTCCGTTCCGTGCCTCTTCCAGGATATTTCTCGCGATGTCATCCTCATGGCCTATTCTCAACGCCACCCGGCTCCGATCGAAGCCGGATTGCGTCAACGTCTCGCATGCCTTGATCAGGAACGGACACTCTCGTTCTGCTTCCTGTCGAATCCAGGATTCCTGGTCCTGGCGCAGTTGTTCACTCAATCGGGCTTCGGTGGCGGGATTCTCCGATCCGCCATGCTCCAGCAGCCCCCGAGGCATGGGTTTGAGGACGTGAAACAGCGTGACGGTGGTTTTTGGCGTCTCGCGCAGGAGCGATCCCACATACTTCACCGCGCGATTTGAGTTTTCCGATTCATCGACAGCCACAAGAAATCGCATAGCATCCTCCATGACAGGCGTGCGTATTGAACGGTGGACTGTCAATTATAGTATTCCGTTGGATCCTCCGATTCTAGGGAGCGCCCTGGGGCTGCTAAATGTGAGATCACGCGAATTCGCGACGGATGAGCAAATGGTTACTCTCGCTTCACCTAGTCCTACCTCGTTGATTTGGGCCGCCGGTTATAACCAATGACAGGATCATTTGCTTTATAGGTCCTAATGTATTCGACTTCCTTTTCGTAGACTTCCCGATCTGTGGCAATCTCTGACTCCCATAGAACCTCTTTCTGCCTCTCTGGGCGACGAAATCAGAAATGCTCCACTTTTCATCCATTGGCCTTGATAATTTTCTGACAGGCTACGACTCGTTAACGGAGCCTGTCAACAGCCTAGGTAGGGTAAACTAAATGTATTTGCTGGTCGCTGAGTCAACAGACGGCAGGCCGAGACGCGGCTTGACCACAAGCTGCTGAGCAGATCCGGTCGTGCTGCACGACGGCGAGCATTGTTCGATGGTCCATTCAGCGAAGCGCCAACGGACCGAGTTGCACAGCCGAGCAAGGGCGAAGCATCGTACGGTCGAACTGAGGCACCGGAGTGTGCGGGGCATCTCATCCTTACAAATTTTCCTACACCGGGCGGAGTGCGAGGACGGACGGGCTGACCGGCGACAGGACCCGCGCCCTTCATCGCCAATTCAGACCGCAGCGATGTGGTTATTGAGCAGTCGGCACCCGGCAAAGAGTGTCGCCTCTTCATTCCGGATCCAGCGGCTGATGACACCCAGGTAGACAAGCGTATCCGCAACCACCTTAATGTCTTGGATACCGGTATCGGATTGGGCCTCGACGGGATTCACCGGTTTCCCGCGCTCGATGAGGTAGCACAGCAGCCGCCGCTCGAGGTCTTCGCCGATGTCCGCAGCCAGACGCCGTACGAATGGCTCCCACTGGCACCGGCCGGCCGCAACTGCCTGATCACTGTCTTCACTATAGTGGAGATAGTGCAGAAGCAGCTTCGTCAGGTAGGGGTGGTTTCCCGTCCATGCGGCCAGGGAGGTATTCGTATCTCTGCCGATCAACTGTCGCATCTCCCCGTCAAGCAGAACTGACAAGGGAAACAGGCGAAGGTTCAGGCCGGTTTCTGTCACGGAGTGTCCCAGCACGGTCCGCAGCCGTCGGCCACCGGTCACCACGAGGCCGGCTGTTCCTGCCGCCGACAGGCGCATGAGCAGCGGTGCGATCGCCGGACCATCGATAGCGTCTAGATTCTCCAACACCACGATCGAGCCGGAAATCTCATTGAGCGGGCGCGACGGATTCGTGCCGCAATCCACCTCGATCACCGTGCGGTCGGACAGTCCTTGCAGAGCGGTACGCACCAGCGAGGTCTTCCCCAGTTTCGGCCCGCCGATCACCGCCAGGGATTCGCCTCCCGCAATACGCCGACGAAGGTTCCTGACCAGACCTTGTCGACCGATGAACGCATCTCCGGTGGCAGGACAAGGAGTGAACGGCGGAATGGACATGGCCGACTGTACCACGCCTGGTTGATCTCTCGTGTGCGCGTCGCTAGTGAGCACTATTGATCAGACCGGGCATCTCGATTGAGACATGATCACACAAGCTTCTGATCCATGTTACCTAGGAGGTTCAACGTGAAACAGGTCTCTGTTGCGCTGAGTGTGATACTTGCGTGTCTCTTCACCGTGGTCGCGTGTGATTACGGCAAACCTGCCGGGACGGCAACCACGTCAGGTGGTGCTGACACGGCCCTCATGGCTCCCGCCGGTTCACCTGGTCGGGCAGACAATGACGAGGGCGTCGGCCACTACAAACAGGGGCACTGGGACGTCGCGGCAGATTGGTCCAAGAAAGCCATCAAGGCCGATCCGAACCTTGCTGAAGCCCACTATAACTTGGCCCTCTCACTCGACAAAATGGGGAAACACGAGGACGCCACCGCGTCCTTCAAAAAGGCGGCAGAACTAGCCCCCACGAATCCCGCCATCAAGGATTCACCGATTCTCAAGAAGCACCTCGGGATGTAAGGACGAGCCAATAGGACCCGACTAAACCACGCGAAGGAACACTTCTGCGTAGGTGCCGGCAGGGGCATCTTCCATGGGATCGGCGTACACGGCGCGCCAGCGATTCAACCCTAGCATTCCCTCCCCGTACGGGATCACAGTCACCTGACTTCGATGCTCCGCGATGGCCAGTCGTTTTTTCTCTACATAGGCGTCGATATATTCGATGCGATCCCATCTTGCGAACGGACCCCAGACCTCGTAGGCCCAGGCGCCTCCGCTTGGCGTGAAACCCGATTCACCCATACTATCTCTCACCAGACTGCCCGCCTGGCGGTGGGCCGTATGTCGATCGAGTTCTTCGTGAAGCGTATAGATCTCGGTGGGCTTGAGGCGAGTCAATAGCTCGACAAGCTTCCGCCTGACTGCCTTGACATCGACCTCGTCCGACGCGTCAGGCTGGTCGCAGAAGATCACGTCCTTCACGCCCAAGACCTCCGCAGCCCGCAGCGCCTCAGCCCGCCGCACTTCAGCCATTCGTTGCTCGGTCCAGCCGAAAGGGTTCGACGCCCGACCACCGTCTGTCACGATGAGAGAAGTAATCTCGGCTCCTTCCTCAACCAGTTTGGCAACGGTGCCTCCCATGCCGATTTCCATGTCATCGGGGTGCGCGCTGACAATGAGAATTTGTCGACTCATAGGCTGGAGGAATGAAGAAGCGGAGACATTGTACTTTTACGATGGCACCGAGTCCATTGCGCATATCTCAATGCTCCCTCCAAGCTTGCTCGTTCCCTGCTCCCCACCGGGACAAGAAAGCGGAAGGTCTGCCCTGCGACTTATGCGGAATCTCGGGTACCGCACCGCCGATCAACTGCGTTCGCAGGGCGACAGCGAGGATGTTTGACGTTCCGTTTGGCAAAGCCGGAACGGAACTAGTTTCCGAGCTGAGCTGTTGGAGGCGTTGTGCGGTCGAGATGAAGCATTGGAGCAGGCAGGACATTTCGCTTTTCATCCCTTCTTATGACTGATCTCTCATTACTCACTCCCTTTTTTTATGTTTCGGTTATATTATTTCCATGCCTCCCCGCTCCAACCTTCGTTCCCCTCACCGCCGAAGGTCACGCCGCCGCTTCACCCTGAATAAGCAGTGGCGCTTCATCCGTTGGCGCTGGCGCGAGGTGCGAGCCTTCGTGCGCGCCGTCTTGGCGGCTCATCCCGCCGTGAGCATCCCCGTCACGATCGCGCTGGTTCTCATAGTCGGGCTTGGCGTCAATTGGACCTACCACGTCATCAGAAAACCGAGCGAAGTGCTGTTCCCCTTGGACAGCGCGTTCGACAAAAATTTTGCTGAGACCTGGCGGGAGTACGGCCCGCTCTTTCGCGAACATGCCACGGCCGTCATCACTCCCGAATTGCTCGCCGCGCTGGCCCAGGTCGAAGGGAGCGGCAACCCCATCGCCAGAACGTACTGGCGCTGGCGCGCGTCGTGGAATCCTCTCGAATGGTACCAGCCAGCCTCGAGTGCGGTAGGCATGTATCAGATCACGTCAGGTACGTTTCAGGCTGCCAGGCGCTACTGCATTCACGATCATGTTGTTGCGGAGGACGGTCCCTGGCACGATGTCCGGTCATGCTGGTTCAATCGTCTCTACACGCGCGTGCTGCCCAGTCATGCGATCGAACTGACGGCCGCTCTCCTCGACCGTCAGGTCGCGCAGGCGATCGGGACCCGATCAGGCGCGACGCAGCAAAAGAAGCAGGATCTCGCCGCGATCATTCACCTGTGCGGGTCTTCGGCCGGGCACGCCTTCGCCTCGCGCGGATTCAAATTCGTTCCCCGGCAGCACTGCGGTGATCACGACGTACAGACCTACCTTCGGAAGATCAACCAGGCCAAGCAGCAGTTCGCCAGGCTCGCCGCACGCCCTTGAACCGGAACATCAGATTGATGTTTAAAACGGAACTATGCGAATACTCGGAGAGAATTTGTCGCTGATGGTCGGCTAGCCGCAACCCCGCCTCTTGTGATAACGTGATACTAGACTCACCGATTCGACCGTAAGGCAATCACAACCGATGAAGATCATCCGCGCAGGTCGACTCCTGCTCATCACCATTCTGTTCGTGTCGCTGGCCTTTGCCGGGTGCGTGGCCACAACACTGGTGTACAACCACGCTGATTGGCTGATCGCACGCCAGATCGACGGCTACTTCGATCTGAATCGTTCGCAAAAAAGGTTTCTCTCGTCGCGGTTGAGCGACATTCTGAGCCATCATCGTCACGAGGCGCTGCCCCGCTATGAATCGGTGCTGCACCAGGCCAGAGACCGTGCACAGGACGGGCTGACCACGGACGACCTCGATTGGGCCTTCCTCCAATACGATCAGCTGAGAGTCGATCTCTTTGCTCGCTTCGTGTCCGATGGATCGGAATTCGTCCGCCAGGTCAACGATCCTCAGGTCATCCGGTTGAAGAAAGCGTTACAGAGCCACTTGGCGCAGGCGGAAGCCCTGCTTCAAGATGATGTCGCCGTACGCTTGGCCAAGCGCACGGAGCGGATCCTCGGCTTGGCCAGAGAATGGCTGGGGCCGCTTTCGAGGCAGCAGGAACAGGAGATCACCCGCCTGACGATGAACTTTCCCGATACGTTACCCGCCTGGTATGCCCATCAGAAGCACCGTCATGAGCAACTGCTGGCCTTGATCGAATCTCGAAAAAGCGATCAGACGGCCGCGCGCCTTGAAGACTGGTTGGTCAACCAGGACAAGGACGCAGATCCACAGTTCGCCGAGATAATGAAGCAGCTGCGGCGCCACATTGCAGGTCTGGTCATCAGCCTCGATCGCTCCGCCACAGCGGCACAGCGTCGGCACTTCCTCTCCAAGGTGGACGAGCTTGCGGCCACCGTCCGGCGTCTGCAAGCCGCCTAGACCTTCAATCCCCGACCAGCTGGCCCGTCTCCGGATCGATCACGGCGAACATCGTGCGGGGCTGGCCGCCGATCGTCGTGAATTCTCCCGCCACGAAGACCTTGCCGCCAGAGACGACAATCGACCGGACCAGACCATTCGCATTCGGGTTCCACGAGGTGAGCAACCCCGTCGTTTTGTCGATGGCGGCCAGACGGCCACGCGGCTGTCCTCCGATCGTCGTGAACAATCCCCCCACGTACAGACAGCGGCCATCATCGGAGAACGTGAATACCGTATCGTTCGTGGGCACGTTGAAACCGGTCGCGAGACCGGTCGTACGATCGAGTGCGGCCAGATTGTCGCGCGCCTGGCCACCCACTTCGCTGAAACGCCCTCCGACATATATGAGATTCTCGGCCACCAGCAGTGCCTGCACGACATCGCCATTGATCCCGCGGACCGAGGGATTCCACGGCGTGGCGACACCGCTGCCCGCATCAAAGGCCGCCAGGTTCAGACGGATGGCGTCCTGCCCGACGAGTCCTACCTGATCGAAACTGCCTCCGGCGTATACGAGCGCGCCTGTAACGGTCAGCGCCATCACTTCCCCATTGAATACATTCGGGTTCCAGGGAGTCACTACGCCGGTTGTCGCATCCACAGCTGCGAGGTTGCGGCGACCCTCGCCACGTAAGCCGGTCCCGGGAATCACCACGGCATTGACCAATTCAAACACGCCGCCGACATACACGACTGCGTCCGACGAGGCCAGCGCATCCACGAGGTTGGCGTTGCCCAGCTTCGGATTCCAGGTCGTGAGAATGCCTGTCGTCCGGTCAACCGCGGCGAGGCGCCAGCGCTCTTCCCCGTTCAGGCCAAAAAAATCTCCGCCGACATAGAGCGTTTGATCGCGCAGCAATAGCGCGGTCACCGGTCCATCCGGAAGGGGATTCCAAGAGGGATCGACCGTCCCATTCGCCAGCACATGTGCAAGCGCCTGGCGGGGAACCTGGCCGACCAGACTGAAACGCCCGCCAAGATACACCCCCCCGGCCCCGTCGGAGACCAGGGAAAAGACGACGTCGTTCACTTGAGGAAATGAAGCGGTCCCGCCGCTGCTGTCGCCACTCCCCCCTCCATCAGAGGAAACGGAGGAAAAACCATGGCTATCGCTGCCGCTGCAGCCGGCGAGCAGTCCGATCGACAGAGTCAGGGAGAGGAGCCGGCCACTCAACCATCGTGTCCAACGGGGCTGAGAGAGTGCCATTGCAAACGTCCAAAACCCGAGAGGTTGTCCGAGTTGCCTTACGATAGAGAAAGCGCGGGCTATCGCCTACCAGGGAGTTCACCAGGGCATCGCGCATAACTCCGGATTAGACAGGCTTTCACGGTGTGCGTAATGCGGAAAGACTAGGAAGGTCCCGAGTACTGTCAATAACCCTGGTCCGATAGATTGCCGCGAGTAATGCGGACCGAAGTCAAAAACTTTATGCGGATGTGTGAGCGGCTGATTGGCTTGGCGCTCCGGACGGGAGAACTGTCGCCGGAAGAGTGCGATATCCTTTCGTATTACGCAAAGGAATTGCACCAGACGACGCATCCCTTGTGCGAGAAGCACAAGTGCGATACGTCGATGTCTTCAAGCTGATTGTGATCCGGTCCTAGGGTCGATCTGGCCGGACACCGCTCGACGGCGGCGGGTAGCGCTTCGACCTTCTCAACAGTACCCCGCCGCTGCTTCGCGCACCCTGTGCTCGCTGTCGATGTCGACGACCCTCGTTAGGACCGGCAGGACAGAGGCGCCTCGTGTGTTCAGGTGCCCGATCTTATCCGCTGTTCAAGCTCATCGAGCAAGACCCGTTGGCCGGGAAGAAGCTTCCGTCTCGCCAGCGTAACGTCGCACCAGAGCGCGCGATCGACTTCAGGAAAGCTTTGCACGCGTCCCGACTTTGGGGGCCATTCCATGGAAAAGCTGTTGCTGCGGATGGACGCGGCATCGAGATCCCCTTCGACCGCCCATGCCCGGATAATTTTTCCGCTTGGCTGCTTGGCCGGAGGCAACTCAACGCAGGGCCCGCTCAGTTCCGATCCGGTCTCTTCAGCAAATTCCCGTTTCGCCACCGACAGCGGATCCTCACCTTCGACATACTCGCCTTTCGGAATCGACCAGGCACCGTCGTCTTTCTTGGCCCAAAACGGACCGCCGGGATGGACGAGCAACACTTCTATTCCCGTTTCACGCCTCCGATAGAGGACAATCCCCGCACTCAGCTTCCTGGCCATCGCCGCTCAATCTGAAACATTCCTATGCCTGAAGCATCCCTATGCTCCTTCCAAGCTCGCTCCTTTATCCAATGCAATCTGAGAGCGAGAGATCTTCTTGTGGTAACGGAACGAGTTCCGCAACTGAGCGATGACGAGACGCCGTGCAATCGAGCCGCAGCGTGAGGGCAAGGGATCTCTCGCTCTCAGCTCAACCGTACCCCCACTTCATCCAGATGCCGCAACAACTCCGCTGGGTCCTGATACACACGATACGCCCCCGCCCGTTCCAATTCTTCGCGTCCATACCCGCCCGACAGCAAACCGACTCCGAGGGCAAATGCACGGCGTGCGGCCAAGAGATCCCAGACGCTGTCTCCTACAATGACACAACGGCTCATGGGAACATTGAGGCGGTCGCCGGCGGCAAGAAACAAATCCGGGTCCGGCTTGGCAAACCGCACATCATCGCGCGTCACGACCGGCACGCCCTCGGCCAGCTTGAGAAGCTTCAAGGCATGTTGGGCATTCTGTAGACGTCCGCTGGTCGCGATCGCATGGGGAATGTGTTCGCCTGCGAGCGTGTCGAGCAGTTCTTGTGCGCCGGGCAGCACCCGGAGCGACGAAGCCTGTTCCGCATACACCCGGGAATGCACCTGCTGGATGTGCTCGGCGTCCTTCTTCGAGACCGGGCGGCCGGTCTCCCGCAAGAGCGCGTTCAGCATGAGCCCTCCGCTCATCCCGATCTGCCGGTGAATGCGCCACACCGGCAACTCTAGGCCCGCCGCTTGCGTCGCTTCACGCCATGCCAAGACGTGCTGATAGACGCTGTCGATCAGGGTGCCGTCCAAGTCGAACAAGAACGCGATGGAATCGTGTGCTCGAACGGTCACTGCCTCCTAGCCTTCCAGCTTGGCATTCATCTCGATGGTCGTATTCAACAATTTTGAGATCGGGCAGCCGGTTTTTGCCGCCTGCGCGGCCTTGTCCCATGCCGCCTGATCTGCTTTTGGCACACGCCCTTTGACATCGAGAAGGATGTGGGTCACCGCCCAGCCCGCTTCAAGTTTGTCCAAGGTCACCGTGGCCTTCGTCTCTAGTTTTTCTGGCGTCAATCCGGCATTGCCCAACTGCGCGGAAAGCGCCATGGTGAAACAGCTAGCGTGGGCGGCGGCAATCAATTCTTCCGGATTGGTGCCTTTCCCGTTTTCAAAGCGCGTCCCGAAAGAATACTGTTGGTTCGTCAACACCCCGCTGTCACTCGACACCGTTCCTTTGCCACTTTTCAAATCACCTTGCCAGACCGCCGATCCTGAACGTTTCATGGGTCCCTCCAGTTAGAATGATCGTACGATGCAATCGTCGGCACCAGTCTACGCCGACGAGGGTTAGACGCGCCGTATTATGGACCATGCACGTCGGGCCGTGGGTCTGGGACAAACCCGTGACGGTTCGGCATCTGGATCGCCGGAAGCGTCGCCGAATCGACCACAGCATTCTCGGCGATGATACCGTTTTGATGGAGGAGCCAGGCGGTCACCGAATACACTTCGTCCGGCGTCAGCGATTGCGGAGCATCAAAGGGCATGGCGCGGTGAATGTAATCGTAGAGGGTTGTTGCATAAGGCCAATAGCTTCCAATAGTTTTTACCGGGGAGGTCGTGGCCAGGCTGTTCTGGCCGCCGACCAACCGGTCCATCGGGCCTTCGGTTCCGGATGCGCCGTGACACTTCGCGCATTTCGCTGCATAGACTGTAGCGCCCTGAGGGACAGTGCCCCGGCCCGGCGGCAACCCTTCACCGCTCGGAGCGACATCGATATTCCAGAGACGAATGTCTTCGGCGGTCGCCGGTTGTCCCAACCCCAGGCGGGCAGTTTCTTCCTCTGCCGGACGATTCGCCATCACACAGCCGGCGAAAAGCGCCAGTATCAAGCTCAGCGTGCCATGCTTACGCATGGATGTTGCGCACTCGTCCATCCCGGTCGATTTTCCAGCTTTGGATGCCATTATAGTGGTAACTCGATTGGGTACCACGGACCTTGATCAGCGCATCTCGGGACGGCTGCCGGTATCCTGTTTGGTCCACGCACCGGCTTTGGAGCACCGTCTCCTCGCCATTCCAGGTCCAGGGGACACGAAATCTCGTGTGGCACTTGGACAGCACGGGTTCCTGCAGTTCCGCGGTACGCCAAGTTCGCCCCCCGTCCACCGTCACCTCGACCTTCACGACCCGTCCCCTTCCGCTCCAGGCTAAACCACGAATCTCTTGAAAGCCGGGACGGATCTGCTGGCTGCCCTGACGGACTCGTAATCACCGATTTGGCTTCCATGACCAGGCTGAATTGATAAGCGGTGCCGTTGGGCATGAGATCGGTATATTTCGAAGTCTCCCAGCGTGTCATGAAGGGTGTCGACCCCACCTTCAGGCGGCGAAGCCATTTGATGTTGATGTTGCCCTCGAAACCAGGAAGAAGGAGACGGACCGGATAGCCCTGTTCGGGCCGCAAGGCTTCCCCGTTTTGCCCGTAGCACACCATGGCGTCTGAGAGAACCTCACCCGTCAGCGGCACGCTTCTGTTCAAACCGGCGGCGTCGCCGCCTTCCGCTAGCACCCATGCTGCCTCCGGCTTCAGCCCCGCGGCCTCCAACAGGGTGGCGAGCTTGACGCCCGTCCACTCGCTGGTGCTCGTCAGGCCATGCAATTCCTGAACGGTGTGATCTTGCGCGTCGCGCCACTCCATGACGGCTGTTTCCGGCGCATTCGATAAACGCCAACCGAGAGACCGACGGAAAGCGTTGTAAGTCGTCGAGCGTGAAGAGCACCGGCCGCGCGACCAGGCCATGAACGAGGAGTCGATGCCGCGAGGGATCGATCGCCGGAACGCCGTTATGGTGCCGTTCGAAGTGCAGGGATGAGGGGGTGACGATGCCGTGGAGGTCCTGGAGCGGCGTGAGGGAATGGGATTCTCCGGCGGATCTGCTCGCCGACTCGAACGTGGACCGCTCGCCATAGGACCGCGCCGGTGAGCCGGGCACGAGCATGGGGTCGGAACCTAGATCCGCAGCGAAGGACGTTGCCCTCGGCAACAACAGCGACGTGGAACTCAGTGCGATCAGCGACGCGCTGCCCGTGAGGAAATGCCGGCGGCCGATCGTCCGTGCAGGCCCAGGTGAAGCCTTTCCGGCTTCGGACGCCGAGGAACGGTCCGCCTTCTCCCGATCGTCTTTTCTCTTCATGGATTATTTGTATCCGACCACCATGCCGTCGGGCCCGGTCAGCGCCTCGACCTTCGTCCGGCTGAAGCCGGCTTCCTTCATCCACTTGCGGCAATCGGCACCGGTGAAATCAAACCCCCCGTGTGTTTCGATGAGCATGTTCAGACTCATCAGCAGGCCGAAGGCGTTGGTCTTTCGCTCATCGTCGATCAATGCTTCATGCACGATGAGCGCCCCCTTCGGCGGCAGCGCCGCGTAGGCCTTGCGCAGCAACATCATCTTGTCGTCGAGATTCCAGTCGTGAAGGATATGTCCCATGATGATCACGTCGGCCTGCGGCAAGGATTCTTTGAAAAAATCGCCCGGCACGAATCGCAGGCGCGAGTCCACGCCCCGCGCCTTGGCATAGGCTTCGAAAACTGGTTGCACCACGGGCAGGTCCATGCCCATGCCGGTGAGGTGTTTATGGGCCAGCGCCATCTCGACGGCCACACCGCCCTGTGCGCAGCCGACGTCCACGAAGGTGCGGTATTGTTTCCAGGGAAATTTCTTGGCAATGACTCTGGCGGAGCCGAGACTGAGACCGGTCATGGCCTTGAGGAACCCTTCAAGCCGTTGCGGGTCCGCATAGAGCGTCCCGAAAAAGTCTTCGCCTGTCTTGGCCTCGTTCTGCGCCTTTCCGGTGCGCAGCCCTTCCGTCAACGAGCCCCAGAAGCGATAGAGACGGGCGTTGGCCATTTCCAGGATGCCGCCCACATAGGAGGATTTGTTGCGGTCCAGAAACAGCGCCGTTTCCGGGGTATTGGCATAGCGCGTCCCGGTTCGCCTGAGCATGCCCAAGGCCACGAGCGCATCGAAGAAGTCCCGCGCGCTTCGCGGGTGCAATCCCAGCTGCAGCCTCAGCGTCTCGGCATCGCGTGGTCCAAGCGCCAAGACGGTGAAGAGTCCCAACTCAATGGCGCTCAGCAGCGTCTTCGAACCCAAAAATCCGACGCCCAGCTGCATGATCTTCGCAGGAGAGAGGGCTCGCTTTGCCATAGCCACGTCCTTTCTTCAGCCAAAACTACGGACAGGCTACGCATGCCACCGGATGGTGTCAACGGGGTCGAGGATGAAGGCGAGATCCCAGGGAAGATCGAATAGCACCGGCGGGAGGTCTGCCCCCCGCCGGACAGGAACCCATCTATTTCTTTTCCACGATGTCGACCTTCATCGGCCCAAGCACTGCAAGCAGTTCATCCTTCTCAACCTTCCCGACCTTGTGATGGTCCAGCGCTGCGACCAGATCTTCCACTAAGGCGCCGAAAGCAGCATCGGTTACCCCCATACCCGCATGGGTCTGTTTCATCGTCCGCCCGGTGTATTTGCACGGACCGCCGCTGGCTTCGCAAATCTGATTGACCAACTGCATCTTCAGCTTCGTGAGGTCAGTGCTTGCAAAATAGCCGTTGATCCGCTTGTCTCCACCGACTTTTGTGACGAACGTCTCGACCACGGCGGTAATCGAGTCCTTGCCGCCAAGCCGCTCATACAGCGACTTCCCTTGTGGAGCCCTCTGCCCAGACGGCTCCCGTTGACACCAGCACGCTCAGGACCACGACGACGATGATTCCCTTCCCCATCATGCCCTCCTTCTCGTGATGACAATGATGACACTACGCCGTCAACGGGACAATGAAACCGCCCGACTCATGAAACTGCCGCTGTTGGTGTTCGCTGAACATGACCAACGGCTCTGCATGGCAAAACTGGCATTCCTCCGCCGTCACGGAGACAGCCGCATAACCCTCGGAGGCGACATACTCATTGGCCAACCTCAACGCCGTCGCCTCATCGCTGGTCATGACGTCGAAGTGAAGCATGCGACCCGAAGCCTTCACCCAGGTATCGAACACTCTGACGGTATGCATGAGCACCTCCATTACTAAGGATTCCTATTTAACTAGCAGACCGCCGTCCTGTCGTCAAGCCCCTGCGTAGGGAGCGGTCGAGGCGTGTTGAACAGCATCGCCCAAGGGCTCCTCCTAGCAATATCCAAGCGGATGGGCTAGGATGCCCGGAAACCGGGCTCACCTCTGGCAGGAGCGATGCGATGGTGAAATCTGAGTGGGATGGTGCGGGTGGCGCTGTGTTGTGTGTCGGGTTTTATCCCAACAATGAGGGCCATCGGGAGATCTCGAGACAGTTTTTGCAGGTGATTCTGGGAGAAGCGGATCAGGCGGCGGACGACGTATCCTCTGTGATCTGCTGTGCCGATAACGGAGCGGCGATCTGTTCCAACGAACGGCCTTCGGCCTTGACGCCCAGCATGAGCTCCACCACCGCGCCCACCAGCATCAATCCAGCCCCAAGCAGATAGCCGTAAAAAATACTCGTGACCGACGTTTCAATCATCCGGCCGTAGAGCCAGGGGGCAATAATGCCCGCCCCTTGCGCCACCATGAAGAAAAAAGCGATCGCCATCGCGCGGATTTCCATCGGGAAGATCTCGCTGACGGTCAAGTAGGCCGCGCTGGCGCCGGCCGAGGCAAAAAAGAAAATCGACGACCAGGCCAATAGGTGCGTGGTCAAGGTAAACGAGGCGGTCCAAAACAGGTACCCGGTCACCGCCAGCAGCACTCCCGCCACCGCATACGTGAAACTAATCATCTGTTTCCGGCCGATCGTGTCGAAAAATCGTCCCAACAGCAGTGGTCCGAGAAAATTGCCGAGCGCGAAGGGCAACAGATAGAGGCCGATCGTGGTCGACGGCACGTCGTAATATTTGGTCAGGACGAAGGGAAAGGAGAAGGAGACCGCGTTGTACATGAAGGATTGCGTGATCATCAACGCCAACCCCAGAACCGTTCGGCGTGGATAGGACTGAAAGAGCTCCCGCGCCACGGTTCCGATGGTCGTGCCGTGCGGACGCGTGCGCACGGTGATCGAGCCTCTCGCTTCGGGCAGGGTCTTTACGTTTTCATCCCGCGAGACCTGCCGTTCAATGTGTGTAACGATTTCCTCGGCTTCCTCAATCCGGCTGTGGGTCATGAGCCATCGCGGACTTTCCGGGATGAATCGCCGAACCAGCACGATCGCAATCCCAAGCACCGCCCCGAAAATAAAACAAAGCCGCCATCCCAACCACTCGGGAATGATGTTTGGATTCAGCAGAACAACGGACAGCAGGGCGCCGGTCGCCGAGCCAAGCCACCAGGTGCCGTTGATCGCGAGATCCGTGTGGCCGCGGCGACGGGCCGGTATCAGTTCGTCGATCGCTGAGTTAATGGCGGCATATTCGCCTCCGATGCCGGCTCCCGTTAAAAACCGGAAAAACATGAGGCTTGCCAGATCCCAGGCAAACGCCGTGAGGATCGTCGCCACCAGATAGAGCAGCAGCGTGATCATGAACCATTTTTTCCGTCCCTGCCGGTCCGTGAGATAGGAAAACACGAGCGCCCCAACGACCGACCCCGCCAGATAGGCCGAGGCCGTCAACCCCACCTCGGACTCCGTGAGCGCCAGCGTCGTCGGATTGGTGAGAACCGGCCCCAAGGCCGCAACGATTGAAACCTCAAGTCCATCGAGCAGCCAGGTCACCCCGAGCGCCGACACGACAAGCCAGTGCCACTTCGACCAGGGTAAACGATCCATCCGCTGAGGAATATTCGTGACGATGAAAGGAGGGGGCTCGACCATCGGTCACCATCCCAATTGCCAGCGATGCCCGTTCCGCTCGAGCAATTGGTCTGCCTCAGTCGGCCCCCACGTCCCCGCCGTATAGAACACGGGCTCGCGCTTGCCGGCGAGCAGAGGGTCGTAGAGTCGCCAGGCGGTCTCAGTAAAGTCGGCGGTGACGAAGAGCGTTTGATCGCCGATCATGATGTCCCGCAAGAGCGTCTCATAGGCTTCAGGCAGCTCGCCTCCAAAGGCCTGCTTGTAATCGAATTGGAGCGCGCGGTTCGTGAAACTGAACGGCCGGCCCGGAGTCTTGACTGAGAATCCCAGCGCAAACCCTTCGCTGGGCTGCAGTGTGATGATGAGTTGGTTGGGATCGAGGCTGTCGGGGTCGAGGGATCGAAACACGAGGATGGGCGCCTGTCGAAAGATCACGGCGACCTGCGTGATCTTGCGCGGCAGACGTTTGCCTGTTCGTAGATAGAATGGCACGCCGCGCCAGCGCCAATTATGGATTTCCATTTTCAGGGCCACGAAGGTCTCAGTCAACGAATCCGGTGGGACGCCTTTTTCCTCCCGATAACCGGGAATCCTGTGATCATCGAATTCCCAAGTCCGATACTGACTGAAGACTACGTCACGCGGGTCGATCGGCGGAATGGAACGCAACACTTTCAATTTCTCCGCTTGGATCGCATCCGCATCGAAAGACACGGGGACTTCCATGCCCACCACCGTCACCAGTTGCGTCAAATGGTTCTGGACCATATCGCGCAAGGCGCCCGCTTCGTTGTAGTAGGCCCCGCGGTGCTCGACGCCGATGTCCTCGGCCACGGTCACCTGCACACATTCCACCGACTCGCGCTTCCAGAGGGACTCGAAAATGGGATTCGCAAAACGGAAGGCCAGCAGATTTTGTACCGTCTCCTTGCCCAGATAGTGGTCGATCCGATAGATCTGCGATTCGTCGAGATAGCGATGCAGAAGGGTATTCAACGCACGGGCCGAGCGGAAATCGTGTCCAAAGGGCTTTTCGAAGACCACTCGCACCCATCCGCGGCTTTTCAGCAGGCAGGCCTGGGCAAGATGTTCGACCGCCACCGGAACGGCCGCCGGCGGCAGGGCCAGATAGAAGACACGGTTTTCCGGTAGATTACGGGCGAGTTCCACCTGTCGGATGTACTTGCCCAGTTGCTCATAGTCTTCTGGTTCGCCTCGACCAACCGATTGGTAATGAAGATATTCGTCGCACCAGCGACGCAAATCCGGTGCATTGCGCGCGACGGATTTGTTCAGACTTTCGAAGGCCCAAAGACGAAAAGCCTCTTCGCTCATCTCCGGCTGCGCCGCCCCAAGGATGAGCGTATTCTGCTTCTCCAATTCGCCGTACGTGCGAAGGTGAAACAGGGCGGGCAACAGCTTGCGCCTCGTCAGATCACCAGTCGCCCCTAGAATGACAAAGAGATGCGGTTCGACAGACTCGGCCATAGACCCCGTCGCCTTTCGCGTCTCTTGACCGTACGATCTTAGAGGCTGACCAGGTCAACCCACCAAACCCCTGACTAGGATGGCCGGCCTTTACCGCGGGATCAGCAACAACAGGAGTGGCGGGACAGACGAAGCAGGGCTAAGCGCTGATGTTTACTGCAAGAAGGGCGTCGTAAGCGGGCGGCAACCACGCATCACGTCGGAAACAGCGTCACACGCACGGTTCGTTCGCGCGGCCCGTCCAATTCAACCAACAGCACCGATTGCCAGGTGCCCAAGGCCAATTGTCCGTCCGCCATGGGAACGGTGAGCGAGGGGCCCAGGATGGACGCGGCCATATGCGACCAGGCATGCGACGGGTCATGGGCATGACGAAAACGAATTGACGGAATGATCTGCTCGACGACCTCTAGCAGATCCTGCTCAGTACCTTCGCCGATCTCGCCGGTCGTCAGCGCCGCGGTGGTATGGGTGATGAAGAGCGCACACAGGCCGTCCCGCATCTTTGCGCGTCGGATCAGCGACTGAATGCGCTCTGTCAGATCGACGACCTCCTTGAGACGTTCGGTACTGACCCGTAGCACGTCCGCCATACGGTCGCCCCCTCCCCAGTCCGACTTACCCGCATCCTAAACAAGCTGGACGCGAGGAAGAAAGCCTTGCGGACATGAGGATCGGTTTAGAGCAGTTGCCCAGGCACTTTGACGATGAAGGCATCCAAACGGTTGCCGCCTAGATTGGTGGTCCAGATGAAATATTGGCCGGTTACGTCGAGATTGCCCTTGGGAGACTTGTCGTAATCCCCGCCTGCCCCCGTCGGGTTCGCGTTTCCACCCGACGCATCAAGATCGGTCATGACCGGGGCGACAACCAATTGGGTCAGGGATCCGTCCAGCCGGAAGCAGAGAATCTCATTTTGCGCGTAGGTGCGCCGGTCGGCGTTGCTGCCACAGGCATACTGCTGCTCCATCGGAATCCCCGATTGAGCATTCGTATGGCTGATATGCTGGGCCTGAACCAGATCCCAGTTGTAGTCCTTGTGATCCACGGGCCCGCGAGTGAAGGGCGAGAGGTTCCAGGCTATCGTTGCGTTCGGCATTTTGTTGTACCGGTCATGTCCGACCGCATAGCCGAAACCCGAATCGTGGTGTCCGAGGCTGCCGACGCCGGGCAGATTCAGAAGTGCTGTACAGTCCCGGTTTATAAATCGATAATGCGGTTATCCACCCCGTTCTTGCCGTCGATTTGCTCAAAGGTCGTCAGAAAGCGCCCGCTTCTATCGATGTGGCATTCATCGAGATCGCCGGCTTTCGGGTAGTAGAGAAGTTGTCCGGTAGGTTCCAGATAGACGACGCAGCCCAGGTAGTTCGACGTGCCCTTCACCCGCAGCGTCGCGGCATGCACCAGGTCATCATTAGCTGGAGGACATTTGCCAGACGTCGCGGTCGCCGCCAAATTTCCCCGCCACGTCGAAGACGACTTCCGTCGCATGTGAAAGCACATCATAACGCAGCATCTTCGTGCCATCGCTAATATATAGGGTGGTGGGCCGCGTCGCGCTGAAATACCATCCGGATGTCGTATAGCCGCTCAGATGGTTCCCTGCGGGAAACAGCGGCCCTCGATTGGTTATTTCCTCTGTGATTTGTCATAGCTAAAGAGCGTCGGACCCGTCCCACCATGGGCTTTATGAGCCCAAGGAAGATCAACATTTCGTTGCTGTCGACATGATTGTTCATGTTCCGCCAATAGGAGTATCCGACCTGCCGGACGCAATCGGCTCCGCCGCAATCTTCTGCGGTCGTAATTCGCATGGCCTCGGTCAGATATGGATGTGGAAACGTGAACTTGCCCCGGCCTTCTGGCAAAAACTCTTGCAGCTCGCCCTCGACCAACGCGGCCGGATGGCGCTGCCCGCTGTTTCGATGAATCCCCCGGGCATCGCTGCGGCTATAGATCTCCCGTCCCCATCGCCGCCGGACCCACATGAGAGAAGCAGCATGGCGGCACAGGGTACGAGCAACATGACGGCGAAATTGTAAAGACGACATACCATGAGAGAACCTCATTTCCGATGGCGATATGGTTTGGTAATTGAGCGCTAGAACTGTTGCGCTCGAGGTGAACGCACCATACCGCCGACCGAAAACGAGGTTGCTAAGAAGCGGGGCAGACCTTGTAAAAAGTCAGTGAAGGTCGGATCGATGGAGGGTAAAAAACAGAGGCGAAACCCGAACAGGCGACGCCCGCTCCTCTCAGCGGAAGCGGGACGGCCCGCCAATGGTGACGTGAGGGGCTTGGCGCCGCTAGGCGGCCGAATGTCTGCGCGGCCGCGAGGCGCGGGATCTCGCAAGGAGAGAGGACATGAAGAGAGACACCGCAGACAAATACGCTCGCATGCCCAGGGAACGCATGGTAAGACCTCCTCAGTGATGTGTCTGGTTACAAGGTAATGGCCGGGGATTAACGTCGTCTTAGGCAGAGCTTAGAACCTTCTCACCGTTGGTAGCCCCCCTGCTACGTCTCTGATACGCTGCCGGCCATGCCGCAGGCCCTGGTGGCGTTCATCATCCTGTTCCTCGGCGCAGCACTGCTCCGCGCCTCCAACCTGCTTAACCGGTCGCACGCCGAACGCCTTGCCGCCCTGGTGTTCTCGATCAGCCTTCCGGCGACCATCCTGGTCTCGCTCGACGGAATTCAGTTCACATACGCGGCATGGAAACTCCCGCTGGCGGCCTGCTTCGTCACGCTGCCGATGTTGGTCGTCGCGTGGCAACTTTCACAACTGCTGCATCTTCCCCGCCTGACCCGGGGTGGATTCCTTCTTGGAACGGGCTGCATCAATTCCATCTACTTTGCCTATCCGGTCATCCTGGCAACCTTCGGCGACGAGGGACTCGCACGCGCCGTCCTGTTCGACCTGGGACAGACCACCCTGACCTTGACGCTGTTGTATGGTCTGGCACTCTGGCATGGATCCGGCTCGACCCATGCCGGATCGGCGATGCGGCGCCTCATTGCCGCTCCTCCCCTTTGGGCCTTGATCGGCATCCTGGTGTTGAAACTGTTCGGACTGCGCCTGCCCATCTGGCTGCGGGAACTGCTCATGCCCGTTCACATGACGACGACGCCGCTCGCGAGTCTCGTGCTGGGGCTGTCGATCAGCATCTCGGGCCAAGGCAACCTGAGCCTTGCTGCGTTGGGCGTGCTGGTGCGAATGGGCGTGGGCGTGCTGTTGGGATTTGCCGCTGCGGAGGTTTTACACTTGGCTGGCGTCGAACGAGCGGTGGTGATACTGGTGGCGGGAATGCCGTCAGCGGTGACCGCCGTGATCTTTGCGGCCGAGACAGGTCTGGATGAAGAACTGGTCGCCTCGATCGTGGCGTTGTCTGTCGGCGCGGGCGTGGCGTTGCTGCCGTGGGTGCCTCAACTTGCGACCTGGCTGGCGAGCTGACTGCCTTTCGCGAATCTCAATCTCAGATCTCAAATTTCAAAATGATGCTCCCTCCTAGCTTGCTGGTCTCTCCAATCAAGAGGGATGAATATGCTCTGCGTGCGACCTTCACGGAAGCGAGGGCACCGTCGCAGACCGAGCAGCCGCGGTCCTTCTGAGGACGGCGAGGACTGTTCGCAGTTCCGTTCGTGCATGGCACAGAACGGAACAAGTTCCGCAGCCGAGCGGATGGAGGTCTAGCGCGGTCGAGCTGAAGTGGGTAAGCGCGCAGAGCTTATCATCCCTCCCCTACGTTTCCATCATTTCCAATCGCGCATCGAATTCATGTCCGCAGGACGCGCAACGGATGCAATCGGATTCCACCGTAAATTCGTCCGATCTGATGCCCATTCCTCCGCAATCCGGACAACGCGCCAGTTGTACGCGTTGGTCGTCCAGCGTTTCGTATTGACTGCCGCGGAAACAATAGACCGGTTTCCCCTCCAGCAGCCACGGGTTGCCCGCATTGTCCACCACCGGGAGCGCAAGATAGTGATGCTTCACATAGTCTTCGATATCGCGGCTGTTCGCAAATCCATCCTTGATCAATTTGCCGCTTGCCGCCTCATAGAGAGTGTTGGCTTTGACGATGGCTTTCGTCGGTCCCATATTTTCCCTCCTGCTGCTGTGAAAAGTGAGCGCTCTAAATGACTCCGGAATAATACCGGAGGATATTGGAAACGGAGATCACACCGATGATCTCGCCATCCTGTGCGACTGCCAGATGGCGCGTCGCCTGTTCCTTCATCAATCTCACCGCCTCGATGAGCGGCCGGTCCCCGTGGATCGCGACCAACGGCTTGCGGAAACAGGATTGCACCTGCGTCGTATTGGCATCGAGTCCGTTCGCCACCACATCGTGTGCGAGAGCGGTATCGGTGATAAATCCGACGTAGGTGTGATTATCCGTCACGAGCAGGGAGCCCGTTTTCCATTTTTGCATCAGCCGTCCGGCTTCCCGCAGGGTGGCGGTGTGGGCAACACTGCGCACATCAGGCGCCATATGCTCGGCAACCTGCGGGCCGGTCAGCGCGTGCTTGCTCGAGTTCGGTTTCTTCGGCTCGGCCGCGCGACGGGCTTCTAATTCTCCGACACAGCTTTCCAGCACACGGCTTCGTTGCATGAGGTTCTGTCGTTCGCCGTCAAGGCCGATGCTTTCGGGAGCCTCTTCGGTCATGTTGACAAGGCCAGCAGCCTCTCCCAGCTGGGCATATTGATAGGCGTCCAGCAGGCCGGACGTTTCACCGAGCAACTCTGCGATCAATCGCTCTGATTCTGAATCGAATTCCTCGAGCGAACGGCCGGCCTTGTCATTCTTTAGGAAGAGCGCCAATTCCGCGAGATGTTTGCGCATGCGCTCGATGCTGCGGTCCAGGGAGAGCCGGGGCTTTTTCGAGTTCGTGGTGCGAGTCGAGGCCATAACACCTCCAATCAGTCAGGCGGGAAGAGAACGGAATCTTACCTGGGTGCATCGCACTGTGGCAAGGGTGGATTCTGTGGGGCTAGAAAGCTGCTCGCAGCGACCAGGGATAGAAGGGTTCTAGAGATCATCGACCGGCGCAGCGCTGGCCTCCCATTCCGTCCGGCGCACAGCGAATGGATCCCGAATAATCCGGTCCAACGGGCGCAGGAATCGTATAGGCGGGAACAGGACGATCCGGTACAGTGGGCAGATTGGGGGCTGTGGGGGTCCATGGCAGCTTGGCCGTGACATGCGGCTTTCCCGCCGACGAGATGGGTGATGGGAGGGGCCGCATACCCGACGAGAGCTCGGTCAGGGACGGTGCTGCATCAGGGGACGACGGCTGCAAGGAGGAGTCGGCTGGCTTCTGTTCCGGCCGACGGGAGGCTTGATCCTCAAGGATGGCGCGAATGGCCTTGAGATTTTCCTCAGTGTCATCCTGCGACGTGAGGTCCATCTCTTGAACAGGGTCACCGACCATGATCAGCCCACAGCCGCCGCCTGACCATAAGCAGCACATCAGCACGGCTGCCAGACGAATGTCCATTGCGACGCCTCCCTATCTACTATACTCCTATACTCCTTCCACGCCTGCCCGTTCCCAGGCCCGGCTCTTTATTCGCGAAACAACCTTACCGGCACCTTGCGTCCTTTGATTCTCGTCCGACCCAAGACCTCGACAATGCCCTTCACCAAGGGTTCGGGGACATCCACGAGAGAGAAGCGCTCCTCGATTTGAATCGCCCCGATGACATTGGAATTGATTTTCGCTTCATTGGCGATGGCGCCGACGAGATCGCCTGGCCGGATGCCCGTGTCCCGTCCCGCTCCCACATAGATACGTGCCATGCCAGCCTCCCGTCCCCGAGGGGAGGCTCGGCCTGCAGACGGACGTTCGACCGGGCCGGCATGCCCTTCACGATGCCGGTCATAGGACGAAGGCCCATAGCGCGGGTTCGGCCGGTGCGCATCAGGCGGCCTGATCGGCATGGCCGGGATGTCTTCTTCGACTCGTTCGCCTCCCTGAGCACGGAAGATCAGTTTCATCGCTGCCGCAGCGATCGCAGTGGCGTCGCCAGCATCAGCCATGGCCCGGACGACTCCCTTGAACTCATCGATGTTGTCCGTCTGCAGGGCTTCCTGCACCGCCGCTCTCGTGCGCTCCAACCTTTTGCCCAGAAGGTCCGCGGCGGACGGCACAGACGCCACAGTCACTTTGGCTTTTGTGTGCTGTTCGATGCTTCTCAACAGCCGTTGCTCACGCGGGTCGAGAATCGTCATCGCCGCGCCCTCCCGTCCGGCCCGGCCGGTCCGGCCGATGCGATGTACATAGACCTCCGCGGAGGAGGGCAGATCGTAGTTGATGACGTGCGAGACGTGCGGAATGTCCAGGCCGCGCGCAGCCACATCGGTGGCGACGAGCAATTCCGTCTGCCCCGTACGGAACGCCTGCATGACCCTATCGCGTTGGACCTGACTCATGCCACCGTGAATGGCCTCTGCACGATACCCACGGCTGTTCAACATCTGGGTGACTTCGTCGACTTCCAGCCTCGTGCGGCAGAAGATGAGTGCCGATTTTGGGCCGGCCATGTCGATAATGCGTGCCAATGTGGCTCCGCGATAGGGCCGCGTGACGATGTAGGCCGTTTGTTGCACCCGAGGAGCCGCGCCGGCCTTCACCGGTTCCTTCGCAATGGTGATTTCGGCCGGATGCTTGAGATGCCGATGCGCGATCGACTTGATGCGGGGCGGCATGGTTGCCGAAAACAAGGCCGTTTGTTTCACAGCCGGGGTCTGTTCCAGAATGGCATCGAGATCGTCGGCAAATCCCATGTCGAGCATCTCGTCGGCTTCATCCAGCACGACAATCTGGACATGGTTCAGTTTCAGCGTTTGGCGACGGATGTGATCGAGAATCCGCCCCGGCGTTCCCACGATCACGTCCACACCGCGCTTCAGCGCATGAAACTGAGGGCCGATGGCCTGACCGCCATAGACAGCCAGCACGCTCGTGCGCAATTCCTTCCCATACCGTTGCACCGCTTCACTGACTTGAATGGCTAACTCGCGCGTCGGAACAAGAATGAGGGCCGAAGGCCGTGGTCTTGGCGCCGTGGGCGATACGCTGCAGCAACGGCAGCGTGAACGCGGCGGTCTTCCCAGTGCCGGTGGCGGCTTGGCCCAAGACATCTTTTCCCTCCAGCAAGGGGGGAATGGCTTCCCGTTGAATCGGCGTCGGCTCTTCGTAGCCCAGCGTCTCCAGGGCGGCGAGCAGCCTGGCTTCCAAGCCCAGAGCGGCAAAGCCCGGAGAAAATCCATGGACGGCAGCCGTTTCCGGCGGACGGGGATGTTCGTGCTTCATCGTCATCGCCTTGCGGTGGTGTGCAACCTTGTCCTCACCCCAGTTGTTTGGGCCAGAGGGATTCGAGCTCCGGGAACCGTTGCCGATAGTCGGCATGGCTGGCGCGCAATACTTTTAAGGCCTCCTCCCGCCCATACACGCCGGTGATTTCGACCTTGTGATGCACTTCGCCCGGCGCTTGCTTGTACGTCAGAAAATAATGCCGCAATCGATCGATCAATGTCACGGGACAGTCACCGATGTCCTTGAAATCGCCGTAGGCGGCATCATCCTTCATTACCGCGATGATCTTGTCGTCCGCTTCGCCGCCGTCCGCGAGACTGAATCCCCCGATGGGAATGGCGGTCAGCAGGATGTCGCTGTGCGGAATGGTCTTTTCGGTGAGGACACAGATATCGAGGGGATCTCCGTCACCGACGATGTCTTTGCGTTTTGCCCGTTTCGAGAAAATCGCCGCCACCTTGTCGCCGCAATAGGTTTGAGGCACGAGACCATAATAGACCGGGCAATAGTTGGAGAACCGTTGCGGACGGTCGACTTTGAGAAACCCGCTGTCCTTGTCGACTTCGTACTTCACCGTATCGGTCGGCACGATTTCAATGTACGCCGTCACCACTTCCGGCGCCTTCTCTCCGATGGATACGCCATGCCAGGGATGCGCCTTGAACATCAAACCCATCAACCGTTGGATCGGATCCCCTAACGACCGCCCCATTAATGCCTCCTTGGGTTTCTGTCAGGCTCGCGGTTTCGTCTCCCTGACGCCGATAAACCATTTCGGTTTCATGCGGCCAAAATCGGTTCTGACATGCCGTTTGAGCGCCGAAGCGGAATCGAGCACATAGGCGCGTTCATGCGTTCATGCGTGCGCACGAAGACCACCCAATGCCAATGGGGCCGTCTCCGATCTCGATGCCACTTGATGGCAAGCAGGGCCTTCCCAGGCAGCGCCGACCAGGACACAAAGGGCATCTCTGCCCCATGCGTGCTCAGTTCGTAGTGCGCAAGCAGGCGCCGCACATACCCGGTCTCGGACCACAAGCGCTCATCGGTGGCGACAATGCCCAATCGTCGCGCTGATCGCTGCGCAGCCTTGTAGCCGACGCCAGCCAGCGCCGCCACACTGGCGATACCGCAGCCGGTCCGCTCGAGCTGCACAACCGGCTTCATCACAACTCCACTTTCAGCTTGCGTCCGCCCGAGATCGTGAATCCGTGGCGTTGGTAAAACGCCAGCGTCCGATCGAATTGCGGCAAGGGAGGCGTTGTGACTTCGAGACGTCGCCATCCTCTTGCCTGTCCGATTTTTTTCGATTCGGCGATCAATGCTGTCCCTATTCCACGCGAACGATGCGACGGACGGACATAGAATTCCGGAATCGTGCCGAAGACTCCCTCCGTATACAGCGCATAGCTCTGATACAGGGCCAGGAATCCGACACATGCTCCACCGTCTCTCGCAAGCAACGCCAGATAGGACCCGTCGGAGAGCCAGGCACGAGCGCGATCTTCCGCTTCATGGTGATCAAAGGTAAAGACCTTGTCATTTACGGCCGTCATGATTTCGTGGAGCAGGTCTCCAACCATGGCGGCGACAACATGCGCGTCCTCCGGCAGAGCGGGATCAATGCGAGCTGTCACAGTAGCTTTCTCTCTTTGCTCAATGTCCATGACGACCTGCAATTCGTTCTTCAATCGATCCTTCCAAGCTCGTCGTTCTTTCTCGAGCACTGTTCGATGGTCCGTTCACGCGAAGCGCCAACGGACCGAGTTGCCAGCCGAGCGACGGCGAAGCATTGTACGGTCGAACTGAGGCACCAGAGCATGCGGCCTTCAACCACCCGTTGGGCTGATTGGCGGCAGGACCCGCTTATCATCCATCTGGTACCTCAATCGGCCCCGCCCACTCGCCTTTGGCCAGCCGCACCTCCTGGTATCCCCCATCCGGCCACTGAAACTGTCCCGCCTCATCGATCTGCACGATGAACGGGTCGTCTTCGTGGGCTTCACCACGAAACCAATACCAGCCTGCCGTGGCAGGCTTCGATGTGCTCCATCGGTACGTCGACATCAGATGCTCGGCAACCGCGGATGATGAGATCTCGTCGTGGCTTCTGCTACAGTCGCATCGTGACGAACCCTAGCATGAACCGTCTGCCAATTGAAGATGTGCTTCCGGAGTTGCGACGGGCCTTGGCAGAGGGAAGCAACGCTCTGCTGACTGCCCCGCCTGGGGCTGGTAAGACCACCGGTGTGCCTTTGGCCTTGCTGGATGCGTCCTGGCTGGCGGGGCAGAAGCTCCTCATGCTCGAGCCAAGGCGGCTGGCGGCCAGAGCCGCTGCCCATCGGCTGGCCGCAACACTGAACCAACCGGTCGGAGAAACGGTCGGCTATCGAATGCGGCTCGACACCAATGTGGGCGCGGACACCCGGCTGGAAGTCGTCACCGAAGGGGTGCTGACCAGACTGCTGGTCAGCAATCCTGAGCTGGAGGGATACGGGGCGATTGTGTTCGACGAGTTCCACGAGCGGAGCCTTCAGGCCGATATCGGCTTGGCGCTTGCACTTGAAACGCAACGGCTCGTCCGTCCTGAACTTCGGCTGCTCGTGATGTCTGCAACGTTGAACTGCGGGCCTGTGAGCGATCTGCTCGGTGGTGCGCCCGTGATTTCCTGCGAAGGCCGAATGTTTCCCGTCGAAACGCGCTACCTGGACCGTCCGCTGACAGGCCGTCTCGAGGCGGCCGTCGTCCAATGTATTCGTCGCTCGCTGGCTCAGGACTCTGGCAGCCAGCTCGTCTTTTTGCCGGGCATGGCGGAAATTCGCCGCATCGAACGGAGCCTGCTCGATGCCCATCTCGGCCCGGACGTGCAGGTCGCTCCGCTTCACGGAGACCTGCCACAGGCCGATCAAGACATGGCGATCGAACCGGCCCCGCCCGGCAGGAAAAAAATCGTGCTCGCCAGCTCCATCGCTGAAACCAGTTTGACGATCGACGGCATTCGTGTGGTGATCGATGCCGGGCAGCTGCGTGCGCCACGATTCGATCCCCGCTCCGGCTTGACCCGTCTGGAAACGATCCGGGTCACACAGGACTCGGCCGACCAGCGACGAGGTCGAGCCGGCCGACTCGAACCCGGCATCTGTTATCGTCTCTGGACCGAGCAAGAGCATCAGTCGCTCGCCCCGCGGCGTCCGCCCGAGATCCTCGACGCGGACCTCTCTTCGTTGCTGCTCGAAACAGCACGATGGGGCGTGTCGGACCCGTTAGAATTGTCCTGGCTGACACCGCCGCCGCCCGGCGCCGTCGCACAGGCCCGAGAGCTCCTTATGCGTCTGGGCGCCCTGAACGCCAACGGACGGCTCACGCCTCATGGGCAGCAGATGGGTGAGCTGCCGTTGCATCCGCGACTCGCGCACATGCTGCTGAGATCGGTCCCGCTTGGCTGCGCCGGACTGGCCTGCGATCTTGCGGCGCTCCTTACCGAGCGCGATCTGTTACGTGCACCCTCTGCCCGGGAGACCGATGTGCGGCTGCGACTGGACGTGATGCACGGCAACCGCGCCGCAGTCACCGCCGGCTCTGTCGATCGTCGCACGATCGAACGCCTCAAGCGTACCGCGCGCCAGTGGGAGGGACAGCTCCAACAGCTCATAGGCGTGCGACCGCCTGGGAGGTCTACGGATGTCGATCTGGCAGGCCTCCTGCTCGCCATCGCCTATCCCGATCGCATCGCGCAACGTCAGGGAGGCAGTGAGCCGCGCTATATCCTGGCCAATGGTCGCGGCGCAGTGTTTACCCACCCGGACCCTCTGGCCGTCGAACCGTATCTCGTCATTGCCGAATTGGACGCCGGATCACAGTGGGCGCGCATCGACATGGCTGCACCCGTCGTCCAGAAGGACATTGAACACCTGTATCAGACCGAGATCGCCGAGTCTGAAGCGGTCGCGTGGGACGAACGCACCGGCGCCGTGCGCGCCTCACGACAACGCCGCCTCGGCGCGCTGGTATTGTCGAACGAAGCTCTGTCCAAACCTGATCCTTCCCTGGTCGCAACGGCCTTGCTGAACGGAGTGCGCCGGGCGGGACTGCATACGCTGGCCTGGACGCCAGAACTTGAGGACTGGCGCATGAGAGTCCGTTTTCTCCAACGCCTCCAAGGTGAGACTGGCTGCTTGGCCAGACGTATCGGACGAGCGCCTTGGTGAAACGCTTGACGACTGGCTCGGGCCTTACTTGGTCGGCATGACGACATTGGAGCGCGTGCAGCGCATGGATCTCACACAGCCCTTGCAGGCCCTGCTCAGCCGAACCCAGCAGCAGGAACTCAATCGGTTGGCCCCGACACACGTCGCCGTGCCGAGCGGATCGCACATCAGGCTTGATTATTCGGAAGACCTTCCCGTTCTGGCGGTGCGATTACAAGAAATGTTTGGCTGCAAAGAGACTCCACGCATCGTGAATAGGACGGTGCCGGTGATGCTGCACCTCTTGTCTCCGGCGAAGCGGCCCGTGCAAGTGACGAAAGATCTGGCCAGTTTTTGGGTAAACGCCTATCCCGAGATCCGTAAGGAACTTCGCGGCCGCTACCCGAAGCATCATTGGCCAGAGGATCCGCTGACCGCTCCCCCCACGGCCAAGACCAAACGTCGATCCTAAGTCCCGTCCTTTCGTAGGATAGACCGCCTGGCAGATGCCGTCCTATGGTCGTTCATGCACGGATGGATGTTCCTGCTCATCGTCCTGACGCTCCTCATCCCGGCCAGTGGACGCGGCGAGCTTCCGGAGTTTGGACCTCCGCCCCCCACCGCCTCATTTGATGATGTCGACGATGCCGCGCTGCAGGCGGAAGTCACGCGGCAGGCCCTCGCCTTTCTGGACATACTGCAACGACATTGGGGACAAGGGCCTGAACGGCTAAGGAGCGCGGTCGCCGGCCCACTCGAGCGGGAGGAAGAGAGCACGCTGATCTATCTGCGGAACATACACGATCACGGCGTGCTCGAGGGGTACGAATTCCGGAAGGGATCGCTCGCACGTGGTCAATACGTGATTATTCAGCGCCCGTTGAACGGCTTGAACGAGTTCATCGGCTACTATACAGCGCTCAAACTGGCCTTGAGCACGGCTTATGGAGAGCCGGAGTTGGACCGTGTGGTCTGGAACAATGACCTCTATCATCCGCTGCCCGACTACTGGGGCGTGGCCGTGATGATCGGACATCTCCACTATCAAGCGATCTGGGAAACGTCCGAAGGGACACTGACGCTTGATCTCACCGGAGACCAGTACAGCCGATTGTCGGTGGAATATCGCGCGCGGCGAGAAAACGCGCAGACCTAAAAATCGTCACGCAGAGTGTTCACAAGGCTGCTAGGTAGGAATGTCCCGGATGCCGTCATACGACGTCTTCGATTGATGGGTCAGCTTCACGACATCGCCGTCTTTCACCACCGAATCCTCGCTGCCCACCTTCTTGTTCACGGCGACCAGCACCTCCCGCTGAAGCATAAATGGCATGAGGGCGCCCAGCTGATCAGGGTGCGCATCGATCATTTTCTTGACCGTCGTCGTCCCGGCGACCTCGAGCTCGATTTCATGCTCGCCGAGGACGTGGCGTAATGTCAGGCCAAACACAAGCACTTTCACCATAATAAGTCCTCACCTCCAGGGTCGAGCAACCGCACGCTCACGTTTGGCGCGCATGACAGCGGAGGCAGTCGGGCCGCTTGGGATGCCGCGCGGGCAACGGTCTCACGGCACCGGCGCTGTGGCAACTCACGCAATCCTTTTCAGCCTTGACCGCGTCGTGCTCGGCAGTCCTGGGCACCATCGGATTGCGGTCCTTCGGGGTGGGCAGCAACGACACCCCCACGACGACCGCGACGGCGAACAGGATAAACAGCCAGTCAACCTTCCGCAATGTCATGGGGCTGGCTCACCGGCTTCCGGAGATCCGGCCTCATAACTGTCTTGCAAGACCTGCGCGATGTGCTTCACCTCGACGGCCGGCGGCAAGCCGGTCTTCAGCTGAATCATACAGGCCGGGCAGCTCGTGGCCACGAGATTCGCGCCGCTGTCCTCGACCGCCTGCCGCTTCCGCGCCACGATCCGCTGCGACGTGTCAAAATCCTTGACCAGATAGGTGCCCGCCCCGCCGGCGCACCGGTCGGCATCGGGCATCTCGACAAATTGGACGCCGGGCAGCATCTTCAAAATCGCGCGAGGCTCTTTCGTCACCCCGGCCGCCCGCAGATGGCAGGAGGAATGGTAGGTCACTTTGCCCCGCGCGGAAGCCGCAGGCGCCATGACCGGTCGCACGGGTGATTGCGCGACGAATTCCGAAATATGCTTCACCCGCTGCGCCAACGATTCGGCGGCGGAGTGTTCCGCCTCGCCGGCAAAGAGTGTCGGATAGTCCTTGAGCATCAACGTACAAGACGCACAGCCGGTCACGACGGTGTCATAGCCCGCGAAAGATCGCAGGTTCTCCCTCGCCCCCTCCTTCGCCAGCGTCTCGATGCCCGTAGGTTTCGATCGGCGTCCCGGAACATCGCTGCGGGGGCAGGTCCGGCTCGACGCCGTGTTTGCGAAGGACGGCGATGACCGCATCGCCGACGCCGTCCGCGAAATAATTGGCTGCGCACCCATGGAAGTACGCGACCTTGGAGCGCGGCGTCTGGCCGGCGGACGTCACGAGACGTGCATAGCGCTCGCGTAACTGCCGAGCGGCCAGTTTGGGAAGCGCGATTTTAGCCGATAGCCTGGCGCCTGGCGCCAGATATTTCAGGAGCGGACGGCTGACCAGATCCAAGACACGCCGCATCAACGGCCGATCCCACAGAGGCTGGAACCTCGCCATCCATCTTAAGAAGGCGGCAAAGCGCTCGGTCTGGGCGTGGAAGCGAAAAATGATCCCGGCAAGCGCATTCGGATGCTCCGCCCGCCGATCGAGGATCAACTGCGAGACGTCGACGCCGGCCGGACAGGCCGTTCGGCAGGATTTGCAGTTGAGGCAGGCTTCCACCACCCGTTTCGAATTCAAGTAGCTATAGTCCTTGTCCGTGACGATCTCGAACCAGCCGCGGGAGCTCATATCTTCCGAACGGAAGACATCGTAGACGGGGCACACGGCGTTGCACTTGGCGCAGGTCGCGCAGGATTTGGACAGCCTCGTGTAATCGATGTGCTCCGTGAAGGGCCGGTCGCTGATCTTCACGCCCGGGTTGAGCACGCCGGACGGATCAAAGCTGCGCTTCACCTTCACGAACAGCTCGTAGAGTTCAGGCCCGAACATGGCCGGCACATATTCGGCCCGCACGCGTCCGTCGCCGTGCTCTCCGCAGATCGAGCCGCCGAAGCGGTCGAGCACCGTGCGATGGATTTCATGGTAGCCCTGCACCATCTTCCCGTAATCCCGCTCGTCGTTCACGTCGAGAAGCGGCACGATATGCGCATTCCCGTTGCCGATATGACCGAAAATGGCGACCGGAACGCGCTGGCCGCCGAAAAATTCTTCGAGGTAGCGGATGAGCTCGCTGATGCGTGCCGCTGGGACCACGACATCGTCGACAAAATTGATCGGCTTCTTGCGCGGATCGAAGCGATACAACGTGGGATAGAGGGCCTTGCGGGCCTTCCACAGCTGTTCGCGCTGCTCCGGATCGTAGGCGGTCACCACCGCTGAGGCGAGCGGATAGCGACGGCAGACGGCGGCCATACGTTCGGCCTGCTCGTGAAGATCGGTTGTCAGATCATCGGCATCGAGTTCGGCCAACAACGTGGCGGCCGAGTCGGCCGGGATTCCGTGCCTCGACCGGCCGATCAGATCGAGCGTATTGGCATCCATGACCTCCAACGCACTCGGACCCAGCTGGAGCAGCTGCGGCACCGCCTCGCCAACATCCTCGAGGCGCTTGAAATGAATTAAGGCGGTCAGCGTCGCGCGAGGTTTGTCGACCAGACGGATCGTCGCCTCGCTGAACACGCCAAGCGTCCCTTCGCTGCCGATGAAGAGCTTCGGCAGATCGATGCGTCCGCGTGACAGCCCCTCCGCCAGGCCAAAGAGGTTGTACCCGCAGCTGTTCTTGCTCACCCGCGGTCGCTTTTGCTCGAGTAGTTCCGCGTGCGACCGCACGAGGGAGTACGTCTCTTGAATCGCCGCGTGCGAGGACAATAGGCCCGCGGCAGCGGGATCGTCTACGGCGTAGGTCCGTGCGTCCAGCCATGCGCCGGAGGCAAGGCACACTCGAAGGCTCTCGACGTTGTCCTTGACCGCTCCATACCGCAAGGTATGCGGACCGGCCGAATTGTTCGCGAGCATTCCTCCCAATTTGCACATGTCCCCGCTGGACGGATCGGGCCCGAACATCAGGCCTTGACGGGCCAGCTGTTTATTCAGCTCGGCCAGGACGATTCCCGGTTGCACCCGTGCCCACCGTTCCTCGCGGTTGACCTCAAGAATTCGATGGAGGCGCGAGACGTCGAGGATGATGCCCGACCCGATGGCGGAACCGGTCAGATTGGTCCCCGCGGCGCGGGCCGTCACCGGAATGCCGCGCGCCACGGCGTAGCGCAACAGCCGATGGATGTCATCCTCGGATTCCACCAAGGCGACGGCCTGGGGCTCCATCCGGTACATACTGGCGTCGACCGCATACGCGGTTTTGGTAGGACGATCGTCTTTGATCTGGTCTTCCCGGAACAGCTTGCGAAGATCCGAGCCGACGGCGCGGGACGTATCGGGCATGACAAGCATCGGGCGGCATTCTAACAGGGGAAAGAAAAGATCCGCCACCTCAGAAGCGCTCATGCGGTGCCTGCCTGAAGGGTTTTCGGTTTGTGACCGCTCGCGCGAGTCGCTAAGATACGATCATGGCCTCCGCCAAACCGCCGCTGTATGTGTCGCGCGTCCTGCCCGATCGCCGTCATGGCAGCCATTCGAGAGCGATTCACACTCGTTCGGGAGCCGCTCGATGTCTCCCCTGCCCCGTCGGCCTTGCGATCGGGGCTGTCGGAATCGGTCGCCGCGATTGTCACGCTGACGGACACGCCTCGACGCCGACGTCCTGGCCGCCGCCCGTCGTCTCAAAATTGTGGCCAACTATGCCGTCGGCTACAACAACATCGACGTCGACGCCGCACGGCAACGGGGGATTGTCGTCACCAATACGCCGGATGTGCTCACGGATGCCACAGCGGATCTGACGTGGGCCCTGATCCTGGCGACTTCCCGCCGCGTGATTGAAGGCGACCGTCTCGTGCGCAGCGGTCAGTGGACCGGATGGACGCCGACCCAACTGCTGGGCACGGCGGTGGCCGGCCGGACGTTGGGTATCATCGGCATGGGCCGCATCGGTCAGGCCGTTGCACAGCGCGCAGCCGGATTTCGTATGAAGGTGTGCTATTCCTCACGCCGGCGCGTCGACAGTCCGTCGCACGCCGTGGCAGGGGAGTTCCTCCCCCTGCAGGCACTGCTGTCGGGATCGGACATCGTCACCATTCACGCACCCCTCACGCAGGAGACCCGACACTTGATCGGCGCTCAGGAGCTGGCGAAGATGCGCCGCACGGCAATTCTGATCAACACCGCGAGAGGACCGATTGTCGATGAATCGGCGCTCGTCGCCGCCCTCACAAGCGGTGCGATTTCTGGAGCCGGGTTAGACGTGTTCGAGGAAGAGCCACGGCTTGATCCTCGGCTGGCGACGATGCCGCAGGTCGTGCTGCTGCCGCACCTCGGATCGGCGACGATGGAAGCGCGCGTCGAAATGGGAATGACGTGCGTGAAGAATATCGAAGCGGTGTTATCCGGGCAACCGGCCCCCAATCGGGTTAGTTAGCGGTGCGCGGCGTCACGCCTGCTCCGGCACGGGGACAGCAGACCTTGCAATGCGGCTAGGTGGCGTAGCGAAACGCTTTTGCAGCAGCGGCCGGTTTGGGGGCAGTGCGAATGGCGGCGAGGCGCTGGGGGACATCGTGGAATGTGGGGATGGCTTCGAACATCGTCGTCGCGAGCTGCCAATTTTCCTGCTTCTCATAGAGCAATCCCAACTCATAGCGAATGGCCTGAGCCTTGGCGCCCTGACACCGCGGGTCGCTGAGCAGCCGTTCAAGCTGCGCGCTGGCTGAGTCGTATTGTTCCTGTTCTTTGAGGCAGACGGCCGTCATGAGGCAGGCATCGAGAAACACCTCGGCCCCTTTCATCGCGAGGGCAAATTCCTCCTTGGCCTCGTTGACCAGCCCCATGTTCTTGTACGCCACACCAAGGGTATAGTGCGTCTCGGCATCGATGTCGTCGGCCGGTTCCTCAGGCGCAGCGGGCGCAAACAGGACCGACAACTTCGAGACGATCGGGCTGGCCGGCGCCAGTTCTTTGACCTTGTCGTACAGATGACGGATTGGTTCGGCATCGGCAACCGTCTGGCCGGCCGTCCGCAGTTCAAGGGCCCGTCCATATTGAAGGGCTGCGCCCGCGCCGTCGCCTTTCCGTTCGAGGACCTGGCCCAGAAATTCTCTGGCCTCCGCATCGTCAGGCTGCGAGGCGACCAACGTCCCGAGCCACTCTTCGGCTTGAGCCCACTGCCCGGCCTCGACATAGACGCGGAACTGTTCCGGCGTCGGGAGGACCGGCGCTTCCTCGGCCTTTCCAGGAGGCGTTGACCGCGAGCGGGGCATGTCATCCGGACCGGCATTGTCGACCGAGAATGCGTCGGCCTGCGAAGATGACGCTGGTTGATGGTTGTCCGTCGGGCCGTCTAAATGCCTATCTTGTAGATGCCGATCGTGTCCCGGCTTAATGGCCGTCGTCGTGGTCCAGGCATCGTCGGGCGCCGCGCCGTCGATGGAAAATCCTCCAATCGTCGTCGCAGGAGCAGCCCCCGCGGGAGCGTCAACCGGCGCATCCCCTCGCATCAACGCCTCGAGCCGCTTGACCACAGGACTTTCGGGCGCGAGCGACTGCACTTTCTCAAAGATTTCTTCGTGCAAGGTCGGCATCCCGGGCTCGGGATTCTTGAGAAGCGCTTCAATGGCCTTGCCGTAGTGCTGCACAGCCGTCTCGATGTCGCCTTTTTCTTCGTAGAGCTCGCCCTGCAACTCCAGCAGCGGGACCGAATTGGGCTCGACCGCAAGAAACTCGGCGATGAGTGTTTCGGCCTGCGGATAGTCCTGCGCGCGCAATGCCGCTCCCGCCAGAAACCGGTATTCGCCAAGGGCGACCTGCAACTGCCCCTGCTGGAGATGCAGCCGTGCGAGCAGCTGGCAGACCCGGGGATTGCCCGGCTCTTTGGTGAGCATCTGGTTCAGAATGGCCTCGGCGCCCGCGTACTGTTTTTCTTCAATGCGCCGGCTCGCTTCAGCCAGCAAATCGGGCGGCTCTCCCGCATTCGTTGCAGCCACCACTCCGGGTTTGGCCGGACGGACCGGCGTACCGCCGGTCTTCTTATGGTGCTCGATGTACTGTTGCGCCTCACTGTTCGTGGGATCGATGCGCAGCACCGATTCATAGGCTTCCTTGGCCTCAGCGTATCGTTGCTGCCCCGACCGCTCGCGCCCGAGCTGCAGATAGACCCGCGTGGCCTCGTCTTGCATGTTTTCCTGCAAGCAGAGTTCTGCCACGCGTTGCTGCGCATCGAGATTGGAGGGGTCCTGGCTGACAATCTTCTTGTAGATGTCGAGGGCTTCTTTGGTCTTGCGTTCCTTAAGGTAGTGTTTCCCGAGGGTCAGATAATCCTGGACGGCGCTGCTCAACAGGCCCCGCTCTGCGTTCAAATCGCCCAGGAACCGGTACATATCGTAGCGGGACGGATCGAGCTTCAGGACTTTCTTGTAGGTGGCGATGGCCTTGAGCGTGGCGCCCTCGGCCCGGAAGGCATTTGCGGCCTGAATGAACGAGGCCACCGCATCGGCAGTGGCGTTACGCTTGAGATGCAGTTCGCCGATGGAATTGTGGATGCCCCCGTCGCCCGGCGCTTCGGCCGAGAGCTTCTTCCATTCGCTGATGGCGGCGTCGAACTGACCCTTTGAGGCGAAAAGCTGTGCGCTATGCAGAACCTTGCTACGGTCGATGCCCAAGAGGAACCTCCAATAGTCAACAAACGCTAACAGTATCAATGGTTTTTGTCAAAGAAAATGCCCTAATGATTATCGCGCCGATCCTTCCCGATCCTTGGTAAAAACACGAAGGCCTGACGGAAGAATACTTCCGACAGGCCTTCACTCCAACGCTGACGTTTTTGGACCGCGGTTAGGAGGCCGCGATCGACATCTTCATGACATTGGCCGCCTGAGGTCCTTTGGCGCCCTGGACGATATCAAATTCGACGTTTTCACCTTCCTTCAATGATTTGAACCCTTCCCCTTGGAGCGCGGAGTAATGCACGAACACATCCTCTCCGCTATCCAAACGGATGAATCCAAACCCCTTACGATCGTTGAACCACTTCACCGTACCTTTTGTCTTCACAAAAACCCTCCTTTCCTCAACGGTCACGCGTGCGTGCGTGACCGGGCCCGAACCCAGTTAAAGCACACGGAATGAATCAAGAATGAGAAATGAGATATGAGAACCGGGAACGGATGGGCGGGCTCTGTGCAGAAGAAAAGACGTGCTCACGAGACCCATCTTGGTTACAAATCGCGCGCGCAGCATGTACCATACGGATTTTAATGTTGTCAAGCAGTTCTTTCTCCTGAAGGACGATTGGCCTCCGGTGGACAAGCCCCGGGCAGTCCCCTATAGTGGGCCAACGCCTTCCGAGAGGGTCGTCTTCAATGATGCTGCGCAAGCTGCTGGACCGGTATATCTTCACGGAATTGCTCTCACCATTCAGTCTGAGTCTCGGCACCCTGTGCTTCATCATGTTGACCCGTGAATTGCTTCGACTGGTCGAACTCCTCGTCTCCAAAGGGGTCGGGCTATGGGCGGTCCTTAAGGTATTTGCCCACCTCCTTCCGTCGTTCCTGGTCTTGACCCTTCCCATTGCCGGCATCATTGCGTCAATCACGGCATTTGGGCGGCTATCGCTGGACAAGGAACTCGTGGCGATGCGGGCGGCCGGCTTGAGCCTCTTGCGGCTGGCCCGTCCGGTCATGCTCTTCGCCCTCCTGGTCTTCGGGCTGACGACATGGCTGGCTCAATGGGGTCAGCCCTGGAGTTCGATCAATCTCAAGAAGGTGGCGCTCAATCTCCTCCGCGACCAGCTCGTGCTGGCTCTGGAGCGGGGATCCTTCGCGGAACCGATCCCGAAAATGACGATTTACGTCTCGGAGAAGGGCGATGAGACCTCGGGCGGCATCTTCATCTCGGATGAGCGCAATGCTGAGGACCCGCGTATCATTGTCGCGCGCGGCTACCATGTGCTGATCGACAGCTCGACGGACCAGGTCGCCTTACGGCTGCGTGATGGCGTGATCCATAGCCGCCCGGACGAGCTCGATCAATACCAGCTGGCATCCTTTTCGAGTTACGACCTGAAATTGTCCCTCGCGCAGAGCGGCTACGCCGCTACCGAGGAACGGCCCTCGTATGAGCAACTGATCGACCGGTTGAACCAGTCCCCCCGCGACCCCTGGGCCTTACGGCGGCTGACCGAATATTACAAGGACATGGCCTTTCCCACCGCATCGCTCATCCTGTGCATGCTGGGCGTCCCAGTCGGGATCGTCTCGAAGCGCTCGGGGCGAATCGGCGGATTTGCCGTCGGTGTGTTCGTCATCATCGCCTATTACGTGATGAATATGGCGTGCGAGTTTCTCGTGACCGCCGCCGTGATTCCGCCCTTCGCCGGCGCCTGGCTGCCGAATAGCGTCTTTCTGATCATCACGCTGCTGTGGTTCTCCCGCATGAGCAAACAGTAACGGCCATGCCGATCCTCTTCCGCTACCTACTCAAGGAATACGCCAAGATCTTCCTCATGTGTTTCGCCGGTCTCATGACGGTCTATCTCGTCATCGATTTTTTTGAAAAGGTCCGCCGTTTTCTGAGCTACGACGCCCGATGGGTGGATGTGCTGAGCTACTTTGCGCTGAAGGTTCCTGCCATTTCGTTTCAGATCATTCCGCTCGCCGTCCTCATGGCCACGTTGCTTACGCTTGGGCTGCTGTCGCGCAACAACGAGATTACCGCCTTGCGGAGCTGCGGCATCAGCCTGCCCTGGATCGCCTCGCCCTTCCTGACCTTCGCCGCCATGATGACCCTGGTGCTGTTGCTGTTCAGTTCCACCGTCATTCCGTTGGCCACGAGTAAAGCGGAAGAAATTCGCGTAATCTTCATTGAAAAAAAACCTCCGTCCGCGGTGGTGAAACTGCCGCTGCCCTGGACACGAGTCGACGCCGATACTCTGCTCCATGTCACCAGCGTCACCCTTGGCGGCGACACGTTGGCCGGTGTGCAACTCTTCCATTTCGATCAGGCCTTTCGCCTGATCGACATGACGGAAGCCCAGGAAGCGCATTATGCCAACCGGACCTGGACCTTGCAGCGGGGATTTCACCGCCGATTCAATCGTGACGGTACCGTGACGGCCACTGAATTCGATTCCAAACCGATCACCCTGGCTCTGATCCCAAACGATTTCACCGGCGGACTCGGCGGAGAACCGGAACTGATGACATTTCGCGACATCCGAGATTCCCGGGAACGGCTGTATCAACACGGCTCGCAATTCGCGCGGCTGCTGACCGATTATTACGGACGCATCGCCTTTCCCCTCGTCACGATCATCATGGTGCTCGTCGGCATCGCACTGAGCCTTCGTCGAAGCGGCATCAGGGGCGGCAGCATGGCCATCGGCATCGGCCAGGCGTTGCTCGTGGGGTTCTTATACTGGGCCGCTCACTCCATCGCGATCGCCTTCGGACGCGGCGGCGCGCTGCCGCCCGTCGTCGCCGGCTGGCTCACGAACGTGCTGTTCACGAGCTATGGTCTCTATTTGATGCTGAAGTTGAAATACTGACGCTGCCCATGACCGCTGATGCGGTTGACGGAGCCTGACTGCTTCCGGTAAGAAGACAGCAGGAACGCAAGAGGAATTGACGCATGCGTGGTCAGATCGTCGTCACCGGATTAGGGGTGATCAGCCCGATCGGTATCGGGGTGAGCGAATTCTGGAAAGCGGCTCTGGACGGCCGTTCAGGAGTGTCCGCGATCGCGGGCTTCGACCCGTTTCCCATGGACGGCTACCGCTCGAAGGTCGCAGGCCAGATTCACGGCTTCTCCCCCGAGCGGTATCTCGACAGTGTCCAAGCCGAACGTGTGGACCGCTATGCGCAGTTTGCGCTGGTCGCCGCCAAAGAAGCATTGGCGGACTCCGGCCTGCAGCTGGCCAAAGAAAACCCCCGCCGGATCGGCGTCATCGTCGGTGCCGGGATGGGCGGTATGGTCATGGGCGAACGGGAAATCACCCAACTGTACGAATCCAAGCGTCCGCACCGCGTCCATCCGAATTTCATTCCCGTCATTACGCTGAACTCTGCCTCAGGCATTGTCGCCATGGCCCACGGGGCCAAGGGACCGAACTACACTATCTCGACCGCCTGCTCTTCCAGCGCTCACGCCTTAGGGCAAGCCATGCAGTGCATCAGAGAGGGTCGTGCCGACGTGGTGATCACCGTCGGTGCCGATGCCAGCATCACGCCGCTGGTGTTTGCAGGCTTCTGCTCCCTGCGCGCGCTCTCGACCAAATACAACGATCAACCCGAACGAGCCTCGCGTCCCTTCGACCGTTCGCGTGACGGATTCGTGATGGGGGAAGGCGCCGGCGCCCTCGTGTTGGAATCCTCTGCCCATGCGAAGAAGCGAAAAGCCCGCATTTATGCAGAAGTGGCCGGCTACGCCGCAACCAGCGAGGCCTATCATATGGTCATCCCGCGGGAAGACGGCGAAGAAATCGCTGTCACGATGCGCCTCGCCATGGCCGATGCCGGCATCGCGGCATCGCAGATCGATTACATCAACGCCCATGCGACGTCCACGACGATCGGTGATGCGGTGGAAGCCAAAGCCATCCGTCAGGTCTTCCGATCGCGTGCAGACAAGATTGCCGTCAGCGCCACCAAGTCGCTTATCGGTCATACCTTGGGAGCGGCGGGCGCCATCGGGGGCGTTGCCACCGTGCTGGGCATCCATACGGGGCAGATCCATCCGACCGCCAATTTTGAAGAACCGGATCCGGCCTGCGCCTTGCGGGGCCTCAGTGCCTCCGTGCAGGAACGGAAAGTCAAGGCAGCGCTGCTCAACGCGTTCTGGTTTCGGCAGCAACAACGCCGCCGTCGTCATCAAGCGTTATGCAGCCTGACCCGTCGATCAGACGGAATCCCTCCGCCAAGGACGTTGCCGCATGAGCGACCCAAACGTGACCCAAAAGATTGTCGCCGCACTGGCCGACTATCTGAAACGAGATCCCAAGACGATCCAGCCGGACCTCCATTTGCGCGACGATCTGGGCCTCGACTCGATGGCGGTGATCGAGCTGTTGTACAAAATCGAAGAAACCTTCGATCTTCAAATCCCGGATCAGGACTTAGTCAGTCTTTCGACGGTCGGAGCCGTGGCCAAGTACGTCGATCAACGCCTGGCACCGGCCAAACGGACGGCGGGCGACGCCCGAAGCCAACCCACCAAAGGGAAGAAGAAGACCTAAGCCGCTATGGGATCGCTCTCGGCGCCGATCAGTCTCACCCTCGCACAGATTCATCAATTGGTCGGCGGCACGCTCCACGGCAATGGCACCGCCGTCCTGTCGTCGCTCTCCAGCCTGAACGATGCGACGCCGCAAGCACTCGCATTTATTGCGAGCGACCACGCCGCGAAAATACCTGGCGGCATCAAGGCAGGCGCGCTCCTCGTCCATCGGCATTTTCCCGACCTCGCCATTCCGCAGCTCGTGGTGCCGAATCCCCTTCTCGCCTTTGCGCAAGTGGCCCAAACGTTTTTTGTGCGGCTGCCGGCGCCGCGTGGCATCGCGGCAGAAGTGATCAAAGGCGCCGGGGTTCGAATCGGAGACGATCCGTCGATCTGGCCCTTCGTCACATTGGGCGACCGCGTCACGATCGGGGCGAGAGTCACGCTCTATCCCGGTGTGTATATCGGAGCCGATTCAGCCGTGGGCGATGATAGCGTGCTCTATCCGAACGTGGTGGTTCGAGAGGGCTGTTCGATCGGCGCTCGGGTGATCATCCACGGCGGGACCGTGATTGGAGCGGATGGGTTCGGGTACGTGCAACACGAAGGCCGGCATCATAAGATCCCCCAGCTCGGCGGGGTGACGATCGAAGACGACGTGGAGTTGGGAGCCAACGTGACGATCGATCGGGCCACGCTCGGGCACACCGTCGTCAAGCGAGGCACGAAGATCGACAATCTCGTGCAGATCGCGCACAACGTCACCGTGGGGGAACACGACATCATCGTGGCCCAGGTCGGCATCGCCGGCAGCACGACGATCGGCCATCACGTCATGATCGGCGGACAGGCCGGCCTCGCAGATCATCTCACGATCGGCAACCAGGCGATGATTGCCGCACGGGCGGGAGTGAACCGCAGCGTGGAGGCCAATCAGATCGTGTCAGGTGCGCCCGTGATGCCGCATGAAACCTGGATGAAGGCCCAAGCCGTCATTCCCCGGCTGCCTGAGCTGCGACAATTGGTGCGTGATCTCGCGCATCGAGTGGAACGCCTTGAGGCCGCGCTCAAGAGTGCGAAGACGGGAAAACAGCCGCGAAAGAAATCCGGCCGGAAATGATCGCCCGCCGTTTCACTTGACCACCCCGCGCCAAAAGACCAGCTTGCTCCAATAAAATCCGGCCCACGGCATGAGCAGCGCCGGGACGGCGTCCATCGATCCGTAGACGATCGCCCACAGGGAAGCCGCCCAGCACAAGAGCGACGCCGGCCAGATAGCCCATGGGTACCAGCTTACGCCCTCGATGCTCGATCGGAGGGATCACCGGTTCAGGCTTGGCTTTCCGCTGCGTGCGTTGCACCGCCGTCCGCATGCGCGCGGCAAACACACCGGGAACCGTTTCAAGCAGATAGCGATGATAGCGTGTTTGCATCCAGCCGATGAGTCCGCCCAAACACGAGGAGCGCCGAACTGGTTGCAAAGGTCGTCCAGGTGTATGTCTCGGAGGCGACGAGTTGATAGCCGAGCGTGCCGATTCCGCCGAGCATGCAGATCAGCCCCAGGAAACCGGAGGGAAGAAGGATATAGGTCCGGACGTAATGGCGCGCCTGCGTCTGGATGTCCTCGTTGCGCCACTCTTTGACGAGTTTGGCCATCGACACCTTCCCCACTGGATCGTAGGGTCGGCATCATAACACTGTTCCCCGTGTGAAGCATTTGGCCGCTCAGTACAGGCACGCGATCCACGAACTCTGTCGCGTCGCAATCTCTCCTCACTCGACTAGCGCGCGGAGGGACTGTACGCGCGCCACATCATCAACCGGCATCAAGGACTGAAACTGGCTTTGCGCGCCAAGCGCGAACGCCGACCTCCCGCCTTCGCTCACACCCAATAAGGAACTCAAAGACGCGAGGTATTCTCCGCGCCCGTTGGCGATGTCTTGTTCCAAATTCGATTGATTGTATGCGGCAAATGCGATGGCCTTGTGTTCGGATTTCAACAGACCATCTTCATTCCACCACGTTCGACCGGATGTCGAGACGGTCACGTTGGTTGTCGAATCCAAGATTTCTTGGATGGTACCCGTAATGGTGCAGCCGGTCAGGACACTGACTGCAAGGCTTAGAAGCGTCAACAATCTATATGGCCTTGTTGTTGGCATGTGAGACCTCCTTGGGGGAGTGGATATAGCCCTCCTTCCTGACGATAGCACAGGGATTTGCTCGCACACCTGAGGAGGACACTAGGCAGAGCATCGCGCTATGCCAGGCGCCTAGGAGTGATGATGGCGCTACTGTGGCTGGAAGTGATTGATGAATCGTCGTGCGTCAGGCAGGATCGATGTCACACGGCCGGCAAGATTTCGGCGATCGCCGCCCGCTCGACGCGTCCGATGCTGACCCACTGCTCGGCCATGGGCACCAGCGCTTGAATGCGACTGTCTACTGCTTTCAGCCGTTGAGCCAGCGTCGTGTTTTTCCGATAGGCGGCGACCATCAGAAACGCTCGGAGGCCTTGGAGAAACATGGTGATCATGCCGGCCTGCACCGCCTCGGACGCGTCATGCAGGGCTTCCACTTGTCCGATGATGGGAGCCAGTTGCGACGACGTGACAAAGTCCGCTGTTCCGGCTTGTTGCAGATCCCCAAGGATTTGACTCACGACCGGGATCCGCCGGCTGACCTCCTCGACAAAACGTTCGTCCATCTGGTCGAGTTCATCCAAGATGCGCCGAATCCCGTCCACCGAGATGTCCGCGCCCTCTTGCTCCGCCCGAAAAATGACGGCATCCAGCACGTCACGGGCCGGTTGCACCGATCGTGACCGGACGTGTTGGAGATCGCGCAATGCGGTCAGCAACGAGGCGCCGGACGTCAACTGCATGGAGTACACTGGAGGTTCCGCCTTGAATACGGGAGTTTCCATGGTTTCGAATGTTTCCGAAGGCTCGTCAGGCCTTCCCTCCGCAACACGGACCGCCGCACTGATCCGTTGGAGACCCGACTGGAGGGCGGCCAACGCCGCGGCCATTGCTCTGGGGTCCTGCCGTCCGACATCGTGAAGAGTCGGCAGCAGCTTCAACACCATCTCTTCGATCGAGGTCAGATGCACTGTGGCCGCGGATCGGCCGAGATTGGTGAGACCTTGCAGCATGATGCCGTACAATTTGGACTTGGCGGGCCCGTTCGCCCCTTCCCCAAGCCGTTTCACAGCAGAATGGATCTGTGCCAGCCACTCATGCGCCTCCAGCGCAAACAGGCCGACCACCTCTCGTTCGAAACTGGCATCGACGGTGTCTTGAGTTGTCGGACGCCCCGGTGCCCAGTTGTCGGGCTGGGCCCCGACATCAGAAGATGCGGTCGTAGACCGGGATTCGACCACGCCCTGAATGGCGCTGGCCAACGCATCCAAGTTTTCCAGCAATGAGGCAAATTGATCCGAAACGGTCGGCACCTGCCTTGACCGCCGATCTGACGGGAGTCCGGACGTAAAAGAGACCCGTGCGACATCCGGAGACTCCACCGTTTCTATAATGGAGACGAGAGGCGATGAGCTCAGATCAATTTCCCGCTTCTCCTGTCTACTGTCGAACTCAACCGCGACAATCGGACGTAGCGGGAATTCGACGTTGGTGCCGACAACGGATCCCACTTCTCCTGTCGTGAGTCGGACCAGCGTTCCCAATGGGTATGCTGACAATTGTTCAACTAATGCTTTTACAATTTCGCGGGGAAATGCCGACCGTTCGGCAACCAGCAGCTCACGAACGGCCTCATGAGGGAAAAATCGGCGGCGATATGGACGCGGCGTCACCAGGGCATCGAACACATCCACCGCACCGATGATTTGAGCCATTTCATGAATGTCCCGACCCTTGAGCCGGTTGGGATAGCCTCGTCCGTTCCAGCGTTCGTGGGCCTGACGAACGATCTCCGCCAGCCATTCCCATTCAGGTCCCAGCTTGTGGACCAACTGATAGCCCAACTCCGGATGCTGCTCGATCAAGGTCCGTTCCTCGTGAGTCAGACGCCCGGACTTCGTCACGACCGATGGAGGGACGGCGAAGAGGCCGATGTCATGGACAAGGCCGGCCAAAGTGAGTCGTTCAAGTTCCTGTCCGTAGTAGCCCAAGCCGGAACCAACCTTCGTGGCCAAGATGCTCACGTTGATCAGATTGGTGATCAATGTGGATCCGCTCGGCCCCGCCAACGCCTGGACGACGAGTTGATCGTTACGGCCGATCGACTCGGCAATGTCCTTCGCCAGCGCCGACACCACAGCCATGTCCAGGGGATCCTGGCGTTGGATCGTCGATGCCAAGGAGGTCAACTCCTGCTCGGCCCGCCGGTAGACATCTGTTGCTCGTCGTTCTTCCATTGCTTCGTGTCGCTCTATCTGCGGCGCATGTACACTCGCCCCACCATGCAATCGACCGGAAGGCATGTCAAGGCGGAGCGGCGATCGGTCATCGCGCTGGCAGCGCCTGCCCGATGGCCGTTCGCTCGGCCCTGCCGTGTTCGACCCACAGATGGATCAACTCACGAATGGCGGCCAGCCGGCCAATCACCGCTTGCACGCGGGTGCCGGCGAGTCGCACGCGGTGCTGGGCAACGACCGACAAAAGACTTTGCAATCCGCCGAAGAAGGTCATGGCCGGCGTGACATTAACCTGCTGCGCTTCAGCGCGTAACTGCTCTACTTCTTGGAGGGATGCTTCCAAGGCCTCGCCGGGAACCCCAGGGTCGGCGGCTAAGGCGGTCAGCTTCGCCGTCAATCCGGGCATCTGAGCATCGACGACCTGGACAAAGGCCTCTTCGGACGCCGCCATGCGGTCGAGGTAGCCCTGAATGACATCGACGCCGACTTGCTGCACGCCGGCCTGTACCTGTCCTTCCATCTGATCGATCAGGGTCTTGATCAGATTGCGTTCCATCGGACCCGCCGTAGGCGCCTGCGTCGACTGGAGTGTGCGGAGGGTGTCGAGGAATTCTGCCGGGGATACCGCGGGCGCGGCCTCCACGGCTTCCGTCTCGGCTGCCGATTCGAAGGACACGCCCGTAGCGTTCGTCAATGCCGTATGGATTTGTCCGAGCTGTTTACAGAGGGAGAGGAAATGTTGCACGGAAAATGACTTCGTCGGGTCCTTGATCGCCTCGATGAAGGGCAACGCGGCGAAACTGGCCTGTTCCACGTCAGGGAGATTGATGGTGGCAGCGGATCCCCCGAGATTGGTGACTCCGGCCGTGAGGGTTCCGATCAGCACGGCATGGCGTTCAGGCGGCGGCCCCTGCTGCAGTTCGTCCAGCGCCACATGAATGTTCTGCAGCCATTCGTGCGCCTCCTGGACAAAAAGATCGACAAGCTCTTTTTGAAATTCATCTGACGTATCGCCCGACATGCATTCACTCCCTCACTGCGGCAGGACCCCACGGAAAAGAAGCCGTTGCGCTGAGCGGTCGGTCGCCTGCGGGTGTGCAAGGAAGAATCACCGGTGGATGACATCGAGGCCCGCATGAGCCTGACGAGTACAGACGCATCAGGCCCGCTTGGACCCGCCCCCGAGCTGAGATGCCAAGCCCGCAATCTCGCCCAACTTCTTGGCCATTTCCTCGAACCGCTTGGTGGCCTGCTGCGCAGCCATCTCGGTTTCTGAGACGCGGCGGGCGAGGACCGAGTTGCGTTCCCGCTCCGTTTCCAAGAGCTGTTGGATTTCCTTCGCTTTTCCGCCGCTGCTCTCGGTGTCCGCCAAGCGACGGGTGAGCTCTTCAACACGCTGTTGTTCGCGGGAATATTGTTGGGCTAACTCTTGCGAGCGACTCACCGCCTTCTCCATCGCCGTCATTTGTTGCACCAACTGCGTCGCCGCTTGGCGCTCGGCATTCAAGGCGGCCTCAAGTTCCTGCACCCGGCCGACGGATTTCTGCAGCTCGTTCATGCGCTGTGTCTGCTGCGCCGTCAGCGCCCGTTCTTTCTGCAGCACGCCTTCCAGCTCCTGCGCGCGACCAGCCTGGCTTTGTAAGTCCGCGGCGAGCTTCTTGGATTGCGCCGCCTGTTCCCGCTCGTTTTTACAGAGCGTTTCCAGCTCTTTCAGCCGTTGAGTGGCGTTGGCCAGTTCGCTCGCGGCCTTTTTCCCTTGCGCGGCCTGCTCACGTTCGATGGCCAGCAATGATTCAAGCTCTTTGACGCGCCCAGCCTGTACTTCCAGCTCTTTGAGGCGTCCCGACTGGGCTTCCAGTTCCTTGATCCGGCTTGCCTGAACCTCGAGGTCTTTGACCCGTGCGGCTTGGGCCTCCAGGTCTTTGACGCGACCGGCTTGATCTTCTAGTTGAGACAGACGTTGCGTCAATTGCGCCGTTTGACGACGTTCCTTTTCTAGCTCCGCTTCGACCTGTTTGAGCTTCTCGAGCGTCTGGCGAGAGAGATCCGTCTGCTCTGATGAGATACCAACGCTGGGCGCGGGAGCCGGCGGAGCCGGAGGAGCCGCAGGCGCGGGGGCGGGTTTGGCAGGAGCAGGAGCTGCGACAGCGGCCTGTTGCTTCTTGCCCAGGAGCTCCAACACCCGGTCTTTGAGCGACGTGCCTTGGAACGGCTTTTTCAGTACGCCGTCGGCATGACACGACTCGGCCTGCTTGGTGACTTCGTCATTGACGATGCCGGAAATCAGCAGCACCGGCGTCTTCGCCAGCGCGGCCTGTCCGCGCACGAACGCGCAGACTTCATACCCGCTCTTGTCCGGCATAATGACGTCGGACACGATGAGGTCGGGGACCTCTTTCGCGAGTAAGGCCAAGGCCTCCTCGCCGTTGGCCGCCAATGTCACGCCTAACCCGGCCTCCGTCAGCAGCCGTTCGGCAACCTTGCGAACGGCAATGCTATCGTCTGCGACCAGGATCTTCGGCATGTATCATTCCTTTCTCTCAACACCTTATGACCGGAGGTGGTCCTGGCGATTGCGGCCCAGCCGTTGGAGCGCGACAATGTCGATCTCTTGTCCTTCATCGGTGAAGCTTCCCAGCGTTTCCAGGTCCAGACGCTTACTGGGGACGATGTGGGCGACATCCACATTGTGCAGCGAGGGAATGACGCCATCGATGCAAATCGCCATGGGACCGTCGACATGACGCGCCACCAGACACAGGAGCGGATCGCCTTCGAGCTCCCGGCTGAGCCGGGTCGCCAAGTCATAGACCGGCATCACGTCTTTTTCGCGTTTGAGCATGGCTCCGACAAACGGCGTACGGCTCGGAACCGGCACCGGATCGATCCAGGGCGACACGCCGCCGACATCCTCGGTGCGTGCCGCGAGTTTCTTCCCCCCGACGGAAAATACGACCACGTTCCATGAACGCTTGGTACTGACCGCCTGATCCTGTTGATGGGTTGCACGTAACATGCTGCACCTACGAAGCTGATAAGGCGGTCGGGCGTCCGGTGCCGACGACTTCGCCCAACTCGCCTAAGACCCATTCCGGGGTGAGAATCAGCACCAGATGATCACGGTAATTGGTCGTCCCGGAAATCCAGGTGCGTTCTTCCTTCTGGAAGTGGGACGGAAGCGGTCGGCATTCCGCGCGTTCCACCTCGATCATGCCGATGACTTCCTCGACGCGCACGGCGCCGTGGGTCTGGCTGTTCGAGTAGAGGACGACCCGCATGTCCGGATTGGACGTATCCAGGGCGGTGCCCAACCGGCCGGCCAAATCCACGTCCTCGTACGTCACGCCGACCAACGTGACCCGGCCTGCCCTGCCCGCCTCCTGTGGTGTGAGTACACCCCGTACACCGTGAGACGGCAAGGCGCACCACTGCTTGCCGAAGCGCACGACCAGCAATCTGGCCGTCTGCACGACGGCAGTCGTTACCTTATGATGGCCTCGCAAACTCATTCGAATCTCAATGCCCTTGCCGGTGCATCGGCCGGTCCGAGGCCCACGGAAGCCCTACGCTTTCCGCGCAGGCGACTCTTGTCCGATCCACCGTTCCAGTTCTTGAATCAACGCCCGTTCTTCCACGGGCTTGGCGATGTACGAGCTGGCGCCGACGTTCAACGCCATCTGGCGGTGCTTGTCCCCGGCGCGAGTCGTCATGACGATGATCGGCGTCTGTTGCGTCTGCGACCTGCTGCGCAACGCCTGGATCACTTCATACCCGTTCAACTTGGGCATCTCGAGGTCCGTGAGGATCAGCCGATAATTCTTCGCGGACGCTTTGCGCAGCCCTTCTTCTCCGTCCACCGCGGTATCCACTTCGTAGCCTGCAGTTTCCAGCATGCGTCCCACGAACTTTCTGATGCTCAAGGAGTCGTCGATCAGCAGAATCTTCTGCTCAACCGACGACTGCGCCGGCGCTTCCTCGAACGGCGTATCGGCTGCACTACCGGTCGCCGCCTCATTCGACGCCTCCAAGGGCGCCACCGCCTTCTCGCCGCCGGAGCCCAGCCGAGCGGGATCGAGCACAAGCACGACGCGGCCTTCGGGATCGATCGTCGCGCCGCCGAAGCTCGACCGCTCCAAAGACTTGAGGGCTCCGATGGGCTTGATGACGATTTCCTGGCGGCCGAGCAACTCATCCACGGCCAGGCCGATGGGACCTGTGCCCGTGCGCACAATGACGACCGGCTTGCCGATTTCGACCCGCCCCGAACCGTTTCGATACATCAATTGCTCTAAAGGCTGGACGTCGATCGCTTCGTCGCCGATGTGGAGCATGGCGCGCTCACCCATCTGCTGCAGTGATCCGGACGTCAGCATGGTCACCTCGCGCACGCTCGGCAAGGGAATTCCGTAGCGTTCCTCGCCGCACCGAACCATCAACGCCGTCGCGATGAGGAGGGTGAGCGGCAGATGCAGCGTGAACTTCGTGCCCACGCCCCGCACGGATTCGACGTCGATATGTCCGTTCATGCTCTCGATGACCCGCTTCACGACATCCATGCCGACCCCGCGGCCCGCTTGGTCGCCGACCTGTTCGGCCGTGGAAAATCCCGGCAGGAAAATGAACTTGATCGCTTCAGCTTCCGGCATGTTCTTGGCGATGTCCGAGCGGACCAATCCCCGCTCAACCGCTTTGGCGCGAATCTTCTCGATATCGAGTCCGGCGCCATCGTCTTCGACTTCGATCAAGACGGCATTGCCGCGATGGGAGGCATGCAGATAGATCGTACCGGCCGCCGGCTTCCCCTTCGAGACACGCATGGCCGCCGGTTCGATGCCGTGGTAGACCGCATTGCGCACCAAGTGCACCAACGGATCCACCAGTCGCTCGACCACGCCCGTGTCCACTTCGGTGTGCTCACCGGACGTGACCAGGGTGACTTCTTTTCCTGTCGCTCTGGCCATCTCACGCGTCGCCCGGCGGAATCGGGTGAATGGCGTCCCAACCGGCACCATCCGGGCGCGGGCAATTTCATCCCGCATGCCGAGCGTGAGTTGCTGCAGCTGGCTCATGTCTTCGTGCGACCGACGGATAGACGCGCTCAACTGCGTCATCGATTCGGAGATGTCGGCCGTCACCTCGCTGATGCGCCGGGCCAGAATATTGAAGTCGTCGTACTTGTCGAATTCCAGGCTGCCGAAATCGCTCAACCCCTGAAAGGCTGCCGCTGCACTCCCCGTCTTTGCCTGATCCGCGGTACCGCCGGCAGAGGTTGGAAGCGTAAAGGTGTGTTTTTCTTCGAACGAACGGACAGAATCTGTCAATCGAACTTTGCAGGCCAAGACCTGTTGTGAGAGCTGCTCCAACACACTGAGGCGCTGTTCAAGCCGTCCACGGCCGATGACCAACTCGCCGACGAGGTTCAGCAGGCGCTCGAGTCGATCACGGCTGACACGGATGACTTCGCGGTCTTCGCTGCCGGTTTCTCTGGTCTTGGTCTGCTCGGCCTCGGGCTGGGGTTTCTCCTCGACAACCGCGGGTTCGGGACGGGCTGGACGGGCGCACGCCTTGGCGACCGTCTCAACGACCGTCGACATCTGCTCCAGCTGCTTGAGCCCTTTCATCGCCGACGGCAAACCGCTGCCGGACGGTTCCCGTCAAGGTCGGATCGCGGCGCATGAGCAGGCGCACGACATCCACCGATCGCAGGAGCACGTCGGTATGACCCGGCTGCACCTTGACGCGGCCTTCGCGCACCGCGCCCATGAAATCCTCAATATAGTGGGTCAGATCGCCGATCGACTGGAATCCGACGGTATAGGCCGAGCCCTTGAGCGTGTGCGCCGTGCGAAATAGTTGATTGATCAGATCCGGGTTCTGGGGTTCCTTCTCGAGCCGCAGCAGTTGCGCTTCCAGGACTTCCAGATACTCTTGCGCTTCCGGGGCAAAATACGACAAGACTTCCGGGTCCAGCTGCGGCATCAGATACTCATCCGTCAACTGAGCGAGCCCAGCCGGGGTCGCGGACGCGGTGTCGGACGGTGGTTCAAGCACGGCCGTCGCGACCTTGGCTGCGGGCGGCTCAGACGCGAGCGCTGGAGCCGGCGCCGGCGCACCGACCGGCTGCCCCTGTTGAATCTGCTGCAAGCGTCTGGGTAATGTCCGGGACATCATGTTGCAATTGGTCGAGCTTGCCCTCGTCCCGTCTCATCAGGAGTCTGAATCACACCGACCGCGTCGCCGATCGTCGAGAGCAGTGCCGACGACATCGGGATCTTGCCTCCCGTACGGCGATCATGCAGGCCTCAATCGGATGCGCAATATCGCCGATGACCTTGAATCCGATGGTGTGGGCCGAACCTTTGAGCGTATGGGCGGTACGATAGAGCGACTGGATCGTTTCCGCATCGCCGGGATTTTCTCGCAGGCGATTCGTCAGCACCTCGAGCGTCTGGAGATATTCGTCGGCTTCTGGCGCGAAATAGGACAGCACTTCGGCATCGATTGTGGGAACCAGATACTCAGGGGACAATCGCTTCCGATCGGCCATCCGCAGGGGCGGAGGCTGGTAATAGTGCCGCCACCTCCTTTTTCCAATGGACGCTCACCGCGGGATCTTCGCTGCCGCCCGTTTTCACGACTTCCAGCTGGGATTGAAACGCTTCCACCATGCCGCGTGAGGATCCCCACCGTCTTCAGCCAGAGCGCCGGATCGATGGATGGTGGACTGCTCCAACGTGGTTTCGAGGAGTTCTCCCAGCAGGGAGAGGCCGCTGAAGCCGTAAATGCCGGACGCGCCTCGGACTTTGTGCGCCCACACATACTGGTCTTGAAGTTCTTGCGGGACTGGGCAGGGCATCGCCGGGAGGATTGACGGCTGCGGAAAGAGCGGCCAGTGCTTCCGCCGCTTCCATGACGAAAATATCGAGGAGGCCCTGACGGTCCAGTTCGGAGCTCATCCCTATCCTTTCTGACCCGGAGCGCCGTGGAGGCGCTCCGGGCACCAGACCTTAGGCCAGCTTGAACTGCGCGACCGATGCCGTCAGACCATCGGCGAGCTTGGCCATGTCTTCGACGGTCAACCGCGCGGCATCAGTAGCCTTTTGCGTCGCGACGGCACCGCCGGTGAAGTCCTTAATCGAGCGACCCACCTGATCCGTGGATGCCGTTTGCGTCGCCGCGGAGCTGGCGATGGTTTGCGCCAATTCGGCGGAGCGTTGCGCGATCCCTGAAATTTCGTTGAACACTTCACCGGTACGCAGCGCGGAAGCCGATCCTGCTTCCACCGCCTGGGTTTCCTGTTCCATGGCGACCACCGCGTCCTGGGTTTCGCTTTGAATGACTTTCACGAGATCCGCGATTTCTCTTGTCGCTTGCGTCGAGCTTTCGGCCAGTTTTCGCACCTGGTCGGCGACGACCGCGAATCGCGCTCCGGCCTCGCCGGCGCCGGCCGCCTCGATGGCGGCGTTGAGCGCGAGCAGGTTGGTTTGGTTCGCGATATCTCGAATCGTCGACACGATTTGCGAAATTTCCAACGACCGGTCGCCGAGGCCCTTGACCTGCTTCGACATGCGCTGCACCGCTGAACGAATGCTCTGCATGTCCTGCACGGTTTCCTGCACCGCGACACGACCGCGTTCCGTCGCTTGCAACACTTGCTTGGCGGATTCTGAAGACGCGCCGGCGGTTTCGGCGACCTGACGCATTTGCGCGGCCAGCTGTTCGACGGCGCTGAGCGTCTTGACTGACTCGTCCGCTTGGTGTTTGGCGGTACCGGCCATCTGACCGGCGCTGTCGCGCAACGTACCGGCTGACTTGTTGACGCGTTCGGCGGCCTCGCGGACCTGTTTGAGCAGCTGTCCGAACCGGCCGATCATGAGGTTGAAACCGTCCGCCAGGTTGCCGAACATGTCCGCCGTCACTTCACCGCGTTTCGTGAGGTCGCCTTTACCGACGTCCGACACGAGGACGAGGAAGTTCATCAACCGCTTCTGCATCTCGTCGCGTTCGCCTTCCGACGTCACGAGGGCCGTAATGCGGTCCAACATGGTGTTGAACGAGGTTGCCATCTGACCCAGCTCGTCCTTCGAGGTGATCTTGGCGCGCGCTTGATAGTTGCCGCTCGCCGCTTGTTGGGCGACGCTGGCGACTATTCCGATACCCAGAGACAGTTTGTGGGCCACCCAGTAACCGAGGGCCAAGCCCAACAGCACGGCGGCGACACCGCCGACGACCAGAATCAGGGTCGCGTTGGACGCCATGGCCTTCGCTTGATCTGAGAGGTCCTTGGCGACTTCTGACATGGTCTTAATTTGTTCGGCGTGGCGCTGCGTCACCTTTTCGAACGCCGGGCTCAAGCTCACCGTGATGGCGAGAGCGCCCAATTCCCGCATGGCCAATGCCTGGCCCGAGGACAACGACTTGTTTTCGAAGCTCTCTTTGATGGTGCCGATCGCAGCGTCGCCCTGACCAAAGAATTCGCCGAGCGCGGTCTTCAACTCGGCCAAATCCTTCGCTTCATCGCGGCCTGTGCTCGACGTCCGCAGGGTCGTCTTTTCGTAGCTGCTGACCAGGCGCTCGATTTCTGCGCGGTAGGGCGCGATATCCTTCAACTCGATTTCGAAGTCTGAGGCGCGCGGCGTCCTCGCAACGTCGACCAGAGATTCGTGGTAGCGGTTCACGTTGAAGAGGAGCTGGTTGAACTCGGTCAACGGAACCGTGTAGTCGAGGTACACCGTTTCCGCTTGTGCGGACAGACGGCCGTTGGTCACGATGCCCACGCCGGCCATAGCGGCGATGATCACACCGACCAAGCCGAACACCGTCAGTAGTTTGGCTTGGGTCTTTAAGTTTTCAAACCATTGAAAAAAATTCGTCCTGAACATGGGAACCTCCTCCTTCTCGCTCGCGATACGATCGAGCCTTGAATCTCACACCCTGTCTTGACGATCTTCCAATCAGCCTGTGCCCTCAAAATGAGAAAGAACGACGGACGTCTCCAACACGCCACGCAGCCGGTCTTCCAGGTTCACGACGGTCGATACGAAGGGATTCCCCCCGTCCCCCATGCCGACCGGAGCCGGTAAAAATTGATCCTTCGACAAGGTGCGAATCTCGGGAACCGTATCCACCAAGACCCCGACTTGCCAGTTGCCGTGCTTGACGACGACGGCATACTTCAGGGCGTTCTCAGCGGCGAGGCCGATCATCTGCCGCAAATCGAGCAAGGGCACGACAGATCCGCGTAGGTTCGTGACGCCGACCAACCCGGCCGGCATGCCGGGGACCGGCGTGATGGATTCCACCACGAACACTTCCCGCACATTCTGCAGATCGATCGTGAATTGTTCGCCCCCCAAGGACACGATCGCAGCCCGCATCGTTCCCGTTCCCGTCGTCGGGGCAGCGTTGCCCTGACCGCCAGTCTGGGTATCGGCATTCTGGGTTGCGAGGGAGGTTGCGCTCTGCTCGGCAGCCATGACGGTTATCCCAACACCCGTTTGACCGTCGCGAGCAGTTCTTCGCCCTTGAACGGCTTGACGATATGCGCATTGGCGCCCTGTTGCTGACCCCAGAACTTGTCGCTTTCGTTGCCTTTGGAGGTACAGAGGATGATGGGGATGTTCTTGGTGCGGTCGTCGTTCTTGAGGTCGCGGCAGGCCTGGAAGCCGTTGCGGCCCGGCATGACGACGTCCAGCACGATCAGATCTGGCTTCTCGCCGACCACCTTGTCTTCGAGCTTCTCGGTATTCGGAAACGACACCACCGTATGGTTCGCCCCCTTCAACACTCCTTCAATGACCTGCAATTCGGCGTAGGAATCGTCTACGACCACAATCTTGCTCATCGCTTCTCTCCTTGGTTCTGGTTATGAATGACGTCCCAATACCTATGACGACGCGATTACTTCAGGGGGAGCACGACGCTGATCGCGCCGGCCAGGTCCCCTTCTTTCCATCCCTCTTTATGACCGCCCGTAATGTCCTTTCCACCCTTCGGCGCGCCGTGGCAGGACTAAACAGGACGCCGCCGCATACTCCGGGTCCATCATACGCAGCACCGGCCGCCCGTCGAGCACCGTGTTGCGTACATAGGTCTGCCCCTTGGGGTGGCGCGGATCGTTGAACATCCGAAGCACTTCGGCTTCGAAATCATCCGGCCGGTTGTTGACGTTGCGATAATCGATGCCGGTCAGTTTCAGCTTCACGCCGGTCTTCTTATAGAAGTTTTCTCCGGTCTTGCGGGCGAAGACGGCGGGGATGAATCCCTTGAAGCCGATGCCGGGCCGGTTGATCACCGGCTGCGCCTCATCCACGACTTCCTTTTCGGCCTCGACCAAGGCCAGATACAGCGGTGCTTGAGGAACGGCATTGGGAATTCTCAAATCGATTTTGGTCTTCTTCTTGAATCGCTCGATGACCTGACCGGCCATGTAGTCGCCGGTAAAGCCCTTGTTGGCCTTGGAGGCATCGTTGATGTTTCCCATCTGCTCCGACATGACGCCACGGCCGATCTTCACGAGATCGATCAAGTGTTCAGCCACTTCGGCCTCGTTGCCCGCAAGCACCGGGCTCGCCTGACACAGCAGAGCCACCGCCGCAATCCCGCACGCCATCCGCCAGTTGCACCATGTCGCGTTCATACCCATCCTCCTTCGTGATGTCACTTGATCGGATTCTTCGTTCCTTTTCTCATTCTTCGCATTCATCACCTAGCAATAACTTTTTTTCGCAGGCCATGACGTCGATGCACGCGCCTCACGGCGCACACAATCCTTTTCGAAGCCTGCGCCCCACTCTGCAAAGGTTGTGCTTATGAGTCTTCGAGAGGCAGCTACGTGAATACCGAACACAAAACACTTGGCCTTTCAGAGATTTACGTACTCTACACAGCAACATCGTTCATCCTCGTTCGTCGCATGACTGTTCAGGTTGCGACAAAATGATGCCGTTTGGGCAAAAATTGGCCACTCGAGGCGCCGAATCATCTTTGGCAGTGCGTCTTCTCATGGTCCCGATCCTTATTGAAACCGATGAGAAGTGTAGCAGGCGTCTCGATGCAGCCATTGTTCGCTCGTATGGGACGCCAAGATTCATGACAGGCAGGTGTGGGCCAGAGCCCAACACGGCTAGAGGGAGATGTGGGGAAGGGATCTCTCAGGCTGACGCGTGAGGAGCGATCGGCCTGACGTGAGCGGGTCTGACACCAGCGGATAGAACGAGTGAGCCCTGCTTGAACACAACGGGTCACGAGCCGTCCGATCATCGCACCGATCTCGGTATGTGTCCCGCTGTAGGGCACTCTATGGATGCCCTCCAGGCTGCTCGCGATGACGACCGCATCGGTCCCGGTCCCTGTGGCCAGTGAGGATTTGCGTGAACTGCTGGGGACCTTGTGTTTCGATCAAGGTTCCGGTCTTGCTTTCCGTGGCCACTTGCACCGCGCCCACCATGGCCGTCATGGTCAATGTCGCGTTCGTGACCAGGATAATATTGATCGTGCCCGGGGCATGGCGTCCATCCATGCGCCGTGTGATCGAAAGCGGTTCTCCCGCCCGCACAGCGTTGGTCACGCCGACGGTACAAAAACATTCGATCCAGACCGGCCCGGATTGCTCACGGTCCACGACAAGCTGCTTCATCGGGACGGCCGTCATGAGCCCGACCATCGGCATCGCGGCCTTCATCCGTACGGCCAAGCGGCCGAGATACCGTGCCGGATCGCCCCATGTCCTCGCGACCTGACGCTTGAGCATCGAGGGATTGGCCGGGACTTGGTGATTGAGAATGGACCGCGCTCGGAGGATGCCTCCTCCTCGCGGAGCGGACGAAATGATCCGATGCATGCGCTTCAAATCGATGACTAACGTCCCCCGACGGATGCGATAGTCGATGCGTCCCTTTCTCCCCTTCATGTGCCGCATACTATCGCCGTAATAACCCGGCCAATGCGGCCAGAAGCCGGTCGTTGTCTTGCTTCGCGCGCACCGCGATGCGGACCATGCGCGCTGTACAGCCTTCCGTCGACGAACAGTCGCGGATCAGCATGCCCCGCCGGCGAAGCTCCGCCGTGATCACACTTGCGCGAAACGGCCGGGGCAGTTCGACCAGAAGAAAATTGGCGGAAGAGGGAATTACCGTCATCCCGTGCAGCGAGGAGAGCCGCATGGCCACACGCGCTCGTTCCCTTCCGACGTACGCGAGGCAGCGTCCTGCATGACGATCATCCACGAGTGCTGCTTCCGCAGCCCGCTGCGCCACCATATTGACGGACCAGGGCGGCAGATACCGTCTCAACAACTCCGCGACATGTGGCGAGGATAGGCTGTAGCCGACTCTCAGACCGGGCAGCCCATAGAATTTGGTCAAGCTGCGAAGGATGATGAGACACGAGTGAGCAGACAGCTGCGGCAAGCAGGTCAATCCATCGCAGTATTCGATGAACGACTCGTCTACGACGACCCACGCTCCCGCCCGCTCCGCAGCGCCGAAGAGCGCATGCAGATCCTGAGGCCGGCAGGGCCGCCCGGTCGGACTATTGGGATGACAAATAAAGACCGCATCGATCGCCGGCCGGGCTCGCCGCTGTCTCGACAATCGACGCAGGACCTGCTCGAGCGGAGGACGGTACTCCTCCTCTTTCTTCGCCAGCACCATGCTGGTTCGGCCGCCTGCATGACCAACGGCACGGACGTATTCTGCATACGTCGGCCCTACGATCACGGCGGAGCGAATGGACAGGGCGCGAGGAATGACATCGATCAGTTCGGTCGAGCCGTTTCCAACGACGATACGGTCCTGCGAGACGTGCCATCGACGTTCGATCGCCCGCTTGAGACTGATCGCAGTCGGGATCGGGGTAGTGCTGAACAAGCTGGGCCGCATCGACCAAGGCCCGGACCGCCTTGGGTGAGGGCCCCAACGGATTGATGCTCGCACTGAAGTCAAGAATGGACCCGATGGGCCTGCGCAGTTCACGCGCCGCGGCATGGACATTGCCACCGTGTACCGGCGGGTGACTCACCACGACAGAACCCCCACCACTCCCACGATGGCCATCAGATAGGCGGCGGTCATGATGCGTTCGGCACGATCCACGTGCCTGACTGACAAGGGTACCTCGGCATCCCCAAGCACAGGCCGTTCAGCACGACGGCCTCCGTAGAAGTTGACGCCCCCAAGCTGAACGCCTAATGCGCCGGCCATCGCCGCTTCAGGCCTTCCGCTGTTTGGACTGGGATGCTTATGCCCATCTCGTAGCAAGATGGCGCCGCTCCGCGTTGCCGCTTTGGCACTCAGGAGTACGAGTCCAGCTGCAGCAGCAATCGACCAGGCCGTGATGCGTGCCGGAATCCAATTGGCGAGGTCATCGAGCCTCGCCGAGGCCCATCCGAAATCTCGATATTCTTCGTCGCGATGTCCGACCATCGAATCGAGAGTCGACACGGCTTTGTAGGCCAACGCCAGCGGCGCTCCCCCGACCACCAGAAACAACAACGGCGCGATGACGCCGTCGCATGCACTCTCCGCGGTGGTTTCGACCGCGGCTCTGACCACTTCTTGCTCGGACAAGTCCTGCGTGTCTCTTCCGACGATCAAGCCGACCGCTTGCCGGGCGCGTTCCAACGATCCGGATTTCAAGGCCCGGGACACCGCGCGTACATGGTCAACCAAGTCTCTCCAGGCCAGCGTGGTCGAAGCCAAACCAATCCCGATACCCTGCCCGATCCAGTCATGAACCGCCGTGCCAGCCGCGATCGAAGCCCAGCCGACTATGAATGCCGTCGCCGGCAAACCCAGCGCCAACAAAGCGCCGGCGGCGCGAAGCGAGCGTGGTCCCATCCCCAGGGTGCGCACCCGTCGGTGCACGCAGGCTGCTACGCTGCCCATCCACCGCACGGGGTGGGGCATGACCCGCGGATCACCCACCGCCGCATCAAGCGCGCAGGCCGCCACGACCTCCATGGCAGTCATGACAACGTCAGGAGCAACGGCATGAGGAGAACGAAGCTCACTTCGATGAGCTCGTTGGTCGCTCCAAGCGTATCGCCGGTGATGCCGCCGAGAAAGTGACGGTAGAAGACCGTGGCGAGCCGGCTCAACAGGCCTCCGAACAATACGGCCGCCAGCGCGGGCACGGCCCCGAAGGACCAGACCATCAGACACAGGACGACGACGGTCGCGCCAAGGACGTGCTTCGCCGAGAGATGCGCGAGAAACGGCGCAGCCAGGCCTCCCTCTGCTCGTGCATAGGAGGCGCCATAGGCGCCGACGACCATGCCCCACCGTCCGATGGCCGGCATGCATAACAGAACAGGAAGCCTCAGCGCCTCCGGCAGAGACACGAGTGCGCCGTAGCGCAGGATCAATGAAAGAAAGAGACCGGTCGCCCCAATGGCTCCGATGCGGGGATCCCTCATAATGGTCAGGCGATCGGAGGCCGTGCGTCCTCCCGCCAAGCCGTCGAGGGTGTCGGCCAGCCCGTCCTGATGGAGGCCACGGGTCATGGCGACAAGCACAAGAATGAGCAGCGCGGCGACCGCTTCGCGCGGCAGCCATCGCGCCAGGAGCACATCCGTCATCGCAAGGATCCCCCCAAGAAGAATGCCCACGAAGGGATACCACAGCATCGATCCGGCCAATTCATCGGGAGCCGGATCATGGAAGTCCCGGCTCACAGGCACCGCCGTCAGAAATTGCCAGGCACACACCAATGGCTTCAGATGGGTCGTCACGCGTTCCGTCCCGAAACACCGGCCTCACCGAAGGTCGCCATTTCCGTCAGGACCTTGATCGCGGCCTGGACGAGTCCGATTCCCAGACAGGCCCCCGTCCCCTCTCCCAACCGCAGATCGAGATCGAAAAGCGGCTTCAATTGTAGTCGTTCGAGAAGCACCCGATGGCCTCGTTCAACGGATCGGTGAGAGGCGATCATGTATTGCCGACAGCGCGGCTGCAACCCAACCGCGATCGCTGCGGCAGCTCCGGAGATGAATCCATCCAAGACGACTGGCACACGCGCTGCGGCGCTGCCCAACATGACGCCGGCCATCCCCGCAATCTCAAGACCGCCAACTTTTGACAGGACATCCATGGCGTCGTGCGGATCCGGCCGATGACAGGCCAGCGCCCGCTCGATCACGGACACCTTTCGCACGAGGCCGTGCTCGTCGATTCCAGTTCCCAAGCCGGTCACGTCCTTCACCGCCTCTGCGGTCATGACCGCGGCAATCGCCGCGCTTGCGGTGGTGTTCCCGATACCCATTTCACCGGTGCCGATCAGACCGATGCCTTGACGAGCCGCGTCGGCAGCAATCTCGATGCCGATCATGACCGCTTGTTCCGCCGTGGTTCGATCCATGGCGGGAGTGTGAAGCATGTTCCGAGTGCCCATCATCAACTTGCGGTGCATGAGTCCGGCAATCGGGCCGAAGTCATGGGCCACCCCGATGTCGACGATACGGACCTCGACGTCCGCATGGCGGGCCAGAACATTGACTCCGGCGCCGCCTCGGAGAAAATTCAACACCATCTGCGCCGTCACGTCCCGAGGATAGGCGCTGACGCCTTCTTCCACCACACCGTGATCAGCAGCAAAGGTCACCACCATGGCCCGTGGCACCGCGGGCTTGCGTTCCCCGGTGATCGCACAGTACTGCACGGCCAGTTCCTCGAGCCGGCCTAAACTGCCCTGGGGTTTCGTCAATCGGTCCAGCCGTCGCTGCGTGTCTGTGGCAACAGCTGCATCGGTGTCTTCTATCTGCGCTAACACTTCAGTCAGGTTCATGGCTCCTCTTCTTTCAAGGAAATGAGTAATCCACTCACGACAAAATAGGCGTCATCCGCCTCTTGAGCGACGAGACGATTGACTTCTCCGGCCAATTCACGGAAGCGGCGCGATGACGCGTCAATAGGAACCAAGCCCATGCCCAACTCATTCGACACCAGCACCACCCGTCCGCCGATTCGTCGGATCATCCCGAGCAATGCCTTCGTCTCCTCAATGATTTCGCGTTCCTTCGTCCCCCGCTCACAGTGATTCGAGAGCCACATGGTCAAACAATCGACCAATATGACGCGATAGTTCCGACCCTGTTCCTTGAACCACGCGCTCAGTTCGAGCGGCACTTCCGCCGTCACCCACGCCGATGATCTCGACTGCCGGTGCCGAGCGATCTTCATCGTCATTTCTTCGTCCAGCCCTTCACCGGTCGCCACAAAGGCACGCGGCGCTGTCTTGGCGATTCCCTTGGCGGCCAGTCGGAGTGCTGCCTCGCTTTTCCCCGACGAGGCACCCCCGACGAGGAACACCAACTGCGATCGCCTGCGACGGAGAGCCATCGTCTACACTCCCTGCTCCAGAAGCCGATCAATCAGGGATAGGTCGAGATGCCGTTCCACCAAATCGGCCAAGCGGTCCAGTCTGGTATCGAGCGAAAGACGCTGAGTCTCGGGAAGCCCCGTCCATCCTTTTGACGCCCTCAAGCGGTTTACCCACCAGCGGCGAAATGGCGCCTGATCGAAGATCCCATGGAGATAGGTTCCAAAGAGCCGGCCGCCGTGAAGGCACATCCCCTCGGGCCAGTGCCCCGAGCCATCGTTCACTGTCAGTTCAAGGAATGGCTGCGCATCCGATGGAACAACGGTTCGTCCCATTCGTACCTGATAGCCCACAACAGAACATCCGCTCTCGGCATGCCGGCCTGATGTCTGTTCGACGATCTTGGGAACGGCAAAGGTCGTCTCGACTGGAAGCAACCCGAGGCCGTCCACGTCTCTATGAGATGATTCTAGACATCGAGGATCGCGAATGACCTTGCCCAACAGTTGATAGCCGCCACAGATGCCACCCACCGTTCCGCCTGCGGCCAACACGCGAAGTGCAACACGATCGAGACCTCGTTCACGCACGAACTGTAACGCGTGGATTGTCTGCTTCGACCCTGGAAAAATGACGGCATCCAATGGACGGTCGGTCGCCTCACTGAGTCGAACCATTTCGACATCCGGCTCTCCCGTCAACGGTTCGAAGTCCGTGAAATTGGAAATGCCCGGCACATCGGCGATCCCGATCACGACCCGATCGGCTCTCTCAGGCGCTCGCCGCTGCCAGCCGTCCCATCCCAAGGCATCCTCTTCTGGGACATCCAAGTCGCCCCAGTGCGGAAGCACGCCGGCGCAGGGTAATCCCGTTTCGCGGGACACACGTTCGAGTCCATCGTGAAGCAGGGTCGTCTCGCCACGAAATTTATTGATGGCGAACGCCTTCAGGTGCCGTCGATCGGATTCATCGAGCAGAGCCCAGGTCCCCACAAGTGAGGCGAACACGCCCCCTCGCTCAATGTCACCGACGAGCAGTACCGGCGCCCTGGCATGATGCGCCATCTGCATGTTGACGACGTCGCAGTGCCGCAGGTTGACTTCAGCCGGACTGCCGGCGCCCTCAAGCACCACGACATCGAAGGCTTGGGAAAGCCGTTGAAAGGCCTCCTGCGCTGCGCTCCAATACTCCCGACGCACGAGACCAAAATCCTTCGCACACAAGGATCCGGCCACCTCGCCTCCGACGACGAGCTGCGCTGTCGTTTGAGATTCGGGCTTGATCAGGATCGGATTGAAGTCGGCTCGAGGAGGCAGGCGGCAGGCGGCGGCTTGGACCGCTTGTGCCCGGCCGATTTCTTTGCCATCCGGCGTGACGAAGGAATTGTTGGACATGTTCTGAGCTTTGAAGGGCGCGACGCGCAGACCCCGGCGGAGAAACGATCGGCACAAGGCCGCTGTGAGGACGGACTTTCCGACATGAGAGGCGGTTCCCTGAATCATGATCGTTCGCGCCGGCATATCCCTATTTCGCCTCGTCCGAGCCGTCGGTTTCCCGTTCCCACAGAAATTCCGGTTCCCCTTGTGTCTTGGCGACCCATCGAGCCCAGACAAAGAGCGCATCGCTCAGGCGATTCACAAATTTGATGATCTGCGCATCGAGCGTTTCTTCCCTGGCCAAGCGAACGCACATCCGTTCAGCCCGGCGACAGATCGTTCTGGCCTGATGCAGCGTCGCCGCCACTTTTCCTCCCCCTGGCAAAATGAACTCTTTGAGCGGTGCCAAGTCCTTCTGGCATCGATCGATCATGCGCTCGAGGCGAACAGCATCCTGCGCCTTGATCGTCGGCATGTTCTTGAAGACCTGTCCCGGCGCAGTCGCCAGGATGCCGCCGAGATCGAACAGCTTGTTCTGGACCCAGCGAAGATCCTGTTCCAACTGCTTGGCCGACGCGCGACCAACCTCCGCGTTCATCGCCCGCACCAGCCCGACCGAGGCATTCAATTCATCCACCGTGCCGTACGCCTCGACGCGCAGACTGTCTTTGGAGACCTGTTGTCCACCGGCCAGCCGAGTACGACCCGCGTCACCAGTTCTCGTGTACACCTTGGTAATTCGCACCGTTCCCCCTCATTGCGGTTTCGTGACAGATGCAGGGCCGAGCCTGCCTTCGACCACATGTTGAAGACAAATCGGACAGAGACAATCGTGGAACGACTTCTCGATCCAATCCATCTGCCGGACGGTGATGCCCATCTGCGCACACCAACAACCATACTGACCGCATTCAAATGACCTGATTGCAGCCTTCGCAGACTTTAGTGAGAGGCCCCCTCATTTAAGTTCCTCTGACCTTATCACTTGCGCATTGGGTCTTTGACGGCCGGCCCCTTAAGGACTTTGTCACGACAATGATGATGCGAGCCCCTAAATTAGAGCGGCATGTCAAAATTGATCCTCACCCCTCCAAAGACTGACCGGATGGGAGTCCCAAAGAACAATATTTCTTCGTACTTCCGGTTGAAAATGTTGTCCGCACGTCCATAAATTTGAACGGTCTTATTGACATCATAGGTTGCCGATACATTCCAGACATAGAAGGAAGGCATTGACTCGGTATTCGTGGTATCGTTGAACCGCTGTCCAACAAATCGACCTTCCAGATTGGCCCGCATCGATTCGATCGGCTGGTAGCTGAGAATGGTGGACCATTGATTCAGTGGCCACCTGGGCAAGCGCGTCCCGGCATTGTTCGTTAAATTTTCAGTACTCGTATAGGTATATTGCAACTGCAGATCCAAACTCTTAATCCATGGCTGGTCCCGAATGAGCTTCACCTTGGCGCTCGCTTCGATGCCTTCGGCTCTCGCTTGCCCGAAGTTTGCGGCGCAAAAACCGAACAGCGTGAAGTTGCACAGCGACGGGATCGAATACTGTCAGAATGAGATTTTGATAGCGCGTCCAGAAGTACCCGACACTCAGCAACACGCGATCATTGAACAGGGACTGATCGAGCGCCACATCCAGCCCTTTACTCTTCTCCGGCTTAAATTGGGATTCCCAAACTCCGGGAAGAACAATTCATTGATGGTCGGCGCCCGAAACCCAGTTCCGTAACTGCCGCGCAATTTGGTTCCCGTCTCTTTGAGAAGATATCCGGCCGTCGCACGATACGTTGTGGCACTGCCGAAGACGTTATATTCATCCTGTCTGATGCCAGCCGTTCCGAACAACCGATCCCAAAGATTCAATTTGGCTTCGCCAAAGCCCGCGTTGCTGCTGATGATCTTGCTTGGAAGAGTAGTCGTGCCAGTCAGCGTATCAAGGTTTTCTCCCATCTGCTCGCGAAATTGATAGCCGGCTGTCACGGACAAGGGCTTCACGATTTGCACATCGTGCTGCCATTCCAGCCGGTTACTCGTCGTGTTGATCTCCGAACTGAGTGGGAATGGAGCCGCTTGAACCCCTGTGACGAGGTTGCGCTCAACCGTGCCAGAGCTTGTCGCGAAGCTTTCTGTCGCGCGCGCCAAAGTCAACCGTTGCGACCACCAATTCGTGATCGGCTGCATATAGCTGCCGGTATACACGTACTGATTGCTATGTGTCTTGGCTCCAAGCACATCCGCAGGATCAAAGGCAAGCGTCCCTGGATTAAAGGCGGTTCCATCCAAATTGGTGATTCCATCCATCCAGCGGAAGTTGAACTCGAAGCGGCCGTCCTTCGGCAGATCCACGCCGAGCTTGACCGATCCCTGCCAATTGTGAAATCCGTCCCGCTCCGCCGCGCCACGCCGATAGTTGATGGCCGAAAAATTCGACGTGTCCCAACGGGTGAGCGTCGCTGCCACATCGACCGGACCTTTCTTCCCGATGACGCTCGCACCTTCACGGATCGTCGCAAACGAACCGTATTCAATAAAAGAAGAGATATTGGGTGTTTCCCGTCCGCGCTTCGTCGTGATATTGATCACGCCGCCCATGGCGTCCGATCCCCACATCATGCCCTGACTCCCTCGAAGGATTTCGATCCGATCGATGTTATCGGTGGTCAGATTCGCAAAGTTGTAGCTTCCATCGGTAGCGCTGTTGACAATCGCGCCGTCGATCAACACCAGCGTCTGCTGCGGTGTGCCGCCGCGCATGCGCACCTGAGCCAGCGTGCCCGGACCGCCGCTTTGAAAGACGGCAAGTCCTTGTGCCAAACGAAGCGCTTCCATCACGGTTTTGATCTTCCGTTGCTGCATCTGCTCGCCGGTAATGATCTCCACCGCACTGGTGACTTGCTTGATCGGAGTTTCCGTCTTGGTGGCACTGATGAACACTTCAGGGGTTTCAATGACTTCAGACTCGCCCGTTTTCGCCTCCTCCGCCATGGCCTGGCAAAACACGGAACCAAGACACAACAACAGCCAACTAATGAGCGCACGTCCCGCAAACGACGACATGAGAACCTCCCTTTGACTCGAAGGGTGTTAAGACTCTCTGTCAGCTGGGTCTCCTGACTCGCGGATCGCGGCATCCCTCCGCCTTCCCGGCTGTGCATGGCACTTCGTGTTGGACACGAGAGCGCACGCTTCATACCAGTGGCATATATGGAAGAATGCTCCCCGCTTACAGTGGCGGCACCGTGATGGCTTTGCACCATCTTCCCCGTCGCTGACAGCGTATGTGTGACTCCCTTTCAGACTTCTTGTGCCCCCAACGATTCACGCGGGTCGGATGGGCACGGTCCAACCCTCCATGCTAAGAACGTCGTGAATGCATCACCTCGCGAGGCAATGTGATACGAGGCAGTCCTGATTCCGGATGCGCGTCGACCAACACGCCGCAGCCATAGACGGCTTCCAAGAGGTCAGATCGCATGACTTCATTCGGACTTCCCGTCGCAAATAGCTCACCGCCTTTGAGCATCACGATCCGATCGCAATACTGGCTCGCCATATTGAGGTCGTGCGAGACGATGACGATGGTGAGATCACGCTCTTCCTTCAGTGACCGCAACACCGAACAAATCTCGAGCTGATGCTGCAGGTCGAGAAAAGCCGTCGGTTCGTCGAGGAGCAACACGTTGGGCGTTTGGGTCAGCGCGCGGGCGATGACCGTTCGCTGCCGCTCTCCGCCGGACAGCTCCATGACGGACCGCTCGGCCAGATGGAGGACGTCCATGGTGGTCATCGCCTGTCGGGCAATAGCGCAATCCTCTTGGCTGTCCCACCCAAACCCGTAGTCCCAGCGAGACCGGCGGCGATGAGGAAACCGTCCCATCAGCACCGTTTCTGCAACACTAAAGGCGAAGGTCGGCTGAGTGTCCTGCGGAACGAAGGCGATCTGCCGCGCCATCTCGTTCTGGGTCACGGCCTTGAGAGATTGGCCGTATAACGTAATTTCGCCTTTTTGCGGTCGGACAAGTCTTGCCAGGAGTTTCAAGAGGGATGTCTTTCCCGATCCGTTGGGCCCGACGATCCCCAGCATCTCCCCGGCATTGACATGAAGATTGACATTGCTCAGTACCCACGGGCTTGCGCTCCCGCCACGGCCGTACTGGAAGAACACGGATTGAAGTTCAAAGACAGAGGTCATGCAACACTCTCTGACAGTCAGTCATGACAGCCGGTCTTTTCTCCACATCAACAGGTAGATAAAGAACGGACCGCCGGCCAACGCGGTGATGATCCCGACGGGAAGTTCCGAAGGGGCGAATAGACTTCGGGCGAACGTATCAGCGGTCATCAGGAACGCACCACCGGCGATCGCGGATGCGGGCAGCAGCAGTCGATGGTCAGCACCGAGCATCAAGCGCATGGCGTGCGGGACCACCATCCCAATGAATCCGATCATCCCGCTGACGGACACAACGGCGCCTGTGACCAGCGCAGCGGTCATGAGGATCGTGCGTTTGGCACGCTCCGTATCGACACCCAATGAGCGCGCGGGTTCTTCTCCCAATGTCATGATGTTGAGCACGCCAACTTGCGTGAACAATAGCCCTAAGCAGACTGCCAGGTAGGCCGACAAGGCCAACAACGTCCGATCGGCCGGTGCGGTCAGCGAACCCATCAGCCAGGCCATGGTGCTGAAGGACCGGTTGGGCTCCATGATCGACGTCACGAACATGATCAGGGCTGAAAAGATGGCGTTCAGGATCACTCCTCCCAATAGCACGCTATGCACCGGCAGCCTCTCGGACGTGGCCGACATGCGATAGAGGACGAACAGCGCCAGCAGCCCTCCGAGGAAGCCGGAGATCGGCAAGCCGGGAATGGCCCAGGCGGTGGTGCCAATACCAAACAAAATGGCCAACGAAACTCCAAGCGCCGAACCGCTCGAGACTCCAAGTATGTATGGGTCGGCTAGCGGGTTTCTCAGCAGCGCTTGTAGAATGACGCCGACCGATGCAAGCGAGCACCCGACGAGAAACCCGAGAAACACCCGCGGCAGTCGCAGATGCCACACAATGGTATCCGTCGTCATGTGCGCTTCATCGCCGCCGACAACGCCTATGGCACGTCCGAAACTTCCTACGATCTCGCCGACGCCCACATACCGTGCGCCGACCTGAAGACAGAGGATGGTAAGTATGGTGGCGACGAGGAGGAGAATGGACATGATACGAAGCCAGCGAGATCGCGTAAGTACGGCCGTCCCAAATACGGGGTCAGCGAGAGTGCCGTCCGCAGGCACGGATCGGGGTGATGAAGACAGGGAGGATGCAGGCGGCGGAGAGAACGTCATGGCTGAGACAGTGGCGCCTCGGAGGAGAACGCCTCAGGATGAATCGCACGGGCCAATTGCTCCAACCCTTCCACGACACGCGGGCCCGGACGATTCAGCGCGTCAGATGACACCACATGCAATCGTCGATGCTGCACGGCCGACAACCCGGTCCAGCGGCTCCACGTTTGCCGTTCACTGTCCGAAACACTTTCCGTCGATCCGACGGGAAAAATCAGGACTTCTGGATTCTTTTCCAGGACGGTTTCCATGTTCAGCCGCGGATAGGCCCCGGATGCCGAGGCTCCGATGTTGATGCCATGAGCCAGGGCGATCATCTGGTGGATATAGCTGTCGGGACCGACCGTGATGAGCGGTTGACTGCTGAGAACATACAGAACGCGCGAATGCGGCGTCATCTTGAGTTGACGCGCGATCTCCTCGAGACGTTCACGCATGCGGCGTGTCAACGCGTCTGCAGCGGATGATCGCTCAAAAATGCGCCCCAGGATGTGGATGTGTGAGAACACATCCTCCAGGGATTTCGCCTGGAGAATGAAGACCGGAATCTTGAGCTCATCGAGCTTCGCCAGCATTTCAGCGCGCAAAAACTCACTGGGCGCCGCCACCATATCAGGCCGGAGCGCCACGAGAGACTCGAGGTTGGGATGCGTATAGCCGATCTTCGGTTTCGCTACGGCGGCCGGAGGATAGTTGCAAAAGTTCGTGACCCCGACAATCTGATCATCGAGACCAAGGGCAAACAACATTTCGGTGATGCTGGGCGCGAGAGACACGATGCGCTGGGGTGATTTCGCGAAGTACAGCTTTCGTCCGGCATTATCGACGAACGTCCGCGAGGCAATATTGGCCATGAACGGCATGCCGGTCAAAATGCCTTGTTGCCGCCGTTTCATAATTGGGTGATCAGCCTCATTAGCAAGCGCGAGCCCAGTACACAAAATCACTGCTACGAAACAGCTAGCAGCGGCTCGCTCAAACTGACGCCCATTTTCAGCCACCCGACCCCGGCTCGCCGAAGCTCGCCTCTTCCCGCGCAAGGCCGCAGCGAGCAAGTAGCTGAGGCGTACTGATGTGCGCACGCCGCAGGCTGCTGGCGGAGCGAGAACGCAGCGAAGAATCAGTTTCAGCGAGCCTAAAATAAAAAATCCTCAAGGCCTAGACAGACCCTGAGGATTGCACCCGCTTCTCATCCTCGCCGGTTCCCCAGCCCTCGAGGGAACGATGGTCAATTATCCGGGCAGGTCTTCTGGCTTATGGTTCGTCCTACTCCCCGTGCCTTCCCATCCGTCAAACCGGACAGTGGCGTTGGCGGGTTTCGTCCCCATTCACAGCGGCGGGACCGCGAGGGATTCGCACCCTCTTCCCTTACCCGGAAATCATTAATGTGAGGTGGCACTCTAGGAGACAGGGTCAATTCTTGTCAAGTTCATTAATGTGCGGACATCCATGTCCGGCTGCAATGGCTCCCAACGGCTGCTAACAACTGTCGGAAACATCACGACTTTCCAGTTCCTGCAACGGCACGGCGTTTGCGTGATTGTGTGTAAGGGATAGCAACTTGGGGGCGTCTCCGCACAGTCGATCTATGGGAGGACGCCAGTGGATTCTACGTATTACCCATGAAGCACCTAGCCATCGCAGCAGTCATCCTGTGGGCGGCATTCCATTTCGGAGGGATGTTCTTTTCCTCAGCAGACCATGCGACGGAGGCCGCGTTCAGCAATCTGATCGAGCCACCTCAACGATCGATCGAGAACCCTTATCGCAACGGGTACTTCTACCTCTTCGGCCTGACGGCGGCGTCATCGTTGGATCCTGCCAAAACTGGCTATGAAATTTGGGTAGACGAAACCGAGGACGCGCGGCGCTGGGAATTTGCTGAGAGGAGAGCGACCAGGGCCGATCTCGTCTACACGCTGACGCTCGAGGCGACCGCTTCCTCCTGGGACGCCGACGATCCGCTTGCGGAGTTTCGGAAAAAAGATGCGCCGTTCCACGCCGCGACAGCCCAATACCGTATTCTTCTCTTGCGCTATGACCACTGGATCGGCATGCCATTCGATGATTGGGGATTCGGGCGCCGAGTCACGACGCTTGGAACGGACATCCTGGCCGTTCACCGTCTGTATGTCGCGGAAGGCTTTTCCAGCAGCACGATGGAAGGCGTGGAGCGGCTCCACAAAGACTTTCACTTGTGGCGTACCGTGCTTCGTGAAGCCAAAACCATCAGCACGAAAGTCCTCGCCCAGATCGTGATTGCCGATGATTTGCAATTGCTGTCACGGATGCTGGCCAAACCAACGGTGGACAAGACGATCCTGACGATGGGACTTCAACTCACCTTACCGCTGTCCGCTCCGGAATATTCCCTCCGCTGGCCCATCCGGCACCAATTGGCGTTGGCCATGAAAGACCGCTCGGCAGGCGTCAGACATGAGAGCGACCAGGCCCGGCGCCGCCTCTATGAAGACTGGCTGAGTCGGACGGGGCATCTTCCTCCCGACGCATTCGACAGCATCATTCATCCGCCCGCTCGTCCAGCGGCCGGTAGTTTCCAGTGGGGGCAGGCTGCCGGTGCCTACGCGGCCTATTACGAGGCCATCATCAAGGCTTCCGAGAACAACGTGAACTATTTACCGGGCATGCAGGAAGTGGTGGGAACGCTTCATCGCGGCATGTTCGAAGGTGTCCTGAAGTCACGTCCGGTCGAACCCGGCTGGGAGATCTTCCACGGCCAGTTGGTTGAAACCGACACGCGGCTGCGTCTGGCCTCGCTGCAGATTCAGCTTCGGCACCCAAGCCCGCAAACCGCGGTGCCGACCAGGCTCGCAGAAGTCGGCTCTCAATATTTTGATCCTTTTACGGGACTGCCAATGTTGTGGAGCCCAACCCAACAAAAACTCTATAGCGTCGGGAGAGATCGATTGGATGATGGAGGCGATCCGACCTTCGATATCAGCGTGCCCGCCGTGGTGGGACAGACACAAGCCAAACTCGCTGCACCGGTGCCGATGGTCACTCGTCAGGGACGCCACTGATCAGCGCGGATGAGCTGGCGGCGTGCGGCACTTGTCATCACCAAATCCCCTATGATAGAGTCATGCCGCAACTGCGCCGTCAGAAATTTCTGAGTGAAGGAGTACGCCGTGGCATTCGTATGTGACATCTGCTCGAAGAAACATCAGTCAGGACATAACGTCAGTCACGCCAATAACAAGACGAAGCGGACCTTCAATCCCAACCTTCAGCGTGTGCGCGCCGTGATCAAGGGATCGACGAAGCGCATCCGAGTCTGCACCCGTTGCCTCCGGAGCGGTAAGGTCCGGAAGGCTGTCTAATCGCCTTCTTACGGCGCCGACCACAAAATTCGCCCCGAACGATCAGTGAGCTTGACGGCCACCGGACCGTCGGGGGACAAGGCCAAGGTTCGATTGCCGTCCCGGCTGGTTAAGACCAGACCGACTTCTCCGTTGGAGTCCAACCCCAATCCCGCACGGGCTTTCCCCGTTTGATCCAGCAACAGGAATTCCTCGGCATGCACACCGTTCGCCTTCTGTGCGTGTACGACCCCGGCGACGAATAGCCGCTCGCTTAGGATTCCGCCGGTCAGGCTCCCGACGAACGTGGTTGCCAGCACAACAACCCATGAGAGTTTCGTCATGACTCATCCTTTCTTGCTATCGACCGATGTGGCAGATTTCAGGAGTCGGGCGCCCAGACATGGCTCGTCGTGGCTTCAAGTCCGATATTTAGGACAGATGAACGCATGAGGTGTTTTTCCCGGCGGCGATAATGAAGAGAGGCTTCGCCTGATCAGCCGCCGGTACGCACGAAGGGCGGTTTGGAGCGGGCGATGGGATTCGAACCACACTCCGTCGCCGACTCGAACAGAATTTCTCGTCGGCTCCCACGGAGGGGGCCTGCCCCCTCGTGTGCTCCCCACGAAAGGGGCGCACCCCTTTCGGAATCCCCTTGTCGTGGATTCAAATCCAGCGAGATAAAGAGTTTGGAGCGGGCGATGGGATTTGAACCCACGACAACTAGCTTGGGAAGCTAGGACTCTACCACTGAGCTACGCCCGCTCTTTCAAACCAGCCGGAATCCTACGATGGCACTAACGCCAAGTCAAGGAAGCCCTTCGCTTATCCGGACTCGGGCCTTCCATTCAACAAGGGCAAACTTCTTTCTTCCAATCTTCAATCGGCGCTGCTGATTGAGTCTAAAACGAATGAGCTTGTTCGGGTCCGGTTCTTTCTCGCCGTCAATCTCGATCCCTCCTTGAATGATCAACCGTCTGGCCTCGCTCTTACTGGCGACCAGATTCGTCTTCATCACCAAATCGGGAAGCTTGATATCGCCCTCTTCACCCCCATCAAGCCCGGTCATATCCGTCGCCTGAAGCTGCACGACCGTATCCGGGACATCGGGAAACTCCCGGTCTTGAAACTTTTGCTGAAACCCTGCAAGGGCATTTCGGGCCGCCTCTTGTCCGTGATACCGCTCGACGAGCAGACCCGCCAGTTGCTGTTTGGCTTCCATGGGATGCGCCGCGTTGACCCGAGCCAGATCCTCGGTCGTCAGGAGTTCATAGTAACGGAGCATCAGATCGTCGCTGATGGACATGATTTTGCCGAACATGTCTCCCGGTACGTCTTCGAGCGCCACATAGTTGCCGATGCTCTTGCTCATTTTCTTCACGCCATCCGTGCCCTCGAGCAACGGCATCGTGATGACGACTTGTGGTTCCTGTCCGTAATCTCTCTGCAGTTCTCGCCCCACCAGGAGGTTGAATTTTTGGTCGGTGCCTCCCAATTCGACATCGGACTTCAACGCCACGGAATCATATCCCTGCACGAGCGGATACAGGAATTCATGAATGCTGATCGGCTTTTGATCCTGGAAGCGCTTATGAAAATCATCCCGCTCCATCATGCGCGCGACCCGATAGTGCGCGGCCAGCTCGATGAGGTCCCCCGCTGTCATGGGGCCCATCCATCGGCTGTTGAATTCAATCAGGGTCTTTTCCTGATCGAGAATCTTGAAGATCTGTCGCTGATAGGTCTTGGCATTGTCTTGCACCTGCGCCTTGGTGAGGACCTTTCTGGTTTCGGACACTCCGGTGGGGTCGCCGATCAAGCCGGTAAAATCGCCGATCAGGAAAATGACCTGGTGGCCGAGGTCCTGGAAATGCTTCAGCTTATGGATGAGCACCGTATGGCCGAGATGCAGATCAGGCGCCGTCGGATCGAAGCCGGCCTTAATGCGTAGCGGCCGGCGTTCCTTGAGCGAGCGCGCCAACTTGGATTCGAGCTCCGCCTGTTGAATGACCTCGACCGCACCTCGAAGGATCAGATCGAGCTGACGCGACAGTTCGCTCATGCGGTCTTCCTCGCTGGTCTTGTGATACCCGCCGGCAGAACGGCGACGAAGGCGCGTATCCGTTCGAACGTCTTTTTTCCAATGCCCTTCACACGACGCAGCTGTTCGATGTCTTGGAATGCTCCTCGCGACTCCCGATACTCGACAATGCGGCGGGCCAACACGGGACCGATGCCGGGCAGCCGTTCGAAATCTTGTTGGCTCGCCCGATTCACATCCAGTGTGAGCGGGGCAGATGGTCGCGAAAACTCTCGCACGTGCCGCTGAGAAGGCGGCGTCAACGGCACTTCCGGCGTGGCCGGCGGAACCGGCAGGAGAGGAGATCGATCGGCCTCTAGGGGTCCTTCAGCGTGGAGTATCTCAGCATCGCGCGAAGCTGGGATCGTCCACCCGATCCAGCAGACGATGCCCATGGTCAGGGCCACCATCGCCAGCTTGACGAGCAATGAGGAGAGCATCAGCCGACCTGCTTCTTTACGTGATGAATGGCTTTGTCCTCTGCATCTTCCGCCGCCTCCATCAATCCTTCCGCAAGCGTCGGATGCGCATGAATCATGTTGGCGACCTGCGAGACGGTTGCCCCCAGTTGCATGGCCAGAGCCGCTTCATGAATCAGATCTGCGGCATGCGCGCCGACGATGTGGACACCGAGAATCTTGCCGCTGTGGGCGTCTGCAATGACCTTACAAAAGCCGGTGGTGTCCCCTGCCGCCTGGGCCTTCCCCAACGCCGTGTACCGGAAGCGGCCGATCTTGAGGCCGCCGTTCGGCATGTCGCCTTTCGTCTCCATTCGTTCCCGCGCTTGCGCCTCAGTCAGTCCAACCCGACCGATTTCAGGCAGCGTAAAAATCCCCGCAGGAACCACGTCGTACTGCATGGCTGTCGGATGCCCCAGGATGTGCTCCACGGCCACCTTGCCTTGGGCCGACGCCACATGGGCCAACATCGCCTTGCCCGTCACGTCTCCAATCGCATAGATGCCCGACACCGACGTTTCCATCTGTGCATTGACGAGAATCTCCCCTCGCCGGCCGGTTTGCACACCCACAGCTTCCAAGCCGATTCCCCGGCTGTTGAGTCCACGCCCAACCGAGACCAAGAGCACCTCGGCTTCCACCGCCGCGCCGTCTTTGAGATGCGCCGAGACGGTGTGCTCCTGGCGGTTGAGCCGTTCCACCGTCGTTCCCGTGATGACGGTGACATTCCGCTTTTTCAGCTCCCGCGACATCGTGGACGACACGTCTGCGTCTTCGAGCGGAAGGATTCGATCCATCAGTTCGACTATCGTCACGTCCGTGCCAAGTCCGCTATACAGGGCGGCGAATTCACAGCCTTCCACGCCGCCCCCGATGATCAGGAGTCGCCTGGGAATCGCAGTGAGGTCCAGCAGCTGCTGACTCGTCAGGATCTGCCGCCCGTCAATAGGGAACTGGGGAAGATCGGGCCAGGAGGACCCGGTGGCAATGATCATGGCATCGGCACTCATCGAACGCTCAGCGCCGTCTTTCAGTATGACTCGCAGCCGGTGCCGGTCTTGGAGTACGCCACGGCCTTCCACGTACTCAATATTCCAGGCCTTGAAGAGGGTAGCGATGCCTTTGACGAGGCCCGTTACCACCTGGTTTTTTCTGGCCACCATCTGCGAGAGATCATAGGTCACAGGTCCGTTCACATGGAGCCCCATCGCCGCAGCCTTCTTGACCTTGTCACCGAGTTCCACGACGGCGAGAAGCGCTTTGCTCGGAATGCAGCCCCAATTCAGGCACACGCCGCCTAGGGTTTGCGCTTCAACGACGCTCACACGCGCCCCAAGTTGGGCGGTCTGCGGCTCGATGGCGGCGACGTACCCGCCCGGCCCGGCACCGAGAATGGCGATGTGAGGTTGAGCTGGCATACCAGGATTGTCGGCGGAGATCGGGGTTCAGAGAGACAGGGTCTGCTCCGGCGCTCGTCCGGAGCGGTGACTCAGCCTTTCTTCTGGTTGGCAAGAAACGCGTCGTATTGTGCCGCCGTCATCAGTGTGTCGACTTCGCCGGCATTCGAAAGATCAATGACCACCATCCAGCCCCGGCCGTAAGGCTCACTGTTGACGACCTCCGGATGGTCTTTCAGTTCCCCATTGACCTGGACGATGTTGCCGCTCACGGGCGTGTATAACGTGGAGGTAGTCTTCGTCGATTCGATTTCCCCGATTTGCTGTCCGGCCTTGACGGTGGCGCCAACCTTCGGCAGCTCGATGAACACGATGTCGCCCAGCGCGTCCTGTGCGAAGTCGCTGATGCCCACCGTGGCCTGATTGCCCTTCAGTCGTACCCATTCATGCTCGTTGTGATACCGCAGATCTGCTGGAATCATGCCGGATGTTCCTTCGCTCATCGCCCGTCGTAAATCTCCATGCCGGGAAAGAAAAAGCCGATTTCGAATTTCGCGGTTTCAGGCGAATCCGATCCATGTACCGCGTTGAACTCGATGTTCGTCCCGTGCGCCGCGCGGATGGTGCCCTGTTCCGCCTTCGCAGGATCGGTGGCCCCCATGATCTCCCGGTTTTTCTTGATGGCATTGTCGCCTTGCAAGACCAGAACGACCGACGGCCCCGACGACATGAAAGTGCAGAGGCTGTCGAAGAAGGGCCGCGCCTTGTGCACGGCATAGAACCCTTCTGCCACCGGTTTGGCCATAGCCAGCAGCTTCATCGCCACCGGCTTCAATGCGGCCTTCTCATAGCGGTTGATGATGTCGCCGATGGCCTGTTTTCGGACGGCATCCGGTTTGATGATCGCGAGCGTTCGTTCACTCATTGCTTGAACTCTTCCTCAAATCTCAAGACAGACGCGTGAAAAATATCGTCGCATTATAGGGATGGACATCCGGACTTTCAAGGGAGCAGAGGGCTTAGGAGGCAAACCGCCGAGCGAGTTCCTGCGGCGTGAACACACCACGCTCGGTGATGATGCCGGAGACCAGTTCCGCGGGTGTGACGTCGAAGGCCGGATTATAGACGCTCACTCCTGCCGGGGCGACAGGATGGCTGCCATGAATCGTCGTCACCTCCTGGGCATTGCGCTGTTCGATCGGAATGTCCGCTCCTGATTTCGTCCGAAGATCAATCGTCGAATACGGGGCGGCGACGTAGAACGGGATGCCGTGCGCCTTGGCCAGCACGGCCACTGAATACGTCCCGATCTTGTTCGCGACGTCGCCATTGGCGGCGATGCGGTCGGCGCCCACGATGCAGAGATGGATCTTGCCCTGGCGCATCAAGGATCCCGCCATGTTGTCGGTAATCAGCGTCACCGGGATCTTGTCCTGCATGAGTTCCCACGCCGTCAGCCGGGCCCCCTGCAACACCGGCCGAGTTTCGTCGGCGATCACTTGGATCTGCTTGCCCTGCTCCCATGCGGCGCGGATGACCCCGAGTGCCGTGCCGTATCCCGCCGTCGCCAATGCCCCCGCATTGCAGTGCGTCAGAATCGTCTGGCCTTGTTGAATGAGTTCTGCGCCGTGACGGCCCATCGCTTTGCACAGGGCAATATCCTCCTCAAGGATGGCCTGCGACTCTTTCAACAACGCGGCCTTGATGGCAGCGACCGGTTCGCCTCGTATCGCTGAAAGTTTCTGCTTCATCCGCTCGATGGCCCAGAAGAGATTGACCGCCGTAGGTCTCGTAGCAGCCAAGCGGTCACAGATCGTCAGCAGTTCCTTGGCGAACGCCTCGTACTCCGCCGCGGAAATCGCTTGCGCACCCAGGGCGACGCCCATCGCCGCGGTCACTCCGATCGCCGGCGCCCCGCGCACTTTCAATTCACGAATCGCGACAGCCACCGCCTCCACATCCTGGCAATCGAGAAACGCTACGGTCTGCGGGAGGCGGCTCTGATCGAGCAGGCGCACGGCGCCTTTATGCCATTGAACGGTCGGAACCATGGTCGACACTTGTAGCGGGATTTATGTGGCCAGTGCAAGAGGAAGGGCGCGGACGTGTCTGATCTGGATCGAGAAAGAGGAAGGGAGTTAACGACTGTTGGCTCTTTTGACTGTCGAAACGAGGGTCAACGGCTTCTGCTCCGGCGTCTGCTGATCGATTTTTGCCAGTTCACGCTCCAACATGGCCCGGATAAAGCCGCTGGTCGTATAGCCCTGTTGCTTCAGGCCGTCCAGGCGAGTCTTCAAATCCATCGGCAGTTGGATCACGATACGTACAAGCTTGGCCATGGCAGACTCCTCGGAAGAAGCTGGTCCGACCGGTTGTGATTGCACACGCTATGCCTTGCTAGCATGGAATTGGCGCTGAATAGAATTGAGGACTTAGCCGGAGCACGTTGTGCCTCCGTAAGTCTTTTGCCTATTTTCGGCTGTACTTGCCCTCAATTGTACAACGGCGGTTTCCGCCCTATTCACGCCATCGATCGATCAATCGCTCCCAATTGAGCCGCTCGCAGGCCCAGAGGCAGCCGGGGAACTGTACGCGTTGCGCCTGCTGTTCGCGTGTGTGGTGAAGCTGAAGACCCGGCGCCGAGCACCGTCCTGTGACCCAAATTCCGCCGTCTCGGTCCGTTCGAAGCGTTGAAATCCCGCGCTCGGCATAGGCCTGCAACACGCCTGGGGTTGGGTGTCCATAGGCATTATGCCGTCCAACCGAGATGACTGCATATTGGGGATTCACCCGCTCCAGCCATTCACGCTGCAGGGAGCTCCCTGCGCCGTGATGTGGAACCTTCACGAGATCCGCTCGCGCCGACTCCGCTTCTCGACTCATCCTGATCAACGCATCCTGTTCGACGTCGGCGGTAAACAGCACTCTGTGAGGCCCACAAGTAAGCGCCGTGACGATCGACCGGTTGTTTAGCGCATGACCTTCCTGTCTACGGCCTCCCCGCTCTTGAGGAAATCCGGTCCCTTGCGGAGGATTTAACACTGCGAGCTGACATGCGCCGAGCGTGACGACGTCTTGGCGTTGCCGGGCAATGTGTTCGGTCAATCCGCGTTCCGTCAGCGCCTCCTGGAGGCGCTGATAAAAGGGCTCTTCGCGCACATCACCGGTGCCCCAGAATTGCCCCACGCTAAAATGCCGCAGGACGTAGGCCAGGCCGCCGACGTGATCGAGTTGAGGATGCGTAGCAATGACATAATCAATCGTCCGAATCCCGCGGTTCCAAAGATAGGGCGCGACGACGCCACGGCCCATGTCGAACCGCTCGTAACTGGCGCCACCGTCGATCAACACCACCTCACCGCCAGGCAGCTCGAGCACCGCACTATCGCCTTGTGAGACATCGAGGAAGGTAATGCGGAAACGGTCCCCATCGAGTAAGAGTCTGGGCGACCACATCCACCAGCCGAATAGCAAGACGAGGCCAGTTCCTGCAATCCATACCGTACGTCTTCGGTTGGATCCGACCCACAGGGCTGCAAGGCAGGCATAGAACATCAGGAGGCTGGGAAGCGACGGCGCAGCGAGGTGCCACTCGCTGCCCGGCAATCGCGAAAGACCGCTGAGAATGGATACGAAGCGGTCCATCGACCACTGGATTGCCGCTGCAAACGGTAATCCCCCTCCCTCCGTGCCACCGTGGCAAAGAGCCGCGAGGAGTCCCATGGGCACCAGCACGCCGCCCATGAGGGGGACCGCAGCCAGATTCGTCACGAGTCCCAGCCACGACACCTGGTTGAAATAGAACGCCACCAGCGGAATCGTCGTCACCGTCACGAGAGCACTCATGGCGAGCGCCTCCATTCCCCACTGCCTTGCCCGCGAGAGTCTGGACGGCTTGATGTCCTCCTCCTCTTGGACTCCTGTCGATTGTGCCAGCCGCCAGCCAACGGCACAGACGGACAAGAAGGAGAGCTGAAACGAGATGTCATAAATGACCTGCGGGTCGTGCAAGACGATCGCCAATGCTGCAGCCGCGAGCGCATGGAACATGCGTTGTTCACACCCAAGCCATTTTGCCAGAAGCGCGACGAATACCATCACGAGCGATCGAACGGTCGCCACTTCCGCTCCGGCGAGACAGGCATAGGCGGTTGCCGGAAAGAGAGTAGCAGCGGCGGCAAGTCTCGTGGGTGTGATCCGACGGGACATTCCCAGAAGCCACGAAGCCGGAAGCCACAAGAGACAGTGCTTGATCGCGATGAACGAGAGCATCGCGACCAAACCCAAATGGCTGCCGGAAATCGACAACAGATGCACGGTGCCGGTGATCATGAATTGATCGCGCACGTCAGGATCGAGGTAGCCACGTTCTCCGATCACAATCCCGAGAAAAAGACCCAATGCAGGCTGCTCGAGACTTTGAAGCGCGGAGAGCCGTATGGCATCCCGCCATCGGTCGAATTGATTCCAGATCCGCCAGCGGACGTTCTCCCTACCCGATTCCAATACTTCGACCGCCTCGAGACCGTTCACCGTCGCCACGGCATCGATGCCTTGCCGCTCCAGATAGGCCGCATAATTGAAGCCGCCTGGATTCAAGGAACCGGTGGGCACCCGCAATTTCGCTCGAGCCGCGATCCGATCTCCTTGGAAAAGACGCCGGTCGGACGCACGCCAGGTCAACCGGACAATGAGCGGGCGACCACCGTCTTCCGCGTCGCACTGCACGACCACCGTCATACGGCCTGGCGAGTATTGGACGGGCGCAATCACGCGTCCGGTGCACGATTGAAACGTTTCAGGCTCAGGTTCGTGGACTGCCGCCTTGGTAACGTCCTTCGACGGTCTGGAACCAATACAGAATGCCGCACAGGAGACAACCGAACGAGGCCATCGCCGTGATGGCAGCGATCCGCCCTTTGGCTTCAGACAGGCTGAGCCCAGCCGCGAAGACGCAGAGGAGGAGGGAGACGGATAGCGGGTAATAGGGAATGAGCGATCCCAGCGCGAGACCGCAGATGAAGGCGAGCGTCAGGAAGGGCAGCATCGCTTCCGTTCAGCACCGATGGTCGAATGTGACTGTGCAGGGAACTAACTGAGGTGGGCCGTGACGATTCGTGCCAACCGATCGGCCTCTTCGCGGATGAGACTGTCGCGTTCGCCTTCAATCATGATCCGCAACAAGGGTTCGGTGCCGGAATACCGGACGAGAACGCGGCCGCTGCCGTTGAAACGGCGCTCGCTTTCGGCAATTGCCTGCTGCAGATCCGGGATGCTGTCCAGATTTGGCTTCTTCGAGACCTTGACGTTGAGCAACACCTGTGGCACCGACGTCATGGCTTTCGCCAGTTCGGAGAGCGGTTGCTCCGTTCGTTTCATGAGCGAGAGTACTTGCAGCGCGGAAATCAATCCGTCGCCGGTCGTGTTGTGGTCCAAGAAGATGAAATGGCCGGACTGCTCGCCGCCGAAGGTGTATCCTTCTGCGAGCATCCGCTCGAGTAAATAGCGGTCTCCGACGGCGGTCCGCACCAACGTGATGCCGGCACGGTTCAGCGCCAGTTCCAAGCCAAAGTTGCTCATCACCGTGCCGACAACCGTCTGTTTGGCGAGAAGGCCGTGACGATGCAGGTCGAGTCCGAGCGCGGCCATGATGTGATCGCCGTTGATGACATCGCCTTGCTCGCAGACGAAGATGGCGCGGTCGGCATCGCCGTCCAAGGCAATCCCGAGATGCGCATCGAATTCTTTCACGGCGCGCTGAAGCAGCTGCGGGATGGACCGCGCCGCAACCCGCGTTGATGTTCATGCCGTCCGGCTTGTTGCCGATGACGTCGACCTTGGCGCCCAATTCGCGCAGCACGGTCGGGGCCACCTTATACGCTGCGCCGTTCGCACAATCGACCACCAGTTTGATGCCTTGAAAATCCAGATCCCTGGGCAGTGACCGCTTCACAAATTCGATGTAGCGCCCTTCAGCGTCGTCAATACGAAACGCCTTCCCAATCGCGTCGGCTGTCGGACGAAGATGCGCGATCTCATTCGAAACGATCAGTTCTTCGATCCTCGCTTCGATTTCATCGGGCAGCTTGAGACCATCGTTCGAGAAAAATTTGATGCCGTTGTCCTGATACGGATTATGCGAGGCGGAAATCATCACGCCGGCGTCGGCCCGCAGGCTCCGCGCCAAGAAGGCGATCGCCGGCGTCGGCAGCGGACCGACGAGGAGTACGTCGACGCCCATGGAGCAGATGCCCGACAGCAAGGCCGCTTCCAGCATATAGCCGGAGACCCGCGTATCCTTCCCGATGACGATCTGATGACGCCCGGCCCTGCGCATGAAAATATGCGCGGCGGCGCGTCCCAACTGCATCGCCGTTTCGCTGGTCATCGGCTCGAGATTCGCCGTGCCCCGCACGCCGTCGGTACCGAAGAGCTTACGCATGTTGTTCTCGCACTCCAGCGGATATTCGCCGCGCGATCGCGACGGCGACCTTGGCGACGTCTTTCATCGACTCGACATCGTGCACACGAAGAATGTTCGCGCCCTGCTCGACCGCCAGGGCGACGACGCCTGCGGTCCCCCACCCGCGCGCCTCCACGGATTGATCCGTCAGCTGTCCGATGAACCCTTTTCTCGAGGGACCAACCAGCAGGGGGTACCCCAATTCCGTGAAGACACGGAGATTCGCGAGGAGATCCAGATTATGGTCGAGCGTTTTGCCGAATCCGATGCCAGGATCCACCACGATCCTGTCCTTCGCCACCCCGTGGTCGATTGCGAAGCGTGCCCGTTCGGCCAGAAACTGGGCGACCTCCCCGACCACGTCGTCGTAGCGGGGCGCGTGCTGCATGGTTTCGGGAGTCCCTTGCATGTGCATCAGCGCAAGACCGGCACCTGCTTGCGCCACGACATCGACCATGGCGCTGTCACCGCGCAAGGCCGTGACGTCGTTGACCATGACGGCGCCTGCGTCAATCGCGGCCCTCGCCACCTCCGCTTTGGAGGTATCGACGGAAATGGGGACGGACACGGCCTTCGCCACCGCCGCGACGACGGGCACAAGCCGACGGCGTTCTTCCTGCTCATCAACAGGGAACGCACCAGGTCTGGTCGATTCGGCGCCGATATCCAACAGATCGGCCCCTTCTTCGACCAGACGCAACGCATGGGCAACCGCATGTTGAGGATCGCAAAACCGCCCCCCGTCAAAAAAGGAGTCCGGGGTTACGTTGACAATCCCCATCAACAAGGGGCGATCGAGAGTAAGACGCCGTCCTTTGAGCCGGAGTTCCATCGGTGTGACCATGTCTTCACAACACGGCAGCACTGTATCCCCTGTGGGAATCAAGATACAATCCTGTATCCCGCCTGACGCGCGTGTCGTGACGCTATCTGCTTGAAATACCGCAAAAGAGACGGGAGCCGCCTCTTCCGTTGGTACGACGTACGATCTGCTGCAACTCCAGTGCCCTGAAGCCGCAGCCTTTCGCAGCCATCAGGCAGGCACAGTCTGCGAGGAACTCTGCATCAAGATCTGATCGATCTCCGGGGCGTCGAGCACTTCTTTCTCCAGGAGAGCTTCCGCCAGAGCCTTGAGGCTTCTCATGTGTTCGGTGAGGAGCCGCTTCGCCCGTTCGTAGTTCTCAGTCACCAGACGCTTGACCTCGAGATCGATCTCGAGGGCGACTTGGTCGCTGAAATCCCGTTTGGTGGTCAGCTCTCGGCCAAGGAATATCTCTTCTTCCTTACGGCCGAACGTCAAGGGGCCAAGCTTTTCACTCATGCCCCATTCACAGACCATTTTTCTGGCGAGATCCGTCGCGCGCTCGATGTCGTTCCCCGCCCCGGTCGTGATGTGTTTCAACACGAGTTCCTCGGCCACACGCCCGCCCATGAGAATCGCAAGGTTATTGTAGAGAAATTCCTTCGAATAGTTGTGCCGGTCATCGGTCGGCAGCTGCATGGTCACACCCAGCGCCCGTCCACGGGGAATAATCGTCACTTTGTGCACCGGATCCGTGCCGGGCAACAGCTTGGCCATGAGGGCATGACCGGCTTCATGGTATGCGGTCGTGCGCTTTTCTTCATCGCTCAAGATCATGCTCTTGCGTTCGGCGCCCATCAGGACCTTGTCCTTGGCCATCTCGAAGTCGATGACCTCCACTTCCTTCTTGTTCTGACGTGCTGCCCACAGCGCCGCTTCGTTCACAAGATTTTCGAGGTCCGCGCCCGAAAAGCCTGGCGTACCGCGGGCGATCTTTTCCAACTCGACGTTTGCCGCAATGGGCACCTTCTTGGTGTGCACTTTGAGAATTTCGGAGCGGCCGCGCAGATCCGGGCGATTCACGACGACCTGGCGATCGAAGCGACCCGGCCTCAGCAACGCAGGATCGAGCACATCCGGCCGGTTGGTCGCCGCGATCAGAATGACGCCTTCCGTCGTATCGAATCCATCCATTTCCACGAGCAGTTGGTTCAGCGTCTGTTCGCGCTCATCGTGCCCGCCGCCTAAGCCGGCTCCGCGCAAGCGTCCGACCGCATCGATTTCGTCGATGAAGATAATGCAGGGCGCATGCTTTTTCCCTTGCTCAAAAAGATCGCGCACGCGGGACGCTCCAACGCCGACGAACATTTCGACGAAATCTGACCCGCTGATGCTGAAGAACGGCACGCCGGCCTCCCCGGCGATCGCTTTGGCCAACAGGGTTTTTCCGGTCCCGGGAGGTCCCACGATCAGCACCCCTTTCGGAATGCGTCCGCCGAGCTTCTGGAACTTGCGTGGGTCCTTCAAAAATTCGATGATTTCGAGCACCTCTTCCTTCGCTTCATCGATGCCGGCCACGTCGGAAAAGGTCACTTTTTTCCGTTCTTCTGTCAGCATCCGGGCCCGGCTCTTGCCGAACGACAAGGCCTTGTTGCCGCCGATCTGCATCTGACGCATCAAGAAGAACCACAAGCCCAGGAAAAGGACGAACGGTCCCCACGTGACGAGGAAGGTAATGTACCAGGGGCTTTCGTCGGGCGGCTTGGCTTCAATCTGCACGCCCTTTTCACGCAGGACTTTCACGAAATCGGGATATTCAGCGGTAAACGTCCGGATGCGGGTTTTGTCTTTCAGGACGGCACTCACGTGACTGGACTTAATGATGACTTTTTCGATGTCCCCTTTGTCGAGTTTCGCCATGAAGTCGCTGAAAATGACTTCCTCTTCGGGCGCGTGGGTCGGCACGCTGAACAGGTTGAACAGCAAGATCATGAACAGGCCGACAACGACCCAGAAGAGCAGATTTTTTGCCCTGGAATTCATCCAGTTCTCCTTGTGGCAGGTGCCCTTAACTCGCGAGGAAATCCGCGAGTTTGAGTGATGTTACCACAGGCCTCTTCAGACTGACAACCTCGCCCTCTCCTATTCCTGCTCGCCTTCCATATCGAGGACGGCCAGGTAGGGAAGGTTCCGGTATTTCTGTTGATAATCAAGCCCGTATCCGACCACGTATTTATTGGGAATCTTGAAGCCGATGTAGTCGAGCGCCACGTCGATCGTTCGCCGCTCCGGCTTGCTCAGAAGCGTGCAGACCTTAATGGATTTCGGCTTTTGTTTGCTGAGGGTCTTGATCAAGTACTGAACGGTCAACCCGGAATCGACGATATCTTCGACCAGCAGGACATCCTTTCCTTTGATGTCCTCGGTCAGCTCGGTAATCACTTTCACCTTTCCCGAGGTCTTGGATTGTCCGCCATAACTGGTGACGATCAAAAAATCCACCCGCATCGGAATTCGAATAGCCCGCGCCAGATCCGCATAAAACGCGTACGCCCCTTTCAACACCCCGACGAGAACGAGGTCCTTGCCGATGTAGTCGTTCGCAATTTGTTTGCCGAGTTCCTTGATGCGTGCACGCATCTCCTCCTGCGTGACGATCGGCCGTCCGAATATCCGCTCCATCTCTCTCTACTCGGCTCCTTCGCTTTCCACCTGTGATTGCACCGTGGCAACGAGACAGCGGGACGTGCTCTTGCGCGCCACAAACCGTTCATCTTCCCGTTGTCCGACCACCCAGAGAATCCCTTCAGGCGAGGCGAGGAGCGGGATCCGCATCCGTTCCTCCCGGCTCAGCTTCGAGTCGGTAAAAAAATCCTGCAGCTTCTTGCTTTTTCCGCCCATGCCACGCGGATAAATACGGTCGCCGGCCTGCCACGGCCTCAGCACGAGCGGCGCTGACAGACGAGCCATGTCAAACACTGCACGCTCGCGCGTCCGATGCTTGAGCAACGGCTCCGCTGCTTGTCTCGTCATCTCTTGTACATGAATTTCCTGCCCGGTACCAGGCCAATACACGGTCGACGGGACGATTACGGGCACCGGCCCTGCAACGGGGATGGTCGACCGGCGATCTGACGCCTGGTCTTGTCCCGTTCGCCTGATGACGACCACCCGTTCCCGGTCTCGAATCACCTCGGCCCCGCGCAGCGACACTCGTCGACCCTTCGATTTGCCCGACAGGAAGCGCAACACGCTTTCGACCACGCGCAAGCTGGGAGCCCGCTGATCGCGATCCGTGCCTTTGAGAATGTGGCGGACGAGACGGCGCTTGAGCGCATCGGGAAGCACGTCCACGGCTTGGCGCTCGAACCGCTGATCTCCCTTGGTGTCCACCATGATCAACGACCGATACAGTTCATCCACAACCTGCTCGAGGTAGGCATCATCGGCCCGCAGGACATCGGCCTGCCGCTCCAACAAGCGCACAATGCCTGGCGTGATGTCTTCCATCACCGGCAACAGATCCCGTCGCACCTGGTTACGCCGGTACAGTCCGGTACGGTTGCTGCTGTCCTGCCGAAACGAAAGGCCTTCCTGCTTGAGGTAGCCCAGTATTTCTTCACGCGTCGTCTTGAGCAGGGGGCGCACGATGATCTTGTCCCTGATGAACGGCATGCCGGCCAATCCTGTCAGACCCGCTCCCCGGAGCATCCACATCAGCATGGTCTCGGCTTGATCATTGGCGGTGTGACCGGTGACGATTCGATCCGCGTGAAGCTCATGAGCCAGCGATTTCATGGCCTCATACCGCGCCCAGCGCGCAAGCTGCTGGAGCGAGGAGGCTCGAGGCTGTTTCGACAGGACGGGCCGTCTGACAACCAACGGAATGTTCCTGGCTTGGCAGAACGACGAGACGAACGCCTCATCACCGTCGGACTCGCTGCCGCGTAGTCCATAGTTAAAATGGATGACAGTCAGCTTGAGCCGCCAGGACGGCGCCAGGGCCGCCAGAAGCGACAACAGCGCGATCGAATCTGGACCCCCAGAAACCGCCAGCAGCAAGTGCTGGCCGAGACCGAACAAGCGGCGTTCCTGGATGGTCCTGACGACTCGGTCCAACAAGGTGGACCGCCTTCTCGTGGTATGCGTCGTCATGGATGACGCACCCCTTCCGCATGGCGGCGAAGGCTGGCTTTCGCGCGGTCGACGTCGCGTGCGATCTGGGCGGCAAGTTCCTGCGCCGACGGGAACGTGTGGTCGCCCCTGAGACGCTCGATGAATTCAACCGCGATCGACTTGCCATAGAGGTGATCCCGGTGGTCGAGCAGATTGACCTCGATCAATCGCTCCCCGGCTCCGAACGTCGGCCGGCTGCCGATGTATGCGATCGCATCGTAATGCTTCCCGTCATACGAAGCCCGTGCGGCATAGACGCCATCCGGCGGAATCACCCGTTCAGGCGGAATCCGGAGATTGGCGGTCGGCCAGCCGAGCGCTTGTCCCTGCTGCATGCCCGACACCACCGTGCCTGTCAGACCGTACGCCCGTCCCAGCAAGGCGGCCGCCTCTTCCATGTTCCCCGCCTGAATCAACGTTCGGATTCTCGTGGAACTGACCACCCCACCGTTGAGCACCACAGGGCGCACCGGATGCACCGCAAATCCCAACGATGCCCCAAGCCGTTCCAGGTCGGCAATCCGTCCGACGCGTCCTTTTCCGAACGCAAAATGTTCTCCAACAAACAGCTCGGCCACCCCCAGACGACGGTGCAGGACGACGTCCGCAAACTCGTCGGGCGTCATGGCCGCCAATGTCGGCGTAAATTCGAGAAACACGACTTCATCGACACCGGCAGCCATGAAGCGTTCGAGCTTTTCCTCGGGGTTCGTGAGAAACCGCAGTTCCACATGAGGCGCCAGTACCCTGACAGGGTGCGGATCGAACGTGACCACCATGGCCGTGCCCCCTACTTCGCGAGCCCGTGCCACCACTGTTTGTAAGAGGGAATGATGGCCGCGGTGATGACCGTCGAAGTTTCCGATGGTCACCACCGGGTGCGGTCTTGACCGGACGTCTCCGAGGCCGCGCGTCACCGTGAAGGTCATCGTCAGCTGAGACAGCGCGCCGCGTCCTTGGCGAAGTAGGTCAAAATGAGGTCTGCGCCGGCCCGCTTGATGGCCAGAAGCGATTCCAGCATGGCCCGCGATTCGTCCAGCCAGCCGGCCTTGCCGGCCGCCTTGATCATGCTGTATTCACCGCTCACCTGGTAGGCTGCGACAGGCAGGCTCGTGTGCGCTCGGGCGGCGGCGATGACATCGAGATAGGGCAGCGCGGGTTTCACCATCACGATATCGGCGCCTTCCTCCACATCGAGCGCAATTTCCCGGAGGGCTTCACGACGGTTCGCCGGGTCCATTTGGTAGGACTGACGATCACCGAACTGGGGAGCGGACCCCGCTGCGTCCCGAAACGGCGCATAGAAACAGGAAGCGAATTTGGCGGCGTACGCCATGATCGGCAGTTCCGGATACCCCGCCCGGTCCAATTCGGACCTGATGGCTGCAACCCGTCCGTCCATCATATCCGACGGCGCGACCATATCGGCCCCCGATTCGGCATGCGACTTGGCCATCGCACGCAAACACTCCAGCGTTTCGTCATTCAGGATCCGGCCGTCCTTGACGATGCCGCAATGGCCGTGAGTGGTGTATTCATCAATGCAGACATCCGTGATGACCAGCAAGCCGGGGACATGGTCTTTCACGGTTTTGATCGCACGCTGGACAACCCCATTCGGATCGTAGCCCGATGTGCCGCGCTCGTCCTTGCGATCGGGAATGCCGAACAGCATGATCGCAGGAATGCCCAGCCCCGCCACCTCACCGGCTTCCTTCACCAGCAGATCGATCGACAGTCTGAATTGCCCCGGCATCGAGGCGATCTCCCGCCGTTGATCTTTTCCTTCCATGACGAACATGGGGTAAATCAAATCGGACGGCGACAGGCGGGTCTCACGCACCATGCGGCGGAACGATTCGTGCTGCCGCAGCCGTCTGAGCCGTTGGATGGGAAAGGCCATGGCTTATTTCCTCGGCAGATTCGTCAGAAACACGACGAGATCGCGCACAGAAATCATCCCCACAAGCTTTCCGTCCCGTGACACGCCCAGATGTCGCACATGGGCCTGCGCCATCAAATCGTTCGCATCCAACAGCGTCTTGTTCTCCTCGATCGTCAGGATCGGCGCAGACATGATCTGCTCGACCGTGGTCTTGTTGGGGTCGCTGCCGGACGCGACAATCCGCCGCAACATATCCGTGTCGGTGAGAATACCGATGATGTCTTTTTGATTGGTGACGAACAAACTGCCGATACCGCGGTCGCGCATGATGCGCGCGGCAGCCTGCGCGTTCGTATCGCGTTCCACCGTGACGAATTTCTCCCTCGGGACCATGAACGATTTCACTGGAACCATGAAGACCTCCTGTACCTGGTAAGAGCGGCCAATGCGGTTATCGAGACGCAGGAACCGCCACGCGAGCCCCTTCGCTGTAGAATCGCACAATGGCCTGGGCCAAGGCCGGCACCGTATTTTCCCCTGGCATGATCGTCACCGGCAATCGAAATTCTTCCGCCGTCCGGGCGGTGATTGGCCCGATGCAGGCAATGGTCGTTTTCGATCCCAGCCGGTGGGCTTCCTCAGCCCCGCCGATCAACTCGACGAAGTTGGACACCGTTGAGGAACTCGTAAACGTGATCACGTCAATCGCCCCTGCCAGAATCTGCTCCTTCAGCCGGCTCAAGCCGGATTCGGGAAGTACCGTCCGGTACACGGGGATCACATCCACTGTGGCTCCCTTGACCCGTAATTGCTCCGGCAGTATCTCGCGGGCCATCTCGGCGCGCGGAATCAGAATCCTGGTCCCCCGCAGCTCATGCTGGCTCAGCGCAGTCACCATGCCTTCAGCCTGATATTCAGACGGAATGAGGTCGGCGGTCAATCCGTATCGCGTCAGTTCGTCCGCAGTTCTCGGCCCGATGGCGCCAATCTGCAGATGCGCGAGCGCACGCACGTCTCTCCGAGCCTTGTTCAGCCGCTCCATAAAAGGAGCGATTCCGTTGACGCTGGTGAACACCAGCCACGAATAGCTGCTGAGCTTCGCGATGGCCTGGTCAAGGGCGTCCCAACTGGGAGGTGGAACCATCTTAATGGTCGGCGCCACAATCGGTTCGCCGCCGTAGGCCGTCAACAGTCGGGCGAATTCTCCCGCCTGTTCCCGGGCGCGGGTGAGCACGATGCGCTTACCGAACAGCGGCCGCTTCTCGAACCAATTCAACTGGTCCCGCAGCCTTACGACCTCTCCGACCACGATGACGGTCGGTGGTTCCAGTCCGGCTTCCGCCGTCTTGGCGACGATGTCTCGCAAGGTGCCGATGATCGTGCGTTGCTCTGCCTTCGTTCCCCACCGTACGGCTGCGACAGGCGTCTCGGCCGGTCTTCCGTCTTCGAGCAAACGCGCGACAATCATGGGCAGGGTTTTCATGCCCATCATGAAGACCAGCGTCCCGGACGTTGCTGCCAGTTTCGGCCAATCAATGACGGTCGTGCCCTTGGAGGGATCTTCATGGCCGGTCACCACGGTCATTGTGGAGGCCAGGGTACGATGCGTGACAGGGATGCCTGCGTAGGCTGGGACGGCGACGGCGGCTGTCACGCCCGGCACGACTTCGAACGGCACTCCGGCTGCCGCAACGGCTTCGGCTTCTTCCCCGCCTCGCCCAAAGACGAAGGGATCGCCGCCCTTCAACCGCACCACGACTTGCCCCGCCTGTGCACGCTCGATCATCAATTGATTGATTTCCGTCTGGTCTTGGTATTGGCCGCGACCACGTCGTCCCACATAAACTCGCTCCGCATGGGCGGGCGCATGGTCCAGCAGCGCCGGATTCGCGAGGTAATCGTACAGGACGACGTCGGCCTGCTCAAGGCATTCCTTGCCCTTGACCGTCAACAGCCCTGGGTCTCCGGGACCTGCACCCACCAGATACACGATGCCGCGACGTGTACTAGTCATGGAGCCGTTCCATAAATTTCCTGGAGTATCCGATCGGCTCCCCGCGCAAGCAACCGCTCGGCAAGCTGGATGCCCATCGAGCGCGGATCATCAACGGTACCAGTGACGCGATCGCGGATGACTTCCTTGCCGTCGACGCTGGCCACCAACCCCTCGAGCACGACCTCGGAACCGGCGATGGTGGCATGGGCTGCAATCGGGACCTGGCAGCCTCCCTGCAATCGGTGCAGTAAGGCGCGTTCGGCCATCACCGTGGTGCGCGTAGGCCCGTGTTCGAGCCTGCTCAGCACTTCGCGTACGAAAGCATCATCGCGTCTGCCCTCGATCCCCAATGCGCCCTGACCAATCGCCGGCAGACTGATCTCCGGCGCAAGGTACTCGGTAATTTCCCGTTCCCATCCTAAGCGGCGCAACCCCGCGGCAGCCAGCACGATCGCATCGAACTGTCCCTCGCGCAATTTCTTCAATCGGGTATCCAGGTTGCCCCGCAGCATACTGATCGAAAGATCCGGCCTGGCCTGAAGCAACTGGGCCTGACGCCTGAGACTGCTCGTCCCAACCCTCGCCCTCGGCGGCAAGTCCTTGAACCGTTTGCCATCGCGACTGATCAGGGCGTCACGCGCGTCTTCTCGGAACGGGATACAGAGCAGATCCAATCCAGGGGGCAATTCGGTCGGTACATCCTTCATGCTATGGACGGCGAGATCGATTTCGCCTGAGAGCAAGGCCTCCTCGATTTCCTTCACGAACAATCCCTTGCCCCCGATCTTGGCCAAGGGCACGTCGAGGATTTTGTCGCCGGAGGTTTGGATCCGACGCAACGTGACGGTCACGTGGGGGACCAGTTCCTGGATCCGGGCTTGTACCCACTCGCTCTGATGAACCGCCAACTTGCTGCCGCGCGTTCCCAGGACCAACGTCGATCGCTTTTGCATCACGCCGGTCATGTCAGCGGTTCGCATCCGGCTCAGGAGGATAGACCAGCGGAGCATGACGGGCTCCGGGAAGTTTCTCGTCCGCCGAGACGGAGGGCGCGAGACTCGTCGCGGCCGATGGCGGGCTGCTCGAAGCCGGTTCCATAATCAACGTGCGATAGGAGGACGACACCAGCAGGTAACTGATCAGGCCCAATACCGAGAGAAAATAGACCAGCACGTCCCATCGAAATCCGCCCTTCACCCGGTAGTCGTAGCCGCAAGAGGGGCAATCAGGCAACGGTTCATGCCCCAAATACGCCTTACGGCATCTGGGACACGTGAACAGCTTCGGGCCTTTCCCTACCAACCCCATACCTTCTCCGCCGGATTACCCGGGCTTGTTTGCGCTCGTTCGGGTCGTCGGCGCTTCGATCTCCAGATCGTCGGGACTCGACACCTCAGCGAGATTGAAAAAACGCCTGGCCGCTTCCACAAACGCCGCCCCGTCCGCCGAGGCCACCTCCGACTTGAGCGTAATCATCGTATTATGGATCAGCTTGTTCACAATGGATGACGCCATGGCCTCGACCAACGCGCGCTCTTGGGGCGTCAGATGCGTGAGACGCCCGAGCACCTTTTCCACTTCAGCCCGCTTGATATCCTCGACGCGGCTTTTCAGCGCCACGATGGTCGGCGTCACCTCCAACGACTTCAGCCATTGCCGGACGGCGCCGACTTCCTCGATGACCATATGCTCGGCCTGCTCGGCCTCTTGCAGGCGCTCTCCGCGATTTTGCTCGACTCGAAACTTGAGGTCGTCAATATCGAAGAGGAACGCATTGTCGACGTGGCGGACCGCGGGATCAATGTTGCGCGGCACCGAGATGTCGATCAGAAACATGGGCCGATTCATGCGCTGCTTCACCGCTCGCTGCACGTCGTCGCTGCCCACGAGATAATGCGCAGCCCCCGTCGACACCAGCACGATGTCGGCCGCCGCCATTTCTTCACGAAACTGCTCAAAGGGAACGGCCGTCCCGCTGAACCGATCGGCCAGCGCAACCGCATGCTGAGGCGTCCTCGTGGTGACGCGCACGTGCCGCACACCGCTCGCGATAAAATGACGCGCTGCCAGCTTGGCCATTTCGCCGGCCCCCACGAGCAACACGGTCTTGTCCCGGAGATCGGAAAAGATTTTCTTCGCCAACTCGACCGCGGCATAGCTGACGGAGACGGCGGTTTCTGCGATCTTCGTATCGGTTCTCACCCGCTTCGCGACCGTAATCGCCTTCTTGACGACTTTATTGAGGATCAGGCCGGTCGTCTTGTGCGTCAACGCCATCTCAAAGGCATCTTTGACCTGTCCGAGGATCTGGGATTCACCGACCACCATCGAGTCGAGACTGCAGGCCACGCGGAACAGGTGTGCGACGGCCCGGTCACCGGTTTGCCAATACAAATGAGGGGTCAACTGCTCCGATGCCACGGACAAGTGGGCGTCAGCAAGAAATTCCTGAATGCGGCCATACCCGGCCTCGAGTTCCTCCACGACCGCATAGACTTCGACCCGGTTGCAGGTCGACAACAGCATGCCTTCTTTGATCCCTGAATATGCGCAGAGCCTGGTGAGCGCCTCTCCGAGACGGCTCTCGGGTACAGCCAGCCTTTCCCGGATCTCGACAGGTGCGGTTTTATGGCTGAGTCCGACGACGACGATATGCATATAAGACTCGAACCCCTACCTCAGTGTCTTGTCCGAGGCGTACACCATCCCACCTCACCCGCCCCACCCACCGCCTGTCGGAACAGGCGTTCACCCAAGCCGTACGTTGAGGGTCTAAGCGATGCGAGAACGCAGCTCGGTGAAACGTGCGTCTCGGCGCACGGGGGCCGGGTGGGTGAACATGCAGATTTTTGCGTCATCCTCATGACACCGACCCAAAACTCTTGATGGCGACACCTACTAATGTAAGGACCACGCCGGCAAACCCGATGATGGTCAAATAGGCCGCACGTTTGGCTCGCCATCCGACAGTCAGCCGCCCGACCAGGACGACGAAGTAGAAGAGCCAGGTGACGAGCGCCCACGTCTGTTCCGGATTCCAATTCACGTAGGTGCCGCGAGCAAATTCGGCGGAGATCGCCCCGGTGATGATTCCCAGCGTGAGGAGAGGGAAGCCCAAGACGATCGATTGTTGGTTCAAATCGTCGAGAAAATCCAAGGCGGGCAATTTGGAGTAGAGCACGTTGAATCGCTTTGACTTGAGAAGTCCATCCTGAATCAGATACATGACACCCGCGACGAAGGCGACGGCAAAGCCGACGGTGCCGAGCATACTCAACGTGACATGGACCCAGAGCGTCCGAAACACGGGCTGAAGCGTCGGCACCGTGTCGGGCAGCGCCGCGGCCGACACCAAGGAGACCAGCGCCAGCGGAACAATGAACGATCCCAGCACGTGAAGGCGGTGACGGAATTCCACGGCGAGAAAGACAAGGATGAGCATCCAGGAGAAAAAGGATAAGGCTTCATGAATGCTCGGACTCGAAGCTCCCGGCCCTGTCAGCATCCGTGTGACCAGTGCGACCGTATGCGTGGCAAAGCCGACCGCCGTAATGGTCAGAGAAAAGGTGGAAAGGGCATCCGCCCGACGCACCAACAACGCGAGGAAGGACACCGTGGCGGCAAAATACAGCGCCATAGTGACCATGAAAAACACGGCGGCCATGAGGTCTATCCCCTGAACTTTTCAGGACAATTGGCCTGGGTAAGTGCGTAGAATTATATCGATGGGGCGTCAAAAGAGTCAACAAACCTCTCGCAACGCGTCCAGTTCCGAGCACAATCGTCGTCACACCGGCACGCTCTTCATCGTCGGGACGCCGATCGGATGCACCGGACGACTTGACCCTTCGTGCCCGGACCATCCTCGGACGGGTTTCCGTTGTGGCGGCAGAAACTCCGCTGGCCACTCGAGCGCTCCTCGACCATCACGGGATTACTGCAACCATCACCGGTTACACAGGCGACGAAGAAAAAATCGCCGTCCTCCTCGACCGGCTCAATGCGGGGCACGATATCGCTCTTGTATCGGACAGCGGTATGCCGGTCATCTATGATCCCGGCCGACTGTTGATCTCTGCCGCACGGACGTCCGGATTCCAGGTGACGGTGATTCCCGGGCCGTCGGCCTTGACCGCTGCCGCGGCGCTTTCGGGCGAGAGCGCCGACCGGCTGTTGTTCCTTGGCCGATTGCCTCAGTCCGCTCAGCGGCTTGACCGGCTTTTCAGGGAACTCCGTCGAGAAGTCGGAACAACGGTGATGTTTGCGCCGTCCTCCGCACTTCCGCGTATCCTCGACGCGCCTGCACCGCATCCTGCCTGACCGGAAGCTCACGCTGGCCATAGACATGACAACAGCTGATGAACGCGTGCATCAAGGAGACGCGAGCGCGCTCCTCCAGCAGGTCCACTCCTTCTCAAGGGACTCGGAGGTCACGCTTGTGCTGTCGGGTGCACGGAAGGGATGAAAGTGAATTATTGCCGCCGGATCATGACACGGTAGGATGCGTCGAGCGGCTCTTGGGAGAGGACTTCATGTCCCTCATTGCTGACGCTCATCGGCACATTGCGGATGGGATCGCCGGCGTCGAGAATGACGGAGAGAATCTGCCCTTGTTCCATGGTCTCAAGCTTTAATTTCGTCTTGACGAAGTTGTACGGGCAGATCACCCCACGCAAATCCAATTCGGCGTCCGGTCGCACCGCTTGATCCTGCTCGCTCATGTACTCTCCAATCGCGATTACCAAAATCGTATCAAGGAGTCGGTCCCGCCGCAACGTCCCGTACTTGCGCCGATATCAATAAAAAGGGGCAGCCGTTCGGCTGCCCCTTCGTTCACTGCCGACTGAATTCTTCGCTTTACTGCAGACCCTTGATCAAGTTCGGCTTCGCCACCTCAGTTCCGTAGTCTGATTTGTTCTGCACCTTGGTCTCCGGCGCGACGGTCTGATAGCCCCATCCTGGCTGCGGTTCACAATTCCAGCAAGGTGCTGCACCGGTGAACTCGCCGATCGTGGTGGTGATGGATCCACCAGTTGCCGTACCAGGGAGCACACCACCGGACACGCCGCCGGTGGTCGAACCACTATTGGTGTTGATGCCGCGCTCGGTCATCGGATTCGGCCGCTGACCCAAACCACCGAATCCTGCGAGCTTCTCGTTCCCACGCAGCACGCTGATTTCACGAACCAGCTTGCGGCCGGTGCCGAAAGGCTGGGCTGCGGACGTTTCCTCGAATACTGACACAATGACATCGTCCCCGGCTTCAATAGTTTGCGAGTTGGTCCATATTGGTTCTGTCATCGAAATACACGGTGCGGTAATCCATCGCTCCGCCGCCCGCGCGTCCCTCATCGTGAGAGCTGCCACCGCCTTCCAAATGCAGTTTCTTCCCGGGAAAATCTATGGCCAGCACGCGGCCATACACGGTTTCGGCCTGCGACAACCGCTCAAGAAAGCTTGCCCGGTCAAACACATTCACGCGAGTGCTATTTCCGGACACGTCACCGACGCCTTCGCCCACGCCCATTCCGGATTGGTTGCTCTGCAACCGCTCCTGGGCGACCGCTACACTCACGGAGCCGACAAAGAGAATTGCCGCTCCTAGCGCCAACACCTTACGCATGTGCTGCCTCCTTGGTGAGTTAGAAAATAAATGTAATGACGGACAACAGGACAGGACGATGGATGACCCATGAAATCGTTTTATTTTCATGACACTAGGGGCCGGATGATAGGCCAGTCCAAAAAACAAGTCAAGAGGGGAAACCATAGTGCCAGATGGTGCCCGGAGGGAGGGTCGAACTCCCACTCTCTTGCGAGAACCGGATTTTGAGTCCCAGGGATTCCCCCTGGTTTCTCATCACCATCGGTCGCCATCGTGTGCAATCAGTGACTTAGGTGCGTCGCCGGCTGGAGGACAATACCCGGTGGCGACACATCCCCACCCATAGTTACGGTACAGAGTACGGGACAGTCGGAATCCGAACTACTGGACCGTGGGCTGATAGATAGAGCCGTTTAACGATGAAGGATTAGATAAAGGATTAAGGGACCGACGTCACGCGGCTTTTGAGAGGTATTGGTAACACGCCGGACAGTAGGTGTGGATCAAGAGGCAATCGGTTGGATCGATCCCAGTGCTTTGTTGATAAGTCTGTTGTGAGGTCCAGGGCGCATCGGCAGTTTCTTGCTCGTCACGAACGACCCGACAGAGGAGACAAAAGAGAAGACAAACTTGAAGCTCTTGAGAGGCCGGTCGAGAAGCCGCGCGGCTCGATTTGATGTCATGAATGAGTTCATGAGCACAAGACAAGACCGCCTCGAAGTCCTCTTCGGGCAAGCCCTTATGATTAGTAGCGAACACCATGACTCGCTCAGATGCGCGAATGAGCTCTTGGACTGGGAGACTCAAAGTACGGTTCATACTTCAATCCTACAAACGACCAGAGGATAAGACAGCGTCTCGAAGGAACCGGTGTACAGATCAATAGTCGTCTCGGGTAGGAGGATGCCCTCGGATTCCCAGCACAGCAGACTTTGCGCGTCAACGTCGGCCACGCGCTCGTTTTCGTTTTCGTATGGCATCGTCGTCCTCCTTAGCCAGGAGTCTCGATCAAGCGGCGGTGGTCATCGGTCGCGGCTTCGCACATTCCGAACGCCGCCCGCAGTTGAAGCACACGTACTGCTCGATGACCAGTCCGGTGAGCAGATCGAGGGCTGTCTCAACTCGAAGAGTCCCTTGGCACTTTTTGCACCGCATGGTGTGTTCGTTGTGCATACTCCAAGGATACGTCGAATCGCCTCCGGTCGCCTATTGGCGAGACCGCCAGTGCGCCCGGATTCGACACTGGGTTTATCCCTATGAGTATCGTATTTCCGAATTCGGGGATTTCACCAGGAAGCCTTGATAGCCGATCTGTTCTGAACGAAGCCCTGGAACTAGGGTTGGCGCTAACCATGGTTTTGACCAGTTCGACGAGAAATGGCGAATAGGGAAAACTACGGACAATTCACGGTTCAGTCGCCACTCTGCCGGGTCCGATGAGAAGGAGCAATGGGTAAGTGCTGGACAGATTGTGGTGCCCGGAGGGAGGGTCGAACTCCCACTCTCTTGCGAGAACCGGATTTTGAGTCCGGCGCGTCTGCCAGTTCCGCCATCCGGGCAAAGTGAAGGGGGCCACTTCTAACATGAAGTTTCATAAGGGTCAATCGCCGGAGGCTCCGGGTCTCCCTCTTTTCTTTGGAACCAGGGCGATGTTACAATCTCCGCAGAAGTTGGCTTCATTCAAGGAGGATTGAGACACTATGACTCAAGTCCAGTGCGTCACATGCGGACAGGCTGGTGAACCGATCACGGATCCCCTATTCATGGGAAAACTTGAACCAGAGATTAAATCCAAGGTCTGCAAACCCTGCTGGAAAAAATGGGAATCGATGCGGGTCATGGTGATCAATGAGTATCAGGTTAACCTGGGCGACGAGAGCGGCCGGGAACTGGTCAGGAAGCAAATGAAAGCGTTCCTGAAAATCGGCGAGGAGCAAACGGACACCTCCAAACTGGATCAAAACTATCGCCCCCAGACCTGACCGCGGACCTCCTACCGCAGCAGCGTGCTCCTGAGATGCCCGGCTTGCCGATTTTCCTCTTGGATCTCGCCAGGTTCGTTGACAGGCCAAATTCAAAAATGATAGGGTGCAAAATTCCTTTTGTGTCCAGAGAATTTCGCGCGTTCGGGGAGCCTCGTTTGCCGTGATTACCCAAATGCATCTCAAGGGGTTGATGTTCGACCCCTATAACAACGCATACATTGTCGTGCTGCGCGACGAAGACGGGCACGAAATGCTCCCCATCTGGGTAGGCAAAGCGGAGGCCGGCGCCATCAGCATGGCGCTTGAAAACGTTGCCCCTCCCCGTCCAATGACGCACGACTTTATGAAATCGATCCTCGATGCCTATGACGCCAAAGTGATCAGCGTGGTCATCACGGATCTCAACGAGAACACCTATTTCGCCAAAATTCATCTCATGTACCAAGACTCGGAATATACCGTCGATGCGCGTCCCAGCGATGCCATCGCGCTCGCGTTGCGCTCCAACGCGCCGGTGTTCGCCAAGGAATCCGTGCTCAACAAACAGAGCTCTGAAGAACTGGAGCAGTGGCTGGAAAACTTGAAGCCCGAAGATTTCGGGAAATTGGATTCGTGATGGGCCAGACCAACCCTGCGTCCCAACAACGACTGGTCGAATACGCCGTGGATCGCGTGCTCGACGAGACCAACACCGATACCAAAATCCTCGTGCTCGCCCGTCAGGATGGCCATCCCGACAGCTTTCCGATCTGGATCGGCGCAGCGGAGGGCCATGCCATCAAGCTGGCGCTCGACACGACGTTGACGCCTCGGCCGATGAGCCATGATCTGGTCAAGAGTTTTATGGAGCACCTGAATGTCAGCGTCCGTCGCGTCGTCATCGGGGACGTGAAGAACAGCACCTATTACGCAACCGTGTACCTCGAGAACAACGGCGTGGAGCGAACGGTGGATGCCAGGCCGAGCGATGCCATCTCACTGGCCTTGCGGACCAGAGCGCCATTGTATGTCAGCGAAGATGTGCTGGCCCGGCGCAACACCGCCAATCTCGAGTCATGGCTGGCCAAACAGGATGTGAAAGAGCAGCAGTAAGCAGCCGGAAGTGCAGGAATCGTGATTCATTCGTTGTGAAGGAGCGCGGAAAGACGATGTCGACCTACTTACAGAAACCAGCCGATGTGCAAGAGAAATGGTACCTCGTGGACGCCGAAGGCAAGACCCTGGGGCGCCTTGCGGCTCGCGTGGCAGGCATGCTTCGGGGCAAGCATCGACCGACATTCACCCCGAATGTGGACATGGGCGATCATGTGGTCATCATCAACGCTGAGAAAATCCATTTGACCGGCGATAAGATGGAGACAAAACTCTATCGCAGCCACTCGGGCTACCCAGGCGGCTTAAAGACCGCGACGGCCAAGCATGTGTTCCGCAAAGATCCGACGAGACTCCTTGTCGAGGCGATTGAAGGCATGCTGCCCAAAAACCCTCTCGGCAACCACATGGCCAAGAAGCTTCGAGTCTATGCCGGCGCGACCCATCCCCATCAAGCGCAAAATCCGGAAACGATCACACTGAATTAATTGTTGGAGAGGAGAGACAGCATGGCAGTCGTAACTGAGTATGCAACTGGAAGGCGGAAATGTGCGATCGCCCGCGCCTGGGTCACCGGCACGGCGGGTGATATCACCGTCAACGATCAACCGCTCGAAAAGGCATTTCCCCGCCTCACGCTGCGGCAGATCATTCAACTCCCGCTCGAGATGGCGGGCGTGTCAGGGAAGTTTTCGATCAAGGCGACCGTTCACGGCGGTGGACCGACAGGGCAAGCCGGTGCGTTGCGTCACGCCATCGCCCGGGCTTTGGTGAGCTTGAGCCAGCCGCTCCGTGCCCCGCTGAAGAAGGAAGGTCTGCTGACCCGCGACTCACGAGTGAAAGAGCGCAAGAAGTACGGACAGAAGGGCGCCAGAAAGCGGTTCCAATACTCCAAACGATAAGACGCCTGAGCCGCATGACAAAAAGGGAAGGCGTCCGGCCTTCCCTTTTTTTATGTCTACAGCTATAACCACACTGCTATGAGAAAAATTCGCATTGCCATCGCAGGCGCCAGCGGTTATGCCGGAGCGGAGCTCGTCCGCCTGGTCTCGCTCCATCCGCATTTTGAACTGATCGCGGTCACATCGGAAAAATCCGCCGGCGCGTCCGTTGGCTCCGTGTTCCCAAGCCTGGCCGGCTTGGTCCCGTTGACCTTCCAAGCCTTGGCTCCCGAAGCGATGGCACATCAAGCCGACGCGGTCTTTCTCGCCCTCCCCCATACGAAATCGTTGGAGCCAGTCGCCGCCTGCATGGCGACAGGAAAGTTCGTCGTGGATTTGAGCGCCGACTATCGCCTGAAAGATCCAGCCGCCTACGAACGGTGGTATCAAACGCCTCACACACACGCGGATCTGTTGAACACGGCCGTGTACGGGCTTCCCGAACTCCATCGCGAGGCGATAGCCAAAACCAAATTGGTCGCGTCGCCGGGATGTTATCCGACGGCGGCGATTTTACAATTAGCGCCGCTGTTCGCCCAGGACCTCGTGCAGGCGCATACGGTCGTCATCGACGCGAAGTCCGGCATCTCCGGCGCCGGCCGCAGTCCGGCGTTGCCCTATCATTTTCCCGAAGCGCATGAATCGCTGGAGCCCTATAAGATCGGGCAGCATCGCCATATTCCGGAAATCGAACAGGAACTCCACGCACTCGTACAAGGGTACGTCGGCCCATCGCCTGTCGGACCTGACACAAGCACCGTCGCCTTCACGCCGCATCTCGTGCCGATGAATCGCGGCATCCTGAGCACGGCCTATTGCCGCCTCAAGACACCGATGGCAGTCGCCGACCTGCGCGCGCTCTATCAGACCTTCTACAAGAACGACCGGTTCGTCCGACTTTCGCATGACGTCGTCCCCAATCCGCGCTACATCAAAGGATCGAACTATTGCGACATCGGCGTCTATGCCGATGCGCGCGCCGGCTGGATCGTGACGGTGGCGGCGCTCGACAATCTCGTCAAGGGTGCGGCGGGTCAAGCGATCCAAGCCATGAACCTGATGCTCGGACTTCCTGAAGAAACCGGGTTATGCGCCCCGGCCGCCTATCCCTAACCTTCCCCATCCTGCGATGTACACATCCGCATGAGCCAGCACGACTCCCGAGGCATCGCGGCGCCACTGGGCTTTCGCGCCGCCGGCATGCATTGCGGCATCAAGAAAGCCGGCTTGCTCGATCTTGCGCTGGTCGTCTCCGAAGTCAGCGGTCCGATCGCCGGAGTCTTTACTACGAATCAGGTGGTCGCAGCGCCGGTCACGCTCGACCGTCACCACTTGCGGCATGGTCTCGGCCGGGCCATCCTCATCAATAGCGGAAACGCAAACGCCTGCACCGGCCGCCAGGGCATGGCCGCGGCACGCAAGACTGCAGCGCTCGTGGCCCGCAGATTGGGCAGTCCCACTCATGAGGTCTTCATCGGTTCGACCGGCGTCATTGGCCGTGCGCTACCGGTCGACCGTATCGTGAAGGCGCTGCCGGCGCTGTTTGATCGCCTCAGCAGCCACGGCGGCGCACAGGCCGCCCGCGCCATCTTAACGACCGATCTCAAACCGAAATCGGTGGTGCGACGCACGCGCATCAACGGCCGGACCGTTACCATTGGCGGCATGGCCAAAGGATCCGGCATGATCCACCCCGACATGGCCACGATGCTGGGCTATCTCACCACCGATGCGTCGATCACTCGGGCGGCCCTCCAACGGGCCCTCAGGCAGGCAGCCGACGCTTCATTCAACTGCATCTCCGTGGACGGAGACACGAGCACCAACGATACGGTGCTCTGTCTCGCCAACGGCATGGCACGGCAACCGTCAAATCCGGGAAGGCACCCCGGCCTTCCGCCGGTTCGTGGCGCTCCTCACGGAGGCCTGTCAACCGCTGGCCCTTGCGATCTGCCGCGACGGAGAAGGCGTGACAAAAGTCGTCAAGATCGACGTGACCGGCGCCGTCAGCGTGGTGCAAGCCCGAGCAGTGGCCCGCACCATCGGGACCTCCAATCTCGTCAAAACGGCGCTGTTCGGAGAAGATGCCAATTGGGGACGGGTGATGGCAGCCCTCGGCCGTGCCGGAGTGCCGGTCGATCCAACGAAGGTCAGCCTCTCGTTCGGAGGTGTACCGATGGTGCGCCGCGGGGTTGGCCTAGGGCTTGGCGCAGAACGGCGAATTGCCAAGGTATTTCAGCGCAAAGAGTTCACGATTACCGTGGGGCTAGGCCACGGATCCCACCGTGCGCATCTCTGGACGACAGACTTGTCCTACGACTACGTTCGGATCAACGCAAGCTATCGATCCTAGGGCCGATTTTCTTGAATCGAACCTTGTAAACACGCTCCCCACTGTGCTAACGTTCCAAGGCTTCGGGCTGACGTTCCAGGCTCCCTCTTCCGCGAAAGCGAGCAAGAGGGAAATTATTAAAATATACATCGACGTCACTGACGTCGCTTGGCTTGAGAATAAGGGGGCATGCCCCCCTCGCCTGTTGGCGCTCTGCGAGCCTTGAGGGGAGGTGAAGGTATGGGAGTCGTTTCAATCAAGGAATTGTTGGAAGCCGGCGTGCACTTTGGCCACCAGACGAACCGCTGGAATCCAAAGATGAAGAAGTTCCTCTTCGGCGAGCGCAACGGCATCTATATCATCGATCTGCAGCAAACGGTCGCGAGGATGGAACAGGCCTATGCCTTCGTCCGTGACACCGTCGCCTCGGGGCAATCCGTGCTGTTCGTCGGCACCAAGCGCCAAGCAGCGGAAATCCTCCAAGAAGAAGCGGTCCGCGCCAACATGTTTTACGTGAATCAGCGCTGGCTGGGCGGCATGCTGACCAACTTCCAGACCATCCGCCGCAGCATCGACAAGATGAAGAAACTCGAGGGCATGCTGGCCGATCCTGCGCAGCACGGGCTCACCAAAAAAGAAATCGCGCAAAAGGAGAAAGAGATCGTGAAGCTGCAGAAGTTTTTGACCGGCATCAAGAACATGCGCGGCCTGCCGGGCGCCGTGTTCGTGCTCGACACGCGCATCGAGCGGATTGCGGTCCAAGAGGCGACCAGGCTGGAAATCCCGGTCATCGCCATCATCGACAGCAACTGCGATCCCGACAACATCACGTATCCGATTCCAGGAAATGACGACGCCATTCGCTCGATCAAACTCATTACGTCGCGCATCGCCGACGCCTGCATCGAAGGCGCCCATTTGCGCACGCAACGCGACGAGGCTGAATTCCAGTCGAGTCCCGCCGGAGAGGACAAAGCCGCGACCGCATCGCTGGCTGCCGCCCCTGCGTCATAGCGCCGGATCGAGCGACTGCACCACATTCATCACGTGTGAAGAAGAAGGATTGATGACGCATGGCTGGAGCAAGTTCGTTAGTCAAGGAACTGAGAGAGAAAACCGGTGCCGGCATCCTGGATTGCCAGAAGGCGTTGCAGGAAACGGGTGACGACATCGACAAGGCGATCGACTACTTGAGGCAGAAAGGCCTCGCCGCCGCGCAGAAGAAATCGGGCCGCGAAACCAACCAGGGATTGATCCACGCTTATATCCACATGGGCGGCAAGATCGGCGTGCTGATCGAGGTCAATTGTGAAACCGACTTCGTCGCGCGCAACGAGGAATTCAAAGCATTCGTGAACGATCTTGCCCTGCAAGTCGCCGCCGCCAAGCCGTCGTACGTGAAGCGCGAAGACATTCCCAAGGACGTCGTCGACAAGGAGCGGGCGATCTACGAGGGGCAGGCCAAGGAGATGGGCAAGCCGCCGGCCGCCTGGCCGAAGATCGTCGACGGCAAGCTGGAGAAGTTCTTTCAGGAAAATTGTCTGATGGAACAGGCGTTCATCAAGGACCCCGCCGTCATGGTGAAAGATCTGCTCGCCCAGAAGATCGCCAAGATCGGCGAGAACATGAACATCCGCCGCTTCACACGCTATCAACTAGGCGAAGCATGAGCTCTGCAAAATACCGGCGCATCCTCCTCAAAGTCAGTGGAGAGATGTTGGCCGGTGAGCAGGGCTATGGCATCCAACCGTCCGTCCTCGAAGGCCTCGCTGGCGAAATCGCCGAGGTCGTCAAACTTGACACCGAAGTCGCCGTCGTCATCGGCGGCGGCAATATCTTCCGCGGCATCGCCGCCAGCGCCTCCGGCATGGAGCGCGCGTCCGCCGATTACATGGGCATGCTGGCCACTGTGCTGAACGCGCTGGCGCTTCAAAACGCGCTCGAGCGCTCAGGCGTCATGACCCGGGTGCAGTCGGCGATCGAGATGCGCCAGCTCGCGGAGGGCTACATCCGCCGCCGCGCCATCCGGCATCTCGAAAAGAAACGCGTCGTCATTTTTGCGGGCGGAACCGGAAACCCCTATTTTTCGACCGACACCGCCGCCGCGCTTCGCGCCATGGAGATCGGCGCCCAGGTCATCATGAAGGGCACGAAGGTCGACGGCATCTACGATGCCGATCCGGCGAAGAATCCCTCCGCCAAGAAATACGAACAGATCTCTTTTCTCTCGATCTTGAACCAACATCTCAAAGTCATGGACTCCACCGCCATTAGCCTCTGCATGGACAACCAGCTGCCGCTGGTCGTGTTCAACCTTAAAGTGGCCGGGAACTTCAAGCGAGTGGCCATGGGCGAGCCAATCGGCACGACCGTCACGGCCGACAAGCGCTAATCTACGGAGTCGTTATGTCAAACGCAGCTGCGATTCGCCAAGCCGTTACGGGAAAAATGGAAGGCGCCCTCGAGCATTTACGACGGGATCTGGGCGGACTTCGCACGGGTCGGGCGTCCGTTGCCCTCCTGGACAATATCCGCGTCGATTATTACGGTACGATGACGCCGCTCAGACAAGTGGCCAATCTGTCGACCCCCGAGGCCCGGCTTCTCACGATTCAGCCCTGGGAGCCGCAGCTCATCAAGGAGGTCGAAAAAGCCATCTCCATGTCGGGTTTGGGCGTCACGCCGTCGAACGACGGCAAGATCATTCGCGTGCCGCTGCCTCCGCTCACCGAGGAACGCCGCAAGGAGCTGACCAAAATCTGCAAGAAACATGGGGAAGACACGAAAGTGCACATCCGTGGGTTCCGGAGAGATGCCAACGAAGAGTTGAAGAAGCTTCAGAAAGATGCGAAATTGACCGAAGACGAACTGCGAAAATCGGAAGCGGAGATCCAGAAGCTGACCGATCAATACGTACAGAAGATCGACGACGCGATCAAGAAAAAGGAACAGGAAATCTTGGAAGTCTGATCGCCGTCCACGACCCCCGTAGAACGCTGCAGGCTGGTCAAAACGTCCACTTTTTTCACCCGCCCAACCCCGAAGCGCCGAGACGCTTCATTCCGCGGGCGGCCGCTACGTAACCTTGCGACACACAACCTACGCCACCATCGACCTCGCCGCGCTCGTCTATAATCTCTCGCAGATACGAGGGCGTGTCAGCAACACCTGCAGCATCATGGCTGTCGTCAAGGCCAATGCCTACGGTCACGGCGCCGTCGACGTCTCTCGTGCGTTGGCTCAAGCGGGCGTGACACGGTTGGCGGTGGCCACCGTCCACGAAGGCATCGCCTTGCGGGAGGCCGGCATCAACGGCAACATTTTGGTGCTAGGCGCCCTTCTCGATTCACATGTCCAAGAGCTTTTCTCGTATCGGCTGACCCCCGTTATAAACGAACAACGTCTGCTTTCACAGCTGGCCAAGGAAGCCGAAGCCGCGAACAAACCCCTATCCATTCATATCAAGGTGGATACTGGGATGGGGCGCCTCGGACTCCCGGCGTCCGAATTGATGACGTTTCTGGATGCCTTTCCACGATGGAAATCCCTCCGCATCGAAGGATTCATGACCCACCTGGCGGACAGCGACGGAGACGATTCGAGTCATACCGAGCAGCAGCTGAAGAGTTTTTGCGGGCTTCTCGAGCAAGTCGAACAGCGCGGAATGACCGTCCCCTTCGTGCATGTGGCCAACAGCGCGGCGATCATACGGTATCCGCAGTCGCATTTTTCCATGGTACGGCCCGGCATCATGTTGTACGGCTACCATACGCTCCCGGATGCAGTCCCCTGCCCCCAACTGCAGCCGGTGTTGTCGCTTCGCACCACGGTCATGCAATTGCGAACGATCAAGCCAGGCGAAACAGTCAGCTACAACAGGACCTTTGTGGCGAAACGGCCCTCCACGATTGCCGTGTTGCCGATCGGGTACGCGGACGGATACAACCGCCAGCTCTCCAATAAAGGCTTCGTCCTCATCGACGGGAAACGAGCCCCCATCGTCGGACTCATTTGCATGGATATGACCATGGTGGACGTCACCGACATCCCATCGGTCCGCGTGGGAGACAGTGTGACGCTGATTGGCCGGCAGGGCCAAGAGGCCATCTGGGCCGACGAGATTGCCGGATGGACCGGCACGATTCCCTACGAAACCCTCTGCGCCATCGGTTCACGCATCCCACGCGTCTACTGAACTCCCTGTGTCCCTCCGTAAAAGCGATCATCGCTAACAGACTATTCATATACGAAGGGTGTTCAAAAAGGCCGTTCAGCAAGGCCGCAGCGAGCGAGAGCCCGAAGCGTACAGTCGTTCGTACGTTGAGGGTTTGAGCGATGCGAGAACGCAGCTGGCGGCGTTTTTCAACACCCTGTTATTAAAACGCGACTCGGACCGACACGCCGCCGGTATGCAGCGTCGTCTTGTACAGTCCATTGACCGTCGGATTGCGGTTTCCCGTGATGGTTCGCTCTTCATATAGGGCGGCCTGGTACGACAGATCCAAGCCGATCAGCTTGGTTTTCACGGCACCGATGCCCAAGTCCCCGCAGGGAATGAACCCAAGGAACTTGCCCTGCTCTTTGCAGACCAGCCCCACGCCGCCGCCGACAATGTTCACATCGGCCGAAGGACTCCCAGGGTCGAAGCCGAAATCGGGCATTTGCGTTTGCTGATTCGTGTATCCGGCTCGAAGGGCCACTTCCCAGAACGACAGCGACTCCAGCGTCAGCCACTTGTATTCTGTTCCCAGCATCACTCCATAGGTGCTCCGCCAATTCAGCGGTTGAGGAATGGTGCTCCCATTGGCCAAGTGCACGTCCAGATTCCGCACGGATTTCCAGCCGACATAATCCACATCCACTTCCAGTTTCCATTCGCGCTCGCGGTTCCTGACGGGCCAGAGGGCCACGGCACCGGTGATGACTTGAGGCAGGACGAAGGTCGCGGTTGCATCCGAGACCTTGGCTCCATTGGCCAGGAACGCTCCGTTTAGATGCAGCGTGGCCTGGCTGCGGTAGACGATCCCGATATTCGCCACCGGCTTCCCGTCGGCATTCCTAATGGCGGTATACAATACACTTGCGTTAAATCCCGCTGCGGTATCGGCACCGAACAACTCTACTTGAGATCCGGCAGGGATGCCGCCGCCACCGGGCCACACCGATTTACGTTCGACATGCCCTTCTCCGAAGAGTCCTGAAAACGTATAGATATCCGCGCCCAAGGCCGATCGAGAAATCTTCCGTCAATTTATAGGCCAGCGTCGGCTTGATATCGAGTAGCGGCAGGCTATTGAAGGTTGTCGCCGTCCGAAACGGCCCATCGTTCGGCCATCGGGTGAGAGAGCCAAACGGGACCGTCACGCCGATCCCGGCCGTGAGATCACCCAGCGCCGTCACGCCGAGATCTTTCAGGTTCGCCGTCACATAGAGATGTCCAGGCGGCGGCCAGGCGACACTGCCGTTGCGATCGCCAGTGGCGGTCGCACCCGTCGGACTGGTGAACGAGGTTGTTCCCCCGGAAAGCAGCACACCGGTCATGAACTCCACACCATGGAGCTGGGTCATGCCTGCCGCATTATAATGGAGCGCCGAAGGGTCATCGGCCTGAGCGGAAAACGCATTCCCCATTCCGCTTGCCGCCGTCCCCTGTCCTTGAATCCTCGGCACCTGCGCCAAGACGGGTTCAGCAGTCCCATTCCAACATACAAGCATGAGTGCTCCAGCCAGTGCGATGCGTACGAGAGGGAACGACCAGGCACAACCGGTTTCGCTCATGTCATCTCCTTGAATCGTTGGCGTATTTAATGCTGGCGGGCTTTTTCAACACCCTACTCCCTCGTTCGAAAACACGATTGGATGACCTGCTGCAGTTCCTCCACATCGAACGGCTTTAACAGGATGGCCTGCGCGCCGAGGCTGATCGCCTTGATGGCAGTGTCTTTGGCCCCGGACGCCGTCACCATGATGATCGGCATCTGCTCATTCGATTGCCGGATCCGTCCTCAGCACTTCCATGCCGTCAAGAGAGGGAATCCCGATGTCGAGAATCATGCCGCCAAACCTCCCGGAACCAACCGCCTTCAGCGCGCGGAGGCCGTCGGTTTCCGTTTCCACCAGATACCCCATCGCACGGAGACGGTCCTCGAGCAACTCTCGGATGTCCTTGTCGTCATCCACGACCAGGATGCGACGAGGAGTTCCTGGTGCGGCGATGTTCGATTCCAGCGCGTATCGCAGGGGCAGCGTAAAATGAAACTCCGCGCCTCCCTCTTCTGGACGACGCGCCTCGATCGTGCCTCCATGCAGCTCCACGAGTGTCCGAACGATCGATAACCCGAGGCCGAGCCCTTTGGCAGCCGTCCTCGTCGCCGCGACCCTGAAAAAAGGATCGAAGACCTTCTCGAGGCATTCGAGCGGAATGCCGGGACCGGTATCGCGCACCGTCACTCCTGCGTGCCGATGATTCTCCTTGGCGACGGTCACCGTGATGCCGCCTTCCTCCGGCGTGAACTTCATCGCGTTCTGCACGAGGTTGATGACGATCTGCACCAGCCGGTCGCGGTCCGCCCAGACGAGCAGCGGCACGTCCGGATACAGCCCTTCCAGCGTTTGCCGCTTGGCCTGCGCCAAAGGCCGGAGCTGCTCCACCACCTCAGCGACGCACTGCCCCAGATCCAATTCGGCCGGAACCAGCTCAAGCTTCCCGGTCTGAATCCTCGTCCGGTCCAACAGGTCCTCGATCATCCGAATCAGCCGATCGGAATTTTCGAGCATCCGCGACAGATACCGTTGCTGCTTGTCATTGACAGCGCCGGTCAGCCCGTCCAGCATGTTCTGCAAGAATCCCTTGATCGACGTCATTGGCGTCTTCAATTCGTGCGACACATGGGAGAGGAATTGCGACCGGAGACGGTCCGCCTGCTCGAGTTCTTTGGTCCGTTCCCGCACCTTGGCTTCCAATCCGACGTTCAGCTCTTCGATCTGCTGATAGGCCGACGCATTGTCGAGCGCGATGGCGGCTTGATGGGCAAACGTGGTCATCAATTCGAGATCGTCCTGCGTGAGGCTGTGTTCCTGCGTCCGGTCAACGATCATGCTGCCCAAGATGCGGTCCTTCGTTTTGAGCGGTACCGCCAGCAGCGACTTGGTGCCGATCAGCCGCAGCAGGCGTTGGTTCTGGGGATGCATGCGTGCGGCGTACGGCTGAATGTCGCCGATCAGCAAGGGCTTGCCCTGTAAAAGGACGGTGCCTTCCGGCGACTCCGGGTCCGTGACCGGCGTCTCGTGCGATCGGGCCAGCGCCTGGATCTCCGCCGGCACGCCGACGACCCGCACGTCAGTGGTCACGCGGCGGACCGGATCGTAGAAGGAAATCATCGCACGGTCGAAGTGCAGATCCCTGGTCAGTGTTTCCAGCACCTGTTCCAAGAGGGTTTCGCGGTCGAGCGTGGAGCTGAACAGCAAGCCGGCGCGATGCAGCACCGTGAGATGATTGACGGAGCGGCGCAATTCCACGCGCGTGTGCTCCTGCTCTAAATACGCTTCGCGTAATTCCTCATGGCGGGACTCGACGAAGTCGACCTGCTCTTGGATCAAGGCCTCGCGGCGCTGGCTCTCTCTTCTCAACCGCCAATTGATCCAAGTCCCCGCCAAGAGCACGGGAATCAATCCTGCGAGGAGGACCTCGCCCAGGCTCATGGCCGGAGACAAGACACGCACCACCGCCGACGTCGCTGCAGCCGCGACCACTGCCCAGAAATAGCCGGTGAATTCGCCTCGTGACTTGTGCAGCGAGGGGCCGGATGATCGGTGTTTGGGTGTCTGCTGGGACTCAGCGGCAGGATCTTGCTTATCAAGATGTACTGGCGATGGAACGGCAGCTTTCATCAGTGTCACGACTTGCGACAGTCCCAGCCGGTAAAGACCAGATGCGCTGGACCCAACCGCCGGACGGCTCGGCAGTCCACGTGATGTCCCATTGGCACCAGGGATCGTCGTTGGCAATGCAGGAGGTTTCGGCGAGCGTGGCCGGAGGCAGTCCATGCACTTGGGCCGGGACGGCCGCCATGATGCCCTGGGCGGCCTGGCACATCACATACGTGCAACGCCGCCGGTAGGGTCCGAACTGGCGCAACGTACGGTCGGAAAAGCGCATCGCCAACGTGGCGGATCGTGTCGTCACGCCGACCACGCGGCATTCAATGGAGCCGGAAGCAAACTTGTTGCCGAAATACGGAAACATCCCGTAGATCTGCGCCAGCGAAAACGGCCTGGCGAGGACCTGCATGATCGGCGACGCCTTCTCCATGCCTCCGCGAAAGACAAACTGCGGATCGCCGGAGATCCGTTCGCAGAACTCGTACAGGTAGGCCGTGAACTCATACGAGTAGCTGTTCCACGCGTTCTTCAGGAAGGCCGGCGTGACGTGGTACACGGGGTCCTTGATCCGCTGGTTGAGGAGGACGCACAGCTCGTCGACCGCCCGCAGGCCGGCCGCTTGCCCGTGCTGCCGTGCCACCGACGTTTCCAGGTAGATGACGGTCGCGCGGAGACTCATTCCCGTCAAATCACGGATCTTCTCGCCCTGTTCATCCACGCCGAACGGGCGAAATTCCATGTATTCTCGCTCAAGAATGGTTTGATATTTCGGATACAAAACTATTGTGGATGGACCAGAACGAAGATCTTGCGCCACACGAGTCGTGCATGACTGACGCTCCGTTTGCAGAGACGCGGGAGACGTTGAGAGCGCCCGTGACCGGCGCCCTCCGAGATGCGGACTGCCCTACTGCTTGATCGACCGTTTCAGGGTCTTCTCCACGCTGGCGACTTTGGACACCAGGCGGCCGGAATGACCCTTTCGATAATCCACTTTGATGCTGCAGGAAATGCGGTTGCAATCCTTTTTCATGCGTTCATAGCACTGGCGCACGACGGCGAACACCTCGTCCCACTCTCCTTCGAGGACCGTCCCCATCGGGTTCAACCGGTACGCCACGCCGCTTTTATCGATGATGTCCAGTGAGCGAGAGACAAACTTGCTCACGCTCTCCCCCTTGCCCAAAGGGGACATACTGAATTCCAGCAAGACCATGCGGTTCCTTTCTTCGACCGTTACGATTTGCCTTTGCCGCCCGTTGACGCCGCCGACCCTTCTACCACCCGCGCTCTTGCACCCGCCCAACCCACCGATTGCGATCGTCCATTCCGCCCAGCTCCGATCGTTCACCCGGTACGCGCCTTTTCCCGTTCATCGAGCCACACTTTGGGATACTGCACCTTGCCCAGCAGGCGGAAGCCGTCCAAGGCTTCCCGCAGCATCGTGCGCCGCTTCTCGACGTCAGGCTCATTACTCTTCGCCTGCTCGCGCAGTTGGCCAAGCCAGTCGACGAACGCCATGAACTCACTGTCCAAAATGCGCTCGAGATCTTCTTTCATGAATCCGGACAGCGCCGGCGCCATGCCGCTCGTGCTGATCGCCACGCGCGCATGCCCTGCCTCGACAACCGCCGGCATGTTCACCGTGGAGGCTTCGGGATAATCGACGGACCACAACAAGAACCTTGCGCTCGCGCGCCTTGGCAAACATCGAGCGAGCAAAGTCTCTGTCGCCGCGGATCATGTTGAGGACGAGGATCGCGCTTTCCAAATCGGTTTCACGGAAATGCCGTCCGCGATGAATGACTTTGGCGGACGCGGCCAATTGCTTCAACCGCTCGTGCAAGGTGGGAGAGATCACAATGACTTTGGCGCCGGCATCGAGAAGGCGTTGGGTCTTTTCTGCGGCCTCTTCGTCGCCGCCCAAGACGAGCACCACATAGCCTTTGACGTCGAGCGTGAGCGGAAATCCAGGGTTCGCTGCCATGACAGTCCTCCAATTCCGAAAGGAGGGCCATCATACAACAGAGCCTTTTCCAGGGTAAACCATTCGCTCCCTTTTTTTGTGGAGGGCCGGTATAATGCAGCGCTTTTTACCACCATTTTCGTTGAGGACAATGAATGGCTGCATATAAATTCGGTGCGGTCGGCATGGCCGGCGGTGTCATCGCGCTCGCGGCCATCGCCGCCTGGCTGGGCCTGGCGCACGTCTTCGACCCGAAAGGCGGAGAGGGCGTGATTGCGGGCCAGGTGCTGATTTCTCCTGCGCTGGCCGATCAGGTCCGACCGACCGACGTGCTCTTCGTGATCGTGCGGAGACCGGGAGGCACACCAAGACCGGTGGCCGCCAAACGCATTGAGAATCCGAAATTCCCTGTGCCGTTTGAAATCACGAATGCGGATGTGATGGTGCAGGGTGCCGAGCTGCGCGGGATGGTCGACGTGATGGCGAGATTGGATCGCGACGGACAGGCGGGACCGGCTCAGCCAGGCGACATCGAAGGCCGCTATGCGAAGAATCCCACGCTGCCCGGCGGGCGAGACTTTGAAATTATTTTAGATACGGTGAAGAACTAGGAAGGTGGATTCGCAGCAATGGCGTTTTATTCTGAGGTCTGCGATTTGAAACTTGAGATTACGGCCCCTCGGCGTCCAATTCCATGTTCCAATACAAATAGTCCCGCCAGCTTTCCGGCGTATTGCGTATCCCGATGGTAATCGTGACGATGGGACTCCAGCGAGGCTTCACCGGCCGCTTCGTTAGCCGCATGCCTGCTTCCTCCGGCGTCCGGCCGCTCTTGCGGTTGTTGCAGCGCCAGCAGGCGGTCACGATGTTCTCCCAGGTCTTCCGCCCGCCCTTGGCAATCGGCACGACATGATCGAAGGTCAGTTCTTCCGTACGGTATTTGGTGCGGCAATACTGACAGACGTATCCGTCTCTCGTGAAGATATTGATCCTGGAAAACTTGACGGCCCGGTGGCTGTCCTTCAGTCGGACCAGCTTGAGGAGCCGCATGACGGCAGGCAGCTTGAACGAGATCGAGACCCCATGGATTTCGCGGTCATAGACCTCGAGGACTTCGACCTTACCTTGCCACAGGAGAGCGATGGCTTTTTGCCAATGAACGACACGCAGGGGTTCATACGTAGAGTTGAGCAGGAGGGTCATTTCCATTCAATAACCTCATTCCCAACCGAGGCTCCTTTCGTGAGAAGGGCCTTGAATCGGTCTGGGTACGCTCGGCTATCTTCTATGCCATAAGATTGGCTCGAAATCAAGCTCTGGGGCCATTCTGCGGAGGACGCGATCGCCCTCCGCACACGATCCATGAGGCCGCATGTCTGAGTTTATCACGGTGGCGAAAGTCGAAGAGATTCCTCCGGGTACCGGCAAGACCGTCGACGTCAACGGAGTCTGGATCGCATTGTTCAACGTGGACGGTTCCTTTTTTGCGGTCGACAATACCTGTCCGCACGCGGGAGGACCAATCGGCGAAGGTTCGCTCTCCGGCGAGATCGTCACCTGTCCATGGCACGGATGGCAATTCAACGTGCGGACCGGCCAACGGGACGGCAATCCGAATTTCACGATCGCCTGCTGTCTGGTCCGCGTGCAGGATCAACAGGTGCAGATCGCGCTGCCGCCCGACTTCAAGTAACTCGGTGAGAGGCGCGTCTCGGCGCGCCGGGGTTGGGCGGGTGAGAAAGCATCATTAGGCAGGCCCAAGGATGTTAGGTTTCGGTGCGCTTGGTGCAGCCGGCTCATCGGTGTCCGGCGGCTTTGGCGTAATCCCATCCGCCGGCAACGACGCGGCATTGACTCGCTTCAATGACAGATTGGCGTGCCAGATGAATTCGCGCTCGAACCACTGCCCGCTCGCGCCTCTGTCCCGCAGCTGCACACGCACTTCATACAGATCGCCGTCCACCTGCTTGACCCGCCACTCTCCGAGCCGGGCATTGAGCCCGCGTTCCTTCATCGAGCGCACGTGCTCCGTCATGGCCTGCAGAATCGTCGGATAGCCCAGTGCCCGGTGCGTCTGAACCATCGCAAGCGCGTCGGCACCGCGGCGGTCGATCATCGGATTGATCGTCGGCGGCTTGGTCCAGACATAGTAGACAGCGCCCAGCGCCAGCACGCCGAGCACGAGGTAATGGATAATCTTCACCATCGACAGCCTATCCTTTGCGCACGAGGAATCGGAGGCATATTAGGAAGCGGTGTTGAGACAAGTCAATGCAATGGAACAGTTGTATGCGTGAAAGTCGATATGTTAGAAAAGTACCCCTTAACCATTAGAGCGCATTTGTGAGGCAACGCCACACCCATGAAGTTCTTTCTGTACGCCGATAATCTTCATCCGACTCAGCTCAAACGACGGGCGCCCGAACACCAGTTCCAGATGCTGGCCACGCTCCCCGACCACACCATCCAGTTCTGCCGCTGGTCGTCCCAGTGGCGGTGCGGCCTCGCCAGCGTCGTACCATCCGCGGGCGAGAAGGCCTGGGGCGCGATTTTCGAGCTGACGGACGAAGACGTCAAACTGCTCGATCAACTCGAAGACGACGTGCCTCCGGAAGCCTTTCGTCACGTCCAGGTCACCGTGCTCAATGAAGCCGGAGAAAAAATCCTCGTCACCACCCATGCGGCTAATCCGATCGGGAAATTCAAACCCAAGGATCACTACCTCGATTGGGTCATCAAGGGCCTGAAGCATTGGAAGTTTCCGCAGGAAGTCATCGAGCAATGGGAAGCCTACCGGCCACGCTCATGACGGCGAGGAACGCGGACGAATCTCAAATCGCAAATCTCAGATCTCAAAGTAGGAGAAGAGAGCGCACTTCAAATTTCAGATAGAGGAGCCTATGCCAAAACCCAAATATCACATCGTCGTCTGCACGAACGCCCGGCCGCCGGGACATCCCAAACCCTCGTGCGGCAGCGCAGGCTCCGCACAACTGCTGATGGCGTTCAATATGGGGCTGATGCAGCGCGGCGTGATGCCGGGCGACGTGCTCGTCAGCGGCTCCTCGTGTCTGGGCCCTTGCGAGCAGGGACCGACCGTCGTCGTCTATCCGGACGGCACTTGGTACTCGAAGGTCACGGAAGCCGACGTCGCCACGATCCTCGACGAGCACATCAAGGGCGGCAAACCGGCGGCGAAACTGAATCCCGACGCCGTCTGGAAATAATTGTAATTCGTGCTTCCGAATAAACGTAATCAGTCCTTCAATTGAGGATGCTCAAAATGGACTTGCAGCAAGGCCGCAGCGAGCCGAAGATCTGAGGCGTACGTTTTTCAGTACGTCGAAGGAGTCTGAGCGATCCGAGAACGCAGCTGCAAGCCATTTTCAGCATCCTGTCACCACTATGAGCAGCCACTCCGCTCAAGAACATAAATCACGTGCTCCCAGGAAGGTGGGGTGCATGGTGATTACCTGCAGCGATACCCGCACGCCCGACACCGACACCAGCGGACAACTGATCCAGAAGCTCCTCAAGGAGCAAGGCCACACGATCGCCGCCTATCACCTCGTCAAGGACGAGCCCGCACAGATCAAAGCCAGGATTGCCGAAGGCACCGGCAACGATCAGGTGCAGGCCATCATTATCAATGGTGGAACAGGGATCTCGCGGCGGGATTCGACGTTCGAGGCCGTCGATGCCATGCTGGAAAAACGGTTGGACGGATTCGGCGAGGTGTTTCGCTACCTCACCTATCAGGACATCGGCTCTCCGGCCATCATGAGCCGGGCCACCGCCGGCATCATCAAAGGCCGCGTGCTCTTTTCCACTCCGGGATCAGAAAATGCCGTCCGCCTCGCGATGGAAAAACTCATCCTGCCCGAACTCGGCCACCTCGTCAAAGAACTCACGAAATAGCGGGGGCATGAGGGCTGATGACCTCCTGTGCTCGCCGAACGCGCACGCCAGAAGGGGCGCAGGAAGCGGATGGTGGCCTCCTGCTCAGCGCTGGATAAACCGCATGGCCCTATCGTTTTTTGGCTCCGCAAACTTGGTCCCTTCCGGACTACGTCCGAACGGACCTTCGAACACTGCGTCTCGCCATCGCCTGCGGCGACCATAACGACAGGGCCATGCATCCACCGCAAGTCGCGGCGACGCCACCATCCACATCCTTATGGAAGCAAAAGAGAGCTGGCTTGGAAGTGTTCGCCCAAGCGCGCACTTGGAGGTCACTCAGCCCTGCCCCAGAGAGACATCAGCAAGCTCGGAAGGAGCATTTTGAAGTGCGTTGGGCGAGCAGAGAATGCCCCCGATCGACAACCCTTTAGTCTTGCCCGATCTTCGGTTCGTCATAGCCCATCGCAGGTGGAATTTTCGACTGCGCGTAGCGCTTGTAATGAAGGAGTAAATCGCGCACCGAGACGACCCCGATAATCTCTCCGTTCCGCGTCACGCCTAGATGGCGGATGCTGTAATCGCCCATCATGTCCTGCGCATCGTCGACGGGACGGCTCGCCTCGATCGTACGGATCGGCGCCGTCATGATCTTCTCCACCGTCAATTTGCCGAGCGGCTTGCCCGAGGACACCGCCCGCCGGACGATATCGGTGTCGGTCACGATGCCGACCAACTGCTTGCCTTTCTTTACGAATAGCGAGCCGACACGCGCCGCATTCATCGTTTTCGCGGCGCTCACCACCGACGTCGTCGGGCCCACCGATTTGGGTTGCTTGGTCATGATGCTGGCGACTGAAGACATGGTTCCCTCCTTTCAAAGAGTGTGATCTCGATAGGAAAGAACGTCGTCCTTCATTCTATCCATCGATCGCTGTCATCTTACCAAGAATTCCGTACAGTTGTTCACTCAAAACGAAATCAAAAGGTCAACGTCCCTTCCATCACCATGACGCACTGTCCGCCGACTTTTACTGAGTGAATCGTCTTTCCGTCGGATTCGATTTGCACGAGGATCCTGGACGGCCGCTCGACTTCGTACCCCTGCTCAATCACGATCTCGATCTTAGCGCTCATCGCCACGATGCCGTTCTGCACGAGATAGGCGCCCAAGGCGCCGCTGGCGCTTCCCGTCGCCGGGTCTTCCGGAATGCCGATGGCCGGCGCGAACATTCTCGAGTGCACATTCGAGAAGGGTTCCACGGTCACCGTCGTAAAGGCGGTGATGCCGTTTGCCCCGAACCGGCCGCACAAATCGACGATGGCGGAGGGATCGGGATTGATGGAGCGTACGGCCGTCAAGGTGCGTACCGGCACGATCAAGACCGGCAATCCGGTCGACACCACTTCGACCGGCCATTTCGTATCGGTGATCGTGAGTTTTGGAATCCCCAAAGCCCCCGCCACCTTGTATAAGTCTTCGGTATCCTCGATGCGCTCGAGAAATTGCGGTTGCGGCTGGGTCATGACGACACGCATGACCTGGCCGTCCCGCATCAGAAGATCGACGGGAAACAGCCCGATGTTGCATTCCTGCACGACACGAGTCACGGGTTCAGGAGTGGCAATCAAGCCCAGCTGCGCGAGTACATGCATGGTGCCCACGACTGGGTGACCCGCGAAGGGAATTTCCTGGGTCGGTGTGAAAATGCGAAGGCGGACGACAGCAGCCGGGATCTGTCGGTGGAAACACGAAGACGCTCTCGGAGAGATTCATCTCGCGGGCGATCTGCTGAAGCTGAGCGTCGGTGAGACCTTGGGCTTCGGGAAACACCGCGACCGGGTTGCCGCCGAAGGGTTGAGCCGTGAACACATCCGCTTGATAGAATTTCAGCGAGCGACGCTCGGCCGGCATAATAGCGGGCACTCTAGGTCAAGAAACAAGCCCGTGTCAAACCAACAGTATGTGGACTGTAAGACTGTCGGACAGGCCTCGGAACGCGTAGAATGGCGCGGCATGCCGACCGAATTTCGCAGGACGCTGTTCATCGTTGCCGCCCTCAACCTCGCCTATTTCGGCATCGAGTTCGCCGCCGCGGTCGTCATCGGATCAGTCTCGCTCTTCGCCGATTCAATCGACTTTCTGGAGGATGCGGCCCTCAATGCCCTGATCCTCCTCGCGATGAGATGGACCGCGCCCCATCGAAGCGCCGTCGCCAAAGTGCTGGCGGCCTTCATCCTGATTCCTGGTCTCGCCACTCTCTGGATGACCTGGGAGAAGTTCGCCCTGCCCGTCCCCCCGGCGCCGCTGCCGCTCTCGGCGACTGGCGCCGGCGCACTGCTCGTCAATCTCACCTGTGCCATGCTGCTGGTCCGCTTCCGGCATCACGGCGGAAGTCTCGGTCTCGCTGCGTTTCTCTCCGCCCGCAACGACGTGCTGGCAAACGCAGCCATCATTCTGGCCGGCCTGGCGACTAGCGCGACACAGTCGGTCTGGCCCGATGTCATCGTCGGTCTCGGCATCGCCGCAATGAACGCAGACGCCGCGGGAGAAGTGTATCGAGCGGCCGGGCAGGAAACCGACGCAAGAGCCTGACGCCCGCCAGCTACTCAGACGCTTCCACACTTTTCCGAGGCATAGCGAAGCAATACAGTTCAAACCTCGTCGGGCAATTCACCACGTCATTCCGGTGCTCCGACTATCGAACAATTTTTACGTACTTCGCCCCATTTACAGCCAGCTAGGGATCCCTCTAGTATCCGCCCATTTGAAACACAGGAGGGTACCCATGAACCTTCGCATCTGGCTCCAAGGTGGGTTGTTGCTCGGTGCCGTGACGGTGGCTCTGGCTGATAACGGATTTCTCCCAAATCTCCACCCCTTTCAAGACTCCACTGGACATCTGGAAACGTTCAACACCACTGGGAAAGTAGATCTCACCGGGCCGTTTTTTCAGAGTCTAGGGACGAATGGCCGCAGCTGTGCCACCTGCCACCAGCCCAGTGATGCCTGGTCTGTCTCGGCCGCCCATATCGCAGAACGATTCGAAGATACGCATGGTTTGGACCCCATTTTTCGCCCGAACGATGGCTCCAATTGTGATCATAGTATTGACGTATCCACCCTGCAGGGCCGGCGACATGCTTATAGCCTCCTGATCAGCCGCGGTCTGATTCGCATCGCCCTCCCGATACCGGATGGAGCAGAATTTGAGGTCGTCTCCGTGAGCAATCCGTATGGATGCAATGAAACGTCGACCCTATCGATGTACCGGCGTCCGCTTCCTTCAGCGAACCTCCGATTTCTCAGCACATTAATGTGGGATGGGCGCGAATCTTCAACGCAGACTGGCACAACGCCGATTGCGTTCCCGACCAACCCAACAGACCTTCTGTCAGATCTCAAGCATCAATCGATGGACGCCACGACTGGTCATGCGCAAGCGACGAAGTCGCCCTCGCCGGACCAGCAACGGGAAATCGTCGCGTTTGAAATGGCATTGTTTACCGCTCAAAGGGTCGACTCGGTCGCCGGTTCGCTCACAGCCCACACGGCAAACGGCGGACCGAAGGCACTGGCCGACCAACCGTTCTTTGTCGGGATCAACGACCCGCTGGGGCTCAACCCTTTTAAAACGCCATTCAATCCGGTGGTTTTCACGTTGTACAATGACTCGTGGGCCCATGCGGCTTCAGGGCATGCCCAAGAACGGCGAGCCAGCATTGTCAGAGGTCAAACGCTGTTTAACTCCCGGCCCATCAATATTACGGGAGTTGGGGGCCTCAATGATGCCACGGGACTCCCGGTGATCAAGGGTACTTGTGGCACCTGCCATGACGCACCGAACGTGGGCAACCATTCGGTCTCGGCGCCATTGAATATCGGCGTGAGCGATCTCGACAGTCCGCTCGACGTCAAGTACTTGCCCGCTATCACACTTCGTAATAAGCAAGACCAGAGCAAGGTCATCACCACCACCGATCCCGGCCGGGCTCTCATCACGGGAAAATGGGCCGACATTGGCAAGTTGAAAGGACCAGTCCTACGAGGATTGGCGGCGCGGGCACCCTATTTCCACAATGGTTCGGCGGCGGATTTAAAGGAGGTCCTCGATTTTTATAACGTTCGATTTGCCATGGGCCTGACCGACGCCGAGAAAACCGACCTCGTCGCATTTTTGAGTGCTCTATAATCGAGCTGAAGTGCGGAGCAGAGAGGGCTTATCGTCCCTCACCTACTTGTCTTGACTTGGCCGCTGCGCGCCGCCTATCCTCAGGCGCTGCGCAGCCATCAGACCTTTGCACGCCTCGCGCAGCCAGGAGCACCAATGGCCCGCGAGCTTGAACTCAACGTCCGTCCCATCTTTTCGACGCCTCTACTCGTGTTTTCCATTCCCGAGGCCGAGCGGATCAATGCCGATCTCAAACGGGACGGTCTTGGCGCGGGAAGCCTCCGAACCTGCCTATCACGACCGCGAAGTCATCGGCTGGTCCTCCCCCCACGACATGTCCATGATGGAGTGGGCCGGCGGTCCGCTCAAAACACTGTTCGAGTATGTGATCCAGGTAGCCACCCAGGCGACCGAGTATTCCGAACGTACCGGCAAAGCGGCACAGCGGCCGGCCTGGCAGGTGGTCGAGATCTGGGCGAACGTGCAGCGGTCCGGCGGCAGCAACGGCTCCCACGCCCACCCCGGCTCCTTCTGGTCGGGTGTCTATTATGTGGATGCGGGCGATATTTCGGAGACGGAAAAGAACGGCGGGGAACTGCAGCTCTTCGATCCGCGCGGCTGTCTCCCGCGCATGCTGGCGCCTTACCTGCGCTATGCGATTCCTGAATTGCACGACGCCGGCAACACCATCTCGTTCACACCCGCCTCAGGCCAATGCGTGATGTTCCCCGGCTGGCAGTACCATGCCGTGGCTCCGTACCTCGGCAAGGCGCCCCGCATCAGCGTCGCCTTCAACCTAGACCCTATCCTTCCGAAGTAGTTCCTTCCGTCTTAAATTCTCTTCAGGAACCTCAAAAAGGTTCTTGCAGGCAAGGCGGTCTCAAATCTCTTAAGGATGTTCAAAAAGCCTTATCGCAAGGCCGCAGTGAGCGAAGGCCCGAGGCGTACGTTTTTGGGTACGTTGAGGGTCTAAGCGAGACGAGAACGCAGCGAGAAGGCTTTTTCAACATCCGCTACGCGGGAACAGGGAGAGACTCAAAAGATTGAACGAGTGGATTCCGAACGTAGTCTTCCACGTAGTTTTTCAGCAGGCAGTTCCGCCACAGTAGCTTGTTCGCAAACTTCGTATCGATCTTGTGCAGCACCGTGGCCTTCACACCCGTCTTCCTCATGAACTGCTCCAGCGTCACCCCGCCGATGTCGGTGTACAGGCCGCGGCCCGATTGCATCATGCATTTCGGGATGTGAATGCGCTTGTGGCCGTTGACACAGCGCGCGATGTCGTCGAAGGTCAGCAGCACCGAGCAGTCGGAATCGCCGCCGAGGGTGGCATTCGGCACCATCAGATACTTGGCGCGGTTCTTCCGGTACATGTTCAGCACTTTGTAGACGCTCCTCGCCATCACCACCGTATCGCGCTTCTCCAATTCAAGTGAGTCGAAGGCGCTCACGATCCGCCTGCGGTTCATGAAGGCCGTGATCGGCGCCTCGGTCTGGATCGTCTGGATGTTCGGCAGCCCCTTCTCGTAGAGCCGCAGCGCCTCCTCCGGCAAATACTTCCTTCCCCCGCGCATCAGCTCCGCCGTCGGATCTTTGATGCCGCGCACCGGCGTAAGGCAGCCCATCCACAACACGCACTTCTGATTGATCTTGGAGATTGTCTTCCGCGTCCTTCGACATCGTGTGCGTGGTCGAACGCATAGAAGTTCGCCGAGGACACGGCCGGGCCATCCAAGACCTTCATCAGATGTTTGATCGAGGGGGCGTGGGGCATGAGCCGCTGGCGGTAGTCGCTCAGGGTGATCACCGACAGCTCGAAGTTGATCCGGCCCGGGAAAGCGCGCGGCCAGCTCGTGGATCTTGGGCACCTGGACGTACCCGACGGTGAAGAAGGTGATGTTCTTGTCCGTGGAGGTCAGGAAATCCTCGACCCATTCCATCGCCTTCGGATGGAGGAACAGGTCGGTCCATTCCATGTACTCATTGCCGCCCAGACACCAGAACTGCATCGGATCGGTCGGCTTCCTGCTGATGTAGTCGAGGATGAACTTCCAGTCCTCGTCGGTCGTCTTGGGTGGATCGAGCGTTTCGCGGTAGGAATGGTCGATCTCGTAGCAGAACTCGCACTTCACCGGACAGGTCTTGCCGAGGCTGATCGGAATCTTCCCGCCCTCCATCTCGCGGACGAGCACCTCGCGGTAGTCTCTTGTTCTTGAAGATGGGAACGGGCTGGAGGATGGGTAATACAGTGGGCATTACTAGATTGACAGGCTTACAAAGGCTTTGTCAGACTTTCCTATATGGCTGAAGTCACCCCACCGGTCGCGGACGCCCTCGAGCTGCTCGGTCTCGATCTGCCGGTCTCCCAGGAGCAGTTGGAGATCAAACGCAAGGAACTGCTCCATATCTGGGACCCTTCCCGCTATGCGAACCTGACGAATAACCCCAAGAAATACATGCAGATGTACAAGGAAGCTGAAGAGATGTCTAAGAAAATAGAAGCCTCGTATGCCCTTCTCTCTTCTTGGCTCACCTCTCCTCGCAACGATCCTCCGGAGGGCCAAATCATCATCTAGCCGACTCCGTGGCAGACGACCCGCGACATCCCTTCCTTCCCGTCTTCGCCCTCGTTCATCGCCACCGGCCACGTCACCAATCCGGACACGCTATCGGAGACGCCGACCGTCTGCCGCTGCGCATAGATCTGCGGCAGCTTGTTCGTCCCGAACTTCGAGATATAGAGGAACACGTGCTCGCGGGCGTTCACGCGCACGGCCCAGGGCTGGAAGTCGTTCTTATAGAATTCTTCGCAGAGCTGCATCGCATCCAGACAGGAAATCCCCACCGGCTCGTTCAGCGTGTAGTAGTAATCCAGCGGCAGGTCGTATTCCTCCTGCTTGTGGATCGTAATGCCGAACTTCTCCGGATTGCGCACCATCGGCGTATGCCGATAGGCTACGAAGTAGAACAGCTCCACCGAGTGAATCACCGGCTGGTTCTCGATCACGAATTGCCGGGTCTCCAGCGCCTCGTCGCGCGTCTCGCCGGGGAAGCCGTAGAAGGCCATCACGTGGTTCCAGATCCCCGCCTTCGCCGCCGACTGCAGATTATTCTGGATCACGCTCTTCTTGGCGTGCTTGTCCATGAGGTTCAGCACCCGCTCGTTCGCCGACTCCATCCCATAATAGAGCGTGCAGCAGCCGGCCTTGGCCGCCAGATCCCAGACGGCTTGATCTTGTAAGGTCTCCTCGAAGCGGATCAAGCGTCGTCCATTTGATGCCGACGTCCTGATCCACCAAGAGCTGCGACACCTTCTTGAACAGCGCGGGTGGATAGGCTCTCGTCGGCAAACAGGAAGTGCCGGCACTGATACTTGTCCCGGAGCGCCTTCACCTGCTCCACGACCTGATGCGCCGACATTCCCCGATACTGATCGAAGTATCCCTGACCGTGATCGCAGAACGTACAACGTCCCCAGTAGCAGCCCCGCGTCGCGAGATAGGGAATGATCCGTTCGGGCACGAAGTAGTGATCGAGCGGAAACCCGTCGAAGTCCGGCAGCGGCAGCGCCGTCGTCTTCTCCGTATAGATCTCCTTGTTCTGCTGCACGCCGTTGACGCCGCGATACATGAGATTGGGCACCGAGGCGATGTCGCGCTGGCCGTTCAACGCTTCGATCAGCCAAAGCAGCGCATGCTCGCCTTCATACAGAATCGCCGAGTCGAAGACTTCCGTAAAGAATCGGTCGTGATGCGGCAGCTCTTCCTGAAGCCGAGTAATGACGTTCCCGCCGACCACCACGTGTATGTGTGGGAACGTCTCCTTGATCATCTTGCAGAACGTCATGCCGGCAATCAGCTGCATCTGCGTGCCGATGGAAATGCCGATCACGTCCGGCTTCTCCTTGCTCACCGACGGCAACACAAGCTGATTGCAGATGTCGCGGTAGACGTTCACCTGCTCGTCGTCCAGGCAGGCCAGCAGCTCCTTCGAGACACCGGGCCGGTAGCCCAGGTTGCTTTCCATCGGATAGAACACGAGCGACGCAGGATAATAGGCGGCGGAGATGTACTGCATCGCCTCGCGGAACGTATTCAGCGCCCGTTCGAGCTTGGCTGCGTCATAGAACTGCTCGCCCCGCACAACCGTCTTCGCCTCCTCGGCGCGAGCCGCGAGATCGAAGACGTCGATCGTCATCATCTGCTCCAGCACGGATAGTTGGCCCGCTTCCTGGTCCGTCAGCTCGCCCCGCTTCTCTTTCATCTGCAGCGCCTTGAGCTGCATCGACTGTCTGGCCCGGACCCAGATCATGAACTCGGTCGTGAAGAAGTGGTCGTACATCTCGATGTTGATGTCGCGCTGGATCACGTGATGGCCGGCTTCCCGCAACACGGCGGTCAAGGACGGCAGCGCCAGATAGGGCGCCGTCGGCACCCACTCGGGCGGAAACAGCAGCATGACCTTGGAGGTCTTGCGCGCGCCGTTCTTGAGCGGCGCCAGGCCGTCGATCTGGAACAGGTCCTGAACTCATGACTTGATTACATCTTACCTGCCAAAGAAGGAGTGACGCCGGCCGATCTTCGACCGCCTGATATTGCAGATCCGGCAGCTTCTTGCAGCCCGAACCGGCAGATGTAGAGAAAAATATATTCGCGGATATACAGGCGCAGGTCCCAGCCCGCATAGTGTTTGCGCTCGAATTCCTGGAACACCCGCTCCGCCTCTTCGATGCTCATCCCGTTCTTCACGGTGAAGTAGTAGTCGAGCGCCAGGTCCCACTCCGGGATTCTTGTAGGCCGTCACGCCCCACTTCTCCGGATGCTTCGCCACCGGATTATGCCGGCCGAGATCGAACGTGCCGAACCCGAGCGAATGGACATAGTTCTTGTTCTGTTCGAGGAACTCGACCGACTGCCAGGCTTCCTCTCGCGTTTCGCCCGGGAAGCCGAAGAAGCCCATGCAGTGGTTCCAGATGCCGGCCTCCGCCGTGAACTTGAGATGCTTCGTCATGATCTCGGTCGTCGTCGCCTTGTCCATCAACTTCAGCACCCGCTCGTACGCCCGACTCATAGCCGAAGTGGAGATAGCGGCAGCCGGACTCCTTCGCATCCTGCCAGACGGCGTCTTCCAAGCAGGCTTTTTTCGAACCGCATGTGCGTGGTCCAGGTAGATGCCCATCTTACTCTCGACCAGACCCCGCGCCAGCTTTCGAAAGAGCGCCGGCGGATACGATTCGTCGGTGAAATGAAAATGCTGCGCCCCGTACTTGTCGCGCAGATACTTGATCTCCGCCAGGACGTCCTGAATCTTCTTCGAGCGGTAGCCGGCCGTATAGCCCTCGCCGTGGTCGCAGAATTCGCAGCGGCCCCAATAGCATCCGCGCGTCGCCAGATACGGCAGGATCTTCGTCGGCACAAAATACTTCTCCAGCGGCAGCCCGTCGAAATCCGGCGGCGGCAAGTTCCGCCATGTCCTCGGCATAACTCATGGCCGAGACATGAACGCCCTTGTCGTCCTTATAGATGGTATTGGGCACGCTGGCGAGATCCCGCTTGGCGCCCACCGCCTCGACCAGCTGTAAGAACGCCGTCTCCCCTTCATAGACCACCGCGCTGTCGAAGTACTGAAACAGCGGCGACTCGGGCAGCACGTCGCGCAGGCGCGTCACCGTATTGCCGCCGATCGTGACGTGAATATGAGGGAAGTGCTGCTTGATCAGGGCGCAGAAGGTCATCGTGGAGAAGATCTGCTGCTGCAGCACGATCGAGATGCCGACCACGTCCGGCTGCTCAGATTGAAGCACCGGCTTCACCAGATGCTCGAAGACGTCGCGGTAGACATTCACCTGCTCGTCGTTCACCGCCTCGATCACTTCGTTCGACGCAAAGACTTTGTAGGACAGATCGGTCTCCATCGGCGGCATGCAGATGCGGGCCGGCGCATAGACCAGCGAGATGACCGACGTCACCTCACGGAATACTTGAATCGCCCACTCTAACTGGTCGATATCGTAGAACACTTCTCCGCGGACGATGGCCTTGGCCTTCTCCGCCTTCTTGATCAGCTCGTCGATCCGCTGGCGGGTCAGATCGCACAGCGCAATCTGGACATCCATCTCCCAATCGACGAGTTCACGCTTCTTGGAGAGCTTGCGGAGGCGGTCGAGCTGCTGCGGCACCCGGCGGAGGACTTTCTTCAGGAAGTCCTCGCTGAAGTACCAGTCCCACATCTCGAGATTGACGTCTTTCTGGATGACCGTATGGCCGGCTTTCCGGAGGACGGAGGTCAGGGACGGAAGGCTGAGATAGGGTTCGGAGGGGAACCAATCGGGCGGGAAGATGAGCAGAACCTTCATCTTCCGGCCGCTGGACTCGAATGAGGCTTTTCGATGGAGCTGGACTAGCTCTTTGGAGGCCCGGTCGCCCTTCGAGTATTCGATGCGCATGCCGGTATAAATCTCCCCCCTTGCGGCCTGTTAATAAGACCGGAATAAGAAAGAAAGCCAAGGGGTTAGGAATTGTGCATTGTACGGGGGGTGGGGAAGGAGATGCAAGAGAGAGGCGGATGCCCTCGGCTTCGCTCGCTGTACCTCCCGGAGCGATCCTTCCGGGCTTGGCCGGGCGGAACATGCGCAAGAAATGCGCGCCCTTCTGGAATTCTCTCAGTCACGGTTGTTCCAACCGTGTTTCTTCGGTCAGTTCCAGCTTTCCTTCCCGGCCAAGCCTCGGAGGATACCTCGCTCCTCCGGTAATGCTCGCTCAATCCGAGGGCATCCTTCCCCCCACCCCGTCCAATAAGGGATGAGAGAGAAAATCTTTAATAGATATGGAATTTGCGTTTGAATTGCCAAAAGCGCAAGCGCTAAAGCCGGTTAGCAGCCAGTTCTCTCTCCCGTCAAACAGGAGATAGAGAGAAAGAAGACTCAAGTCTTCTTTCATCGGATGTAAGGACCTTTGATCTCTATAGGCATTAGATGTAGGATTTCACCTTAATCACTCAGTGGAGTTTGATATGGGACGATGGAAAGAAGTCATACGTGTCGCTTTCAAGGGGCGGCGGTTTGAAGGCCACGCCCTAGATCTCAGCGCGCTCGATGAATTGGTAAGGTTCCAAAAAATAGTTACTGAGACGGCCAAAGCCATATGGCGAGAGGAGAATCCAGACCGCGAGCGTCTGCCTCACCACTTCGAAGACAGAATTCGTCTTTGCCTGCGAAAAATAGAGGAAGGTAGTGCTGTAGCACCGCTAGAAGTTTACATTGACGACACTCGCCAAGAGTCTCTGTTTGACAACGACGAGATTCAAGAGCCAGAGGAAGTCAAGAAAGCCCTCTTCCTGGCATGCGAATCATTTGCGTCGATCGAGCGTGATCAGACCTGCCGCACTCTTCCAAGGAACCTAATTCCAGAATATGCCGGATCGAGGCACCGACACACAATCAAACAACGCAACGCCTTACGGCTTGCAAAGGTTCCCATCTGACTGGTTCGACGATGCCGGATCAGTCGGCTCCTTGCGCAACCGGCTAACGCAGGGAGGACTATATGGGATGCAGGATTGGCTTGATTACGATGCACCGGTAGGCTCGATGCGTAATTCGCAGGTATTGGCCAAGTCCTTATGGACTCTACGGATGGTGAAACGGGAAAGAAAGGGGGATGTCCACGGAATTTCGCGGCGCGGGGCGGGCCGTCTTAATGGAACATACCGAATCATATTGCATCCAGGCAGGATCAGTTTTGATGCTTCCCATCGGGTGGACGATGGAGATCGTCTGAACACGGAAGCCTCCGAGTTTCGTGAATTATTCCTATCCCTCATTCCAACTGTTTCACACCTCTTGGTGCGTGGGTCATCTGGCACAGGCCTTGCCCTAGCACAAGTGCAGCAGGGTCGACAAGTTAAAAGGATTCCCTTCCATGGATCTCTTGATCTTTGCCCTAGCTAGCTTGACCCTAGTCATCTGTGGTGTCTGTGATGAGGTGAGCATTTCCATTCCTGTCACTAGTGCACCATCTTCGGAAGAAGGAGAAGTGTCAGGAATCATTTCGTGGCGCGTGGCGGGCCGGCTTGTTGCTCGCCGCCTCGCCCCCTCACCGCTCATCGCACCTCACACCGCAATAGACCCCGCCCACGTGAAAACGTAACCGTCCTGGTTTTTTCGATCGTTCCCAGCGCTGCAGGGCTTTACTTTCTTAGGTAAAGCTTCTAGTCTCCTGCCGATTCGCTTTAGGTCAAGAAAAGGAGGGAGATCATGCCAAGACATTTACGCTTGTCGCGATCTATGTGTTATCAAGTGACGTGCACTCTTTTCTTCTCTCTCTGCATCATCCACCAAACATGGGCTGCCGACACTGCAACCATTATTAGTGTGGACAAAGACAAAGGGTTGGTGACGATCCGTAACAACCAGACGGGTCAGAGCGATCAGATCAAGATCGAGAGCGCTGATGAACTGCAATCATTGAAGGTCGGAACAGAGCTTCCAAAGCCTGACGTTGTGGACGTGCAAACACGAGCGGCTCAGAGTCCTCACACGATGTCTGGCAAAACGCCGGGTCAAAGTTGTGTCGAGCGTTGCATGACTTCGCCTGGGACAACCCTTGCACAGTGTATGTACTGGTGCGCGACTCGTTAACTTTAGAAACATGGCGACCTACTGAATTTCACGGCGCGGAGCGGCCCGGCTCGTTCCTTGCCTCCCCGCCCTTCCCTCGCGCTCGTCGCACCTCACACCGCGATAGACCCAGCCCACGTGAAAAGTAGAAGGGCAAATCGCAGAATGTCTACAGGTGTAGTTCGTTCTCGTTTCGCATCTACTCTTGAGGTTCCCTAGCGGCGGCAGTAGGATGCGGCCCAAGAGGAGTTCAGTCATGACTACACATTCTTCTACCCCTCAGTCCAACATCGAGCTTATGCGGAGAGCGTTCTCGGCATTGGGGCGTAAGGATGTGGATGCCTGTGTGAAGCTTATGCCGTCCGATTTCAGGATCAACATAGCCGGAATGCCTTACCAAAAAAGAGGAACCGACGCGTGGCGAAAGCACGCTGAAGTCCTCTTCTCAGCATTTCCAGACATTCAAATACACATTGAGGATATCTTCGCCACCGACGACAAAGTCGCTGTTCGCATGCGCTTGACGGGCACGCATACCGGGGAATTCCTTGGCATTCAACCCACGAGAAAGAAAGTAGAGTACGAGAGCAACGAACTTTACCGCATTGTCGATGGAACAATTGCCGAGGAGTGGATTTGCTCCGACATGCTTACGCTGATGGCCCAAATAGGAGGGACTGGGCTTTCGATGGGCAAGCTCGCGTCCATGTGGCTTGCTGGTTATCGGGTATGGTTCGCGCTTTTTCTTGGCATCGCCATCGGGGTGCTCTCGATGGTACTGCTGCGTTTCATATGATGATGACCCTCTTGCGAGGATACGCAGGGGCTAAGGCCGTGCTCCGAGAAAAGAAACAACCATTTCTCGGCGCGTGGCGGGCCGGCTCGTTCGCATCTCTCCTCGCCTCCTTGGTCCAGGACCCATGTCCAGCTTCTCTCCCCACCAAAGTGTCATGTAACCTGCTGACATCCTCGATCGACTAGGAGATACAGGCCCTCTCACGATCGGAGGTCGGCATGACCAGGTACATGGTGCTCTTCGGCGCTATGGCGGTGCTCTTTCCCTCGCTTTCATCAGCATCCGATCAGCTCGATTCCAGCGTCTATCAATGTCCCGGTCCCTCCGGTGACGCCCTGTACACCAATCAAAAGCGACCGGGTTGTGAGGCGATGAACCTTCCCGAGCTGACGATTGCCCCGGATCGAGGCACCGCCACACAATCAAACAACGGAACGCCTTACGGCTTGCAAAGGTTCCCATCTGACTGGTTCGACGATGCCGGATCAGTCGGCTCCTTGCGCAACCGGCTAACGCAGGGAGGACTATATGGGATGCAGGATTGGCTTGATTACGATGCACCGGTAGGCTCGATGCGTAATTCGCCGGCCTATTGGCCAAGTCCTTATGGACTCTACGGATGGTGAAATGGGAAAGAAAGGCGGGATATTCTCGAATTTCGCGGCGCGTGGCGGGCAGGCTTCTCGCTTAACCTGTCTGTAACGAGCAAAAAGTAGCCTGTCCCTTTAAAACAGCACAACCCTCATTGACCACCAATGGGAGTGAACTTCATATCGTCAAAGGTGTCCTTGATGGTCTGCCACACGGCCGCTTCTGACTCATGAATCTGATCTGCGGCGGCCGCTGAATCCTGGACTCCCTTCATCTCTCCCAATTGGCGATCCGCATATTTCCAACGTCGCGCGATGCCATTCGCGTCGTAAAGATACCGCACCGTATTTCCACCGATCCGCCACTCGCAGATTTCGCTCCCTCCACCCTGTGCGACGCAGCGGTCCGGCGGGCCTTTCTCTATGATCCGAGTGTCTTTATATTGCCCGAGCCATTTGTCAAACTCCTCGGACAACGCCCGGCGCTCACGATCTTGTGTAGAGGCGCATCCCATGATGGCTACGAGGATACCCACTCCTATGATCAGCATAGAGAAGGCTCGGTAAGAGGATAGAGAACATGACTGATGTATGCTCGATGCACAGGTCGTTCCTCGGCTGAACAAATTCCTTCAATACAAAAGCGAGTCATCAACAACCAACACGAGCCCCTCCGTCATGACGATTGTGCGATGTTCACTGTTTGCGCACGTTTCTCTTCGAGCTCTGTCCAGCGAGTATAAACCAAGAAAAGGGGACAGGCTACTTTGCTAAGTGCTTGAAGATTTTGAAACCGTGTCAGGAACCATTTCGCGTCGCGTGGCGGCCGGTTCGTTCCTCGCCTCGCTGCCCTCACCGCTCATCGCACCTCACACCGCGATAGACCCCGCCCACGTGAAAACGTAGGCTGGCCTATCGCCTGTGTCAGGCGAGGCGCGATTCCGTGAAATAGTGGGTCTGAGAGCCGTTGCACAGTGGAGGGGACTGGCCTAGTATGGCAATGCCAACCGGGCTTCGCTGCCGAGGAGGTTTCCTATGATCGCTGTCATGGTGCGGTTCCAGTACGAGAATGAATTCAACGAGGCGCAGCTACAGCAAATCGCCGAAGGTGCTCGCAGCAAGTTTCAAGGCATGCCAGGTCTACGATCTAAGACATTTACCGTTGATGCAGCGAGGCGCCAAGCTCTCAACTTCTACGTTTGGGAGTCAGAAGACGCTGCACGGAAGTTTTACTCGCCGCAAATGATTGATGGGGTCGCCAAAATCTACGGCGTCCGGCCGAGCATCGAATATGTGAAGCTTGCCGCTCTCGTTGAAAACCCGCCGTCGACCTAAAATCACCTGAACTAGGTGGGAAAAGAAAATGGAACATTCTGAATTTCGCGGCGCGTGGTATACGTGCCTTTCTCCGATTTCCTCTCACTTGGAAGAAGGGCATTTGTAAGCGACCCCGGTATACGTCACATTGGTCTGCTGCATGCTGCCGCTGCCCTCGCCCATGGTGCCGGTCTGTCCCGCACGATTGGTGAGCATGTGGACGGTATTCGCTCCCATCTTGTTGGCCAGATTCTTCATGTCGTTTCGCGCACCGGTCTCTAGATTCGCATTGCTCGTGAACCCACCCGTGAAAAAGTTCCCCTGACTCCCGGTTACCTCGCCGAGGTATTCACAACCTTGTGGCTCATTGGTAACGATCCTCACCTGCTGAGCGCCCGATTCAAGGTCCACTGCCGCGCAGGCTGTGAGAACTCCGACGCATATGATCTCACACACATGCCTTTTCCGCATCGCCCACCTCTTTGCTATTGGGTTATTGCAAGCGTGGTTGACTATAGGAAAGAGGACAATCTCTGGTCAAGTGACAGGGAAAAGGGGTCGGGAGTCTTTTCTGACTGAACCATTTCGCGGCGCGTGGCGGCCGGCTCGTTCGTCGCCTCCCCGCCCTTCCCTCACCGCTCATCGCACCTCACACCGCGATAGACCCCGCCCACGTGAAAACGTAGAATGTCCTGGTTTCTTCGATCATCTTGCAGTCCAACATTTTCCGGCGCGTGGTGGGCCGGCTTGTTTCCGCGAGACAAACTCATGGATTGAAGGAACGGAACGACGATGCCTCCATTTCCAAAGCCATCATTTAGTTTTTCTTACCAAGTACAGACTGAGATCACAGCGCTTCACGGTCACAAGGCAAAACCAGACCGGTTGATTCCCAGCAAGGCCACAGATCGTCTACTCCTTGCGACCTGGAATATTGCCAATCTTGGGGTGCAGGAGCGGCGCAGCCAGGATTATCAGCTGATCGCCGAAATGATCAGTTGGTTTGATATCGTCGCTATTCAAGAAGTGAATGACAATCTCATCGGCCTTAGAGGAATTCAACAACATCTGCCTACGACGATGCGCACGCTATTTTCCGACGAGGCGGGTAACAACGAGCGAATGGCATTTATCTATGACTCCACAAAAGTCACCCTGCGAGAGAAGGTTGGAGAGATCGCCATTCCTCCCAGTGAGAGTCGGTACATCACGCTGCCGGGCATTAGCCAGAGGTTTGATGGGTTTGATCGCAATCCTTACATGGCTGCGTTTCAGGCAGGGAATTTCCAATTCCTGCTCATCAATGTCCATCTTTACTATGGGAGCGATTCAGCAGTATCGATGAACCGTCGACGTTTAGAAACTTTTGCCGTGGCTCGGTGGGCGGACAATCGCAGAAAGAGTCCCAACTGCTACTGCCAAAACATCATCGCGCTGGGGGATTTCAATCTTCCAAAAACCAAGCCAGGTGATCCGATCTTCGATGCTCTCACAAGTCGCGGCCTACACCTCCCTGAGCATACGTCAGAAGTTGGATCGAGCATCGCCTCTGACAATCATTATGACCAGATTGCCTTTTTCCCTGGTCAGACAAGCCAGGAGTACACCGGCAATACCGGCATCTTCGACTTTGATACTGCAGTGTTTTCGACATTATATGGCACAAGTCCCAACTCGAATCAGAAGCAAAAATTTTTCGCTTATGTCCGATACTATCTTTCAGATCATCGCATTATGTGGGCGGAATTCAGGACCTAAGGTTTTCGCGAAGGAAAAGAAAAAGGGGACATTCTACCTTCCTAGAAAGATACACCCATTAGAGAACCATTTCGCAGCGCGTGTCGGGCCGGCTCGTTCCTCGCCTCCCCGCCTTCCCTCACCGCTCATCGCACCTCACACCGCGATAGATCCTGCCACGTGAAAACGTAGAGGAAAGAAAAAGGGGTCGCGGGGTGGTCCCTCAATGCGCGCAATAAAGGACGAGGGAAAGAGCGCGCGCCCTCGGAAGGACATTGCTCGACAGGCGCAATGAGGACCAACACGGAATCGTTTGTAAGCCGCAGCATAATTGACTTTGCTTAGTTCGAACGCCTATCATCCGTTCTCTTTTTTATACCGCTCTTATCAGCCCTCATACTCGGGTCATTGTCGGCACCAGTGAACCAGTTCGTCGACTGCTACGACTCATGCTTGACGGTCATCGCGGACGGCTTCCGGCGATTCGGACTGACCGGGCAGCGAAATGATCGGACAAGGCAGATGATGCAACTCACAATCCGTTAGGAGGAGTACAGGACCATGCGAAGCACACTGATAGCGGGTCTGTTTGGAGTTTCCCTCCTGGTACTGGCGCTACCGGCTCAGGCACTATACGTCCATGATATGTGCGGGGGGACACCCAGCGAAGGTGCTGGGATGACCTGTCCGCCTGGCGACTATTATCTAATCCGCCCGTTGTTTTCGGACGGCACGTGCGGCGATTGGGTCTGTTGTCCGAAGAATGCCGGGGGCCCGAGTACGGGCTACAACTGTGAACAGGGGGTGCCACCCACAAGAGGTGCGATTAGCGGCACAGTGAAAAAGTTCCTGGGTCCGCACGTCCTCCCTAACCTCACCGCGGTTCCGGGCACGACCAGGCCAACTGCCCCGCTGACGACCGCGCCGATCATGCGCCGCGGGGTGGAGGGTGAGCAGCCGGACACCGGGATGGCCAATCCGTCCGGTACATCACCTGAGACGAAATGAACATAGACCAAACGAATGTGTGATCGAAACACCTGACCCTTTCAAGAGTCATCTGGAGGCGGGACCGGCAAGGAGGGCGGATCTTATGGAACAGAAAACGTTTCCATCTACCGGAGCAATTCTCGTATCCTTGGCGGTGAGTGTGGGTTTGACAGCCTGGTTCTTCTCATCCTCCATCGGACTCGCCGATGACCCGCCTCCTGGCGACAAGCCCGACGCAGTCGAAGAAAGGACGCCGCCTTCACAGGCTTCGGAGGGGTTATCCCCCGAAGAGGTGCAGGAGCGGGGCATCGCCCCAAAGGTCATCAGGCCCGGCGTGCTGAGCCCTCAAATTCTGACTCCGGTGCCTGCGACCCCGGCGGCTCCTCTTCCCATCAGTGCACTGCCGGGCCATTTCGCGTTCCAGACATTCGGCATGAAGTACCTCACGGCCGTCGGTGGAGGCGGAAAAATCACGGACGTGTTCCACACCGATGCGACGGCCCCTTCGACATGGGAGCAATATAGGCTGTTCCTCGTCCTTGGAGGCGGCGTTCCCCCGAAGTTCGCCATCCAGACGTCCAGCTCCAACTTCATCACGGCCGTGGATGGAGGAGGACGAAGCTCAGATGTGCTCCACAGCGACGCGAAGCAAGTGCAATCGTGGGAGACGTTCACGTTCGGTCCGGACCAATACGGCTGGAGAAATTCCATCCAGACCGTGAATGGACATTTCATTACGGCCGTGGGAGCCGGAGGGAAAACCACTGATGCCGTTCACAGCGATGCCGTGAAAGTCGGCACGTGGGAGGAGTTTTATGTCTGGAAGTGCGGCGACTTGGGATCGGGGAGTCAATACACCATTTCCGCTGTGTCCGAACCATACGGGTTTGTCTTCGCGTGGGGCGGCGGCGGACGCGTCAACACGCGCGACGATGTGTTCATCTTTGGAGCGATCGGTGTGCTGAGCGATTACAAGAATCGACCGGCGTCGTTCGACAATGCCTGGCAGCGGTTCCGGCTGATGCAGCAAAGTGACGGTTCGCATGCGCTCCTGACTTCCAACGGGGTGAACTACGTCACCGCGGTTCAAGGCGGAGGCCTTGCGTCTGGCGGAATCACGACGGACGATTTGGTCACCGATCGAACCCAAGTCCAGGCGTGGGAGAAATTCAGGTTCGTTGAGCACGGGAGCTGCACCTACGTCATTCAGACGGCGACCGGCCATTATCTCGGCAAGAAAACCGCGACAACGGGGATCGGCCTGTTCGCTACGAACATCACTGACATCAACAAGGCAACGAAGTTTCGGCTCTCGATGGTCTTTTGATCAGGGCAGTTTCGAAGCGGCGTCAGGAACCATTTCGCGGCGCGTGGCGGACTTGTCTCTAAACACTGCCGTCCGCCACCTATGGGGTTCATGCTACGGCATGCAGAACCAATCAAGAACCGAGGGACAAAGGGTGATCTGATGAATCAACGATCTCGCAATGGACATACTCACGGCTGGACGAGACTGGGCTTCTGTCTCGCTGTCCTGCTATGCGGAACGGCTATGGGATCTGCAGAGGAAGCGCCAGTTCCTCCGCCTCCAAAAGACACACCGCCTCTAGAAGGTGGTGACGTGCAGGAGCGAGGCGTCACAAAGGGCGACGTTGGGAATTTGAAGGACAAAATGCTTCAGCAGAAACTTCAGCCTCAGCCAGGAGGAACTCCGCCCCCACAGCTCTGCCACACCGAGACTCGGATGATGACGCAGTGCAAGTGTTTCAATCAGGCGGAATGCCAACCGCTTTCGGCGCTGTTTCCCAACCCCTGCCCACCCGGCAGCCAGCATTGCGAATTCGTGCCGATGGCACGAGGTACCCTGCCTCCGTTGCCACCGAATCTCTGTGGATACCAAGTGCCGTGGACCGTCACCCAGTGCTCGTGCCACAACCAAACCGAATGCCAATTACTCTCACCTTTTTGTCCTGGCTCCTGCCCGGCTGGAAGCCAGAGCTGCAATTGCACACCCTTACATAGAGGAAATTGATTGGATGGAATGATCGCGTGAAATAGCCGTGGCCTTGCCCATGCTGCCGTATGCGTAAGGAAACGGTGTCAGGAACCATTTCGCGGCGCGTGAGCGGGCCGGCCCTTCAGAAACAACCCCAGGTTGCGGAGACAAACGAAGTTGTAAGAGGAGGACATTCCATGCCTACCAGCAGGGCAATTGTGCGCCCCACCGCAAAGTCTATTGCATCCTATGTGAAGAAAAACGCCAGACAGGTGAAGAAAGCCCAGAAGCACAAGCACGAAAAAAGCGAAAGCATTCGTGAGGCAGACTATAAAGGACACCACATTGTCGTAAGAACGCACTATGAAATTGAGGTCGATGGACGGTTAGTTATGGGACACCTGGGCGTCACGAACGACGGCCAGGTTCACTACCACCCCGTCCCCAACTTATCTTTCGCGTCCGCAGTGGACTTGGTGAAACAGCTAATAGAGATTTTCCCTGACGATTTTCGTTCGCGCAGTCACCGAATGCACGACATGAAAGCGGAGAGAACACGGTCAAAGCATGAGTAGGAGGTCGCTATGGCCATTACCCGACGTAACATTCTCACCGATGCTGCAGTGAGAAACAAATACGCCGATGGCGTGAATCTCTTGAAACGTGAATTTACCGGACCAACTACCAAGAGCTTGGGCATTTCAGGACCGTCCCGACCAGTAAGCACATATGATCTGTTCGTTGTCTGGCATCACACAGCGATGACTACAATGACACCAGCAACTCAGGGGGACCGTAATGCGGCCCACCGAGGCCCAGTGTTTTGTCCCTGGCACCGTTTTATGTTACGCCAGTTGGAACTCAACCTTCAGAGAGTCCTGAATGATAGTACATTTGGCTTGCCCTATTGGGATTGGGCCACCGATGGGCAAAAAACGCCGAGTCTCCAAAAACAATCTCCGATATGGGGACGTGATGCAATGGGCGGATCAGGAAAACCGGTGAAAACGGGACCGTTTAAGTTCGATTCAGCTGACCCACAGAGTTTCCGCATTCGCATCGAGGCGGATGTGGATGGAACTTTGGTTCAGAGAAGTCATGGTTTACGACGAGCGCTTGGCAAAGACGTGTCCACATTGCCTAACAAAGCCGACACGTCGGCTGTCTTGACGTTGACTTCTTATGATGTGTCACCTTGGGATACTTCGTCACCCGGCTTTCGCAACCGAATAGAAGGCTGGGCTCCGCCTGCACCTCCAGCATTGCATAACCGGGTTCACGTTTGGGTTGGAGGTGACATGTTGCCATCGAGTTCACCGAATGATCCTGTTTTCTATATGAATCACTGCAACGTAGATCGCATATGGGAGGCATGGTTAGCCAAATACGGTCGAAACTATGTTCCCACTCAAAGCGCTCCAGCTCTTTTGAAAGGACATCGGATAAACGATCAAATGTCATCATTACTTTCACCTCCAATGAAACCGGCAGATGTACTCAATATGAGAGCAATCTATGTGTACGATTCACTTGCAGTCTAGCGGACGGCTAAAGAGTCAAAAACCATTTCGCCTGGGGTGCGCAGGATTTTCGTGTGGGAATGGGTCTGACAATAGGAATTCTGTCTCATCTCACGTTTAGGGCCTGTGATACAAGAAAAGGTGTCAGGAACCATTTCGCGGCGCGTGACGGGCCGGCTGATCACCACCGGAGTCAGAAGTCAGGCCCTTGAGATACTAAGTGCTGGGTCCTCAACTCTGGACGCTTTAGACTTTCATAAACCATGAATATTCTCTTATGGGTTCTTCAAGTCTTTCTCGCCCTGCATACTGTCATGGGTGCGCTGTGGAAGTTTTCCAATTCCGAGCAAACCGTGCCTTCCTTGAAAGCGATTCCCCACGAAGTTTGGCTGGCAATGAGCATCTTTGAGCTTCTTTGCAGCCTAGGCCTGATTCTTCCGGCATTTAATAAGTCGCTGGCAAGCCTGACCCCTATTGCAGCAGCCTGCATAGCCGCGGAAATGCTGCTCTTCTGTGTGTTGCATATTTATTCCGGGGACATGAATTACGGCCCTATGATTTATTGGCTTGTCGTGGCTGCCATCTGCGCGTTCATTGCGTACGGAAGGTTTGTGCTAAAGCCTGTTTAATTTTATAGAGTAGAAAATCTCCGAACCATTTCGTGGTGCGTGGCGGGCCGGCTCCTCGCCTCCCCGCAATGCAGTCAAAGTGCTTGCCGAGAGGCTTCCTGAGTTTCGATCACAACGCCGATCAAGCGAGCATCGCCGGGCATGTCATCAAGCACTACGCTGCTATTCGCGTCACGACTGACTCTGATATGCCATACGTCATTGTTCGCTACAGGCGCTGTCTCGGTCACGTTGATGACGAGCGCAGTATTGAGGTGCTTGGTCGATTTCTTCGCCTGATCTGAGGCGCAGCTATGGGCAGTTCGCCTGAGAGGAGCGCCACCCTCACGCTTGAGATCAGTCGCAGTAACGAGTTCTACACACCATCCTACTGAACCAATCGTGGACGCCGCTTGCCACATGATTGTGACATTGAGCTTCCCCCTAAATTGTCCAGGCAATGTGAACGGAACAATAGCGCCTTGAACCTCGTCGGCATCGAAGTTAAGTACCCCTTTTCTCACATCATTGCCTACTACGCAGGCAGGGGTTGGGGAGTTACCATCAGCAAGCGTCCATTCCGTCTTGGCGATGGAGCCGTGGCAATGCGCGGCAGAGAACGAGCCTTCCTCTTTACGAGGGCTCTTCACCTCAGCTCCAGAATCTAAGACGCTGAGCAGTGTGACGGACAGCAATATCAATCCAACGACGGACGCTAGGGTCTTCATGACAAGCTTCCCTCTTCGTCGAGGCAACGACTGGGAGTCTACGCTCAAAGCAAATCCCAGGGCAACCATTGCAGTCTTGAGGAGAAGGACAGGGGACATTCTACTCTTCCAGAAAGATACACCGATTAGCAACCATTTCGCGGCGAGTGACAGGCCGGCTCGTTCCTCGCCTCCCGTCCCATCACCGCTCATCGCACCTCACACCGCGATAGACCCCGCCCACGTGAGAGCGCACCCGCCAGCAGCCCGAGCAGTTGCCCCCATTGTTCGATATCGCAGCGCCTAGACTAGAAAAGTGCCTGAATACGCGTATTACCTTGTAGTACTTTGAAATACTTTGTAGTACCCTACAACCTCGTAGAATATAGGGCAGTTACTATGCAGCTACTTTGTAGGTGCTGTCTAGGTTTCGAGAGATGCTATAGTTATTATTGAAGGTGATAACTATGAAGAACCTTACTCTCACCCTTGAATACTGGGAAGACGATGGCTGGTTCGTAGGTCAGTTACGCGAGATCCCTGGAGTTATGAGTCAAGGGGAGACTTTAGAAGAGCTAGAAGAGAACATTCAAGATGCTTATAAGCTAGTCTTGAAAGATAGCAAGTCGCGTTCTACTCCTCGTGGTTCCCGCACTAAGTCCATTCCTATCTGTGTTCCTGCTTGAAGCGTAAAGAGTTCATCCGCGATTTGAAGAAGAAGGCTGTGAACTAGCTCGCTCTGGTGCAAGACACGACATTTATCACAATCCTTCTACCGGCCGGTCGGTCCCTGTTCCCCGCCACACGGAAATTGCCAATACACTATGCAAGGCGATCCGGAAACAGTTAGGCCTTGCAAACTAAAGCTCTTACTCTAAAAGCCGACTCGCAAACTGAGAGAGCAGAAGAGACGCATTTCGCGGCGCGTGGCGGGAACCTAGATCGTCTGGTCGCTTGGGTTCTTGAGAGTGGTCTTGAGAATGAGTGAACGCCTTCGCCTTGAAACTCTGATCGGACGGGATGGGCTAGAGCACTCCAAGCAATGGGCTAAGAAGACAGCAGCTCTCTATGTCTTGTCCCTCAGCGAGTCATCCCACTATGCCTCACAACCCGACTGGAGACCGCTCTTCGAGAAGAGTATTCAAGAGTTGAAACATTTTGCAGAAACTGGGGAAATTCTATAAATGAGAAAACGGGGACATTCTGAATTTCGCGGCGCCTGCCGGGCCGGATGTTTGAACTTCGCTGTCTTAGTCTTCCCCTTAGTAGGAAATTTGTTGCGACTCACTTCTTTCTCATTAGCTCAACCTTGGGTAGCTCCAACTCAACACCGGCGAGGTGAAATCTTAGCGTACCCTATTGCGAGGCGTTCCTTGAAATGGTCGCGAGCCAGGCCCATGCTCCACCTTCATGAATCAGGGTCTCAAACTTGGTTTCCTGAATGTCGTTGATGGTCCATCCATCCCGAAAAGCATCTGTAATGTCCGCCTTGGTAACCCGTCGTGGACCTTCTCGAGTTTCCCGCTCGCTAAGGCACAACATGAAAAATCTTCCGCCCGGCATCAGCACAGCCCCTAGATTATTCGCATACTCTACCCGTTCTTCGTCCGAGAATACATGAAACAAACCGGAATCAATGACAGTGTCGAACGTCAGGCCGAGGCAGGGCAGCGCTAGCGCATCGACTAGGCGGAAATTGACACGGAGCCTGCGCTCGAGCGATTTCCTCCTGGCCTTGTCGATCGCCTCCTGCGCCGTATCAATGGCGGTGACTTCGTGTCCCAAACTAGAAAGATACAGCGCATTTTCTCCGGTTCCGCAGCCGACATCCAGCACTGTGCCGACAATTTCCCCGGACTGGGCCAAGCGGACAATGGCTGGCTGAGGTCTGGCGATATTCCACGAGGATATGCCGCTCGAGGATTGATCGAATGCTCCTTCCTGACTTGTGGTGAATTCTGTTGTCATAGTTTTTCCCCTTCACGTGCGCCCTCAGAGCCTGGACAGATCATCCAGTCCGAGAAATCGTCGGTTAATGAATTTCAAAACAGAGGATGGGAGCCAGAGCCAACCATGTTGAAAACTGCCACGGCGATGATGAAGTAAGCGAAAATGATTGTTAGCCAAGACGACATGATGTCAGCTCCTTTCCGCGGACCTTGAACGACTTATCCTTCTGCTTCATCCATTTGTCTGTGAACTACCGCAGAGATCGTGCCAAGCGACTGACGTTCCTCGACGGCAACTCAAGTTATGAAAAGTAAACGGGTTGTTGGTGAAAACCATCTGACTTTTATGGCGGGCAAGACACGGGTGACGAAGGGATCTCTGGCGTCATGTCGGCAGCGTGCCGACAGTTCGGCACGGCATTCGGTATGAAGAAGGAAGACTGTGCGATAGACCCCGTATAAGAAAAGGGGTCGGGAGTCTTTTCTTGACCGCCTATGCTTGTTTCAAGACTCCCGACCCCTTCTTCTCCTTCCGCTGCGATGTCGATTTTGGTCATTGCGGGCGACTATAAGTCACGAACAGCGTTTTTTAAGCGTTCATCCTCTGAAGAGTCCTGAATCCAGTTTATAGAAAGGAGAAATTGGTCATGAGAAAAGTGATTGTCGGCGCGATGGTTTCAATGGACGGCGTGATGCAGGCCCCCGGCGGACCGGAAGAAGACCCCACCGGCGGCTTCAAGTTCGGCGGCTGGGTCGCTACGCTGGGGGACGACCCGATTTTCGGCGAAGAGCTCGACAAGTTGTTCGGCGAGCCGTTCGACCTGCTGCTCGGGCGGCGCACCTACGATATCTTCGCCGCATACTGGCCCTATGCCGAAGGCGGGCCGTCCGACGACATCGCCAAGACCTTCAACCGGATCACCAAGTACGTTGCGACGCGCAAAGGCGTGGACCTGACCTGGAAAGGCTCAGTGGCGCTGCGCGACGCCGCCAAGGATGTCGCGAAACTGAAACAGGAAGACGGCCCCGTCCTCGTCACGCAAGGCAGCACGGAGCTTGTGCATGCTTTGCTCGCCGCCGGCCTCGTCGACGAGATCCGCACGTTCACCTTCCCCCTGCTGCTAGGCAAGGGCAAACGGCTGTTCAGCGGAGACAGCCAGCCGCGCGCGTTCAAACTGACGCACAGCGCCGTCTCGCCGAACGGGCTCATCGCCGCGACTTACGTGCGCGATGGCGAGGTGAAGACAGCCACCGTCGGCGGCGCGTTCGAGCCCTCGGCCACCGAACTGGCGCGCCGCGAGAAGCTGAAGCGTGAAGGCTAGAGCGTGAGGCTCGAAATGCGGCGGCTCATGTTCGTCGCTACCTTACCCTGGGCGTCCGAAATACGCCCAACGCCTGGGGGGCGTGGCGCCGGCTCGTTCCTTCCCTCCCCGCCCCCGCACCGCTCATCGCACCTCACAGCGCGATAGACCCCGCCCAGCGCATCGCACATCGCGGAATGGGGTCTGGGCATAAAAAAAGGGTGCCATGCTTTCATGGCACCCTTTCGCCTGTTCGATCAGCGTGAGCCGCTTACCAGCGATCGCGCTTTCCGCCGCCGGCACCACGGCCGCCGCCACCGAATCCACCGCCGCCGCCGCCGGAACGCTGCTCCATCGGCTTTGCTTCATTGACCGTTAACGAGCGGCCACCCATGTCCGAGCCATTGAGCGCCGTGATCGCGGCCTTCGCCTCAGCATCCGAAGACATCTCCACGAAGCCAAATCCGCGGGACTGTCCCGTGAACTTGTCTGCGATAATCCTCGCAGACGCCACCGTGCCATGCGCCCCAAACAAATCGGTCAATTGCTGCTCGGTTGCCGAATAGGGCAACCCACCGACGTATAGCTTCGAACCCATGTGGGGTTCCTCCTTTAATTTTGACATTGTCTTGAACTCGAGGAACGGGGGAAGGAGCGGGCCGAAGACGCGGGCAATGCGGCGACTTAGGTCTGACTTCCGACAAGATTCTCGGACAAGGCAACATCGATGTTGCGGGCCTTCCTCTTTGAACCAGCTTCGTCGCGAGGCCCTTACGACGACAAAACAACCGTAACACAGGGGGTCGTGGTTTTACAACCTTACACTATGGGTCCGTGCAAACACTTCGCAAGTGCCTTCAGTCAGATAGATCTAACCAGACTCAGATCGCAACGAGTAGAATGGCCATATGAATCTCGTTGTGACTGGGGGAACAGGGTTCATTGGACGAGCCTTGTGCGTGTCCTTATCTCGAAGCGGCCACCGAGTAACTGTCCTTACGAGAAATGCTCGACTTACTTCACAGCTGTTTGGGACTTTGGTCACGACGGTTGAGTGGGATGGTCATGAGCCAGATGTCTTGGAGGAGAGTCTCAAAGGATGCGATGGGGTCATAAACCTTGCCGGTGCGCCGATTGCGGATGCACGGTGGACCGATGAGCGAAAACGAGTTCTTACCGATAGCAGAGTGAACCTCACGCGACGTCTCGTTGAAGCAATATCGCAAAGGTCTTCGAAACCGAGCGTCCTGATCAGCGCCTCCGGTATCGGATACTATGGCGCAAGCGATGATCGTCTGTTAAGCGAAGCTGCACCCCGCGGCCAGGGGTTTCTTGCCGATCTATGCCTCGCATGGGAAAACGAAGCGCGACGGGCTGAGGGATTCGGCACTCGTGTGGTCCTCTTGCGCACCGGGATGGTACTCGAACGAGACGGCGGGGCGTTACCGAAGATGCTCTTCCCATTTCGTTTGTATGTGGGCGGCCCGATCATGCCAGGGACACAGTGGGTGTCGTGGATCCACAGAAGGGATCACTTCGGACTTATCGAGTGGGCCCTAACGATGCCAAGTGTCTCAGGGCCCATCAATGCAGTGGCTCCCGAGCCGGAGAGGATGCAGGCGTTTTGCGCGACGCTAGGGCGAGTCCTCAATCGTCCTTCGTGGCTTCCAGTTCCCGGCACAGCTTTGTCCCTCGCACTCGGTGAGTTGAGTACGGTCATGACGACCGGCCAGCGAGTGAGTCCGGAGAAAGCGCTAGCGAGTGGATATGTCTTTCACTATCCAGCGCTCGAGGCGGCCTTACAGACCATTCTGAAGAAATGATGAAAGTGAAGGATGATTCTGAGTGGCATCTCCTGATCAGAATATGTTGCAATCGGTTAGGAAGACAAAAACGAGAACATTCTGAACCATTTCGCGGCGCGTGGCGGGCCGGCTCGTTCCCCCCTTCCCCCTCCCCTCACCGCTGATCACACTCTCCCAGCGATCGACCCCGCCCACGTGAAAAACGTACACTGCCCTGGTTTCTGCGATGTTCCACTGCCAAAGGTCAATCAACATCTAGCAGGCTGCTGTCGAACCAAGCGTCTTCGTGGTCCTCAGTAGCAAGAAAGCGCCATCCCGGCGCAAGTCCTAAAAGGTCAGGTGCATTTGATACCCGTCTCGACGTGGGGCTACCTATGCCGGGCACCACTTTAGGGAAGGGACGTCTGCTGTCTCCTTCCTGCGGGAAATGCCGCTTCAGGACCTCGGAATCATGAATTTGATTGCCTGGTATGCCTTGTGATGAGACACCTAATACGTCTAGAGGAGCAACCATGTATAGGCAGGTGAGGGGGCAACAGGGTTTTACCTTGATTGAGTTAATGATCGTCGTCGCGATCATTGGAATCTTGGCAGCCATCGCGATTCCGAATTTCATCGCCTATCAGATGAAGGCAAAGCAATCGGAAGCGAAGGTGAGTCTTGGGGCTATTTTCACGTGTGCGGTTGCGTACCACGGGGGATCGAATAACCCCCAAACTTATGCACCGACGATGGTCAGCGAGCTAGTCGGCTGGGTACCAGCCGGAGCGCCCCGTTACTCCTATTGGTATCAGGACGGGGCAAATGCTCTCGGGGTCGGCACGACGATCACCCGGTTTAACGGCAGCTCGGTTGCCACAATCCCATGCAATGTGACCGTGGCGCCCGCCAGCGGTGGATTTGCGGTGGCGGCAGCGCCGAGCGGATTTACAGCCGGTGCGAACGGCAACATTGACGGCGACGTGGCCTGTGACCACTGGTTCATCAATGACCAGCGGAACCTGCAGAATCCGAACAGCGACGTGAACCTGTAAGACAGCTGGCTGGCCGACTCGTTCCTCGCCTCCCCTGCCCTCACCGCTCATCGCACCTCACACCATAGTAGACCCCGCCCACGTGAAAAAGTAGAATGTCCTGCTTTCTCCTGGCAGAGTGATTCCGTCATGAACGAACTATTCGAACGCTATCCGTTTCTTCGCGTGCTTTCAAAGTGCACGCACCTTGACTATTCCTCCTTGCTGGTGCCACAAGGTCCACTGTCCGCATCACTGGGACAATTCGACAACATTCATCGCTGTCATTCCATTGTCTATCAGACCTGTAAGGATGCTCGCATCCCGCTTCGCGCGCAGTTGTGCCGCTACCTTCAACCTGCGTTCCTGAAGGCGGAGGCTGTACTGGCACTCGAAGAACTCGAATCGTCGTTGCCCGACGACACAGCCATTGTCGCGTACGAAGCACCACTGCAAATCAGAGTAAGGACCTAAAGGGTTGGGGACGACGACGTCCAATGTGACGAGAGAGAATATCGGCGTCTATGTTCAACGGCAGATTTTCGATTCTCTTGATCGATGGCTATGACAAAGATCGACAATACTACGCCCATCGACTCACGGTCTGTTCGTCCGACTATGAGGTATTTGAAGCCGCCAATGGACAGTCTGGGCTGAGGATCTATAAGGCCTGTGACATTGATTGCGTGGTACTTGAAATCGACTCGCCTGGCAGGTCGGGATTGAATGTCCTGTTTGATCTCGTGCCAATTGCTCACCATCCCGAGATTGCGGTCATCATTCTCACACATTTGCATTTTCGATCTCTTCATGAAGCTGCCCTGAAGAACGGTGCGTTTGCCGTCCTATATAAGCCTCTGACATCTGGCGACCTTCTGAATGACACCATTATGAATGCTCTCTCCGCGATTCCAAGGGACTACAAGAAAGCACAGGCGTTGAACGAACGGAGAGATAGAGAATAAGAAACGGGACGTTCTGAATTTCGTGGCGCGTGGCGGGCCAGCGATTCCTCGCCTCCCCTCCCCTCACCGCTCACGCCAACCGATAGATACAACACGTAATCTGCACCACATCCCTGGATCTGCAAATGGGAGACAACTGCTGGTCATTGCATTGACAGCGTCGAGTAAACCCAGTAGCCTTCCCTCGTCTGGATCCACAGGCGCGCTTCATAGGCATCCCACCGCTTCCAAAGGAGGATTCGATGGCCACGTTCATGCGTCCCTATGCCGCTCAGACGTACGCGCTCATGCGAATCCTGACTGGCTTTCTTTTCCTCTGGCACGGAGCGCAAAAACTATTGAGCATCCCCACACCTCCGCCGCCTCAAGTTCCGTCGTTCGTCATTGCGATTGCAGGTCCGATCGAACTCATCGGCGGCACGTTGGTGATGATCGGACTCTTTACCGGATGGGCGGCGTTTCTCTGCAGCGGGCTCATGGCGTTCGCCTATTGGATGGGCCACGGCATGAACGCCCTTCTGCCCCTTCAGAATATGGGCGAGTTAGCCGCACTGTACTGCTTCGTCTTCTTGTACATCTCTACTCAAGGCTCAGGCATCTGGAGCGTGGATGCTGCAAGAAAGCAGACCTGACAGCAACCAAAATGCCGGGCTCGTGAGCCTTAAGAATTGTCAGGAACCATGTCACGGCACGCTGCGGGCGGCTTTTTTAAAACTCACGGTTTAGGAAGCCGTTTTCGCGGTGCCAAGCGAATGGGCATGCACGACCGCATGACCCTTACCCCTTGAAATCAGCCAACGGTTTACGGGGAATGCCGCGACGCCCGCCAAAATCAATGAAACCCCGAGACTTACCCAAAAAAGAGCGGTCCCAAGGCCGGCATCCATCGCTCCGGGAATGACCAACATTATCGCAGTGTCCACAATCTCCATCGTCGTTATCGATAACGTATCGGACGCAAAGGCAAGCCCGAGAGCCACCCCCCAGGCCATCCCGGCCCTTCGGAGTGGCCACAGGGTCATGGCATACCCAAAAGCAAAAGCGAGCACGACTGCTAATGCGGCGGTTGGCCAGTTACTCCATCCCTGTGCCGTCCCAATCACCATCCCGAGAATTTCCCCGATGGTGCATCCAGTAAGGCAATGGACGGTCGCCATGAAGGCAGTCCTATTGAGTGACTCAGAATCATGCCCCGTATGGTGAGAAGCATGATGCGAATGCTCATGGTGCTGTTCGTGACGATTCATGGTTTGAACCTGGGGAAAGCATACGCGGAACGATTTGATAAATCGAGACACAGCATGAGAGCATTTCGGGGCGCGTGGCGGTTTTTCTTTGAAACTTCCTGTAGAATTTGGCTCTCGAAGTGTCCCGCTTGAACCGCCACGGCCTGGTTAAAATCGTAAGTGGGGTTGAGGCCGATGCCACATCTTTTTGACTCGTTCACTCTTTGCGACGTCACGTTCCAAAATCGAATCGCTGTCTCGCCGATGTGCCAGTACTCCAGTGAGGACGGCTTTGCCAACGACTGGCACTTCGTGCACCTCGGTAGCCGCGCAGTCGGCGGTGCGGGCCTGGTCTTTACGGAAGCGACGGCGGTCCTGCCTGAAGGTCGCATTAGCCCGCAGGATCTCGGGATCTGGAGCGACGACCACATTGTGCCGCTTGGGCGCATCACCCGATTTATCCATGAACAGGGCAGCATGGCTGGCGTCCAGCTCGCACATGCAGGGCGCAAAGCCAGCACGTTCCGACCATGGGATGGGCGTGGGCTGATACCCGAAGCCGAGGGGGGCTGGCTTCAGGTAATCGCGCCAAGCGCCCTGGCGTTCGCGGAGGGGTACGCTGTCCCTGAGGCTCTCACCGAGGATGGGATTCGTGCAGTGGTGAGGGCATTTGCCGAGGCAGCGCGTCGCGCCTGCGATGCGGGGTTTCGTGTCGTGGAAATTCATGCTGCGCATGGCTACCTGCTGCACGAGTTTCTCTCGCCATTCAGCAATCAACGTCAAGATCGGTATGGTGGCTCATTCGAGAACCGGACTCGCCTCGTACGAGAAGTGGTGAGCGCCGTGCGCAGCTCATGGCCCGACCGTTTGCCGCTGTTTGTGAGAATCTCCGCAACCGATTGGGAGAAAGGTGGCTGGGACCTCGAACAATCGATTGAGTTATCACGTCAACTCAAACCGCTCGGCGTGAATCTCGTGGACTGCTCCTCCGGTGGCAATCTGCCGCAGGCAAAGATTCCGGTCGGTCCGGGTTATCAGACGCCCTTTGCGGAGCGCATCCGGACGCGAGGCCGAAATATCGACCGGGGCTATTGGCCTCATTACTTCGCCGGTGCAGGCGGATCACATCATCAGAACGGGTCAAGCTGACGTGGTTCTGCTGGCACGTGAATTCCTGCGGGATCCTTATTGGCCGCTGGAGGCCGCGCGGGAACTTGGCCACACCATGTCCTGGCCGCCTCAATATCTGCGTGCTGCGCCCGAAGGCACACAGGCTCGTTCGCCCCTAGATCTTCAGCGGTTCGAGCGCTGTTTCGCCGAGCACCACGCCATTCCGGTGGCGAAGGAGCAGAACCGGGCGTAATGGTTAGAATGTCCCCGATTGTCTGCACCTAAAGATCGCTCTAGTTTTCCGTCGGCGAAGGGAGGGAAGTCACATGGCCGATAACGGATCGATCCTCGTAACCGGGGCAGCCGGTCAACTCGGGGCGGTCGGGCGAACCGTGACCGGCCTGCTCCTCGATCGCGGGCTTCCGGTTCGCGCCATGGTCCGCCGCGAGGACGACCGGGCGGCGGCCTTGCGGGCCGCCGGCGCCGAGGTGGTGGTCGGAGACCTCCTCGAACCGGCCGACGTCTATCGGGTCGTCAGCGGCTGTCGGCGGGTCTACTTCGGCATGTCCGTGTCCGCCGGGTACCTGGAGGCGACCGTGACCATGGCGGCGGTCGCCCGGGAAGTCGGGGTGGACGCCCTGGTCAACATGTCCCAGATGACCGTCTCCCAGATGAGCATCCAGAACACCACCCCGAGCCCTCAGCAGCGGCAGCACTGGCTCAGCGAGCAGGCGCTCGCGTGGTCCGGCCTGCCGGTCGTCACCATCCGGCCGACGATGTTCCTGGAGGGCTTCTTCCTCCCCCTCGCCGGTCCGACCGTCCGCGACCGAGGCCGCATCGAACTGCCGTTCGGGCGGGGCAAGACCTCTCCGGTTGCCGCGGCTGATGTCGCTCGGGTCGTCGCTGCCGTCCTCGCCGACCCTGGGCCGCACCTGGGCCGGATCTACGAACTCACCGGTCCGCGGTCGCAGGACATGCACGGGGTCGCCCGGGAGTACTCGGACGCGCTGAACCGTGAGGTCACGTACTCTGACATCCCCCCCGAGGATTGGGAACGGGAGCTGAAAAGGGCGGGGTTGCCGGAGCACCTGACCCGGCATCTGGTGACGATGGCCGAGTTGCACCGGGCGGGTCGGTATGACCGGCTGGCGGACGGCGTGGAGCGGGTGACCGGCCGGCCGGCGATGAGCGTCCGGGAATTTGTGTCGCTTCACGCGGATGAGTTCGGCGGTCGTCGATCTTAAAGGAACCATTTCGCGGCGCGTGGCAGGTCGACTCTTAGGTTAAAAGACGCGGATCAAAAGAGAATCCTCTACCGGCGTCCCACGAGATCTTTGAAAAGTCCGGATGAACAGGGTTAAGAACATAGTTCCATTCATGCTCGATTACTACTGATGGAACCTTTAAGACGGCACTTTTGGCGTGGTTGGCCCAATCAGTACCCAGCTGCTGTAAACTTACGGGTATAATTTTATCTTTCCACTCGACTGGCAAGTCAGCGGTATCGATGGTTTCCATCTTAAGACTATCTGGAATTGTCGCACTTACACTAACCAATGCATCGGGGAGTATGTCAGAATCAACGTGGACGAGATATTCTAGAGCAGCAAGAGATAGTGTACCCGAGGTGTAGACTACTGGTGTTCCAGGTATATTCCACCTTCCTCCATAACGTCGCGCCCCCTCTCCGTCCGGGGCAGTGTGCTGCTTGAGCGTAAGTCGCCAAACAATCACTAGCCTATGACGCCGTGCTCGATCCGTCCCAGCATCGTCTCAACTACTTGAGTGCCAAGGTCAGTATCGAGGAGTTCTATTGGAGCAGTTCCCTGGAGGACTCTATGAGGTCTGGTGAGCCAGGTGGAAGCTTTTTCCTCAGTACCAAAAACATTACTGGCGTATGTCAAAATTCTGGCTAAGCGTGCTAACCGATCGGATTCCTGTGCGGTCAGACGTTGCTCTGCCTTCCGCCTGGCCATTGTACGTTGTGGCACGCTAAGAATCTTGCTCATTCGAGGTAAATCTAGATGAAATTTGGAGAGAACAAATTCGAGCGATCGATATGGGAAGCCTTTATGAATGATCGCACGAACATCTTCAGTCGATTGAACCTGTCGCTTAAAAACGCTGGCCCCGCCCAACGTTTTGAATAGCTCTTCAGCTTGAGGCATGGCTCCCCTTCGTTGTCATATGGCCTAATAATAATGCCAAATGGCACCTTTGTCAATATGAGAGAAGAAGGGCTCTCACCTCATGGATCAAACCTATCAGAAGAAGTAGAATACATCGCTTTCTGCCTCTCAACGGATCATTCAAGGAGGGCGCCATGCGGGACTGCATGACGTGCAAGTGGATTAAATGGAGTGCGAGCATCCCCCTTGTCTTGCTCTTCGGTGCCGGTGGCTTCCTAGTCCTCGCGCAGGTCGCTGTGGTTCAGGATAATGCGCCCGCTGTTCTCCTCGACCTCTACCTGGCGACCTGGTCATATATTTTGGCCGTCGCCGGCGTAATATTTCTCACAGGATGGTGGCTGTGGCAATGGCTCCACATGCGGACTGCACATGCACTTCGGCCAAGTTGAAGGAATAAGAAAAGGTGTCAGGAACCATTTCGCGGTGCGTGACGGGCCGGTGTTATCGCCGGCCTCTCGTTGATCGTCTCACATCCATGCATAACGGACGGGACGAACCCGCTGACTCTAAATCGGCAGGATGGAGGGGTTTGTTTTTCAGAAGATACTGCATAATTACCAGAGTTAGTTTGGTGACTTGGCCCGTTAACGCCTAGCCATTGTTTTTCGGCATTGCGGCAATGAAGGAATCGGCTTCTTGGATGGACGCGTTTAGATCCTTAATGAGTGAATTGATGTTCCCTTCCACCGAGACCAGTTCGCCCTTTAAAGAAGCGATTGCTTGAGCGTTCAGGTTATGCTTTAGAAAAAGAACCTGGTCTTTGAACTTTGCCAATACCGGATCCATTTTAGCTTCCGCCCGTTTCATGGCTTTGATCAATTGCGCATACTGAGTGCGCGTCTGTGTCAGTTGCTCTTGGCTCTTCTTGCGCAAAGCGGAGCTAGAATACTCCTTAAGCTCGGCATTCCATTCCGTAAATAAAGCTTCAGACACCTCTTCCACAGACGCAATTCTCTTTCGAACCGAATTCGCTTTGGCATCGCTCCGCTCGTATTCGGTGTTCAGGGCCTCGTACTTCTCTTGTAACTCCCCGCCTTGGATATCTAAAGTTTTTGTGAAGCGGTCGAGAGCCGATTTGAATTGTTCTTTGGCTTCCTGCTGAGCGTCACGGGCTTTTTCTACATCGCGGACCAGTAGGTCGCGCTTGTGATAGCCAAACTTTTCCATCGTTTCATAATAGGCTGTCTGGCAACTCACTCCCGTAAGACTGAGGAGCACAATCGCATATGTCAGGAGAAAGGACAGTCTGCGAACATGTGAAGGAGAATATTGAAGCTGCGTCATGTCATCCTGTGCTAACGGTCATGGTCAACGAGGGTACTCTATCACAACCCTCAAAGCAGCTTGTAGATAACCTCTTCGCTCGCAAGCTTTCCATCACAGTTTTGCAGTCTTTTTCAGGAGACTAACACGAGAGAAACAAGGCGTTGGCACGGAAGCATTCGCGGCGCGTGGCGGGCATTTCTATACTACTTCTTTCGGTGGAATCTATGACTGGCTTGAATGGCCGCTTTACATTCTACGCAGTGAATCTACGAACAAATCAATCTTAGCGTCAGCCCTCTTAAGAAAAAAGCTCCTATTGACATATAATTCTTCTTTCAAACGAGCGGCATGTTGTTCCGATATACCGCCTATATTCATCTTGTGCAGATCCTCACACCGTTCGTCAGACACATACGCCTTTACTTGGTCCTTCAACTCCCCGGCTAAGGTGTCAGTGAAAGTAATCTTAAGCTCCGAAATTAATTCCGTCTGTAACACCACCACAGCAGTTATGATTTTCTTCACAAACTGAATGTCGACTTGGCTACGAAGCCCTGCGGTAGATGAGGCGGATACTTCCCCGCGTCGAGCAGCGTCAGCCTCGGCTTTTGAGAATTCAATGGACGACTCTTTCTTCAGTTCGACTAGCTTTGATCTCATCATTTGCTGAAATCGATCACTAAACATCTTTGGAAGCACTTTCAATTACCTCCTGCAGCCAGCTTACAACAACGGGAGGACCGTTGCCACGCCGGCCAGTCTCATATTCAATGGCACTTCTCCTCTTTGTCGGCATGTTCATCTCTATGAGACGGACAACAGCAGTGAATGTCCTGGGCCGCATAAGGCCGGCAGGTTTCGGCGTTTTGATGATTGCAATCCAGACATATATCTTCTTCGGTCCTCCACCGGCTTCGCCGGGCGAATTGGCAGTGACGGCTATTGCTTCGTACATTGTCTTTGCTGTGGTGATCTGGTGGCTTGATGGGCGCGGGACGGTGCATGTATCATTTCGCGGCGTGGGGCGGGCCTGGCTTGTTCCTCGCTTCCACGCCCCTCCCCGGGTACCGCTCATCCGCTCTCCTGCTATGTGAGTGATGGATACGCCTCCCGCTTTGCAGTAAACTAGCGGACCTCTGACTATTCAAGCTGCGTTACACTTTTCGACTGCACCGCGCAACAAACCTTCCGTACACCTAGAGGTGAGAAGATGATGCTCACACTCCACAATTGGGTGAAAGGAACGGCATTCGTTCTCGTGCTGAGTTCTATCGCAACTGCAATCGCAACTGAGGAAGCTGTCCGCCCCCCTGTAGAAGCGAGCTCATCGGCTAGAGAGCTCAATGACCGTGGACGCTATCTGGTCAAGATCGCCGGTTGCAACGATTGCCACACCCCTGGCTATGCTCAAACGGGGGGAAGATACCCGAGAAAGACTGGCTTATCGGTAATAGCCTAGGCTGGCGCGGTCCCTGGGGGACCACTTATCCAGTCAACCTCAGGTTGTATATGCAACGCGTCTCTGAAGATGAATGGGTCACGATCGCACACACTGCCCAGTATCGTCCGCCAATGCCCTGGTTTACTCTTCGCGACCTGACAGAGCAGGATCTGCGGGCCATGTATCTGTTCATCAGGCATCTAGGTCCTGCTGGCAACCCAGCACCCGCCTACCTTCCACCTGATAAAGAACCGGAGGGACCCATCATCTTATTCCCTCCCCCCCAAAATAATCTTGAGAATGTGATCGAAGGCGGGGAAATAAGAGACAAGAAAAGGCGGACAGGCTACTTTTTCGTGTAATAGAAAAGGTGGCAGGAACCACTTTGCGGCGCGGGGCGGGTGTAATGGGTAGATCAACCTGTGAGCGACAGTCCACCATCCAAACCGATCGGCTCGGCGATCGGCTCGGGCACCAACCAAGCATGAAACGCCCGCCCCGCCATCGCGCCGGGATGCAGACGCAATTTGGCAGGCGACGCTGTGGAGTCAACCGTAGACTTGCCTGGGAACATGAGACGGTAACGCCGACGTCCGGCCGTGTCCTACGAGCTATCTATATAGTTGGTTGCCAAACACTTTCTACCCGTGCAATGCGGATCAGCGCTCCTCCGTCTTCGAACCCCATAACATAACGCTGTAGTACAACGGACGGACTGCACTGATACAGGAACGTTCTATCTCTATGGAGTAGAGCGTCCCTAAGACCATCCTCTTCTGCACACCATTCTTCCAGTTCAAGTTCCGTACGCGCTGTCACTTGTTGCTTTTGACACCAGTGAATGCGCGCCACAATTGAGTTGCTGGTCTGCGTCGTGTGATCCACGTTGATGGGGTCATGAGAGTCATTAAAAGCATGAACCGCAGCTGGCACCAGCTCTTCGGCATTCATCGGGGCGAGTAAACGGCTCATGATGAACCTCCATGTAGTAAGCAGATTGGAAGCCGCTAGTCTTGCTTGTTAAGTACGTGATGACAAGACAGACGGCAGCGGGGACACTTCACTACAAGGAGTCAGTTGGAGGATCGGTCTGAGAAGGGCTCGACGTATAGCGATGATGTTCCTTGGCAGGCATGCTGAGGCCTAATAGGTCTAATTTTCCATCAGGAACACGCAAAATTTAAGCCAGCCGTTGCATAGGGGAAATGAACCAGTTTCTCGCGTGTTAAACCATTGTCTGTCGTGGATATGCCGCAGGCCGCGTACACAACTGTTGGTTTTTTGCTTGAGGGCACGCCAAGCCTAGTCAGCTTTTCTCTGACTTCAGCACAGGCCGCACTTGTAGAGTCAGACTCGAATAGAAGGGGGTCGGAGTCTTGGTTTGTAGAACCATTTCGCGGCGCCTGGCGGGACAGCGCGTTCCCCCACCCTTCCGCTCGCCCCACATACTTCACAGGACAACCAACCAACACAGGCCGTAAACATCGCGGCTCATAACACACGGAGTACTTCAGCCTCTTCAGCGTATTTCCCGAAAAAAGACACGCGAGCCAAGCGGAAGACCCAACTCAATCGACAGCAGAATGAGAGAGGCGCGGATCACACTGCGCCAGATGCCCATCTGGACGAACTTGCGCGAGTCTGTAATCACTGGCGGCGCGAGCAGCACCGGGTTGACGATGCGCACCAGCCTTCTGCTGAACAACAGATCCTCTAGAATTGGCTCATTCGGAAACCCGCCGAGCTGCTCGAAGAGTGTTCGACGCACAAACATCGCCTGGTCGCCATAAATAATTTTGGACCATCGACACCGCAGGTTATTGAAATAGGATAACATTCGTAGTCGCCAGTCCGTCCCAGAGAACTGATGCAGAAACCCACCCGCCTGAACAGCTGCGTCTGTTTCCAAGGTATTGAGGCGTGCGAGTGCGCCATCGGGAAGTAACGTGTCCGCATGCAAAAACAGCAGCCAGTCGCCGGTTGCGTGCTGAGCCCCAAAGTTCATTTGGGCGGCGCGGCCTTTGGGCGCTGTCAGGAGACGCACCGCACGTTCTCTGCGGACAATAGCACCGGTGCGATCAATACTCCCTCCGTCCACAACAATGACCTCGAAGTCACCCTGTTGCCTCAAGAGGTGGGGCAACGTTTCTGGGAGAGCCTTTTCCTCATTAAGCGTTGGAATAATGACCGAGATCATGCAGGTCCTCGAGGAACATTTCGCGGCGGGTGAACGGAACGATGGATCAGCTCACGCTAGCCTCACCAGCCATCGTCTTTCAACAGCAGGAGTTACGAAGGATTATTCATATATCGGATCACGATCAGTTCATTTTAAAGGAGGAGACAGGCTGCTTTTTCTTGCAACAGGAAATGCTGGTTCGCGAACCGCAGTCCTACAACAAACGAACTGTGCGGACAGTGCAATATCGCTCAGATCGATGGTCTCATAGCTGGTTTGCTTTCACTATCTGCCTCTGAGTAGGGCCGCTCCATTGAGCCAATGATGTTGGCACCATTCTTGATGGTCCGGTCACCACTTACCTCGCAAAAGGAATAATGATGACCAACATTCGCCAGCATTGTCAGAAATGCCAAGGAGCTTCTCGGGCCGAGGTTGCCACTGACCCCCTCAGTGGCTTGGTCATTCAGCAATATGTCTGCATTAACTGCGGACGCCGTTGGCATGCTGAACAAGAACCTCGACCGTTAACGGCTGCCTGGTCACGGGTCTAACTACTCGTGGCACATCTGCCAAAAGCAGTTCACAAAATTAACGGGTGACATTCTGCTGTTCGCGGCACGTGGCACTCAGATACACTCGCCTAACCCAGCCGAAGTTTGCTCGATCTCCAAACTTTGGCTAGAATAGCTAGATGAGTTGGAGTGTGGTGTCTTATTCATTCGTGAAAACTATCGCGGTGCTTTTTGCCTTGGTTACTCTGACCTCATGCATCGCTGCCCCCCGGACAGAATTCATGGGACCGAACGGCAAAATGGTCTATGCCATCTCATGCCAGACGATGGATGATTGCGCGACAAAGGCACTCGAATTATGCCCAAGTGGACACGACATTGTTCCCGCCGCGTCTGGAGCAAGTGACACGACAGCGAGAGGAGGAATTGGCGGCACGCCTGAAAGAAGGTTGCTCATCGAGTGTACAGCACCATCGCCCTGAATCGCTCCATTCTTTTCTGTCCACCATCTCACTGGATATGTGGAGATGCTTGCGGCGCGTGGCGGGTCGGCTGTCTCTTTGACCGCTCACATCGCGCTTAAAGGTGACCCATACAGCACCTGTTCGACCCTGAGAACTCATGTTCAACTTCATGGCCTCACCAAAATGATGCCGACATCCTTCAGCAAGCGATCCAGCAACTGACGAAGCTTCAGATCTTGGGGATTGGCCTCGATCAATTCGCAGAGGCAAGAAATCGAATCGTACCAAAACCCTGATCTTGCCCGACTCATAACCGAATCCTTATCACACCGCGAGAACATCTCTTCGAACTCCATCAGACAATCGCTGAAGCCGCAAAACTCGATCAACCCACCAGACGCACCATCATGTGAGGCGGATTCGGAGTTCCGAACGACCGAAACATACCAGCGATACTGGATATTGGGCTCAAGTTTGATCCCGTAGTCCTTCAGGCTTATGCAGTGACAGGTTACGTTCTTCTCATTCTGAATGGGGTTCGGAAGCGTGACCTCAAGCGTCGGTTTGCTCGAACGGGAATCTAGCAAGTTGAATAAGATTGCTGAATCAACGGCCTGCTTGTCTATTGGCATCCAGCATAGGGACGGATAATGCGACATGGTCAGGCCAACATGACTCGGGACCAGCGCTACCACTCCTGGCTCATTTGCTCTAGAGGACAGTGGAAAGAGCACGAGCAGAATCGCTAGTAGCGCGAACATGCTTATTCGCATGGTGCGGCCTCCAGCTAAATCGGCTACTCTTTGTACCGCAAGCGATGTGCCAATCCCCATTTCTTCAGGATGCGCGGAAATTCAAGGTACTAGATCGATCTTGACGATAGGCCGACTGAATCGAAAGAGGTACTGCTGGAATCAAAATGATTCAGGGATTTGAGTAAGAAACGGCGTCAGGAACCACTTCGCGGCGCGTGGCGAGCGGGCGAACTGTGCACGACTTGCGTTGCCGGGATATGGACGCGGAGAACGTGACGGCGTAGAGTATCGACGGTCAAATATCCCGCCTATCGCTAAGAGGCATTCCCCATGGAGCTAGATCTTAAAGATAAAGTGATCGTGGTGACGGGTGCCAGTAAAGGCATCGGCCTGGCTGTCGTCAAAGTGTTGGCCCGAGAGGGTGCTCGCATCGTCGCGGGCAGCCGGACTACGACTTCAGAACTCACCGGTCTACGTGATATGCACGATGTCACGGTGATTACGGTGGACCTCGCGACGGCAAACGGTCCCACTTCACTGATTGACGCGGCTGCGAAACGGCACGGGAAGATCGACGTGTTAATAAACAATGTCGGAATCGCGAGTCCACGCTCAGGTTTTCTTGACATCAGTGATGATGAATGGCAGCGAGTGTTTAACCTCACTTTCTTCAGCGCAGTACGTGCGACTCGTGCGGCACTGCCCCATCTTGTCGCCAGTCGAGGCGCGATCGTCAACGTCGGCTCGATCAATGCTCGATTGCCGTTTCCGATGGTGGCGGACTACTCAGCGGCAAAAGCTGCTCTCTCCAACCTGAGCAAGGCACTTTCTGAGGAATTCGCGCCGCGCGGCGTACGGGTGAATGTGGTTGCCCCCGGCCCAGTGCGCACCCCCTTCTGGACGGATCCAGGTGGGTTTGCCGATGTCGTCGCCTCTGGCTCTGGCGTCAGCGCCAAAACCGCTCTCGACGAAACCGTACCGCGAAATATGGGAATCTCTACAGGCCGCGTGACTGAGGCGGATGAGGTCGCCAACCTGGTGGCCTACCTTGTTTCGTCGCGTGCTGCCAACATTACCGGAGCCGAATTCGTCATCGACGGCGGTCAGGTTAAGACCACCTGATCACCATTTCGCGGCGCGTGGCGGGCCGGCGCATTCTTCGCTTCCCCTCCCCGTTCATTCCATAGCCTTTAAAGAGGTGCCTCTTCAACTCAGCGCAATAGAATCTCGCATTGCTTCCGATATCTCAAGATACTATGATCCTTCCCAAGGCCGCTCACTGATCGAGGGCCATCCATTCAAAAGTTAGGAGGATGCACATGCGGAGCATGCAGAAAGTCGCTGGGTTCCTGGTCGCTGGCCGTAGTCAGCGGAGTCGTCTTGCTGGGAACAGCCAGCTTAGCTGTAGCGGATCAAAAAGGGAAAGGACAAGAAGCGCACAAACACTTCAAGGGCGAAGTCATCGAAAAGGGCGGCGCGCTAGCCATTCAAACGAAAGAAGGGACAACTTACCAACTCAGTGAAAATGAGGCACGTCGCCAAGGTCGCCAGTTCAAAGCTGGCGACAAGGTCGAGGTGTCGGTCAACGAGAACAACGCCATCGTGGACGTGCACCTGGAAGGAGAAAAGAGCGAACATAAGTTTGTGACAGGAAAGCTCGTACACGTTGGCAAAATGAAGAAAGAGATCAAGCTGCAAACGGCGGAGGGCGACCAATCCTTTCCGCTCCTCTTGCAGGAGACGAAAACCGGAGACCTTCCCGAAGGAACAGAAGTCACTGTTGAGTTGAACGAGGCAGGGACGGTCATCGATTTGCACAAGGGCAAGCACACTGGTCAGAAGAAATAGTGACCCACGCCGATGTGCTTACCTGCTTCTGAGCTCAGAAAACGCACGCCCCGTCACGTTTGTCATAAGGCGTGACGGGGTCCTGTTTTATTCAAGGGTCAGCGGGATGAAAAATGGAGACAATCTAAATTTCTCGGCGTGTGGCGGGCGCCGCTGACTCTTCATCAGCAAGCAGCACTCCTCTCACCGACATCGTGGCTGATCGAGGATTACAGGCGGCACTGGTCTTTCGAGGGAATGCAGCAGATCATCTGGACCGGGGTGCTGGCATCCGCCATAAAGCAGTGCTGCTCGTTCGGAGCGATGTAGACTGAATCCCCAGGCTTGAACAGTGTTTCTTTTCCCTCCGCTCGCACCCGTCCCGTTCCTGAAATAATATAGACTTCGTGCTCCCAGGCATGCGTGTGGTAGGGCGTGGCGGCGCCTGCCGTCACGTCGAAGACTCGCATGGCGAAGGTTGGGGCACCGTCGTGTGCCGTGATCATCTCGCGAATCTGTACACCCTCAGACAATCCCTGATACCTGCTTGGCGAGACATCGCTATAGGATTTGATTACCATCCGTCCTCCCTCCACACGACTCAGTCATCAGATATCTTTGCCGTTCCGTCCACGCAACAGAGGCATCCTTTCACGTAGAGCCGGTCTCCCTTGTTTCTCGGAAAGCTTCTTTACCCGCCGTCATGGCCGCTTCGACATCGGACTGCTTGTTCGTCATGAAGGTCTTGCTCCGTTCAATGACGTCGTCGAGTGCAACACGCACTTCTTTACCTGCCTTGATCAAGTCTTGCAGTTTCTTCTTCGCGTAGTCTTCCAATTCCCAGCGGGTTTCTTGCCCTGACTTATCGGTTAAAAGAATTCCGGCAATGGCACCGACCACAACTCCTCCGAGAAAGGTGATACATAGGACTCGTCCTGAATGCCTAACGTTCTGATTGTCCATGTTTGTTCCTCCATCATGTTCATTTTCACTGGCGGCGCGAGGTCTATCGCTATTCTATGACTTCTTAAGAGTAATTGGAACGCAATGGACCCGGACTGCCTTCGCCGCCACCGGCTATTCTCCATGAGCGATGACGCGCTGCCTTCCCAGGCCATGGAATTTGGCGCAAAAGAAACGGTGACGTCTCCCCTCCATACGTAACGGGGCTGTGCAAACCCGCTGATATAATGAACGCCGGGCAACTCCATTACTAACTCCATTTCCAATCTGGTCTGTAGGGGGCACTTCGCTTCGACTTCTACCTTGATACCTCCCACGACACGTGGTACAAGTTTTTCCCGCTGGTCGGCGCTCTAACAAAAGGAATTCATTCACTTGGGTCAACTTGGGTCATCTGCGCATTTGTGCGCTGTGATCATTGCCGTGGGGACGGCCCTCATCGGTCTTATGAATCCCTCCGCTGGGGCTGAAGAGCTGAGGCTCGAATATTTGGCCCTGAGAGGAGGCTTTACCGGATTTGTGATTGGACATTTTCAACCAGTCACTTTTAACCAGGCGGACGTTGCGTTGACGGCTCGGCTTCCCTGGGAAAAAGAAATCGGGGCCAACTGGATTCTCGGAACACGCGCCCTGTTCTCTGCAGGCGTGCTCATCGGGGGTAACGAAGTGCCTGGGATCTTCACGCTGGTACCATTCTATGTGCTGTGCGGTCGAAAGGACGGGCTGATTTCCATTGATATGGGCGTGGGCGGGGCCTTGGTCACCGAATATAAGTTTAGTGGTCAGAGCTTCGGCGGGCCGTTTCAGTTTGTGTGGACGTTCGGCGCAACCAGTCGTTTCGCCGGACCGTTCGGAGCAGGCTACCATTTTCAACATTTCTCCGATGCCGGAATGTACGGGAGTGACGCCCGCGGCGTCGATATGCATCTCTTTGAACTTACCTATTGGTTCGACACAAAGTGACCTGAGGAAGGGCAAAAGGTGTCAGGAACCATTTCGCGTCGCGTGGCGGGCCGGTGTTATTGCCCGCCTTTTGTCCGCTCCTGGTAGCAGCGTGGTAGCAGATGATGATGGCACTAAGGAGGATTTTCACGAGTGATGATGATTCTGTGGGACCGACATCAGGCGTTTGCGGCCATTGTAGTCCTGGCAAGACCATCCAACAGCTCACTTCTTATGCTCTTGGTAATAGCATGAGACTCAGTGATGAAATGCATCAAAAGCCGCCTCGATTGCCGGGAACAAACTGTCGCTAACGGTTTCTTTCGTCAGATACATGGAACTTCCGGCCTCAGTCATGGCTTGAACCATCTCCTGCGATTCGTGATTGGAGAGCCCTATTACGGCCACCTGAGGAAACTCCGTCTTGATCTCTAGGGTTGCTTGAATGCCACTCATTTGCGGTAGTGTAATATCCATCAGGACCACATCAGGTCGCAATTCACGCACGAGTCGGACTGCGGTCTTCCCATCGCCTGCTTCGCCCACTACTTCCATGTTATGGTGGGAACCAAGAACGCTCCGTATGCCAGCTCGTAAGAGTTCATGATCATCAACAACCAGCACGCGAATGCGGGGTCCCGGTTCTGTCATCTCTATCGCCTCCTGAAAGATTAGCCTTTTCGTCGGCTCAAAAAACAACTCACTTGGAAAAGCAGCCGAGGGCGAACCCTCCAGCACAGCTCTGGGTTGGTACTAAACCACGTTGAGTGCGGTTGGCAAAGGTCTAACTAATTCAATCAAAGCTCCAGGTCTCGCAAACTGAACACTTCGTTCCCATACTTGTTTAAACAAAGGGGAAGGACGCGGCTCCTTCATGTGTATCGGCGGAGGTTGGCAGCCCTTTGGAAAAGGTGGCGCTTCAAAAGGTCCTGGTTTAGTTGTGTGGCGCCCATCGCACCAAAAGCGCAAGATCAATTAATTTTTGCTGCTCCCTCCATCTCCGCCCTATGTTTCTTTTCCTCGCGTGCCATTTCCTTTTGGTGCTTCTCTTCTTCCCGCGCCATCTCTTCTTTGTGTTTGCGCTGCTCGCGCTGGAGCTTCTCTGCTTCCCCTACCATTTCTTCTTTTTGTTTTCGCGCCTCCCGTTCCTTTGCATGTTTGTCCTTCTGCGCCTCCCGTTCCATTTCGTGCCGCTTCTTTTGAGCCTCCCGTTCCATTTCCATTTTCTGTTTTTCGGTTTCCATGGCAGCTTTATCCATTGGGTCCGCAATGGAAGGCGGTGGCACTCCGAATGACATGCATAGAAAGAGAAGACTTACAGGTAACGACCATCGTAATTTCATAGGCCCCTCCTCAAAATGTCCCTAGTTACTAGATTGAGCCGCAGCGTCACAGGCTAGAAAAATTTGCTTTAGGCTGCCAGTCCCCGGGCTTTTTCTTCGAGCTCACTCTCGTAACGACGGTAAGCATTGATCAGCCCGTCGAACAATGCGGTAGTGGTCTCGAAGATGGCCTGAGCTTTCGGCTCGGCAACCTTTTCGATGTCCTCTCCGCAATGCCTCATCATAGCGTTAAGCATCCTCATAGCGTTAAGCATCCTCGCACTTTCACATGATACCGAGGATTATCTCCTGTATAGACCATAGCTGTACCTCCCTCGGAGCATGGTCCGGTGTGATTGGCGAGAGGGAATACGAGAGTCTTTGGGAGAAGACTGTTACCAAGCTAATGGACCATCGGTTAAGGTCCACAGGTGATTTTCATGGATTCAATGGTATTCGACATGTTGAGTTTCGAAAGTTTTGGCACGCGTTGTCCGGGGGTAAAGGTAATTTCCGGCCCCGCAAAGTCTTTATTCATCCAAGCCTTCACGGTCGCATTGGTACCCACAATCACGCTTTCAATGTCATTGCTCCAATTCCGCCCATAGACATCTTTCAAGGTGGCGTACTCTGCGGGTCCTTGGATCTTGACATGCGGATCGTTCTCATCATATTCGTCGTCATCGAAAATCTCGATCCAACAATTCGTATCTACTACTTTAAGGTCCACCGCTGACCCTATTGAGGGTCCCATGAAGACGACGCTCAGGCTAACCAAGAAGGCGCGCCACATATTTCTTCCTCCCATTAGATGTTTAATTCACTCTAATACCCGGAGACGTGGACGCGGTACTGGGAATTGACCTTGATTTAGTGAATTGTGACCCGGCTGTTCGACGAGCCATTGATAACGGGGCACCCTGGCAGCACTGAGCCTATGTTGACCCGCGATTTGGTTGTTCGCGGCTATCCCTCGGCCATCCAAAAACCTTCCTGATTCGCCATCCGCGAATCCAAGACATTTCATGTTGTTGTATGTGGCCTCGTGATGGTTCCAAAAACAACTGTTTGGAACCCACATTCAGGGAACTCCGAACTACAGGATAGGGATATTCGCGAAGGTGCTACTCTAAGACGAAGCCCGCATCAAGGTAAGATCACGTTAACTGCGCGATTAGTTTGGCAGTCAGAAAACATCCGGCGGTCCGTCATCCAGTTTTCTCGACCGGAATGACGTCAATGGTCAGTTTATCGCCATGCCGGATTACGGTGATGGACACGACCGCACCAATCCGCTCCCACGTTAGGGCACGATAAAGGTCATCCACTCCCGCCACCGCCTGGTTCCCAAATCCGACGATTACATCGCCCTCTCGCAAGCCAGCGCCCACCGCCGGACTATCCGGTTCAGCCGAGCCAATCCGAACGGCCGTTTCCTTGGACAACCCAAAGTGCACGACGAATCGGCGAGGAAGCGGGATCGTCTGTCCGCTAATCCCGATATAGCTGCGGCGCACCCGACCTTCCTTCATGAGTTGCATCGCGACATCCCGCGCCGTGTTGGAACCGATTGCGAAGCAAAGTCCTTGCGCCGACCGAATAATGGCGGTGTTGACTCCCACGACCTCGCCTGAAGATGTCACCAGCGGCCCGCCTGAATTTCCTGGATTCAGCGCCGCGTCCGTCTGAATGACGTTTTCAATCAGGCGGCCCGATTGGGAGCGAAGTGACCGTCCAAGCGCGCTGACGACTCCGGCAGTCACCGTGGTTTGAAAACCATAGGGATGACCGACGGCGACGACGAGCTGCCCTACTCGGATCTGCTGTGAATTCCCAAGCGAGCCGGCTGCAAGACCCATGGCTGGAATTCGGATCACGGCCAAATCCGTATCCGGGTCATTGCCCACCAACTGCCCCTCGAATTCCCGTCCATCCGTCAGCATGACGCGCAGTTCCACGGCTCCATGCACCACGTGGTTGTTCGTCAGGATGAACCCGTCCGGCGTATACACGAACCCTGACCCGCTGCCTTCGTGGACTCGTTCGCCTTTCGATCCGCCGACTCGATGTCGTACTTCCACGTGCACGACAGCAGGGCTGATGGTCTCGGCTGCCCCTGTAACAGCTCGCGAATAGGCATCCAGCAGGTCGCGATCGGCCTGAGCCGGGTTTGGGACCTGGTTCGTCTCCTCAGGCTCATGCCCCACTAAACTCAGATACTCCAAGTTCGTTTGCATATGATCCTTTCAATCAGCCCTGTTGACCAGCATGTCTCCTCTCCGGCAGATACCTGATTTGGTCGGAGTTACCGAATCAGGAATAAGACCGGTCGCGACAAAAGCAAGAGGTCTCCGTGCGACATGGGAATGGGAGGGCTTCGTGCCGCAGATAGGGAAGGCCTTCCGGAGGCTACACAAATGGATCAGGTCTTGCCATTCTCGACGCGGGGCGCGCCGACGCACCCTCCCCTCCTTCACGATGGAACAAGACCGCGTGGAGACGTAGAATGCGGCGATGGCGCTGAAGCTACCCAAACCGATCGCCGAGTATCTCGCTGCGGTTGAGGAAAAGAATTCAAACAAGCTGGCAGAGTGTTTCGCAGAAAACGCCGTAGTGCACGACGAAGGCGGGACCTATCGCGGGCGTGATGCGATCAAGGCCTGGAGTGAAGAGACGCAGGGTAAGTACAAATATACGATGGATGTCCTCGATGCCTCGGTTACCGGAGACACCGTCCGCCTCCGCACTAAAATAACCGGCAGCTTCCCAGGCAGTCCGGTAGAACTCGACTACCTCTTTATGCTTGCGAACGACAAGATCGCCTCACTCAAGATTGAATAAGGCATTGGGAAGCGAAACGGCGTCAGCAACAATTTCGCGGCGCGTGGCGGGCCGGTGTTATTGCCCGCCTCTCACTTGATAGTTGACCGACGCTTTCAGCTCGGTACGCTGCGCATTCGGCACACATCAACAGGTATTGCTGCGGAGGTTACCCAGCCTTACGTTGCGCCCGAGCCGCATTGTATATACCGGACAGATACTTCATGAGTTTCCGCGACGTATGTCTATCCAGCTTCAGAAACTCAACACCCAATTGATGGCGTCGTACGACCCACCGAATGGCGACGGCGGGGATTTCCAGCAGCTCAGCCTGATTGGGGATCGTCAAAAACAATGTCAGGTGGTCATCCGTCTTCACGAGAGCACAGGTCTCAATTAGTGCACCGCGCATCGACAAATTCCTGACGACTCCCATGCCTTCGATTTCTAATCCTTCAGGGGTCAGCCCTAAGAACTGTACATCCATCTGAACGTCGAAGCGGGCTGAGCCTATCGTTCTTCTCTTGGACTTCGCTGGTTGCTTCATCAAATTCTCCTCAAATTCTCCTCCGACACTCACGGCTTCCGCACGGATGGGTCGCTAGCCAGGTATCACTAATAAGCGTACCACCGTGTGGCCAGAAGGAAAAATATAACAGCTAAACCACACAGCAATGGCAAAGGAATGGGTTAATTTCAAGGCTCGCCTCAAGAGGAGCAAAGGTGTGCGCGAACCATTTCGCTGCGCGTGACGGGCCTTTGTACCTCTCCACATCGTTCCCTCTCACCTCATAGATCAAACCTATCAGAAGAAGTAGAATACACTCGCTTTCTGCCTCTCAACGGATCATTCAAGGAGGGCGCCATGGCTACATATCTGATGCTTCTCAATTGGACGGATCAGGGGATCAGAAATATAAAAGAGTCGCCGAAGAGGATGGATGCAGCGAAGAAGCTGGCCAAAGACTTCGGTGGGGAGATCAAGACTGTCTATATGACGCAAGGGACTTTCGATCTTGCCCTGGTCGCTGAGATGCCCAACGACGAGAAAACGGCTGCCTTCGTTCTCAAGCTTGGGTCATTGGGAAATGTCCGGACCACGACGCTCAAAGCCTACTCGGAAGACGACTATCGGAACATTATTGGCGGTCTGAACTGAACGTCGGGGAGCAGGAACAACTTTCAGGAACCATTTCGCGGCGCGTGCGTCAGCCTCGCCTCGCATTTCTTTCGTGACTGGCGAACACCCTAGTTAAGACAGTTGCCCGAACGATTGCCTGACATAGCTTCCCCGTGAAGCCGTCCGACTTAGCCGCCACCCTCATTTTGGCGTCGTCTTCAGCGGGGGCCATCCATGAACGTTACTGTGTCGTCTACCAAACGCTGCATCACTCTCCAGTCATCAGCGTCTCGCATCACCAGATTCAACCGGAGAGACACTGACAACGGAACCATACGCGGCGCTAGCGGCCGGCTCGTTTTCTCGCGATCAATCTCCCGTACCATTCCTGATCGATAGAAACCTACCCGACTTTCCAGTACACTGCCCCCCGTTATGTCAGACAATATTCTCTCCAAGAGCGGCAAATCACTGAATTTGTCTCAGCCGATCCACGTGTGGACGTTTATTCTCGTTGGATGGATCCTCCTCATAATCGTCCTTTGCAGCTTTCCTTGGTGGATAGAATCTCCCCGATGGGGGCGTGTGAGATGGATCCCACTCCTTGATGTGATCCGATCACCGCATCGGCTGCTTCGCGATACCATTGCAAACTGTTTCCTCTACATTCCTTTAGGCTTTGCTTATGCGAGAGTGCGAGGAGCGCCTGGCGTGAAGTTGATTTCTGAGGCAGCGCTTGCAGGGCTATTGCTGTCTGTTACTTGTGAGCTTTACCAAGTATTTTCTCCCGTCCGCTTTCCTTCGATGACTGACGTCCTGATGAACACCATTGGTGCATTAGCTGGAGCTTCGATCGCCGTCAAGTCTTTGGCTAGGCTGAGAGGACGAAAAGGAGACAGGTTACTTTTCTGAAGCTCACCGTGCCGTCTGGTCTGGATCATCGTCTATACTTCCGCTTCTGCATTCATCTTCTGCAGGGCCATATCATGGCAAGCCGGTGCAACACTGCGATCAAGTTTGCTCTTCAAGTGTCATCTGCATCCGGCTTGTTGGGAGGAGTGAGGTTAAGCCATTCGACAGCCTCTTCTGGAGTCTCAAAGGTCTTGACGGTCATCCCAAGATTCAGCGCTACGGTTTCCCCATACCTTCGCGCGTCACGAAGAGGCTCATTGATAAGATATGCAAACCGTGGAGCACGGTACATTGGGTATCTCGCCATAAGCTTAATAGTTTCTGTGGCCGCGAAATAGCCATAGTAGAACCGCTCAATATGTTCTGGTTGTCCCTTCAGGTCCCGACCATCGAAGAGTACTTTCTCGGCCTGGTATTGGGCAACAGCCGCAAGCATTTCTAGGAAGGCCCGTTTTGCCTCTTCCAGCGAGAACTCCCCCTTTGCATCGACAGTGAGAAGACCTGATTCAAAATGGATCTCCTGCTGCAAACCCATTTTTTCAATCCTTGCTGTCAATTGTTATGGGCTTTGATTTGAAAGTAAAGAACGCATACTCGCTTAATACCGCTTTTAAGGATCTAATCTTAAAAAACTAGGGGAAACGTTAGAGGGGTTTGTACGAAAAAGAGAATGGGGACATTTTATATGTCTTTCCTGCCCCCTTCCCCTTCGCGTACGATCTCCTTATGACTGATCAGGACTCACAGCTGACACCCGGCACATTGCAAGCCTCCCTATTGGAACGCACGGCCAACGCCCGCCGGTGCGGCGCCCTAGAATTCCTGCAGACCACTACAGAAGTGATCCAGCAGGACGGCATCCCGTTCCAGGTGCGTGTTCTAGAATCTTCGGCCGTAGAAGAGATCGACAAAGCCGCTCGATCGAATGTCAATCCGTTTCCGTACGATCCCGATCTCTTCGTCACACCAATTTCGGCAACCCACATCGCCTTGATCAACAAATTCAGTGCAGTGGAACACCATCTGTTGATCGCTACGAGATCGTTCGAGGATCAGCGATGTCAACTCACACAAAAGGACTGTGAGGCCTTCCTCATCGGCCTCACGGAAATCGACGCGCTCGCCTTCTATAACGCGGGACACGAGGCCGGATCCAGCCAAACGCACAAACACCTGCAATTGATGCCGCTCGACGCGACAATCGCTCCACTGCCCATCGAGCCACTCCTGCGCTTCGCTCAGACGGACCGCATGATCGTACCTCGCCTGCCGTTCCATCACGCCTATGCCGCAATGGATCATGACTGGACCAATCCGGGAAAGGATAGTGGGGCTTCCTTGCATGCTTGCTACCGGAAAGTCCTGCATGCGGCCGGTCTATCTGTTGACGCCACCTCGGGCAGTCATGGACTGACCGCTCCGTACAACCTTCTCATGACTCGAAGATGGATGTTGGCTGTGCCACGACTGCATGCATGCTTCCAGGGCATCTCGGTCGATGCCTTGGGGTTTGCCGGAATGTTCCTCGTGAAGGACAGACAGCAACTCGCCACGCTACGGAGGTTCGGTCCAATGACCGCCCTTCAGCATGTAACAGGTCAAGCTAAGCAGTGAGAATGAGACGCCAGAAGGAAAGAAAAACGGGGACATTCTGCATTTCGTGGCGCATGGCGGGCCGGCTAGCTCGGCTTGTGGTAGGTCGGCGGGACCCATGGGTAGAGGCGCGGAACCCACAAGGTTAGGACTGTAGCCATAGCTAAGGAACTTATCGCCCCTATGATGAATTGGGTCCATGTACTTGGCTTCATGGCGCCGAGCGATACAATGAGCAAGAGCATCGGAATGTCCAAGAAATGCGTGAAGGTCGGCACGTGTTCTTGCCTGGCCTGAGTGAGTTCAGGTGTCACACCTCCTTGTGCCAGCGCCTCGTTTGTGAGGCGTCGGAGACGCAAGAAGTAGAGCCGCGTGATGGTGTTCCCCTCGACAAATTCAAACACAAACAGCACAAGCATGCCGGCCAGCCAGGGATGCTGCATAAATCCCCACCCACCCCACATTTCTGCTGTCATCCATGCGCCTGAGACAAAGAGGATGATCGCTCCGGGTACCACGACACCATCATAGAAGACTGCAATGTTGCGAACGGCCTCGGCGAAGAGACCGAGGTCGCACACTTTCCTCGATCTCAGATCTGAAATCCACACACCGATTAGCCCAGCACTCAGGAGCATCATACCGATCAGATGGGCATAGCGTAGTAATGAATAGATCATGCGCGGTCAGAATATGGGCTTATCCCATTCAAAAGAACAGCGCGGAAGAAAGGTGTCAGGCAAGATCAAGACTAGGGTCCTGCGCCTACCGGATTTTTACGGGCCAGATGTCGAACGAAGTTTACTCAGTGACCTTTTCCTTTCGGCCAAGCAGAACCGGAAAGCCAAACTTATCGGTCCGGTCGACCGACCACACGAGTTCGTCTTCGTTCCCGACGTTGGTCCGGTCGTGACAAAGCTCTTGGATACTCCGGCAGCCTTTGGGCGTGCGTGGAACCTTGGAGGTGCCGGCATCACCACTCAGATCGAGCTTGCAGTGCTGGCCTTTGGAGGGCATCCCCGGTATATGGCAGCTGGAAAGATGATGCTACGTTTTCTGGGGCTTTTCGACCCATTTCTTCGAGAGTTCGTTGAAATGCACTACCTATTGACCGATCCCCTGATCGTTGATGATTCCGCCCTCAAACAGCTTCTTGGAGAGGTGCACAAAACACCCTACGTTGAGGGAATACGGCAATCATTGGCTGCGGACGAGATAACTCACACCCCAAGACAGAAAAGCAGACATGAAGAAAAAACGGTCGGGGCCACCCTGCGCGAAGAAACAGAGTCAGGAACCATTTCGCGGCGCGTAGCGGGTTGGCGCACGCCTCGTCGTCCCTCCCCTCGCGCACCTAACCAGGCCGATGGATAAGGCGCTGTCACTGTCTATCAAACACTTCAGCATCATTGCTAATTGTGAGTATATGTATGATGGCAAGAGGGTCTTATCTTTGCCACCTGAATTAGCACTCTTCCATCTTGCAGCCCCCTGCGGTATCGCTCCCGAAGAGCGGGCGTCCCCTGGTACTCAGGTGTGCAATCTCGTTCCAGGAGGGCGTCTATAAGACCCTTTTGCTCCGAATACCACTCTTCAACTTCAAGAGTTGTGCGCGCTTCCATTGCCTGTCGATGACACCATCCAATGCGAGCGATGAGGCAGGCGTTGACCTCCGCCATAGGCGTGGAGCTGATGCTTGGACAAGATGGACAGCTGGTAGCCGCATCTACCTGATCTAGCAAATTTGGCAGCATGGAATCCTCCATAAATACACAAGGCTGATGTACGGCAGTGATGTCTTTGTGATGCATGTTGCATAGCAAATGTTAAACCAATCTGCTCTGTCCAAGAGATGACCGCAATTTCGCGCGTTTTTAGCATCGCCCAGCGAGGAAGCATCAATCGGCGCACATTTGAGTTGTATTCATGGGAATCGAAGCGAAGGCCTCCGGCACTAGGGGGGCCCCTAGTTGAGCTGGATACCCCGGTTCCAGCTTTTCCTCACCCGTATTCATTAGGACAGCTTTTTCCTGGGAAAAGACACCCGACCCTTTTATCGCGCTCAGGTCTGACCTCTGTGCGCGCGTCAGAACGGAAAGCCAAATTGCGCCCTCACGCCTGTCAGGCCGTCCCCGAAGCGGTAGCTGACGCCGATTCTCGGATTGTTGAAGATCCACAGTTTGGCTGGCTTGGCAGAGCCGATGTTGATTCCGAACTCGAATTGATTGGAGACCTCGAGTGGACTCTCTCCGGGCAGCGAGAACTTGGCCGAAGGGAAGAAGTAATAGTAAATAAAGGAGACCCCGACGTCAGGCACAAGACCCTTCACATCCAAACCGAGAGGGTGCCGAACTTCCAGGCCGTTCTGGAGCGTTCCGTAGTTCGTACTCGGGCTCCTGGACTGTCCTATCGTGGCATCCCCAGCCGCCGCCAACTTGGAGCCGATGCCCAGGACAAAGTCCTGCACCTGGAACTCGAAGAGGTTGCTGATCCCAGCCGCGTACAGGAAGACAAAGTTTTCTTCTACGTGCAATTCCCCTCCTGGCGCGCCCTCGATGGCCGTGGACCCGTTGAAAGTCCTGCCGAGACCCGCTGCCACATACGGTTTGACCGTCCACCACCGCCGTAGGGGAATCTGGAGCTCCGCCTGGGGCAGCACAAACACAAAGTCCTCCGATGCGGTGACCTTGGGCCCGAACACACTGGTCTCGAAGGAGAAGTGACCGTAGCCCAGGTAGCCGGTGAGCGCCAGTCGCCACGCATCCTCCTCTGGCCCCAGCGCAAAGGTATGCTGCACTGGGACACGGAAGACATCGACCGAAAGCCCGCCGACATCGTAGGACCCGAACCCGAACTGCACTGCGTAGGGGAGGTTGACTTGGACATCGAGCTGAGCCGCCGCATCGCGAGCGGGTCCAGCGATGACGCCCAGCAGGACGAGGCCAAGGGCAAGCCAGCCACCGCGCGCCGGCCACCAATCCCGCGCGGGAAGTACAAGTGTCAGGAACCATTTCGCGGCGCGTGGCGGGATTTGATCCTTCCTTTGTGCATCGCTCATCACGATCAGCCATCCAAGGCGGGAAGCCGAAACTAGGTCGGCACGCGGGTATTCGGAGAGCGGGGATCTTCCTTCATCACCAACTGCACTCTACACCCGGACTCCGAATTGGCACGGAGCTCCCCCAGCGCGCGGAACAGATGTTCAAGCGCCGTTGTCCGAGGGTTCCTGGCAACAAACCACTCGCCGCGGCAGTGAAAGCACCGCTCGGGTGGATCGCCTTGAAGACGCGCTACAGGAAATTCCGCCGACGCATGGCACTGCGGACAAGTGATCTTGATCGCTGTAAGCTCGGACAAACTGATATTCAGCAACGGGTAGCTCATTCAGATCCTTTCATTAAACCGCTTGGAAAGAGGACCGCCGTACGTCCATATTGGGCACAAAACTGATCGACCAATCATGACGTAAGTACTATTCAAAAAGCGAATGCCGCCATTGATCTTACTCATGAAATGCCGGTGAAGGCAGTCAGCGGTCGGCCCGTCCTGTTGCCTGCAGTTGACTCAGTTCAATGAGAAGACTGAGGAATCACTCTTAGCTTAGAACAGAAAACGGGGACATTCTGCATTGCGCAACGCGTGGCGGGCTGGTTCTAAGACGGCTTGTAGAGATATCCTAGTTCGAGATAGCCTTCCGACCCTGAGTACACGGCACATGAAAGAGAAGAAACACTTTCCCACGAGCGATGAGCCGTTCGCATGGAAGAGTCCGTTCGCTCCGCTGAAGGATGTCACACCGCCGCTGACGCCAACTCAGTCAAATGCTGTCGGTTCAGCTGAGAAGACACCAGCCGCACCAAAAAGAAATCGTGGACGGGTGAATATCATTCGTTCAACCGCGCACCGGGGCGGCAAGACAGTGACAGTTGTCACAGGATTTGTCGGCATCAGTCAGCCAGAGAAAGAGCGGCTGGCGAAGGAAATGCAAAAGGCTTGTGGTGCCGGAGGCACCGTGAAGGAAGGACGAATCGAGATTCAAGGTGATCACCGTGACACTGTCGCATGCATCTTGACCAACGCAGGCTTCCGTCCCGTCTTCGCCGGTGGCTGAGCCACTCTCCCCTATCCCTCTCCAGCTGTTCCCATAAGAGCCGTTTCGCGGCGCGTGGCGGGCCTGTCATTGAGTGACCTGCTTCGCCTTGGACAACCACGAATAGATGGAGATCGCCTGAGGAAAAGTGGAATTCACGCCTTTATTCTGGAATGGAACGCGTCGCTTGCGCTGTTGAGGGTCGGAAACATGAATTCTGGTCCGATGTGCTTGAGCACGCCGGCACGCTCCAGTATGGTGCGTACTTCGCGGCGTGCGTTCGCCAGACCGAAACGGATGCTCCTTGCGGCCAACTCTTTCGTCAGTGATTCGAGCATTTCTGCACCGGTGACATCCACCAGATTGATCGTACTTCCATCCACAATGAGCCACCGGACGTCGGGATGAGCGCCGACAAGTTCCATGACTCGGTTCTTGAAGTACCCGGCGTTGAAAAATACGATTGCCGAGCCAAACCGATATACCAGCAGGCCTGGATGAGTGACGGCGTCTTCGTGGTGTGCCTGAGCATGCCACCCTTTCATCCCAGGCACACGCCCTAGAATCGCATCCGGTGGTCGCGAGGCACGCTTGATTAACAAGAGTAACGCCGCGACGACGGCCATGAGAATGCCATGCAGAAGATCGAGCCAGATCACCCCGAAAGTCGTCACCACGGATAAGGCGCATTCGGCCCGGTTGACTCGCCACATATTCTGCAGGGCGCGTACGTCAAACAAACCAACCGCAGCCACAATCAATACGGCTCCTAACGCCGCCACCGGTAGGTATCGCAGCGGTTCCGTGAAAAAGAGCACGGCGACCATCGTGACGGCGGCGATAATGCCGACCATCTGCGTCTTGCCCCCCATGTCATCGTTGACTGCCGTTCGCGAGTCAGCTCCGGCAACGGCGAAGCCCTGCGATAAACCAGAGGCGATTTGGCAGGCACCCAATGCCAGGAACTCCTGATCCACGTCGACCTCGTAGTGATTCCGTGCGGCAAAACTCCTTGCCGTGACCATGCTACTACTGAAGCTCACGAGCGCGACGCCCAAGGCGCCGCCAAGGAGCGGTTTCAGCAATTCTGGATCGAATTCGGGAAGGGTCAGCCCCGGCAGTCCACTCGGCAAGAGGCCCACCACGCTCACTCCGCCCGCTTCCAGGTCAAGCCCGTAGACCAACGCCCCGGCCACCAGCATGGCCAGAAGCGACGCCGGCGCACGCGGCCACCAATGCTTGCCGGCCAGAATCACCGCAAGAGTGGTCAGCCCGAGGGTCAATGTCGGCAGATGGGTGTGCGGTAACTTTCCGGTCAGCTCGATGAGCCGTGGGACAATGCCTCGCGAATGCATCGAGAAGCCGAACACCTTCCCCATCTGGCCTAGAAAGATGCTGATGGCGACACCGTTCAGATATCCAACCAGAATCGGTTTCCCAAGAAAGTCAGCCACGAAGCCGAGTTTGAAGAGCCCCGCCGCGATACACACGACGCCCGTCAACACCGCCAGCGCAATGGACAGCGAACGCAGCGCCTGGTGATCGCCGGCTGCAAGCGGCAACACCGAGGCGGCAAAAACGGCACAGGTCGCCGCGTCAGGGTTGACGATGAGTTGACGCGAAGTCCCGAACAACGCATAGGCCACTAAAGGAAGGATGGCCGCGTAGAGGCCGACAATGGGATCAAACCCGATGAGTTGGGCATACGCAATCGCCGTCGGTACCGCCACTGCGGCAACTGAAATTCCGGCAACCAGATCGTTGCGGAACCATTCTCGACGATAATGGAGAAGCTGGGACAGACCAGGAGTAAAGCGGCCCATCAGGGCATTGCGGTCAGTCCAAGGATTTGTCGCGGTTTGAAGCATGTCCGTTCGACAGCGAGGAGGATACGCCTACGGACTTCACAAAGCGAGGGCGGCCTAACCGTTTCGTAACTAAGAAACGGTCTCAGCACCATTTCGCGGCACGCGGCGAGCCGGCAACTTCTCAATAATGTAGATGGATTTGCCATACCGCAGCATCGCCAGACATGATATCCATGAGGGGAAAAGGATTTTCTCATGGCGTCGCGCTTTGAACTACAAACTGTTCTGCTCAGCATGACCCTCCTGGCGCTGATATCGTTGCCAGGGTGTTTGACGCTGGAACAGCGGTGGCAGCAGTTCGATATGGAGCGACGACAGGAGATTGGCGTGAAGACGAAAGACTACTATCTCAGCGAGTGGGGAAAGCCGGCGAAGCGCGTGAAATCAGATGATGGCGGAGAGGTGTGGACGTGGGAATTCTCCGGGTATGGAGGAGCTCAGGGTTGGAAAAAGACGCTGATCTTCACGCAAGATGGAGTCTTGAAGGACTTTCGTCGAGACTACTGGCCTAAGGAATCATGGTGATTCGCGGCGGTTCGTGTGCGCCCCGATCCCTTATTGGCTATTTGTACGCGTTGGCCTACTAGTGCGTAGTGAAGTTTCCTAAAAGTTCCGTCACTAATTCGGCATCTGTCTCCTTTTACTCCATTGACAGTATCGCTCACGTCGGTTCGATGGGTAAGCGGACATGAGTGCGGCCTCGAGTTCATTCTCATGGACCTCGATGAACAGGGTTGTCTTCTCCGCTGTCTTACCCATGCCTAGAGTTGGCCCAGAGTTTTCACTAGCCTCTATCTCCTACACTTTGGATGTGAAATACCACACCAATAGTGCGATTCTCTAATCACACCTGAATACTTTTTCTATTAAAGCCACCGACATAGGACCTGGCATTCAAGCTGCACTGAGTAGGGGGATAGCTAGCCTCGAGCCGGGAGGTCACTATGACGCTCGTTAAATCTACCGGTGCCGTAATGACAGTGATCAGTCTGAGTATTATGACTACGCTGTTCGCTGCGACCATGACAGAGGCCCAACTTCAATTAGGATCGCCATCTTCGAAAACTGTTATAGGAGAAGTCTCTGCGGTGGAGGGAGAATTCCATATGGCGAAGAATGCTCGAGGGGAAGACATTCTCAAGATGGTCGACAAATCCTATGTCATCACCACTCCAGCGGGCCGAAAGATCGAGTTGAAGCTCTCTCGTGACACAAAGGTCCCAACGAGAGCCAATCCTGGGGACCGAATTGAGGCCAAGATTTCGGACGGAGGCCACACCTTGTCGGTCATGCTGGTCGAGTAAAGCGGTCTGGTTGGTGCAACACGAGACCTCAGATGCAAACCTCCTCAACCATCCTCTTCATCGATAACCATGACGACGACCGCCAGTATTGGGCACAGCGGCTGAGAATTTCCTTGCCCGATTATATGGTTCTCGAAGCTTCCACTGGAAAGGCAGGGCTAGTGATTTGCCGGTCGCAGCGGGTTGAGTGCGTCATCTCCGAATTGACGCTCCCTGACATGTCAGGTTTCGACGTACTCTTGCAGTTGGTTCCCAAGCCCCGCCATCCAGAGATCGCATTCATCTTCCTTACCCGACTAATCCTTGCACCCATGAAGGACCTCGCACTAAACAACGGCGCACAAGCGTATTTGGTGAAATCTCATAGCTCTTGTGATGAACTAGACCGTACGATTCACAATGCACTTGCGAGCGTTGCTCCGACTCGGAAGGAGCTTCGCTCCTAAAGCCGAAGCATCCTGGCTTGTGGTTTCTTGTGGCGTTCGGTTGTCTGCGGACAGGGATGCCCCAGCTAGTCAGCCAGATTGTATCGAACCGCCCTGAGTAACTCCTTCATATCGAAGGGCTTTCGAAACGTCTGACAAGCCCCCAGTAGTTTGGCCGCTTTTAGCCCGCTCTCGTCAGCCGGGCAGCCGGATATGGCGATGATTTTGACGTTGAGAAATCTTCTGCTTAGCTCCCACATCATTTCGAGGCCGTTCATCTCTGGCATGACTATATCGGTGATGATTAGGTCCGCTGGTCGCTCTTGAAACAGTTCAAGTCCAACACGCCCATTAGATGCTTCTAGGACTTGGTGGTTTTCTCCTTCCAGAACAGCACGCAATAATCCTCTTCGACCTGCTTTGACTGTAGGTAGGATTCTTGATTTCGATCCCCAGGCACAGCCAGTTCGCCATCGAGCATCGCCATCTCGGCATTCACTTCTCGAACAAGTGCCGTGGCGAGGTCCTGGAAACCATTACATTTATGATGCTTCCGCGAAACAAACCAGCAATCGCCTCGTTCAATCAAGGCCAAGGCTCGAAACCCATCGTACTTGATTTTGAAGATCCACGGAGGATCATCGAACGGAATCGATCGTTGGTTCAAAGATATGGGAACGGGAATTCGCATCCCACCCCGAGATAAAGGCAGAACGTGCTTAATTTTCTCCCTGAGCTCCTCTCTCGTTTGTTCAAAAAGAGGACAGTCTAAGTTCGTCCATCACGAGTGACGAACTGGACTGGACCCCTAGATTGAAACAGTGTGTCACTTCCTGAGATGGCGGTTATGGTTTTCACACGTCTAATGAATGCATTTTTGGAAGAGAGTTCGCTGAGACGATGTCGCCTTCTCGGACAAGGACCGGTTGAGTGGAAGCCACTGCTCGTTGGATCGCACCAGACAACTCATACAGTGCTTTCTCTTTACTGACGACCGCATAAGCTCCGGCTTTTTGCATTGCGTAAACCTGATCGTCCTTCGGATAGACGGAGAGTCCTATCACGAGAATATCTGGGTGCCGTGCCTTGATTAATCGAGTCGCCGTGATACCGTCCATCTTCCCCATATTGATATCCATCAAAACGACGGTTGGTTGAAGCTTTGACGTCGCTGTGACCGCTTCATCCCCATCGCCCGCCTCACCGACCACTTCAATGTTCGGACAATCGTGTAAGATACCGCACAACCCTTGCCGCATCATGGCATGGTCATCTGCTACTAAAACTCGAATCTGACCAGCCTTTGCCACGCGGCACCTACATGAATGAAATGCAGAGACCTACAAAGCGCTCATACAGAAGTTTTTTCCACTAGGCAGTAATCTAAAGATTGCGCATAGGAATTAAACACTAAATGACTCCCTGTGGTACATCAGAGCAACCTCCTCAATTGTTCGCATCTAGGAGGAAGTGAACCGAGTGGATTATATGTTCAAGAGCTACGAAGGAGAACTGTCAGAATTGACAGCTGACACCAGTCAGACGAATGCGGATACATCATCGAATCCATGGAAACTGGGCTTGTCAGGCAGGTCCAGTTAAGCCGTACGACAAGCTTGCCGTTCGCCTCAGTGGCGTCCATGACTTGACCGCAGCATCGATTTACCCAGTCGCAAGAACTATTAGTTATCGCCGGCGATTCCGCCACACCGACCCGCTATGCTGCCATTGTAATTCGGAAATCAATAACGAATAGGAGGGTCAGTCTGCGAGGGACTTGAGGTGCATCGGTGGCGTTCCTGGTCTGACAGGATGATCCCAACTTCTTGAGAATCGACTTGTGACATGGCTGTGAGTAGGTCCTAGAGGGGTGAGAAACTAGCAGTTCTCTGTTACGTTCATGTCAAGGTTCTGTGGTGTTTGGGGAAAATACAGAATATACAATTGGGTGCTAGTAGCGTTCGGTTCCGAAGTAAACTATCCTACGTGAAGGGTGCCGATATAGCTCAAAACAATGGGCCTTCTTGCATCGAGTCGCCTGTCAGACTTGCATTTCAGACAGCCGATATGACTAGGATCACAATAGCCATGACGGATTTCCAACCAGATCGCCAGCCCCAGACTTCCGACACATCCGTCGACCTCGGCAGTCCAAGCTTGTTTTTCAACCGAGAACTCAGTTGGCTCCAATTCAACCTGCGAGTGTTAGAGGAAGCCGAAAACACGAGACATCCCTTGCTGGAACGGGTCAAGTTCTTGGCAATTTTTGCAACGAATCTCGACGAGTTCTTCATGGTGAGAGTATCGGGTCTCCGCCGTCAAATTGCGGGAGGAGCCGGCGAGATCCCACCCGACGCCATGACGCCTTCTGATCAAATGTTGGCCCTATGCCGTGAGCTGACCGTACAGCTTGAGCGACATCAAGACTGCTGGAAGAACGATCTCTTGCCCAGGCTCCGTGAAGTGGGCATTCATGTCCTCCACATGAATGAATTGAATCAGCGCGAGCGGGACAGCCTGCGCCAATACTTTTCACGGGAAATCTTTCCGACGCTCACTCCCCTGGCCATTGACCCGACCCACCCCTTTCCACATATCTCAAATCTCAGTTTCAATCTCGCAGTCGTCGTCAAGGATCCGGATCGCGGTGAATGCTTCGCCCGCGTCAAGTTACCGGACGTGTTTCGGCGTCTCGTGTCCGTTCCCGGGCACGATGAGGACGCTCCGAAGAAAACAGAACTGGAGGCAAGTCAAAAGAGCCAACGATTCATCTGGCTGGAAGAGATTGTGGCAGACAATCTGGATCTGCTGTTTCCCGGTCTCGAAATCGTCGCCTCCTATCCCTTTCGCGTGACACGGGACGTCGAAGTGACGATCAAAGATGACGAAGCTCCCGACCTGATCACGGCGGTCGAGGAACAGCTCGAGTTACAGGATTTTGGTTCCACGGTGCGGTTAGAGCTGGATGCCACCACGCCGAAGCATATTGCCGAAATCCTCACCAAGAACCTCCAGTTACCCTCGTACTTAGTCTACACCGGAGAGGATCCGATCGGCATGGCCGGAGTCATGGAACTGACCTCGCTCGAACGTCCCGACCTGAAAGATGCTCCTTTCCAGCCATCCATTCCTGCGTTCTTAAGCAAGCCTGGCGGCATCCTGAACGCCATTCGGCACCAGGACTTGCTGCTCTATCATCCCTATGACAGTTTCATGCCAGTTGTAGACTTCGTCCGCGAGGCGGCCAATGATCCCAATGTCCTCGCGATCAAACAGACACTCTATCGTGTCAACCCACGATCGCCCATTGTTGACGCGTTGATGGAAGCCCGCGTCAACGGGAAGCAGGTGGCGGTCCTTGTCGAGCTGAAGGCCCGATTTGATGAAGAAAACAATATCGAGTGGGCTCGGAAGCTTGAAGACGAAGGCGTGCACGTCGTCTATGGAGTGCGCGGGCTCAAGACCCATACGAAGGTCTGTTTGGTCATCAGACGGGATGCCGATGGAATCCGGCGCTATGTCCATCTCGGCACTGGAAACTATAACGTCGTGTCGAGTCGCATCTACACCGACCTGAGCTATTTCACTTGTGATCCCGTCATCGGCACTGATGTGTCAGACCTCTTCAATGCCCTGACAGGGTACTCCCGCAAGATCGCCTACGCGAGATTGCTGGTCGCCCCCACGACATTGAGACGGGAAATGATCGAACGAATTGATCGTGAGATTCACCATCACCGCGAACATGGCGGAGGGCACCTTTCGTTCAAGATGAATGCGCTCGTCGATAAGCCATGCATCCAAGCGCTCTATCGTGCGTCGCAAGCCGGCGTGAAAATCGATTTACAGGTACGAGGCATTTGCTGCTTGCGGCCCGGCGTGCCAGGAGTGAGTGAAACCATCACGGTGCGCTCGGTCGTCGGTCGGTTTCTGGAACATGCCAGGATCTATTACTTTCACAATGCGGGACAACACGAAGTGCTCTTAGGTAGTGCGGATCTTATGCCGCGCAATCTCGATCGCAGGGTCGAACTTCTCTTTCCCGTGCTTCATCCGCAATGGCGAGACACCATCATGAATGACATTCTCGCCGTCGGACTTCGAGACAATGTTCAGGCGAGACGATTGCTGCCTGATGGCAGTTACGAACGTCTTCATCCGCTGGATGGCGATCAAACGGTCGATTCTCAAGAGTGGCTGCTCACCCGATGGAAGTCCGAGTCGAAAAAAGATACCGCCTCAGATCGTTTACGTGTAGCCTCGATTGAGTGAAGAAAGCCAGGCGCTCAACACACAACTGCTACCGAGCACAATTCGCCATTCACGCCTGCTCCCTTACATTTCCCCTTTTGGCACTATCCATCCTTATCTCAGAACACAGCATCGCAGGTGATATCACTCTTTTGGACATCGGCCCACGCTACGGGTTTAGCCGGAATGAACCTCTTTTAGGGAAGCGACAAACAGAATCTTTTGACCTGTTCGACGTAGCTGCCACCTTCAGACTTCCCTGGTCATGGCCACTGGGGCAGAGTCCGTTTAGTATCGAGACAAGACTGATCACCAGCGCGGGAGCTCTCTCCGCTGCTGGGAAAACTGGGTTCATCGCAGCTGTCCACCCGGATGTAGCCTTGACCGGCTGGAACAATTTTGTTTCGATTGATGTGGGGGTAGGTTTAGCATTCTTGGGGCGGGAACAATACGGCTCGCAGGATTTCGGAGGGCCTGTCCAATTTGGACTCACGATGGCGCTTCAAATCCACCCGATCTCTCATGCGTTTGCGGGCTTTCGATTTCAGCACTTTTCAGACGCAGGCATGTATGGTTCGGATTCCCTCGGTATTGACTTATACCTCATCGAGGTCGGCTACAGATTCTGATGCCAACTCTGGCCCTCTCCCCCCTTTCACCATGCAAACAAGGCCGACGTGTAGACTGCGGCGATGGCGCTGACGCTCTCTAAACCGATCGCCGAGTATCTCGCATCAGGCAAACCGCGAATTAGTCTGGGATCTCCGCTTCGACGAGTTTTCCGAGAAGGATGAGCGATTCTTGCCAGCCGAGATAGCATGCTTCGGCAGGGATCACGTCCGGCACACCTTCTTGCAGAATGTTCACTTCCGTTCCACAGGATACCTTCGTGAGTACGGCACAGCCTCTTACCTTGTAGTCGAACGGGATCCGGTAAATCGACATGCTCAAAAACCAGTCGCGGCGCGTAGCGGGCCGGTGCTTCTTCGCGCCTTAACCGCGAGGGGCATACATGATCACTGCCGTGCCGAGAAGACAGATCACCGCACCGAGCGTGTCATAACGATCAGGACGCGTTCCTTCGAGCCCCCATCCCCAGAGCAGTGACAAGACGATAAACATCCCGCCGTATGCGGCATACACACGTCCGAAATGCGCTGGTTGATAGGTCGGGATTACGCCGTAAAGGATGAGCACAATCCCTCCGATCAGGGCATACCACACAGGCTTACCTTCCCGCAAAGAGAGCCATACGAGGTACCCGCCACCTAACTCACAAAGTCCCGCAAGGATGAACAATCCGACAGAGAGTGCCACTGACATCTGTGCCTCCCGCGACAAGATGAGTAAGCTGTCAAAGGGCTTAGTTAGTTTTTCTTAAACTGGGCGAGCATACGCTGAAGAGGCAAGTAAATCGACTGACACGCGGCGCGTGGCGGCCCAAATCGCTCTTTGCTTCCCCTCTCGCCTTTTCCTCGTCGTAGCGGTCCGGGGCAAGTACTGGGTCGCTCGGCGGATCTGTCGAACAGTTCAACATAATTCTTGCTCACCGAATAGCCCCATTCTTGGGATTGCCCCAGTTATGAATCGATCATGGTCGCAGTAGCATGCCGTATGGATCGCCGATCGACTCTCCTGGTGCAAAAGCTGATACGCGCATTTGAGCAAGTGAGCGAATTTGCTTCTCACCATAAAGGAAAGGGCTGCCGGAAGACGAGTGAGAAGCGGTCTTGTTTTGTGCTCGTGAACTTATTCGGGATCTTGAATCTCATTGTATGGAGCAACGTCACCAACACGATCCTTTAACCAAACGTGCGGCTTAGCGGCGTACGCTGAGGGAAGGAGGAAATGATGAAAAACAAAGTCGTGCTGTTCGAGATTCCAGCGTCGGATTTTAAGAAGGCCAAAGACTTTTACGAGACGGTGTTCGACTGGAAGGTGCAGTTGTGGGGCGATGAGGGCGCCATGGCGCTCACCACGGCCGCGGATAAAGACTACAATCCAACTGAGCCGGGCGGGATCAACGGCGGGTTCTATAAACGCAAATCCAAAGCTGATCAACCGTCGTGTGGTGTGGAAACTGAATCGATCGATACGACGCTGAAGGCGATAGAGAAAGCGGGTGGAAAGGTGGTGACGCCGAAACATTCCATCGATGAGTGGGGTTTCATGGCTGACTTTGCCGATCCCGAGGGGAACGTCCTCTCGCTATGGGAAAAGCCGAAAAAATAAGCCTGCGGGCCGGGAAGACACGAAGACACAAGGGGGTAAAACGACCGTGCCATCCGAACAGCAAGGCGGGACGAAAGAGAGAAAACGGGGGCCTCCTGAATCGCGGCGGGTGGGGGTCCAGTCTTGCCGCCTACATCTTAGTTGAACGTCACCATGTGCCACGGCGGGACAAATCCGCTGACTCGTAATCAGCACATCTTATAGGTTCGCCTGTCAATTTTGACAGTATTCCTCTCTTCATCCCGGATATATACTTTCCCTTAAACATGAATGTGGAAAGAAGCACCATAACCGCCACGGGGTCTTCCATTAAAACTGCGATGGAAAACTTCGAGTCGGCCTAGATCAAGGCACACATGGAAATGAAGGGGAAAGTCGTCCTGATTACCGGCGGGGCCGGCGCACTGGGGCAGACTGTCGTTCCGGCGTTCGTTTCCACGGGTGCCTCGGTCATCTTAGGAGATCGCAATCCAGTGCAGGTACCTGGAGTCACTGCTCTTACGGCCGACTTCACCGATCAGACGCAAGTCCGGAACCTCGTGGATGAAGTGATCCGTACGTCAGGCCGGCTCGATGCGCTGATCAATCTAGTCGGTGGCTTCGCCACGGGCCGTGTAGTAGAAACCGACGTGTCGGTATGGCAGCGAATGTTAACCATGAATCTCACCTCGGCCTTTCTGCTCTCACAGGCAGTGTTGCCTTCCATGCTGCAACGCGGTCAGGGACGCATTGTGCACGTGGCCGCCCGAGCAGCACTTGAACCATTTTCAGGGGCAGCAGCGTACATCGTATCGAAGGCAGGCCTTATCGGATTGATCCGTACGCTGTCGTTAGAACTGGCGGGTTCAGGGGTAACGGTGAATGCTGTCTTGCCGAGCACGATCGATACACCTGCCAATAGACGGGCGATGCCCACTGCCGATCCATCAAGATGGGCTAGGCCCGACTCCATCGCACAAACGTTGACTTTCCTTGCTTCGGATGCCGCCAGCCAAACCAACGGGGCGTTAATTCCCATCGGGTAAGGCGAAAAGAAACGGTGTAGGTCTTGAGAATCCGCATGCACAACTATGCTAAGGGCGTCCCGTATGCTGCTCTGAACCGGAGAACTCGAAGGCATCGTGCGATTCCGTAACCACCCGCATGCCGGTAATGCCTGCGGACTGAATATCGCCACTTGCCAGGTGAAGGCGATCGCCAACAATGGCGCCAGCCAAGCCATGTCGGGGCATCGGCATCATCGGTAACTCCGCCCACGTATTAGTCACCGGATCATACGCTTCCAGTGCGCGAAACGCTGCCAATAGATGTCCGTCTTGGTGCTCTCCACCGGCCACGTAGATGCGTCCTTTGTAAACCGCCCAGGCGCTCCCGCTTCTCTCGGTGGGCATGCGAGCCTTCACCAAGCCCCATTGATCAGTCATGGGATCATATTCTTCGACGACATTTGTGTTGCTTGCGGTGAAAATAAACGCGCTACCGAGCCGGCCACCGATGACATAAATCTTGTTGTTCACAACCCCGACTGCGGCATGATTTCGCGCAGTCGGCATCGACGAACGCTCGGACCATGTATTCGTCTTCGGGTCATATTCTTCCACGGTGCCGACCGATCGATGAGGCCGTGCTGGCTGCAGCGCAATTTCGCTCGAACCTGGATGAACCGCGGCGCCACCCATCACATAAATTTTCCCATTCACTGTGGCTGCAACGGCTGATCCACGTTTCGATGGCATCGGGCTCAAGGCTTTCCAGCGGTCTGTCACCGTGTCATACTCCCAGGCGTTTTTTTATTCCATTCTCTCGATGTCCGGCAACACCCACGCCTTCTGGAAAAGCGGTTTTTCCGGACCATAGAACCGGAAGATAACTTCGAAACCTCCGTCGGCGCTCGTCGGCACCCAGTTTGATTCCTTTCCCTCTGGTGGTGTTGAGCCGAAAAAAAGGTCGACCGAGCCGTCCGCGTTCTTCTGGAGTCCGGGTGTATTCGATGAGCGGCTGAACCAACGTGTATTGCGGATGAGCGTGTGTGTGGCCCCGTCGTACGCAGTGGCTGACCAGTAGAGGCTTACAGGGACGTCGGGAGGCACGGTGAGGCGATAGGCTCTCGCCCCATCGAGGCGACGGCCAGACTTGTCCTTGACGGTCATAAGATAGAACTGCCCCGCACCAAGGTGCTTCGCACTGAAGAACGCCATGGCATACGTCACCGCACGCCCATCTGTAGGGTAACTGTTTCGGTTCGCAAAAAAGTTTGGCATGCCTTCGACGACTTCCGGCGATGCAGGCAATGCCCAGTGATTGCCTTCATTGAATGGCGGAACGAAGGTCTTTTCATATTGCATCTCGATCAAGGCGCGGGCTTCATGTGCAGACGCTTCCAGCATCACTTTGGTGGTTGTGTCAGGACGGAACGGCTTGCCCTTCTCGATGCCAACCGACTTCAGCATGTCGATCATCGCCTTGTCGCGGATCAGCCACGGCTCGACTTGCACAAAGCGGTTGAGTGACTCGAAAAAACGCACGTCATACGGAATAGTCGCGTCGAAGATGCGGCCAAATGCGTCAACGAATTTGGTTTGGTGACCGCTTTTTCCCCCACCCTCCGCCAGCGGATAAAACTTCACGCGCTTGCCGTACGCGACAGCTTTTGCGATATCGGCCTCGCTGCCGGTTTTCAGGTTTGACCGAAGGAGCGCATACCCTTGATAGGTATCGGAGCGAAGTGGGATGTAGCCGGTGGGAACCTTCCCCTTATGCTCCGGCGGCAGGATTAAGTACTTGCCGCCCTTACCCTTATCCACACCGGCAGGGCCGACATCTTCCAGCGCGTTTTGCCATCCATCATCGATGCTACCGGTGATTGAGCCCTCGTCGGACGGCGGAATCTCGAGCACAACAGGGCCATCCTTCGTGTTGTAGAACGGCATGAAGTAGATGGTGTCGGGGTTCGGCGTGAGGGTTTGGTTCTTCCAGTCCAGTGGCCGCGACCAATAGACGATCTGGTTAGGCCCTCCCTTGACGCCAACGAATGCCTGATACATCAGGTCGAAGTTGACCGCTGGCATGCCCCACATGACGGCTTCGACGGCCCTGCGCTTGAGGGTACGGCGGGCAAGCTCCTCAGCCGAATAATCTTGGGCCTGCGTCATCAGCGTGTCTGTCATCACCAGAAATAGAGCCACGGCAACGAGAAAACACGCCGGGTTTCTAAGACCTCCCATGATTTCATACTCCTTCATAGACTTCGATCCATCCCCTTCTGGCGAAGCTGGCTTCGTGACTGATATCCCACAACGCCTGGCGTATTTTATCCACCTGCCGGCTAGCCAGAAACTGGGAGAAGTAACAGGTTCCTCTTCGAGGAAGCGGTGCTCAGTTCGCGCCTGACTCACCTACCCTCCTGTTTCCATCGCCCACTGAGATGATGGATACGCTCCCGACTTTGCGCTAGACTTGCCCTCGTTGGATTCTTACCTCAACCCATGTCTGACAAGCATTCTTTCACATACTGAAATGTGCCGACGGGAAGACGTCATAACCTTCAAAAGCGAGATTCTATCGAATGAAGGTGAACCTTGAGGGTAAAACGTTATGGACACAGATTTCATAGGCCCACTTGAGTCGCTACAGGATAAAGAACGGGGACATTCCGCTTTTGTTCATGCCAACAAGATACAGAACAGGGACATTCTGCTTTTCTTCATCCCAATTCCAGTTTTTGTCGCGTCTGTCCTGTTAGCCAGTTGCAGCCCCGTGTACTCAATCGGGGTACACGGAGATCTTTCACAACCGATGAATGTGGATTGTATTCTTAACGCTGCTCAGACAACAGAGGGAGTCCAACAGGTCCTCGTTCATCAAATTGAGCCACGAAAGGGAGGGGGACTCGTTCAGGCTACCGAAGACAAGATCGATCCACCGACTGCGTACTTAGTCACAGCAATCGACCAAAATGCTCAAATTGAACAAAGCGTGCTTAAGAACGGACAGATCACCTTCTGGGTGGGTAGACACGGGGTTGGAGTGATGCCCTCCCTGCACACAATTGATATGGAGCAAGCATTTCATGTCCGTCTTGCTTCTCATATAGCGGAGGTTTGCAAAGCGAGCTATTCGGGCAATGCCGGGATGACCTGTGTTCCCGATTCCGAGGCGTGCCACAAGCTGTTAGCGAACCCTCGTTCAAAATGAGGTGTCTTTGAACTCTCGCGCCAAGACCAGTAATGTCACGCTTTTTTTAAAGTTCGCAAAGAAGACAACACGGGGCCATTCTGAATTTCGCGGCGCGTCGCACTCCTGCGCGTTCCTCCCGCACTCCCATTCCATGACCGAGCATCAATCTGGACACGATCCGGCGGAGTGGCTAGACTGATGAATCCCCTCACACATTCAATATAAAGGAGTGACCATGAGACTTCTTCATGACCTCCTCAACAGTCTCCTCTACGCAAGCCTGGCGGTCACAGCCATATCCGGGGGTACAGCTCTAGCCGGTGGTGGTACTGTGATGACAAAACCCAGCAAGTATTCTGTCCCCGAAACAATCGGCCGGATCGAGAGAGCGGTCACGGCGAAAGGGATGCAGATCTTTGCTCGGATTGATCACGGCGGAGAGGCGAAGAAAGCGGGGTTGGCCATGAGACCCACCGAGTTGCTCATCTTTGGCAACCCAAAGGGCGGGACCGCTCTCATGGTGGCCAAGCCTACCGCCGCCATTGACCTCCCCATGAAAGCCTTGGCATGGGAAGACGAGAATGGCAAAGTGTGGCTCACGTATAACTCGCCCGAGCTCCTGCACGAGCGACACGGCGTGCCGACGGAGCTCACCTCGAAACTCGATTCGGTTGGCAAGCTGTTGGAAGCGACGGTGGAGTAGCTAGCGAAGCGAGCCGTGCTTGGACGAAACTCCCTTTCGCCTCGCGCGAGGCCCGTGACGGCGCCCTCCCTCACAGGGAGAGAAGGCGCGCGTCTCCGAGGCAGGTCTCTGTTAGAGCTTGTTGGGAAACTGCTGGGCCAATGCGCCGGTCAAGGTATCGGCGACGACGTAGATGTGCTGCTTCATTCCCTTCCAGGTGTCGGATTCCTGAGCATGCTCCACACATGACGAATGCATTGTCCGTGGCGGCCACCTCTGCCGCTTCAAATTTCGACCTGCCTGATGCAGGTTCACTGCTTCTGGGGGCTAATCTCCCCCGTCTCACCTGAAGGGAGCTAGTCCCCTCTGAATTTCGCGGCCCGCGGCGGGCTGTTCTCCGCCCGCTCTTTTGCCGCTTATCAGTAGCCTAAGCGCGAATCAACATTCGACCATGCAAAAAGAGAAAGACAGAGAAGACCAAAGCAAGCAGTGCAAGAACTATATTCGTGGCAACAAGGACGAGTCTGCTTTGAAACAGGTTCGTAAATCGCGCCTGCAAATGTAGCCGCTGTAGCCACTTGGGATACCCGTCAGTCTCGTGCCAGCCCCTATTCAATCCGCACAGCACAAGGATCGAGAGAATGGAGAAATTCGCGGCGTACATGATGTTCTGCAGTAGCCTCTCCAGCTCATCTTGCGAGCTTGGAGGGGTATCCGGAATATCGAGGAGGGCCTTCAAGGAATCGCCCGAAAATGGCAGGCTAATGACGAGCCAGACAAGCCCGACGAATGCCCAGAAAAACCAGGAGGCTTTCTTCATTTGGCAATCACAATAGAACAAGCCGGTGCGGAAATCAAAAACTGCGCCATCAATCTGTTCGCGGCGCGCGGCGGGGGGTCTACCCGCTAACTCTTAATCAGCGCGCTGTCGGTCCGTCCTCCGCATGCAAACCAACCCCATTAGGCCCCAAGTCGAGAGCGGGGCCGTTACTCCGTTAATTTTCTGTCAAATTCCATTTCTCATCTTCCTTACGCTGCCCCACCACTTGTCCCTCGATCCTACGTCACTTAATATCCTTACCCATCGCATCCTCGATCTTGGAGGAGCCTGGATGGAAGCCAAGCCAGGCTTCGGCCCGGGCGGCTCTCTACCTCCTCGGCGGCGATCCCTGGACATAGGGGTCTGACTCCGAGCATTCTAAAGAGTCATCCGGGATCTTCTGCAGAAGTACAAGGAGAAGTCGAAGGGGAGATAGGCGCTATGATTTCACCTGACCACGCGGCATTTCCGGTGAGGCACGACCTCACTATTCCGACACATCCTGAATTAATTGGGGCACTGGGCCGCCTTGCCATGGCATACATCCACCTCGACATCGTCTTGAAGTATACCTTCAAAACGCTCTCTGGCATGTCAGTCAAAGACGCCCTCGACCAGATGCACCAGCGATTGCATGGCTTCATCCAGCGCGTCGCGAGCAAACCGTTACCTGCGCGTGTGAAAGATGACGTGAGCATATGAGAACCGTCATTGATGGGAGGTACAGCATCAAGCCATTTCAATGTCCCCGGAAGGATTTCCGCTGATAGACTGAGGGCACCATTTTCCTGTGAGCAGGGTGCAAAATAACTATTGGCTTCAATCTGGCAACGATCAGCCAAGACGGACGGTCGACAGGAGAAGGCCGCTCTGCACAATGAGGGTCACCGATGAACGGTCAACGAAACGCCGCCTCAGAAATGGAGGACGCATCATGAATATGAGGAGGCTTTTGGTTGGGACTCGCTGTGGGAACCATCTCCACTTGCCTACTTGGTCAGTGGGTGTTCCCCGCCGCGAGCAAGGAGACAGATCCGCCCAAGGGCATATCCCCCGAAACTGTCGCCAATTATCTGCATAGTATGGTCGAGGCGGAGCGAACTTTTTACACAACCGAGGTTGTGGAGCGGATGCAGACGCGAGGCATTGTCTCTGCTGCGGAAAACTGGCTCGAGACCGGAGATCTCCCTTTACCCGCCCAATTTTTACTCGAAACGGGGCGGCTCGTGGCCAAACATCCAAATGGGATTCGGTTCCGGCTGATCAGCAGTTGGGCGATCAATAAAAAGAACAGCCCAACGACCGAGTTCGAGCGGACCGCGCTTACAAAGATCCTCGTGAATACCGATCGTCCCTATTCAGGCGTTACAACCGAGGGCAAGGCTCGCGTCTTCCAAGCACTCTATCCCGATAAAGCCCTGTCTCAGAGGTGTGCCGATTGTCACAATGTGCACCCCAAAAGCCCAAAGAGGGATTTCAAGTCGGGAGACGTGATGGGTGGGATTCTTATAACGATTCCACTCCCCCAGGCCAACTGAAGATGAGCGACGTGCCGTGGAGCAAAAGAACTTTTACCGTGACAGGCCGAGGAGAAGGAAATCACGTAATCTAATGCCGGCAAATGGCCCTATTAAGGGAGCCATCAGGAAGGTCCATCGAGGTCAGAGAATGAAAACGGCGTGTGGCCTTGTTGTCAATGAGAAGAATCGATTTGGCGTCCGGCATGATGGCCACCGTCATCTCAGTTGTCGGCGGTCGGGCCTTCCTGCAAGCCGTCGGCAACTGTGTGGTGTGGACCAGGCTCCTATCGCTCAAACGTATAAGCTAGGGTTACCGAGAGGTACTAGGCATCTCGAGAATTGGATTCAGTTCATGTGGAATACGTGGCAATCGAATGCTTCGCCCAGGAACCATTGCAGTAGCGAGCACCAAAGTGTAGGCGGTCGCTGATAGACAAATCGCTGATTTACCTTATACTTGTCCCTAAATGGAAAGTGCCAATAAGATACGAGTGCTTCTCGTTGATGATGACGTCCGTGTTCGTGAAACGTTAAGCAGTATCCTAAAACTTCATTCCAACATTGAAGTGGTCGGTGAAGCTGGCGATGGTGACGAGGCCGTTACGAGTGTGGGAAAGCTTCGGCCCGCGGTGGTGGTAATGGATATTACTATGAAGAAAATGGACGGAATTACGGCAGCTCGGTTAATCAAGGCCCAGCATCCCTCTGTGCTCGTGGTGGGATGCTCCGCTCACACGAAAGATTACAATATATATGCAATGCAGCGAGTACGTGCTTTTGAAGTGTTATTGAAGAAGGAAGATGCAGCCGAGGACCTGTACCCCACGATACAGAGAATTATGGCAGCAGTCGCTTAACCCGCACGCGATCCAGCTGAGGGTTCCCCTAAGTGCAAGCATCATGACACCCGTGACGGCGTCTTGGTCATCACCTGGGCTTCCCAGACGTGAGGCTCAATTAGGCAGGTGTCCTCCCCCCTTCACATTGTCCCGCCAACCATTTTGGGCGGTCCATATGACTTGCGCGGATCCCTAACAGCGGCTTTGATCAGCGCTCGCTCAATTCCAACTTTCATTTTGGCTTCGGCGGACGCGGCATTTTCGGCTCTTCTCGGAAGATAGCACGTCCGATTCGCCTAAATCAGGTGGTCGTACAGTCGGAGCAGCGTGGTAGCAGACTAAAGGAGATAAGTGTTTGGAAACGAGGAATGACGCGCTCACATATGGAGCATCAGCTAGCAGCCAATGCGACGGATCTTATCTCACCTAAGGCGTAAGACCCTCGCCTGAGAAGAACAAATTTCAAATCGCCGAAGTTTTGTGTTGCGTGTCGTTCCTCGCTTGCGTTGACTAGGGAAGGCGCAAGGTGGTCGTCAATCCTAAGCTACTCTGGGTCAGCTGCAGTTGGCCCGACCGTCTCAGACGCTCCACTTCGAGAAACACATCCGACCAATACAGTTCCGGCAACTGTCGCGTGACCTCCTCTAACGTAGAGTCAGGATTCGCCCTCACTATTTCAAGAATCCGATCCCCGATCGTTGCTTGTTGCAGCATACCATCCTCCCTTGCTCTGACAAGAGCCTTCAAGCCGCAGGTTGATGGAGCTTCACCCCACCTTCTTACTGAGAGTGATGAACAGGCAAGTTTTGGTCCGGCTTTATGGGTTACAGAGGCGTTTCACAACTGCTCGGAAGAGGGTTCAAAACAAGGGAGATTGGGAACGCACGTCAGATAGGCGTTGTTGCTGATGGTCAACCCTCAGAGCGAGGTTTGTGTTCGCACTGTGCGCGTTGAGCGGAACCGCTCGACTTAGATGAGAAGATGGAGGATCAAGATCATGTCACCTACTCTGCAGCGTCGGCGCACACGCTGCCTGATATGGCTGCATGTCACGGAGCGCTTCTTTGGCAGGCTTATGCTCACAAAAAGTGTTCTTCAGGCCATGGACCGCTTGTAGGCTTTGATGTCGTCGATATACTCTTCGATCGCTTGTTTGGCGAGCTGAAAACAGGCACAACTGACCTTTTCCATTGCCTTGCTTTTTAGGAGTTTAACCTTTCCGTACCCAGAGTCCACGAGCTTCTTCTCCTCCAGGACTGCCAACGCTTCGGTGACGGTGCCTCGCTGGACACCAAGTTGTTCGGCAAGAAACTCATGGGTAAAAGAAAATGTCGTCAATCCGGTGCGGTGCTGATGCGCCAGGAGCCAACGGCCCAACCGCTGGTCCACGGAATGAAATTGGCTACAGCCGACCGAGATGACTGTGTGTCGGAATACCACAGCACCAAACCTGATTAATGACTGGAGTAAGAAAGGCACAGAAGCGTTCAGCCATCTCACCCCTAACCGGTACATCGAACCACCGACTTGTACAATCGCGCGGCAGGGGGAGGTGGTCAGACCCTGAGCGGCATTAAAACCAGTGCTGCCTTCCTTGCCGATCACGGCGATTTCCACGCTCTGGCCAGTCGGCTGATGGGCCATAAGGCTGATGGCACAGTCGAGAGGGAAACAGATGTAGCGGAGATCGCCCCCGACCTCGTCGAGTTCTTGGCGTACCTCGACTGACACAACCTCCAAGTGAGTCTGCAACTGCTTCTGTTCTTGAAGCGGCAAATGTCCGAGGATGACATTACCTGAGAGGTCTGCAAGCGAGCTCTTCCTGTTCATGCTTAAACTCTATCGTCAAGCGATCGAAGGCAGTGACTAGAAAAACCCCTCGCTGAAGGGACACTACGAAGCTCAACTACACGAAGTTGTACTGAGTAACTTGGAAACCTACTGTCTCCTAGACGACAATGACTATTGGCATCTTTTCTACAAATGTCGTCTATATTACAATTCAAGGGGTATCCCTAGTTCATACCACTGCTCACTGTCTATACGTTTCCGGTTGCTTGGGGCAAGTTGTGACTATCGCTGGAAAGATTCGCATACTTCTGGTCGATGACCACCCTACCGTACGGCGCACGTTGCGCAGCGCCTTACAAGCCTATCCCAACATCGAAGTCGTTGGCGAAGCGAGTGACGGTGAAGAGGCCCTTTCTAGCATGGCAAGCCTCAGACCGGCCGTTGTCGTCATGGATATCAATATGTCGAGAATGGACGGGATTACAGCAACCCGGCTAATCAAAGTACAGTATCCCGAGGTTGCCGTGATTGGACTCTCGCTTGAAAAGAAAGATTATCAGCTTTATGCGATGAAGAAAGCCGGGGCGTTAGAAGTGATACCGAAAGAGAGTTCAATACCTGAGGTGTATGGTGCAATACAGAGGGCAGTGGCAACCGTGCAACCCGTATTAGTCATGGAAGAGACGTCTCTCATGCAGCAGGCCCTTCAAGAATCTGAACCATCACCGGCCAAGGAATTGATAAATACCGGTGAACCTATGGAAGGCCCTCAGACTGAAGAAGGACCCAACCAAACGGGAAAGATCGCTGATCCTTAATCACTGTGCCAAAGTTACCCCGATTCGGCCCACTAATTAGTCACGCAGTTACAGAATCACTCGCTGCTGGAAAGCCAGTTGAGGAACGCCGCAAGAAAATGTCCAGAATAATAAGGTGTGCCCATCCTTGACACCTCTTTGAAGACGCCCTAGCCTTACAGCACCTTGGAATTATCAAGACGACGAAGAGGGTGGTTGCAAACCCTCCTGGTGATGGGAGGGGGAGGTCTGCTCATCCTCGCCTGTGCGCCTGCCCCAATTTTTCCTTCTGAAGTTCTGGAAAAGGTGGATCGCACTGTGAGCTTCGAGCAAGTGGTGAACCATCCCGATGAGTATAAAGGCCGTGTCGTGGAATTCGGAGGAGAAATCCTTAACTCAATGGTCGAAGGCGAAGAGGTACAGTTGTTGGTCCGTGTATTACCCATTCAAATAAAGCCGGTCTATGGACCTGTTGATCGAGGTGGGGAGCACGGCATGTTTATCATTCGCTACACAGGGAGAGTCGGCGACCAAGACCTGCAGCGTGGCAATATGGTGATTGTCATCGGACCAATGATGGGAGCCGTCGTCACCAATTTGACCGGGGTCCCAGTGAGCCGCCTCACCGTTACCGCGGAATGCTTCCACATCTGGAGGACGCAAGGAGAACCCATAGAAGATTATCCCTATCCGAAGAACACCTCGCGATATGTGCCGCTCATTCAACAAACCTACTGCATCAACAGACCAAACACGATCCTAAACACGACATGAGCGCACATGATGCCGCTGAAGAGGGGTTTGGCGGAAGCGAGAGAACAATTGATGGACTTCGTCACGGAAGTGCGTGAGGGAATGAATGGGGGTGTGAAACGCAAGGCTAGCTCACAAAGAAAACGTCCTCACGTAGGGGGAAAAATGGAGCTGGTCGCAATTCGTAGGTCTCACCAGAGGTGTAGTCTTTTCCTGCTCATCCTTTTTTCACTGACGTGGTCCTTCACCAGTTGCGCTGCGACAGGTGAACCCTTTAAACATGGCGAACCGGTTCCCGGAAAAGCCTCGCTGTACATTTACTACGCACACGGACCGTTCTCTTCCTCGCTTGCCTGGCCCGTGTACCTCGACGAAATAAAACTTACCGAGTTAATAAGAGGAGGGTACTTTTATTCAACAGTTTCACCTGGAATTCATACCATTTCGATGAAACGCGATTCCATTGAACGATCACTGAACCTTTCGGCCGAACCGGATGTCAGCTATTATCTGCATCTACGTTATGAAACCAATTTCCTAGTACCAACGTGGGTGCTTGAACCCGTCACAGAAACTCTGGCGCTCGATGAACTCAAGGACATGAAGCTGCAACCGTGAATCGATGAGAGACACAAGGTAGTTACACCCTAGCCTCAAGGTACCGGTAAGCGTTCGAATAGGCGCTGAGGAGCATATCGCCTGATACTCGGAGGTCCCCTTGCTCATCTCGACCCCCGCTTGGTTCAAGCGAACGAGTTCGATGAGGGTATCGTGCCAGGTAAACTCTCTGCAGCTAAACATCAACTCTTCGAGCTCACATTCAGGAGAGCGGCATAGCTGTTTGAGGACTCGCTTGGTAATGGCGGTGGGGGTGACATCAAACTGTCTCCTTTGAGATGATCCGACCGTCCCGATCCACAGCGTCGACCTGCTGAGACGGCTTCAACCACGGCGTGACCTCAAGCAAGGGGTCTGCTGAGCGACATACTTGCCGGTAACCTTTGAAATGAGGTGAGGAAGTGTATGGACAAATATTTTTGCTGTGAAGGCCGAACATCCCGCGGCTTCCATTGCTTCCCTGGTTACTGTGTCATCAACAGATGAGACGCCAATGATGTGTATTGCGGGCAGGTCTCTCTTGATGCGCTTGGTGGCCTCGATACCATTTAGTCCAGGCATCCTCACATCCATAAGGATGACCTGAGGCATCAGCTCGAAGGCCATCTGGATGGCTGAATTTCCATCTCCAGCCTCGCCTACCACTTCTATAAAGACGAAATCGTCAAAGAATTCGCGTAGGGTCTCCCGGAACGGCACAAAATCATCGACCACCAGAATACTCAGTGATTCAGCTGGGGAGGTTACCGACATCGTGTTCAACTGTTCAAAGGCCACATTCCATCTGCCATTGATTCTCCGCCTCTGAGACCCGTCCTGCCTGTTCAAAAGACGACACTGGGGCATTCCCGAGTCCCACAATGGCCATAGCGAGCAATAATCGCTTTACAGTTGAGGGCTTGACAGGTTTCTAATGAATGCCTAGCCTTATATAGAGAGAAGCGAAATTTAGGATCGAGTTGGGGTGAATTTGTATTCTAGCACGCTAAGCCACACCGGGCTCCTGCTTGGGACAGAGGCCGCGTATGAAACCAAAGCCCCTCCCATTCGATGTTCATACCTTTCTGGCCAAGATAGGCGCAGGAAGGACGGCGATTAGCTGCCGGAAGAGCAAGAAGTTATTTTCGCAAGGTGACCCGGCCGACGCCATCTTTTATATCCAGGACGGTAAGGTCAAGCTCACAGTCATCTCCAAACAGGGCAAAGAAGCGGTCGTTGGTATTTTAGGAGCCACCGATTTCTTTGGCGAGGGCTGCCTTGCGGGTCAGTCGGTGCGCATGTCCAGCGCTACCGCCATGTCTCCGTGCGAAGTCATGCGACTGGAGAAAGAGCACACGATCCGGGTGCTCCACGACGAGCCAACCTTTTCGGAGCTGTTTCTCACCCACTTGCTCTCCCGCAACATTCGGCTGGAGGAGGATTTGGTCGATCAGCTCTTCAACTCCAGCGAAAAGCGACTGGCGAGGGTACTGCTCTTGCTGGCCAACTATGGAAAGAAAGCCGAACCGGAGCTGGTGATTCCGAAGATCAGCCAGGAGACACTGGCGGAGATCATCGGTACGACTCGCTCACGAGTCAATCACTTCATGAACAAGTTCCGTAAACTGGGTCTCATTAGCTACAACGGGGGATTGCAGGTACACAGTTCACTCCTGAATATCATCCTGCACGACTAGGTTCCCTTTACGTCTAGGTTATTCGCCTCTTGCCTTATAGGTTGTTCGCATCACGCCGTTTCCAACCTTCCTCGATTGATACGAGAGTGATGCATCCTGCCTCGGCTTTGCGCTAGACTCCCCTCCGCAGTCCGCATTCTCAACCGGAGACTCAGCATGCCAGAACCCCACACCACATCGCTTCCGCCTCATGCGCAACTGGTTCAGATGGGTACAGCGCATTGGATGTCGCATGTCCTATACGTCGCCGCCAAATTGGGCATTGCCGATCATTTGGCCAAAGGGCGGACACGAGTTGATGACCTGGCCTCCGCCACGAAGACCCATTCCGTTTCGCTCGGACGGTTCCTTCGGACGCTCGGACATCTTGGACTCGTGACTGAAGACGGAGCAGGCCACTTCACGTTGACGTCGCTCGGTGAGGCCCTCAAGACCGGTGCTCCAGGCGCAGCCCGGTCGGCGATCCTGACGCTGGCGAGTCCGTGGATCACGAGCGGATGGGAACACTTGCTTGAGTCGGTCCAGACCGGAAGACCCGGGTTGGAACAAGCACTGGGCATGCCCATTTTCGACTGGCTGGCTAAGCACCCCGAAGAGGCATCGCTCTTCAGCGAGACGATGGTGAGTTTCCATGGCGCTGAACCTGCCGCGGTGGCGGCTGCGTACGACTTCTCCCGCCTGACCACGATCGTCGATGTCGGAGGAGCGACAGGCAATCTCTTAGCAGCCATTTTGGACAAGTATCCAGAATCACGGGGCATTCTGTACGACCTTCCACACGTCGTGCGCGATGCCCCCAAACTGATTCAGGGGCGCGGCCTGGCTGATCGCGTCACGATTGTGTCCGGCAGTTTCTTTGAGCGAGTGCCTGAAGGAGGAGATGCGTACCTGCTCTCGCACATCATCCACGATTGGACGGAGGAGCAGTGCCTGACGATACTCGGTCACTGTAGGCGCGTCATGATGCCGACCAGCCGTGTCCTGATCATCGAGATGGTGCTGCCGGCCGGCAACGCGCCGCACCCTGGAAAGATGCTCGACATGATGATGCTCGTGGGCCCCGGCGGGCAGGAGCGAACTGAGCCCGAATATCGCGCGCTCCTCAGCAAAGCCGGACTTCGTCTTACTAAGGTCGAACCTACGGATTCTGCCGTGAGCATCGTGGAGGCGATGATCATCTGATTACCGGTTCCACTCAAGTGAAGATAGACCTGCCCGCATAAGAAACGTAAAATGGCGCGGCTCCTCATTCGACACCGCGAGGCGTTACCTGATACCCGTTGTTGTTGGCGTTCTCCTGGCTGCTGGAATCGCAGCACTTGCCAAGTTCACACGCTTCGATGAAGACCGCAGCTTCTACCCCACCGTTCTGGTGATCATCGCGTCATACTACCTACTATTCGCAGTCTTAGGCGGGTCAAGTCACGCCTTGGTCTGGGAACTGGTTATCGCCGTCGCGTTTTCAACAGCAGCTATTATCGGGGCACTCTTTTCCCCCACGCTGGTAGGGATTGGCATTCTTACACATGGTCTATTTGATCTTGTGCATGACGTGATCATTCAGAACCCTGGCCTCCCGACCTGGTGGCCAAGCTTTTGTGGGAGCCTTGATGCATTGTTGGGGCTGTGGGTGATCAACCTTACCCGTTCCCAACGAATTTCGTGACGCAGGATTGGCCGGTCGATCCGCTAATTGCAATCGGCGCGTTCAGATGAAGGATGTGTGTGTTCTTCCTTGTTAAGATTGCGCACCTTGAATTGAGCCAATGGAGAATTATTCTATGAACGGCGATAAGACGATCGCATCCGATCTTTTGCAGCGGCATTTCCAGACACTCGTGAATGACAACGTCCGATGGCAGATGCTTATCGACGATAATATTGTATGGGAACTCGCTTACGCGGCAGCCATCGGCCACCCAACTAGGCTCTCGGGGCGGGAAGAAGTCGTCCGTCACGTCACCTGGTTCTTAGGAGCGGTGAAGGATTTTCGCTTCTATGATCTCAAGGTGTTTCCCTTGGCTGATCCTGAAGGCGCCGTAGGTCAAGTCATGGCGGAGGGGACCATTAAGTCCACTGGCCGAATCTATCAACAGGAATATGTCCTGTTCTTGCGTGCGACCGGTGGCAAGATTATTTCCCTGCGAGAGTATTTTGATCCTACGCGTGCGGCGAAGGCCCTCAATACGCCCATTCTTGGCCTGGAAGCCTAAGACATAGAAACAGTCCGGCTCAGAAAGTCACGTACCAATCGGGCGACTTCGAACGGCTTTTCAATCGCCGCGAGTTGGCTGGCCTCGTCAACAATTTTGAACTCTGCGCCTGGAATTTGTGCGGCGATAAAATCTACTTGAGCCGGCGTGACAGCAGGATCCTGCCGCCCGGCAAGGACAAGCGTCCGAGTCCTAATCCTATGAAGCTCACTGCTCACATCTGATCGATTGAAGGCGGCAAGCGCCGCGTTAAACATGCCGTGGCCGTCTGGTATGCTCACGAGCTTGTTTCTACATTTTGCGATCAGTTCAGGCCTGGATTGATACGTCGAAGGCGCAAACAGCAGCTTCATTGCTGGGTCGGCAATGTCCTGACGATGTCCGTCCCGAAACATTTTCCAGAGGTGAAGGGTCGACGCTTTCATTGTTGAGGGATCAGGTCGTGCGCTCGCTGCCATGAGAACGAGCGAATCAAAGGCGTCGGGATGTGCAAGCGCCACGCGCATGCCGATCATTCCGCCGACCCCATATCCGAACCACGCGACCTTTCCAAGCCCCAGTGCTTGCAGCAACCCATAATGATCTTCCGCCATCTCTTCGAGTGTCATGGCTTCCCGATATCCGCTCAGACCATGGCCATGGAGATCGACCGTCAGAAGGCGGGCATCTCTGGCGATTTCTGTCAGCAGCTCGGCGAACACGTCTGGCCCCCACATCAGCGGATGGGCGAACACGATCGTCGGGGTGTCCCGGTCCCCTGACTCTTGATAATGCATTCCAATCCCGTTGATCTGCACAACCGGCATACGCTTCTCCAAGGTGGGAGCCAGCAACAGCTGTTACGGTGACCCGCACACGACACTACTGGGAAGGCGGCTCTCGATTCAAGTCATCCGAGTTCTCTCCCCTCCCTCTACCTTCTCGCCAATCGCCATAGACCCGCCGAGCTCTTGAAAGTAGAATGGACTCGCGGTTTCGCTCATACGGCCAAAGCCATGGCCATGACGTGCAGTACATTCAGCAAAGGAGAGCGTCGATGATGCGTTACCTGACCCATGGGGTGACTCTCGCTGTTCTGATGTCCATCTTTGGATGTGTCTCATCGCCCACGATCAATTGGACAAACGAGAAAATTGGTTTTACTCGGGCACCTCAGCTTGGCGGGACGGATTCTCTTTGGATCATGAACGGCGATGGATCCGGCCAGTCGCAGCTCAATTTAGGTGCGGATGGTAATAGCTCCCTGACGTGGTCGCCTGATGGCAACTCCATTGCGTTTGAATCCGTCCGAGATGGCCACATTGAGCTCTACACCGCGCGGATTATCAGCAACGGCGACAACACATATTCTGCTCAGGACATTCAACGAAGGACTACCAATCCTACAGACCATTCATTTCCAGCATGGTCACCTGATTGCGCATGGCTTGCGTTTTCGTCCAACAGAGTCAACCAGAATTCCTACAACATTTATCAACTTCATCTGAACGACGACACCGTGACCCCCATTACGAGCGGAACCTACCAGGATTTGTCCCCTTCATGGTCTCCTGACGGGTCCAAAATCGCCTTCACGCGTCACGTGGGCAATGCGTCACGAGAGATCTATGTTCACGTGATGAGCTCTGGGCAGGATATTCGACTGACGAACAACAGTGTGAATGATACTGATCCCTCGTGGTCACCATCCGGTCGTATTATTTTTGCCAGGCATTCCGAGGATGGCAGTCGTGCGGCTCTCTTTGAAATGGACGCTGTCGACGCGAATGGAGATGGCAATGGAGACCATCTCGCCTCAATCACTACCCCAAATGAAAATGAATATGACCAGAAGCCGGAGTATTCTCGGAATGGAAAAGCCATCGTATTCTTTCGAAGTCAGGAAGCTGGCGGGGGAGGGCCTGGGGATGTCTATAAACTCCTCATCCAGGACGGGACAGTCATGGAACCGCTTCTGAACCTCACCCACACCAATCCCCAGCACGAACATGGCGCAACTTGGAAGCGAAATGGAGTCTGTGTCAGAAAAGAGAAGTAGCAGCACACTAATACGCCACAGCAGAAACAGAACCGCCTCAGCCTGTAGCGACGACTCACCAAGAAGTACCGCGACTTAGCGACGGTCCAATGGTTGCATTTAGAGCCACTATAAAGGTGTAGTCTCATGCGTCATCTTTGGGCAATGAGAGTGGCCCACCTCTTCGCAGCCCTGCAGTTATCTGGCTGTACTTACTTTGACGCACCCGGCGCACCGATCACATGGCAACACCCAACCAAATCTGCAGGAGACTTTCAGTTAGATGAAGAGGACTGCAAAAGTCGAGTGCGAGCAGCCGCCGACCATCTTGAAGAGGCTCACAACCCATTTAATCGAACTCACCGCGTGAACGATTACCTGCGTATAAGAGGCTACACTGAGGAGCGGTGACCATGTCGCAGTGCATGGCGAGCCGACCTTGTGGTGGCATGACACGTTTGAGCGAGGCACAACTCTGACGCACAACTAGGACGAGAGCACGTCGTGTCGTATAGTATTAAAGATATGGATACAGCATGCTCCATCTATGAAAAGCAGGAGAAGAGCAGCTTGTCTCATTTAGCCGCCGTCATGCTTTCAGTTTATCTGCTGTTCCTGTCTGCAAGTCCCGTCTCAGCCTATGTATGGCGTTGCCACAGCCCCCATGGAGACTTCTGGACCACCCAACCCAAGGAGTCCGATGATTGCAGTGAGTACGACAGCATCTATAACCCCGATGCGGCGCCGCCGATGGCCAAACAACGAACAGCGCTTGAATTCACCACGCCACAGCGAGGGACCAAAGACAAGGTGCTGTTTACGCAGCAAGAACTCGATCAGATGCTGGCGCCGCTTGCCTTGTATCCCGACTCGCTACTCTCACAGATTTTAATGGCATCGACCTATCCCCTGGAAATTGTCGAAGCAGCCCGCTGGGTGAAAGCACACCCGGCACTTCAGGGTGACCAGGCGGTGAAAGCGACCGATCAATACAATTGGGAGCCCAGCGTGAAGTCGCTCGTGGCGTTCCCGAACGTTCTGGCAATGATGGATGAGAAACTGGACTGGACGGAACGGCTCGGCGATGCGTTCCTGTCGCAGCAGCCCGAAGTCATGGATACCGTTCAGAACCTGCGTCAGCGCGCGTCTGCCAACGGCACCCTCCAGTCAACCGACCAGGTTCGTATCGACCACGAGGAACAGAACATTTCGATTACATCGCCCGACCCGCAGGTGGTCTATGTCCCCTACTACGATCCAACAGTCATCTATGGGTCCTGGTGGTGGCCGGCCTATCCACCGGTGTATTGGCGACCCTGGCCCGGCTACTTCGTGGGTCCGCGGCTGGGTGTCGGGTATGTGTGGGGACCCGGCATCACGGTGGGACCCGGCTTCTTTTACGGCGCTTTCGACTGGCCGCATCGACAGGTCAATGTGGTGACCGTCAACAACTTCTATTATCACAATACCGCCACCAGAACCTGGACACACGACCCTGTCCACCGCCGAGGCGTGTCCTACCGTGAAGCCTCGTTGCGTCAGCAGTACGGGCGCGCGCCCGCTTCGCCGCCGATCCGACAGGATTTCCGCGGACACTATCCCTCCCCGGCTTCTCCCGGAAGTCGCGAAAGTTTCGGAAGTCGTGCCGCCCGAAGCAGCTTTGCGGGCGGCCGTCCGCCGATGTCAGCCCCCTCCGGGTTTCGCGCCGGCGAATCTCGCCCGCATGCCTTCGAAGGCGTCGGCCACGGAGCATCTGCGTCCAACTACGGGGCACGCGGCAATGCGAGTTTCCACCGTGGTGGGGGTGGTGGCGGCGGCGGCCATTACGGCGGAGGCGGAGGCAGAGGCCACGGCGGCGGTGGAGGCCATCGCGGCAGGTGATATGCGACTCTCTGTTCATTTCGGACGATTTTCGTTCGCAATCCTGACCGTCCTGCTGTTGGCGATGCCGTCCGAGGCCTCGAATGAATTCTTCCGACAGACGACGTTTTCCTCCGCTGACGAGGGGATGCAGGCTTTCGTGGAAGCCATCAAGTTGAACGATCCATCCGTATTGCAAACGCTCTTAGGCGCCGACGGTCTGCAGTTGTTCGACTCGGGCGATGCAGCGGCAGATGCACAATGGCGCAAACGGTTTCTCAACGCCTACGCGGACACCAACAAAGTGGTGCTCAAAGAGAACAACACGCGCGCGATCTTAACCGTCGGCCGCGACGAGTGGCCGATGCCGATCCCCCTGGTGAAATCGCAGGAAGGATGGCGTTTCGATACGCACCATGCTGCAGAAGAGATCCTGAACCGGCACATCGGCCGCAATGAGCTGGCCGCAATCCAGGTGTGTCTCGCGATCGTCGACGCCGAGCGTGAGTATGCGACGAAAGATGTGGATGGCGACGGCGTTCCGGGATTCACCTCAAAATTCGTCAGCTCGCCCGGCAAGCGGGACGGCCTGTATTGGGAGACCCGCGAAGACGAGCCCTTGAGTCCGGTCGGGCCCTTGCTCGCAGCCGCAGCATACGAAGGCCCCGTCACATCCGACTCGACCGTTTTGACGCCCTTTCATGGCTATCTGTATCGAATGCTCACTAAGCAAGGTCAGAATGCGCCGGGCGGAGCATACGACTATCAGGTCAACGGCAAATTGCTCGGTGGCTTTGCGGCCATTGCGTTTCCGGCACGCTACGGGACGTCCGGTGTGGTGAGCTTCATGGTCAACCAAGACGGAGTGGTCTACCAGAAAGATCTCGGTCAAAATACGGCAGCGCTGGCCGCTGAGATGACCGAATTCGATCCCGACCCGAGTTGGAAACGCGCTCCGTAATCGGTCGAGGCTTGAACTCCATGTCCATCTTTCCAAGTCGCGCTCATGCATATTATTATGGTGAAATCAAAGGTCGGCACGTGGCGACAAGGCTTCGCGCCACATCTAGCCTCAAATGACTGCAATGGGGTAAGCCTTGAAGGAATCGCTAGCGAGGGGTATGCTGTTTACCGTCGGTAAGTAAGCCGGACCGCAGACTGCTGAGAGGATGGAACTTTGGCAAAACGATTGTTGCTCAGATCAGTGATAGTTCTGGGATTGTGGCCGGGGCTTGGCCTAGCGGCAGACCACGATCTGACGCCTCGCGAGATCTACGAGCTCGACTCGCCAGCTGTTGTGATGATCATCGGATATTCCAACAGCGGTCAGCGGGGTAACGGCGGCACCGGCTCCATTATTCAACAGGATGGACTCGTATTGACGAACGCTCACGTCGTCATTGAGGACCAAACAGGCAAACCCTATCCCCGCTTGACCATTTATCTGAAGCCGGAACGCGTGAGCGGTGACCCCAAGGCCGATTTGTCGCGGAGCGCCAAGGGTCGTGTCGTCGCCTTCTCACAACCGTTGGACCTGGCTTTGCTCAAGCTCGATGGGCCGCCTGGACCCTTTCCCGTGCTCGAACTGGATGATTCCGACCGAATCGAGATCGGTGACCGCGTGGTTGCGATCGGGCATCCCGAACAGGGCGGGCTTTGGACCCTGACGACCGGTACCATCAGCGCGCAGTTTGAGAACTTTAATGCCACGAAGGGCAAGTCGGTGTTTCAGACGGAAACGGGGCTCAACCGCGGCAACTCCGGTGGACCGCTGCTCGACACGTACGGGCGCATGGTCGGGATCAATACGGCAATTGCCCGCCTCTCATCGGATGGACTGCCGATCACGAGTATTAGCTTCTCGTTGAAATCCAACGTAGCCAAGCGCTGGTTGCGTGATCAGGGTGTCTCGTTTCAGGAGATGCCGGCATCGGACAGGTCGGCGCCTGACAAATCGGCGAGTCGTTCTACCCCTCTACCCGGGGAGCACACCACGCAGTCTGAGAATCCGTCTGCCACCCCCGCGGTCCCTTCCCCATCTTCGCCGCTCTCCGCTTCCTCTCGGCCATACAATCTGGATCGCCTTATCAGTGAACGAAGCCGAGCCGAGGCCGATCTCGAGGATATGATCAAAGAAATGCGAGGCAAATTTAGCGGGCGGTGAAGCCCTCGCATCGGCTGTCAACACTCCTCACTTCGAATTCACGTCCCGGTAGTCAACGATAAACCGTCCGACCGCATCAAGAATTCTGCTGCGTATATCGTGAACTCTCGAGTCGCTGAGTGAACTCAAATATATGGGGCCTTCCCATGTGGTCGCAAAGAGTTCTGTGCTTGGATTCCGTGAGAGTTGAACAAGTTGTTTCAATGTGAGCGCGACAGCGTACGTGTTGACAGTGACTGAGGGACCTGTGATGGGGTACACAGCAAAGTAGAGATACGGCGCTCCGGGTAAGTTCGCTACCTCTGAGATGGTAAGGACATGCAGGCCTGCCTGTCGAAGTCGCACTTCGATGTCGCGTTGGAGGTGTTCCCGGTTCAACCCTTCCCGTTCCACGTCGTCCGGAAGATACTCAACGAGCACCGAAACCTCTTTGAGCCCTCGCAGCGTGTCACGCTTGTCAGCCGTAAAGCTGAAGCCAACAGTCGGCCAACACAAGGTCAGGCCCAACAGAATAAGCACCCTCAGGCGCATCGGCCACCTCCTCGTCGGTGGCTCGAACAATAGCCGCCCGCCCTACCTAAAGACAAGAATACGACTGCAGAACACTCGCCTCGCTAGAATGGCATAAGCTCCAGCCTCTGCGGAACGATGGGAGGTACCTCTATTTTGGGATGTTGGAAAGGACCGGGCGGCACGGGGCGTTCCCCCAGCGTGACATCAAGAGTGCCTGCCTCGCCATCCCGATAGAGCTTGAGTGTAATGGACTGCTCCGCTTTCAGTTGCCGGAATACCTTGGCATATTGCTCGCGATTCTTGACGTCCTGCCCATTGATGCCGACGATAATATCCCCACCCAAGACCCATGGCTCTCCCTCGATGGCTACATCCAGTTCACCGGCACGAAGTCCGATCTTCGCGGCGGGGCTTCCTTCTTCCACATCGATGACGAGCAATCCGTCTACAAGAGGCAGCGCAATAAGATTGCGCAATTCATCGGTCACGAATTTTCCTTTGATGCCCAGCCAGGGTCGGACCACGTGGCCGTGGGCCCGCAGCTCCGGCAGAACAGATTTCACGGTGTTAATCGGAATGGCAAACCCGATGTTCTGCGCTCCCAGCAAAATGGCCGAGTTGATGCCAACTACGCGGTCCTCCGAATCGACGAGCGGCCCGCCGCTGTTGCCTGGATTGAACGGGGTCGTCGTTTGAATGACTCGTTCTTGGAACACCTCCTGTTTGGTTTCAAAGAGTTTGCCGAATCCGCTCACGATGCCTGTTGAAAAGGCGTATCCAAGACCAAATGGATGTCCAATGGCGACAACTTTTTGACCGATTTCCAGTTTGTCGGAGTCGCCCAGATGCGCAGGGACATGTTGCCCTTTCGGAAGCGTGACATGGAGCAGGGCGACATCAGTTTGCGGATCGCTTCCGATCAGTTCTGCCGGCAGACGCGTCCCATCATGCAATGTGACGGTGATTTTGGCCGCCCCTTCCACAACGTGGGCATTGGTCACAATTGAGCCCTCCTCATCGATCAGGATTCCAGACCCGAGACCCCTCCCCGAGGCTTGTGTGATGTGATGGGAGCTGACGTAGGCTGAGGCCACCAACACGGTGGATTTCGCCATCTGCTTGTAGACCCGCACGCTGTTCACTTCCTCCGGCGTGACCAAGGCGGCAGCGAGCCGCCCGGGTATTCCCGTGCAGACGGTCAACACCAGGCAGATGATAAACCACCTATGAAGCGAACTCGTGAAAATGGGGTACAGTCTCATCACGACCTCCTTACGCTGAGAAGGCGTTCCGCATGAAGAGTGGACCGTCTTCTCTTGGTCTGCATCAGCCGCGTGCCGTCCTAGCTCGGGCTTTTGAGCCATGCCATGGCACTCTCTGCATTCGATCCTCCTTTATGGTCAAGGTCCGGGCCTCACCGACCTGTATATGCCCTTACCGTACCCACTAGTCGCCTTGAACCTCGAAAAGGTTACACATCGTGAGATACTATGGAGGCACGGTCGCCCGACGCCAAAAGGAAGGAGCCAGACATGCTAGGAGCAAGAACCCGATGGATTCAGGTGATTGTTATGGTGCTGGGAAGCGTATTCGCAGCCTTGACCATGAACGCCTGCGAAAGTACCCCGAAGTGGGTCAAGACCGGTACCTATTCGGGTCAAGATTCCAAGGCATTTTATGGTGTTGGGGAAGTGATGGGTATCCGCAACGAACCGCTCGCTTGGGATGCAGCTGAGAACCGGGCACGTGCGCAGATGGTTAAGGTGCTCTCCACGTATACCGCCTATCTGATGCGAGATTATGCTGCCTCCACAACGGCAGGAGATTTCAAAAAGACTGCCGAGGAACAACATGTTGAAGAAGCGACTAAAACGTTTGCTGCCGCCACGCTAAACGGAGTTCGACCTGTGGACCGGTATAAGGACGAAAAGAAAGGCATCTACTATGTGGTGGTAAAAATGGATCTTGAGGATGTGAAAGACATGCTCACGCAATCGAAAGAACTGAACAGTCAGATGCGAGATTTTGTCCGCAAGAACGCCGACCGTGCCTTTGAACGGCTCGAAAAGGAAGAACAGAAGCGCGAAGCGCCGCAGTAGACACCGCACACACACCTTTTGAACAACGCACAACTCGCCATTTCGCGCGCGTGGGGACCCTGACTCCTTATTTTTCTCCAGGCTAACCTGCTCCATGCCGCACCGTTGGACGTATCGCAATTCCATGGTTGCAGGGTTTTTTCTTTGTTCGGGTCTGGTCTGAACCCTTAATCGGCGGGGGGGTGTACGGGGTCAATTCGCCCTAGCCACTCCCGCGGCGGAGGTTACCGAACACGATGATCAGCACGGCGGCAACGCCATACCAGGGAATGATCGCCCACGGATTGCTGCTCTGAACGTAGCTGACGATCCAGTGTCCGGCAAAGACGATCCCCAGCACGATCAGGGCGGCAACTATCAGGGTTCCTTGGCCAGGTGATTGCTCAGGGGACATATGTCGGTAGTTTCCGCCCGCGATCCTAAGGGAAGATCATCGGATACGCAACCACTCCACTCGAATGCCAAGCAGGAGAGTAGGTGTCAGGAACCATTTTGCGGCGCGTAGCCGGTCACTTTGACCGCCTGCATCTCTGTTGAACAGCGCTCAGCCGTACGCAACGGTCGGCACGAACCCGTTGACACTGAATCAGTGGGAAAGCAGTCACTTCTTACACCTGGGACTTTTCGATGCACCCGCGTTCATCTGTCCATCGCGTATGGGGATTGGCTTCACAGGTCGCCCGTTCAAGAGCAGTCTCAGCCAGCTCAGTGACTGCGGGATCGTAGACGAAGCTGGTCGAGCTTCCCCTCGCCGTAACGCTCCATTGAGTCGTCGCATCCACGACGTTAATGCTGCGTATCGTGACAGTTGGATCGAAGAGCGTCGTAACACGCGGATGCCCTTCTTTATACCCTGAATACAAGTTGTACAGCGGGTATGAACGACGCTCGACTGTGGCGGCTAAGACTCTATTTGCTCCGGCCATGCGGCCAAGGCGTCGAAGCGACTGTTCTATGTCCCTGGCTGGTTGTTCCACGAGGTAGTTCCGGGTGATCGCATCTCCAACAATGTCAGCATCGATCACCTGTCCACCTTGTTTCCGTACCCAGTCAACCAGGAGTGGCTCGAGCTTTGGTTCGTTAGTCCAAATGAGCACGCGAGCGTCCTCCCAGGTGTCGAGGCACTGAGAAACGCAGACTGCATCGGTGATGGGATGTGTTGAACAACCCACGAAAGTTAAGAGGTTCAGGAGAATGAACGATGCTTTTTTCATTCCAGCCGAAGCTCCGAGGTATTGATTACTATACTCGCCAAACTGGTGCCAAAACAGCCTGACAAACCATGATCCATGATGACCTCTGTCATTACGAATTCTGACTCTTTGGTGTGATGATTTCGCCAGCTAAGTGCTAACCGTCCACCGCATCCCGATCTGTGAGAGGAGAAGAAACGGGGCAATTCTGAATTTCGCGGCGCGTGGCGGAGCATCTTTCAATGGTTGGATGATTCGCTCATACTCCTCCGTCATGGCCGACCACGAAATCGATGCCATCCGTGCACTCCTGCTGGCCAAACCCCGACCGGATGGACTGAGCGAACGGCGCAAGCGCCTAGACGACTTAGGAGCGCTGTATAAGATCCCCACTGACGTGCGCATCGAGTCTGTCGAGGCGAACGGCGTCAGAGCGGAATGGTCCTCGACCCCACATGCCGACCCTACATGCGTGATCCTATTTTTGCATGGTGGTGGTTACGTGTCTGGTTCGCTCGCGAGTCACCGTCAATTGGCGACGGAGATCGGGCGAGTGTGCGGAGCTCGCACGCTCGCCCTGGAATACAGGCTGGCACCTGAGTATCCATTCCCGGCGGCACTCGAGGACGCACTAGCCGGCTATCGCTTCCTTCTCTCGTGCGGCATCGAGCCGCGCCACATCGCAGTGGCGGGTGACAGTGCCGGAGGCGGACTGACCGTTGCACTGATGGTCTCCGCCCGCGATGCTGGCCTGCCGCAGCCGGCTTGCGGCTGGTGTATCTCGCCGTGGGTAGATCTGGAATGTCTTGGCGAAAGCATGAACAGCAAATCCGAGGTTGACCCGTTGATCCAGAAACCCTATCTGAAAGAGCTGGCCGCAGCCTATCTCAATGGGGCTGATCCCCGCTCGGCGCTGGCCGCGCCAACGTACGCAAATCTAAAGGGCTTGGCGCCACTTCTGATTCAAGTGGGCTCGGCGGAGACACTCCTCGACGACGCCGTTCGTCTCGCCAATGTCGCTGGCACCGCTGACGTGGCGGTAACATTGGAGATATGGCCCGACATGATCCACGCATGGCCGCTATTTCATCAACAGCTCACAGCCGGGCGCCAGGCAATTGCGCGCGGCGGAACGTTTATCCGCTCTAGGATGTCATGAGCAGAGGCAAGAAACGGGGACGTCAACCATAGTGTCAGTGCGGCTTGACTGACTTCTCACCTGCTCTCATACTGAGTTGTCTTCACCAATAAAGATGCACGAGGACCTCTATGACGATCGCCTCTGATCTCTTGCAGCAGCATTTCCAGACACTCGTGAATGACAACATGCGATGGCAGACGCTCATCGATGATCATATTGTATGGGAACTCGCTTACGCGGCGGCCATCGGCCATCCAACTAGGCTCTCGGGGCGGGAAGAAGTCGTCCGTCACGTCACCTGGTTCTTGGGAGCGGTGAAAGATTTTCGCTTCTTTGATCTCAAGGTGTTTCCCTTCGCTGATCCTGAAGGAGCCGTAGGTCAAGTCATGGCGGAGGGGGCTATTAAGTCCACTGGCCGAATGTATCAACAGGAATATGTGCTGTTCCTGCGTGCGACCGGTGGCAAGATTATTTCCCTGCGAGAGTATTTTGATCCTACGCGTGCGGCGAAGGCCCTCAAGACGCCCATTCTCGGCCTGGAAGCCTAGTACAGAGCAGCAGTCCGGCCCAGAAAGTCGCGTACCAATCGGACGACTTCGAACGGCTTTTCAATCGCCGCGAGCTGGCTGGCCTCATCAACAATTTTGAACTCTGCACCGGGAATCTGTGCGGCGATAAAATCAACTTGAGCCGGCGTGACAACAGGATCCTGCCGTCCGGCAAGGACAAGCGTCCGAGTCCTAATCCTATGAAGCTCACTGCTCACATCTGATCGATTGAAGGCGGCAAGCGCCGCGTTAAACATGCCATGGCCGTCTGCTATGCTCACGAGCTCGTTTCTACATTTTGCGATCAGTTCAGGTCTGGATTGATACGTCGAGGGCGCGAACAACAACTTCATTGCCGGGTCGGCAATGTCCTGGCGATGTCCGTCCCGAAACATTTTCCAGAGGTGGAGGGTCGACGCTTTCATTGTTGACGGATCAGGTCGTGCGCTCGTTGCCATGAGCACGAGCGAACCCAACGCGTCGGGATGCGCAAGCGCCACGCGCATGCCGATCATTCCACCGATCCCACATCCGAACCACGCGACCCTTCCTAGTCCCAGTTCTTGCAGCAACCCATAATAATCTTCCGCCATCTCCTCGAGTGTCATGGCCTCCCGGTATCCGCTCAGACCATGGCCATGGAGATCTACCGTCAGAAGACGGGTATCTCTCGCGATTTCTGTCAGCAACTCGGCGAACGTGCCCGGTCCCCACATCAGCGGATGGGCGAACACGATCGTCGGTTTGTCCCGATCCCCGGATTCTTGATAATGAATTCCAATCCCGTTGATCTGCACAACCGGCATACGCTTCTCCCAGGTGGGAACCAGCAGCAGCTTGTACGGTGGCTCGCACACGACACTACTGGGAAGGCGGCTCTCGATTCAAGTCGGTCCGAGGTATTACGATTCGGAATGAAAACGGAAGGCAAAACAAAGCGAGGACATTAATCTTGCGGCGCGTGGCGGTCTCACGTGTGGTCCGTCGTGGGCAAAAGAGTCTCATGTGCCCCGCAGAAGATAGCTCACTCCGAATGCATAGAGACACAGTCCGACCCCGAAGACGGTCCACGACAAGAGTCGCGCCAATGCCAATGGCCATGCCCCAAGACAATCGATTGCTTCCATACTCATGATCTATCTCGATATGGAAGTCCCTGCCTCGCTATAATGCGGGATCCGAGTCCCCTCGCCTTCTGACTGTCGCTTCCAATGGATTGCCATACTTCATCTAAGCACATATCATATGCCGTGTCCGGTCAACCTGAGGAGGCAAGATGCGCCCGATCACATTCACTGTTGCACTCTTTGGCGGCATTCTGCTGTCCTGCACAGCTTTTGCGGCAGGCGAAGCCTGCCTGCTGATCGCACAGACGCAAGTCAGCGCGGCGCTGGAGATCCCGGTCAATCCCGGGACACCTATTAGCAGTCCATCGACGTGTCAATGGATAGGAAAAGGCAGATTTGCAACACTTACCATTATGCAGCCACTGGCTGGCAAGAGCCCCATCGATCGCTTCAATGCCGGCAAGACGTCGAAAGTGCCTGGCATCACCGTGGAACCGGTCAGCGGCGTTGGCGACGAGGCCTTTTACGTTTACTTCAGCGGCACGACGCGGGCCGGCTTGGGCCTTGTCGTTAAAAAAGGCAACTCCGCTTTCGAAATCCGCGTCTACGGATTCGAGATCGACAAGGCGAAGCCGATCGCGAAGACGCTCTGCCAGACTGTCGCTGGGAAAATCTGAGAGCGCGTAGCACATGGCGGGATAAGTCTGACAATGGCGATTCTTTGTATGCTCAGATCTGGTTTTTCATCATGAGCGCATACTCTTGCAGAGCGGCTCCTGCAATGTTGTGCAGCCTCTGGATGGTTCTCATGGCCGGGGGATGCATTACGCCGGAAATATCTTCTGAAGATCCCGATCTCATCGCCGTTCCGGAAGGGAGTTTTGGAGGGCCCGATGCATTCTGCGATATGACCTCTGTGCCTCAGCTGCGAATCGTGATTCAGAACCAAGGCCAAGGGACTGCTCCGGCATCGATGACCCGAGTGAAATTTTCACCCGGTGGGACCATGGAGATCCCAACACCCGCTCTGCCATCTGCCCAGCGTACGATGCTCGCTCCAATTCGCATTCCCCCAGCCTGTTTTGATCCAGATTGCGATTTTACGATTACGGTCGATTCGACGTCGCAAATCAACGAGACCACAGGCGAAGAGAACAATGTGACAGATGGGCGCTGTATCCGGCCATAAAACGCGGCTCTCATTTCGCGGCACTGGCGGGCCGCCTCAAAGAAAATTGCTTGCGTCTTTTGAAGGTGGGGCGGCTGCTTGCCGCCCCCATTTCCGTCGCCTGAAGACTAATGGATATGCCTAAACTCAACCGAAAAGTGCCCTGCGGATTTTGAAGTATCACGCCGCCCAAGCAACGTGTCGTCGTTCCATCGCTTTCGCCGCTGCATCCCTCAACCTCTCCGCCTCGACTGGCTTCACCAGGTAATCAGCCACACCCTTCCGGAGAAAGGAAACGGCCATTTCGGTCTCCGGATAGCCGGTAAGGACAACAAGGGGGACATGAGGGTACTCTCTCTGGAAATAGTCGATGGCCTCGACACCATTGATTTTGGGCATGCGGATGTCACAGATCACGGCATCCAATACCAGCCGATTCTCTCCTGTATTGATTGCCTCGATGGCCTGCTCCCCGTTTTCCGCTTCGAGGACTTCGTACCCGGCCTTTTCCAGAGTCATCCTGACCACAGTCCTGACAGAGGGCTCATCATCGATCACGAGTATGCGTCCGTTTCCGGTTAACGTCCCAAACAATAAATCTGATTTATACTCAGTCATGGCGTTCTCCTTTTTTATCAATTTGTTTTGAACTCTCTCAGCGAATCACACGTGCTGCCACTACAAACGCACTACAACGCAACGTCTGTGCCAGATAACGATTAGCTGCGAAATGGCAGTTATTCAGCGGATTTTATTGCTTACTCGTTGAAACGATCGTCATACGTTCTCTGAGTGGGCGACCTCGAAGATACCCAAACCGATGCTGTATGGATGTAATCCGATTCACCGGAGACATCTCGCGGTGCGTAGAGGGCCGGCGCCTGACTCGCCTGCTCCCCACACCTCTTTCATCGCCTCTGGGATGAATTCGCCTCAGACTTTGCAGTAGACTGGGGGGAGATTCACCGGGAGGCACATCCATGCGCAAGCGAATCATCGGCCAAAAAGAGGAAACGTCCGCATCGTCTGAGCAGGGTTGGTTGAACGTGGAAGGACTTGCCGAGGTGGAGATCACCTCAGAGGACGCCACGCATCCCATCGAATCCGCATTGCTACTGGGTGAAACGTCGGGATGGCGGGCCGCAGAGGCTGGGGCACAGACAATCCGGCTGCTGTTCAACAATCCGCAACGGCTCCAACGGATCTGGATGAATTTTGTGGAACCCGAAACTGCACGCACTCAGGAGTACGTCCTGCGTTGGTCGCCGGATAGCGGACAGTCCTTCCGCGAGATTGTTCGGCAGCAGTGGAACTTTAGTCCCCCTAGCACCACGAACGAGATGGAAGACCATCATGTGGAACTCCCGGCGGTTACGATGCTCGAATTGCGCATCATTCCGGACATCAGCGGCGGTAATGCCGTCGCATCCTTAGCGCAACTACGGCTTGCCTAACGCATAAAGACAAAGGTTTCAGGAACCATTCGCGGCACGTGCCTGGCCGGCGCGTTTTTCAAAGACCCGCGGTTTAGGAAAGAGCGGTTTAAGACGTTGAACTAACACCAGAGAGTTCTATCTGGGCAGCTGTCGGAGCAAAGGCAGCATCGAACGCTTCCCGTCTGACCTCGCCATCAGCATCCTCACGGTACACCAGCTCGTCGCGATCGAAATCGTATTCGGGTAACACGGGACTCGTCCAGCGCTTCAGAAAATATTGATACCAAAGCGCATAAAGCCCGTGCTCCTGACGATCGTGCTGAAACACGTATTCGGGGCGCGTCCCGACCTCTAGGCCCGTATGGTAGCACTGGAGCCACACGTGTTCCCCGAGAATGGCGAGTCTGACAAGCGGGAGATCAGAATACAGTTTCAGTTTGACCGGTTTTCCAGCCGCCTTGAGAGACTTCAGGAGTCTAATACTGGCCACGACCTCATGGTGCACACGGCTCCAGGCGGCTGCAGGATCTGGTTGTTGCTCGATGCGACGACGCACGACATCACTGAAGGGGTTGGCGAGCAGAATTTTGCCTTCTAGACAATTTTGGACAATGGGATATAAATCACTCTTCGGATCAGCGAACGTTGAGAATCCCGTAAAGCCGATCACTCGAAGTGGGCGGCCGAGTCCTTGGTGCGTCTTGTTGGCTGCGATTTGATGGCGAACCCCATTCCCTTGTGTATGGAAGCACGATACCAACCCCGCCTCGGCAGCAGTTTTGGCGAGTCGCCGGTCTTTGATACTGCGACGGATAAAATTGACAAACAGGATCATGAACATGGCAACGGCCAGTTCCACGGACATGAGCAGCACCTGTTCATGCTCCACATGGGACCAGAATGCCAAGAAATGCCGGGCTGCCCATGGAAGCGAGAAGGCGATGCCAGCACTGACAACGATGACGACCAGATGGGAGCCCATGGAGGCTAGATGGTGCAACGCCGTGCCATCTTTTGCGATATGGTCTTTCAAAACGAGTTAACCTTTCGTTTGAGTTCAGGAAACCTGCTAATCACATCAGTCAATGTCTCGGACGCTCCTCGGTTGTCCCACTTGTGAGCCAGAGCCGAAACAGTATAAGTAGACTCTTTTTTAGATCGTTCGTTGAACCGGCGCAGCGTGAGATAATGCTAGCGACTACCGGTGCTCGATACCTGCGGAGAAGGAGCAGGAGGCACGATCAAAACGGTTACTTTGTTCACTCTACAGAACAGTAGCTACGTTGTACAGTAAATTGTCTGTTACGTTTTGATCACGCCATGTTCACATTTCTCGCTTCTTGGTTGAAGCAATCTTCATACGTTCCCTGAGCGGGGTGTCCTTGAGGTTACCCACACCGATACCTAGGTGCAATTTGACTTACCAGCACTATTTCGCGGCGCACGGCGGGCTGGAACGAGCGGTCACTGTATTGGTTCAATGGTCGTGGGCGGCCGGAGGGGCTTTCTCTGCTTCTCGTGGTCTTGGTCAATGACCTTTAAGGCTTCCAGTTGGGACTCTAACTCCTCAATACGCTTATCTCGCTCTTGAATTTGTCTCTGGAGAGCTTGCACCTTGCCCGACGTATCGACAGCAGGTTCCCGCTTAGGTTCCACCGTGGTCGCAGGAGCTGTTCCGCACGCGCTGAGAGCGGCGAGCAAAATCACCGCCCCTATCAGGCCGATCATGATCTTGATGTGCGACAGAGTCATGGTCCTACGTGTTTTCAACGCCACAGACCGACATTCCACCAATCATTATGACAGACTGAGTGAATAAAAAGGGGGACAGGACCCACAGCGGTCGCATGACTGACGCAGACCGTTCGACACACGAAAGAGGAACTACGCGTACAGGGCCATTGACTCCAGTCCCTTAGCCATGTAGGGTGTTTGACGACGTATTGAGCCACGCCGACTGTCCTATCCTGCGCGCTTCCCCATCTTCCCTGCGCGTGTGATTCCCCTGGTCTCCGCCGCTTTTACGCCAAAGTACGCGTTTCGAGCACTATGGGGTGAAGTGGTTTCGTCTGCCATTGCACAACAGAGGAGGTTTCTCATGAATCAGGAACAGTTCGGACAATTCTGGGAGCAACTCAAGGCACCTCTGCAAGCGAAGTGGGAGAAGATCACGGAGCCGGATCTTCTCGAGATTCAAGGCAACCTCGCAACGTTTGCCGCCATTCTACAGAAGCGTTATGGGGAATTGCACAAGGAAGAAGTGAACACGTGGGCCAAGCGACGTTATGCTCACTGGAGCGGAAACTATGCTGGGTATCCAGATCTCAAGCCAGCCGTGTAACGCACTCTCCGTACAGAGGGCAAGCCATTCCAGGTATTCGTTGGGCATGTTTAATAGGTTGAGCCATCAGAGGGGGATCGCGTCATGCGAAAGATCGTCATTAACAAGAGCTATGAACAATTTTGCTTAAGTCATAAGGCGTTCCTGCGGTTACGAGAACTTGGACAGCGGGAAGCGCTGCAAGAGATCGATCTTGGTGCCTATTGGCCTGCTGCCTCGACGCCCCAAGAACCGAAATTCAATCAGTGCGGGAAACTGATCCCGAGGGACGACCAGATGTTGGCCCAAGTTGTAGAGGAGCTCGGTGTGGCTGCAAATGGATTTTGCGCTGAGTTGAAAGTGGTGGCGATCCCCGATGATGTCCGTTGGGAGATTCGATCGATTGATGGTCAGGAGCAAGTCAGTGAGGTGCATCGTACGTGGGCATGAGCACAACGAAGACGGCTCACGGTGTTCATTCTAATCGATTGTTGAGGGAGATGTGCAATGGCGGTAACTGGACGGGTTCAGAAAACTGCAAGCACGCCTAGGCCAACGCGTCCCGCCGAAGACCTTACATGTGATGAAAATCAGGTTGAGGATCTGTTGTCGGAAGGAGAATCGACCGACGCCGAGCATGACGGGAAGGAGACATCCAAGCAGACGACATCGCGAAAGGGAATATGAAAAGGTTCGAGAAGCTGTCGCCTGATCTAGGACTCGGTGTATTTTCGGGAGGAGGAAGCTAATGTCTCAGCAGAAACCCATTACCGAGCAAATCCTCAAATTTCTCCGAGGTGTCCCTAACTGTGACTTCGAGGCCTTGGTGACTCGTTACCCGGAATTCTCCTGGAATGAGCTCTATCTTGAAGTGTCCCGCTTGAACCGCCACGGCCTAGTAAAAGTTACCAGGGGCGTGGGGGTTTTCACCATTCAAGAAACCCCAGCTTTGCCGTAAGTCCAGGATTGTTGTCAGGAACCGTTCCCGGCACGCATGCAGCCGGCGCTTCCCTCCCCCCTTTCGTCAGTTTGCTCTGCCTCTCATCACCTTTGATTTCTGCAATTCGCATTTTCTAGGTTCACCATCTGCCTCGTGCTAGACTCCTTCCAGTCGCTCAGTTTTCGATCGAGGTACCTCCATGAACGCGGAATTGCTGCAGCTGGCACAGCAGATGCCCAAGGCCGAGCTGCATTTGCATATCGAAGGCAGTCTGGAGCCGGAGATGGTGTTCCGTCTTGCCGAACGCAATAGCGTACGGCTGAATTATCCCAACGTCAACTCGCTGCGTGCCGCTTACGCCTTCAACAATCTCCAGGAATTTCTGGATATCTATTACACCGGCATGTCAGTCCTGCGGACGAAGGAGGATTTTTACGAACTGACGTGGGCGTACCTGAAGCGGGTGCATCAGGATCACGTGGTCCATGTGGAGATGTTCTTTGATTCGCAGGTACATCTGGAACGTGGCATTCCGCTGGACGTTCAGATCGGCGGCATTCGCCGTGCGTTGCAGGATGGCAAGGAGCAGCTGGGCATCAGCTCCAAGCTCATTTTGTCATTCCTGCGTCATCTGTCGGAAGCGCACGCCTTTGAGACCCTGAAGCTCGCCCAACCCTTTCTTGATCAGCTGGATGGCTTCGGGCTGGATTCCTCGGAACTCGGCCACCCACCGGAGAAGTTTGCCCGAGTGTTCGCCAGGTGCAGGGAACTGGGTTTTAAGATCACCGCCCATGCCGGCGAGGAAGGCCCGCCGGACTATGTCTCTCAGGCGCTGGATCTGCTGCAGGTGGATCGCATTGATCACGGCAACCACTCGTTGGACGATCCTGCCCTAGTGCAACGCCTGACCGATGAAGGCAAAACTCTCACCGTCTGCCCTCTGTCCAATCTCAAGCTTCGTGTGGTGAAGCACATGGATCAGCACCCGGTACTGACCATGCTTCAACGGGGTCTCAAGGCGACCATCAACTCAGATGACCCTGCTTATTTCGGCGGGTACGTGAACGACAATTACCGCGCACTCCTTGAACACCTGCCAGTCACCCGCGAAGACCTCTACCAGCTGGCACGCAATTCCTTTGACGGCGCCTGGGTCAGTGAAGAAGAGAAGACCAAGTACCTCAATGAACTCAACCGAGTGTTTGGGGAACAATGAACGGGGACATGCTGCATTTCGGAGCAGCGGGACGGTCAGTCAGGCCTTAGACTCCTGGCTCTCGGAGATCTGTTGCTCGCCAAAAAGACTGCAACTCCGGAATGGCCGTCACGAACAGATCAAACAGCGACCCATCTCCTACAGAACTCAGTGTACACTTTGATACAAAATCGACCGGAATCTCGAGGAGTAACGAGGCCTTTTTTCTTGGTTCAAGCGATACGAGGATGTGAAAGTTTTTCTGACGGGTCAAATACTTTTCTACATGGTCCTCCGAGGCGTATCCCACATAATAGACGATCCCATCCAGATGCTTATGAATTTCCAAGGCTGGACTGTTCATGCGAGCGGCGTTCACCGTCTGAACATCGCATGGTGCGAAACCGTAGATTCCATTCGCCACATCCCGTACGCGTGTTCCGTTCTCCATTTCCGTCAAGCGCCTAAGATGATGTCTTTCTCGTAGTGCAAGTATCTCCTCCGGGACTTCTTCCCCCTTACGCACCAATGCACCGCTCTGCTTGTTGTTTGTGTTCCAGATCATGTCAAAATGCAATGGACCAGTCACTTTAGGAAGGAAGTAGTACTCCAATACGCCCAATACAAGCAGGCCGATTATCAGATATGAGTACCACCGTTTCATAACTCTTGCTTACCTGGTTTATCGAGTTTAGGGGAATTGATAGGCTCTCGCTAGCTCTTGGTTTTGGACTTGTTCAGAGTCACGGCGGCGCGAACGAGAGTCTTCAACGCCTCCTCGTCTATCGTCTCCTCCTCGTGGAAGTCGATGGCACGCCTGATGTTTCCATCAAGACTGGAGTTAAAAAGGCGCGACGGATCCTTCAGAGCCGCCCCTTTGGCGAAGGTCATCTTCACGATATTCTTGTACGTCTCGCCTGTGCAGATCAATCCGTCGTGCGACCACACCGGAACCCCTCTCCACTTCCACTCCTCGACAACGTCGGGATCGGCTTCCTTGACTAAGGTACGGAGCCGGCCGAGCATCTTGCCTCGCCAGTCGCCTAGCTCCTTGATTCTCGCGTCTATCAGCTGAGAAGGAGACTTGCCTTTCTGCGACCCGCTCTTCTTCATGCCCGTTCTCCCCTTTAGTCCCGATTGACGATCGGTGAACATTTTGAATGTGCTTTGCCGTCGCCTAGCGAGCTGCTATCGTTCCCATGGCAGGAGACGAGGCGATGGGTTTCAAACGGAAGTCATCCCGGGTCGAGGTGGGCAAGCCAGGCCGATTGCATCGTGGGTCTTTGTCAGCGCCCTGCCAAGTGATGAATGTCAGCGAGACCGGAGTAAGGTTACAAAGCCGCTTGTTCGTCAAGGACGGCGATGTGCTCGAGCTTTCGATTGAACTCGATGCCGGCCGACAACTAGATTGCAAGATACAGGTAACCAACGTACGCCCCCGGCACTTTGGCGCGAGGATTCTTTCAATCACTGTCGAAGACAGAGAGCGGTTGTCCCATCTCCTTGACGATCACTTGCAAACCCGCCTTTTGCGCGGATAGAGACCGCGGCATCCATGCCCCTCAGCAGCCTGCAGATCGTTCACCTGCTCGAATGCTCGACAGCTGTTTCGCCGGTCACGCTACTCGATCCGCTGTACAATTGGTTCAATCGATCGCTAACTTCACCTTGCGCGATCGCTTTTTCCATCTGGCCTGATCGCAGCCGCTCTTCAACTGCCTGGGTCCGATCGGGTGTCACCGGTATCTGTTTCGGCTTGCTCGCTGATGGCGTCCGTACCGTCGCATTGGGATCCGCCTTTCGTGGCATCGCCGACTTTCCCGGTTCCTGACTTCCACTAGGAGCCGAAACCCCGTCGGATCCTGAGGCCGTAGTGCTCTGGGACTGTGTTGCTATGGTGATGCTGACGAGGCTCAATGTCATTCTGCATAGGAACGCGGTTGTGGCATTCATGACTCATGCCTCCACGCTTGTCCTCAAAAAAAAACTCCCATGCTTTGCGCCTGTAGGAGCCCTGGGCCGGTCGGGCTTGATTCCGACAAATCAGTAATCTTTTACTCTTCATTACGCTACTCTCCTTGGCCGTAGCCGTCAATTCTGCAAATTCACGTGCGTCGAGCTGTGAAGTCGAAAGGTGTCAGGCGCAGTTCGCGGGGCGTGACGGACCAGTCCAGAGTCCATTCTGGGATTCCTCCTAGGGCTGACGATTTCGCGATGGCCACATCACCTGGTGAAAATCGGCTTCCAGTCACCTCGCGCACAACACAGTTCCTCCTCGTCATGCCGTGAGAGCTTTCGCCTGGCGGCCCCATTGAACCATGGGTTTCACCCGTCGACTCTTCCGTTCATTAGGCATACATGATTAGCCATGATGCAATCGATTCACTCAGAACCGCTCATGCGCTGTTGGAAATGTCACGCCCCGCTCAAGGATGAGACGGTCGTCGATCTGAACAGTGGCATGTCCATTCGACAGTTCGTGTGTCTTGGCTGCGGCCGCCGGTGGTTTAGCGGTGAGCGGCCACGACCGGCGATCGCGGCGTGAAAGTCTTCAGACAGCGCAAGCCAAGTGGCCGCACGTCGTTTGGATCTCCTTACGTTCCGTACAAAGTCTAGTTCTCCCTCGGACGGTTTCCTGCATTCCTATAGAAGGGCGTCGTTCGATATCGTCGGTCGACACAACAATGGAGATCACAGCGGGCTGGGGTTTCAACACGGCAAGCCTGAACACACATTCTTTGATAAGGGGTGCACGATGAACATACGCATGATTCTCATCCTGACGCTCTGCCTTCTCTTCTCCGTCAGTGCGATTGTCACGACTAGCGATGCGACGACCGTGTTCGGCGGAAGCAGGATCGTAGCCATCGATCAGGATCAGCGGACAATCACGTTTAAGACAAAGGAAGGACAGACCTGGACATTGCCGGTGACCGATCCAGATCTCTTGAATCGGCAACCCATCGCCAAGAATGATCAAGTCACCATCGAAATCGACCTGAACGACCGGATTAGCAATGTCATCAAGCTTTCAGACGTGCCCACTCCGCCCCGTGCCGACACACGTCTCGACACAGAGGATCGGTGACTTATAGACCGGGGCATCCGCGACGGCAAGTTTGGCATTTGTGCCAACTTGGCAGTTCCACCCAACACTAGCCTTCCTCACTAAGACCGGAAGGCAAAGCGGTTTTTCTTGGGATTTGCGTTCCAGGACTGACTAAGTGAATTGGCAAAAAGGCTTTTGCGGCGATGACTGTGGGTACCACGGCACTGGCAATGACAGCTGCAACAAGAAAGGAGTACTGCTCTTCAGTTACCAACCCGTGAGACAAGCCAAAAAGGGCTGAAATCGTCCCAAAGGTCAAGCCAGTGGACATTAACAGCGTGTAGAACCATCGTTCCTTGGGATGCTCTCGAAACACGCTGATAAGGGGATACAGTCCCAGAATCTTCGCTGCCAACTTTCCAATCAATAGCGAGAAGAAAACGAACGGAGCAGTCAGCAAGGCTGGAAGCGAGACCAACGTGCCCGCCCGGAGAAAATAAAAGGGCGTTAAAAATCCAACGGTCAGCGTACGAAGACGGCGCATCCAATGAACATCCTTGGCCGCTCCTCCGGCCAAGACCATTCCGGCGAGATATGCAGGTAAGACGGCTTCACTGCCCGACCAAAGTGCGAGCGCGCCAAGCCCGAATAGCGTCAACATCACCCACTTCGTACGAATGGCCGCCGTACGGTGACCGTAACGATCGGTCAGCCAATTAATACTGGCGGGAAGGCCCCCTAGAACAATGGCTGTAGCGGCAATGAACACAACGGTTTTATAGGTGAACGGAGAGAACAGCAGCCCGAGCGCAACAACTGTCCCGAGGTCGTTAATGAAGCACGCCCCGAGTATCCCCTTGCCAAATTCTGTTTGATTCAAACCGCTTTCCAACATCACGGTATAAACAACTGCCATCGATGTCGTAGAAAGCGCAATCCCTGCCAACCAACTGGCATCGGTATTCCAACCAAGTCCGTAGTATGCCAATGCCGTACATCCGAAGAAGGGCGCGAAGAACCCAACGAGGCCGATGATGTTCACTTCCGCTAATTTTTTCCGCATGACCTGAGGATCCAACTCGGCTCCCGCAAGAAAGGTCAACAAGACAGCGCCCACGGCAGCCAAAAAGCGGAGCCATTCAGAATTGGCGGCAAGAAGATGCATGCCGTCGAAGGCAGCTAACACCGAGGCGGCGGCTACACCAACGCAGATCTCAACCAGGGCTATTGAAAGACGAAGTGCCGAAGCGAGGAGTGCGGATAAGACAGCGAGAAACAGCCAACAGGCCGCGATCGTGAAGGGATGTTCCATTTGGAGTCCTCCGAAAGATTTTATTAACATGCCGCCTGTGGGGGTGATAACCCCCTACGCAGACAGCTTCCCTGTCGCGTAGGAGTCATCAGCCACTCCAGTGGCGGTTATCCGGGGAACTCCATCCCCTCCTATCGATGCACTATTTCTGTATAGACCAATATGATCAATGCGAGTCAGAGTTGAGCCACAATGCGTCTTCGGTGTTGTGAGTCCCTATATCCATCGACTCTCTGGCCCTCCACCCAGGCGTGCGATGTCGACATATTTCACGACAAGGTCAGCCAGCCGTATTCCAGTGCGTTCCCCGTCAGCCAGAAAATCGCGCTTGGCCGCCTTCCAAGCCTGTGTCCACTGATCCTCAGATGCCTCGATGTGGTAATACAGCTCAAGCGTCGAGACGGCCTGGTCCGCCTCCTGCTCAGAGAGCCCCAACTCCTGCATGAGGTCGTTTCTCTGCTTTTTCCTTATCTCAATATACTGTTGCACCAGGGATTTCACGTCATCGTCCATCGCTGTGCTCCTCGCCTGCATCTCGGTTGATCGTCTTTCACCACCCGCAACACCCATCAGTTAGCACTCCAGGGTCTTAGAACACCATCACGTGATCGACCAGGAATGTGCCATCCTTTTCGACGAGGAGCATTTCGGCGACGAATTCACCAGGCGCTTTAGTGAACCACTGCTTCCAGATAATCGCCACTGCGCCCGGACGTTTGAACACGGCAACAGGCTCCCGCCGCGAGAAATAACCCTTCTCCCGCTGATACTTCTCACAGACCTTCTGAAGGTACTCCTTGGTCACGAGCGTCTTCATTCTTTCGCTGAAATCTCGAATGTGCCGCGCATGATCGATCGCAGTCGATGCGTCCATCAGATTGTCCATGATCGGATTGGCGATATGGAGGATTTCCTCGTCCGACATGCTTTCCAGAGTCATTTGTCTCTCCGGTGAGTGATACCGAACGCCGCGAGTCTCTCACATTCAAGTCTGTCGAGTTGGCGGTTGTCGTGGTGATGAAGGTACCAAGGAAGAATGTAGGGGCCGAACTAGACATAGGAGAGCACTGCCATTGAGCCCAAGCTCAAGAAACAAGAAAATGGGACAGGCCAGTGCCACAGCGATAGTTTGTCATTTTGAGGGACTCTACTGCCGCAGCTTGGCCAGAACCGCTGCAGGGTCCCAGTAGGCCCATAACGCCGTGATCCGGCCCGCCTCATTGAATTCGAAGACGTCGATGCCGGCCACCTCCACAGGCTTCAGATTCTTCCCGATGGCCTTGCCACGAAAGACGACCGCCACACGATCGCTCGCCGCATACACCGAATCCGCTTGAATGCTGACGTCTTGAATCGCATGCGCAATGCCGCCAAAGAACTCCCGTAAAGCGCTTGCGCCCTTGTGGGGGGTGCTCCCGTACGGATCATGCACAACCGCATTCGCATCGAAGCAGGCCACATACGCAGAGGGATCGAGACTGGACCAGGCCGCGAAGTAGCGATCGACGGCATCGGACATCTGTTTTGGAGAAAGAGGCATAGTCTAAGGGAAACGATCTTAGTCCGTATGCCCCAGTTTCGCAACGCGCAATGGGCGAAGTAATGAGCTCAGGGGCCTTTTTTCGACACCCGATGGACCTGGCCGACGATAAAAAGTACAATAGCCCCGGTTCTTCTCGCATCCTGCCGTGTCAAGTCGTCATCAGATTTTGGCTTCACCTCGACGAGCGAGGAGAGGCCAGCGTCAGGGGGAGCACGCATGCAAAAGACCCGCATTATCTGCACGATCGGCCCGGCCACGGAATCATACGAGATGTTGCAGAAGATGTACGAGGCCGGGATGAGTATCGCGCGACTGAACATGTCCCACGGCGACCACGACTCCCACGCCAAGGTCATTCAGCACATTAAGACACTCAACAAGAAGGTCAAGTTTCCCATCCCTATCCTCCTGGATACGCAAGGCCCGGCGATACGCACCGGGGATCTCTCCACCGACCTCGATCTGCGGCAGGGCGCCATTGTCTCCGTCACCACGCGCGGGCCGATGGACGTTGAGGAAAGCTCCATCCACATTGACTATGAGGACTTGCTTGAGCAGGTCAACGTCGGGGACAAGATCACTGTGGATAACGGGCTGATCAACCTGGAGGTGTTGGAGAAGGAAGAGCGCCACATGCGGTGCCGTGTCGTGGACGGTGGGCTCTTGAAGAGTAAGCGCCACGTCAATCTCCCGGGTATCCGTGTCAATCTGCCGGCGATCACGCAAAAGGACACCAAGGATATTCTGTTCGGCCTGGAACGGGATGTGGACTTCATCGCGCTTTCGTTCGTCCGTGAAGCCGCGGATATTCAGCAACTCAAGGCACTCATGGGTGAAAAGGTCGGGAGGGTGAAGATTGTCGCAAAGATCGAGGACCAGGAAGGCGTGCGAAACCTGGAGGAGATCATCAGGGAATCGGATGGCATTATGGTCGCGCGTGGCGATCTGGGGGTGGAGATCAACATCGAGGATTTGCCGAATGTCCAGCGCACGATCGTACAACGTTGTGCCGAGCACGGAAAACGCGTGATCGTTGCCACCCATCTGCTCGAATCCATGATCCACAATCCGCACCCCACCCGCGCCGAGGTCACCGACGTCGCCAACGCGATCTATGAAGAAGCCGATGCCGTCATGCTGTCCGGAGAAACCACGGTTGGGAAGTATCCGGTGAAATGTGTCGAATACCTGCGCAAGATCGCGCTGAAATCCGAGACGATCCCCGGATTGCGGTTTGCGAAACAATTGCGCGATACGGGCAATAAACAACAATTGGCGGCGGCGGCCGTTCAGCTCGCCGAGGGGGTCAACGCCAAGGGCATCGTCGTGATCACCAGACGGGGACTCATGGCCGATCTCGTCGCAAACTGCCGTCCGTTCTCGACCAACATCTATGCCTTTACCAACATGAGCCAACCGCGACGGACCATGATGCTCAACCGTGGTGTCTTTCCGTTCAAGATTGATTTCAGTTCGGACCCTGAAAAGACACTGCAGACGGCGTTCCGGATCTTGAAGGAGCGAGAACAGTTTCAGGTTGGGGACAAGGTCGTGATCATCTCGGACGTGCTGGCCCAGCAACGAGTCGACTCGATTCAGATTCGTGATGTTCCTCCGGATGACGTCTCGCCCGAACTTTTTTCCGCAACGGGCGTAGTCTCCCCATCGATCGGGTAGCCTTTGCGAAACAGAAAGCTGTCAGGAGCCAATTGGCCGCGCGTGGCGGGCCTGCGTCTTGTTTATCATCCAGCCTCACCCAACTTCGTATCGCAGGCTGCAATCGGAGACGCACTGAGGAACCATCTCGCGGCGCGCGCTGGGCTTACCGTTCGTTATTCCTCCGGCTTCAAACCACATAGACCCGGCCCCTCTGAAAAAGTACAATGTCCCCGTTTGTCTCCCGTAGGCTGCTGCGCAAGGAAGACTCAAAGGAAGTGCTGACTGTGACGCGAACCGATGATTGCACCGAGTCGCCGACAGTGCCCATACCTAGGAGGGATCGCATGACACGCATGATGCAGCAGCATACTTGCACACTGATACTGGGACTTACCGCCCTCGTGGGGTTCACACTGGTCGGGAGCCATGCCGGTGCGGTTTCCCCATCCGATTCCAGTTCAGCCACGCATTTCTCCGACAAAAATTGGGACAGGAAGCTGCCGAGCGCTTCGCGGTTTACCATCTTGAGCGCCTTCGGAGATGCGGCCGTGCGGGACAATGAAACAGGGCTGGTATGGGAAAAGACTCTGGAGACGGCCGAGATGTCCTGGACCGAGGCTCGTGCTGCCTGCGCCGATAGGGACGTCGGCGGACGGAAAGGCTGGAGGCTGCCGTCGATTTCAGAACTGGCGAGTCTGGTGGATCCCGCCATACGATCAGGGCCTGCGCTCCCCCTGGATCATCCTTTTACCAACGTGTTGACGGACGTGTACTGGTCAGCGACATCGGTGACAGACAATCCCAAAAACGCGTGGCTCGTGTTCTTCGACACCGCCAAGGCGACCTTCGCCGTGAAGACCATTACCTTCCATTTCTGGTGTGTACGCGGTGGCATGACTGCAGATCAGTACTAAAGGAGCGGAGTCGGCTTCCATCCGGATAGCACGCACCGGTGAGCTACTAACGGCGCGAAGCTCGGGACGTCCTCGGACACGGCCGTCATGATTTCATCGGCAAGTTGAGGATCCTCAAAACACTCGTACACGTCGTCGAGAAACCCGCCTCGCAACAATGGGTCATGCAAAAATGCGCGTCCGTGACCGGCGGCGACTTCCAACGGATATTCGTGAACACCGATGCGTTCGAAGCCGAGTGTGTGAAGCCACCCACGGCCTTCCTCAGCAGACGGCCGTTCAGCGACATAGGCTTCGAGCCGGCGTCGTTCATTGTGCAATCGCCGGACCGCCATTTCTTGATCGACTCTCCGCCACAGAGAATCGAATGTGCCAAGCGATGGAAACGTCAGGACGATTTGTCCACCCGGCTTCAGATGTGCCGACAAACCCTGTATCGCTGCGAGCCGATCGGGTCGGAAGAACATGACCGACAAATTACCCAGTGATTCGATCAAAACTCGGCAGGTTCGACGGCAGTGCGCGCATATCAAGACACTCGAACCGTAACCAAGGAAGCTGCTGCCCTTGAATGATCCGCGCGCTCCCCACCTGATGCGCACTGAGATCGATACCCAGTACCTGTCCGGCCGGACCTACCTGCTCGGCAAGATGGAAGGCAGGAATCCCATGCCCTGAAGCCACATCCAAAATTGTCGCTCCAGAGAAGAGATCCAGATGCGTGAGCAACGATTCGGCGAACGGGGTCGACCAGGGGTCATGTTTGGGAAGAGGCCAAGACGGCACGGAAACCCTTTCATCTCCCGGCTACGCCGCAGTGCGATGGCCGGCTACTCACCGGAGATTTCAGAACCTATAGATGGAGGATGATGCGCTTATGCCCGCTTGCGATGCAAGACACCAGCAGGGCAACTCTACTCCAGCTTATTCACTATCTTATTGAGTCTCGCTCAGGGCTAGTCCATACAAGCAGGCATCCCTCCCAGTCTCGCCCTAACGCCCTAGTCCGCAGTCATATTTCGACTATTTCTTGCCAAACAGAAAGCCCTATCGCAGGATGGCGGAGACTACGTTCTGTTAACTTCATTTGCAACCTTCAAGGAGGGCGTTATGGGAATGGGTAGAGTTCTCGTAGTAGATGATGAAGCGCATATCAGAACGACCGTCAGAATGGCACTGACCAAAGCTGGATATGACGTCGTCGAGGCGGAAGATGGTGAAAAGGGAATCCAGGCGATCAAGTCGGACGATAATCGCACTCATGGTCGACATGATTCTCTGTGATATGCAGATGCCCAAGATAGACGGCGTGGGGGCCATCTCCTATTTTCTCCAGCAATTTCCTTCGGTTCCTGTCGTCGTCATGACAGGTCATCCGGATGTCAATGCCGCCACCAAGCTCATGAAGCAGGGCGTCAAGGACTATCTGGTAAAACCGATTGAGAAGGAAAAGCTGCTCGCTGTCGTTGAAGAAACGGTTAAGCAACACGTGATGTTCAAGGACAAATTCCACGCATAATTACCGCAGACTTTCACAAAGGCCGCCGAAAGGATGCAACGATGCGTCCTAAGGAGAAACTGCCTTCGGAACACGCTGTGCTTCAAGACCAGCGTCGCGCTCCGCGACGAACGGTGGATCTTCGTGTCACTAACGGGAGTAGAGAATTAGAGACGACTCTCCTCATTTCTCAAGCGCTTTCACGACACAACACGCTCGAAGAACTGATTGTGCAGATACTGGACACCGCGTTGAAGGCGGTTAACGCTGAAAGTGGGTCTATTCTCATCGCGGATGCGTCATCTCAACAACTTATCAATTATCGCTCCGTCGGTGAGAAGCCAGTCCCGCCTGGATCAGCGGTTCCGTGGAATTACGGGATTGCCGGTGCTGTCTTCAAATCGGCCCAGCATGCCATCATCGTGGATGCCGAGAAAGATCCCTCCCTGCCGGAGAGGATTGATAAGTCCACAGGGTCCGTGATCAGGAATTTGGTTATCGTGCCGCTGAAGCGGTGGCAAGGCGAGCCGATCGGGGTCATTGAAATTCTCAATAAGCGCGATCGTGCGATCGATGAAGATGACGTCGCCGTCCTGACCATGATTTCTTCCCTTGCAACTCCCGCGATCGAGGAGGCGAGGCTATTTGAAGCCAAAAAACTGGCCGAGGTCGCACAGATGGCCGGTGACATGAGCCATGATATCAAGAATTTGCTCATGCCGGTCCTGTGCGGTGCTGAGTTACTCAAAGAGGAACTCGATGAGTTGTACGGGAAGTGGTCCATTCGGAAAACACCTGAGTCGGAGAAAAGCCGTGCCATGTGCCACGAGGTCCTCACGATGGTTGAAGAGGATGTCCGAAGAATCTCGGATCGGGTTCGAGAACTCGCGGACTGCGTGAAAGGCATGACCTCACCGCCTAGATTTGCGCCGTGTCAGCTTGCCGGCGTGATCGAGGCGGTGTTCAAAACGCTGGATCTGATGGCCAAAAAAAAAGGAGTCGCACTCAGAAGCGTGGGCCTGGATGGTTTGCCTGCCTTGGAAGCAGACGAGCAACGGCTGTATAACGGCTTCTACAACTTGGTCAACAATGCCATATCAGAGGTTCCATCCGGCGGCTCTGTCACGATTCTCGGAGAGGTCGCGAAGACGGCTCACGTGCTCGACATTTCTGTGACTGATACAGGGACGTGGCATGCCTCCAGAAATTCGTGACAGCCTCTTCACCGCTCGTGCCATCAGCAGAAAATCCGGCGGAACAGGACTCGGGACCAAGATCGTGAAAGATGTGGTCGATGCCCATAAAGGCCACATCAACGTCGAGAGCACTGTCGGCGTAGGTACAACTTTCCGTCTGATCTTGCCGCTCAAACAGATGAAGACCGGACAATCCTAGCAAGGCAGGATATTCTTCCTCCGTTATCCTCTTATCTCCTCTGAGCCTTTCAGGCTCCAGTCTCGTCAGAAATTCGCGGAATCGATCACTCTGGAGAACGCCAAAGTGGGAACGCCCTGGCATAGACCCGTGCGTCTCAAACACGTAGAATGCGTCGGTTTCATTCCTTAGCAGACGAGGACCCTCCATGCTGGAACTGCGACCGACCTGCGAACACTGCAACAAGGCGTTACCACCTGATTCACGTGACGCACGCATGTGCTCCTATGAATGCACGTTCTGCGCGGCCTGCGTGGAGCACGTGTTGCACAATGTCTGTCCCAACTGTGGCGGCGGTTTCGTTCCCAGACCCATCAGACCGTCGAAGAATTGGAAGGGGGACAACTACCTGGGTAAGGACCCCGCAAGCACGACGGTGAAACATCGGCCCGTTGATCTCAGCGCGCATCACACATTTTCAGTCACGTTGAGAACCATCGAGCCTGAGAAGCGGTAGCCCGGGCCGCGGCGGGCTATTCAGAACACCGAGAAGCAAGATTGTGAGGCAGCACATATGACACATTTCAGAATGAGTCTGACAATGGGGATTCTGCTTATGCTCACGCTTGGGGCCTGCGACCGGCAAGGTCCACCACCCAAACCGATCGGCGCTGCCACCAACAAACATGTGGAAGAAACACCCGCTCCCCCATCGCGCTCGGACGCAGACGCGATGATTCAGAACATGAAGACGCCGATGGAGGATGCACGGCAAACGGAAGATCTCCTCAAAGGGGCAGCGGACCGCACGCGCCAACAGTCGGAACAGACTCCCCCGTAGCGTTCAGAATTCGGCCGCTCCCAAACCAGAAACAGTGGGAATCCTCCCGGAGCAGGAAACCGGCACTACACTGGACTTCTCACCCTATTGACTCGCTCACGCCAAACGCCTAGGCTTTCGCCCCGATGTTGGCTCATCAAGAAAGGAGTATGTATGACGCGACGGAACTGTAGTTGGGTCCGGAGAGTGGGTTTGGTTGCCACGGTTTTTGCCTTATCGGTTCTCGTCACTACTGCTGGCGTCCAATGGCTGTCAGCGCCAGCCCATGCCACTGAACGGGCAAAGGATCGGAGGGACGCCCGGGATACTCGTCAGGAGGGCCGTGAGGACGCAAGGGAGCAGAAAGCCGCATGCAAAGCAGGCGATGAAAAGAGCCGTGCGGAATGCCGGCACGAAAAGCGTGACACCAAGCAGGAGTCGCGCGAAGACGCCAGGGACATCAAGAAGCAATAATCGGAGTTTGGTCTGCCGCGTAGGGCTATCGCTGTACGGCTAGGCAAGAGTAGGAGACCTGCTCGCCCTCCTGCTATGGGAGGAGGCAGTCCGCTGGCCAAATGGCGACAGGCTACTCATCGCCCTTCTCCACCCCCTCTATTGCTCACCGTAGACCTTTCTACACGCCACCGTTTCTTCGGATGATTGCCTATCCGTTTGCCCTGCGAGCCACGAACCTGACACGGAACAGATAAAGGTAGGGCTTCAGTCCACTAGGGGTCTGACGAGATGTCACAGTCTCAGGCAGACTGTACATTCCCCGCCCAGAATACATCATGTCGTGAGGTCTTCATGAAGAGTATCCAGCGGCTGGTCGCGATTGTTGTCCTGGGTGGGGCGCTGACCGGATGTGCGAGCGAGATCGCTAAACCCGTAGGTCTGGATGTGGCGCTACGAGGAGTAGAGGAGGATATGAAGGCCGCGTCCGCGGTGAGCTTACATGACGTGCTCAGCCGGGACGCCATCCAGGAGGACGAGTTCAAAAGGGCCATTCTTCAGGCGCAGTGTTTCTACCGGAGGCCAAACCCATTCGTCCCTGTCATGATTAAAGATCTTACCTTGACGCTTCAAGGGACATTCACAGGACAAGGAAAGTTTGTAGTGTTTGGTGTTGCGGCTCCAACGGGAGGTATCGAGATCAGCACCGCGAAAGCGCTCCAACAGACGGTGACCCTCCCAGTCAATTTTACTTCTATTTCATCCCTGCCCTGATGTGTATCTTCAACAAAAAGCGGGTTACGTGAAGGACTTGCCTGAGTCAGAGAAAGCCAAATACCTCGAAGGAGTGTTCAGGGATCGCGATATCCTCCGTAACACCATCAAAGAGCTCATCGCGAGCTATTCAGAGCAGCGGTGTCCGCAAGTGTCCATGAACAAGTGAGCCCTTCCGTTTTAGAACAGGGTTTTCCTCGCGGGGCGAACAGGAGCGAATGGCTGGACGGCTACTTTCCTGACGCCTTCGATGGCATAGACGGGATCAACCTGGTGGTTCGTCGCATAGGCTGCGGAGGGGCGTCAAATCCGTATTTCTCCAGGAGTCTTAGGATGCGGGGCGTCATCAGGAAATCGGAAAACTGTTCGGCCACAGGGCGTAATGAGGCTCGACAGGTCGACACGACTGCTTGCGCGAACTGAATCTGCATGTCTCTTCCAAGTGGAATTTCATCACTGATGCGCACTTCCCCGCTATTGATCACATTTGCGCGATAGACCAGCACCCACGTCAGCCTTGCCCGTGCGAATCAGATCCAGAATGTCTTCCGTATGGGGCGCATAGAGAATGTGGGTACGGCTTTTATAGGTCGGATAGACTTTTGACAGTGCCCGGGCCGTTACCTCTCCGAAGTAGGACATCTCAGGATCCCCAAGGGCGATGCGTGTGGCGTGATTGCCCAGTGCATCACCCAAGGACACAAAGGTGGTCTGGGAATCCGCGGACATCACAAGGACGAGAGACGTCTGTGCTAAGACCCGAGGGGCGCCGTTGAGCGTGAGTCCCTTTTTGTGCAGATGTTCGACTTCTTCAACCCCGGCCGACACGAACACGTCGATCGGAGCCCCCTTTTCGATTTGGCGAAGAAGCGTTTTCGATGGTGTGTACACGATACTGACCGCCGCACGATATTCTTGCTCAAACAGCGGCACGATCTCTTGCAGGGCCGCTCTTAGACTGGGAGGAGCCCCAACGGTCAGTGGTTCGGCCTGTATCGGCTCACACATCCCGACAATGGCTGCCAATCCAACCACAGCGGCTATTACGAGTTTAGTCATCGGCACGTCCACTCCCTTGTCGGGCAATAATACGCCGATCAAGGGCTAAGCACACGAAAAATTCACAAGCGGAGTGAAGCAAGAGACAGGTTGGATGTTCTCGATGTACATCAAACTGGGAACAACCCTGGAGCGAACATAGCTTTCTTGTGCACGGCGGCAACGACTGTTACAGTGGGCTCAAAGATCCTTCCCGAGCATGTGCGCGGAAGTTTCCACACTGATCCACTCCACCGCAACCCATGGAAAGGAACCCTGGCGATGAACAAGACCGTTTCAAATGGAAAAGTCATTTCCTTGGAGTACACGCTCAAGCTGGAAGACGGCGAAGTTGTGGACACGAATGTCGGTGGAAATCCCCTCACCTATACTCAAGGCAACAATCAGATTCTCCGCGGCGTCGAATCAGCGGTTGAGGGAATGGAAGTCGGACAAGCCAAACAGGCCGTCGTGCCTCCTACGCAAGGCTACGGCGATCCAGACCCCGGCGCGTTCCACGAAGTGCCGAAAGAGAAGCTTCCTCAAGAAATTCAGGTGGGCACTCAGCTCCATGGGAAAGACGCCAGCGGCCGCGAGATCCGACCGATTGTGTCAGCCATCAAGGACGATACCGTTCTTTTGGATTTCAACCATCCTCTTGCTGGCAAGACACTGTACTTCGACTTGAAGGTGGTGAACATCAGTTAGCTGCTGCCTGTCGTTCTTGTCTATCCGGCGCTGTCCGGTTGGGTCATGCTGGATAGACAAGACGCTGGCGGTGGGGTTCCACTAAAGAACCTCTCTCACTTAGCCCTCCCGAGTCGCCCTCGCGCTCGCACCCCGATTTGTAGGACTTTTCTGATAGACAACACTTCTGTGCTCGATTCACTTTGTATGGTTTTGCCCTGGACTTGAGCGGAATTGTTCAGAATTGGCTGCGCGGCTTCGCGTAGCCGATCACGTAAACCAAGAAACAATGGTCGTTAGGAAAAATCGCTCACTTCGGTATGCACTTTGCTCGTCGGTAGCAGGCAGGTGGCTCGGCCTCTTTCTAAGGAGGTGATTCAATGAGACCTCTTACTGCTGATCTCCATGAAAAGCGATGGATTCCCAGACACCAGATGATTGTCCCAATTCATTGCCAGCTGTCCCGAAACGATGAATTCGGCTCTGGATGGGTGAGAGACTTTTCGAGCATTGGCGCCAGTGTCATCAGCAACCTCCCACTGACGGCTGGTGATGAATTGACACTCACCTTGCCTAAGGATGGCCGCCCTGAAATGATCATTGCTGCGACCGTCCGGTGGAATCAGGGTCAGCTTCTAGGGGTTGAATTTAAGCACACGCCGAGACACTAGCCCTCTGCACGTTCAGACCCGCGGGCACTTCCTAGAATGTCCACCTTGTAGGCGAGCACTGATAGACAACACCTTACAAGCTTTCACGTGATAGGCATCAACGAAGCTGATCGCGACCTACCCCTACCCTCCGCCCCGAGATCGAAGAATTCACCAGGACTCAGGGCGCAGATAGTGGGTAAACAGGCGGAGGGAGACTATCTATGAACTGACCAGAAGACATGAAGAACCAGTGAGACGATTAGGCTACCCGAATGCGAATCATCCCACCTGTGATCGCCGTCTTGAGCAGCTGCGCTGTGTTTGAGACTCGCATTTTTTTCATCATATTCGCGCGGTGAGCCTCAACGGTCTTGACGCTGATCTTCAGCCGCTGCCCAACCTCTTTATTCTTAAAACCGGCCCAAATTAATTCGAGAATTTCCTGCTCCCTCAACGTCAATGACTCTGGTCGTTTGGCCCTAGGCGGGGGTTGTATATCAACGGACGCCATGCGGCGCATGGGTTTTTGTCTTCGTCGTTCCATGCTTACTCCCTTTCTATGAGTTCGTAGAAAGTTTTCTACGAGCTAGAGTGTAGGAGTGTAATCATCTGCTTCGCCTCCATGTACTAGGTATCTCCCTAAGCATCTCTTTCGACTCAGCTTGAAGTTTCTCCTACAGCGGCCCTAGAGAAACTGCTCGCAAACCTGCTTAAACACTACATTATTTCATCTAGGGTAGGCTCTTGCTGCCAGTCTACATCTCGGCCTACAATTAGGAGGGTCTCCAAGGAAGGGCCTCAAGGAGAGTCAGGCCAATGCGCTTCAGTCGACTTACCAGGCGCATCGCCGTTACTGGGGAAGCCTCTGTCAGCCTGTTGTTGACAGAGGACTCCGACGACGGAACCTTGCTTGATCTTTCCCGTCAAGGGGCTCGGCTCCGTATCAATCGCTTATTTGAGCCGGGCCAGAAACTCGCTCTCATGCTGAATCTTCCCTGGGACGAGCCGCCCGTCGAAGTGCGTCTTGCCGCCGTCAAGTGGATGAAGGACAACAACGTCGGCGTTGAGTTTCTCAAGGTTGGAGACGAAGACCGCGTTTCGCTCGATGTGTTTCTCGCCTCTCGGTTGAAATTACAAGAGAGTCATGCCCGAGTCAGCCGCTATCTCGCGCGTCCACTCCACCGCTCGACCTCAACATAGACTTGCTGCACCCCACCATGACCATTCCCAAACCGCAGCCTGTCCCCTGAAATTCTAATTCCAATTATCGATTTTCACATCATTGGGAGAAGGTTTACCTTTCCCAGCTTCAGCGAGTTCTCTGAGACTTAACATGAAGGTTGCCCATTTCATGCTGCAATGAGAGGTGAACTCGTTTACCTCGCGCCAGTTCTTATGGGCGAAGAGGACGATGGTGTAATCGCCGTCCTGGTACAGGGTAAACACGACGTCCGTTCCAACCCATTCCTCTGGACCCGCTTGAACGCGCCAATGCACTGTCTTGTTAGGATCTAATGCTGTGACTTGCATCTTCATGCTCCCGATCTCTTTTCCATCCGTTGAATGAAAACGAACTTCAATTTCCACCTTGACCCTTCTTTCCACCCCCACCCTCCCAGTGACCGACTTGGATGCGGAGGTGAGACGGTTGACGAGCCAGGGCGTGGCCCTACGAACGGAGGTGCTGGATTTTCACGCCAGGAAGCTGGTGTTTCTCTCCGGCCCAGAGGGCATTACGGTGGAATTGGCCGAGTGGCACCCTTAATCCCCTTCTACCATCGATCTGCCATGCATGATGGCGCAGAACCATTACTGACCACACCTCGGACTGCCCGCGATCAATGACGAGGAGCTCTCCGCAGCGCGTCGTATTGCGCAAGTAATTTACATCGTTCTTACGCGTTCTTTGTTTGCTTTGTCCCACAAAGGCGTTGGAAACGTATTTGGTGCGTCGTCTTTGCTCCGCACTGGTCGTGTAATGCGCGGGAGGAAGCGCCGTGAGCGCATGCAGCGCCAGCCTTGAGAGTCCGTGCTCGAATGAAATTTGGAACGCGACCTAGGCGCTGTTGTCCAAAGGTGTCCACGCACTGCTGCTTAAGACCTACAGGGACGCGATCAGTGTGGGGAGGGATCAGCAAACGAGTGCGTAGTAAATCGTATGTAGAACAATCGTGTTTTGATTACAGCGTCGTGAGCCTTCAGTGGTATTCTAGTTGCACTTGCACTTATGTGGTCACAGATGCGGAGGGTATCGGACAGACACATCAATCACTCAAGGTCTGGGGGGACGAACCATGGCACTTTGGCGACGATTGTGGAACTTTCGGCGATGGAAAAGAGCCACCACTCCCATGTTGCTCAATGCTGACACGGGGGAACTGCTCCCGCTCTCCAGTCATACGGCACCCCCCAACGGCAAGTGGTTGCTTCGCCGTCCACTCACTCTGCCGGGGAGTCCGGTACCGCTCTTCCTCGAAGTTCGTGGTATCCCTGAGCGGAAAAAGCGCCGTGCCGTCGAGTTGTCTGCCGCCTCAGCTCGGACCACGGCATCGTAGAGGCTTCAGGGTCATCCGGTTCTGATGATTTTTTCGGGATAGAAGTACTTCTCGTACACCTCTCTCGCTTTCCTGTAGTCGTTGTCGGTGGCATACTTCAGTCGATAATTGAATCGACACTTGTGGTCTTTTTCGTATTCGTACACGTCTTGAATGAACGACACAATTTGGTCGAGATCTGACGTCTGATCCCCCTTTGCCAAACCCGCGATCAGGTCGCCAGGAATGTCTCCGATCACTTGGACGGTTTCCGCACCATTCTGAATGCTGGCCTCGAGCAACGTATTATTGTCCTTCTGACACAGGGAATACCCTCGTTTCAGGTTTTCAATGGCTTCCTGAAACCCTTCCTTAGAAGCCACCTTCGCGCCGACCATGAGCTTCAGTTCATCAACGAACACGGTCATATCGCCAAGCTGTCTTTCTAGCTCGGTATTTTTCTCCGCTGTCGCATCAAGCCTCGCGTGAAGACTCGCCTCCTGTGTTTTTGCCTCCTCGACACCTTGGCGCGGCTCGTGTCCCCTGCCCTCCACGTTCTCCGTCACATAGATGATCATCGCCCCAAAGAACAGCAAGAGGATCACTTGAACAAGCGACAAACCAAACACCCAGTTTGAACGCGATTCAGCGTCTCGCACCGGAATCCTCCTCGGTGACTCGCTCTTTCATGAAGAACAACATCCCCCGCATCGTGGACTCGATCGCTTGGCTCGCTTCGAGGCTTGAACTGATGGCTTGCCGCACGTTTGTGAGGCCTGTCCTGAACTCAGCCGCCATGGAGGCCGACGACAAATCCTTCAGCTCCGTTTCGAATGCCGACAATCGGGCGGAGACCATCGACAGGGCCGATCGCAGCGACTGCAAGCCATTCAGCTGGCCATCCAATTCTGAACGGCTCTTTTCCAACGCCGCCGTCATTTCGATAAATTGTTCGGTTCTGTCTTTGATCTTGTGGGAGAGATCATTGATCGCGACGCCCACCTGCTTCGCGGCTTCTGACCCGTACAGCGACTCACCAAATGCCGTCGCTGTTTTGGCTGCGTGCGTCAAGCTCGTCTCCAGGTGGTGCGCCGCCTGTTCGCACCCTTGTCCCTGTTTTCCTAATTCGGCAACGAGCTTCGTCACCTCTGCCGTGAGCAGTTCCTGGGGGATTTGAATGGCCGAGAGCCTCTCAAGAATCTCGTGAAGAGAAGATTCAAGGCCTTCGCTCATCGCGTGGGCCATGGTCCGGTGTTGCTCGGCGATCTTTTCGCGCACCTCTGCCAATGACCGCACGAGATCATGGAGGGTGCCACCAAGATCACTGGCTGCGCGGTCTCTGAAGGAGGTGATTTCCATCGTGGCTTCGTTGATCTGCTGGACCAGAGCCGCCATGCGGTGATCAATCGCTTCTTGAGCATGAACGAGCCGATCAGGATGCGTGTCCTGAAATTGAATGATCACCAGGCGAAACAGCATTCCACAAAATGTCGTGACCAACGCATACCCGAAGGTCGTCAGCACCGCGTCCGCAGTCAATCTGGGGGCCGGCCACAGGACGAATGCCGAGATCAGCGCAAAGATCGCCCAAAGGAACCCCATATAGTAGAACGAGTCTGCAAACTGGATGATGTTCTTTTTGGGAAGAAAAAATCCGTAGCCTCCGTAAGCCACAAGGAGCACTGCAAGCACCAGCATGGTTGTCGGTGGTGAGGTTTGTGAGATCGAAGAATATGCCAAACCTGCGACACCTGCCAGGGTTGTGCACAGCCACGCGGTTCCCAGTTTCAAATGACTCAGTGCCGCATCGTCGCTTGAGAACTCGATTTCTTCCAGTTCGTCAGAAGCTGGCCTTGGCCTATCTAAAGGCATAGTTGGAAGTCGATGCATAACTCCCTCCTCACCGTTCTGCAGAGGCAGCCTGTTTCGCCCATATCATCAGGTCTAGGCCCCCCACCAATAACTGGGGAATCCCCTAGCTGAATAGAGGTCCCTACAGTCCATGGTCGTCAGGATGTGAGGCCGGTCACGGCGAGCGATGGTCGATCGGGGGCGTTGGCTGGATCAACCGGGATCCTTCACCTGGATCGTAGTAACCACACGTGTTCTTTGGCAGGGCATTTCCCCTTCAGTCCACCGGCGACATCCGCGCTCGCAAGGAGCCTGAGATCATACATGCCCCTATAGTGGCGATTGACTTCCTCATTGCTGATTGAGAAGGGAGGCCCGTCCATCACCCGTTGATCGTAGTAATAGCAGATGAGCAACTGCGGAGCGCTATTGGTCAGCTCTGTCAGGTGCGCCGTATATTGAGGGCGCATGGTTTCGGGCATCGCCACGAGCGCTGCCCTGTCATATACGGCATCGACCGGGCCAAGCATCTCTCGCGACAATGCAAAGAAATCGCCAACGAAAATGTCGATATGCTTTGCGCTCCACAGCTGGACGTCGCCAGCTCCCGATATGTCCGGCTGCAGGCCGAGGTCCATGAATAGCTGCTCGATCGCCAATTGACTCAATTCCGCTCCGGCGACACGATAGCCGTTTGATAAGAGCCACGAGATATCACGGGTTTTCCCGCATAACGGGAGAAATATCCGCCGACCTTTTGCTAAAGACAGCTCGTCTGAGATATTGCACCAGGAGAGCATTGGGTTTTCCCTCGTGGAACGCAATTTCGCTTTTCTCCCACCGTTGGTGCCAAAAGTTTGGGTCCATGGCGCGGGATTCTTGAGGTTGTGCGATCAATTGTCAAGGGCCAGACCGTGAGAGGGGAGTTACCAGGCGCTTCCACACACATCACTTGTTCGACTTGCAACCAAACCAGAAGAAGCCTGATGAGAGGACGCCAACAACGGCGAAGAAGACCATCGGCTGCCATTTCCCATGCAGAAGGCTGAGGGCGGCTAAGGCAACGACGACGACCCAGCCTTTGGCGAATTTCCTCACGCGCGCTTGTAACGAGAACCGGTCCGATCGTCCTAACGTCCGGCCCAGCGCGATCGACGCGAGTCCTCCAATGACCGCCGCCACGTACAGCCACTCCTCTCTCTCCGACATCATCGAGAAGACGAGGCTCAGGGCGATTGCAAAGGGCGTCCACTGAATCAATCGAACAGAGCCTGACCCCGTTTGCTCTGCAGCTGGCATGGACGAGTTATCGCTGACCGCGTCGCTGGATGGATTGCTGTTCCGCCTCATTGCTTTTCGCCGGCTCTCCGACCGCAACGGCATCGTCGCCAGCGACCAGCCGGGAGCCGCATTCGCTGGCATAGACCGCCGTGAACTCTGCGCCCAACAAGAGGAGTTGCGAGGCGTAGAAGGCCCATAACAGAATGACCACCAACGGACCGGCGCTCCCGTACAGCGACACGATAATCGTCTTGCCGAGATACAAGAGGATCAGCCATCTGCCCGCGGAAAACAAGGCGGCAGTGACCGCTGCACCGATCCACACATCGGCCCAGGCCACCTTGGCTTGAGGGAGCAGCTTGAAGATCAAGGCAAACAGGACCATGACGCCCGCGAACGAGATCACGCCGACGATGATATTGTTCATCAGAGCGGTGCCGGGAAGGTGCGAGGCGAACGCTTCGCCACCGGCCACGAGCACGAGCGATACGAGGAGAAGAAAGGCCGTTCCGAGCACCCCCAAGATCGACAGGAACCGGCGTCGAAATCGACCTAGGGTTCCTCCCTCCGGTTTCGGTTTCGGTTTCACTCCCCAAATCGAGTTCAACGCGTCCTGCAGTACGTCAAAGGCGCCTCCCAAGGCAAAGAACAGTACGACCACCTCCGCCATCGTGGCCAACGGACCCGCGCCGTTTTTCTGCCAGCTGTCAAGAAGCTGCGCGATGGCTTGCGCGCCCTGCTCACCGATAAGCCGCTGGACTTGCTCCAACAGCAGCTGTTCTGCAGCACCCTCCCCGAGGAGGACCGTCGCAAGCTCCACGACGATGAACATCAGGGGCACGACGGCAAAGGCCGTGTAGTACGCCAACCCCGCACCAAATCGTACGGTGGGATCATCGTTCCACTTGCAAAGGGCCTTGCGGAACAACGCCCAGAACGTGTGCGGGTTCAGGAGGCTTCTGTGTTGACGAGAAGGCACGTACCCGTGAGCAGTTTCTGTTGCGCGCTGAGGTCGTGCCATCGTCGGATTCCTCCCCGTTTCAACATGCCTCAAACACCAGGGAACGTCTATGCGGCAAAGGACTTGAGGCGCCTTGTGGTGCGCCCCAGAGATCTGCTTAGTAAACCCCTGCCCGCCTGTCAATTCTGACAGTGTCCTCCCCACTTTTCTGTACCTATACTTTTCGGCGGGGAACGGCTTGATCTCGGTTGCGTAGAACTCAGAGATGTCTCAAAGAGGCGGAGGTGGGCATGAAAAGCATTATCCTCATCGGATTCCCTGCGATTGCACTGGCCTTCACCCTCGGGTGTTCGAGCCTCACCGTCGTCAAAGAACTCCATGATCAGCGATTCACCTCGACGGAGCAACCGGTGGCCCACCTCAGCGCACGAGTTGGCGGGATTTATCTGTTCTACTATCTTCCTCTTGTGACCGGGGATTCCGAGCAAGCCGACGGCATCCGATTTTTCCGTCACGAGCCCGACGTCGAACGCGTCGTGCACATGGTCACCAAGAAGAGCCAGGAATTAGGAGCCACACACCTCACGGATCTCTATTCCTGGTCAGATAGTGTCTGGGGTTCGTTCAGTTTGATCTTCTGGTACCGATGGACCTCTGTCTCTGCCAATGCCTCGATGCGGCCCCAGGCTCCTGAACCTCACACCATTCATTAGAGGGAGGATACACGATGTGGAAAGATCTCATGGCGGTCGCAGTGCTCACCATCGCCATAACTCATCCCGTTCAACTCGCGGCTGAGGAAGCGCCAGCCAGTCAGAAATCGCTGGCTGAACAGCTGGTCGATGCATTCAACGCGGTCTTTGGCGTCCACCCTGGCCTACGTGCCAATCATCCAAAAGGCGTCGTCCTTGAGGGCACGTTTACGCCGAGTTCCTCGGCGCCATCCTTGACCAAAGCCGCTCACCTTCAAAAGCGCAAGGCTCCGATTCCAGTGACAGTCCGTTTCTCTGCCGGCTCGGGACTTCCGACGGTGCCGGATACGAACGATATGCCGCGCGGCATGGCTGTGAAATTTGCGCTGCCGGACGGAACGAAAACGGATCTCGTCGTCCTATCCTTCAACGGCTTTCCGGTGGCCAACGCAGAAGAGTTCAGAGACTTTCTACTCGCGGTCGCAGCAAGCGGCCCCGACGCTCCAAAACCCACGGACTTGGAAAAATTCTTGGGGGCCCACCCGGCCGCGAAAACCTTCGTAGAGACACCGAAGCCGCCACCGGTGAGTTACGGCACGCTGCCCTACTTTGGGATCAACGCCTTCAAGTTTACCAATGCCAAGGGAACCGCCACCCATGTGCGCTATCAACTGCAACCGGTTGCCGGCGCCAAATACTTATCCAAAGAGCAGGCCGCAACGATGGGGCCGGATTATTTGACCGATGAAATACGTGAACGCGTTCGTCGGGGTCCGGTAAAATTTAAGCTGCTCGCGCAGGTGGCCGAGCAAGGTGACACGATCGATAATCCTACGATCGTGTGGCCCGATACCCGGAAGAAAGTCGAATTGGGCACGATCACGATCACCAAGGCGGTGGCCGACAGCCAGGCAGCCGAAAAGAAGCTCCTGTTTGTTCCGGGCGCGTTGGTTCCTGGCATCGAGGCGGCCGATCCGATGATCGCGGCACGGTCAGCGGCCTACATTGTGTCGCTTTCGCGTCGAGCCCAGGCCCAATAGCGAAATGAGGTGGGAGATTGCTTTGACGGGAGAGTCTACTGGCAGGGAGGTAGCATCGGCCCTGCCCATTCGCCGGAACAATCGTCGAGACGCACGGTAATGTCCGCGCGTCTATCCTCTTCTATCGGCCAGACGTAGAACAGGCTCCCGACGCTGTAGACTTTGACCGGATGCGACAGGGATCCTGGAGTCGCTCGATGCCAGTACACGCCCACTAATTTCGGCCGTTCGGTCGTCCAACTCATGAGCAGCGTATCTATGCCTCGTCGAAGAGCCGTGGATGGGGCGCAGTTTGTCAGAGACCTTAATATTGGTCAAGATGTCGTTTAGCGGCTCGGGTGGCTCTTTGAGGCCCGACTGAATGAAAACCTTGATTCCGCCAGACCATGAGTGCGTGACCAGAGGATGCCGCGCACGATCATGCGGCGCAGGAGGGTCGGACATTCATGGACACTGCTGGATGGAAGGGCCGCTGCGGGCTCTACTTCGCTTTTTCCGACTCCAACGAAGCCATGTCGATGGAGAAGCGGTATTTCACATCCGATTTCAGCAGCCGGTCATAGGCCTCGTTTACCTTTTGCACGGGGATCACTTCGACATCGGCCGTGATGTTGTGGGTTCCGCAAAAGTCGAGCATCTCCTGGGTCTCGGGAATCCCACCGATGGGTGAGCCGGAGAGGCTGCGGCGTCCCAAGATCAGGCTGAACGCGGCGACTTCGAGCGGCTTTTCGGGCGCGCCCACGAGCGTGAGCGTGCCATCCCGACGCAGGAGATCGATGTACGCGTTGATGTCGTGATCGGCTGAGACCGCATCAAGGATGTAAGTCGAAGCTGCCGGTCTTGCTTCTTCATTTCGTTGCTGTTACGTGAGATCACCACCTCATCGGCACCCAGACGAAGCGCGTCGTCCTTTTTACTGGGCGACGTGGTGAAGACCACCACATATGCTCCGAGCGCGTGAGCCAGCTTCACGCGCCATGTGGCCAAGCCCTCCGAGACCGACCACGCCAACCTTCTTGCCTTTGGTGACGCCCCAGTGTCGCATGGGCGAGTACGTCGTAATCCCGGCACAGAGGAGCGGCGCGGTCCCGGCGAGATCGAGCTTGGCCGGAACTCGCAGGACAAAGCGCTCATCCACCACGATGCCTTCCGAGTAGCCGCCGTAGGTGACGCCGCCAAGATGCTTGTCGGGAGAGTTGTAGGTGAGCGTCAGATGCGGACAGAACTGCTCAAGACCGGCCTGGCACTCGCTACAAGTGCGATCGGAATCGACCATGCAGCCGACTGCGGCGAGATCACCGGCCTTGAACTTCGTGACGGCCGAGCCAACCCTTGTCACGCGGCCGACGATTTCATGGCCCGGCACGCAGGGATAGACGGTTGGCATGACGCTCTTCCATTCATTGCGCACTGTATGGAGGTCGGAGTGGCAGATCCCGCAAAAGAGGATGTCGATGTGGACGTCGCGTTCGGTTGGCTCCCGCCGCGGGATCGTGGTGGAGGCAAGCGATGATGTTGGGCTGGCAGTGGCGTACGCCTTGGCGTTCCAGGTCTTGGCCATGGTGATTGCTCCTTCTCAGCAATGCTCCAGTGGGTCAAGGGTCATACTATCCAACCGCCGCCCCTCGTTGTCCAGCGTGCGGAAGGCCGCTAGGGAATAATTTTCTGGGAACTATCCAGCCGCACAGGCCGATACCGTTCTTTCCCCAGGGCAGATGCGAGAAATGCCGTCTTGCGTTGTGTCAATGAGTGCCCCTGTCTTTTCTCAGGATGCAAGAGGCCGACAGGGTTAAGTAGAATGTGCCGATGTCGCTTAACGACCAACTTCGGCGACAGCAACCACTTCGCGTCCGCTGTGGAGGATCGCATGTCCGTCTCAAAATGGTTCGCTGGTGCATCGATGGCGATATGGCTGCTGTTGGCTCTCGGCCCAGCAGTTTCTGCCCAACCATCCCGTCCCGACAACGAAATCACGAAGCTGGCCGATGACGTCTATCTCTTCCGACATCAGTTTCATCAGGCCATTTTCATCACGACGCCCAGAGGGCGTGATCGTCACCGATCCGATCAGCGCCGACGCGGCGGCCTGGCTGAAGGCCGAGATCAAGATACTCACGGATCAGCCTGTGCGCTATGTGGTATACAGCCACCATCACAGCGACCACATCACCGGTGGAAGCGTGTTTGCCGATCAGGCGACGTTCGTGAGCCACTCGGCAGCTCGGCCGCCTATTGCTGACGCCGCAGATCCCTCAACCCCGGTCCCGACTCTCACCTTCACTGACCGGATGTTCATCGATCTCGGCGGCAAACATGTCGAGCTGATTTACACCGGCAAAAACCATTCTGATAACAGCCTGGTCGTCCTGCTTCCGCAGAACAAACTCCTCTTTGCCGTCGATTTCATTCCAGTCGAAACGGTGGCTTATCGCACGATGCGAAGCGATTATCCTGACGATTGGATCGAGTCCCTCAAACGGGTTGAGCAATTGGAGTTCGACACACTGGTTCCCGGCCACGGAAAGATCGGCAGGAAAGAACACGTGCGTCTATTCCGCGGCTATCTCGAAGATCTCAGAGGCGGCCGTCGTCGACCAAATCAAGAAAGGCGCCAGTCTGGAGGAGGCCAAAAAGGCGGTTCAGCTTCCCAAGTATGAGAAGTGGGCACGGTATGCCGACTGGTTCCCTGAAAATGTGGAAGGGATGTATCGCTATTACTCGCAAACCCAGCGCTGAGAATCAAAAGAACGTGAGACCCGTCCATGTGGCTGCCCGGGTGCTCTGCCTGTCTCTCCGCTCTGCTATTTCTGCAAGGCTGTCCTGCCAAACCGCCTCCGGGCGGCCGCTTTCCTATCACGAACGGTTCCCATACCATCCTGCCAACCACCGACCAGCAGATCCTGATCTGGGCCGATCCTCCCCTGACGGAGGTGGCGGTCGAATGGCTGCGGGCTCATCACTACGCGAATATCCAACTACCTCGAGAAGGCTCCCGTGCGGGCGCCTCAGATCTCTCACGATTTCTCAACCCGCAAAGCGGCACTCGCTGTCGCACAGGAGATGAAAGCGGAGGTCGTCCTCTTTCTTGAACGGGAAGCGACGAAGGATGGGGCACTTGATCGAGCCCCACTGCGGTGCTCTTTACCATGTGAGTGTCGAGCTGCAAGGCCTAGCGGTGGAGAGCGGAGATACGGCACTTCGAGGCAGTGCCCATTACCCACATTGCGTCGATCTCAGCGACAAAACGACCCGGAGTCTTACCTGCCAGGCCTTTGCCACAGCCTGGGGTTTCCGGCCGTCAGGTCAACTCGAAATTCCGTCAAGTTTGATGTGCACCACTGGGCAGACCGCTCCGACACCGAGCCGCTAGCTGGCTAAAATCTCCTTCCAACCCGCGGGTCGATCTCACTAGGATAACGCCTATCAGTTGGCAGAACTGACCCCTTATGGTTTTTTTACGGGAAAGCTGATCACCAGCCCTCCCATGACGTCGCCGACTTTGAAATCCTTCTTCGGGCTGCTGGGATGGGCGTTGTGGCATTCGACGCACGCCGCGGTAACGGCGATATCGGCATAGACCGCTTCGAATACCTGTTCTGCGCTGCCTTCGACGGTGCTGGAATAGGGTCTGGTGGGTCGCGCCTGAACTTCCTTCAGACCGCGCCGCTCGAATTCAGTGGTCGCCGCATTGGCCTTGTTGATCGGCCACTGACTGATCAAACGATAGCGGACGTTTGGACCCGTCAGTTCCGCGATTTCGCTTGTTTCCTGCACGAGCTGTACCGGCAGCGGCAAGGAATGATTGGTCTTCCAGTTTTCCGACACATCGACAATGCGCTCCTGGCGAAGTCGGTTGGCAATGTGGATGGTGTAAAAATGCCGGTGAGCCATGATGACCGCACGCAAATAGTCGGCAACAGTCTCCGGAGGAACGCCCACAGAGGAGCCGGATTTCTTGTCGATGGCGAAAATGTTCGGGGCAACCAGCACCGCGATGGTGCCAATGACGGCGACCCAGGTCACAGCTTTGCTGGTCATGATACCCTCTCTTTCCTTTCCGTGGGGGTTGGATCCACCGGCAACGGGGTGGAGTCAAATCCGTATTTCGCCAACAGCTTCTGTATGCGAGGCGTCATCAGAAAATCGGAAAATTTTCCTGCGACAAGGCGCAATGAGGCTCGACACGTGGAGGCCACGGCTTGTCCAAACTGAATCGGCACGAACGTTCCGATGGGGTCTTCATCGCTGATGCGCACATGCCCGCTGTTGATCGAGTCTACACGATAGACCAGTCCCACATCGGCTTTACCCGTGCGAATGAGATTCATGATGTCGTCACTGTGGGACGCATACAGAATGTTGGGACGGCTTTTATAGGCCGGGGAGAGTTTTGCGAGCACCCGTGCTGTGACGTCTCCCAATGAAGACGTCTGAGGATCACCAAGGGCAATGCGTATGGACCGGTTCGCCAACGCATCACGAAGAGACATCAAGGCTGCCGGCGAGTCCGACGACATCACGAGAACCAGGGACGTCTGCGCGAAGATCCGAGGATGCCCATTGAGCGTCAGTCCCTTCTTGTGCAGATACTCGACTTCTTCGATCCCCGCCGAGAGAAACATATCGATCGGAGCTTTCTTTTCGATTTGCCGAAGAAGGGTTTTCGACGGCGTGTAGACGATATTGACCGGCGCATCATATTCCCGTTCGAACATGGGCAGGATTTCGCTGAACGCCGGCCGTAAACTGGGAGGCGCCCCCACTGTCAAAAACTCAGCCTGTACCGGCTGCCAGGTGCCGAGGAGAGCGACCAGTCCCACGAGAGTGGCGGTGACGAGCGTCGACGTTCGAATATCCACACTGAACCTCCCACGTCCGCTTGATGCGAAGTGCAAGCCCCTACGGCTCTTGCCTGATACAGAGAGATTACAGGAAGGGTTCGCAGCCTTCAATGCCAGAAGTGGAGCAACCGCCTTGGGATGGGTGTGGCATGAACCGGACTAAAACCAATAATCATCGCCTCTGTGACTCATGACTTTTCTGCTCACAGGTAGGGGCTAGCCATCGTCACCTCCCCTCGCGCGCCTTCCAAATCGAGTAATCTCGCTTTGGTCTCCAGTCCTCCAGCAAACCCCGTCAGCTTTCCTGACGCGCCGATCACGCGATGACACGGAACAATGATGGACAAAGGGTTCTTGCTATTGGCCAGGCCCACCGCTCGTGAGGCCGAGCCATTGCCTATCGCGAGTGCTAGTTGACCGTAACTTCGAGTTTGGCCATACGGAATACGCAGAAGCTGTTGCCAGACTCTTTTCTGAAAGGCCGTTCCTTGGAACTGAAGCGGCAGGTCAAACGTCGTCCTCTCGCCCTTGAAATACTCCGCTAATTGACGTTCCGCCTCAGCGAGGACGGGATGATGGGGATCTTCATGCATTTCATCAAGCTTGATGCGAAGCGGCCGGTCGTTGGGCCAGAGCACCGCGATGAGACCCGCTCCGTCTGCCACCAGCTTGAGTCTGCCAATTGGAGAGGTCATGTGTTTGTAGGCCAGCATGCCGAGTCTTCCTTTCTTGATGTGAGTCGTGCCTGTACTCATTCCACAGATACATTGCCAGATAGCCACGCCATGGTCTGGCCGCGTCCGGATCGAAATCCGGCTTGGCTTGGACGAAACGCTGCAAGACCAGATCCGTCGATGGGAATGCGTCCGTGTCGCCCAAGGCTCTGAGCGCCATGTATTCGGCGCTCCATGCCCCAATGCCCTTCACGGTTTGAACAGCGCGTTTGAAGTCATCCAGATCCTGAGCAGATTCAAGCTGAATGGACCCTTCAGCGACACGCAAGGAGAACTCGCGAATCGCCGCTCGTTTCTGACGCGTGACCCCCAATCCCTGTAGATTTGACTCTGCCAGGGTGCGTGGAGTGGGAAAGACGCGAACAGGCTCGCCGGATACGGGATGCACGATCTCCTCACCATACGTCGCCACGAGTTGCCCCATGAGACGCGAGGCACGCGTCACGGAAATCACTTGGCCGAGGATCGTGCCAATCGCGGTTTCAAACGGATCAAATCCTCGAGCCAGTCTGGCTCCGGGATATTTCCCTTGAAGTGAGCTGAGGAATGGCGACCGAGCGAACGCCTGTGCGATGAGGACGGGGTCTGAGTCCAAATCGAACATGTGCCTGATGCGCTGTACGGCGCGCAAGAGGTGCCTGGTATCGGAGATGGTCATCTCGAGGAGCAACTCAGGCTTGTGAGCCATGGGCCCTTGCCCGAAAAAAGCCTGTCGTGTCGGTGCCTCCCAGCGTGAACACCCGGGAGTATGTATCGGTCTCGATCGTTTCGAGGCCGGCAATGTGGTGCCGCCGATAGTAATCAAGTACTCCATCCCAAGCGATTGGAGGTCGATACGGCAGCGACAGTTGAATCATCTGTGTCGGCTGAGCGGCTTTGTGCAACGATCGGAGCGCTGACGGCGGACGATGGAACCGTCTTTTGACCGCGTCGTTGAATCGACGGAGCGAATGAAACCCTGCAGAAAAGGCGATCTCCGTCATGGGAAGATGCGTTTCCATGATCAGCTTCCTGGCAAAATTGAGCCTGGCGTTGTCATGAAACTGCTTGGGCGTCTGTCCAAATTCCTGTTCGAACAGCCGTCGTAAATGTCGTGCCGTCATTCCCAGCCGATCGGCAAACGCGTCCTCGGTTTGCTGTTCAAGGGCTCCCTGTGCAATGAGTTTGAGTGCCCGCTCGACAGTGGCGTGCTTGCCGTTCCAGGCGGGGGATCCGGGAGCAGCTTCCGGACGGCACCGTAAGCACGGTCGATACCCGGCCTTCTCCGCTGCCTGCGCCGTCTTGAAGAATTCGACATTCTCACGCTTGGGACGAGCGGGGCAGATTGGACGGCAGTACACACCCGTCGTTTTTACGGCGACGAAGAACCTGCCGTCAAAGCGGGGATCTCTTGCCAACACGGCTTGATAACAGGTCTCGTGACTGGTCATCGGTTTCTCATCGACGATACTGTCTACTGTAAAAGATGCGATGGCCGAACACTCGCCGGATTCGGACCTGAAGTCCTGCGACCGGAAGAGCATACGCTGTACGATTGATCAAATCGAGATGCCATAGACCGGGAAGGGCCAAACACGTAGAATGCGCCCACCCGCTTTTCACCTGACACCAAGGACAGTTTATGACCGCTTATGGCAGGGTGCCGCGATGGACCGTGTGTCTTACATTGGTCGCAACGATGATGGTTGCACTCTGGGGATGTGCCGCTGTGCCGCGGCGGTATACTTGGATCGCTGAGCCTGGAGTCACGCTCACCATGCTGAGCACGAATCCGCAACCGTATGTTGGAAAGGTCGTGCTCTTGGGAGGCACGATCCTGGAAGAGGAAGAACACGATCACGGTCCTGATGCTCCGTCTGAAGAATCGCCCCCTGGACCAGGATTACAAGCCTCACCGTCCCGCCGACTCGGGGAGTCCTGAAGCCGGCTCGTACTGGGTCATGGTGTCGAAGAAGCAGGTCACGCCAAAGTTTCGAAACTGGGCGCGTGCGACAGTCGTCGGTCGGGTCACAGGTGCACAGCGATACCAGACTGAGCCGGTGCTCACGCTCCTCTACATGCGTGGCTGGGGGGCGAGCGGCGATCATGCAGGGATCTGGGAGAATGTCGATCCGAATTATGTGCCGTCCGTTCCAGGTAGCATCGACATGAACTAACCATTGGCCGATACAAGCCACATTGGAGTCCATTGGCTTCGCCTGCAGTCTTGTTCTTTGCTCAAATGAACCATCCACCTGACAAGAACGTCGGCCAATCCTCCTACGCAGTCCTCCGAATTCCCAAGATCGTTTGAATCGATTATTCTCCGCCGAGCATGACTTTCACCATCCACGTGTTCAATGAAGTCCATCTCTGTATGCATTTCGCTTCGATCCATTTACGCCTGCTGAATTCAGCAGTTTCTGCGAAACACATTCCTTTGATGCACTCTCGTTGCTACAATGTCCGTGAATCGAATGGGTCCCGCAGCGTGTTAACTAATGGTTCTCACATTTATTCCGTGATCACTTCCGGCATTAACTTTGCTCATTCACTCTCGTTATGAAAGTCGTTTGTGCCTGGTGTGAGACTGAAGGGAAGGAGACGCTGATCGGTGAGATCGGTCTCTATGACATCGAAGTCACTTCTCACGGCATTTGTATCGACCATGAGAAGGTCTTATTGAACCAAATTAAAGAACTTAGACTGAAACAGAATCCAAGACTGCGAAGGCCGAGACGTCCTCGCATACAGCCCAGATCGCTCGGGTTCGCCGACGTTACCGAACTGCACGACGCCTTGGCGGCGGCGGCGCACGCATCGAATGGCTGCCGCACAGTTGAGCCTCCCATTCGTTGACGGTGAAGTACAGGTTGATGTCGTTAATCAGGAGTTTGGACTGGTTCCAGCCTGAAGCGATGTCGAACGAGGGTACGTAGGATTTTTAAACCGGGGAACTCCCTAGCTTCACGGATATCCGAAGACGGCTTACGATATCTTTCACTACGTCGTAAGGTGCGTCAATGACTCTCGCGACCCCTCCCCCAGATCAGGCCGGATTCTACTGGTTCCGCTACGACAACCTGTCCTCGCACGTCCACTTCAAGGTGTTGCTCCAAGTCATCCAGATGCAGCCAAAGGCCACCGAGATCGGCGGAAAATTCGTCGTCCGGTGGTTTAATCAGCTCGTCCCGTTGGAGCAAGTGCCGGAGGGTCTGTGGCGCGGGCCAGTCCGAGACCTGAGATAACTGCGCGCTTCGCGCAGCCTTCATCTCACCTAGAGACGAAGGTCCAGTTTTATACTTGTGAAATGAAGCCGCAGCCCAAAGGGTCAGAGCTGCGGCTTGTGTTGGTTCACTGTGGAAACCTTTTGGGTGCCTTGACGTGTTGCCAGCCTTCGCCGTTCAATGAACGAAGAAATTCCACGAGGTCGCCTTTCTCCTGCTCGGTGAGCTCCAACGGAATGATCGTGTTATCCAGATTGGGATTTTTGATCCCGCCGCCGTTGTAGAACTCCACGACATCTGCCAAGGTCTTGAACCGGCCGTCATGCATGTAGGGCGCCGTTCGAGAAATCTCGCGCAACGTCGGCGTCTTGAAGGCACCGACATCTTCCGGATTCTTGGTCACCATATAGCGGCCCAGGTCCACGGTGTTCGTATCCCACCCGATGCCGATGTTATGGAACTTTTCATCGGAAAAGTTGAAGTTGGAATGGCATCGAACGCAACGCGCCTTGCCGCGGAATAGCTCAAGCCCTCGCTTCGCCTCTTCGGGCAAGGCCTTTTCGTCACCGCCGTAGTCAAATCGGTCGGCCGGACTGTTCCCCGAAAGGATTGTCCGTTGGAAGCTGGCAATCGCCCTCCCCACATCCTCAATCACAATGTCGCGTCCAAACACCTCTTTGAACATCGTGCGATAGCCCCGAATCTTCCTCATCTTTGCCACCATTTCGTCATGGTTGAGGAAGCCATGCTCGACGGAGTTCACGAACGGACCAATGGATTGATCTTCGAGCGTGGCGGCGCGGCCGTCCCAAAACTGCGATTGTCCATACACCCGGTTCACCGAGATGGGTGCGCTTCGCGTGCCTTTCAGCTTGTCGACGCCGGTTGAGACCGTCTTTCCGTCCCCAAAGCCTTTGTCCGGCAAGTGGCAGCTCACGCAGGCCACCGTATTGTTTTTCGAGAGCCGCTTATCGAAGAACAGCAGGCGTCCCAACTCCACTTTCTTGGCCGTGAGCGGATTGTCCGCCGGCACAAAGGTATTTGCATCCTCGAGGCCCAAAATTTCCGGCAGCTGGTACGGCTGCGCGCCGGTTGTCGCTTCAGACTTGCCGAAGGCGGCGTGGCCCAGGATGCCCAGCACCAATACCGTGCCCGTCACAACCGCAAGGGTCACAGCCTTCCATTTTTTCCCCTTGTTCATCTCGGGTCCTCCTTTCGTCATGAGATCATGCCATTTGAGAGGTAAGATACTGCGCCCATCGCAATGAATCCAATTGATAATGTATGCTATGTCAATAAAAATATCTTATCGGAGACCTATGACCCTGACCGAACTGCAATACATTGTCGCCTTGGCCCAGGACCGGCACTTCAAACGTGCGGCCGATCGTGTGTTTGTCACGCAGCCGGCGCTGAGCCTGGCCGTCAAGAAATTGGAACAGGAGTTGGGGGTGGCGATCTTCGAACGGAGAAGTCCTAACGTCACCCTGACGCCGCTCGGAGAGCAGATTGTGCAGCAGGCACAGCATGTACTGGAAGGCGCTGCACAGATCAAGGCCATCGCGTCACAGGGCGAGAATCAACTGCGGGGCTTGCTGCGGCTAGGCGTCATTGCGACGGTCGGACCCTACCTGTTGCCCTCACTTATTCCGCTTCTCCACAAACGCGCGCCGGAAATGCCGCTGGAAATCGAAGAGAACCTCACCGCACCACTCAACGTCATGCTGAAAAATGGCCAGTTGGATGCCGTGATTCTGGCCCTGCCATTCGACGAGCCAGGCATGGTCACCAAGGCACTCTACCGCGAGCCGTTCCGAGTCGTTGTCCCGGTCACTCATGCCTGGGCGAAGCGGAGGGGACTGCTCGAGGCGGGTCAACTCAAAGGCGAAAAGGTCCTCCTTCCAGCCGCCGGACATTGCTTCCGCCGGCAGGTTCTTGAAGCCTGCCCAGAAGTGAGCCGGGCGGAACGTGAAGGCATTCAGGGCCATTCGCTGGAAACGATCCGCCAGATGGTGGCGAGCGGTCTCGGGATCACGGTCCTGCCCTGCAGTGCTCTGACGCCGAAACATCAAAACAAGCGGCTGGTGTCGCTCAGATTCGCGGACCCGGTCCCCGAGCGGACGATCGGCCTGGCGTGGCGCAAAGGATTCTCACGGCCGCTTGCCCTTCAGGCGTTGGTCGAAGCGGTGTACAAGGTCAAGATTACCGACATCGAAATGTGTGAGCTTCGCACCTGAGATACGGCCGGACTTAGCCGAGAGTCTCCGCCCACGACGCCGCTGTGCGCGCCAGTTCAGCAAGGACATCGGCGTCGGTCTTCCCAAACCGCTTCAGCATATGGAAGGAGTGGTCCCCGCCCTCGACCACATGCAAGGTGGAAAGAGGCACGAGGGTGTCGCAGAGGGGACGCAAGAGGGCGAGATCGGCCAGGGCATCACGCGTGCCTTGAAGAAAGAGCATCGGAATCCGCACTCGAGCCAAATGCTCGGCGCGCTGCGTGCCGGGACGGCCTGCCGGATGCAGGGGAAACCCAAAAAACACGAGCCCGCGCACGGAAGCGATCCCCGGACTCGGGGCAGATCGCTCGTCGGCAACCGTCAGTGAGGTCATGCGCCCGCCGAGCGACTTGCCTCCCGCCAAGAGCGGCAAGCCGGGGGCCGTTTCCGATGCCGCCGCGACGGCCGCCCGTACTGTCGCAGTGAGCACCGCCGGAGGATCGGGTCTTTTTCGTCGATGCTGCATATAGGGAAAGTGATACCGCAGCGTCGCGACGCTGCAGCCGGCAAGTTGGCCGGCGAGATGTTCCATGAAGGGGTGATGCATCCCCGCCCCTGCACCGTGCGCAAACACCAACAGCCAGTTGGCATCGTCCGGACGAAGCAGCAAGGCCTCGACGTCGCCCGCCGAGTCCGACACTCGCACGGTCAATGACCTCGTGAGGTGTGTGGACATCACCGGCCTTCAGGACCATCAACAACGAAGCCTGGCGGGATCAGGAACCATCGTCTCAGCGGAGGTGCTGGGTGGACGCATCGAGATGCGTCAGCGGTTGGCCCTTCCGTCCGATTGCGATCGCCTCGAGTGCGCTCCCATAAGGGGTTGTCGTCCCATATCCCCTGACTTCCACGTCCATGTTCTGTTGCAAGGACGAGTGAAAGTGGTCGCCCACATCAGGAGGCAAGCGGACCTGCGTGCCGTCGGACAGGAGCGCACCATTGACGACGTCCTTCAAATGGTCGTAGAGCAACACTTGGATGGTTCCTGCAGCGTTCATCTCGGTGACCGTCCGTCGTTCTTCCCTTGGCGGCATGGGAAGATCCAGTCGATAGGGCACAGTGAATGACCTACCATCAGTCACGTTGATGATCACGTCGGGTTTCACGAGTGGTGAATCAGACACACGGCGCCCATGCACACGTATGTGATCGCCTGGCTGGACTGCCTTCGTGAGGTCTTGCGCCGCACGGAGGGTGACGTGCATTTGGGACCCATCGCGCAGCAGCAAACCATTGACCTCTCCGCGTGGATTCAGCAGATAACGGTCAACGATTCCGTCGGCCACCGGCGGCTTGTCCATGGACGGAGGATCGAGCACCGGAACGGAAGGACTGTGATCCGACGCTCGGTCCTGTGCGGGCGACAGAGGAGGGCATACAAGACCTGCCATGAGGATGCCGGCAAAGAAGACGTGAAGTCGTTTGGCTCGCATTGGTCACCAGTCGGCCATGCATACGGATCTGTGCCAATTTGTATTTTGAAAGAAATCCTCAGCGGACATCAAGGTAGAAAACGCCAGATCTTGTGGGAATAACACTGACGCCGTTGCACTTAGCTACGGTGACGTGGTCGGCTGACGACTCGAATCAGTCGTACGCCAAGCGATTGCGCCGGCGCTGATGAGCAGGAGCGAGGCCAAGAGAAATGGCGCACCGGGTAGATGCCCTACTGCGCCTGGACCAATGAAGTAGGCAAACACTTCCGTGAAGAGCGTCGGACCGAGCAACCCTGCGACGCCGTTGATGCTCGCAATCGCGCCTTGCAATTGCCCCTGCTCGGATAGGCGTACCCGCCGGCTCATCAGCGCCTGCGTGGCCGGGCCGGACAGTCCCCAGAAGGCCATGATCGGAATGCCCAGGCAGAAGATCCAACCCTCCGGCGCCACGCCATAGATAAAAAATCCGGCCGCACCGCTGAGCGAGCCCGCGAGCAGCGTCGCTCGTTCGCCGAATCGTGCCGTGATCGGACGGATCAGCCCGCCTTGGACAATCATCGCTGCGACGCCGACACCGGCCATCATCAGTCCGACGGCTGCCGTGCCCCAGCCATAGCGATAGCCCATGTACAGGACCGATGTGCTCGGGAGCACCGCATGGGCGAGATAGCCAAGGAACGCCACGGCCGCAAGGCCGAACAGTTCATGGTGCGAACGCAGCAGCACCAACGAGCCGACCGGGTTTGCCCGCCGCCAGCCGAAGGCCATCCGGCTCTGTGGCGGCAACGACTCGGGAAGCACGAAGAACCCATAGCCGGCATTCAAGAGGCTGAGAGCCGCCGCGCCCCAAAACGGCCAACGCGGATCAAATGACCCGAGCCATCCGCCCAGCGCTGGCCCGAACACGAAGCCCAGGCCGAAGACCATGCCGATCTTGCCGTAGGCAGCCGCCCGCTCCTCCACCGGCGTCACGTCGGCGATGTAGGCGCCGGCGGTACTGAAACTGGACGACGCGATGCCGGAAATCGTCCGGCCGATGATGAGCCAGACGACGTTCGGCGCCAGCGCCATCACGAGATAGTCGAGGCCCAATCCGAGATTCGACAGCAACACGACTGGCCGCCGCCCGAACCGGTCCGACAGCGCGCCCTGGATCGGCGCGCAGATGAACTGCATCAGCGCCCAGGCCGTGCCCATCAGGCCGTAGATCACGGCCGCCTTGGCCGTGTCGCCGGAAAGAAACTCCTCGACCAGCTTTGGCAGCACTGGAATCACGATGCCAAACGACAGCATGTCGAGCAGAACTGTAATGAGAATGAAGAGGATCGCAGCCCGCCGAGGCGCGGGGACAGTCGACGTGTCGGCCATGGCGGGCGCATCGTAACAGGTTGGAGCACCCGACTGCCGAAGAAAGAGGAGCGGAAGTCGATGGCCTCCGCTCCTCGTTGAAGACGGCTACTTGGCTTGGACGTCGAGCGGATATTGCGACGTGCCGGCCTCGGTGGAGACGGTGACCGGAACGGCGCCCGGCAGGAGATTCGGTACCGTGGCTTCGACAGTGGTCGGGCTCACATAGGTCCAGGCGTCCGTACTCTTGGGGCCGAACGACACGCTGTGGAAGCAATGCTTGGTCCCGAAATTTTTGCCGTTGATCGTGATTTTCTGACCCGGTTTGACATGGGTCGGCATCACCATCGTGATCGTCGGATGCGCGCGATAATCGCACGCCGTCGGTTTCACGGCCTTCTCGCTCGAAGGCGAAGACGACTTGGCATCGGCTATTGACCAGGAAAGCAGGACTCCGATCAGACCACCAACGACCCACAGACACATCATGCGCCGTTGACTCGTCATGCGTTGTCTCATGCTCTGCCTCCTTCCTCTACCCGTCAAATAAGGGCTGTCATTCCTCTTGAAAGTGTAGCAGAGCGGGCCAGACCTACGGCGTAAGAGCGCGAAGTTGAGGGGAAAACACACGATTGGGGATACCCGCTGCGACGACCGGCCTACGTGCTTCCCAGTACCGTCTGACCTGCCTTCACTTCTCTGCCGGTGATATGGTGGACCGCGCCGGCGACGAGATGCTGGACGATGTTGTAGAAAATGATGGGAACCATGATGCGAGGAAATGAGGCGAGGGCAAGCGAAGCCAGCACCAGACTCGTGCCGTTGTTGTTCATGCCCAGCCCATACATGAGCGACACCCGCTCTGCCTCCTCTAAGTGGAACAGACAGCTCAACCAATAGGCCGCTGAAAACGCGGCCACACACAGGCCGGTCGTGATGCTCAACGTGATCGCCAGAAAATCGAGATCGTGCTCCGCGACGGCCTTGGGAAGCGAGACCGACGCATTCGAGTAATTCAACGTCAGTAAGATGATGGAGTTGCTGAGCTTGATGTACGGCATGACGGCCGCGAGCCTCAGTTCGGGTACGACGAATCGTACCCCGAGGCCCATCAACGACGGCAGGACCACCCATAAGCCGAGGAACGCCGCCGAGCCATAATCGGCCAGGTCATGCAAAACCTGTTCATATTCATTCGAAGCCAATTCACCGAGGACATAGAAGACCATCGGCGTGACCAACGGACTCAGCAGCGTGGAAGAAAGGACCAGGCCTAAACTGAGCGCCAGATTGCCATTTGAGTTTTGTGCCCAGGCGGTGGAGGATCCGGCGATGGGCATCGCTGCAACCAACGCCAGACCGACAAGAATGTGTTGCGACTCTTGGGGGTTGTGCCAGAAGTTTAGGACGAGGGTCGTGATGGCGAAAATAGAGACGATCGGAACCAGGACATTCGCCGCTAATCCGGCAACCAACACCCACGCATTCCTCACGACCGCCCGCAGGTGCGCGGTCTTTACGCCGAGGCCGGCATTGAACATCAGCGCGGCGAGAAGGATCAACAGCAGGGACACATGAATCTTGGTCTTGAAGACCGAAATGTCTCCCAGCCTGACGTCTCTGATCCATAGGCCGGGCTCCGGCAGGACGGCGGCAACCGCATAGGCGCCGATCAGCACCCAGAGGAAATAGCGGTGGACGAACTGCGACAGCCCGAGTAGCGTGTGACTGCGACTCTCCATTCTTCTCCCGGTCTGTGTTGTAATAAGGAAACTCAGGGAGCGTCTTTCATGCAGGCCTTAGAACTCAAAATTCCGCCAGCTCGCACTCGTGCTGCTCTTTGTCGTCATGATGTGGCTGCTTTCAGGGTCTGCGCCGTCGCTGGCATTGGCGCTGCCGTGGCGAGTTCCCGTCGCTTTCATGCTGTGGAGCGCAGGTTTTGCGATCGCGCTGGCCGGGCTGTTCGAATTTCGCCGGGCGAAGACCACGGTCAATCCACTCACTCCTGAAGCAGCGACTGCCATAGTCACCTCAGGCATCTACCGGTGCAGCCGTAACCCCATGTACGTGGGCTTACTGCTCGCGCTCATCGGATGGGGCGTGTGGCTTTCACACCTCTTGGCATTTGCGCTGCTGCCCTTCTTCATACTGTACATGAACCGCTTTCAGATTGAACCGGAGGAGCGGGCGCTCTCGGCGAAATTCGGTGGACTCTTCAGGGATTATCAGCGTTCAGTCCGAGAGATGGCTGTGAAGGTAAGGCAAACTGTTCAGGTCGGTATCACGCAGTATTTCTAGGAGTTCCTACGCTTCCTCGACGACTTCGCTGGAGGGTTGTTCGGACGTCAGCCAGGCAAAGGCCTCCTCGAATTCACGGAAGGCTCTGAGTTGGTAGCCGCGATTGGTTGCGCAGAGTTCGAGAAATGCTGCCCGATCAAAGTTGTCTTTCGGACGGGTCAACACTGCCAACCGGTTCTCAGGAGTGACACCGAGAGCGCCAAGGTCTCTCGCCAGCGTCCACACATCTAGCACGGTGGAATGCGAGCTCGCTTCACGGCAATCGATAAGGATGCGCGTCATTTTTTCCCGTTTGCAGGCTTCCATCAACTCACTCAACATGCCACGGCTCACATTCAGATCTATCTCACCCGCGATGTCGGTTTTCATGAATTCCCGGATGGGAATCACTCGGACATCGTACGTCATCTAGGACCTGCCCCTGAAAGACATCCCCTGACCCCATTAACTGGACACGAGAGAGTGAAAGACTAAGACCCTTTTCATGCAAAGATCAAGTGGCGGCTCAATATTCAAATGCGACATGATAGAGGGCCGGAACCATCTCGACCCCCAACTGTTCCAGCTTCGCCTTCATCGGCGTGACGCTCTTCTCATAGGCCTTCCAATACACCTCTTCGTTTTCCCATAACGCGACGTTGATGAAGTTGTACGGGCTCTCCGGCTTGATGCTCCGATGAAGCTTTCCGCTGATAAACCCCTGTTGCAACGTGATGTTCGTTTTGACATCCTGCCACCACTTCACGAACTCGTGTTCCTTGCCGTGGGGCACAGAAAAGACGTTGATCAAGGTGACTGCCATGTGACCTCCGTTCTTCCGGCCGGGGCCGTAGCCACTTAGATAGCGTTCACATCGCGACGCCGCCTCCAGCCTGGATGGTATCGCCGGTGATCCACCCCGCCTCGTCGCTCACGACAAACGACACAACCTGAGCGATATCTGTCGGTGTGCCGAGTCGTCCGAGCGGAGACGCCTGCACGCCGATCGTTCGGAACTGGGGGTCACTCAGCATGTCCGTCTCAGTATAGCCGGGAGAGACCGTGTTCACCGTGATGTTCTTGGCGCCAAGCTCCTTCGCCGCCACCTTGGTAAAAAACTCAAGGGCCGACTTGCTGGCACCATAGATGCTGATGCCCGGGAAGGCCAACTTCGTCCCACCGGTGGAGATATTCACGATGCGGCCTCCATCCGCCATCTGTTTTGCCGCCTCCTGAAGCGCAAAGAACTGTCCCTTCGCATTGACGGCAAACATCCGATCGTACTCTTCTTCGGTGGTGTCGACGATCGGTTTCGCCCAGAAGATCCCGGCGTTGTTGATAAGAATGTCCAAGCGCCCGAAGGCCTTTTTCGTTTCCTGAAAAAGCCGCCGGATGTCATCGACCTTGCTCACGTCTGCCTGAACGGCCCTGGCAGTCCCGCCATGGGCTTTAATGCCGGCCACGACTTTCTCTGCCTCGTCCGCGCTCTTCGTGTAGTTGACCACGACGGCGGCTCCATCCTTGGCCAGCCGCTCGGCAATGCCTCTTCCGATTCCGCGCGATGCGCCCGTCACGACTGCTACCTTCCCTTTGAGTGAAGCCATGACACTCCTCCTCTCGCGTTGAGATCCTGTGAGTCTACGCTGTTCCATGCTGCTGCGTCTCCGCTAGGCATACGCATGGACTGTTCCACCTTCATCACAGCGCCTGACGATTCAGCAAGAGCCTGACAAACTTGATGAATTGCTCTGGATGGACGGGATCATCAGTCAAGCAGGGGCAAGTGCCGATGGAGACAATGCCGTCATCTCGGCAGATGCCGAATCTTCGGCTCGAATGTTGGTTTGGTAGTCAGGATGCGATTAACCGGCAAAGGCGCCCGCATGATCGATCGCATATTGCTCGAAAGACCGCGCCCGCTTCCCAGTCAGCACCGGTACATCGCCAGTCACACCGGCCGTCCAGCCCTGCCGCACCGGGAGAAAGATCGAGGCGAGGAACACCGCATAGTCGCGCGGTAGTCCCGCCCCGGTCGCCATTTGAATGAACGTGTCGTCATCGACCGGCGTATAGGTGAACTTGCGGCCGGCTACTTTTGAGATGATGGTTGCGGCATCATAATAACTCAAGCCCTCCGGGCCGGTGAGGTTGAAGGCATTACCGTCGAAACGGTCGGTCGTCAACACAGCGGCGGCACTAGCCGCGACATCGCGGACGTCGATGAAACTCGATCGGCCTTCACCGGCCGGGACGGCAATCACTCCGCGTTTGATCCCGTCGAGCCAAAAAGTATGAAAATTGTCTGCGAACCAGTTGGGGCGAAGGATCACGAAGGGGACGCCTGTGCGGATGAGAAACAGTTCGACCTGCCGATGGGGAATCTTTTCGTCGGCATCGACGCCGATTGCCGTTTGGAGCACGACCTTGACCCTTCGATCGGCTGCCGCTTGAATGACCGGGTGGAGACATTCCACAGCGTTCGTATACCCGCCCGGCAACAAGACGAACACACGATCAACTCCGTCGAAGGCGGCCTGGTAGCTCTTCTGATCCGCGTAGTCAAACCGCACGACCTCGGCTCCCGCGACCAGCGTCGTGTGCCGTGAGGCCGCTTTCACCTCTTCCTTCGCCGCCACCAGATCCCTCACCAATGGAGCGCCCACGTGGCCCGTTGCACCAAGGACAAGAATCTTTCCTGGCATACAGTCCCTCGTTTCAAGCGGGCTTCTACGTAATTGTAACGCTGCCATCGAGGAGCATCACTCGGGGGTTCCCTTGTAGCAGACAGCGGTCGCGAGTCGTATGCTGAATGTGTACGAGGGAGGTGTTATGCTCACACTGCGCATGGCCCTCGTTAGTATGGCGGTTTCCATTCTCCCGATGTGGTCAAGCAGCCAGAGCGTGGCTGGGGAGACCCCTCCGCCCAATTCGGATACGAATCAGCCTCGTCAACAGGAAGAGTTCAAACCATTGACCGGCCTGGATAACACGCCAAAGGGAGGCACGCTTCCCGGCGGTACCTTGCCGGGCGGCACACCTCGGGGAGGAACGCTTCCAGGCGGCACGGTACCCGGAGGCACCCTGCCAGGCGGTACGTTGCCGGGCGGAACCCTTCCTGGGGGAACAGTTCCGGGAGGAACCCTTCCAGGCGGGACGGTCCCTGGTGGCACCTTACCTGGCGGCACACTGGCCGGCGGCCCACTGTAGAAAAAGGAACTTGCTGATGAAACCGTTCATGATCGCAGCCGCAATAGTGGTGACGCTTGGCTCGCCGGCTTGGGCGGAGGAAGATCCATCGCCGCAACCCAGCAAGGGATCGTTGCGCGTCCAAGATCTGCCCAAGCCGATCCCCGAGCTGCTCGACAAGATCCAGCAACTGAGCAGAAAGATTGAGCCCGAAATCTCCCGGATGGGCAGCACGCTCGGACAAGAGCTCAAGGTGACTGTCAAGAAACTCTGTGATGAACTCCAGTGCCAGGATCGATCGGAATCGAAGTAATTCTTCCATCCTCCCCGTTTCCCGATTCTCCCCTTTGCCCTTCAGAACGACGTTCGTCTCCTGGAGCCCAGCGCCCGCTCCTCGAAAGAGACCGTATCATGTTCCGATAGTGGCTCGGGAACAGCCATTGGGTCACAGCGAGACATTCGAGGCCGAACGGCAGGTAGCCGGCATAACCAAGTAATGGCATCTCGAAGAGTTGAAAGCGATGCACGGAAGGGATGGCATACTCCCAATGAGCCAAGCTCTTGGAGTTCCACATCTCCCACCACCAGCCGCAGACCAGCGCCGCGACGGCCGCAAGCCACAATGAGGTCGCGTCCCCCTGTGTGAGGCGCGAGAAGATTGTCTCTTTCCCGCTCAGGATCTGCAGGGCGGTGATCAGCAGCAGCGGCGCGACCCACACGATGGGAAATAGGGCCTGTGGCCAAATGCCGATTCCAATCAGCCCGGCGCTTGCGAATATGACCAGCGCCCAACCCGCCCATTGCGGCTTTGGCCAGCGGAGAGTCGGGAGCCGGTCCATTCCTGCCGTGACGCCCGGCAGCGAGGCCAAGAATCCCATCGTGCTGAGTACAGCTGGCAGAACTGTCGAGAACGGCATGGTGGCGTGAAGAACATATTGCCAGGGAGTCAAGATCTCTGGGCCCACGTAATACCAGTTCTGCACGAAGCGATTGAGATACTCAAAGCTCCACCAGAATGCCGCGCTGGCTGGAAAGAGGGCGAGCAAGAGGCGCGGCCGGTCCAGCATGAGGCAGTGTCCGGTGCGGTGGAACGTCCAGCCATTGACCAAGAGGATGTAGCCGAGCCATAGAGGCGTGAAGGTGTGGGATTGGAGGGCCGCGAACCAGGGAAAACGATTCCAGGCCAGCACCCATGAACACATCGTCAGGATTGCCCCCAGCCAGCCCCACCAGGGGAACACAAAGGCGCTCTTCACCGGCTCAGGCCACGAAGCACGCGACCTCGCCATGTGCACGACCACCCATCCGACCGGCAACGCAATCAGAAGTACCAGTCCAAGAAAGATCGGCCAGGAGAACGGCGTGGGATGGACAAAGCGGGTCTGTGGTGGAAATTCAAGATAGGGCTCAATGGGCTGACCGGCAAGGACGACGCCGAGGAGCGGTAATCCGACGAGAAGCGCCATGCCGAGGAGGATGTTCACAATCATGGGAGCCTGGTCAGATCGCTTGATCGTTCATTATGGCTCTTGATGGATGCTTGCGCAATTGAGTCCTCGCCGGGTCATGGCTGTCGGACTTGCGTCGATCATCTGGTATCGTAGGGACGGGCACGCATTCGGGCAAGGAGGAAACCAGTGGATATCCTTTCACACGGACTGTGGGGTGCAATTACCTTCGGGCGCAGAAGCCGCCCAAGCTTCTGGCTGGCCTTTGGACTCGGCCTGGCGCCGGATCTTCTGTCCTTCGGGATCTTGTATCTCGCCGTCGCGCTCGGCATGGCGGAGAGACCAGACTTCAGCCATGGAACACCGCCGGAGTCTTCCATTCCTCAGTACGTGCATCATCTCTATGATGTCACGCATAGCTTGATGATCTTCCTTACCGTGTTTCTCGTCGTCTGGGCCATCCGAAAACGGCCGGTGTGGGAACTCGGAGCCTGGGGTCTGCATGTGCTGGTTGACGTGCCGACACATTCCTCCAATTTCTTTCCTACTCCGGTCTTCTGGCCGCTCTTCAGTTGGAAGTTCGACGGCTGGCAATGGATGAACCCCGCCATCCTCGTTCCCAACTACATGTTACTCGCCTTGTGTTATGCCTGGTTCATTTCCAAGTCTGTCAGGTCCGCAAATAGCCGGAGGCCGGAAACGCCAAGGTAATCTCTCCGTCGATGACTGGGGAAGCGCCGATCGGCCTGGCGCTTGGACGCCTCATGAACCGGCGCTGGTACTTCCCACCAACTGCAGTGGCAACCTTCCTGCTTCAGCATGCCGTACAAGGATGGTGCCCACCGGTCGGTCTCCTCCGGCGATTGGGCGTGCGGACTGAGCGGGGAAATCGACGAAGAGCGCTACGCGTTGAAGCTCATGCGCGGCGATTTCAGCGGCGTGGACCAAGAGTCGAGAAAAGCGGTAGATGCGGTGATGGAGGCCATCCGCCGCTGATTCGCGGCTGATCCTTCTCGAAATTCATGATGTCCGTGGCTCGCTTGACGCCCTAATGGGGGAAGTGAGAGTCGTGCTTCAGCGAAATGAGCGGTGGAGATGCAGAATGGCGGTCGAGAGGGCCTGATCGAGCGCCGCCTGCATGGCGGGACGCAACTCGTAATCGCTCGCGTACTCGCTCCATTCGCCGGAGACCGGCACCGGCGTGGCAGTCACAACATCGTGGTAGAGCACCTCGCCGCTTTCCAATGAAATGATCTTGCTCGAGACAACGAAGGGCGGCATCTTCCCATACATGCGGGCCAGTAGCCGTTCCCTCCACGTAGGCCCTTCTATGCGAAAGAGGACCATACTGTCGGCGCCGATCCATTTTCCTACCCGAACCGCGCTGTCGTCCGCCACTCTTCCGGAGAGCTGAAAACGCTGTTCCTCCGTGGCCTGATCCACATTGCGCCGATCAACGATCTTGATCCAAGACCGCTGTCGCTTGAGTTGAAAGGTGGCTTCCTCGAGTCTGGTGTACCCGTACGCAAGTTCCTGCTCCCCTGCTCGGGGATACCAGACAGCCAAGCGCCGCACGTGCTGGGGCACCGGCATGTCCGTGGTCATGAGTTCAAGCGGAAGCGGATCGGCCGCAACAGGAGTCGGCGTCGGAGGCCGGCAGCCGGTCTCCAGCGACAGGCTCAACACCGCGGCGGCGGCCGTTGCGAAGACAGACGGCAGGCGTTGCACAGAAGTTCCCATAGCCCATGCTACGAGAATGTACGAGAACACTGCTATCCTACGGAAGGATGGAACACCGACCTATGGTAGGCGAAGGTTCCCAGAGGGAGCGAGAAGCTATCGGGCAGAACCTGCGTGCTATATGCGGTCAACGATGTTGCTGGTGATGATGTCGATTGCTTGCCAGGGATCGGAGAGAACCTCTTCCAGCGGCTGTAAGGCCTCGGCTGGTAAGAGGTTCTCACTGATCTGACGTTTCTCAGGCCGTACCGTGAGGCGTCACCAATTCACTGGTCGTGAGGTGCGTGCGTCCCACCGCGCGCAGCGATCGGCCGTTCGCCAGCGCATGTCTGCGGGCCGGCATCGTCGCCATCTGCTCATAGACCTCGAGATAGTCCCTGACCATCCGCTCGACCGTGAAGCGGCGTTGGAATGCCTCGCGACAGGCCAGACGGTGAATGAGCGGCAGCTCATCGATCTTCGCCGCCATTTCCGGGAGGCTATCGCAAATGAATCCCGTCACGCCGTCTTCGATGATCTCCGGAATTGAGCCGCGGCGGTACGCGAATACCGGGGTGCCGCAGGCCAGCGCTTCGATCAATACGATGCCGAACGGCTCCGGCCAGTCATACGTGCACAGCACGGCGGCGGCGTTCCCGAGAAAATCGCACTTCTCCATATCGTTGATTTCGCCCAAATACTCGATCAGCGGATGATCCAGCAACGGCACAATCTGCGTGTCAAAGTACTCCTGATCGGCGGGATCGACTTTCGCGGCAATCCGGAGCGGAATGCCAACGCGCTTCGCGATCTCGATCGCATGATCCGGCCGCTTTTCAGGGCAAATCCGTCCAAGATAGGCCAGATATTTTCCCGGAGTGGGGTGAAATTCATACAGATCCGGCAGTCCATGGTAGACGGTCGCCTGCCAGTTGGCATTGGGCAGCGGCAGACGTTGGGCGTTCGAGATCGAGACAAGCTGCATATCGGCATATTCGCGGAAGATAGGGACGAGCTCGGGCAGATCTAATCGCCCATGCAACGTCGTCAATACCGGCGTGGGGCAACGCCGGCTCATCGGAAAACTTAAAAAGTCGAGATGAGAATGGACAATGTCGAATTGATCGGCCTCCGCACCCAGGGCATGCTCCTGCATGAGAATGAGCGGCGCATCCCGATTCACCAAGCCCTTGCTGAGCCGAAGCGCGTGAGGGCAGGCGGGATTCAAGCGGGCTGCGGTTTGCGAATCTCCGCTGGCAAAGAGCGTCACCTCATGGCCCTGCCGAACGAGTTCTTCGGTCAGATAGGACACGATCCGCTCGGTGCCCCCATAGAGCCGAGGCGGCACGCTTTCCCACAGCGGAGCGATTTGTGCGATTTTCATGTGGACCGTCCTTTCAAATTGGCAATGCGTTTCAATCAAACGGCTAGCTATCTCAGAGTAATTGCACGCGGCATGCCACTCTCCTCCACGCTCAAACCCATTGGCTTGCCAGATGTTTCCGTCACACCTAGAGGTTTGCCTAGCTGCCCCAGCCTTCGATCTGAAGTGGGAATACACCACATCGCCAAGTTGCCAGGGCTTCCAGACGACCAAGTAATCCTTTTCTTCCTCCTTGGGGACGTTCCGAGGGTTGAGGGAACGGGTTCTAACGGTAGAGTCAATAGAGAAGAAGGAGGTGTCTCATGCGGACTTCAACAGTCGTGTTGCTAGCCACGGTGATGGCCCTGCAGCTGACAGCAGCAGGATGCGCGAAAAATGCGTCCGAGCGGCGAGCCGCGTCGCCGACCATGAGCGAGAGAATGTCGAAGGAATCGGTCAAAGGCCGGGTCAACGACATCGGCAGCAAGTATGTGTCGATCAGGAGCGACGACGGAGAGTCGAGACGTGTCCGAGTTGACGATCACACGAAAATGGACCAGGTGTCCGTCGGCGATCAAGTCAAGGCCTACGTCTCGGAAGACGGCTATGCCTCGACGATCCAACGTGTCGTCGATTGACGGCATGACGGCGCGCCGCATGCAATGTCTGCTGATGTTCGGGCTTTTGCTCGCGGCAGCCGCTTGCACGAAAGCGGAATTCGTTCCGGATATCACACTGCCTGAGGCCCGCCCCATCATCGACGCGACGGCGGAGTTTCACGATATGTATCCGGCTCCGGCGCTGATTTCCGGAAAGGAAAGCTTCGGCCTAACGGGTCCAGACGCGAAACAGGTGCCGCCAAGAGAGCTGGCCCATCAGGTCCGTGACGAACTGATGGACGCCTTCGATCAGGCCGGCGTGTTTTCGAGAATCACACCCTTCGATCGGAACCCCGACTTGATTCTCACGGGGAGAATCAATTCGTTGTTTGAGCATTACCGCCCGCGGATGTGGACGAGACTGCCTTTGCCGTATGCCGGCAAGATTGCAGCCGACATGCTGAACTGGAAAACCCATGCCACCAACGGCGAAGCCGATCTCACGCTGTTTCTGCTGACGAGGGACGGCAAGCTGATCGGCACATACCGTGGTTCATCGTCCTTCGACGAAAACTTCAATCCGACGGGCGAGTTCGGCCCCGGCGAACGCCTCAACCGCGCGCTCACTGAGGCGATCCGCCAGATTCAAGAGAAAATGCTCCGTGACGCCCATCTGAGAACCGTTGCAGCCCGATAGCCGGTCCTTACAGAACAGGGCCCAGATGGTCGGTCCACTGGCGGGCGATCGGGGCACCGACTTCCTGCAGCGGCCGGTTGATAGCGACTGGGAGGGAGCCCCACTCACGGCTATTGGGAACACCTGTCCCCTCCGTCGCATCACGCTATGACACGACGATACGATCACATTGATCTCCGCGTGCACAGTCTCGCCGAAGTACGACCGTTCTATGAAGCCCTCTTGCCCGCACTGGGCTTCACGCGCCGTGTGACCATTGAGGGATGGCTGCAATTCGAAGCCATCCAGCCGTCCGGGGCGGCGGACTTTTTTGGCATCACTGAAGCGCCGCTGCACCAGGCAAACGGCTGTCGTATCGCGTTTTGGGCCGAAAGCATGGCAGACGTCGATCGGTTGGCTGAGATTGCACGCAGCGCAGGCGCCCGGCACATCGAAGGACCGGGCTATGACGAAGGGCCGGGGTATTATGCCGTGTTCTTCGAGGATCCTAGTGGAAATCTGCTGGAAATTTGTCATCGCAGCGAAGGTATCACCTGAAAACCCGGCGATACCGTGACAGCCAGGGTCCCTCCTAGCGGCCGCGGCCTTCCATTCCGCCAACGTCAACGGACAGTCTTTCCTAGCCCCTCAACCGAATGTGAAAGCGGTTCTTCGGAATTATAACTATTTACGTAATGAACCGAAGAGGCACGACTTTTGTACAACCTCTGTATCAAGAGGCACACCGCTTTGTCCCCCACTTGGCAGATTTTCTCTACATGAACTATTTTAGGCATTTACTTTACCTTGCTCCGCTGAACCGGTAGCAATAACGCAACCCAGAAATAATCCAGCCGATCGTCCCACTCCGGCGATCTCTTCATGGTGGCGGGCGAGCCCTGAACTGTTTCCATCGCTGCGATCGGGCGAAGGCAAGAAAGCTGAGTGAATTGGGGTTCTTCCTAGGCAGCCTTCTCGCCGGACCCCTTTATACTATAAAGACTGTAAGCGACGACCTACGCACTCATCTTCAACTATTCTCGTAAGGAGAGATCTTCATGCTGGTCTTCGTTGATGGCAACCACGACACGCACAACGGCTTCGTGTCACCGGAACACTCGCCACAGAGCCCCTCGGCCGATCAAACGCCAGGCTCGAAATACCGCATTCTTCTCGTGGACGATGATCAGGGAACGCGTCAATTGATCCAAGACATCCTCGAGAAGCATTCGGACGTCATGATTGTTGGTCAGGCGGGGGACGGGAAAGAAGCGGTAGCCATGGCGATTGCGCATAAACCCGACGTGATCCTGATGGATATTGGTCTCCCCTATCTCGATGGCATTGAAGCCACCCACTGTATTAAGAAGGCCTGCCCACAGACAGTCATCATCTGCCTCACGGGACACTTTTCTCCGCCCAAGTACAGCGCCATGAGGACCGCCGGGGCAGCCGCATTCGTCTGCAAAAATCAAGTCCTCGCGATTCACGAGAGCATCATGCATGCCCTCGGGCAATGGACGACGTGGGAATAACTGGGCAAGGCGCACGTCTCGGCGTGCGCAGGGCGGGCGGTGAGATGGGCAAAGCTCTCATCCCCGCGTGTCGCCATTTCTAGCCCTTCATGCCCGACTCGAAGAAGAGTCCCCGGTTGATGTCGCCGATGCTGAGCATGCCGACGAGCTTCTGTCTGTCGACAACGGGAATCCGGCGAAAGTTCTTCAGGCCCATGTAGGAAGCGGCTTCGAGGATCGGGTCACCGGGAGCGACCGTGAGGGGATTCGACGTCATGATCTCCTCCACTTTCTTTCCGAGCACTTCCGGATAACCAGCTTCCATTTCTACAAAATCCCGACTATGCACGTTGTCGTGGATGTAGTCACCGTAGTTGGGATACAGCGGCAGCAAGACATCGCGTAGCGTCACCATGCCGATGAGGCGACTGTCGCCTTCGACGACTGGAATGGCTCCGCAGTTGCGATTCATCATCTTCACCACTACGGATCTGACCGTATCCGATTTCACCGCCGTCACAATGCCTGTGGACATCACGTCGTGGACACGCATGGCCGCCTCCTTAAGCCGGATCAAACGACACGGGCGACCCTTCACATACGTGGAGGTCGCCCGTGTGTGGCGCTTGTGACGCCGAGTAGTCTATGTCGTTGTGCTGGCTCGAAACCCGTGTGAGTGCGGGCGGTCTGAGAAATTCATCAAGGGGGAGACTTGCGTCTCCCCCAAGTGTTTGTGTTCATCACGCCGGCCTGCTTCTACGCACCGGCTCCTTTCGTGGAAAGAAGTTCCCTTGGGGAACGACCGTGACTGTGTGGAGACGGCTAGCGTGATTGACGGGATGTCCGCCCGCGCCTCGGCGGGCCTTCGTGGTCCGGTGGAATCAGGTCTGTCATCACGACCTCCTCCTGGTTCGGAAAAGATTTGGGAGGGAGTCAGCGAACCATTCCATCACTACGCTTCTTGGAACGGAGTGTCAACCGCGGAATTTCCCCAGTCTGTCCAAGGCGCAATCCAGCATATCCCATGCCATTTCTTACGTGATCGGAAATTGGTGCAGATGAACCAAGAGGAGGTCTTCAGGACCAGAAAGGAGGCAACATTACCATACGGTCACCATCGATCTGACAGGCAACGGAACACGGACCGAGGTCATGCTTGCTCAAGATCACAACGTCACGGAAGCCGCACGGATGCATTCAGAGAAGAACTGGAAGATGATGCTGGACGGGCTGAAGAAATACGTCGAGAAATGAGCCGAAGGCGAACGGGGCGCCGGAATGAATCCGGCACCCCGTCTGAGTCGAGGGTTACTTCTCTGGACGGTCCATCGCGCTCTGCGACTGGCTTTGGGTATTGCCCTGACCGCCCGAACGTTCCGTCGTGCCTTGGGTCTGCCCTGTGCCTTGCTCTCCGACTCCCGATGGCAGAGGCGATCCACTCTGCGCACTTCCGGTCTGTCCCAGTCCCGACCGTTCCATCGTACTCTGGTTCTGCCCAGTGCCCTTCTCTCCGATGCCGGCCGGTTCAGAAGTCATACCCTTCTGTCCAGCTGCACCGGACCGCTCCAGGGTACTCTGTGTTTGCCCGGTCCCTCGTTCACCGATTCCGGCCGGCTCGGAACCCAGGCCTTGAGACGTCATCCCGCTTGTGCCAGAACCAGTTGACCCCGTTCCGGCCGAACCTCCTCCGGCGCCCGATTCAGCCAACACAGTGCCTGTCGCAAACAGGCTCGCGGCGGCAATCACACATGCACCAAACGTCGCAGTCTTCATGGCCAGCCCTCCCCTTGGATTGTGATAAATACAGGCATTACCACCTCTTAAAATCATAGGGGCCGGTTCGATGGCCACATACTAGGGAAACACCTAAGTCCGGCGCTCCGTGCGTCCCAGCGCATTCGGAACACCTTCCTGCTCAACGGTCTCACTTCATCGCATGCGTACCGTGGGTCACAGCGCTGCCTGCACGCAACGCCGCGGCAGCCAGGACGGTTTCAGCAATCTCCGCATCAGAGGCATCGAGTTTTCTCGCGCGCTCCACATGCAGTTCGATGCAATAGGGACACTGGGTGGTCATGGCCACCGCCACGGCGATGAGCTCCTTATACTTCTTCGGAATGGCTCCGTCGCTCCATGCTGCTTTGTCGAAGACCAGAAACGCCTTCATCGCCTCCGGTGCGTGGGCTTCCAGCAGCTTGAACTTCTCGAGATTCTTCATGTCGTACATGACTGCCTCCTTTTTTGTGAAGAACAATGTTGACCGATTACCCTGCATCGCGTTGCATCCCCGCAACGGTTATGCTCGAACGCCGATCACTTCCAGATATTCCGCATACACGGTGGTGCTGTCTATTCCTGCGCGGTTGTGCGCTGCCCAGAGCGCTTCGAGTTCCCCGCGAAATGTGTTCCGCCCATCGGCGTCAAGGGCCGCAAACGCTTGGTGAATAGGTCCATAGTAGAGCCGAAAGAGCTCCACCACGGCGGCCGGCGGAAACGAATACGAGAATGTATAGTGACGCCTGGTCAGGCGGAGTTCCGAGAGTCCCTGCCCCAACCGTTCACGAACCGTGGCTTCATCGCCCCACAAGACCGGCGAGGGCATGCCGGATGGCGCAATGAACTTCGACACGGCTTTGAACAACTGTCCGACGAATCCCTGCGGCGTCCAATTCGCCATCGCAATGATGCCACCGGGCTTGCAGACGCGGAGCAGCTCCGCGGCGACGAGATCCGGTCGCGGCGCGAACATGGCGCCGATCAGGCTCGTCACCACGTCGAATTGCGCATCGGCGAACGGAAGAGCCTCGGCATCGGCTTCCTCGAATCGAGCCCGGAGTCCTGCCGCTTTTGCGCGGGCACGTGCCCGCTCTACCAAGTTGGTAGCGATGTCCACGCCTGTCACTTCCAACCCATCCTTCGCAGCCATCAAAGCCAGCTGGCCGGAGCCGCACGCGACATCGAGGAGTGTGCCACCGGGCGAGACGGGCAACCGCTCATAGAACTCCCGCGCGCTGTCCTCCAAATACCGTGAGAAAATATCGTAGTCGCCGGCCATCCAGATCATTTTGAGACGCGCCTTCAACCGCTCCACGTCCGTTGTGATTGCGCTGGTAGTCATGGTCTCCCTCCTTTGTGAATGTCCCGTGAACAGCATGTGATGGGACTATAAGACCATTCTGTTCGGAGCGGCTTAGCCGGGAGTCTGGTTCTCTTGACGCAGGCGTGGTACGCTCCCCGTCACTTGATTGGCCGTCCGGCTTTGTTTGCCGACCGGCGGGGCGTAGGGACGTTCTAATGGATGTCTTGTCCGAAGTGCTTGAGACCGTCAGACTCGACGGCGCGATGTTCTACAACGCGGAGTTTTCCTCGCCCTGGTGCTTCCGCTCTCCCCGCTCGAGCATGCTGTCTCCCTATCTCTCCGGTGAACGCCGCCACGTCATCATCTTTCACTTGCTGACTGAAGGCCGCGGGTATGCGCATGTCGAGGGCGACGGCCGGCCGGTTGCGCTCGATGCCGGCGACATTGTCATCTTCCCGCACGGCGACCCACATATTCTGGGGAACGGCCCACCGGTGACTCCGGTGGACAACGCACGTGAATTGGAACGTCTGCTCTCGCTCGGGTTGAAGCTCTCGCGCATGGGCGGAGGCGGTGAGCTCACCAAATTCATCTGCGGCTACATGACTTGCGAACCGCAGCTCAGCAGCGTGTTTCTTGGCGGGCTACCGCCGCTAATGAAGGTGAACATCCGCAACGGCCCGTCGGGGCAATGGCTGGAGCATTCGCTTCGCTATTCGGTGGACAATGCGGATCCGTCGAGCCCCGGTGCAGAAGCCGTCCTGGCCAAACTCTCCGAAGTGTTGTTCGTGGAAACCCTCCGGCGATATATCGAACTCCTGCCGCCGGAACAGACCGGATGGCTGGCCGGCGTACGAGATCCCGAGATCGGGAAAGCCCTGGCGCTCCTCCATCAGAAACCGGCGCATCCTTGGACCATCGCATCACTCGGCAGCGAGATCGGCATCTCACGTTCGGTCCTTGCCGAACGATTCCGGCGGTATCTGTCCGAGAGTCCCATGGCCTATCTTGCACAATGGCGTCTGCGGCTGGGCGCGCAGCTGCTCAAATCCACGAGCCGCAGCGTAGCGGAAATTGCCGCCGAGGTCGGCTACGAATCGGAACCCTCCTTCAATCGCGCCTTCAAACGGCAGTTTGGCCTCCCACCGGCCCGCTTCCGGAGCCAGTTACGGGCGGCGCGCCGCACCTCTCCGGTCGAGACATCCCCCAAGAGCCGAGTCGCCGTCAAAAGTCGCTGAACATCGGCGAACGCTTCGATCACTCCTCCCTTCCTTGACAGCGTAGGAGACGGCCCGTATGCTCCATCTCACCTGTTCCGTCTCCATGGCTCGTTGCCAGGCGGGAGGGCCGCTCATGTCGTCGTCTGGTCGACGTCCGTATTCGTGGGACCCCCGTTCGTTCCTGCTCTTCATTGGCCTCCTCCTCATCGTGATCTGCTCCGGACCGCCCGCGTCTTCTGCCGAACCATTTGTGACGGTCGCCACCTACGACGGCGTCATCAATCCGGTCGCCGCCGAGTACCTGCACGATGCCTTGGCATCCGCTGAAGCGGACAAGGCGCAGGCCTTAGTGATCGCTCTCAATACACCGGGTGGCTTGGACAGCTCGATGCGGCTGATCATCAAGGACATCACGGGGTCGACCATTCCAGTGGCCGTCTATGTGTGGCCGTCCAGCGGGCGGGCCGCATCCGCAGGCGTCTTTATCACGATGGCCGCTCATGTCGCGGCGATGGCTCCCGGCACGAACATCGGTGCGGCCCATCCGGTCAACATGGGCGGTGGCGAGATGGACAAGACCATGAAGGAGAAAGTCGAAAACGATTCCGTGGCCTACATCAAGTCCATTGCACAGCAACACGGGCGGAACGCTGCCTGGGCGGAGGACGCGGTGCGCAAGAGCGTTTCGATCACGGAGCGCGAGGCGCTGAAGCTGAACGTGATCGATGTGGTCGCGGAAGATGTTCAGTCGCTGCTGAAGCAATTGGACGGGCGCAAAATTCACCTCCCCTCCGGCCCCACGGTGTTGAAGACCGCCGGGGCGGGCCTGCGGGAATTCCCCATGGGAGTTCGCCTGGAGTGGCTGAAGGCCATCAGCGATCCGAACATCGCCTATTTGCTGATGACGATCGGGACCATCGGCATTATCGCGGAGCTCTATAGTCCGGGAGCGATCCTCCCGGGCATCGTCGGCGCGATCAGCCTGATTCTCGCGTTCTATGCCTTCCAGTCGTTGCCGGTGAATTACGCCGGCATGCTGCTGTTTTTGTTGGGGATTGTGTTTTTCGTGCTGGAAGCCAGCGTGACGAGCTACGGCTTGTTGGCCATCGGAGGCGTGATTTCGATGCTCATCGGTTCGGTGATGCTCATCAAGAGCGATGCCGAGTTTTTTCAGATTTCCTGGGCGGTGATTCTACCGGTCGTCACGCTTGCCTCGGCATTCACGCTCCTGGTGATCGGCACCGGGCATCAATGCCCTGCGGCGCCGGCCGGCCACCGGCCGCGAGGAAATGGTCGGCCTGGTGGGCGTCGCCAGAACGGCGCTTGCACCGGACGGCCAACTCGCAGTGCACGGTGAGTTGTGGGAAGCGGTCAGCGACCAGCCCGTCTCCGCAGGCGATGAAGTCGAAGTCACCGCGGTGGACGGCTTGCGATTGCGCGTCAAACCTTATTTCAAGAAGAAAGAGGTCCGAGCATGAATCTCGCGAGTCCGTTTGCCCTACTTTTCCTGGGACTGGTGCTGATCCTCATGGGCTTCAATGTCCTGCGGGAATACGAGCGGGCCGTCATCTTCCGCTGGGGACGGCTGGCCCGCGGCCTCGTCGGCGGCAACGGACCGGGCGTCGTCATCATTATTCCGTTCATCGACAAGCTCGTGCGCGTCAGCTTGCGCACGGTCGCCATGGACGTCCCGCCACAGGACGTGATCACCAGGGACAACGTCACGGTGAAGGTCAACGCGGTGATCTATTTCCGCGTGGTCGACCAAGAACGGGCGATCATTCAAGTCGAAGACTACCTCTACGCTACTTCGATGATGTCGCAGACGACGCTGCGCAGCGTGCTGGGGCAGAGCCAGCTGGACGATCTGTTGTCGAAGCGCGAACAGATCAACGCCGAGTTGCAGCGGATCATCGACCAACAGACGGAACCCTGGGGCGTGAAGGTCACCGCCGTAGAGGTCAAGAACGTGGATCTGCCGCAGGAAATGCAGCGGGCGATCGCACGGCAGGCGGAAGCGGAACGCGAGCGGCGGGCGAAAGTCATCCATGCCCAAGGTGAATTCGAGGCCTCGCAGCGGCTCGCCGATGCCGCCAATATCATTAGTCAGAATCCGGCCGCCTTGCAGCTCCGGTACTTGCAGACGCTCGTCGAGATCGCCGCCGAAAAAAATTCGACGACGATTTTCCCCATTCCCATCGATACCATCGCGCCGTTCTTCAAGCACATGGGGAAGCCGGCGGAACCTTCCTGAACCCTGCCACCGCCGCAGCGGGTGGACGGTCGAGCCGCAGTAGCCGAATGATCCACGGAATCGGCGGCCCTTGGAGTAGCACCGAGGAGAGCGCGATGAAAAACACGAGATGGAAGATCGTATCGGCCTGTTGAATGCCGGCCAATACCGGAAAGGTCGCGAGCACCACTGGCACGGCTCCGCGCAGTCCGACCCACGCAATCAGCGTTTGTTCGCGAAATGACAAGCGGGAGAACGCCAGCGCGACGTGCACGCTAAACGGACGTGCGACGAGGATCAGAAAGAGCGACACCAGCAGGCCGATGCCCGCGATGGGCAGCAGCCTTGCCGGAAATACTTGTAGGCCGAGAATCAAGAACATCGTAATCTGCATCAGCCAGGCCAGCCCATCGTGAAAGTGCACGAGACTCCGTTGATGGGCGACCGGCCGACGCCGCACGAAGAGTCCGGCGAGGTACACCGCGAGAAACCCGCTACCCTGCAATTCGGCCGTCAATCCGTAGGTCAGGAGCGCGAAGGCAACCGACAGCACCGGATAGATTCCCCTCAGTTCGAGCTTCAACGTATTGAGCGTCCAACGCATCAATTCGCCCATGGCCACGCCGAGCACCGCGCCGACCGTCATTTGAATGACAAAAAATCCCAGCAGCTCCCACAACGAGGTGGCGGGATTGGTCAGCAATTGGATGATGGCGAGAGTCAACACCACCCCCATGGGATCATTGCTGCCGGATTCCAACTCGAGCAGATTGGCCAAGGTCGGGGGAAGCTTCGCGTTTCTGGCCCGTAGCACCATGAACACCGCGGCGGCATCCGTCGAGGAGACGATTGCCCCCAGCAAGAGTCCCTCGAGAAACGACCACCCTTGGACCACCGAGACGAACCATCCCACCAAGAGAGCCGTGAGCACTACCCCGATGGTCGACAGCGACAAGCCATTCCACAGCACCAACCTCACGCTGTTCCATTCCGTGTCCAGTCCGCCGGAAAACAGGATCAACACCAGCGCAATCACGCCCAGCGTTTGCACGAGTTGGGGATTGTCGAAGTACAACCCGCCCGGCCCGTCGGAGCCAGCCAGCATCCCGATTACAATAAACAGCACCAGCGATGGAATCCCGAAACGGACGGACAGCTTGATCGTAAAGATACTGAGGATGATGAGCGCAGAAAAGATAATGAACAGGGCCTCAATGGATGTGGGCATCGTTTTTCCTAGAAATCGAGTTTCCTTACGCGCTGCCTTGGATGATTTCCTGGTAGTACGTGTGCAACATGCCGGCGCGTGCCGGTTCCACGAGCACGAGTTGCCGTTGATCGAAGGTATTGGCGCAATAGAGATAGCGCAACCCTTCAGCCGTTCCCAGTTCGACGTGCAATTGTCGGCCGCCGGATTCTTCCCCGGTGTCCTGTCGGATCACGGTCTTGTCATTGAGCTGCTCCCACACCCCCTGAGCGGACGGCCAATGGTTCTCGTAGAGCGGGCTGTCCGGCGCCGACGTTGCGGACCGCACGGGTGTCCTGCCGAAGGGACGCCCCTCGTCGGGTTCTGGTTGCTCATTCCAGGCGATGTCATTTCCCTTCCCCCGTCTCAGCACAAAGAACGGACCGTCGTCAGACACCTCTTCGACCAGGGCATAGCGGACCAGCTGCGGCTGCTCGAACAGCTGCAGACCGCGCGCCGCGAATGCGCGTTGCAGCGGAATGCGCCGCCCGAGCTGCCGGGTCTTTTCGAACACCATCATGTTCCCGGAGGCACTCATGGCGTCCAACAGGCGGTCGAGACGGGTCCCCAGGCCCGTGCGCCGCTCAAATGCCGATTGTGCCGTCGCGTCGTGCGCCCGCTCAAAGCTCCTCCAACTCGAGCTCGGAAGGCCGGGATCCTGTTCGGATTGAACCAACGCATGCGTGGCGACAATACAGTCATACGTCCCGCTCGGGAAACCTGCGTCCACATCCCCGTACTCGAACCGCACATTCTCGAGATGGAACGCCTCGGCTTTTCGCTGGGCCGCGGCAATGGATGCGCGCGAACGGTCGATACCGATCACCCGCGCGTGGGGATAGCGGCGGGCGTAAAACGTCGTGAGAATCCCCGGGCCGCAGCCGAAATCGAGAATTGTCGTGGCGTCGCGAAGCCGCTCTGCGACGAGCGGTCCGATGGCCGAATAGTAGTCGTACCGCTGGCTGTAGAGGACCGGCAGAATCCGTGGGGCAGCAGAAAGATCGTAGAATGCGGTTTCGTCCTCAGAGGTTCCCTGCCGCTTTTTTTCGACATGCGCATGCAGCGCCGCGATGTCGTCTGCAGACAAGGCTTGGCGCTGCCACTGAAAATATGTCTCGTCGCTGGTGAACCGCCGAAGCCCCCACTCATGGAGATGGGCTTCGAGATCGCCCAATAGCTGGCCCATATGGTCTCGTCTTCCGGCCGCGGTCGGCCTGGTGGGCAAACAATCCCGGAGCATCCCCTGTATCAGGCGCCGGCACGCGTGGCTGCTCTGGCGCGTTAAGGTGATGTGAGCAACTGAGAGACGAAGTGGAAGAGCGTCTTCAGCGGCGGCTACGGGCGCTTGAGCATAATGGCATCAAAGTAGGTTTCGGGCACCGGGTGCGGCAGCCGCAACTGCCCGTTCCCAAACACGACGTATTTTTCACACGTGAGCTGCTCCAATCCGATCGGACCCTTGGCATGGAGCCGCGCACTGCTCAATCCGATATCGCTGCCGAATCCGAATCCCTCCGCATCGTGAAGGCGGGAAGAGGCGTTGACCAACACGGCACTCGCGTCCGCTTCGCGCGTGAACCGCAAGGCGGACGAGTAGTTCGACGTGGCGATCACGGCGGTCATGCAGGGCCCGTGTTCCGCGATATGCGCCAAGGCTTCGTCCATATCGACCACCATTTTCACGGCCAAGGTGGGCGTCTGGAATTGCCGGCTCCAGTCGTCGTCGGTCGCGGGCACGATGGAGGTATGTCCGCTGATGGGCATTTGCCCCATGAGCGCCAACGTCTTTGGACAGCCGCGCACATCGACTTTGAATTCGACGAGCAGCCGGTTGATCAAGGCGGCCAGAAAATGCCTGGCCACCCCTTGCTGCACGAGGAGCGTGTCCAGGGCGTTGGTCGCCGTCGGCAGCTGCACTTTTGAATTGATGACGACATTCTGCACCAGCGGCAAATCGACGTCCGCATCCACATACAGATGCGTGAGGCCGCCCTCGTGACAGAGGACGGGCATCCTGGCTCCGTCGAGCACGGCCTTGCGCAAGCCTGCCCCGCCGCGTGGGATGATCGCGTCGAGCGCCTTACCCGCTCGGATCAGTTCGAGCGCGACGTCTTTCTCTGGACGGTCGACCAACACCCAAGCGCCGTCGGGAATCCCCTGCTCTTGCGCCGCCTCCCGTAACCCTTTTCCAATGACCTCGTGGGTCAGAGCCCAATCGGGTGCCCCGCGGAAAACGCTCAGGTTGCCGGATTTGAGGCAGAGGGCGATTGACTCCACCGTGACCAGCGGCTTCAACTCGGAAATGATCCCGATAATGCCGATCGGCACCCGCACGCGGGAGACGACGAGGCCGTCCGGCCGTTCCCATCGTCCCGTGACCGCGCCCACCGGATCCGGCCGGTCGGCGATGACCCTGAGCCGCTCGGCCATTTCCTTGACGTCTTCCGCCACCATACGCACGCGGGCGACGGCGGCTTTGAGCCTGTCCTTGATGAGTTCGGTTCCGAACGACTTTCCCAGTGCATCGACATCCTTTTCATTGGCCGCGAGGATTGCCTCCTCGTCGCGGGTGAGCCGATCCGCCATCGCGTGCAGGGCCCGGTCCTTAACGGGTCCAGCAATCAGCCCAAGACTGAACACGTGACTTCTGCATGTTTTCAATATCTTATCGAGATAGAGCTTAACCGGTACTTCAGGCATTCTCACCTCTCTTTATTACGGCAAATGAGAGTCGGACTATAGCACGAGATTTTTTGGACAGTAAACTGCCTCAGGGCTGCGGCTGCTCCAATCGTTTTCGTTCCTCCTGCCTCGCCAGCCACCATCCGAGCCAACCCCACACGAACGCCACCGGGATCAACGCCCAGGCCATCTGCGTCGCGGCAATCCCAATCGCTTTCACCGCGTTGACGACCCATCCCGTGACGGCATCACCTCCGCGCGAGACCGCTGTGTCGATGAAGTTCTTGGCCTTGTACTTTTCTTCGCGGCTGAGGACGGTAAAGAGTACCTCTCGAGCGGGCTTCGCGATGGCATACTCGCCCACGCGCCGCACGATCGTAAAGAGAATGAACGACAATAAGATCGGCATCGCTCCAATGACCGCAAATCCCACGACACTCGCGGTGGGCAGCAGGACCAGCGCCGATGCCAACCCGAAGCGGCTGATCATGGGTCCGGTCATGAACAGCTGCGCCAGGAACGTCAACACGTTCACGGCAAGATCCATCACGGCGAACAGCCTGGTGCGACCCTGAGCAGATGCGACTTGTTCGCCCACGAGCCTGGTCTGCTCCAGGTAGAGGAAGGTCGCCGTGGTCGTCAGAAAGAAGAGGTACGCACAGATGCCCAACAGATAGGGCGAGGACAGCGCCAGTCGCATGCCGGCCCACATACTGCCGCCGATGGCCTCCCCTCGCCGTTCCATCACATGCTGTGCCGCATGTCCAGGCTGCTGTTTCGACCACCGGTCGAGGGCCCGGATGCAAAACCAGCACATACCGAGCAGCGCAGCCGACACCAGCATCAACGCCGGAATCGGCACGAGATAGGTCAAGCCGGTGGTCACCAGCGGTCCCACCATGGCGCCTGTGCTGCCGCCGGCGGCAATGATGCTGAAGAGCCTCGTTCCCTGCTCGGGCCGGAAAATATCGGCCATAAAACTCCAAAAGACGGAGACGACGAACAAGTTGAACACCGACAGCCAGACGAAGAACACGCGCGCGATCCACTGCGGCGCGACATGGCTGGACATCAGCAGAAAAAATCCGACGAGATGACTTGCGAAAAACGCATACACCGTGAGCAGCAACCGCTCGCGCGAAACGCGCGCTGACACATACCCGAAGAGCGGCGCCGCCACCAGCATCGTCGCGAACGTCGCCGTCATCATCCAAGGAAGATGCTGTACTCCTCCCTCGATCGCCATTTCATCGCGCACGGGACGAAGGATGTAGTAGCCGCACAGCAGGCAAAAAAAATACAGAAAGGCCCAGCAGAGCGGCCGGACTTCTTTGAGGTCCGCGCCGGTGAGCGACTGAATCATCGTGCGATGGTCGGTCATGGCGCGGCATCCTGACCGGCCTTCTCGGCCTTCGCAAGCAAAAACTTGCGGCCAGCCTTTGGACTTTTTCGGTCCACCTCGTTATGGTATGGAACCAGGTATGCGAATCATCGATCTGCGCAGTGATACCGTGACGAAGCCGACCGAGGCCATGCGCGAGGCGATGGCGCGCGCTGAGGTCGGCGACGACGTATACGGCGAAGACCCCACCGTCAATCGGCTCCAAGAGATGGTAGCCGGGCTCCTCGGCAAAAAGGCCGCCTTGTTCGTCCCATCCGGAACGATGGCCAATCAGCTGGCGATCCGCAGTCACGCACAGCCGGGCCAGGAAGTCATCGCCGAAAGCAAGGCGCACATCGTTCGCTATGAGCAGGGGGCCGCCGGCGCCCTCGCCGGCGTACAACTCCATTGGGTGGCCGGGGACCGCGGCATCATGCAGCCGGAGCAGGTGGAAGCGGCCATCCGGCCAAAAGATCCGCATAGCATCCAGACCGCGCTCATTTGTCTCGAGAACACGCATAATGCCGGAGGCGGCACCATCTACCCCCTCTCCACCATCGAACGAATCCGCGCCGTGGCTTCTGCGCATGGTGTGCCGATGCATCTCGACGGCGCCAGACTCTTCAACGCGGTGGCCGCCACCACCCTGCCGCCCGCAGCCTATGGGCAGCATTTCGAAACGGTGTCCGTCTGCCTCTCGAAGGGTCTCGGAGCGCCGGCGGGTTCGCTGCTGTTGACCAACGATCCGTCGATGATGGACCGGGCCAGACGGTTCCGGCGGATGTATGGCGGTGCCATGCGGCAGGCGGGCGTCCTCGCCGCCGCCGGCATCTATGCGCTGGAACATCATGTGGGACGCCTGAAAGACGACCACGAAAATGCCAAGCGTCTCGCCCGCAAGTTGCAGCAGATTCCTGCGATCACGATCAACCCCCAGCACGTCGACACGAACATCGTGATCTTCGATGTGGTCGGCAACCGGCTCTCCGCATCTGCCATCGTCGGCGCATTGAAGCAGGAAGGCGTGTTGATCAATGCGATCGGCGTCACCAGCTTCCGGGCCGTCACACACCTCGATGTGTCGACCAAGCAGATCGACGTCGCGGTGGAGGCGTTTGCCCGTGTCCTGCGCTGACTCGCCTCCCATCCATTTCGTATTTCCGCGCTGGCGGACTTTTCAATCATCCTGCTAGAATGCGGGCATGATGACGGGCAAGCCGATGGATGTTGTTTCGTTCGCGCAGATCAGCCGCATTTTGGAACTGACCGACTCGCTCGGTCTCAACCGCGAGTGGGTGGAAATTCCGCTGTCTCCTGAGCGGCCCGGACTGGTCCGACGACTCCCCAACGGGAAATTGGAGATCATCGTCGATGCCGACCGCCCGTTCGAAGAATGGTTGGGGTCTCTCCCGCTGCAAATTCAATCGGCTCAAGGAACGTAAGCATGGATGGCGACGGAACCCATACCCTTCCGACGAAGGAAGAATTGCAATCCGAGCTGGCTCCCGTGCCGGAACCGCTCGAGCCGCCGGAACCGCCGAACGAACCGGCGTACGAAGAGATCGTCAATCTCGCTCTGCGCCATGCGAAAGGACGCCGGGGTGGCGACCTCGTGAGCGTGTTGTTGGTGGGCTCGGGCGCGCGGCGGGCGGTGACAACCCACAGTGATGTGGACCTGGTGGTGCTGGTGAAAGGCCAGGCCGATGCTCATGAAATCGTCCGCGTGGCCGATCGCACGGCCGACATCCGGTATTGGGGTCATAAAGAAGTGGAGGAAGAACTGTCCTATTCGGCGCGACTGCCCTCTCTCCTGCGCAAGGCACGCATCCTTCACGACCACGACGCGATCGGCGCGAAGCTCATTGAACGCGCCAGCCACCGTTTTCGTCAGGGGCCTTCGCCCGCCAACATGAACGAGCAGATCCGCCTCAAGGCCGAGTGTTTTCATTGGCTCGGCAAGGCGCAGGACCTGGCGGACAAGCCGGCGACGGCTCAGTATCTGTTGATGAATTTTTTCGAGGAGTTCGTCAACGCGTTTTTCCGCCTGCGCGGGTTGTGGCTGACCGCGCCGATCGACGCGCCTCGCTTCATCGCGTCGCGCGACGCCGCGCTGGGTGAGCTCGCAGGGCACTTCCTCGTCGCGACGACGCTGCCCGAACGGCTAAACTGCGGTCGAGATATGGTCAATGTGTTGTTCAAGGATGTGCCGAATCCTGCGCGCATCGACTGAACGCCGCTTACTGAACTGCCGGGCGGGGGAGAAACTCTTATGGAGATTGGATTCGTCGGCCTCGGAAAAATGGGCTTGAACATGGTGACACGGTTGCAGCGCGCCGGACATCAGGTGACCGCCTATGACCGATCCGTGGATGCGCTCGCGAACGCCACCGCTGCGGGCTGCATCGGTGCGGCCTCACTCGCAGATCTGGTGCAGCGACTCAAAGCTCCTCGTGCTGTCTGGATCATGGTCCCCTCCGGCCCGCCGACCGAAGAAACGGTGCAAGCGGTCGCCGCGCTGCTCGCGCCCGGTGACGTCATCATCGACGGCGGCAATACGCGCTTTCACGACGATGTCCGTCGGTCGAAAGAGTTGGCTGCCAAGAAGCTGCAGTACATCGATGCCGGCACGAGCGGGGGAATTTGGGGTCTGAAAAACGGCTACTGCCTCATGGTCGGCGGCAATAAGGAGGCGGTCGACCGGCTGGCGCCCATTTTCGAGGCCCTCGCGCCGCCGAACGGCTGGGCGCATGTCGGTGCAGCCGGGGCCGGCCACTATGTCAAGATGGTGCATAACGGGATCGAATACAGCCTGATGCAGGGGTATGCGGAAGGCTTCGAGTTGATGTCGAAAAGCGAGTACCGCCTCGATCTCTCCCTCATCGCCGACCTGTGGTTGCAAGGCAGCGTCGTGCGGTCCTGGTTGTTGGAACTCGCCGCCAGCGCGCTCAAGGAAGATCCCAGGCTCGAGCGACTCAAAGGCTATGTGCAGGACTCCGGCGAAGGCCGTTGGATGGTAGCGGACGCCATCGACAAGGATGTACCGGTGCCAACGTTGACTGCCGCACTCTTCACACGATTCCGCTCGCGGCAGACCGAATCGTTCGCCGAGAAGATGCTGGCGGCCCTGCGCAATGCATTCGGCGGCCACGCCGTCAAGCGATAGGATCACGCCCATGCCGCCCGCGCCACGGATCGATATCACTCCCGCTCAAGAAGCCCTCGCGCCGGTCGAGCCGTGCACGCTCGTCATCTTCGGCGGATCCGGCGATCTGGCGCGCCGCCGCTTGATTCCCGCGCTCTATAATTTGATGCTCGACGGACTGCTCCCGGCAAACTTCGCCGTGCTCGGGCTCGGCCGAAAATCCATGACCGACGAGGACTTTCGGTCAACGCTGCGCGAAGGCGTGCTGACGCATTCGCGTCAGCCGTTGAAGGAAGACCGCTGGAGTGTGTTCGCCGAACGGCTGTTCTACCTCGCCGGTGGAAACGACGATCGGCAGACCTATACCGCACTGAAAGCGCGCGTCGAAGACATCGAACGCCAGTTTGGATTGCCGGGCAACCGCATTTTCTACTTGAGCATCCCGCCCAGCTCGTTTACCGCCGTCTGCGAAGGGCTCGAGTATTCGGAACTCGCCGTTCGTAGGGACCGGCCGTATGCCAGGATCATCGTCGAAAAACCCGTGGGCCGCGATCTTTCCTCCGCGCAACAGATCAACGCCGTGACCGGACGCGTCTTCGACGAGTCGCAGATCTTCCGGATCGACCACTATCTGGGCAAAGAGACCGTCCAGAACCTCATGGTGGTTCGATTCGCCAACAGCATCTTCGAGCCGATTTGGAATCACAAGTACATCGACCACGTCCAGATCACGGTCAGCGAAGCGGAAGGCGTCGGCACCAGGGCCACCTATTACGAGGAAGCCGGCGCGCTGCGCGACATGGTTCAAAACCATATGCTCCAACTGCTCTGCCTCGTCGCCATGGAACCGCCCTACTCGCTCGATCCGGACGTCGTCAGGAATGCCAAAATGGAGGTTCTGCGCTGTTTACGGCCGATCACGGGCAAGGACGTGGAGACGTTTACGGTCCGCGCGCAATATGCTGCAGGCGTCGTGGGGGGGAACCCGGTGCCTGGCTACCGCCGCGAGCCGGGAGTGAAGCCCGACTCAACCACGGAAACCTATGTCGCCCTCAAGTGTTTCGTGGAGAACTGGCGCTGGTCCGGCGTGCCGTTTTATTTGCGAACCGGGAAGACCCTCCCGCACCGGGCCAGCGAAGTGGCGGTCCAATTCAAGGACATTCCGCAGATCTTGTTCAACGCCAACCCTCAGCATCCGCAACCCGCCAATGTCCTGGCCCTGCGCATCCAACCGGAAGAAGGCTTGTCGTTGCGCATCGTCTCCCGAGTCCCGGGCACCAGAGAGCAAACCCATCCGGTGGAGATGGCCTTTAAGTATGCCGAAGTGTTCGGCCGGCCTTCGCCCGAAGCCTATGAACGGCTGTTGCTGGACGTGATGGCCGGCGATGCATCGCGATTCATGCGGCGCGATGCGGTCGAGGCCTCCTGGGCGTGGATCACGAGAATCCTGGAAGCGTGGCAGCAGCAGGGGACCCGATGGCTGCCGGAATATCCCGCCGGCACTTCCGGACCCGTCGAAGCGGATCGCCTTATCCAGCAGGACGGCCGGACTTGGAGACCTCTATAATCGGCCGTTGCAGCGGCTCAAGTTGTCTGAGAATTTCTTCTTTCGTGCCGAGACCGCCGATGAACCGCTCGAACTGTCCTCCGCGGTAGAGCGCCAGTGCGGGCAAGGAAGTAATTTCCAGCTCGGACGGGATTTGAAAATTCTCCTCGACGTTCATTTTGAGCACCAGGAGCGCTCCGCCCACCTCCCCGACAAGCCGCTCCAGCTGCCGAGTCAACGCCCGGCATCCGCCGCAACCCGGTTTCCAGAACTCCACCAGCACCGGCACCTGCGAATGTCCGACGACCCTGTCGAAATCCCGATCCGAGACGTTGGAAATCATGACGTCCTTCCTCCCTGATTGCTTGCCGCTGGCTTCGAGAACACCCGGTCGTACAACAAGCGGGCCAGCAGGCGATAGCCGGCAGTCGTCAAATGCAGCCCGTCGTTGGAATAGGGCGCCGCCAACTGGCGCGTTTCGGGATCGGCGGTCGCGGTGAAGAGATCGACCCATGCCAAGTCTTTCGACACGGCATAGTCCCGAATCAAACCATTCAGCACGTGCCGGCGCTCCAAATGCTGCTCGAGCCACGCCACGGCTTCAGGCCCTGCCCCACTGACTTCCACACGTACCGACGGGACCGTCACGGGAACCGGAATGATTTCCGACGCGCGGGCCAGTTCATACATTTTCATGAGGTTCCTCATGATGTCCTCAGGGCGGGCATTCCAACCGAGATCGTTGGTTCCTCCGAGAACCACGGCGTACTCTGGCCGATGCTGCAACACGTCTTGCCGGAACCGCATGGCCATTTCACTGGTCAACTCGCCGCAGATCCCACTGACTCGAATTTCGACGGACGGCCCGAGCCATTCCTGCAGGAAGTGGCCGTAAGGCGTCTCTTGTCCCCTCGGATACTCCGGCGTGGGTGACTGAAAGCCGGCAGTTAAACTGTCGCCGAAACAAATGATGGTCACGATGGTCCTCGGACGCCAGACCTAAGGGCGCTACGATCGACGCCGCCGATTCTACTGACTCGGCTCCATGTAGGACAACTACGCAGTTCTTATTGGTGATTCTCTGGCATGACGTGGAATCCAAAACTTGTGAATTCCTTGACCAAATCTTGGCTTACCGGTACGACAGACAGTAATGTCTGACCTCAAAGCTGCCCAGGACATGATGGCGGCCGCCGTGGCCGCAAAGTCCACTGTTGACCCAGAACTGGTCTCCGTCACCCAGCTGCTGAAGTCGCTGGATCGCGCATCGAAAAACGTCCGGACTTTCGGCCATCAGAACACCGTTGCCAAGAAGTTTTTTGATCAGTTTTACACTGAATTGACCAACCATGTGGAACGCTACAACGCCCTGACCTTCATCATCCAACGCGAAGGCCTCTTCTTCAAGGACACCTCTGTGTACAACTCGCAGGCGGGAGAATCGAGCGAAAACTTCGCCTTCAAGCTTTACAGCGACGGCATCAGAGAACTGACGTTTCAACAGGGCATTGAACAGGACGACGTCATGTTCTTCTTCGACGCCCTCTGGAACACGAGCGGCACGGCGGGCAATGAAGACGATGACATCGTCACCCGGCTGTGGTCGAGAAATCTGCCGACTGTGACGATCGTCACCGCCGACGAGGTCATGAAGCTGTCGGAGGTGGAAGATGTGCTGGCACCGCAGGTCAAGCCCCTGGCGGAGGGCTCGCTGAGAGAAATTCTGGACGAAGCCAACGCCAAGACCGTCAAGGAGGGGAAAGGAGACCCGCAGCGGAAATCCAGGCTGTCGACCAGCGTCATGGGCTATGAGGTGACCGCGGAAGAAATGGCCGCGTTGGCGCGCGACATTACGGAAGAATCCAACCGAGACAGCATTCTCTATCTCCTCGACATCCTCACCGCAGTCCTCTCCTCTGAACGGTCTCCGGAGCTCTTGAACAAGCTGTTCGACATTTTCGAAGGCATTCTCCGCTCACTATTCCAAGGCGGTCACTGGAACACGGTCGAACATGTGTTGGGGTTACTTTCGGAGGCAGAGGGGATTCGACAGGACTTGACCGAGGCGCACAAACAGAAACTGCGGGGCATGTTCGACCAGCTCGGCAGTCAGGACCTGGTCACACTGATTCAACAATATCTCAACACGGCAGACAAGCCCCGCACGGAAGGACTCGAGACGGTGTTGCTCATGATGAAACCGTCGGCCATGCCTGCTCTGTGCGCGCTGCTCGGCGATCTGCAGCAACCGGCCCATCAGGGGCTGATCGCCAATGCACTGGTCGAACTGGCCAAGGACACTCCCGAGGCCGTACTCAAACATCTGACCGATCGCCGGCCGACGTTTGTCCGCAACCTTCTTGGAATCATCACCCGCTGGAACAACCCGAAACTGGCCGAAGGCGTGGAAAAAATCCTGCGCTATCCAGATCCGCTCATCAGACGGGAAGCCATCAGAACGCTGGCCGGCCTCAAGCCGAGCGGAAGCGCGGCGAAACTCATCCCGCTGTTGAACGACGCGGACGAAGGCGTGCGCCTGGCGACGCTGAAGCCCCTGTTGAACGGCCATTACACGGCGACGTTCTCCCTCTGGGATCCGATCGTCAATGCGGAGAACTTCAACGATCGCGATCCGGCCGAGAAACGGAATATCTTCCACGCGATGCGGGTGACGGCCGGAGACGACGCGGTCCCGTATTGGACCACTCTGCTGACCGAATGGGGATGGACCAACAGGAAAAAGCGCGAAGACCTTGCGCTGTTGGCCGTCGACGCCTTGGGCAAGCTTGGGACTGCCGCCGCGCTGGCCGCGTTGGACACCGGTGCCAAGAAAGGCACCGCAGCGGTCAAGCAAGCGTGCGCAACGGCGATGGCTAGCGCCACGAAACATCAGCGGACCGCATAACATCAAAAGACACTCAAGGATGTCCCTTCATGGCTGATCCACTCCGCGTGCCCGATATCGCAGCGGCCCAACCGATCCTGACCCACGAGAAGTCGCTGACCAAAAAGGTCGCCAAAGGCTCGGAGGCCGGCGACATTTATGACCAGCAAATCTTGATGCTGGGAACCCAGTTGGTCACGCAGATCAGCATTCTGATCAAGATGTCCAAACTGCACGGGCGCACCAACACGGCGCTGGACAGTCCCGTGGAGAGCGCCCTCACCGTCATCAAGACGCTCGCCCAGGATGAACCGATTTCCGTGCGCCTGCAGAATGATTTTCTCTTCCTCGGCCAGCGACATCTCAAAATCACAGCCGCACAAATGCCGGTCTTTGCCACCGTCATCGACACGCTGAATCAGTGGCGGATCGGAGGCGTGTCCTTCTCCAAAGACGTGGAGTCGCGCGACTTTCGTGAGTTGATCTTTCAATTGGGCATGTTCGATGCGGCGAACAGCTCAATCTCGACGCTACGCGCTTCCCTCGACCAGCAATCCGTTAAAGGGATCGACCTCGAGGAGCGGCGTGTGCTGCGCGGCAAATCATCGGCCAAGAGCCGGTATGCCAATGCGGCCACCGCGGTGGGCACGCTGGTGCAAGACAGCCGCGAGAAAGGCACGATCGGATTCAAGCAAGCCAAACGCGCCATCCAAAGCATCGTCGATCTGATGATGAACGACGAGGCATCGCTCTTGGGCCTGACGACGCTTCGCTGTCATGATCAGTATACGCATAACCATTCGGTCAACGTCGCCTTGCTGTCCATGGCGCTCGGCAACCGCGCCGGCTATCCCAAGGTCGAGCTTGCGGATTTAGGGCTCGCGGCGCTGTTTCACGATCTGGGCAAGGCCACGATTCCAATGGAGGTACTGAACAAGCCCGGGGAATTCACCGAAGAGGAATGGGCCATGATGCGCAACCATCCCACGGAAGGCGCGCTCAGCTTGGCCAAGATGCGAGGCATTACCAACCTGCCCGGTCGGATGGCGTCGGCCTCATTCGAACACCATATGAATCTCGACTTTTCAGGGTATCCGAAATTAAACGTGTCCTGGAAATTGTCCATGACAGGACGGATCCTCATGATCGCCGACTGTTATGATGCGATGACCTCCTCGCGGGTGTATCGGCGTGAACCGATGTCGCCGTCGAAAGTCTTGGGCTTCATGTTCGGTAAAGCGGGAAAATCCTTCGACGCCACGCTGATGAAACTGTTCATGACATGCGTCGGCATCATTCCCATCGGCAGCCTCGTGCTGCTCGACAGCAATGAGTTGGCCGTCGTGCTCAAGCCGACGGCAGATCCGGCCGAGGCGGAGTATCCCTATGTGAAAGTCATCACGGACACCCAGGGAGGTCCGATTGACAACGGCCGTGAAATCGATCTTCGCGAAAAGGACGAGAACGGGGAATACCGCAACTACATCATTCGACTCATCGACAACACCGAGCACAAATTCGACACCAGCCGATACTTCGTCTGACGGCCGTCGGCGCGGGGCCGCTCATGACACGGCTCCCCGACTCCCTTGACAGTGCTACCCTCCGCCGCTATTCTCCCCTATTCAATACAGCGCAGCTTCTCATCCACTAAGGAGCGGACATTATGCCTATGGCGAAGACCCGTCGGGGTCAGATTATGGTAGCACTGGCGCTCACTGGAGCATGGCTCATCAGTTCGGTTTCAGGCGTTTGCGCGGCGGATGCCTTTAAGATGGGCGTCATCGATCCTCAGATGGTCCTGGAAAAATCGAAAGCGGGAAAGAAGGCCCTGGACGGACTCAAGGAATACGTCTCGACCAGACAGAAGCTCCTATCCCGGGACGAGGAGGATTTGCGCAATACGGAAAAAACCCTCAAGGAATCCGCCGCGAAGCTCAGTGAGGGGGAGAAGAAGGAGAAAGAAGCGCAATTCCGAACCAGGATTCAGGAGTATCAAAAGCGAGCGCAGGAGTTCAATCAAGAGCTCCAGGGCAAGCAAAAGGAGCTCGTCGACGACTATATGAAGCGGATCGCCTCGGCGACTCAGACCGTTGCTGAGAAGGGAGGATTCTCCATCGTCGTCGATAAAGGCAGCGAACAAACCATCAAGATCGTTATCTACAGCAAGGACACCATCGATCTGACGGACCAGGTGATCAAGGAATTCGACCGGGTCAACAGCAAGTAATCAGGCTCAGATGACGGAACTTCGTCCGCGAGGTTCCGTCAGAATTCCATCGGATAACCTGCTTCTCTCCAGGCTTTGATGCCGCCGTCCATCGACGTCACGTTCGTATAACCCATCTGCGTAAGCGCATCTGCAGCCAGCGCCGACCGGTAGCCTCCCCCGCAATACAATAGAATGGAGGCCTGCTTGTCGGGCACCAACGTCTCGATATCGCGTTCAATGATGCCCTTGCCGAGGTGCCGTGCGCCCTTAGCATGATCCTTCGCAAACTCATGATCTTCGCGCACATCGAGAAAGTGCGCGACCTCGCCCCGATCCAGCCTGGCTTTCGCCTCGGCAATCGAGCATTCCTTCACCCGAGCCCGTGCGGCGTTCACTAACTTCACAAACCCAGGATTATGCTTCATCGTCGATCCCCTCTCGTCAGAACAATCGCGTCTGCTCGCGTCCGGGACGGCGGAAGGTATCGGGCACGGGTCCGTCGTCGAAGTCGGCAAATCCTGCCTTCCGCTTCGCCACACGAAACAGCCGTTCAATCATCGTCCAATACGGCCCAGCGCCGTGGTGCCTCGAAAAGAATGCCCCATCCGTCATGGCGCCCCCGCGGACTTCCTGAATCCGGTGCGTCATCTTGGCGAATCGCTCCGGAAACGCCTCCGACATGCGCTCGACAAACACGGCTTCAACGGATTTAGCCAGCCGCAGCAGTGTCGACATTGCCTCGCTGGCGCCTGCTTGCCGAGCACGCTGCAGCAATTCCGGGATGTCTTCATCGTTGAGCCCCGGGATAATGGGCGAAATCGAAATGCCGGTCGAAATGCCGGCTTCCGACAAGCGAGTCATGGCGTCGAAGCGCTTACGGCTTGTCGGGGCCTGAGGTTCTACCCTGCGGGCGACCTCCTCGTCGGCAAACGGAATGCTGAAGTAGACTCTGACCCACGCCTCCTCGTGTAAACGCTGGAGCACATCGAGATCCCGTTGCACCAGGACACCCTTCGTGATGATCGCGACGGGGTTGCGATACTCGGCGCAGACTTCGAGGCAGGCGCGCGTCAATTCCAACGAGGCTTCCATCGGCTGGTAACAATCGGTGTTGCCGGAGAAGACGATCAACTCGCCCTTCCAGGAAGGTCTTTCGAATGCCTGACGCAACAGCGTGGCGGCCTGGCGTTTGACCACAATCTTCGATTCGAAGTCAGTCCCCGCGCCGAAGCCCCAGTACTCGTGCGTGGGTCTGGCGTAACAATACGCGCAGGCATGGAAGCAGCCACGGTAGGGATTCACGCTCCAGCGGAAGGACAGGTCAGGGCTGTCGTTCCTGCTGAGAATCTCCCGGCTCGAATCGTCGTACATTTCGAGCCGGGTGACAGACGCCGGTTCGAGGAGATCACGGTGTCTGGACTCGTAGGGATTCGGTGGATTGGAAATCGGCCGCATGCACTCATGGTCTCTCCCTTCCACCAAGACTGTCAACCCGCCGCGGCGCTCCGTTCATTGACTCCACCGAACCTCGATGTTAGATTCCAGCCGCTCATCGGGAACGCCTGTCAATGTATGATTTGCGCCATCTCCGCGAGAATTTCGATCATATCCGCGAGCAGCTTGGCACTCGGGGACGCGATGTCCAATGGGATGAGTTACGGAAACTCCTGGACGAACGGCGCGCCCTCTCCATGCAAGTGGAGGAGCTGCGGGCGGACCTCAACAAAGGCTCAGAAGAAGTCGCTCGGTTGAAACGGCAGAAACAGCCGGCCGACGAAGCCGTTGCGGCCATGAAGCGAGTCGGTGAACGAATTGCAGAATGCGAAGCGGCGCTCCGGACGACCGAAGAGAAGGTCAACAGCATCGCGCTGCGCATCCCCAACCTGGCCCATTCATCAGTGCCGATCGGACAAAGCGCCGATGAGAATCTGGAGGTCCGTCGCTGGGGCCAGCTTCCAGCATTGGCGGCACCGCCGAAGAGTCATTGGGACATCGGCGAGCAGCTGGGCATTCTGGACTTCGACCGCGCAGCCAAGATTACCGGGGCGCGGTTCGCCGTCCTTACGGGCGCAGGCGCCAGGCTCGAGCGGGCGCTCATCAACTTCATGTTGGACTTGCATACTTCAGAACACGGGTATCGGGAAGTCCTGCCTCCCTTCTTGGTCAATCGCACGGCCATGACGGGCACGGGGCAACTTCCCAAATTTGAAGAAGATCTGTTTCGGCTGCGGGATGAAGATTACTTTCTGATTCCCACAGCGGAAGTCCCCGTGACGAATCTCCATCGGGACGAGATCCTCAGCGAGTCCTCGTTGCCCATTCGGTATACCGCCTATACCCCCTGCTTTCGTCGCGAAGCCGGTTCTTACGGGAAGGACACGAGAGGATTGATTCGCCTCCACCAATTCAACAAGGTGGAATTGGTGGCCTTTACGCCACCGGAGCAGTCGTATGAGGAACTGGAGCGGCTGACCAGCCATGCAGAGGCCGTGCTGCAACGGCTTGGACTTCATCACCGGGTGATGACGCTTTGCACCGGCGACATGGGATTTGCCGCAGCCAAAACCTATGACCTCGAAGTCTGGCTCCCGTCTCAGAATCAGTTCAGGGAAATTTCCTCCTGCAGCAACTTCGAAGCGTTTCAGGCCAGGCGCGCCGGCATTCGCTTCAAAGGCGTCGGCGGAAAAAAAGAATCCAAGACGGACCTCGTTCACACATTAAATGGTTCCGGACTTGCCGTCGGACGCACCCTCGTCGCGATCCTGGAAAACTATCAACAGCCGGACGGCTC
>CAWGQP010000011.1:0-255698 GCA_963824855.1 uncultured Nitrospiraceae bacterium
ACCGTTCGCACATGAGAAGGATTTCCGGCGATCGCCACAGCCGCCTTAGCCTGGTCGCCGTGATGCTCGATCAGCGCTTGGAAACACAGGCCCTTCAGGCGCTGGGTGACGGTGCTGCGGTCCCACCCCAGTATGTTGGCCGTGGCCTGCATGTCAAAGGCTTGTTGCCTCAGACACTCCAACACGGCCTTGTCCCCGGCGGCATCAGGAAACGTGGACCGCTCGCCGTCGTCGCCGCTTAACGTCTCATCGAGCGAGAAGGCATGACGGGACAGGATGGTTCCATCCGTGAGTGCAACGGCTCGCTCCAATACATTGCGGAGCTCCCGGACGTTTCCTGGCCATCGGTAGGCGCTCAGCAGACGCAGGGCGTCGGCGGAAAGTTGAGGACGAGGCTTCCCCATTCGCTGGGCGATGTCGGCGAGGGCGGATTCGGCAATCACCGCGATGTCGCTGGTCCGCTCACGCAACGGCGGGAGCCGAAACACAAACCCTTTCAGTCTGAAGTACAAATCTTCCCTGAACCAGCCTTCGGACACGCCGCGCTGGAGATCCCGGTTGGTGGCAGCGACGATCCGGACATCGACGGTCGTCGGCGCCGTGGCACCCACCCGGTAGAAAGACTTTTCCTGGAGCACCCGAAGCAGTTTACTTTGGTGATCCAGGCGCAGATCGCCGATTTCATCCAGAAAAATGGTTCCGTGATTGGCGAGTTCGAAGTATCCCCTCCGGTCGGCCGTTGCTCCGGTAAAACTTCCCTTGATGTGGCCGAACAACTCGCTTTCAAACAACTCGGGGGAAATCGCCGCCATATTGACCGCAACGAAGGCACGCCCGGCCCGTGGGCTGAGACGGTGGACGGCGCGGGCGAACAACTCTTTCCCCGTGCCGGGCTCGCCCAGGAGGAGCACGGTCAACGGCGAGCCCGCTCCCTTCTTCAGGTCGCGAAACATTCTGAGCAGTACGGGATGTTGCGTGATGATCCCTAACGCACCGCACTCGTCCTTGAGTCGCTCCAGTTCGGCATCTGCAAGTGTGCTGGAGTCTGAACTGGCGGCACGAAGATCGGTCAACTGCCGTTCCATTTGCTCGAGTTGGCGCCTGGCAGCCTGTTCCTGGGCTCTGATCTCGCCAATTTCAGACTGCAGCAAGACTGTGTCTCTGGCCAGCTGTTCTTGCTGCGCTGTCGATTGTGCCACCGCCGCCTTCGCGGCCTCCAAATCTTCTTCGAGCGCTTCGGCGCGGCTTTCGCGCAGCGTCAGCGTCTCTCGGATCGCGGCGGCGTCTTGCTGCACGCGCAACATGTCCTGTTCGAGCAGCACCATCCGCGGGCCGGCCGTGAGGTGAGTCCAGGCGACGGCCGTAACGACGACGAAGCCGGCGGCTGTCAACGGCAAGGCCAGGGGAAGGACCACATGGATGCCCCATAACACGATACTCGTCAGGGCCGCATAGAGCACAAGGACGCTCCCGGCAAAGACAAGGCCCCTCGATCCTGGGAAACGCAACAGTCCCCAGCCGATGGTCGACGCCAGAAGCAGCGTGAGTCCGAGCGCCGCCCATCGGCCTGTGACGGCGATCTGATTGTCCGTGAGCAAGCTATTCAGCAGATGGAGATGCGTCACGATGCCGGCCACGGACTGTCCTGTCGGAAGGAGCCACGGACCGTGACTGATTTCGCTTGGAAGGAGGACGACGATCTTACCGTTGAACCGGTCTTCGAGGTGCCGGCGGTCATGATGCTGCATCGCCTCCCAGACCGAGGACAATGTGATCGTCGGCAGCGCCGAGAGGGACCCATCTCCGACCGGATTGAGCGTGACGGTTGAGATCCGATCCGAGAGGAGCGGTCGCTGAGCAACAAGCGGCTGTTGTCGATAGAGATCGTAGAGAACGGCGCCGAATGCCGGCACCGGCTTTCCTTCGACTGCGGACAGCAGCGGGATCTGTCGTGTCACCCGATCTGGCTGGGTGGAAACCAGGACGTGTCCCGTCAGGGCTCCGCCGGTTTCAAGGACGGTCTCGGGGTCATGCACGAGCACGACCGGCCCGGCCGCGTGCAATGCTTCGATGAGTAGCGCATCGCTGGCCGCTCCGCCGAGCGACGAAGGGCTGGCATGGTCGAGGCGATGGTCGATCCCGATGGCCGACGCGCCAGCCTCATGGACCGCCGTGATGAATTGCGCCAGGACGGCCCGGTCGAGCATCGCTCCGAAACGCTCTTCGCTGTCCGGATCACGGACGACAATGCTCAACGCGTCGCTGGTCGCAATCGGGGCTCGAACCCGCAGCCAGGTGTCATACAGAGTCCAGTCGAGAGCGGTAAAGGTGACGGGCGCGAAGGTCCACAGTCCCTTGGCGAGCACCGAGGTCAGGAGCCCGATCGTCAGGGCCTGTAAGAGGGGAGCCGTGATGAACAGCCGCCAGAGTCTGGGCCACGAGAGTGGAATCATCGTCGCTCGCCTGTAGCGAACTCGGCTAAGAGGGCGTTCGCCTCTTGCTTAGGAAGTCCCTTGAGCATCGCCTTCGCCTTGGGAAGATCCTGTTGCAGGCCAATTCCTCTTCCGTAAATGCGGGCCAATATGCGTTTGGCGGGAACAAATCCGTCCGCCGCCGTGTGCTCAAAACAGGCGAGGATTGTCTTATCGTGCGGCGGCAGGACGTTGTCCCACCCGGTTTCATACAACCGTGCTAATTCGACCTGTGCCACCTCGCTTAAGGCATAGCCTTCCTTCAGCAGTGTAGGCACGGCGACATCGCTACGACGGTCCTTCAGTAGTCTGGTGCCGATGGTTTCTCCGTCGTCGGCCGGGCTGTACTCGCGAAACTCCTCCCAGAGTTGACGGCGATACGCGAGAAAGGCGTCCTGGGCATCCTTGCGCTTGCGGTCCGGTTGATCTGTAGACAGCGCCTGCCGCCTGAGCTTGCTGAGGAGGTCGGCGGACGGTTGATACCCGTATTCAGCGGCTTTGGTCCACCAAAACACCGCTTTGCCCAAATCCTTTTCGACGCCTTGGCCGCTCTTATAGGCGTTGCCTAGAAAAAACTGCGCCTGCTGCACGCCGCCCAATGCCGCCTCTTCCATGAGTTGAGCGGCTTCCTGTTCGTGTTTTGACAGCTTCAGCAATAACGCGAGGCGGTAGCGTGCATCGGGGAAATAGGGTTGTAGCATCAGCGCTTGCCGATACGATTGCACAGCCGCCTGTAAGTGGCCCAACGAGTAGTGGACACTTCCCAGACTATAATGGGCATCGGTGAAGCCGGGATCGAGCCTGACCGCTTCCTGCAGCACGGACCTGGCAGCGCGCCAGTCCTGCTTGGCGATGAGGATGGTGCCCAGCTGCACATGCGCCTTGGCATCGTCCGGCTGCAGTTTGATGGCCACGCGGCATTCGTCCATGGCGGCATCCAGGTCTCCGATGCGGTACAACGCACGGGCCAGCGCGAGTCGATTGGCCGCATCGTCGGGAGCGATGCGGACAGCGCCGCGTGCTTCACCGAGCGCCATGGCCGCATCGGTCTGCACGAGTGATGGGGGAAGAGAGGACGGATGCTCATCACCGACGGCTTCAGGCGGCGGAGGGGGGCTTTCGAGAGGTGCTTGCGGGGTGGCCGGATCTTCGGGCGCTTGAGCCAAGGATAGGGGAATGCCGAACAGGCTGAGGACGGCCACCACCAGTAATCGACGGAGCATCGAGCTTGTGACCCTCCGTTAACCGAGTGGTCGACATTATACCATTCGTCACAATCGGTTCTTCATTCGCGCGATGGTGGATTGGACGTCCTCTGCGGACAGCGTGACGCGGTCGTGGGGAACGCGCCAGACGGGCTCGAGCGGCGCGGGATCGCTGGAAAGCCGCGGGATGAGGTGCCAGTGAATGTGCGGCATCTGGTTGCCAAGCAAGCCGTAGTTCATTTTTTTGGCGTCAAACGTCTCTGCCAGCACTTTGGCGAACCGGCTGACTTCTTCCATCATCTGGATGCGCTCGGTCGGCGCCAGGTGGAACAGTTCCGTGGCGTGGCGTTTGAAGACGACCACGGTCCAGCCCGGGAAGAATTGATCGTCGTGGAGGTAGGCCATCGACAATCCCAGATCCGCGATGAAGTGGTCTGAGCCCGGCCAGGTGCCCGAACAGGCGTTGCACGACGGATCGCTCATGGCTGGATTGTCTTCCGTTCTTCTTCAGTAATGACGCCCTTCTTCAGCAGCAGTTGGATGAGCCGATCTGTCCGGTCTTGAGGAGCGCTGCCGGCTTGAGGCTGGTTGTTGGCGGCCTTGGGCTCAGCAGGAAGACGCTTTTTCCCATAGACTCGAAAGGAGGGCGTAAAGACCGAAACATAATCCTTATTCCGAATGCGGACAGAAAACGGCGGGCTGTCAGTCAGCGGAGCGAGGTCGGGATTGGTGCCGACGGGCACCCGGAAAAACGGCTTTCCGTCCTCGGTTTCTCCGTCCTGTCCGACGACCTCAAACCGATGAATGAGCGGTTCGCTTTTCAAGGGTTCTCGGTCTTCGCCGGCGAGGTTCGTGATTTTCTCGAGCACGACGATCAGGGAATCGGCGATGAACGGGTCGTTGGACCGGTTGCGGACCGTGAGATCATAGCGGTATTCGCTGTTGAAATTGTCGCGGCCGGTGAGCGTGACGGTGACGATGGCCTTGCCGGTCAGGTCCGTGAGCTGATCGACCGACGAGGCGAACACGGCGCCGGCGGTCGTCTCCGCCAACAGCAGCGCTCCGATCAACAGCCGGCCAATGGCAAGGAAAGATGTCGACATGATCCGCAGGAGGCTCATCGGTATCGAGAATGTACCATCGGAGCATAGCAAAGACCGATGGCTGGATCGAGCATTCTCGCCGTTCTTGCCTTGACACTATCTTTCTTCGAAAGATATCCTTCGCGCGGCACACGGGTCGAAGAACCGACGATGCACAGTGCTACTACCCAACATGCCCCGCTCCTTGTTCCCCGTGCTCTCGTTTCGCAGTTAATGCGTCTCTACGACATCTCTCATCCGCTTCGACGCGGACGGCTCATTCGCGGCTATGATCGTGCCCACGCGGTCAGGACGGCGCGCATGTGCGCGGCGGTGGCGTCTGCGCTCGGTCATGAGGCGGATCGGGTCAGGCAATACCAAATTGCCTGTCTTCTGCATGACCTCGGACGGGCCGGTCTGGATCGCCCTCTATTCGGGAAAATCTGGTCCTGGGCGAAGGCCCACGGCATTCCGACGAGACCGCGGGAATGGCGGGCCATCCATCCGGAAACGACGTATGGGCGGGAAACGGAGGCATTCATCGCTCGATACCGACAGGCGCTCGCCAGCCGACGGCATTCTCATCACTCCCTGGGCGAAGGAACAGATTGAAATGCGGCTGGGCTATGCGCGCCGCTTGGCGAGGCGGTTGCGCGCGGTGCGATCGTCGATCGCACGCATGGGCGTGCGCTGGGAATCCTGGATGCAGGCGGTGATGCTCTACTACTATTATCCCGAAAAACTTGCCCGCGCCCGGCCATGGGTGAAGGAATTGGCGGAGGTCCTCGTCGCCTGTGAGCAGTTTGAAGCCTACAGCAACCAGCGGCGAGGCCGCGACTATTATGTGCGAAACAAGGAAACAATCGCCGAAGCGTTTGCCTATCTGGAGAAGCTTGAGCGGGAGGGGATCCTCAGCGCACGCGTCATGAAGACCTTGAAGCACTTGGCGGCCTCGGGCCGGTTCGATGCCATCATTGCCGAGGCCCGTGGGAGTCGTCTGACGACGAAAGAGCGACGGTTCCTCCATCGAATGGAGCGATGAGCATGGCGGTCACGACCGTGCCCCTCAAGGTCGATATGCGGGGCGGGACGCACATCGAAAATGTGACGAAGCTGGTGCAGGACGCCTTGGCGGGTGCGAAGGCGTCCGCCGGGATCGTGACGGTCTTCGTCAAGCATACGACGGCGTCGATCATGATCATCGAAGATGAGCCCGGCATCAGGGCCGATACGAAAACGTTCTGGGATCGGACGGTCCCCGCCGATCCGTCCTGGCAGCACAACCAAAAAAATCCGGGTGAAGACAACGGCCATAGTCATTTGAGAGGCCAACTCCAAGGCCCGTCGATCACCATCCCCTTCGCCAATGGCTCGCTGCTGTTGGGTACCTGGCAGCAGATCGTGCTGGTCGATTTCGACACACGCGCCCGCACACGTGACCTCATCATTCAAGTCCTGGGAGAGTAAACGCTTCATGTCCGCGTCTCATCATGGCGGTGCGCTCGGCCGTGTTGGGCGCACTGCTGGCTGCGGCGAATGCGGATGCGGCAGGCGCCGAGTGGGGAAAACCTCTTGGGGCCGGCTATGAGGGCGCGGAGGTCAAACCGCGTCCGGTCACACCGGCGCCACCCGAGCTCGGACCGGATGAACGCGCCACCATGGCGGTGTTTGAACGTGCGACCAAGTCCGTGGTGTTCATTTCGAACACGGCGATTCAGCGTGATTTCTGGTCCTTCGACATGCTCGAGGTTCCGCAAGGCTCCGGGTCGGGGTTTGTTTGGAACAAGCAGGGACACATCGTCACGAATTTTCACGTGATCTACGGTGCGAACGCCATCAAGGTGACGTTGGGGGACCGAAGCGAACATCAAGCCAAGCTCGTCGGGGCAGATCCGGATCACGACTTAGCCGTGTTGCAGATTCAGGTGCCGGAGACGACCTTGGAACCCCTGGCGATCGGCACTTCTCAGGACCTGCGAGTCGGGCAAAAAGTATTGGCCATCGGCAATCCGTTTGGATTGGATCATACCCTCACCACGGGCGTCGTGAGCGCCTTGGGCCGGACGATCAAGTCCCTGTCGAACCGGACGATCGAAGGCGTCGTTCAGACCGATGCCGCCATTAATCCGGGTAATTCCGGCGGACCGCTCCTCGATAGCGCAGGCCGCTTGATCGGGGTCAATACGCAGATCATCAGTCCGAGCGGGGCCTACGCAGGGATCGGCTTCGCGGTGCCGGTGGATACGGTCAACCGCATCGTGCCCGAATTGATCAAGCACGGAAAACTCATTCGCCCCGGTCTCGGCGTCTCTCTTGTCCCAGATGCCATGGCCAGACGGTGGGGCATTAAAGGGTTGGTCATCGGCAAAGTCTCTCGCGGTGGCTCGGCCGAGCGGGCCGGCCTCAAGGGGGCGCGGGAAACGCCCACAGGACGCATCGAACTGGGCGACATCGTCGTCGCTGTGGCCGGCAAGCCGGTGATGACCATTGATGAACTCATGGACGTGCTGGAACATCACAAGGTCGGCGATCAAGTCGTCGTGGAGATTCTCCGAGAGAATCGAAGAGAGAAAGTCACGGTGACGCTCCAGGCGGTCAATTAGACCTCGCCCAGACCTCTGCCGAACCCGCCGCTCGCCTGAGGTAATCCGCAAGCCCGCTATGGTAGGATCACCCATTCGTGTCGTGTGGAGGACCATCAATGAGTGACCGCCGTATTCCGGATTCCCCTCAAGAGCCGAAACCCAAGAGCGAAGAGCCTGCGGGCAAGACCGGTTCCGACCCGCTCGAACTCATTGAGCAGTGCCTGGCGCTGTTTTCTGAAACCGATCCCCGTCAGAAGCTGCTCTACAAGCTGCGTCATGCGGTGATGCTGTCGCAAGCCGCCAATCAACAGCGGGAAGCCGAATTCAAAAAAGTCAGCGACGTGGTGGCCAAGCTCACGGCGCCCGCCAATCGCATCGGGATGTTGCTCGACATTCCCGGCGACGGCCTTGCGCATATTGTCGTGGGCGGCGCCGAATACTACGCCAACGTCGATCCCCGCGTGGCCGTCGGAGATCTCAAGATCGGCACTCAGATTCTCGTGAACGAGGCCTATGCGGTGATCAAGACGCTGGGCTATGACCTGAACGGTCCCATCTTGAAGCTGACTGAAGCGATGGCCGACGGCCGGTTGCGGTTCGAACAGGAGATGGGGCGTCAATCGCTGATCTTGCGGCGGTCCAGCGATCTGACCGGCACGGAACTCAAACCCGGCGACGAACTGCGTATCGACCCCACCCACCGGATCGCCTTGGAGAAACTCGACGATCGCAAAGCCACGAAGCATGTGCTCGACGAAGCGCCGAAGGTGACGTGGGAGCAGATCGGCGGGCAGTCGGAGGCCATCGCGGCCATTCGTAAGGCCATCGAGTATCCGCTGCTGCATGCCGCCACCTTTCAACAGTTCAAGTTCTCCCAACCCAAAGGGTTTCTCCTGTATGGACCGCCCGGTTGCGGAAAAACGCTCATCGGTCAGGCGGCGGCCGCGAGCCTGTCAAAGCTGGTCAGCGAGTCGGGGCCGGGACCCGCGCAGAAAGGCGACGGCCGCGCACCGATCACCGGCGGCGCCTTTCTCCACGTGAAGGGGCCGGAAATCCTCAATATGTGGCTGGGCGAGTCCGAACGGATGGTGCGCGATCTCTTCGCGCAGGCGAAAGCCAGGCGCCAGGACGGCGCGCTCCCGTTCATCTTTATCGACGAAGCCGAGTCCATCCTCGGCACCAGGCGTGCCATGCGCTCGTTCAACATTTCCAATACGCTGGTGCCGATGTTCTGCAGCGAAATGGACGGCATCGAGTCGTTGCGGGACGTCGTCATTATCCTCGCGTCGAACCGGCCGGATCTGATCGATCCGGCGGTGCTGCGGCCCGGCCGGATCGATCGAAAGATCAAGGTGGCACGGCCGAATCGCGAGGCCTCGACGGAAATCTTGAAGGTGTACCTGTCCGACGATTTGCCGCTCGATCCGGCCGTGCTGGCCGAGCGCGGCGGAGAACAGGGCAAGGCCATGGCTTCGCTGGCGCAAGAGGTGATCGAGCGCATCTTCCGGAAGGCCGATGAGAATCGCATGCTGTCCGTCCGGCTTCGAAGCGGGCAGCAGAAAGTGCTCTACCGAGGCGATCTGGTCAGCGGGGCGATCTTGGCGTCGATCGTCCAGCGTGCGAAGGAAAAAGCGATCGACCGCACGATTCAAACCGGCCGGCCGGCTGCACTGCTGGAGCAGGATCTGTTCGATGCCGTGACCGCGGAATTCCGAGAAGGGGAGGTGCTGCCGCCGGATGATGCGGCAGAGGAATGGTTGAAACTCCTCGATCACCATCCCGAGCAGGTCGTCGGCATTTCGTCCTTCCGCCGAGGGCGGCAGACCGAAGAGCGGCTGGTGAATCAGATCATCTAGCACCCCAGTAGAAACCATGCGCTTGTTTGGCATTGAAACGGAGTATGGCATCGCGAGGCATGACCGGGACGAGATCGATCCGGTCGTGGAGTCGATGGAATTGGTACGGGCCTATCTCATGAGCCCGTTCGAGCGGCGCTGGGATTACGGCGGGGAAGATCCGCACGAAGACGCCCGGGGGTTTCGCGTTTCGGGACTGGCTCAGGACAAGGAAGAAGACCTGTTCGCCCGCCTCGATGCGCATCGTCCGTTTTCGTTTCACGAGATGAAAAGCGATCTGGTGCTTTCCAACGGGGCCCGTTTTTACAACGACCATACGCATCCCGAATACTCGACGCCGGAATGCCGCACCCTGAAACAGCTGGTGGCCCACGATCGTGCGGGGGAGCGCATCGTTCAGCAGGCGGCGGACCGCCGCAACGAGCAGATCGGGGACACGGTCGTCCATCTCTACAAGAACAACACCGATTTTCACGGCCACAGCTATGGCTGCCACGACAATTATCTTGTGGCGCGCGCGATCCCGTTTCCCGGGCTTGTGAGCGGCCTCCTGCCGTTTCTCGCCAGCCGGCAGGTGATTGCCGGCGCAGGAAAGGTAGGCGTCGAAGCGCAGGAATCCGGTTTCGTTCCAGGTGCGTATCAGCTCTCCCAGCGCGCCGATTTCATGGAGACGGAGTTAAGCGTCGATACGATGCACAACCGGCCGATCCTCAACACCCGAGATGAACCCCATGCAGACGGGAAGAAATATCGCCGCCTCCATCTCATTCTGGGCGATGCGAACATGTGCGAGTACGCGACAGCCTTGAAAGTGGGGACCACACAGCTCGTCCTGGAGTTGATCGCCCGCGACCGAGCCCCGGTTCTGGAGCTGGAGCAACCGGTGCTCGGCGATCAAACAAATTTCTCGAGACGCCGATCTGAAGGCTATGGTGAGGCTCAAGGACCGGCGCCATCTTTCAGGGGTGGAGATTCAGGAATGTTACTGTGAGGCGGCCAGTCGGGAGTTGTCGGGAACTGATCCCGAAACCGATTGGATCCTGCACGAGTGGAGCGAAACGTTGCGGTTGCTCATGCAGGACCGCAGTCGTCTGGTCGGAAAACTCGATTGGGTGACGAAACAGTGGCTGCTGGAAACGGTTCGTGCGGGAGGAACAGATCGGTTGGGATGATCCCTGGCTGGCCAGCCTCGATTTGGAATATCATAATATCAATCCGGAGCGGGGTCTTCACCGGGGTCTCGAGGCGGAGGGAAAAGCGTGGCGGCTGCACGACGGAAGAGGATATACGGCAGGCCCTGTCTGCCGGCCCGACGGACACGCGCGGAGGGTTGCGCGGCCTCTGCGTGAGGCGCTTTCCCGACCAGATCAGCCAGATGCAGTGGGAACGCATCCGGTTCTCCGGCGGCTGGCGGCCATTGACGCTGGACATGGGAGATCTCTTCGAGCCGGCCGACGTGCAGATCTGCGCCGCCCTGTTTGAGAACGCCGAATCTCCGGCAGATGCGCTTGCCGCCTGGAACACAAGAAAGGAAACATCGAGATGATATTTCACATGCTTCCCGAACGACGCGAAGGACCAGTGAACCCCATGCCCAAGTCGCCTTCACCCACCGAAGAAGGCGGAGGGCCCCGCCGCCCTGAAAGCGGTTCACCTGACCAGGACAGTTTGATGAAGCGGATGCGGAAAGTGGACCCGAAACAAGCGGAACGGTACCGGCAACGAACGGGGGAATAATGGGTGCTGAACGCTCAGCGCCCATGCCTCAGAATTTCAGGTGACACGATGGGGATGCAGGGGGATTTCTTTCAGCTGCTGAAGGCACAAGGGTATCAATTTGGTGCCTCCGGCGGAGGGAGCCACGATCAGCAGTTCACGACCGCGACCACGATCCTGGCGTTCAAGTACCGCGACGGCGTGCTGGTGGCAGGGGATCGACGCGCGACCGCCGGGAACATGGTGATGTACGATCGTACGGACAAGGTGCTGGAAATCGACCGGCACAGCGTCATGGCGATTGCCGGCGTCCCGGCGACGGCGTATGAGATGGTGAGGATTCTGGAGCACTCGTTCAAGTACTACAGGAGAACGCAACTCCAAGAGTTGAGTTTCGAGGGCAAGCTGCGGGCGGTGTCCAAACTCCTTAAGGACAACGTGGCTGCTGCACTGGCCGGCACCGGCGCCGTCGCTCCGATTTTCGCTGGGTACGATTTCGAGCAAGAGACTGCGAAGATCTATTTCTACGATATTTTGGGCGCTGAGTTCGAAGGTGTGGAGTATGCCGTGTCAGGCTCAGGCTCCCCGACGATTCGGGGCATCCTGCATTATGTGAATACCTGGGGCGATCAGCCTCTCAGTGCGATGACCGAAGAGCAATCGACGGTTCAGGCGCTGCGCCTGCTCACGAGCGCCGCCGAATTCGACAGCGCGACGGGCGGCGTGAACCGGGAGGCGAATCTCTATCCAGTCATCAAGTTGATTACGGCAAAGGGTATCACAACGATGCCCGAAGCGGACCTGAAGCGTCACTTTGAGGACAGCGTCTCTCGATCTATCTAAGAGTCTGGCGGGCCAGTTTCATCGCCTGGGGTAAGCCATGTACGAAGAGCCTTATAAGTGGGTAGAGGCAGTCGGTAATCGCCGCCAATATCTGGACGAACAGTTCAAGCAGGGCAGCCCTGTCGTTGCGCTGGCCTATGAGGCAGGGGTCGTGCTGCTGACCGTCAGCAAGGGGACGCCCAAACTCTACGAGATCTACGACCGTCTTGCCCTGGGAGGGATGGGGCATCCGGCGGACCTTGAAAAACTGCGGTTCAACCTCTTGGAAATGGCGCATGTCGAGGGATTCAACCGTTCACCCTCGGATGTAACGGGCAGCCGCATGGTGAAATATGGCATTGCCCCGGTGATCAAACAGGCATTCGAAGAGGTCTTTAAGGCACCGTTCATTGTCAAGATTCTGTTGGCGGAACTCGGTCCGAAAGCCGGAAAAGAAACGTTCCTCGTCATTAATTACGACGGGACGTTTGAAGAGGGGAGTCACTGTGCGGTGCTGGCCGCAACGAAAGCGGTCGAGCAGGACATGATGAAGTTGCTTCGTGCAGAGCCTGCGGGTCGTTCCCTCGAGCAGGCCGTGGGAGCCGCTCTTCAGGCGTGGGCGTTGGGGGACCGATTGCAGGGACAGGCTCTTGAAGCCGACACCGACCGTGGGAGGGAGTCACAGGCCGATCGAGCATCCATCGATGTCGCAAGCCTCTCTGCCTATTTCCGTGAAACGGTCGCGGAGAAAACCATTGAGTGTGCCGTGCTGGACCGCACGCAGCCGGGTTCCACGAAATATCGCGCCTTGGCGCCGGACGAACTGGGTCGGCTCTTGCCGAAGGACGTCCGAGCCTCGTTATCCTGATGCCATGTTGAACCGCATTTTCGGGTTGGAGACCGAATACGGTCTCCTCGTTCATCAGGATCGCCCCGACCATTCTCCCACCTGGTTCGCTCACAAGATCCGCGACCACATCTTCCAGGTTCAACGTCAGGGCGTGCTGGACTTGCATCATCGCGGGCACGACGAGCCGCCAGGGAATGGCGGGTTTCTGATGAACGCCGGGCGGATCTATCTCGACATGGGCCATGTGGAATATGCCTCGCCGGAATGTCAGTCACTGACGGATGTGGTGGCGAGCGATCGCGCAGGAGACATGATCCTCCAACGAGCGGTTCAGGATCTCGGACTGGCCGAGCAGGTCTCGTTGATCAGAAACAACGTGGACCATGAGACGGATGCGACGTTCGGCTCGCATGAGAACTACCTGGTCACCCGTCGGTTTCCGTTCAGCCGCCGAGGCCTCGCGCCGCTGGTGACCTTTCTGGTGACCCGGCAGATTTTTACCGGCTCCGGCCGCGTCGGCGCCGCGAGCCCGCAGGATGCGTGGATTCAGATGGATCGGTTGATCGTGCCTCGAGCGGCGCTCGGCCGTAGCGCCGCGTCTCCACAGCTGCCGTTTCAGATCTCCCAGCGCGCGGATCACATTGTGAACGATTTTTTCGAATGGGTGCAGCAGAACCGGGCGATCGTGAACACGAGGGACGAGCCGCTGGCCGATCCAAATCAGTATCGGCGCATTCACCTCCTGCTCGGCGACTCGAACATGGCCGAATATGCGACGGCGCTGAAGCTCGGGACGACGGGATTGGTGTTGCAACTCATCGAAGACGGCAAGGCGCCCCGAGATTTGGACCTTGATGAGCCGGTGGAAACGCTACAGGAGATTTCACAGGATCAGGAGCGGCAATGGATGGTGCGGCTGCAGTCCGGGAAAAGCCTATCGGCGATCGATGTCCAGGAGCAGTTCCTGGCGGCTGCGAAGGCGCATTGCCAAGGTCAGGACGAAGAGACCGATTGGGTGCTCGCGCAATGGGAAACGGTGCTTCATGATCTGCGCGGAGACTATAAACAGTTGGTCGGGCGTGTCGACTGGGCGTCCAAGCTCTGGCTGTTAGAGACGTTCCGTGAGGCGGAACAGCTAGAATGGCATGATCCGATGCTGAAGAGCCTTGACCTCGAATACCACAATCTCCATCCAGAGAAGGGATTGTATTACGGCCTCATCGAGGAAGGCCGCGTGCCGCGATTGACCACCGATAAAGCGGTCGATCTGGCGACCGAGCATCCTCCGCGCAACACGCGAGCCTTCGGGCGGGGAGAGCTCATCAAACATCTGTTGACCTGTGGCCCGCCGACCGACACAGAGGCGGCCCGGAAAGAGGATCGGTTTTTCCCCGCCTACGTCATCAACTGGTCGATTTTTCAGGTGCGCGGCCGAGAAGCGTTTCCCATGGCCGATCCATTCAAAACCTACGTCCAAGAAGTCCGCTCGTACCTCGCTAACCCCTGACCACTAACTCCTTGATCAGCTTGCAGAAATCAACCGGTGCTATGCTTATTGCTGGCTCAACTGCTGTCAGGAGAGGGTGAGAGGAGGTCAGCATGAAGGCACGGAAATGGATGATGGAATATGGCGTCGCCATGATCCTCGCGGTGGTCTGCGCGGTGATTCTTGGTCATTTGTCGCTCTTCCGAGAGGCGACGATCGGAAAACTGCACGCGTCAGATCTCGTTCAGTTCATCGGATATGGCGGGGCGATGGTCTTGGCTTGGTTCGGCGCACGTCAGTTGTCCGATGAGCCGCCTGAAGATTGGAAGTGGTTGGTCCCCTATCGGGCGCTGATCCTGCCCGTGACGACGCTCGTCATAGTGGGGTTGTCCTACCAAGTGATGCTCTATGCCTGCGAGCCGTTCTTGGGAAAGGGCGGCAAGGACGTCTACAACTGGGTCTTCGTCGTGGGACTCATCTCTTGCTGCGTATGGCTGATCATGACGTGGCTGCAGAATTGCGCTTCGCAGGTCGCTTCGATGGAGACACGCCGGCTGAGAAAAGCCGCCTAGATCATCTTGTCCGGTTGCCTCACGGAGGCAACCGGGCTCCACTCACCACATCCCGGTCACAATTTCGATAATCCGATTTTCCACCCAATACCGATCTTCGTGTGCGCGCGTCTTCTGGAAAAATCCGCAATGGCCGCCGTGGGGAGGCGCAATGAGACGCAGGCAAGCATGCTGCTGGATTACCGGCGTGACGAACATCGAGTAGGGGATAAATGGATCGTCCTGCGCCGTGATGATCGTGGTGGGCACCGTAATACGATCCAGCACATGACGTGCTCCTGAACGATCGTAGTAGTCGGCGGCGTTTCGATATCCTCCGTCGGGCGCAGTATATCGGTCGTCGAATTCACTGATGCGCGAGATGCGGTCCAGTCCCTTCAGATCCCACTTACCCGGCAATAGCACGGCCTTCCGTCGGATACGCGCTTTGAGCTGCAACATGAAGTGTCGGTGATAGATCCAGTTGCCAGGCCGTTCCAACTCGACGACGCAACGGGTTGGATCAATGTTCGGGCAGACGGCCACTGTGCCGGCCAAGGCGGGCTCCGCTCCGCCCATCTCGCCCGTCGCCTTAAGGAGGAGATTGCCTCCCATTGAATAGCCAATCAGCCAGATGCGGCTCAATCGTTCTGTCTCGGCTAACTCGCGTATGACGCTTCGGTAATCTGCACTGAGGCCACTGTTATACAGGGTTGGGGAGAGATGTTCGGTGCCTCCGCACGTGCGTTGGTTCATCCTGACGACATTGAGTCCGGCGGTGTAGGCCTTGGCCGCAATTCCGTGCATGTAGTGCGAATCGCAATCCCCTTCGAGCCCGTGCAACAACAGCGCGGTCTGAGCGGCCTGGCGGTTCGGCTGCCAATGGCAGAACCCGGCCAGTTGAGTGTCCGGAGCCGTGCAAAAGACGCGGCGCTCCGACGGAATGCCCGTTAACAGCGGTCCACGGGACCAGTAGCGAGGAACGAGAGTCATGAGATGACGATTGCGCAGGGGTTTCGGAGGAACGAACGCCGGAAAGGAAGAAGGATCGTGTTGATGATGAGGAGCAGAAGCCGATGGACCTGATTCTTCCCTCCACGCAGTCATGGCCTTCAGGAGGTCGAGATCTTTGGACTTGGCATCACCGGACGGCTCAGCCGGCTGAACGCGACGCCGAGAGCATCCAGCCATGACGTCATGATGGTCGTCAATGCAATCACCATGATGCCGTTGGCGAACTGCGCGGGAGTGACGACGCCTGCGGCCAGCAACGTCCCCAAGATGACAAAACCGAATTCTCCGGCCTGGGCGAGCAGGAAAGACAGACGGGCCGCGGGACCGTGATCCATCTTGATGAGGCGAGCCGCCAGGTAGAGCACCGCCGTCTTGACCGCAACAATTACCACGACATGCATGAGAATCTTCGCCGTGTGATTGCCGAGCACGCTGACGTCGATACTGAGACCGACGGAGACAAAGAAGAGTCCCAGCAAGAGATTCTTGAACGGCATTACTTCTTCCCTGAGCCGGTGTCTGTCGTCTGTGCCGGAGAGGGCCACGCCCATGATGAAGGCGCCCAAGGCCATTGACAGTCCGACATGATATGCCGCCCAGGCGCTTCCGAGGACGGCGAAAAAGAGCACCGCCGTAAACGTTTCGGGCAGGCCTCTGGCGGTCGCCAAATGAAACAACCAGGGGCAGACGTAGCGGCCCAGGACGTAGAGAAGAGCCATGGCCGCGACAGCGGGCAGGATATTCCACCATGAATAGTCAGCGGACCCCGTCCCCGCAAAGACGGGCACGAGGGCGATGAGCGGTACCACGGTGAGGTCTTGGAACAAGAGCACAGCGAATGCCGCTTGTCCGTGTTCCTGACTGAGTTCGCCCTTTCGTTCCAAAATTCGAAACACCAGTGCCGTCGATGAATTTGCCAACACCAGCCCGATGAGCAGCGCCAGCGACCACGACGGAGTAAAGAAGTGCCAATAGAACATCAGCACCGCACCCGTCGCCAGGACTTGCAATGACCCCAAGACGAATGCATACCGTCGCAACAGCCACGCTTGTCCCAAATCAAGTTCAAGGCCGATCATGAACAGGAAGAAGACCACGCCGAGTTCGGAGAGGTCCCGCACTCGATCGACTTGAGTGGGACCGAGGAAGTGGGAAGATCCGAGGATGACTCCGGACAGGAGCAAGCCCAACTCGGGTCCGATGCCGAGCCGACGAGCCAGGGGAATCACCACTGCGCTGATGCCGAGCAGGAGGGTTATGGCTAACAGCAGGTCCGGCAGTCGTAGGTAGGTGTTCAAACTCTTCCCTCAGCTGCGCCTGCGATTCAGGCGCAGCCTGCACGCCGACATTGAGCTTTTGAGGACAAACACGGCCGGCTGACCGTCTGTCTTATCACGTTGTGAGGAGGGCTGAAAGTGCCCAGACAGAAGACTCCTGGCTCCCCGGGCAGGACTCGAACCTGCGACCAGCCGGTTAACAGCCGGCTGCTCTACCAACTGAGCTACCGGGGAACGAGGGGTCAACTGGAAGAGAACGCATTGTAGCAAATGTGGACGGCGGGGGGAACGCCTTTTTAGACGTCGAAATCCTCGGTTTCATCTTCATCCGACGAGGCGTCGGTGTTTCCCTCGGCCAGAGCCGCGTAGTGCTTGGCCCATGTGAGATATAGATTGCCGCTGTCCCGCATGGTGTCCGCGGCCTTTACCAGTTTTTCAACGAGCTCGGGATCTTTGCCGGTGGCTTGGATGACGGCGGCCCGACGCTCGATGGCTTTAGGATATTCTGAAATAAGGCCGGAAATCTCCTTGAGGAGTTCGCCGATGACATTGTCTTCAGTTTCCATGACGCACCTCATACATTACCAACAAAAAACCCCATAGCGCGAACGCTATGGGGTTGTTCAATGCCATTCGAGCCGGTTAACCTTGGTAGGCTTGTCCGAGGGCTGCCGACTCTCCCTTTTTTGACATCAGCTGTCCGGTGGCGCTGACCGCTTGCATGAGAATCGCCTCATGCTTGGCCGCGTTACAGACGACGACGCAGAGTTCACACCCTTTGCAGCGGTCGATGTTGACTTCCGCAACCATCTTGCCCGAATTCAAATCCAAACAATTGGCCTCGGGACAGTACATGATGCACAGGCGACAGCCTTTCTTGGCCGTACACTTGTCGTCGATGACTTGCGCGACGTTATACATTCAGTTGGTTCCTTTTCTTACGCGGCAACGGCCGGATTGCCGACCTGCAGCTCAATCTTGTTCTTTTCGGCCCATTCACTTGCGATCTCGTAGGCAGCCTTCACCGTCGCAAGGTTCTTGGCCAGCAGCATTTCCTTCTTCGCAAACTTCTTCTTGATCGCTTCGTCAAGAGAGGCGGTACCGCCGGATGCGACGAATTTCTTTCCGAACCGTTCTTGCAGCGCGCCGTCCAGAGCGTCCATCGAGACGCATTTGGTGATGCCTGCTACCGAGCCAATCATGGCCATGTTTGTGGACAACTCGGTGCCGGCGACTTCGATTGCGAGCTCAGTGCCTGCAATGTAAAACACCGCCACGTTCAGATCCTTCAGCCGTTGAACGTCTTCTTCCGAGAGCAGAGGTTGCGGCGGAGTTGATAACGACGACACCGCCTTCCTTCACGCCGGAATAGAACGGCATCGTGTAGCTCTTTCCCATGGTGATGACCTGGGGGTGAAACACCTGGATCACGTCCGGGAACACCAGTTCGCCGCGGTCGTAAATCCGCTCGATGCCGATGCGGCAATAGCTCTCCGCCGGCGCCATGCGCTTTTCAGCGCCGAAAAACGGATTGGAAATCGAAAATTTGCCGTCCCGGTTGGCGGCCATGGCCAATACATGAGCTGCCGTCACGGCGCCTTGCCCGCCCAAGCCTGACATACGGATATTGAGCCGTTTCTTAATCATGATCGCCCTCCTCAGGCTTGCGCTTGGCCCGCCAACTGCTTGGCCGCTGTTTTCCGTTCCTTGTCCTTCGCGGCGAGTTCGGCCAACAATTGCTTTGCCGGCTCGCTGACATATTCCTTGTACGCGAACCGCTCGGCCGGCTTCTCCGAATCCCGCATTTCCTGAAGCCCTTCCATGCTGTTCTTCCCGATTTCGAGAATGCAGGGCGTGTAGAGCTGGAGATAGGTCGGGCCGATTTCTCGGGCGATGTGCACCGCGTTGCGGATGACTTTCTCAACCAGCGACGGCTTGCTGACCGTGCAATTGACGACATAATGGCAGCCGGATTCGCGGGCGATTTCAGGCAACCGCACCTTGTCGAACAGCTTGCCGACCGGCGCCATCTTGGCGACGAAACCCTTCTGCATGAGTCCGCTCTCCTGGCCGCCGGTGTTGGCATAGAGCTCGTTGTCGAAGCAGATGGTCGTGAACTTTTCCTGACGGAACCAGGCCTGCAGCGTCATGTCGAGGCCGATGTCGACAGTCGCGCCGTCACCGGCCAGCACGACCACATCCTTGACACGGCCGGGAAACCGGACGCTCAGCGCCCGCTTCAGCCCCGAGGCGATCGCGTTCTGATTGCCGAACAGCGAGTGGATATTGTGGACGGCGACCATGGGAAACACCAGACTGGTACAGCCGGTTGAACCGACCATGACGGTGTCTTCCGGATTAGGCAGCGAGGCCAGGATGTACCGGAAGGCCATGGACTCCGGGCAGCCGGCGCAAAGCGAGTGCTGCTCGATGAGTTCCTTGGACGAGCCGATATCTTTCCAGCCACGATCTTCCTTGCCGTAGGTCGCGCTCTTGACCAGATCCTGGTAGTCCGACGGCATGATGTCGTAAAGGTCTTCGGAAATCTTGATGCGTTCCTTGCTCATTATGGCCTCCCTCAGATTCGCTCGCGGGAGCGAACAGGTTCAGAATATGTGCTGCTCAGCTTCCACGACCGGCCAGGGAGAAGCGTCTTCATCCCAAGGGCCGTCTTGATTTCCTGACACGATAATTTCCGGCGGCATCGTCATGCCTCCGCAGACATGCGGGCCGGCATGCACCCGATGCTGATTGGGAATCGGTGGCTTTGATTTCCTTCGCCAGCCAGCCGGTCACGTTAAATTCCGGCACGAAGATATGCTTGGCGTTCTTGGTGGCTTCGCGAATTTCCTCTTCCGGCCAGGGCCGGAGCGTCTTGACCTTCACCAGTCCGCAGCGAATGCCTTCGTCCTCCAGCAGATCGGATGGCTTCGCGTCCTTGCGACACGGCTGTGCCGGAGGCCACGATCATGATATCTGCGTCGGTATTCTCGGTATCGATCAAGCCATTGAGCCACTTGATCGTGTGCTTGCGCGAGCGTTCGATCGCCGCCCAGATTTCCTGTTGCCAGCTGGCATGCGTCGCATAGCTGATGTAGTTGCTCTTCATCACGAACGGATCGCGCATCATGCGGACCGGGGGACATTCCATGTCCATGCAGGGAACCGGCGAACGATAGGGATCGTAGGGCGGCAGGCACATGTCGGCTGGAGTCAGATTGACGACGTCTTTCGTATGCGTCACGAAGAATCCATCGCAGCAGAGCGCGAGCGGAAGGTGCACGTCCGGCTCTTCGGACACCATGTAGCCCTTGAGAATCCAATCAAAGAAGTCCTGGGCGGTTTCGGCATGCCAGACCAACATGCCGGTATTCAGCAGATAGGCGATTTCCAGCGTGTCCGGTTGAATCGACAGCGGCGAGTTGATGCCACGACAGGTGACGATCATTTGGATCGGCAGCCGCGCGCCGGCCCACATCGGAAAGTTTTCCATCGCGCGCATCGTGCCTGGTCCCGCGGTCGTCGTGAATACGCGCGCGCCACCGAATGCGGCGCCCGCGCATTGCGACATGACGGCAAATTCGCTCTCGCCACGGAAGTAATCTCCGATATAGCCCTCGGCAAACAATTCTCCGATCAAGGCGGCTGCTTCGCTCTGCGGGGTGATCGGATACGCGATCATGACGTCGCAGCTGGCGCGGCGGACGCGCTTCTTTGATGACTTCGCTGCCCGTAAAGAACGACGGCGTGCGAGGCGCCTCATGCATCATCTTCCAGGTATCGGTAAACGTCTGGCCCTTTTTATTTTTTGTTCCGATGACTGAGTGTGTGTCTGCCATGGACCCAGCCTCCTTTCACTGCGCCTCGATGCTTCAGAACGGCTTAGTTGGAAGCCCCGCTTTTGGCTGATGTCAGCCGTGGTTGGACTGTCCCTTTTAATTTTTTTACCCAGTCGGCCAGCTTCATAATTTTTTCGACTGATGCATCACGGAAGGAGAGCATCGCGTCTTCGTGGCCGGCCTGCGCGCACATGGCAATCGTGTAACATGACGTGCCACCCCGAATGATTTTGAGCGACAGGTTGGCCTGATGGCAATGCACGCCGACGAACATGCAGCAATCGATCTTGTTGTGCCAGATGGTCAGATTCGGGTGGTTCGGATTGATTTCGACTTCCGGATTGATTTTGGGATATTTCGGCCGGTAATCCGGCATGGGAATCAGCATCGCCGTTCTGGCCAGGCTGCACGCACTCCTTCAGCGTGTTGTAGAGATGGCGGATGGCGGTGGCTTTCTTCGCCGCCTTTTCGTTCCACGCCCAGAGCACCAAGCGGACCGGGGAAGATGGTCGGCACTTTCGCCATCAGAAACTGCCGCGCGGCTTCTTCGTACGCTTTTTCTTCGGAGACGATGACACCGTTGATGTGCGCTTCCCCTGGATTCGGGAGGTACATGCCCATTGAGGCTGCGGCGGGAGGAAGAAAATGTTCCGGCCCAGGGAGCACGCGATATTGAGTCATTGCGGCCTACTCTCCGCTTATGGGGTTAACAGGTGAGAACGGTCAGTCAGTTGCTCTGGCGAATCGACCTGCCACAATCTAAGCTTTTTCACGGGATCTCTGCAACCTCGCAGAAGGCCCAACATGCGGAAATAATGGGCTACTGGACAAGAACGGCTTAGGCCTTTTGCCCATTTGAATCCCGCGAAAGTCGTTGGCCCGCTATTGGCCCGATATCACGGCATATTTTTAATTATAGGAGCGCCCGTTCTGCGAAGTCAAACAGACTTCCGTAGGGGATTACGACCGGGCACAGCGTGGTCTGACTATAAAACGACTGGATTAATACGAGTTTAGAGGCATCCAATCTACGGGACGTCCAATCTACGGGAGTTGTTCACAGGCCTCGATCGACCCAAGCACGCAGGCCTGCTCGAAATCGTCCTTGGCCAGGCGTCCTTGCAGCCGGTCTCTGTAGAGGTTCCCCCGTGTCACAAGGGCCCCGACGTTCGTTGGATCGAACTTGATGACGGTCGATAGGTCTTCAAGCGCCTGTTCCGGACGGTTCAGTTTGAGCAGAACGTCGCTGCGCAGGAGATAAGCCTCTTTCTGATCAGGCAACCAGCTTTCCGGCGTCTGTGCATCAAGGAGTTTCTTCAGAGTCGCCAGCGACTGATGCCACTGCTTAGCTTTCGCTTGACGTCGAGCCTGGGTGGTATACAGGCCGATCAGCCGCTGGCGTGCGATATCAAAAAATGGATCGAGTGCAAATGCCCGTTCATAGCAGAAGGCCGCGTCGTCGGTTCGCTTCAGCCAGGTCTGCACGTCGCCTTTTCCTATCCAGGCCCATGGATTCTTGCCGTCCAATTGCACGGCTTGGTCGAAATCGGAGCGAGCTTTGTCGATATGATCCGAAAAACCGCTCGGAGAACTGTGCTCGGAATACGCAATAGAAACCAGGCGCAGATAGGCTTGACCCCTGACGATCAATGGTTCGACGGAATGCGGATCCAATTGGACGGCGTCGGACGCGAGCTGAATTTTTTTCCAGAGGTCCGGAGTTTGAAACGCGGTTTCGAGCTGTTGTTTGGCCCGCAGCACCGGCTCGGGTTTTCCATTGGGTTCGATCGTGAGCATCCTCACGCCCGTAGGCTCCTGTTGGGATTCTCGAAGCTGAGCGCGAAGATGCTGGTTTTCTTGTTGGAGCTCACGAAAATGTCTGGCCAATTGGGCTTCAGACTGATGGCGGCGAACCGCATCGGCCAGGGTTTGGACGTCCACGTTGGCGCGGATGCGGATGAAAAACACCGGCCGGTCGTTCTCGAACGACCGGTGAGACTCGAGCACTTCGGTTTCCGCGACGGCGGCCGCGATCGTGCGGACTTCCCAGGAGGTATTTCGGACCGTCCGCCCTTGTGATTCCTTTTCCAGATCGTAGAACGTCGACTCCAGGTAGACGCCGGCTTCCTCCACGGCTATGCGCTGAGCACGCTGCAGGACTTTCTCCTCAGCACTGGCCAGCGTATCCCCATCGGCCATCACGTACTGAGCCTCGGCGATCACGGTTTTCGTGGTGTTGGCAAATGTGACGGGTACAATGGCAACAGCGGCCGTCACCGCGAGAGCAAATCGGTATAGAACGCTCATGTGATCAACTATACCGCCCGTTCCGTAGCTCGGCAACGCACCGGAGGGAGGGGGCGAAGGAGGATTCCAAGGCTTGGTGAGCCTGTAAGCGCTTGATTTTGCGCTTAGCGCGCCTTGGGGAAGACCTGAGTAAAGGGATGGACTTCGACCCGTTCGAACACGCCGTGAACCGTATAGGGGTCTTCCCGGGCAAACTTTTGGGCATCCTCGAGTGAGTCTGCCTCGATCACGATGAGGCTACCGGTGTGATCGGTGAGGGGTCCGGCAAGCACGACTCGGCCGGCTTGGTCGAAAGGCTCCATATTCGCCAGGTGTGCCGGACGATGGATTTTGCGTTTGGCTTGGCCGTCGGGGCCATCATAACCGATGATGACGAATTTCATTCGTGTCGAGCGCGGTGAGCTTAGGCGGATCCTTCCAGCGGGCAACGGTCTTTATAGCCCGTGGTGGTTTCATGCCACCATTTGATTTCTCGCTCGCCGTATTTCCAGCACAGAAATACGACACGGCCGTCTCGCAGGTGAGGAAAATCGCAGAGGCCGAGATCGACGTCTTTGACGACAACGCCCATTTCCTGAATGGCCTGAAGATTTTGACTGATCTGGTGCAGGCTGGTTATATATAGTGGACCGACAGCGCTGCCGCCTCCGTATTCCGCTCGGGCGCTCGCTCGCCGAATATCATCCCTCGTGCGCGCCACCACGGCCTTTGCCTGACGCACGGAGGCGATGCGCGTATTGAGTTGAGGAATGAGATGGTTGGCTTCCGAGATGGTAAACAGCCGGTCATGCTCTTGGTCGTCTTCACGGCCCATCGCTCGTTCCTCCAGCCTGGGATGTAGCACACCCTTCGAAGCCGCCGCAACCGCGGCTTTTCTCATCGGAGGATGACAGGGTTGGGCCTGACGCAAGGCGAGCAGAGGCTGGAAAGAAGCCCGGTGTTGACAACCATTGACCCGCGGGGTATGCTCCATTCACTAGTGTTCCATTGTCGAGTCTACGTTCTCTCCACACACAAGAACTCCGAGGCAACTTTCCAAGAACATGACACAGCACAGGAATGAGTTCGGCTTTGGTTGCAGTTGACAGGCGCATCCACCATATGGACAACGGACACGTCCTTCACGGCACATCCCCTCTAGCAAACACACAATAGTCAACTCACTACTCAACGGTAATTGCGCATCGCTTCAATGGTTGATCACATTCCGCGTCGACACTCGTCTTTGACCACCAGCCCCCAGCTTGAGGATATGTATGGCACAAACTAAGGGAGAAGTTATGCATCTGGCCGAATTGAAGCAGAAAACCATCGCCGACTTGAATGACGTCGCGCGTGATCTCAAGATCGAAGGGGCGGCGAATCTCCGCAAGCAGGAACTGATCTTCGCCATCTTACAAGCACAAACCGAGAAGAACGGGGTCGTCTTCGGGGAAGGGGTCCTGGAAACCCTGCCAGACGGCTTCGGATTTTTGCGGGCTCCGGACTCGAACTATCTTCCCGGTCCCGACGACATCTACATTTCGCCCTCTCAGATACGCCGCTTCAATCTACGCACAGGCGATATCGTCTCCGGTCAAATTCGCCCGCCGAAGGAGAGCGAGCGGTACTTTGCTCTCCTCAAGGTCGAAAAGGTCAATTATCGAAGACCCTGAGGTGGCCCGCGACAAGATCCTCTTCGACAACCTCACGCCGCTTGTATCCGGAAGAACGCATTCAGCTGGAGTTCGACCGTGAAGAATATTGTACCCGCGTCATGGATCTCACGACGCCGATCGGAAAAGGCCAGCGCGGGTTGATCGTCGCGGCCCCCCGGACCGGAAAAACCATGTTGTTGCAGGCGATCGCCCGGGCCATTCTGAAGAACCACAAGGAAGTAACATTGATCGTGCTGTTGATCGATGAACGGCCGGAAGAAGTCACCGATTGGCAGCGGCAGGTGAAAGCTGAAGTCATCAGCTCGACATTCGACGAACCGGCCCAGCGACATGCGCAGGTCGCGGAAATGGTGCTCGAAAAGGCCAAGCGGCTGGTGGAACACAAGAAGGATGTCGTCATTCTCCTGGATAGCATCACCCGTCTGGCCCGTGCTTACAACACCATCGCCCCGCCCAGCGGCAAAGTCCTTTCAGGCGGTCTGGATTCGAACGCGCTCCAGCGGCCGAAGCGGTTCTTCGGGGCCGCGCGCAATATCGAAAACGGCGGCAGCTTGACCATCATGGCCACCGCGTTGGTCGATACCGGGAGCCGGATGGACGACGTCATCTTTGAAGAGTTCAAGGGCACGGGCAACATGGAAGTCCATCTCGACCGTCGTTTGGCCGACAAGCGGATCTTCCCGGCCATCGATATCAGTCAATCCGGCACGAGAAAGGAAGAGTTGCTGGTGGACAAGGACCGCCTCAACAAGATGTGGATTTTGCGGAAGGTCCTCAGCCCGTTGGGCACCATGGAAGCCATGGAATTCTTGATGGACAAGGTGCATGGCACGAAGACCAATCAGGAATTCCTGCAATCGATGAACCGCTAAACTTGTATCTGTGGATCGAGACAGGGTAAAGTGACGCGCCTTCGAATAGGCGAAGGCCGAACGCTTTAATGCCAGGAGTGCGATCATGAAAAAGGGCATTCATCCGCTGTATCGAGAGGCGACGGTGCATTGCGCCTGCGGAAACAGCTATAAGACCAGATCGACCGTCGGGGACATCAACGTCGATATTTGCTCCAGCTGCCATCCCTTTTTTACCGGCACGCAAAAGATCGTCGATACCGAAGGTCGGGTCGAACGGTTCAAGAAGAAGTACGCGAAGAAGGGCAAGTAGTCGGGCCAAGCCAACATAGGAGAGACCCTGCTTCGCAGAGGCAGGGTCTCTTTTTTTGTGTCCGCAACAGCGTGAGGAGATTGAGGACTCGGAATGGACACGGGCTTGATGAAAAAGTGGGAAGCATCGGCCAGCCGGTACGATGAGCTGACGAGCCAGCTCATGGACGCGTCCGTCATCAGCCAGCCCACCCTCCTCGTCAAGCTGACCAAGGAGCGTACGGAACTGGAAACGGTCTCGCAGCTGTTCCACCGGTATCAAGAGATCCTCAAAGCAATTGGACGAGGCGGCGCACATGCTGGCGGATCCCTCTGCCGGAGCCGAGCTTCACTCGTTGGCGACCGAAGAAACCGCGCAATTGGGGGTCGAGCGCGACGACCTCGAGCGACAGGTGTTGGAGCATCTCACGCCGAAAGATCCGAGGGACGAAAAGAATCTCTTTTTGGAGATTCGAGCCGGAACCGGCGGGGATGAGGCCGCCTTGTTCGCAGGTGACCTCTTCCGGATGTATGTCAAATTTGCAGAGCGGCACAAGCTGAAGGTCGATATCGTCGAAGCGTCGGAAACCGGCAAGGGCGGATATAAAACGCTCATCGCCGTCATCGAAGGCAAGGGCGGCTACGGGCTCTTCAAATATGAGAGCGGCGTTCATCGCGTGCAGCGCGTGCCGGTGACGGAAGCTGCCGGTCGAATCCATACCTCGACAGTTACCGTCGCCGTCATGCCCGAGGTCGATGAAGTCGATGTGCAGATCGACCCGAAAGATTTGCGCATCGATACGTTTTGTTCTTCCGGCGCCGGCGGCCAGAGCGTCAATACGACCTATTCGGCCGTCCGCATCACCCATATCCCGACCGGCGTCGTTGTGTCCTGCCAGGACGAGCGGTCGCAGTTGAAGAATCGTACGAAGGCCATGCGGACGCTTCGTGCCAGAATCGTCGAGGCAGAGCGCGAGAAGCAGGAGGCTGAAATCGCGCAAACCCGAAAGGCGCAGGTCGGAACCGGCGATCGCAGCGAAAAAATTCGCACCTACAATTTCCCGCAGAATCGCGTGACAGACCATCGCGTCGGATTGACGCTGCATAAGTTGGAGCAGGTCCTCGAAGGCGATATGGACGAGTTTGTCGAGGCGTTGCGCGCCCAACGTGATCATGCGGCTGCGGAGGCCTCATGACACCGCGTACTGCCGTCGATGCCCAATCCGACCAGTGCACCCTGGCATCCGTGATGGCGGATGCCCGCCGTCGACTCGCTGCCGCCGGAGTCGAAGCCGCTGACCGCGAAGCGCAATGGCTGATCGAGCATGCGCTGGGTCTGACCGGTTCAAGCCACCTCGCCGATTCCGCACGTCCTCTGAACGAACGCGAGATGGCGAAAGTGAATGACTACGTCACCCGAAGGGCCGCAAGGGAGCCGCTTCAATACATTTTGGGATCCCAGGAATTTTGCGGGCTCGATTTCGACGTCAATCCCGCCGTGCTGATTCCCCGTCCTGAAACGGAGCTGTTGGTGCAGGAAGTGATTCGTCGCCTGACGCGAGGCGGTCGTCCCACGGTCGTCGATGTCGGTACAGGATCTGGCTGTGTGGCTGTGACGCTCGCACGAGCCCTATCGAGCGCAAGGATATTCGCCACTGACCTCTCTGTTCAGGCGCTGGAGACGGCCAAACGCAACGCCTCTCGCCACGGCGTCGATACAACCATCCACTGGCTCGAAGGCGACTTGTTAGTGCCCCTTGCCGGCGTGTGCTGCGACGGCGAGGTGACTGCGATTGTGGCCAACCCGCCCTACATTCGCGAATCCGAATGGAGCGGTCTGCAGCCGGAGGTCAGCGGCTACGAGCCTCGGATGGCACTGGTCGCAGGAGCCAAAGGCACTGAAGTTCATGAACGGCTCCTTGATGAGGCGGCTTCGTTTCTGGCTCCCGGAGGATTGTTGGCCATGGAGTTGGGACAGGGTCAGAGCGTCGGTCTCCGGGCCCAGATCGAGACCATGTCTGTTTATGAACGCGTCGAAATCCTACCGGACGAGGCCGGGATCGATCGAATCGTCAATCGTCGAGCGAGTCAGATGAGGGAGCCTGGGCATGGATAAAATCGTCATTTCGGGGGGCATTCCGCTGCGCGGAGAGGTTCAGGTCAGTGGAGCAAAAAACTCTGCGCTGCCCATCCTTGCCTCCACTATTCTTGGCGGTGGTGAGTGCGTCATCAGCAATGTGCCGCGTGTCGTCGATGTCGTCACTATGGGGAAACTCCTGGGCATCTTCGGCGCGGACGTCCATCACGAAGGCAATCGGGCGGTCATTAATGCGGATGTCATTCGATCGACGCAGGCTCCTTACGAGTTGGTGAAGACGATGCGCGCGTCAGTGCTCGTGCTGGGGCCTCTGGTCGCCCGCTGGGGGGAAGCAGTGGTGTCCTTGCCCGGCGGTTGTGCGATCGGCTCCCGTCCTGTGAATCTGCACCTGGCCGGGTTGGCCAAGTTGGGAGCCGAGGTGTTCATCGAACACGGATACATCCGGGCAAAAGCCAAACGGCTCAAAGGCGCATCCATCTATTGCGATGTGCCGACCGTGACAGGGACGGAAAATCTGATGATGGCGGCCTCACTGGCTCAGGGCACGACGGTCATTGAGAATGCCGCGAAGGAACCCGAGATCGTCGACTTGGCGGAATTTCTCATGAAACGCGGCGCACGCATCTCTGGCGCCGGCACGGATGTCATTACGATCGAAGGCGTTCGCGAGCTGCGCGGAAGCGATCACGAGGTGATTCCAGACCGCATTGAAGCAGGTACCTATGTCGTGGCAGCAGCCATCACGAAAGGCGCTGTGTCGGTCGCTCGGTGTCGTCCGGACCATCTGGAGCCGTTGCTGAACAAGCTTGGAGAGGCCGGCATGGCAATTACCGTCGAAAAAGAACGGGTCCACATCGATGCGACCAGGTCCGCCCGATTGAAAGGCGTTGATGTCCGCACGCTGCCGTTTCCCGGGTTTCCCACCGATATGCAGGCGCAGATGGTCGCGCTGATGTCGGTGGCCGAGGGCACGAGCATCATTACGGAAACGGTGTTCGAAAGCCGGTTCATGCACGTTGAGGAACTACGGCGTATGGGAGCGGACATCCGCGTCGAGGGGAACCGTGTGGTGGTGACCGGGCGGGAACGGCTCACCGGCGCCCCGGTCATGGCGTCAGATTTGCGCGCCAGCGCTGGTCTGGTGTTGGCCGGTCTGGCCGCCGAAGGCACCACCGAGGTGCTGCGCGTCTATCATCTGGACCGCGGCTACGAGCGGATTGAAGAAAAGCTTCGCGGACTCGGCGCCGTCATCGAGCGACGAAAAGGATAAACGATGCTGACCGTTGCACTCTGCAAAGGCAAGCTGATCGAGCCGACGCTCAAACTGTTTGCGAAGGCCGGGTATGGCGCGGTCCAGCCCGCGGCCGATAGCCGGCGCCTGCTGCTTCCCTGTCCTGAAATCGGGATGACGTTCCTGATCGTCAGGCCCGCGGACGTGCCCACGTACGTGGAGCACGGAGCCGCCGACGTCGGCATCGTCGGCAAGGATGTCTTGCTGGAGCAGGACAGCGACGTCTATGAGCCATTGGATTTGGGGTTCGGAGCGTGTAGAATCGCCGTCGCCGCTTTCCGAGGGCAAATAGCGCGTGACCGGCTCTCATCAAAAATTCGCGTCGCGACCAAGTACCCGAAGATTACTGAACGCTATTTCAACCAGCGCGGCGTGCCGGTTGAAATCATCAAGCTCTACGGCTCAATTGAACTGGCACCAATCGTCGGCCTGGCCGATCGCATCGTCGATCTGGTTGAGACCGGCAATACGCTCAAGGCGCACGGTTTGGTCGAGATCGAGTGTATCGCCCAGTCTACGGCCCGTTTAATTGTCAACAGAGCCAGTCTCAAGTTGAAACACCAGGCCATAGCGGAGTTACTGAAGAATCTCCGGCTGGCTTGCGCTTCTCCACAGCGAGCCTCCCGAGCCCGGTCGGCGCAGCAAGTACGGTGCGGCCGGCCGGAAAGAGAAGCGGACGCGCAAATGAAGATTGTCGCTTCCACTGAGCGGGCGTTCGCTCCCACCCTGAAGAAGGTGGCCACGCGTGCACGGGCCCAGGGCAGTGCGGTCGAGAAGACCGGTCAAAGCGATCCTCCAGGCCGTGGAGCGGGGCGGCGACAAAGCGGTCCTTCGCTTCACCAAACAATTCGACAAGGTCGCCCTAGCTCCTGATCAGATGAAGGTCACTCCTGAAGAAATCAAGGAGGCCTACTACCATATTCGCAAGGAGGAGGGCGATGCGCTGCGTTTTGCGGCGCAGCGGATCGAGGCCTTTCACGAACGCCAGCGGACGAAGACCTGGATGTATCAGGATGGCGCGGCGACGCTGGGCCAGGTGGTTACGCCGATCGATGCCGTGGGCGTGTACGTGCCGGGCGGCAAGGCCGTCTATCCGTCGACCGTGTTGATGAGCGCGATTCCGGCCAAGGTTGCGGGCGTGCAGCGCATCGTGATGTGCACGCCGCCTCAGAAAGGTGGGATCAATCCCTATCTGCTGGTTGCAGCGGACATTGCCGGCGTCACGGAAATTTATCGCGTGGGAGGAGTGCAGGCCATCGGTGCGCTGGCCTTCGGCACCAAGACCATCGCCAGAGTCGACAAGATCGTAGGGCCGGGCAACGTCTACGTCGCCACGGCCAAGCGGATGCTCTACGGGACCGTCGGCATCGACATGGTTGCGGGTCCCAGCGAGTTGCTCGTCGTGGCCGATGAGGGGGCGAAGCCCGCGCATGTGGCGGCGGACCTACTGTGCGAAGCCGAGCACGACGAAGAGGCGCAGGTCTGGTTGGTAACGACCTCCGCATCGCTTGCCAAGGAGGTCGTCGATCTCGTTGAGCGTCAATTGAAGGGGCTGCAACGGGAAAAGATCGCGACAAAATCGATCGCCAGATATTCCGTCGCGTTCGTTGTGACAACGATGGATGAAGCGATCGATGTGGCCAACGAGATTGCGCCTGAGCACCTGACGCTTTCAGTGGACGAGCCGTTCGATTATCTCGAGCGCATACGGCACGCTGGGGCGTTCTTCCTGGGCCGATATACTCCGCCCTCGGTGGCGGACTACATCGCCGGACCCAATCACGTGCTTCCGACCGGTGCGACGGCGCGGTTTTTCTCGGCGCTGTCCATTCATGACTACACGAAGATCAGCAACATCGTGCACTACACAAAGGAAGAACTCAGCAAAGTGAAGGACCATCTTATTCGGCTTGCGCAGATCGAAGGGTTCGACGCGCATGCCAAATCCGCTCAAAGCAGGTTCTCATGAAAAAAAACGGATCGGCGCCCAGACAGGCGTCGCTGCATCGCGCGACGAAAGAAACCGACATTCGTGTCGAATGGACGATTGACGGGAGCGGACAGGGGAAGATCGATACGGGCATCCGGTTTCTCGATCACATGCTCGAGTTGCTGGCGAAACATGGGTTCTTCGATCTCACCGTTCAGGCCAAGGGCGATCTCGACATCGACGAGCACCACACGGTCGAAGATGTCGGGATCGTTATGGGGAAGGCGCTTCATCAGGCTTTGGGGGAGAAGGCGGGGATCAAGCGCTTCGGATTCTCTTCTGCACCGCTGGATGAAACGCTGGCGCAGGTTACGATCGATCTCAGCGGCAGACCCTTTTTGGTCTACAACGTCAATCTGCCGGATCGGAAGATCAAGGCGTTCGATCTCGGCCTGTTCGAAGACTTCTTCCAGGCGTTCGTGACTCATGGCGGGCTGAACCTGCACGTGAATCTCCTCTATGGCCGCAACCCGCATCACATCATGGAAGCGATCTTCAAAGCCACGGCCAAGGCCCTGGATCAGGCAACGATGCTGGAGGAACGATTGGCAGGAAAAGTGCTTTCGACCAAGGGGACGTTGTAACTGTCCTCGCACCTCATCCGGTGTAGGGACCCCGCTGCGGGAGCGTGGGAGGAAACCGCGTCTCGGCACGGTTGGGGTGGGCGGGTGAGGTTGGTGAAAACCGCGTCTCGGTGCGGTTGGGTGGGCGGGTGAGAATGCTCCTGATCGGTGACACCCGCGAGTTGCCGGGGATGGTGCTAGGTATATGGGGCAGGTTTCTAAATAAGAAACCTGCCTTTTTGTTTTTCGGTGGCAATGAGGCGAACAAGATTAGGTAGTAGCAGGCTGAATCGGGTTGCGGTATTGTTACAGCCTTTTCCAGGAACAGGTCATGATCGCGATTGTCGACTACGGAATGGGAAATCTGCGCAGCGTCTCGAAGGCGTTTGAGTCGGTCGGGCATCAGGCGGTTGTCACTCGAGACCCAGTCATGATCAGGAATGCCGGTCATGTCGTGTTGCCGGGAGTTGGGGCCTTTGGTGATTGTATGGCGAACTTGGAGCGACTTCGACCTGGTCGAATCGATTCGATCCACGATTCACTCGGGAAAACCGTTCTTGGGCATCTGTCTGGGTTTGCAACTCCTCTTCACTGAAAGCGAGGAGTTCGGCGTTCACAAGGGATTGAACATCATCCCCGGAAAAGTCAGGAGGTTCGTTCTCGACCCCTCGCTGAAGATTCCTCACATGGGCTGGAACCAAGTCCACGTCCAGAGGGACTGTCCGCTCTTCGGGGATATTCCGAACGGCTCCGATTGGTACTTTGTCCATTCCTATTTCGTCGATCCGGCCGACCCTGTCGTGGCGGCCACTACCACGACGTATGGGGTTCCTTTTGTGTCCACCATCTGGAAGGACAATATCGTCGCCTGCCAGTTCCATCCGGAAAAGAGCCAATCCGTGGGTTTGCGGTTGATCAAAAATTTCGGAGCGTGGCGTGGATAACCGTGCGTGGGGTCAAGGCCGATTCTGTACGGTGGCGATTGCGTCACTGTTGATGGCAGGGATTGCATGCAGCGGCCCCAAGGTGACGACGCAGACCTCCAAGGAATTGCCCCGCTATCAGATCCGCACCATCGTCTTGATGCCGTTTACGAGCTTGGGGACACCGCAAGTGCGGGATCCGGCTGATATGTATATGTCCGCACCGCAAAGCGTGAAGGGCTCGGATATCTCGTTAGGTGTGCCATCCGGCGTCGAGAGCCAGTTGAAGCAGACCATAACGGTGCCGGCCTATGCGGCTGAGAAGGTGACGCAGCTGTTTTGGACGAGGCTGAAAAACCGGCCGGGAGTCCTAGTGCTTCCTCCCGCCCAAGCCGCTGCCGCCAAGGTTGCCATCCAACCGGCGGAAGAGACCACGAAGGCTACGCCCGAACGCCAGGCCGCGGACCTCGCCGCCAAACTCAAGGCCGACGCCGCCTTGATGGGACAGGTTCTGGTGTATCAGGAGCGATCGGGCGGCAAACTCGGAGCGAGTCCTCCCGCGACGGTCGGATTTGAAGTGAAGGCGGTAGCGGCGGACGGCCAAGTGCTCTGGGTCGGCAACTACTATGAACAGCAGAAGCCGCTGACCCAGGATTTTCTGGGATTCGTTCAGCATGGGGGCGTGTTTGTGACAGCAGAAGAATTGGCCCAGTATGGTGCTGACCAGGTGTTAAAAACGTTTCCATTCGGCAGCCACGAAGGAGAGTGAGCGATGATGGTCATTCCGGCCATCGACGTCAAAGACGGACGGTGTGTCCGATTGCGTCAAGGCGATATGGCTGCGGAAACAGTGTATTCAGACGATGTCGCGTCGATGGCCCGACGGTGGGAAGAAGCCGGCGCGCGCATGATTCATCTGGTCGATCTCAACGGCGCCGTGGAGGGAGAGCCGAAGAATTTTCCTCACATTGAAGCCGTGCGGAAGGCGGTAGGAGTCGAGGTCCAAGTTGGCGGCGGGATACGAACTCTTTCGACGGTCCGGCGGTATCTCGAGGCCGGCGTCTCCCGCATCGTGCTTGGCACGGCGGCTCTGACGGACCGGAAATTTCTCGACGAGGCCTGCCGCGAATTTCCCGAGGCGCATTCTGCTCGGACTGGATGCACGGGACGGAAAAGTTGCTGTAAAGGGATGGACGTCGGTGTCTGAGACCACCGCTATCGATCTGCTCAAGGAGCTGTCTGGTTATCCGATCGGAGCGGTAATCTATACCGACATCGCACGGGACGGAATGCTGGGCGGGCCGAATCTGTCTGCGCTCAGGGAAATCGCGGCCTATTCTCCGTTTCCCGTCATTGCCTCCGGAGGGATTTCCCACGTTGAAGATTTGACAGGCCGTGCGCTCTCTGGGGCCACAGGTCGTGGGAGCAATTGTGGGCAAGGCGCTCTACGATGGAAAGCTCGATTATCGCGCCGCACTTGCCGCCCTGCGCTAACGGCAGACGTCAAAATCGACATGTTGACCAAGCGCATCATTCCCTGTCTTGACGTCAAAGACGGCCGGGTGGTTAAGGGCGTCAGCTTCGTCAATCTTCGGGATGCGGGGGATCCTGTCGAAGTGGCGATGGTCTATGATCGAGAAGGCGCGGATGAGCTCTGTTTTCTCGACATCACCGCCTCGCACGAAAACCGGAAGACGATCATCGACGTGGTGGAACGCACCGCTGCGAGTGTCTTCATGCCGATGACCGTGGGCGGGGGCGTCCGCACGCTCGACGATATCCGCAACCTGCTCAATGCCGGGGCAGACAAGGTGAGCATCAACACGGCTGCCGTCGAGCGGCCGCAGTTTGTGAAGGAGGCCGCCGAGCGATTTGGGACGCAGTGCATCGTCGTGGCCATCGACGCCAAGCGGGCAGCGGTACACCACGAGTGGGAAGTCTTTACGCACGGCGGACGGAAGCCGACCGGCATCAATGCGGTGGAATGGGCTCATCAGATGGAGCAGTATGGCGCGGGGGAGATTCTCTTGACGAGCATGGACGAAGATGGCCAACAGCGGGGGTATGACCTCGACCTGACAGCGGCGGTGGCGGAGCGTGTGTCCATTCCGGTGATTGCCTCGGGCGGCGTGGGAACGTTGGAGCACTTGTACGACGGCTTGGTCACGGGAAAGGCGGATGCCGTGCTGGCCGCCTCGATTTTTCATTTTCGACGCTATACGATTCCTCAGGCGAAGGCCTATCTGCGGGATCGGGGAGTGCCGGTACGGCAGGAGCCGGCTGGACAGGTAGATGTAATGGCCGATCGCGAGCTAAAGTTCAACGAGCAGGGGCTGCTTCCCGCCGTCATCCAGGACTGGCTGGACGGGACCGTTCTCATGCTCGGGTATATGAACCAAGAGGCACTGGCCCGAACCCTGGCGACCAAGTCAGTGCACTTCTGGAGCCGATCGAGACAGAAACTCTGGGAGAAGGGCGAAACGTCGGGTCACAAACTCCTGGTCAAGGACCTCTTCATCGACTGTGATTGCGATACGATCCTCGTGAAGGCGCAGCCTACCGGGCCCACCTGCCACACTGGCGAACGCGCTTGCTTTTTCTCCAAGTTGAACGAGGCCGGTCACGAACCCAACGAGAAATCTCAGGAGGCACAGGGCGGAATCCTCGACAGCGTGCTGCGGGTCATCGCTGCCCGCAAGGCGGCTCCGCAGCCTGGCTCCTACACGACCAAGCTCTTCGAAGGCGGTCATGACAAGATTTTGAAAAAGGTTGCGGAAGAAGCCGGCGAAGTCCTGATTGCTGCGAAGGGAGGCAAGAGAGCAGAGATTGTCTATGAGGTGGCGGACCTTCTGTTTCACACCTTGATGGTCTTGGGATATCACGACGTCTCTCTCCATGAGGTCTATCAGGAGCTGGGGACACGATACGGTAAATCCGGGCTGCGAAAGCCCACCTGAGGACAAGTCATGACCGATTGTCTATTTTGCAAAATTGTTCAGAAGACGATCCCGGCCAAGATCGTGCACGAGGACGATCGCACGTTGGCCTTCGACGATATCAACCCGCAGGCGCCTGTCCATACGCTCATCATTCCCAAAAAGCATGTGGCAGCGGTGCAGGACTGCCGCGATCAGGACTCCGACCTCCTGGCTCAGCTCTTGATGACCTGTACCAACGTGGCGAAACAAAAGGGGTTGGCGGAGTCCGGCTATCGAATCGTCACGAACACCGGACGCGATGCCGGCCAAACGGTATTCCATCTCCATCTTCACGTCTTGGGTGGCCGGCACATGCGCTGGCCGCCCGGGTAATGGGACATTGCATCTCCGCTGTGCTCGCACACCTTGCGTTGACAGATTTCCTTTGTGTCTGTTAACCTGACCGGTCAATTTTTTCGATCACTTACGAATACCGATCCACCGGTTTCGGTGGGGATGAGGAGCTGCGTCTCCCATGGGCCGAGGCCTGATTTCCGAAGAGGTTATCAATCAGATCAGAGATCGGATCGATATCGTAGACCTCGTTGGGCAGCATGTCAGTCTGACCCGCGCCGGACAGAATCTGAAGGGGCTGTGCCCCTTTCACCAGGAAAAGAGTCCGTCGTTCACGGTGAGCCCGAGCCGGCAGATCTTCCATTGTTTCGGCTGCGGTGCCGGAGGCAATGTGTTCACGTTTTTGACTCGGATCACCGGAGCAAGCTTCCCTGAAACGGTCCGCGATCTCGGCCGGAAGGTAGGGATCGAAGTGCAGGAGCCGACGGCCGAATCCGGGTCTCAGGCCCAACAAGCCAATCGGACCGAGCACGTGAATCAGACGGCGGCGCGATGGTTTCACGAGAATCTTCGCGACGATCGGGTGGGCGCGGAGGCGCGGGCCTATTTGGCCGGACGTGGAATCCAGCAAGTCACGATCGACCGGTTTGGTATCGGGGTCGCACCGGTGGAGTGGGACGGCTTGCTCAAGGCCCTGGCGAAGCAGGGCTTCACGTCTCAGGACCTGGCTTCAGCCGGGCTGGTCATCGCACGCGACAGCGGCACAGGATATTACGACCGTTTTCGCGGCAGGGTCATGTTTACGATCACCGATCTGCGCAAGCGCGTGGTCGGATTCGGCGGCCGCGTGCTGGGAGATGGGACGCCAAAGTATTTGAACTCGCCCGATACGCCGTTATTTAAGAAGGGACAGACGCTTTTTGCCCTGGATGTGGCGCGGGAGGCCATTGCCCGCACGAAGACGGTCATCGTCGTGGAAGGCTATTTCGATGCGATCGCGTTGCATCAGGCCGGCCTCACCCATACGGTAGCGACGCTCGGTACCGCCCTCACGCCTGAGCACGTGCAGGTATTGCGGCGCTTTGCTTCAAAGGTGGTGCTGCTGTTCGATCCGGACGCTGCAGGCGTCAGGGCTGCGCTCCGTGGGTTGGATCTGTTCGTGAACAGCGGACTCGGGGTCAAGGTCGTGACATTGCCCGCAGGAGACGATCCTGACACTTACGTGCGCAAGGAGGGGCCTGAAGCGTTTGCCCGTCTCGAGCAACAGGCGCCCAGCTTGTTGGATTTCGCGCTTGAGCATAGTTTGAAAACCGCTGAAGGCAGCACGATCGAGGGACGAATCCGCAGCGTCGACGAAATCCTGAAAATCCTGCAGAAGAGCGAACACCCCATCGAGCGGGAAGAGCGGATCCGTCTCGTTGCCGAACGCTTCGGCATCAATCAGCAGCGGCTCATCGATCGGTATCCGGCGTTGAAGGACAAATCCCGACCGGCTCCCGCGGCACTGAGAGCGGTCCCACCGCCGGTGCCGTCCTCGAAAGGCGCCCCCGAAGAGCGTGATCTGGTGTATCTCCTGCTGCACGGACAGCTGTCGCCTTCCGAGGTGCGGAGGCTGCGCCCAGATGCCTTCTCGGTTCCGGCCTGCCGGAGGATCGTCGAACGGGCGCTGGCCAATCTCGAGCAGGACGGACGAGTGGGGCTTCGCAGAGATGCTCGATAGCGTCGTCGACGATCCGGAGTGCGGCTCGCTGGCGACGGAGTTGTCCATGCGGGAAGAGCATTTTGACGATCCTCGCGCACACATTCAGGGGTGTCTCAATACCATCGATCGCAAGCGCGCGGAAGCCGTCTTGCGCGACCTCATCGGTCAACTCAAGGCGGCCGAGCGGGAAGGACGGGTCGAAGACGCCCGGGCCTTGAATGAGCAGGTCAACGAATTGCGGATCGCAGAAGGCCGGACGGCCGGCAGGAACGCTTTCTTTGGTGAAGGAGTAGGTATGGCGAAACAAGAATTGCTCGTAGAAGTGAAGAAACTCATCTCGATCGGCAAAGAGAAGGGCTTTCTCACCTACGACGAGCTGAATAGCACGTTGCCGGCAGAGGTGGTCTCGTCAGAGCAATTCGGCAGCATCATGACGATGTTCGGTGAAATGGATATCGAGATCGTCGATGCGCCTGAGGGCGGACGTCAGCAGAAAAGCCGCAGCACCGCCGAGCCGGAGGAGGCCAGCGAGGAGGCAGACGAGGGCGATGCAGGAGAGGACAGTGAAAAGGAGATCGACCTGACGCCGGGGGCCTTGAGCCGGACCGATGATCCGGTGAGGCTCTATCTGAAGGAAATGGGCAGCGTCGCGCTGCTGAGCCGCGAAGGCGAGATCGAAATCGCCAAACGAATCGAAGAAGGAAAGCGGGACATCGCGTTCGTCATTTACGGCATGCCGATGACGATCGAATTCATCCTCTCGCTGCGGGATCAACTCAAGAACGGCAAGATCGACGTCCGCGAAATCGTGCCGATTCAGGAAACGGAAGAGGACTTTGAGGAAGAGCAAGTCGAGCGCGACTATGAGGAGTTGCGCGTCAAAACCCTGGAGGGCCTGAACACCGTCCGCAAGGTGTCGACGTCGCTCAAAGGCCTCTACGAAAAGGCGCGCCAGGCCGCCAAGGATCCCGCCAAGCTGAAAAAGATCAAGAAGCAGATCGATCTGATCCGAGAGCAGGTCGTGGACAAGATGGAAGCCGTCAACCTGCACGGCGTGCTCAAGGACCGGATGGTCCAGCGCGTCAGGGAGATGGCGATTCAGATCCGCACCGCCGAGCGGGAGATCGTCAGCTGTCAGCGGCGTCTCGGGATCGGCGGAGAAGCGGGCGCCGAATTGCTGCGGAAGCTCTGTCGCGAGCGAAAGGATTTCCAGGCGGTCAAGCGAAAGACGGGCGTATCCGAAGACACGCTGCTGGACGTCAAGAAACTGTATCAGGCCGCGAAGGGCCGCATCCGACAATTGGAGACTGAAGAGGCATTAGTCCCTGGGGAAGAAATCAAGGATGCGGTCAAGCACCTGGATGTGGCCGAAGAAAAGGTCAAGCGCGGGAAGGCCGAACTCGTGGAGGCCAATCTCCGGCTCGTCGTGAGCATCGCCAAAAAATATACGAACCGCGGCCTGCAGTTCCTGGACCTGATCCAGGAAGGCAATATCGGATTGATGAAGGCGGTCGACAAGTTTGAATACAAGCGCGGGTACAAGTTCAGCACGTATGCCACGTGGTGGATCCGTCAGGCCATCACACGCGCCATTGCGGACCAGGCCAGAACCATCCGCATTCCCGTGCACATGATCGAAACGATCAACAAGTTGATCAGGACGTCCCGCCACTTGGTGCAGAAGCTCGGTCGCGAACCGACTCCAGAGGAAATCGCGGAGCGCATGGACTTGCCGCTGGACAAAGTGCGCAAGATTCTGAAAATCGCTCGGGAGCCGATCTCCTTGGAAACGCCGATTGGTGAAGAGGAAGACAGCCACCTGGGAGACTTCATTGAAGACAAGAAAGCCATTTCTCCCTTGGAAGCGGCGATCCGGTACGATTTGCAGCGGCAAATTAACAGCGCCCTCGAAACGCTGACGCCAAGAGAAGAAAAGGTGCTGCGCAAACGATTCGGCATCGGTGAAGCGACCGACCATACGCTGGAAGAGGTCGGCCAGGACTTCGAGGTCACCCGCGAACGCATCCGGCAGATCGAAGCCAAGGCTCTCCGGAAGCTGCGCCATCCGAGCCGGAGCAAAAAGCTCCGCAGTTTTGTCGAGAGCTTGTAAGAGTGAGTCGGATGATTTGACTCTGTCTCGCGCTCAGGCCTAGAATCGGATTCATCGAGGTCGATCGTAATCTGACCGGCGGCTGAGCGGTTCCGTTCGGGGCCCATAGCTCAGGTGGTTAGAGCGGCTGACTCATAATCAGCTGGTCCTAGGTTCGAGTCCTAGTGGGCCCACCAATGGACCGGCAACCAGCAGGCGAGACCTTCCTTCGTGATTTCGGGTATGGGAGTGCATTGAACCAGAACCTGTCTCCACTCATCGAACTGCAGAAACTGGATCTCCGTATCATGGAGATCACCGACCAGCGCCGAAAGATCCCCGAACGTCTTCATGCCGTCGAAGCGCCACTCCGTGAGGCGAAACAATCATTACACGAGATGAGCGCCGCGGTTGAAGCCTCCGTGAAGGAGCGGCGCGCTCACGAGAGGGATGTCGAGGCGCAAGACGCTCACACCGATAAAATGCGCGCCAGGTTGTCTGAGCTCAAGACCAACAAGGAGTATCAGGCCCATCTCTTCGAATTGCAGATGGCCAATAAAAAGAAGTCCGAAATCGAAGACAAGGTGCTGGCGTGCATGGAGAAAATCGAACAGCTGCAGCAGACGGCCAAGGAGGCTCAGGACAAGGTGCGAGCCGCCGAGCAAGTCTTTACCAAGGAAAAACAGGTGCTCGATGAACTCGACAGCCGACTGTCCGCGGAACTGGCTGAACTGGAATCGCAGCAGCGGGATCGCTCAGGCAAGGTTGAGCCGGGACTGTTGGCCCGCTACACCAAACTGAAGGCCGCCAGAAAAGACCAGCCGCTTGCGGCGATTAAGGGGGGCATGTGTGCGGGATGTCGCCTGCAGATTCCTCCGCAACTGGTCGCCGAGGTCAAACGGTCGCAGGATCTCCACACCTGTCCCTACTGTCACCGCATGCTGTACTGGGACGGCGACGTGCAGGCGGACCAGCGACCGCACGATCAATCCAAGCCGTCCGATCTCGAAGTGGGTGAATCGGTTTAGACCTCTTCCTTCGTCCCCGCTCTTCAACACTCTCCCATCGCTCTAGCCGGCCGACGTCCCGAGGACAGCTTTCGTCGTTTTGAAATGAAGCTTCGCCACCGTGGCCAATCGTGGCTCGCCGTGTTTTTTCACAACCATCCTGCCTGCCAGCTCCACGGCAGGCGAGGCTCCTTTCGGAAGGGTGGTGCCCACATCCTCTGAGAGGCGTTTCAGCCGCAGGAGAAATTCGGCCCGGGCCAGGATGGATGCGGCGGCGACGGCGAGATCGGATTCCGCTTTGGTGCGCTGCTCGAGTACGATTCTCCGTCCTTTTTCTTGAAGGGCATTGAGGATCAGCCGTTCATCCCCAAACTGATCGGAGATGGCACGTTCACACGATACGCGCTCAAGCAGGGTTTCAAGTGCCTTGGCGTGCCCCCAGGCGAGCAGCCGGTTCAAGTTTTTGATCTTCGCATAGAGCTCGTTGTATTTCTGGGGCCCGATGACAATCACGCTGTGCGGACAGATCGTCTTGATATCCGGGGCAAGTTCGAGGATGCGGCCGTCTGAAATTTTCTTGCTGTCCCTCACCGCCATGAGGGCCAGCTCGCCTTGTGTCGTTGCATCCACGAACACGGCGGCGACGACGAGCGGACCAAAGTAATCGCCCTTGCCCGACTCGTCGATTCCGATGCGTTCAATGGAGTCTGGAGGCATTCCGTGACTGACGTGTCGAGCGGTGTTGAGAGCCGGTCTGTCGTCCTGGCCAGTAGAAAATGTCGTTGAGGGGCGGTAATGTACCAGAGCAGTTGAGGTCGGTCAAACGAGATCCATTAAACACGAGCTGCTGGAGGAACGTGATGCGTGCATTCCAAGCGAGGGTCCGCGCTGTGACGCTCTTGAGTCTTCTCCTGCCAGTCGGCTTGCTCAGCGGATGCGAGACAAATCCTTACACCGGACGATCACAGTTTCTCATGACGTCGGTGTCGGATGAAATGCAAATGGGAGCACAGGCGTACAATCAGGTGAAAACCGACCCCAAGATGAAGCAGTCGCAAGACCCGCGCGAGATCGAACCGGTCAAACGGGTGGCAGCCCGCATCATCGAAGCGGCGAAACGGTCGAAGTACGCCGAGATGGCGCAACAGTTTCAATGGGAAGTGACGGTATTCAAGGACGATAAGACTGCCAACGCGTTTGCGCTACCAGGGGGGAAAATGGCCGTGTACACGGGCATTTTCCCAATGGCGAAAACGGAAGCAGGGCTGGCTGCAGTGATGGGACATGAAGTCGTCCATGCGTTGGCGCGCCACGGAGGCGAGCGGATGAGTCAGGGAGAGGCGACGAACATCGGCATCCAAGTGCTGGGTACAGCGGCCGGCGTCGGGACGGGCAACGCCGCGCTGGGACAGGCGACCATGGCGGCGCTGGGAGTGGGTGCTCAAGTCGGAATGTTGCTTCCCTTCAGCCGAAAACATGAATCGGAAGCGGATTACATCGGCATTCTGCTTGCCGCCGATGCCGGGTATGACCCTCGAGAGTCGGTTGCACTGTGGGAGCGAATGGCGCGCATGTCCGGTGGAGGTGCGCCTGCAGAATTCATGTCAACCCATCCGAGCAACGAAACACGCATCGATCAACTGAAGAAATGGATGCCTGAGGCGATGGCGATCTATCAATCAAAGCAATCCGCTCCGGCCGCTGAATTGCCTCCGATCGGCCGCTAATCCCTCGCCAGTATTCCTCCAGCTTCTTGCATCCGGCGCGTCCGTTTTCTATACTGAGCTTCGCGTGAGGGAGAGGACCGGGTGATCGCTCGTCACGCGACGAGAGGAAAGTCCGGACTTCAGGGGCAGAGCGCTGGGTAACGCCCAGGCGGAGCGATCCGACACCAGCACCACAGAGAACAGACCGCCGATGGCCAAAGCGATGGGATCCCAATCGAGTCGCAGCGGATCAGGTAAGGGTGAAACGGTGGGGTAAGAGCCCACCGCGGGGATGGCGACATCACCGGCACGGTAAGCGTCGCTCGATGCAAGACCAAATAGGAAGACACCTGCCGCATTTCTTCGGAATGCGGCGACCGGCTGGCCCGGCCGAGGTCTTCGGGTAGGTCGCTTGAGGTTCGAGGCAACTCGGATCCCAGAGAAATGATCACCGCCGTCAAGGAGCATATCCTTGACGGGACAGAATCCGGCTTATAAGTCCTCTCCACCGCGCCCTTTCTGCATCGACCGCCTGCTCATGATCCAGAAGGGGATCTCGCTCGGCAGTGCGGAGATCTCCTATTGACCCGGCAGGACCGTGGTGCTAGGATCTTTGATCTTTCTCATTGATTTTTAAGATGTTTCTGATAATCAGTGGGAATGGTGTAGCTACCGATAGCCGCAAAGAGATGGGTGTCTCCATCCGTGTACCGTCACGGAGCAGGAGAGGAGGCTCAGTATGAAACTGACAGGCGCCGAAATCTTTATCGAATGCCTCAAACGTGAAGGCGTGAAGACGCTCTTCGCGCTGCCTGGGGGCGTTGTGCTTAAGATTTTCGACATGCTTTATCAGCAAAAGGACATCGAGGTGGTCTTGACCCGCCATGAGCAAGGCGCCGGTCACATGGCAGAGGGGTATGCAAAGGCTACAGGGAAAGCGGGTGTCTGCTTAGTGACGTCAGGACCTGGGATGACGAACGTCATCACCGCCCTGGCGGATGCCTATATGGACTCCGTCCCACTGGTCTGCTTCAGCGGTCAGGTCCCGACGAGCCTCATCGGCAACGATGCGTTCCAGGAGGCGGACAACGTCGGCCTGAGTCGTCCGTGTACGAAGTACAATTTCCTCGTCAAAGACGTGAACGAGCTGGCCTCCACGATCAAAGAGGCGTTCTATATTGCCACCACCGGCCGTCCGGGGCCGGTATTGGTGGATATTCCCAAAGATGTCTCAATGGACAAGACGGAATTCAACTATCCCAATTCCGTGTCGATCCGGGGCTATAACCCGACGTACGAAGGAAATAAGTGGCAGATCAAACAAGCGGCCGAAGCGATTATGAAGGCCAAAAAGCCGATTCTCTACGTCGGCGGCGGCGTCATCTTCTCCGGAGCTTCCAAGGAATTGATCGAGCTGGCGGAACTCACGCAGATTCCCGTGGACATGACGCTCATGGGACTGGGCGCGTTCCCGGGGGAGCATCCGTTGTCTCTCGGCATGATGGGCATGCATGGAACCTATCAAGCCAACATGGCGGTCCATTATTCCGATCTCGTCGTGGCGATCGGCGCACGTTTCGATGACCGGGTGACCGGCAAGGTGTCGGAGTTCTGTCCCTTACGCCAAGATCATTCACATTGACATCGATCCGACCTCGATCAGAAAGAACATCAACGTCGATATCCCGATTGTCGGTGACTGCAAGGCCGTCCTTCGAGAGTTAAACCAGATTCTCAAGGCGACGGTGAACGGCGAACAAAAGGAACTCCGCAAGGCCTGGTGGGACCAGATTCGTGAATGGGAGCGGTCCCATCCGCTCGCCTACCAACAGGAAGCCGAAGGACCGATCAAGCCGCAACAAGTCATCAAGCGCCTGTACGAATTGACCAAGGATCTGGACCCGATCGTCTCCACGGACGTCGGCCAGCATCAAATGTGGGCTGCGCAATACTTCAAGATGGCCAAGCCCAACCGCTGGTTGACCTCCGGCGGCCTGGGCACGATGGGATTCGGCTTTCCCGCGGCCATGGGTGCGCAAGCAGCGTTTCCTGGCCGGCTCGTGCTCTGCATTGCCGGCGACGGCAGCGTGCAGATGAACATGCAGGAGATGGCCACGGCGGTCGTGCATAAGCTTCCCGTGAAAGTGATTGTTTTGAACAACCGGTTCCACGGAATGGTTCGGCAATGGCAGGACCTCTTCTACGAAGGACGCTATGCTTCCAGCTACCTCGATACGACGCCGGATTTCGTCAAGCTGGCTGAGGCGTATGGGGCGGTCGGATTGCGTGCCGGGAAAGTGAGTGACCTTGACGGCGTGCTGAAGGAAGCCATCGCGGCCAAGGGACCGGTCATCGTCGACGTGCCGACGCATCCCTTCGAAAACGTCTATCCGATGATTCCCGCCGGCGGCTGCAATCACGAGATGATTCTGGAGGATCCGCCGGAGTTGAAGCAAAAGCAGAGCGGCGCGGCCAAGACGGCCCCACAGGATAAAGACACGATTCTGACGGCCTAGCATGGAACACATCATTTTAGTCACGGTCGAGAACAAGTTCGGGGTGCTCTCCCGCATTGCGGGGCTGTTCAGCGGCAGAGGCTTCAATATCGAAAGTCTCTCGGTCGCGCCCACACTCGATCCCTCGATGTCGCAGATGACGATCGTCACGTCTGGCGATGAGCGGATTGTCGAACAGATCGTCAAACAGCTGAACAAGCTGATCGACGTGATCAAGGTCGTGGACCTGAATGAAAGCGATTTCGTGTCGCGCGAGACGGCGCTGATCAAGGTTCATACGAGACAGGAGGATCGGGCCGAGGCCTTGCGGATCGCGGATATTTTCCGCGCCAACGTCATCGATTCGACGCCGGGGACCTATACGATTGAAGTGACGGGTGATCCGAAGAAAATCGAAGCCATCATCAATCTGCTGCAGCCATTGGGCATCAAAGAATTGACGAGGACGGGTCGCGTCGCGGTCGCGCGGGAGCCGCTTCGTTCCACCTCGACGCAACCCAAGAAAGTCGCCCGCGAATAGCGCGGTCCGGTCGATCACCTGCCGGGACACGGTATCAACCTCTTGCGATCCGGGAGTTCATGATGAAAATTTATTACGACAAGGACGCCGACCTTCAACAGATCACGGGCAAGAAAGTGGCGGTCATCGGGTATGGCAGTCAGGGTCACGCCCACGCCCTCAACTTGAAGGAGAGCGGCGTCTCGGTCATGGTCGGTCTTCGGGAGGGCAGCTCGTGGCGGAAGGCTGAGCAGAGCGGGCTCAAAGTCATGCCAGTGGCCGATGCGGTGAAGGCCTCGGACGTCATCATGATCCTCGCGCCTGACGAAGTGCAGGCCTCGATCTACCGGCAGGAGATCGCGCCCAACTTGAAGGCAGGGGCCTTCCTGGCATTCGGGCACGGCTTCAACATCCATTTTGGCCAAATCGTGCCGCCGCCGACGGTGAACGTGTTCATGGTCGCTCCCAAAGGCCCTGGTCACTTGGTGCGATCAGAGTATACGAAGGGGAGCGGCGTGCCCTGCCTCCTCGCTGTGCATCAAGATCCGAGCGGCACGACCAGGCAGGTCGGTTTGGCCTATGCCAGCGCGATCGGCGGCGGGCGCGCGGGCGTCATCGAAACGAATTTCCGGGAAGAGACGGAAACCGATCTCTTTGGCGAACAAGCAGTCCTTTGCGGAGGCCTCACCTCCCTCATTCAGGCCGGGTATGAGACCCTTGTAGAAGCGGGCTATTCGCCTGAAATGGCGTATTTCGAATGCCTTCACGAGGTGAAGCTGATCGTGGACCTGATCTATCAGGGCGGGATCGCCAACATGCGGTATTCAATCAGCACCACCGCCAAATACGGCGATGTGACCCGAGGGCCCCGCGTCGTGACGGAACAGACCAAGCAGGAAATGAAGAAAATTCTCGCCGAAATACAGCAGGGTCAATTTGCCAAGGAATGGGTGTTGGAAAACCAGGCCAATCGTCCGGTCTACAATGCCCTGCTGGCCAAAGGCGAAGCGCATCCCATCGAGGCCATTGGAGCTAAGCTACGCGCCATGATGCCGTGGCTGAAGAAGGACCAACTGGTCGACAAGAACAAGAACTAAGGAGCAGCGATCGGCGATCAGCCGATCCGCCGTGGACCGCAAGCGTCTACGGAATTCAGCAGATTGCCGGCAGCTGATGGCGGAGAAGTGGCGGATCGTGCCTTGGGCGTGCCCTTTGCCAAAGAAGGATTTCCCTTCATTGGCGTGGCCGCCGGCATTACACTGATCGCAGCATGGCTGGGATGGACCCCGGTCGCCATCGCGGCGGCAATCCTGACCCTCTTCGTGTCGTGGTTTTTCCGCAATCCTCCGCGAGTGGTTCCTCAAGGACCGAGACTCGTCGTATCTCCCGGGGACGGCAAAGTTCTTGCGATAGAGGAAGAATTCGAGCCTCGCTACCTCAAGGAACGTGCGGTTCGGGTCTCCATTTTCTTGAACGTGTTCGATGTGCACATCAATCGGATTCCCTGCGACGGGATCATCGAAAACGTGCAGTATCAACCCGGATTGTTTTTGGTGGCCAGCAAGCCGCACGCCACGTTGCAGAACGAACAGAATGCTGTGATGATCAAGACGGCGGAAGGCGCCAAAGTCCTGTGCGTGCAGGTCGCGGGATTAATCGCCAGACGCATTGTTTGGTGGGTGAATCCGAAAGACCGGGCGGTGCGTGGAGAGCGCTACGGGCTTATTAGATTTGGGTCTCGAATGGACACGTATGTGCCGGTCGGGACGGCGATCAGGATCGCGGTCGGTGACCGGGTCAAGGGCGGGGAGACAATTCTAGGAGAATTACGATGAAAGGCACAGCACTGAGACAATCCTTCGCGAAGGGCGGCAAGCGGCGCAAGGCCGCGATGCATCTCATTCCCAATCTGTTTACGACGGGTAATCTCTTTTGCGGCGTCTTCGCCATCTTGTCCGTATTCAACGCCAACTATTTGGCGGCGGCGGTTGCCATTTTGGTGGCGATGGTGTTCGACGTCTTGGACGGGAAATCAGCAAGGTTGACGAATAGCACCAGCCACTTCGGCCTTGAGTACGATTCTCTCTCTGATGTCGTCTCGTTCGGAGTTGCGCCGGGTCTCTTGCTCTATTCTTGGGCGTTGAGCGGGCAGGGGACGTTTGGCGTGGCCGTGATGTTCGCGTATGTGGCGATGGGTGCGGTCAGGCTCGCTCGATTCAATGCGACTGCGACCCTCTCGGACGGTAAATATTTTACCGGTCTGGCCATTCCTGCGGCGGCCGGGGTGGTTGCCTCGATGGTGATTTTTGATCATTACATCGTCCGGGTCGGGGCCGAGGTCAAGCCGATGGCCGTGCTGATCGTGACCCTCCTGCTCTCGTTTTTGATGGTCAGCACGATCAAGTATCGCAGTTTCAAGGACTTGAAATTTCGGGGCCGACAGCATATCACCTATTTGGTCTGGGGCATTCTTGCCCTGGTGCTAGTAGCGGCCTGGCCCGAAGTTATGCTATTTGTGATGTTCGCCGGCTATGCGTTGTTGGGGCCGATTGAGCGTGTCGTCGGGATGTTGGCCAAGTTGGCGGGAAAACCAAAGAGAGAGCAGCCGGTCAGCGAACCAAGGTTTTAGCGGCAGCGACGAGGAGTAGTAAACAGCGGTTCAGGAAAAAGAATGTTGAAAGCGGTCATCCAGCGAGGCCGCTGTTTGTCACATTCTTTAAGAGAGCTGGCGGGTGGTGCAAGCCAGTCCGGGACCCTGTTGAACTCGCCTCTGAGCCGAATCCGTGAAACGAGAGTAATGGATTCCGATTCGCCCTCGTGACGGGCCGAATGAAGGGTGGGGAATGGCCCAACGGTCGTTCAACACCGAACCAGGGTGGTACCACGAAGCGCGTCAAGCCTTCGTCCCTGAACACAAGAGGGGATGAGGGCTTTTGTATTTTTTGATACAGAAGGGGTGACACGATGACGCGCATGATCAGGATCTTCGATACGACGTTGCGGGATGGCGAACAATCCCCTGGCGCCAGCATGAACGTGGAGGAGAAAGTGATGGTCGCCAAGCAGCTGGCGCGGCTCGGCGTCGACATCATCGAGGCAGGCTTCGCCTACAGCTCGCCGGGGGATTTCGAGTCCGTCCGGCGCATCGCGCAGGAGGTCGAAGGCCCGACGATCTGCAGTCTCGCCCGGGCGCGCCCTGAGGACATCGATCGGGCCTGGGAAGCCTTGAAGGGTGCGCCCAAGGTTCGCATCCACACGTTTCTTTCGACGTCGGACATCCATTTGAAGCATCAGTTCCGGATGACTCGCGACGAAGCCAAAAAGCGCGCCGTGGAGATGGTGCAGCGGGCCAGAGGATACGTGGACGACGTGGAATTTTCGCCGATGGATGCGAGCCGTTCGGACCCCGCCTATCTCTGCGAAGTCATCGAGGCGGTCATCAGCGCCGGCGCAGGCACGGTCAACATTCCCGATACCGTGGGCTATGCGATTCCCCAGGAGTTTGGCAAGCTCATCAGAGGGATCCGCGAACATGTGCCGAACAGCGGCAAGGCGGTCATCTCGGTGCATTGCCACAATGATCTCGGATTGGCAGTGGCCAATAGTCTCGCGGCGGTCATCGAAGGGGCGGGTCAGGTCGAGTGCACCATCAATGGGATCGGCGAACGGGCAGGCAATACGTCGTTGGAAGAGATTGTCATGGGATTGCGGACCCGCAAGGACTTGTATCAAGCCGACACCAAGATTCACACGGAAGAGATCTCGAAGACGAGCCGGTTGGTCAGCAAGATCACCGGGATGGTCGTGCAGCCGAACAAGGCCATCGTGGGAGCGAACGCGTTTGCCCACACGTCCGGCATTCACCAGGACGGGCTGCTGAAGGACAAAACGACCTATGAAATCATGCGGCCGGAGTCAATCGGGTTGGTGGAAAGCAAGATGGTGATGGGCAAGCTTTCCGGTCGGCATGCCTTCCGTCAGCGGCTCGAGGAGCTGGGCTACAAGTTGACCGACGAGGAAATCAATCACGCGTTCGAACGCTTCAAGAAACTCGCCGATCACAAGAAGGAGATCTATGAAGAGGATCTTGAAGTGATCGTGTCGGAGGAACTGGCCAAGATGGCCGACCGCATCACGCTGAAGTCCTTCAGCGTGAAGAGCGGGACGGATCAAGTGCCGACCGCCACCGTCGAGTTGGAAATCGACGGGAAGGCCATCAGCCAGACAGGGACCGGGGACGGACCGGTGGACGCCGTCTATCGGACAATCGCCGCAATCACCCAGACCAAGAGCAAGCTGCTCATGTACGTGGTCAAGGCGATTACCGGCGGGACCGATGCGCAGGGCGAGGTCTCTGTCCGCGTGCAGGAGGATGGGCGGACCGTTTCAGGCCATGGCGCCGATACCGACATCATCACGGCTTCGGCGCGCGCCTATTTAAGCGCCCTCAACAAGCTGGCGTACCTGGCGGCGAAACAGGCGCAGGGCGAGCAGAAGGTGAACTTGATCTGAGGATCCCCCCCACGGTACAGTGCCCTCTTCATTTAGCGCTGTCCTGTGGCGGAAGGGAATGCCTCCGTGTTCAAAGTCAGAGCCTGCTGATCGTTCCCAATTCCTTGCCGGCGACCATACGCGGCTTCGAGAAGTCCTTCATCCAGCCCAGCACCCGCTGAAACTTGGATACAGTCTCGCCCATGGGATTTTGGGACCCGGCCAGCGCTCGAAGTGGCATGTGCTGGACTCCTCGGAGGTCTATTATTTCCTCGCCGGACAGGGAAGGTTCATGATTGACGATGAGGTTACGAGCGTGGAACCCGGCACCACCGTGTACGTACCGCCGGGGGGCAGGCAATCATTGGAGAATACCGGCAGTCAGGATATCGAATTTCTCTGTCTGGTTGATCCGGCCTGGAAGGCAGAGGACGAACGTATTTTAGAATGACGGCCGTGGTGACCAAGATCTTGTGCTAGAGGGAGGCGAGGAACGTGAAGGCAAAAATCGCAGTCTTGGCAGGCGATGGCGTAGGCCGTGAAATTGTGCCAGAAGCGGTCAAGGTCTTGAAAGCCGTCGCTGAAAAATGCGGGCATACGTTCGGCTTTACACAAGGCGACATCGGCGGACAAGCCATCGATAAGGTCGGCGTGCCGCTGCCTCAAGACACCTTGAGCTTGGCCAAGCAAAGCGATGCCGTGCTGCTGGGTGCGGTCGGGGGACCCAAGTGGGAAGGACTGGACTACAGCTTGAGGCCCGAGCGCGCGCTGCTGGGCATCCGCGAAGCCCTTGGACTGTATGCGAATTTGCGACCGGCCAAGCTGTACCCCAATTTGGCCGATGCCTCGACTTTGAAAAAAGAAGTCGTGGAAGGCATCGACATCCTGGTGGTTCGCGAGTTGACAGGCGGAATCTACTTTGGCAAACCGAAGGGCATCGAGAAATTGCCAAACGGGAGCGAGCGCGGCACCAATACCGAGGTGTATACGACGGAGGAAATTCGCCGGATCGCCGTCGTGGCCTTTGAAGCTGCCCGCAGGCGTCGGAAGAAAGTCGTCTCGGTCGACAAGGCGAATGTGTTGGAATCTTCCGAGTTGTGGCGACGCGTCGTCACCGGCGTGCACAAAGACTACCCCGACGTGGAGCTCGGGCATATGTATGTGGACAACGCGGCGATGCAGCTGGTGCGCAATCCCCGCCAGTTCGACGTCATGCTCTGCAACAACATGTTCGGCGATATCCTGAGCGACGAAGCCGCGATGCTGACCGGCTCGATCGGCATGCTGCCTTCCGCCAGCCTCGGCGCGCAAGTGGGACTCTTTGAGCCGATTCATGGAAGCGCGCCCGACATTGCCGGGAAAAATATCGCCAATCCCATCGCGACGATCGCATCGGCGGCCATGATGCTGTCCTTTGGGTTCAAACTCGATAAGGAAGCGGAACTGGTCGAGCAGGCGATCGTCAAAACGCTGGATCTCGGCTACCGAACCAAGGACATCCAGAGTCCCGGCATGCGCGTCGTTGGAACCACCGAGATGGGTGACGCCATCGTGCGAAGTCTTGGATGATGCCGTGAACATCGATACCCGCCTTGGCACCATGCGAACCGTGGCCGGCAACGGGACACCTGGTCTCTCCGGGGACGGCGGCCCTGCCGTCGCGGCCTCTCTGAATGAACCGAAAAACCTGTGCCTCGACGGCCACGGGAATCTGCTCATCGCCGATTCCGAAAACCATGTCATACGCAAGGTTGATCGGGTGAGCGGCACCATCCAGACGGTCGCTGGAGGGTCCGCAATGCCGTCCGCTCAGGGAAGGGCTGCAGAGCAGGCCGCCGTCTCGGCCGACGATCCCTTCAGCGAAGGGAACGTGACGGCAGACAAGGCCTTCGCCCAGCAGGCGGACTTGAGCGGGACGGTGCGCTATGTGGTGAACGGGATCGGCGTGGCCAAGCGGTTTGCAGGAGACGGAGGGCCGGCGCCAAAAGCGCTCTTGAATTTTCCGACGGCGATTGCCGTCGACCAAGACGGTCATTTGTATATCGCCGATACCATGAATCACCGCGTTCGTCGCGTGGACGCCAGGACAGGTCTGATATCCACGCTTGCAGGGGTGGGCCAGCCGCGATTCAGCGGCGATGGCGGCCCGTCGGTCAATGCCGGGCTGAACGAGCCGGCTGCCTTGGCGGTGCACGGAACCCGTGTGTATATCGCGGATCAGAGCAATAATCGCGTCCGAATGATCGATGTGGCAACCGAGATCATCACCACCGTCGCCGGCACCGGGTCGGCTGGATATAATGGAGACGGGATACCTGCGGCCGAAGCCTCCCTTGCGGGTCCCAGCGGCCTGGCGGTCGGCACGGATGGCACGCTGTACATCGCTGACACGTTCAACGGGAGGATCCGTGGCGTCGATCCCACGACCGGCAAGATCAGCACCGTCGTCGGTGATGGTGGAGACTATCGTTATCAGGGTCCAACGGAGGCCTCGTCGGGTAGCCTGTCTCGTCCCTCGGGAATTGCCCGTGATCCCGACGGGAATCTGGTAATCACCGACTCCGACAATCATTTAGTGCGCCGGTGGGAGCGAGCGAGCTCGCCGGATCGACCGGATCGCCGGCACCGGCGAAGCCAGCGGGGGAGGCGACGGAGGACCGGCGCTCGAGGCCGGTTTATCCTATCCCTTCGGCATCGTCGTTGACGCGAACGGTCGTCTGTTGGTGGCAGACACGTTCAACCACCGGATACGCGAAATCATCTTCTAGGGGCGGGAAGATCGTAATGGGTGCTCAGCCATGCTGAAGAAAAAGTCGTCCTATGTGATGGCGATCCTCGGCGCGACCGGAGCCGTGGGAAAAGAGACGCTCGACATTCTTGATGAGCGTAAATTTCCCATCGCGGGACTTCGGTTGTTCGCGTCGAAGCGTTCAGCCGGAGAGGTCCTGACCTGTCAAGGGAAGGAGTGGACGGTCGAGGAATTGACGCCCGAGTCTTCGTTTGCCGGAGTTGACATTGCGCTCATTTCGGCGACGGACTCGATCAGCCGCGAATATGGCGAGCGCTTAGGAAGAGCGGGCATCGTCGTCATCGACGATAGCGGTGTCTTCCGTATGGACGAGAACGTCCCATTGGTCGTCCCCGAAGTGAATGCTCAGGCGCTCTCCTCCATGCCTCGTGGGATTGTCTCGATCCCGAATTGTACGACCACTCCTTTGGTCATGGCGCTCAAGCCACTGCAAGATACGGCCGGGGTCAAGCGGGTGGTCGTCACGACGTTTCAATCCGTGTCGGGCACCGGCGCGGCCGCCATGGATGAATTGGTGACTCAAACGAAGGATCTTATGGCATTTCGTGATGTGAAGGCCGCGGTGTATCCCTATCAGATCGCCTTCAATCTCTTGCCGCACATTGGCTCCTTCAACGAGCAGGGCGACTGTTCGGAAGAGGTGAAGATCGCCAATGAAACGAGAAAAATTCTCGGGTCTCCGACGCTTCGGGTCACGGCCACGACGGTTCGCGTGCCGGTGCTGCGCTGTCATTCCGAGGCGATCAACGTGGAATTGAATGCCCCGCTGAAGTCGAACGAAGCACGGGCCGCTTTGGCCGCGATGCCCGGCGTGATCGTGTATGATGATCCCAACCGGAAGCTCTATCCCATGCCGCTGGATGCGACCGGAAAGGATGAGGTGTACATTGGACGGATAAGGGAGGACCCGTCCGTCACGAACGGGTTGAACCTCTGGGTGGTATCAGACAATCTCCGGAAGGGCGCTGCGCTCAACGCCGTGCAGATCGCCGAATGTCTGGTCAACGGCTGATGACCGAGTGGGGAGGCTTCGGCAAGCTCCTCATCGGCCTTGGCGTGGCGGTCGCACTGGTGGGAGGGCTGTTACTGCTCGCCGATCGGATCCCAGGCGTGAGCCACCTCTTTAGCTGGATGGGCAAGCTCCCCGGCGATATTTTCATAAAACGCGACAATTTCAGCTTCTTTTTCCCTCTCGGCACCAGTATCGTCCTGAGCGTCGTCCTCAGTCTGGTATTCTATCTCTTATCATGGATCTTTCGCCGGTGATGCCGACCGTCCATCGCATAGCGATCGCCGTGACGGCCTGGCTGCTGCTTGCGGCCGGAGCGTCCAGGGTGGAGGGGGCGCAATCGATCCGCGTCCTTCTATCGGCCGATGTGCACAAGCTGGATGTGCAAGCGGAGGGCGCCGTGTGGCTGACCGATTCGAGCCGCCATGGGCGCGCGATCCGCTCGAGCGCACATATCACTGCGCATGGGAAAGGATTTCTGGTCAACGGCGTCCGCATGGCCCATGAACGGTTGACCATGCGGGCTGGCGAACAAGGGCTGACCTTGATGCTGGTCAAGCCGAATGAGAAGGCGCCCGGCGCCGCGACCGATCAACGTTTCACCGTTCCGGTCAGCGGGTTGGTTCATATCGTGCGAAAGGGCAAGGGCTTCCTCGTCATCAATCAGGTCGATTTGGAAGAATACGTCAAAGGTGTCGTCCCTGCCGAAGTCAATTCATCCTGGCATCCGGAAATGCTCAAGGCGCAGGCCGTGGCGGCACGCACCTATGCGTTGTACCAGCAAATGCTCAGCGCGGCGCGAGACTATGACGTGGTGGCCACGGTGCAGGACCAGGTCTATAAAGGCAAGAACGGGGTCGATGCAGCGGTCTCGCGAGCGGTCGACGAAACTCGGGGGCTCGTTCTTACCTATCAGAATGCGCCGATCTATGCCGCGTTCTCCTCGACAGCGGCGGGACTTACTGAAGACGCGATGAATGTCTGGGCAAAAGACTATCCCTATCTGAAAGGCGTCGAATGTCCGTTTGATCTGGACTCACCGTATTACCATTGGACGGTCTCGTTTCGGTTGGACAAGCTCGAGCAGAGCCTGCGTCAACAGGGGTTTGCGGTAGGGGCCATCGCCTCGATGGAACCGCTGTCGTTCAGCCGGGGCGGCCGCGTCGCCAAGCTTCGGGTCGTCCATTCGGAGGGAGAGCTCATTTTGCGCGGCGAAGATCTCCGCAAAGCGGTGGGTTATTCGATCGTGCCCAGCACACAGTTCACCATCGATTCCATCGGACAGGACATCGTGCTTTCAGGCTACGGCGCCGGTCATGCCGTCGGCATGTGCCAATGGGGCGCGAAGGAACTGGCCGAATTGGGGTATCCTTTCTCGACGATTTTGTCCTACTACTATCCGGGGACGGAGTTACAGGATATGTCGCTCACCAAGCAGCCTATCCCGCCGAGTTCGTAAGCCGCGTCCTCATGGCGTCCTCGAAGCAACCGCCGCCTGGCCTTCTCTGAACGAGATGCAGTTGTCCCAATTCAATTTCCCCTTCGATGCGTCGCTCATCGCGACGGAACCGGTGCTTCCACGGGAGCACGCGAGACTGCTTGTGCTGAACCCGCGTGATCGTTCCATCATCCATCGCCGGATTGCCGATGTGCCAGACCTACTGACGCCGGGCGATCTGCTCGTGGTGAACGACACCCGCGTCCGGCCGGCGCGTGTGAAGGGACGGAAACCGTCAGGACGATCCGTGGACGTGTTATTCGTGAAAGCGGTGACCGATCGAGACTGGGAGGTCTTGATGAAGGGCACCTGGCGTGCGGGACAGGTCATCGAGGTGGCCCCCGATGCCCGGTTGACCGTCCTCAGCCGGGAAGGCGGCCGAACGGTGGTCCGCATCGAAGGAGCCCTTCCGGTGGCGGACTGGTTTCAAGCGCATGGCTGCATGCCTTTGCCTCCGTATATCAAGCGGCCACCGAATGACCAGGATCGCGAATGGTATCAGACCGTTTTTGCCAAAGAGGAAGGCGCGATTGCCGCTCCCACGGCGGGCCTTCACTTTACTCCGGCGCTGCTGACCCAGTTGGCCACGCGGGGTGTCGAGGTGGCCAAGGTCACGCTGCATGTCGGGGTCGGAACGTTTAAGCCCGTCACGGTAGATCGCATCGAAGAACACCGAATGGAACCGGAGTACGTGGAAGTCGGGGCGGAGACCGTTCGGGCGATCGAAGAAACCAGGCGGCGAAAAGGAAAAGTCGTGGCCGTGGGAACGACGGTCGTGAGGGCGCTCGAATCAGCGGCCTCCGGACCGGAAACGCTGCAAGCCTATCGAGGGGAAACGCGCTTATTCATAAAGCCTGGGTATCGCTTCCAGATTGTTGAGGGACTGTTGACGAATTTTCATCTCCCCCAAACCACTTTGCTGATGTTGGTGTCCGCCTTTGCCGGCACTGAATTCCTGAGGCAAGCCTACGATGAGGCGGTGCGGATGCGCTACCGGTTCTACAGCTATGGCGATGCGATGTTGATCACCGGGCGTCAGGGGCTGGCCGGCAACTAGAGCAGTTCTCGTCTGATGGTGATCGGGAGCGTCGCTTTGAGCGATTGAGCGTAGGCGGCCAACGTCCGTTGTTGCTTTTGGAACAACACATCCTGGATGGCTCGGTCCTTTGCCGCAGCGGCTTTAGCGGGGTCGGGGTCCGGCTGCCTCAGCATCAGGGCCTGGGCTTCCGCCAGCTCCGCGGGCGTCAGGGCGACGGCCTCACTCACCACCATGCGGGCCTTGAGGCTGAGCAGTTCCTTGGCCTGCACCGCTTCGAACATCGAGGGCGTGAGGTGATTCGCGGCCAGCAATCGTTGGTAGTGCTCTGGATCGAAGCGGCCGTTCCTCTGGAACTCGGGAATTTGCATGATCGAGGCTCGTAAATCTTCATCGGAGACTGACAGACCCATGTTGTGGGCGGCGATGAGCCACACCCGATGATCCACGAGTTGTTCGACCACGTATTGCTTGATCGTTTCGTCTTTGAACTCTCCAGGCACTTTTTCTTTGTAGAACCGGTAGGTGTTTTCGTAGGCGCGCTTGAATTCCTCCGAAGAAATCGAAAGGTCGCCGACGGTCGCGACGACGGAGCCGGTCTGTTCGCCGAAACCCCACCAACCCATGCCCACGATGAAGGTGATGGCGATGAAGCCCATGGTGATGGCCAAAAACCACGGGTATTTTTCATTTGCGAATCGAAGAACTTTGATCATCGATCAATCCGTCGTTGTCTCTTGGAAAAGATCGCGGATTGTACGGCAGCGCCGCGGCCAAAGGCAAGTCTTCGTCGTCCAAGGCGTCCAAAGTTCGTAGCGTCAAAGAATGGCGATTCGTTTGTGCTAGGTGCTCGTCTTTGTTATACTTTGCCCCTAATTACGAGGAGATCCCTGGCGGAGCAGGCGGGGATCCATCCATTGGGCACAGGGATCTACCCTAAGGCGACGGTTCTGAATCGGTTTATTGCCAAGCTGATCGACGTGTTTCTCGCAGCAGCGGCAACGGAAGTCATTGCCTCCGTGGGTTTCCTTGCAGGGGCAGCCTATCTGTTCGTTGCGGACGGATTTGCAGGCGGTCGAAGCATCGGAAAACGGCTCATCGGGCTCCAGACGGTGCTGCCTGAGATTCGTGAACCGGCTGGATTTCGGGAATCCATCATCCGCAATATTCCTTTTGCGGTGGCCCAGTTGCTCTTTGCCGTTCCCTATGTCGGGTGGTTGGCTTCGGCGGCGATTGTCGGCTTTGAAGCGATCTTGATCATTGGCAACGAGCAGGGACGCCGGTTGGGCGACGAATTGGCCGGGACGCAGGTACTCGATGCCGGCCGGTTGGCCTTGCCCGACTAGCAGGGTGCGCCGGCATCCCGGCTCCATCGGGCGGTCTAGGAGGGAGACATCGTGGGTTTTACGAGCGACATTTTCGGCTGGTTCTCGAACGATCTGGCCATTGATCTCGGCACCGCCACCACGCTGGTATACGTTCACGGAAAGGGCATCGTCTTAAACGAGCCTTCGGTGGTCGCCGTCGAGAAAAAAACGGAGAAGGTGCTTGCCGTCGGCGCCGATGCGAAGAAGATGCTCGGTCGCACGCCGGGGAACATTGTGGCGGTGCGGCCGATGAAGGAAGGCGTCATTGCCGACTTTGAAATGGCCGAACAGATGCTAAAGCGCTTTATCCAGAAGGCCCATAACCGCAGCGCGTTCGTCCGGCCGCGGATCATTATCGGCGTGCCGTCCCGCATCACCCAAGTGGAACAGCGGGCCGTCAGGGATTCCGCCGAATTGGCCGGCGCACGGGAGGTGTATCTGATCGAAGAGCCGGTGGCGGCGGCGATCGGGGCGGGACTTCCCATCACCGAACCGTCAGGCAACATGGTGGTGGATGTGGGAGGCGGGACGACGGATATCGCGGTCATCTCGCTGGGCGGCATCGTCTACAGCGAGTCCGTCAAGGTCGCCGGCGACCGGATGGACGATGCGATCATGAACTACATCAAAAAGAAGTATAACCTCCTCATCGGAGAGCATATGGCGGAGCGGATCAAGTTTGAAATCGGCTCCGCCTATCCGTTCGAGGAGCGAAAAACCATGATGATTAAAGGGCGTGACTTGATTTCCGGGATCCCCCGCACATTGGTGGTGGACGACGCAGAGATCAGAGAAGCGCTGCAGGAACCGATCGGAACGATCGTCAATGCGATCAAGGTTGCGCTGGAGAACACCCCGCCTGAGCTGGCGGGCGACATCATCGACCGAGGCATCGTGCTCACCGGCGGCGGCTCCTTGCTGAAAGGCATGGACACCCGCTTCCGCGAGGAAACGAACTTGCCGATCATCACCGTGGACGATCCGCTGACTTCCGTCGTGCTGGGAGTCGGGAAGATCCTCGATGAACTGGATCTGCTGGCCAAGGTCGCGGTCATGTCCCAGGCCAACACCTTCCGGTAAGGGTTCCATCCCGATCCATGTGGATGGTCAACGTGCGTTCTCCCCACGGTGCTAGGCGTTTGGCGCTAGGAATGTTTGCCCTTCTCCTGGCGGCCCTCCTCCTGTTCCCAGGACAAAGTCAGGGATTGTTCGACTATCTCGACGGCCCGGTGGGTCAGCTGGTCCGTCTGCCGCTCGAAGCCGTCTCCTCGCTCGATCAGGGCATCTCCACGATGTGGCAACAGTACGTGTCCCTGCAACACGTCGCCGATGAAAATCGTCGACTGAAGCAGGAAATGGACTGGCTGCGCGGGGAGAACCACCAATTGCGCGAAGCGGCCTCTGCCACACAGCGACTCACATCCCTGCTTCAGTTCAAGGAACAAGCCTTGCCAGCCATGGTGGCCGCTCAGGTCATCGGGCGCGACTCGAGCAACCGCTATAGATCGGTCATTCTCAACAAAGGGGAAAGCGACGGGATTCAGAAAGACATGGGTGTGATTACTCCGGCGGGTGTTGTCGGCCGTGTAGTGAAAATCACCGGGGCCACCTCGGTCGTGCTGCTGCTCACTGATCCCAACAACGCCATTGCCGGGTTGATCCAGCGTACGAGAGACGAAGGCATCGTCGAGGGCGTGCCCCAAGGCCGGGCCAAATTGAAGTACATTCCCATGCTGTCGGCCGTCAAAGAAGGAGATCGCGTGGTGACATCAGGCTTGGTGGGCGGTTTCCCGCGCGGGCTGGCCATCGGCACCATTACCGCAATTGATCGCGAGGAGGGCGCGCTCTTTCAAACCGCCGAACTCGCCACCGAAGTGGATGTGAACCGCGTGGAAGAGGTATTGGTCATTCAAGCGCCCCACAGTCCGTCCGCGGACCAGCCAGCAACAACACCAAAACCTGGCTCCGTAACGAAACCACAGCCATGAAGAAGTTTTTCGGGTACAGCGGACTGGTGTTACTTCTCGTGCCTGTCCAGACCACGTTGCTCCCGCATGTGGCCATTTGGGATATCAAGCCCGATCTTGGGCTCGTCGTCGCGGCGCTCATCGGAGTGCTCGCGGGCGAGTTGGAAGGTCTCATGGTGGGTTTGGCGATCGGATGGATCCTCAATTTGTATTCGGCCGGCGATCTCTGGTTGAATCTCGTCACGACCGGCGGGGCCGGACTGTTTGCCGGGTTGTTGGCCAGACAGGTCGCCGAAATCACCCCGACGATTTTTGCCGTCGGGCTGCTGTTGCTGTCGTTGGCCGGTGGTCTGGTGGCGGTGTTGAACATGAAGCATGCGACGATGGCTGACACGTGGTGGATGGTGCAGTTCGTGGTGGTGCCGCAAGCCTGCTTTGACGCCGCCGTGGGCGCCGGCCTACTCTGGTTTCTCGAGCAGCGGGTCGCTCTGCCACGCTTCGGGATATTGGATCGGTACTCGTAAATCAGATTGAAATCCCATGGCGACCTCCACTCTACAGGATTCTGACTTTGCCGAACTGCAGCGCCGGTTGTTGGTGCTGCGGGTCGGGTTATTGCTCGTCGTGGCCTTGCTGGCCTTGCGGTTGTGGCATCTGCAGATCCGCGAGGGGCCGTATTATCGCGACCTGTCGGAAAACAACCGCACCCGCTCCGTGATCTTGGAGCCGGCGCGCGGCCTCATCTACGACCGTAACGGCGTCTTGCTCGCCAATAACGTGCCGAGCTTCAGTTTGTATGTCTCGCTCGAAGACGTCAAAGATCGCGAGGCGCTCATCGACGAACTCAGCGCATTGATTGGGATCGATCCGGAGCTCGTCCGTAAAAAATTGGCGGTACGCGGATCAAAGCAGCTGCCACGCAAAATCAAAGATCGGTTGACCTTGAAGGAAGCGACGTTGATCGAATCGCATCGCCTCGACCTGCCCGGTGTGATGGTGCAAGTCGAATCACGCCGCAATTATCTCGGCGGGATGGCCGCGTCGCACGTCTTGGGCTATGTGGGCGAAGTCTCGGCGGAGCAGTTGGAAAAGCCGGAGTTTGCGGAACTGCACCAGGGCAGCATCGTCGGGCAATACGGCGTCGAAAAATTTTTCGACCAGATCGTCCGTGGATTGGCGGGCCAGAAAAGCGTTGAAGTCGATGCGTTGGGCCATGAGAAGCGGACCGTCCTGGTAGATCAACCCCATGCAGGAGATGACCTGTATCTGACGATCGACCTGCGGCTACAGAAAGTGGCGGAAGATCTCCTCGGTCAGGAGTCGGGTGCCATCGTCGCCCTGGACCCCACCAACGGCGACATCCTGGCGATGGCTAGCCGTCCGGGCTTCGATCCCAATGTGCTGTCGCGAGAATTGACACCGAAGCAGTGGGTCGAGATCGTGCAAGACGAAGGGCGGCCGTTGAACAACAGGGCCTCGCAGGGCCAGTACCCTCCTGGCTCCACCTTCAAAGTCATGATGGCCGCCGCCGCCATTGAATCCAAGACGATGACGCCTTCTTCGACCGTCTTCTGCAACGGCGGGTATCAATTCGGCCGGCGCGTGTATCATGACTGGAAAGCCACCGGACACGGCTCGGTCGATCTGCGCAAAGCGCTGATCCATTCGTGCGATGTCTATTTCTACACCGTCGGACAGCGTATGGGCATCGATACCATGGCCTCCTATGCCCATCAGTTCGGTCTCGGCGAAGAAACCGGCGTCGAACTGCCGTCCGAGCGGATCGGCATTGTGCCCTCGACGGAATGGAAGCAGAAGGCGAAGCACGAACCGTGGTTGCCTGGTGAAACGATTTCTGCAGCGATCGGCCAGGGGTACGTCACGGTTACGCCGCTGCAGATGGCCAGCCTGATCGGTACGGTGGCCAATGACGGGGTGACGTATCGGCCGCGCTTGGTGCAGGCGATCATGGATCGGGCGACGGGACAGCTCCAGCAATTGCCGGCGGTGGCCAAAGCCAAATTGAACGTGAAGCCGGACACGTTGAAGTTGATTCGAGAAGCGTTGGCTGCCGTGGTGACGGAAGGCACCGGCGGAAGAGCCAAGTCCTCTCTCGTGACGATCGGGGGAAAGACGGGTACGGCGCAGACCGCCGCACTCCGAACGGGCCCGGAAAAGGACATTCCCAAGAAATTCAGAGACCATGCGTGGTTTGTGGCCTTCGCGCCTGTCGAGAAGCCCAAGATTGCGGTAGCCGTCTTGGCCGAACACATGGGCCATGGCGGCTCCGCGGCCGCGCCCCTTGCCAAAGAGCTCATCGAGACTTATATCAAAGTGACGGCCGCCAAACCCCCGACTCCCTCCGGATTCCACGACGCCAGCACAAGTGGCCAAGGCAGGAACGCCATGATCGACCGGATGATGGACCGCCGGGGGCTCGACAATTTCGACCTGCGGTTTCTCGGCCTCATCTTTGCCATCCTGTCGATCGGCGTGCTCTCGATTTACAGCGTCACCCATGATCAGGGCGGACCGGGGGTGCCTTTTTTTGCGAAGCAGATGGTGTGGATTCTGCTCGGAGCGGTGGCCTTCCTCATCATGCTGGTCTGGGACTATCACCGCATCGCACGATTAGCGTATCCTGCCTATGCGATAATCTTGATCCTGTTGGCGGTCGTGCTCTTTGAGGGGAAGACGAGCCGTGGAGCCCAGCGCTGGATTCCGATCGGCCCCTTTGCCTTTCAGCCGTCGGAGTTTGCCAAGCTGGTGTTGATTCTCGTGATGGCTCATTATTATTCCAAGGCGCCCCGGGTCGGCTGGCTGCAGCGCGTGGTGATTCCCGGCGCCCTGATGCTGCCTGGGTTGTTGTTGATTCTGAAGCAGCCGGATCTCGGCAGCGGGTTGAGCTTCATGGCCGTCTATGCCGCGATGCTGCTGATGGTGGGCATGCGTTCGAAGGCGTTGGGCGTGATCCTACTGTTTTCCCTGATGCTGTTTCCCTTCGCGTGGGAGGTCATGTGGGGTTCGTTGCATGACTATCAGCGCCAGCGCATCATGGCCTTCGTCGACCCGAACTATGACCCGGGCGGAAAGGGCTATCACGCGTTGCAATCCCGGATCGCCATCGGCGCCGGAGAATTGACGGGCAAAGGGCTGTACGGCGGCACACAGAGCCAATTGAAATTTCTGCCGGAAGGGCATACCGATTTCGTGTTTTCGGTGTTTGCGGAAGAATGGGGATTTCTCGGGGTGCTCGTCTTGCTCCTCTTGTTCATCGCGCTGATCTGGCTGTCTCTGGAAATTGCGACGCGCGCGAAGGACGAGCTGGGCGCGCTGCTGGCGGTCGGCGTCATTGCGATGCTGTGTTTTTGCGTCGTCGTGAACATCGGCATGACGGCCGGCATGTTCCCGATCGTCGGCATCCCGCTTCCGCTGATGAGTTATGGCGGCAGCGCGACCATCATGACGATGGCCTCCCTTGGACTGTTGCTGAACGTGAAACGGCGGCGATTGAGTTTGTTTTATTGAATGAGTGGCGGCCCATTGAGGTGCCGCCACCAACTATGTTGATTGTGCGGATCGTCGAATCGACGAGGACTTGAGTGACATCGGAACCTGGGATTCGCCCGCGTTCCACCCTCACGTCGGTTCGAAGCTTCCGCTGAACGGAAGGAGTGAGTATGGGTGTGGAAATTGCGATAACCGTCGCACGGGAAGAAACTCGTGTTGCGGTGTTGGATAACGGCGTGGTCACGGATCTCTTCGGCGACCGCGCCAAGCACAAAGATTTTGTCGGGAACATTTATAAGGGCAAGGTGGCCAAGGTGTTGCCCGGCATGCAGGCGGCCTTTGTGGACATCGGCCTGGAAAAGGCGGCGTTCATGCATGTCTCGGACTTGTCGCTGGATGCGGAACCCAATGATACGTTGTTGGATTCCGATGACGACGACAAGGAGCGCGACGAAATGCGCCCCCGACGGGAAAGCAGCAAACCCATCGAACAGCTGCTCACCGAAGGGCAGGAATTGATGGTGCAGATTTCGAAAGGGCCGATCGGAACGAAAGGCCCTCGGGTGACGACGTATGTCTCGCTGCCCGGACGGTACTTGGTCTTCATGCCGAACGTGGAGCACATCGGCGTCTCTCGCCGCATTGCCCGCGACGAAGAGCGTGCGCGGCTGAAGGACATCATGAAGCGGGTTCGCCACCCAGGCTGCGGGTACATCGTGCGGACGGTCAGCGAAGGGGTCAAGGAGGACGAATTGCGGTCCGACGTCGATTTCCTCCATGTCCTCTGGCAAGACATCAAGACCAAGCGCGATCAGCAGCCGGCGCCCGCCTTGTTGCATACCGATCTGAGTCTCAGCTTCCGCGTGGTCCGCGACCTCTTCGGCAAAAAGGTGGAACGGCTGTGGATCGATTCCCGACAGGAATACGATGCGGTGCGCGATTTCGTTCAGCGCTTCTCGCCGGAGCAGACGTCACGGATTCACTTTTATGACAAGGATGAAAGCCTGTTCGATTACCTCGGCGTGGAGCAGGAAATGGCGCGGGCGTTGAGCCGCAAAGTCTGGCTCAAGTCAGGCGGCTATCTGGTGATCGATCATACGGAAGCGATGACCGTGATCGATGTGAACACGGGCCGCTTCGTGGGAAAACGGGATCAGGAGGAAACGATTCTGCGCAACAATCTGGAAGCGGCCAAGGAAGTGGCCTACCAGGTGAAACTGCGCGGAATCGGCGGCATTATTATCGTCGATTTCATCGATATGGAGCGGGAGAAAAACCGAGACAAGGTCTACCATGCCTTGATGGATGCCATGGCGTCCGACAAGGCTCGGACCAGGGTCTCCCGTATCTCCGACCTTGGATTGATTGAAATTTCCCGCGAGCGCGTGCGCGAAGATCTGTTGCGCTCGCTCTCCGAACCCTGCCGCTATTGCGAAGGCCGAGGGTATACCAAGTCGCCGACGACGGTGGCGTATGAGATCTTCCGCGAGATCAGAAAAATCGGAAAAGCAAATGAACAGCAGCGGATCGTCGTGGGCGCCCATCCTTCCGTCGCTGGACTGCTTCAAGATGAGGAACGGCAGGGCGTTGAAGCCCTCGAGCGCGAATGCGCCGCCAAACTCCTTGTCATGCCGGATGAACAATTGCACCTGGAGCAATACGATCTCGTCGTGATGTAGCAGGAACGCTCTCCCGGCAGAACCCTGAGGCGGTGCAATCCTCCGTCCGTCTCCCTGTGAGGGATCATGAGTCGTGTGGCCGATCGCTCTTCCTCGTCCGCGTCGCTCGAAGCGTGGATGAAGCTTCGTGCCATTGAAGGAGTGGGCGATCACATCGTGCTGGCGCTCGTGCGGGAATGGCAGAGCCCCGATGCGGTGCTTCGCGCGTCGGCCGGCGATCTGATTGAGAGAGGCTGCAGTACCAGACTTGCCGAGGCCATCGTCCGCGGGCCGGATCGCGACGCCTGCCGGCGCATTGCCGGCGAACTCCATGACATCGAGCGGACGGGCATCGAGGTGCGGAGCATGCTGGATGCGAATTATCCGGCGCGGCTTCTGATGATTCCCGATCCGCCTCCACTCCTGTACGTTGCCGGGTCATTGCACGCGTCGGACGAGCTGGCTATTGCGGTGGTCGGCGCAAGACGCGGAACAGCGGCCGGGCGTGCTGGTGACGGAGCAGTTGGCCGGCGGCTTGGCTGAGGCTCGGGTTCACGATCGTCAGCGGGCTGGCACGAGGCGTCGACGCAGCCGCGCATCGAGGCGCGCTTGCGGCCGGCGGTCGAACCGTCGCCGTGCTGGGCTGCGGCCTTGGACGAACGTATCCGCCAGAACATCAGCAGCTTCGTGACGAGATCGAGGAGCACGGAGCCGTGGTATCGGAACTCTCCTTCGACGCCCCTCCACACAGCGGGCATTTTCCGCGCAGAAACCGGATCATCAGCGGCCTGTCGTTCGGCGTGATCGTGACCGAAGCTGCGATCGACAGCGGCTCATTGATTACGGCGCGGTTGGCCGCCGACCAGGGGAGAGAGGTCTTTGCGGTTCCCGGATTCGTGAACGAAGAAACGAGCCGCGGTACGCACGCCTTGATCAAAGAGGGGGCCACGTTGGTGGAGCAGGCGCAAGATGTGATAGACGTCATTGCACCACAGCTCGAACCGGCGATGCGATCGCGCGTGTCGGCCGCACGCACGCCGCACGTTCCCGGCGAGAATTTTGGAAATCATGAACGGCTGGTGTATGATGCGCTCTCGTACGAACCGCTTACCGTGGACCATCTTCTCGAGCGGACGCGGTTGCCGGTGCCCTCGGTGATGGCGTCGTTGTTGTCGCTTGAGCTTCGGCGACGCGTGCGACAACTGCCCGGGCAACGGTATCTGAGAATGTAAACCTTCCATTTTCAGTCCGTCGGTTGCACTCATCTGCTATATTTGGTACGGATGTTAGAGTAAGCTGTTTGCGAGATTGGAGTCGACATGGCGAAATCGCTGATCATCGTTGAGTCTCCGACCAAAGCCAAAACGATCACCAAATACCTTGGACGAGGGTATACCGTGATGGCTTCGGTCGGACACATCAAGGATCTGCCGACCAGCAAACTGGGTGTGGACCTCGACCACAACTTCAAGCCACAGTACGTGACGATCAAAGGCAAGTCCAAGGTCCTGGCCGATATCAAGAAGAAAGCGGAAGCCGCCGACAAAATCTTCCTTGCTCCGGACCCCGACCGTGAAGGGGAGGCGATTGCCTGGCATCTTGCCGAAGAGCTGCGGGGAAAGTCGAAGAAGAAAAGCGACGGGAGGGTGTTTCGCGTGCTCTTCAATGAGATCACCGAGCGGGCGATCAAGCAGGCGCTGCAGTCTCCCGGCCAGATCGACATGAAGCTCGTGAACGCGCAACAGGCCCGGCGCGTCCTGGACCGCATCGTCGGCTATCAGGGCAGTCAGTTGTTGTGGAACAAGGTGCGCCGCGGGCTCTCGATGGGACGGGTGCAGTCGGTGGCCGTGCGGCTCATGTGCGAGCGAGAGGCTGAGCGGGAAGCGTTTCGTACGGAAGAGTATTGGTCGATTACCGCCTTACTTGCCGGGTCCAATCCTCCGCCGTTTGAAGCCAAGCTTCATAGTATTAATGGTGAAGAGGCTTCGATCGGAAACGCCGAACAGGCCCAGCACGTCGTCAATGCGATTCAGGGGAAAGCCTTCGTCGTCACGTCGATCGAACGGAAGGAAAAGAAGCGGAACCCGGTGGCTCCATTCATCACCAGCCGTCTGCAGCAAGAGGCGGCCCGTAAGCTTCATTTCACGCCGAAGAAGACCATGACGCTCGCGCAGCAGCTGTACGAAGGCGTAGAAATCGGCTCTGAGGGCTCCACCGGACTCATCACGTATATGCGGACCGATTCGCCGCGGATCTCGCAGGAAGCGATGGCCGAAGCCAGACAGGTCGTCCAAGATCGGTTCGGCGCCGAGTATCTTCCGGACACGCCGAACGTCTATAAGACCTCAAAGGCCGCCCAGGAAGCTCATGAGGCCATCAGGCCCACGTCGGCGGCGAGGGATCCGGAATCGATCCGTGCCTATCTCGAACAGGATCAGTACAACCTGTACAAATTGATTTGGAACCGATTCATTGCCTCGCAAATGGTACCGGCCATTTTGGATGTCACCCGCGTCGAATCCTCGCCGGTGGACACGACTGCCAGGTATCTGTTCCGTTCCAGCGGCACCATCGTCAAGTTTCCCGGTCATACGATTGTGTACATGGAAGGCGTCGACAAGGAACTCTTCGCGCAGAAACAAAAGCAGGAAGAGGAAGCCGAGGACAATGCTGAGCGGCAGCTGCCTGAATTAACGGAAGGCGAGCGGCTGCGCCTCGTTGAACAGGCCGAGCAGACGATCCCCGGCGTCACCTCCAAGCAACACTTCACTCAACCCCCTCCACGCTACAATGAAGCCTTGTTGATCAAGGAGCTCGAGGAGAAGGGGATCGGACGGCCGTCGACCTATGCAGCCATTATTTCGACTATTCAAGAACGCAAGTACGTCGAAAAAGTGGAGGGACGGTTTTTCCCGACTGAAACGGGAAGGACCGTCAACGATTTTCTGCTCAAGGGATTTCCGGATGTCGTCAACGTCGATTTTACGTCACAGCTTGAAGCGGAGCTTGATGAGGTTGAAGAGGGCAACAAGCCCTGGGTAGATGCCGTGCGCGACTTTTATAACCCCTTCGCCGCCGACCTCGAGAAAGCGAAATCCATCCCGGGGCCGAAGGACACGGTCGAGCCTCCCACCGACATTCCCTGCGAGAAATGCGGCCGGATGATGGAAATCAAATGGGGACGCAACGGCAAGTTTCTGGCATGTCCCGGCTACAAGGACGATCCGCCCTGTAAGAATACCCAAAACTTCGAGAAACTGCCCGACGGCACGATCAAAATCATTCCGAAGCAGGAACTCACCACCGATCAGGTCTGCGAAAAATGCGGGAGCCCGATGGTGGTGAAGACCGGCCGTTTCGGGAAGTTCATCGCCTGCTCGGCCTACCCGGAATGCAAGACGACGAAACCCCTGGCGCTCGGCGTGAAATGTCCGCAGCCTGGTTGCGGCGGGGATCTTGTCCAGAAGCGGACGCGCAAAGGCCGTTCGTTCTTTGCCTGTAGCAAATATCCGGCCTGCGAATTTGCCTTGTGGGACCGTCCCATTCCCAAGGCCTGTCCGACCTGCAGCGCCCCTTTCCTTATCGAAAAAGTCAGCAAGCAAGCCGGCCGCAGCGTGCAATGCCGAAACGAGGAATGCGGCTACCGCGAAGCCGGATAGACCCTCACACGACCTCCCTTCAGCTCCTCTGTCCACTCCGTTGATTGATGTCGACTCGACGATCATTCGGTATTTCTTTGCCTCACGCCGATCCTTCGATCGAAATTGAGAACTCATGTCGTCGAAACTGAGAGATGAAATCAACACCGCGCCATCAAGTGAGTTGACGTGCAAACCAGGCTTGCTGATAATGAATTAGGGGAATGCAAAAGCGGCGTCTTACTCTTTCGGAAGGAGAATCGTCATGAAGGCAAAAGAAGGCGTGGTGAACATTCTCAATAAGATTCTTACGGCCGACTTGACGGCCATCAATCAATATTTTGTCCACGGGAAAATGTGCGAGAACTGGGGGTATGAGCGTCTCTATCAAAAGGTCCGCGAACGCAGCATCGATGAGATGAAGGATGCAGACGAACTGATCGGCCACATTCTCTATCTGGAGGGTGTGCCGAACGTTCAGCGGATGAATACTGTCCACGTCGGGGAGACCGTGCCTGAACAGTTCAAGCTCGACTTAAAGGCTGAACAAGAGATGTTAGCCCTGTTGAATGACGGCGTCGTCCATTGCACAAAGGTGATGGATTTCACCACCCGACACATGCTCGAGGATATGGCAAAGGACGTCGACGATCACATTGATTGGATCGAAACGCAGATGGAAACGATCAAGCAGATCGGGCTGGAAAATTATCTCGCCGAGCAGATCAAGAAAGAATCATGAAGAAGGAAGGCGGGAGGCCCCAGGAGGATGCAAAGCCTCCCGCCATTGAGCGGGGCAAGTCGTCTCCCGCTCGTATGTTGATCGCAAACCTTCCCTATTGATAATCCTCGTTCAACGCTCTCAGAAACGCCACCAGTGCTGTGGCGTCTCCTGCCGTCAACGCGATGCCCCGCAGCTCTGGAGCTCCGTTTCTCAGCGTTCCCGCTCGTGCAAGCGTCGACGTATCGCGATAGAACGTGATGATGTCGTTCAGGGTGTCGAACTGGCCATTGTGCATGTACGGCGCGGAATGACCGAGATCACGAAGACTTGGAGTCTTGAATCGGGCGATAGCACGGTCCAGCAGCACGGAATCGGACAGAGGGCAGGGCTGTTGATCGTCGCAGAGTATGGTCCGGATCTTCATCTGAGGGGCCGGCATATCCGGGTTGGCAAAAACGTTCCACACGCCTAAATCCGTCAAGGTGGTGCTGTTGGATGGAATGGACCGGAATCGGTCGGTTGCGCCCGGATGCTGTTCGGTGGCCGGAAGGTCGTTGGCTGTTCTGGTAGCAAGGTTAGGAATCGGCAGTGCGAAAAAAGCGCCTGTAGCATGAAGGCCGTCATATTCTCTCTGAGTCGTTCCCGTATTGTGCAGTTTGAAATCGGTAAAGTTGGGCGCAGCATGACAGGCGATGCAATTGCCAATTTTCCCCGCAGTCAGTTCCGCCGGTGAAGCAATTGGAGCGGCCGGTTCCGACAGGAACATCTTCAAGCCGTCGAGTTCGGTCGGACCGAATTCAAATGGTTGAGAGTGAAACTGGAATTGGCCATCGTCTCGATTTGGATTCGAGGTCACAAACTGTGGGCTGGCCAATGCGTTGACGAGGGTCCGCAAACGCCGGCTGTAGTCGAGCGGCGACTCGTTGGGGTCCGGTTGTTGAGGAAGGCCGTTTGTTTCAAGGAATACGTCGAAGGGTGAACGAATCGGGGCACCGCTGTCCTCGGTCTGCGAGAAACAGCAGGCCATTCACGTATGCGGCCACGACTTTCACCACGGCATCGAAGATTTCCTGATCCGTGGCCGATCCGACAAACGCGCGGAATTCCGGGGGTAGACGAAACTCGTCTGGGATCGCCGGATTTCTTCCGGTGAATAGAATACGGTACGAAAGTCCGCCGAACTGATCGGACGGATCGAAGGATCCGTCATCGCCGCGAACGACTCGGCGATATGCGCGATGGCCTGTGCCCGCTCGCCCGGGAGCCAGCCGAAATTGCGGCCGGTAAAAGTTGCCGCGACGAGATCTTCAATGGAGTTGAATTCTGCGTCGAAGTGCAGGAGCATGCCGCCTGGGCGGTCGAGCGTCGCGTTGACCAACGGTGGAGAATTGCGGGGCGTATGGGTCTTGCCGTCGGCTCGTGCGGGGATCGGACTCCGTGGTGCAAAATCAGCATAGGTCCGCATGCCGCCTCCGGGAGCCGTGAGGAGGTCGTCGACAAAGTGACAGGACCGGCAGTTCATCGACATCCCTTTGAAGGGCGCTTCGGCTGTGATCGGTGCTCCCAACGTTTCCACTGAATCCACAACAGCGTCACCGGCGTTTGGATCGTTGACGTCGCCGCCGGCGTCCAAAAATGCCTGGAACGCTTGTGCAAAGCGGGTTTCCATGAACAAGCGCTCGCCGACGGCCTCTTCCGCTCCAGGGGTTCCTGTGGCCTGTGCCGTGGCAGGTGCAGAAGAATCTCCCCCGGCCGAGCAGCCTGTCGTTACCATGGTGGTAATAAGTAGGAGTCTTAAAGTAGGCATAAAATATCCGGAAGCCGTTGGGAACATGATCACTCCTCCTGATCAGTGATAAGAAAAAAGGTTCGGTTGTTGCAGGCAGTGCCCACACATCTCGACAAGGTGAGGATCGAATTGTGTCCCTGCTCCGACGGTGAGGATGCGGTAGGCCACCTGGTCCCGTGTTTGCTGGTCGGTCACCAGCGGCACCTGGATGGCGTCGAATGCGTCCGCAATCGCGAGGACACGAGCCTCGATTGGAATGAAAGTCCCTCGTATCCCATAGGGGTATCCCGACCCATCCCATCGCTCATGGTGGTGCGCGATGATCACCGAGGCATTTCTGAGAAACCGGTACGGCTCAAGCCATTGAGCGCCGGTTCGTGGATGGCATTGGACGGCAGTATACGATTCACCGTCGAGATAGCCGGCATGCGCATGGAGCCTGCTGGGCAACGCTAACAGACCAATGTCGTGGAGCAGTGCGGCGAGCGTCAAATGGTGCAATGCATCTCGACAGAGACCTGCGGCTGATCCGATGGCCTGTGCCAGGGCGGCGGTTCTCCGCCCATGCCCTTGCTGCCATGGCAGGACCTGATCCAGTATCTTCGCCGCATGCCGGACGAGAACGGTTTCGACATGAGGTCCGACTGAACTGGGTAGCCGAAGGGCATCAATCGTTTGAAGTGCCAATCGAATGCGTTCCAGTGCTGAATCAGTGCTGATTATTGGAATTGACTGCATGACGTGCGCTCGCAAACAAAAAGCCCAAGATCTATTCGAATCTTGGGCTCTGGGTACTAGACCTCTGGCCTCTCTAGCCTTTGTCGAACAGTAGTAGCTCGTGCTACGTCTCTTCTCCTCGCTTCCCTGCCATCAACGGCTGTCGCAGTATCCACATCTCGTATAAGGGGATGGTCATCATCACGAGGAAGCTCAGCATCATCAGGAGGTCTCCGGTCAACATCGTCAACACGAAGACCGGCGACACATAACTGATTAACCACGGAGAGACCAGGTCGAGAATGACCCCGCCGAACCCGGCCCACGTCATGGCGGCTTTCGGTTGCGTTACCGGCATTCGTGAGATACATGACGTGAATGAGAATAATGAACACGACCGGCATCGTGAAAAGGTGAAAGTGCGTGACCTCGGCCAATTCGCGGAACGACATCGGCTCACCGAACGTGACGTCAGAACCCCGATAATGATCGGCAATTCCTGATGGCGATAATCCGGTCATACTGTGGGCCCAAAAAAATGAAAACAAGAAGCCGGCCAACATCAAAAGTAAGAACAACGTATACAACAATCGGATATGACGATCGGAGTCACGGAGCCTGAATCGCTGATTGAAGTTGCGCATGCGGGACGCGTGGTCCGCTTTCTCAATTACCGAACACCGAGCCCCAAAAACCCTTTTCGGCTTTTCGCGCGGCGATGGTGTCGCTGCCTAATCCGACAGGTTTCAAATAGAATTCATCAACAAGGACCAGGACGCGCTTAACTCCAGCGCTGAAGGAGCGCACAGACATGGTGGCACCGCTGATGTTGATGATGTCTTTATTGATGCGGATCGGATCGTGAACTGTCTTGCCTTCGTACTGGACATTGAATCGTTTCGTGCGTACCTCGCTGCCTTTGGCCTCTCGGAAGACGAGCAATTCGACATCGGCGCAAGCGCCCGTTGGGTCGACTCCGACCATATAGGTCATGGGCTTATGCTTGCCGATGGTGTTTTGAATTAACGCATATCCGTCAACTCTGGTGCCGGTCTCGCCGACGAAGACTTCAAAAGATTCTTCAGGAAATTTCCACCCGATTCGCTCTTCGATCTGAGCTTTCTTTTCCGGTGTCAGCCGGATGACATCCTGCCGAATGCGTTCTGAATTCGGCAACATGATCTTGAGTGCTTCCTCCTCCGTCAGAAAAACCTCCGCATGAGTCATTTCCTGCTCGGTCAGGAAGCGTTTGAGCTCGGCATCCCAAATGCGTTCGCTCCAGGCCGGCGTAGCAAATGCGATAAAGAGGCATAGGCTGCTAAGAAATGAGGCCAGAGGTTTCATGATGTTGAACATCCTTTTTCGTGCAATTTAGAGTTCAATTGGTTGGAAACATCGTTGAGCACTTCTTCCGAGGGATCGATTGGCCACCACCGGGTAGCTTGTTGCGTAACGCCGCCCTTCGCATGCCACCGCTGGCGGGTTTCCAAAATGCTGACCGCTGCCACGTCGTCCATGCGTTTGACCGCCGCGCTGAGCCGGGCGCGTTCGCGGTTGCCGAATCCTTCCCTTCCAAAGGCCCCGTAGGTTCGTTCCTTACCTTCCATTTCAATCCAGGCGGTTTCTATGACGCCCTTCTCTTTGTTTTGGCTTGTGATGGAATGGCCTTTGAGCGTATCAATGGCCGCATCCCATACGGTGTCGTATGCGCACGTGTAATAATGATCATGACTGCCGCTTACCGCGGCGCATCCACCGGCGAGTGCCAGGAAGGAAAGACAAACTATGTTGCTCACGCTCATGTTGTACCTGAGTGCTGGATCATGTGGGGCTCTCTCACTCGCGCGAAAAAGCCCCACGATAACGACCTAGAAATACGTCGCTGCTGAAATGACAAATGCGTTGTCGTGAATGCGCTGACCGGAGTTTGGATTAAAAGACATCGGCAGATATTGGTAACTCATCTTGAATACGCAATCTTCGACGGGCCGGTAGTTCAAGCCGAACGAGATTTGCTCCAGGTTACCCTCGTTTTCCCCTTTGTTATCCATGTTGAGGTTAACCCGGTCGTACCGAATGACGGCCGTGAAGGTTGACCCCTCGCCGAATCGTTTCGGTGACCAGTTGGCGAGGAACGCAGGCATGAAATGATAGTTTGCTTGGATGTAGTACCCTGACATTCGCTGTGGTGGAAAGGCGAACGAGTTCAGGGTGTTGACACCCGTGAGTAAGGAGCCAGGACTGAAACCGAAGGTACTCCCAGGAATCGCCCGGGAGTTGCCGCGAGCATAGGACCAGGCTGCTTCACCGATAAGTTCAAACGGACCTTTTTGGAGTGTCCAGTCGATTGCGGTGATACTTAAGGGGTTATAGCTGGATGGAGATGCATTGCCAAAATACCCCGATCCAGCAACTTCCACGCCGAGCATCGGGCTGAAGGCCAGACGACCTGAGACAGCCTTCCCGTTATTAATGTCAAGCCCATCAGCGGTCTGCTCACATTTCCGTTGGCGAGTATCTTTTGTGCCGGTTTCCTCGTTCGCACGTGGCGAACCGTCGCTGTTATACCCGCAAGGGCCTGTTGTGAAGTACAACTCATAGTCCAGCTTACTGGTTCTTCCCGGGTAGAATGTTCCGTAAAAGCCTGCGCCGGTTTCTGACATGGTTGATGGGATGACGAACTGGGCGACAAGTGGTCGATCAGTTAAGTCGTTCAAGGGCGAGTCGTGCAGCAGGTTGAACTTGCCGATTGGAATGAGCAAAATTCCTGCCCGAATATTGAAGGGCTCATTCACCAGGTAGTCGATGTGAGCGAACTCCAGACTAATTTCGATTTCACCGGCTCCTCTGATCCCATGTTCGATCTCAATTTCCGATGCGAACTTCACATGCTCGGTGATGTCGGCGTAAATGAATGGCACGAATCGCTGCTGGTCGAATCCGTTGGTCGTCCCCTGTAAACCCCGTATATCGTTATAGTCTCCCGTTTCGAGGACACCCTTTTGGTGAGTCCGATACTGAATGTCAATATAGCCGCCGACAATGGCTTTGGGCGCAGCCACGAACGGTTTGGCGTAGACCAAGCGGCCTGATCCGGTCGATCCAAAGCCCAACGGAACTTTTTCCTCCCCCTTCCGCTCGACTTTGATATCGGTCATCGGACCTGTGGGCACCGGATACTGAGGAGCAGCTTCCTTTTGTTCCATACTTCGTTCGGCTGCCCCTTCGCGTCGTTCGTGTTCCTGCATCTTCCTGTTGACTGCCTCATCAACCATCTTTTGAATTTCCTCGGGGGTCATGTCAGCGGCCAGGGCCGGCATCACCGGCAAGCTTGCGATCACGAGAGTCCCGAGGATTGACCTGATCCTCATTGCAAACCTCCATAAGGTAAGTGGTGGTGGTCAGACTCGGGACTCGACGGTCTCTGGTCATTTTGATTTCAATACGACTGTGCCTAGACGATATTTCCGAAAGCCTCCTTTCTCATAGCCGACTTGATGATGGGACGTTCCTCCATCCCTGGATCGAGGAGAAGGGAATGACCACGATGCGTTTACATCGTTTGCATTTCAGCTCCAAGCTTTGGCCTCTGACTTTTGCGATCAATTGGCCGCATTCGCAGCGGGTTTCAGATGTTTCGGCGATGCGGTGAAGGACCAGTGATCATGAAGGCGACTTCCTGATATTGAGAACAATTATTAAAATCGCTGCCAAGTATAGCGACGCCCTCCTACACTGTCAATGAGGTGTCCCTCTAGGGATCGTGCTCCCCTGTGGATCGATGCGATGCCGTATAATCACCGTATGATGACGCATCCCATTCATACGGTGTTTCTAGTGCGGTAGGATGTCATCTTTCTGCAGGCCTGCGTGAGTGAACTCCCTGCCGTGCCTGAGGAGGGGATCGTCCAGTCGAATGTCGCTGTCGGGCGGGTCGTTGCTGTGCTCACCGGAGAGCGGAGGCGGATCTACGAGCCAGCTGTCAGATCGTTCGAGGTCCAGAATAGGCAGACCAAGGAACGTTTTACGGTCGAGATAGAGTCGGACGACGAACGATTCATTCTGCCCCTTGCCCCAGGTGAGTATGAATTGATCCGCGTTCAAATCAATGAAGGCCCTTTCTTGTCGATCGCACAACTGGCGTCGACGTTTTCGATTGGCCGAGATCCGGTCACCTATCTGGGGACCTGGAGGTTCGGAGTTGATTCTCCGAAATATGGCCGGATGGTATCTGTGTCCATGGTCAGTGACGAAGAAGACCGCGCTCACGCAATCGAAACACTCACACACGAAGAGCCGTCGTTGGAGGCTGGTACTGTTCCCACTGTGCTGCCTGATCCGACAGAAGTGCAGGCGCGTCTGTACGAAGTCATGCCGTATCCCCGTGTACCCCGCTATTTCCGTCGCCACTGGTGGTGATGCCCTCCTGCATGAGCCTCAAGCGCACCATGGCCGTTGTCTGTCTGGGTGTTGCAATTCTGTCTTGTGCTAAAGGCGGTTCTCCTGAACCTCCCTTGGTGACGGTGAAACGGACACAGATGCATATGGGCACGCTGGTGTCCATCACCGCGGTCGGACGGACACAAGCAGAGGCCACTGCCGCCATTACCGCCGGGTTTCAGGAAGTGAAGCGCCTTGAGCAATTGCTGAGTACATGGATTCCAGAGAGCGAGCTCTCACAGGTGAATGCCGCTGCAGGGCGAAGCCCCGTACGGGTCAGCTTGGAAACCATGGTGCTTGTGAGAAAATCGCTCCAGGTCGCCGAAATGACCGAAGGGGCGTTCAATATCGCCATTGGCCCGGCCGTCGATGCCTGGAATATCTCGGCCGAACCTCGGCTTCCGACTGCTGAAGAATTGGCCGCTCTCAAGCCGTTGATAGATTTACAGCATGTGCATACTGACGTCTGGGAGCGGACGATTTACCTGGAAAGACCCGGGATGCGCGTTGACGTGGGAGGTATCGGTAAAGGCTATGCTGCTGATCAAGCCGTTCTGATGATGAAAAAGGCTGGGGCCATGGCCGGCGTCGTAGCATTGTCTGGCGATATCAAGGCTTTCGGACGTTTGCCGGATGGCGGGGCTTTTCGGGTCGGAATCCAGCACCCTAGGAAGGAGGGCGAAATCATAGCGGAGATCGATCTACAAGATGAGGCCATCTCGACCGCCGGCGATTACGAACGGTTCTTTGAAAAGGATGGTATCCGATATCACCACATCCTGGATCCCCACACGCTGCAGCCGGCTCGAGGCTGTCAAAGTGTGAGCGTGATCGCCAAGGAAGGAATTTGGGCCGATGGTCTTGATACCGGCATTTTTGTGCTGGGCGCTGAGCGAGGCATGGAACTGGTCGAGCAGTTGGAGGACGTCGAAGCGATCATCGTCGACCGTGATGGCCGCGTGCTGATCTCATCCGGGCTGCGAAACAGAGTGCGATTATCGCCCGGGCTCGACGAGTTGAAGCTCAATCACTAACATTGGTCAGTCGTTTTATCAGCTATGGCTATGGCTCAAGTCGATAACTCATCGGAATCTTCACGGTCATCTGAGGCTTCTCCAGTGGGCGAGGGAAGTGGAAGGGTGCGGCGAGATTTAACAATTCGACTGCTGCCCGATCCAGGCTTTGATGGCCAGAACTTTGAAAGATTTCAACGGCCTCAATGCTCCCATTGCTTCGGAGAACCGCTTTCAAGACCACTTTCCCTTCTGCCCGCTCGAGTCTCGCCTCCGTCGGGTACCTCTTCAGTTCCTGCATGCGGCGCATGATCGTCTCAGACAACCACGCATAGTCGGCGCGCGCGGTGGAAGAGGCAACAGGTCCTGGGGATTGCGCCGACAAACCGGCTTCCTGCTCACGCGGTAACGGTTGCATTGTCGAACTCAAATCAGAAACCGGCTCCGGCTGTTGACTGGACAGTTGGGGAGTCGAGGTCGGTGCCTGCGCCGGTGCAGGGGCTTGTTCAATCGCCTGTTCATGTTCGGTACTTTCCACGGGTGGAGGGCTGTCAAGGACTTGCGGAGCCTGGTTTCTGCGATCCATCGGCTCCGCCGCGCGCGGCATCGCCGGTTCAGCCGTCATGGCTCTCATCGAACCGGCGTCCCGCGCTGGAGCTGGTGCAGGTGCAGTGCTTGCTGATCGCGCCGGTGATGGAGGCTGGTTGAGAGGCGGATGGATGGTTGTCGTAGGGGTGGCCGATGACTGGAGTGGCCCGGAAGGATCAGTGACCATGGCGACGTTCCATGTGAAGGGAACCGGTTGAGGGGCGAGCGTCACGCGTTGTGTGACCACCAGAGCGCCGAAGGCCAGCGTGGCATGCAGACAGAGCGAGGTGAGCCATCCTATCGAGTGGGCACCTCCCGATCGTCCGGCGACAATCATATGCGGACAACCTCTAGACTCACATGTTGGAAGCCCAGTCCTCTCACGTCGTCGACAAGTGAGACAAATCGTTCGAGCAATGTCGTCTTATCCGCGCGAACCACGACTGCCGACTCACGGGGTTCCACCCGCAGAGTCTCCTTCAATCCGTCCGCAGTCACTGGTCGGTCATTGACGAACAAATGGCCTTCGGCATTGAGCGTGATCACGATCGGCGCATCTTTACGGTCGCCGGCTTCCTTCGCTTTGGCAAGATTGACGGGAATCTGACCGGTACTGATGAACGTGGCAGTCGTCAAGACGATGACGAGCAGCACGAGCATCACATCGACAAGGGGTATGACGTTGATTTGATCAAGCTCGCGATCCATGCATCACCTTGTACTGGGCCATCAGTTCACTCACTTTCCGACGCAGAATGTTGTTCATGACGACGCAGGGAATGGCCACGAGCAGTCCCACCGCCGTCGCTTTCAATGCGAGGCTCAATCCGATCATGATCGTATTGACGGCCATGGTCCCCGACGTTCCCATGGTATGAAATGTGAGCATGATGCCCAGGACCGTCCCGAGGAGGCCGATGTACGGCGCATTGGCCGCCACCGTACCAATCACGACGAGCCGCTTAGTCAGCGCGATTTCCAGCGTTTGTTGCGACGCAAACTTCGCCAGGTCGATCCGACTGTAGTACAGCCAACGTTCAACCGCAATGGCGACCGACCAGACACTCAGGGCCAAGAGCAGGCCGATAATGCCATAGTCGACTGCATTGTTCAGCGCGTCCATTCAAAGGCTCCTTCTCCGGTTCGGTGTGGGAAGATGGCGGGTCGCGGGCACTTGGCTGGTGACTGTGCCAGAAGCGGAAAACCGCTGTCAACGTGAGGATTTTACGTTGGCCCGGCGCCGGCCTGCTTGAACAGCACGGTATGAGTAGCCAGCACACGCAACTCGACGGGAGTGCCTTCTTGATACACACTCGTCGAGCCCTGACTACTGTGCACGACCTGTCCGGAGGAAAGGCTCACAGCGTAGATATTTTCCGATCCCCTGAATTGACGTGAAAGGACGTGTGACGTGGCGGCCTTTGTGGGCACCAAATGGATGTCGTCCGGGCGGATCATGACCACGACCGACGTTCCGTCCTCGCAGTCAAGCGTATCCGGGAACTCTCCCAGTTCTGTGTGCACCATCCCGCTGGACACTGTGCCGGGAATAAAGTCGGCCTGTCCGACGAAATCGGCGACGAACGGCGTCGCCGGCATGTGATAGATGGTCTCCGGCGTGTCGAACTGTTCCAGCCGACCCTGGTTGAGTACCGCGATGCGATCGGCCATGGCAAACGCTTCGTCGTGATCGTGCGTGACGAGGATCGTTGTGGTCTTCGTGCGGCGCAGCAAGTCATGCAGTTCCTGGCGCATCCGTCCGGCCATATCCGGATCAAGGTTGCTGAAAGGTTCATCGAGCAGGAGCAAGACGGGATGTTGCACCAACGCCCTAGCGAGAGCCACGCGCTGCTGCTGACCGCCGGACAACTCATGCGGGTAGCGACGTTCGAAGCCTTCCAGGCCGACCAGACGGAGCATGTCCTGCACACGCATTTTTCGCTCGCTCCGGCTCAGCCGGCGCAGGCCGAAGGCAATGTTCTCCTGAACACGGAGGTGGGGGAATAACGCGTACTCCTGAAACACCATGCCGACGTGTCGGTCTTCGGTCGGTATCATTTGATCCAGCGACGACACCAGCTGCCCTGACAAAAAGATCTGACCCGACCGGACGGGCTCGAATCCCGCGATGGCGCGCAAGATGGTCGTTTTCCCGCATCCTGATGGACCCAACAAGCACAAGATTTCACCCTCATGAGCAGCGAACGCGATGTCGCTCACGGCCGGACGCCCAGCGTCGTACGCGCACGAGACGCCGCGCAATTCCAGCACGGAAGAAGCAGGCCGATAGAGATCGGCTTGTAGGTTGGATTCACTCATGACGGAGGGCCGGGGTTTCATGGTCTTTCATCTCTTTGTCATGCCGCTCGCCAATCCTTCGACAACAATAGCAGTAACGTCGGCAGCCCGAGCAGCACGATCAGCAGTGCTGAGGGGGCGGCCAGCTGATAATACTCTTCGCTGGCTTCCATCCAGACCCGAATTGCCAAGGTGTCGAATCCGACGGGACGCAGCAGCAAGGTTGCCGGAAGCTCTTTCATCGTCTGCAGGAACATGAGCACCCAGGCCACAATGAATCCATTGCGCATGAGCGGCAGCGTCACGCGCTGCCAGGTCTGCCGCACGCCAAGCCCGAGCGTACGGGCCACTTCCTCCAGATTGGGCGTAATCTGCTGCAAGCGCCGGCTCCAGCGACTGCAGTCCGGCGGGCAGGAAATGGATCACATAGGCCACGATGAGGACGAGAACCGATCCGTACAGGAAAGGTGTCAGATTCAGGCAGAGAACCAGGACCGCCAACGCAGCGACAGGTCCGGGTAGGACATAGCCTGCATAGGCCGCCTGTAAACATCCGAGGTTCAGCCAGGTGGGACGGCGGTTGGCCATGTAGGCGAGCGGCAGGCCGATCAACACGCCGCCGGTGGCCGCACAGGCAGCCAGGAAGCCGCTATTCCACAGAAAGCCGAAAAAACGGCTGTCGATGGTGGCCTGGGCTTCAGGAGAGAGACTCCAGATGACGAGCAGATACGCCGGCAGCCCGAACGATGCTCCAACGACGAGCACGAGATAGCCGGTGACCAGCGATGGTTCCAAGCCAGCTATAGCGATGTCGTTCAGGGCGGCGATACCGTCCGGTCGTCTGGTAAAACCGGCTTCGATGGCGAAACCACCGTTCGGTGACGAGAAACAACAGCGCCAATCCGACGAGCAGGAGACTCAGGATGCTGGCAGCCGTGTTATCCGACCGACCGGTCATCTGTTGGAACACTGCATAGGTCAGAGTTTGATACCGCAGTAGGGAAACCGCTCCAAAATCCGAAACCACATAGAGAATGACCAGCGCCAATCCGGCAGCGATGGACGGGCGCATGAGGGGAAGCGTGACCAGCCATAACGTCTTCATCCGAGAGATGCCGCTGGCACGTGAGACTTCTTCGAACGAGACGTTCAGATTGAGAAGTGCGCTGCGGCTGAGTAGATACACGAAGGGGAAGGTATCCAGCGTCATGACCAGGGTGGCGCCCAAGTAGCTATGAGGCGAAAAGATGCGCGCCTGGGGACCGGCGACCAGCTGCCAGACGTGCTCGACAGGACCGCCGAATCCAAGAAGATACGAATAGATGTAGGCCAGCACGTAGGTCGGCATCGCCAGCGGCAGAACCAGCGCCCCTTCCCAGAGCCGGCGCCCGGGGAACTCAACCCTCGTGACAAGCCAGGCGGTGGAGACCCCAAGCAGGAGCGTCAGGCAGGCCACGCTGGCTGCCAGCCAGATCGTATTCGTCAGTAGCTCGGGGATACGCGTCGTCCACAGGCGGCTCCAGACGGCCGGATCGGCAGACAATGCCTGGGACGTGACATACCCGAGGGGTAATAAGATAAGCGCCGCGCTGGCCAATGTGACGAGCTGCAAAGGCGAACTGAGATGGGCGCGAAGAGTGGTCACGTGGGTCTCGTCAGATTAGCGAAGCCCCACTTGTTCGATGAGTGTGAGGGTCGGTTCCCGCAGTTCCGCCAGCCTCGTCAAGGGCACCTGTGCTGCTCGGAAATTCTTACGTTCCACGAGCGCGGGATCCGCTTTGACTTCGGGGTGGAGCGGATACTCTTTGTCCAAGTCGGCGAAGAGTTTTTGTCCCGCTTGGGCGACCAGGAATTCAACCAAAAGCTTGGCCGATTCGAGATGCTTGGTAGATCTGACGATGCCCACTCCGGCGACATTCATGATTGCACCCATCCCGCTTTCCTGCTGATCAGGCATGAAGGCGGCGATCGGCGCCGTCGGTTGGGCGGCCAGATGGCGATAGATATAATAGTGGTTGACGATGCCGAGCGAGGCTTGTCCTTTCGCAACGGCTTCCACGATTTGAGAGCTTTTTTGGTAGACCTGGGCACCGGCATTGTCCTTCAGCCCCAAAAGGAACTCCTTGGTTCTTGCGTCTCCGTGACTGGCACGGATCACCGACACGCCGGCCTGCAGATATTCGCTCCCGGCGTTGGGAATGGCGAGCTTTCCCTTCCATTTCGGATCGGCGAGATCCAGCAGTGATTTCAGTTCACTCCGGTTTGACCAGCGTCTTGTTGTAGACAATGATCCAGAATCGGCCGGACAGGCCGATCCAGGCATTATCCGGCGCGCGGAACTGCGGCGGGATCGCGCGGTCGACTTCCCGCATGTTCAAGGGCCGGAGAATCCCAGCCGCCCGAGCCTGCTCAAGGCTGCCGGCATCGTTGGTTAGGAAAAGATCCGCCGGGGTTCGATCGCCCTCTGCCTTGAGCCGATTGACGAGTTCCGTTGTTCCGGAAGAGAGGAGATCCACTTGAATGCCGGTCTTCGATGTGAATTCGTCCAAGACCGGTTTGATCAATCGTTCGGCGCGGCCCGAATAGACAGTCAGCTTGTCGGCGGCAAAGACCGTGACAGCATGCACAAAGAAGGCGACCAGGCAGGCGAGTCCAAACAGCACCGGGCGGCGTTGGGTCGAGCGTGGAAATTGAAATTGATAAGCCATCTCAAAATGATACCAAAAGCCGGGGCAATCGTCAATGACGGCAGCGGGAGCAGAGTCCGTAGAGTTCAAGGCGGTGGGTCTGGATGGTAAAGCCGTTGCGGGCGGCGACCTCCTCCTGCAATTTTTCGATCTCGCAGTTTTCAAATTCGACGATTTTGCCGCAACCTGTGCAGATGAGGTGATCGTGATGCCCCTTATGGGCGACGTTATCGTATTGCGTTTGTGAGCCGAAATGCCTGGCCTGCGCGATGCCGGCGTCGCAAAACAAATTCAGTGTCCGATAAATCGTCGCCAGCCCAAGATGAGGATCCGTTTTGGCGAGTTGATGGTACATGGCCTCGGCGGTGATGTGTTCCTGCCGTAGAAAGGCCGTCAGAATGAGTTCCCGCTGGCGGGTGAATTTCAGCTGGTGCTTGCCCAGGTGCTCCTTCAGCACGTTCATCTCTTTCGCGAATTTGCCTGCCGGCATATCAACGTGTCTCCAACCGGTGGTCATTAGAAACAGAAACACTTGATGCGGTCAAGGGGGCGATTGACGGGTTTTCTGCGCTTGTCTATAGTGCAGCGCCCGTCCGGGCGTTGACGAGAAGGATTCCCAGCTGATGCGCCAGCCTCATCAGATTGCCGTCGACCGCGCCCTCTTGCTCTATGCACTGCATCTGGCCGACCCTCATGGACTGCTGAGCGACGTCAAACTTCAGCAGCTCTGTTTTCTCTGCGAGCTGCAGATGTTCGGAAAGGGCCTCAAAGGGTTTCATTTTGAATTTTTCCGGTTCGCCTACGGCGCGTTCAGCAAGGATCTGGACAACGATCTGACGTCGCTCCGTCGGAAGGAGCGCGTGGAGAACTTTACGCTCTCCGATCAGGCGCAGGAGGCGGTCCTCCCGTTGATCGAACAAGGCGTCGCCGGCATCGAAACCAATGAAAAGGTCATCGAGATTCTGAAAGCCGTCATGGCGACCTACGGTCCTCAAGACAGCGGCGCCATTACCTCATCCGTCGAAGCGGTCGAATTGAGTACGCCGCAGGATCCGGAATTCAAGATTCCTATCCGCGACATCGTGTTTCATACAACGCTGCTTGTGCCCCATCGCATCGAGGTGCAAGCGGAGTTTGCGTTCCCGCCGGCGCTCCTGGGGAAGCTGAACCAGGCAATGGGCTATTAAGGGGAATCGTAGACAGCGAGGGACGGTGATGTGATGGAAGAGATGAGACCGTCAGGCCTTGTCGAGCCGGTAGAGCTCTCCGTACTTCCGTTCGATATAGCGTAAAAATGGTTCCGGGCTGAGACTCACGCCGGTCACTCGTTGGGCCAGGTGATCGGGCGTGAACATGCGACCCCAGCGATGAATCTTCTGACCTAGCCAACGGCGCAACAGCATCAACTGTCCCGCGGCGATTTCATCTTCGATGTGGGGAATCTCGTGTTTCGCCTGTTCGTAAAACTGAACAGCATAGAGATTGCCCAAGGTATATGTCGGGAAGTAGCCGAAGGCTCCCATCGACCAATGGACATCCTGCAACACGCCTTCTCCGTCCAGTGACGGAACGATCCCCAGATACTCCTTCATCTTGTGGTTCCAGATGCCGGGAAGCTCCTCCGGGTTCGCCTTGCCCTCGATCAGGTCCTGCTCAATCTCGAACCGCAGCATGATGTGGAGATTGTATGTGAGTTCATCGGCCTCGACGCGGATCAACGAGGGTTTGACTCGATTGATCACAGCGTAAAACTGTTCCATCTCCACCGCGCGCAGTTGATGATGGAACGTGGCTTGGAGGATCGGATAAAAAAACCGCCAGAAGGCGCGTGAGCGGCCGACGCAATTCTCCCACAATCGAGATTGACTCTCATGGATGCCCAGCGATACGGATTCGCCGAGCGGAGTGCCATAATGCGTTGGGTCGAGTCCCTGATCATATAGGCCATGGCCGCCCTCATGGATGCAGCTAAAAAGGCACGAGGGCAGGTCGTGTTCGTACACGCGAGTGGTGACGCGGACGTCCGTCGGATGGAACGATGTGGTGAAGGGATGGGCAGACAGATCCAGCCGGCCTTTTTCGAAGTCGTAGCCCATCGCGATGAGCACCAGACGGCCGAATTCCAGCTGCCGTGCCTGGTCATAGGCATGGTAAAAAAGGGTGTCGTCGATCTGGACCGAGCTCTGTTGAATGCGCCTCAGTAAGGGGACGAGCCCCGTCTTCAGCTGTGCAAACAGCGGCCGCAACCCGGCGACCGTCGATCCCGGCTCATAGACATCGAGCAGCGCATTGTAGGGCGTGCCTTCAAATCCAAGATACTGGGCTTCTTCCCGCTTGAGCGACAACACCGTGCGCAGGCTGGGCAGAAACGATTTGAAAGCATTTTGCGTCTTCGCTTCTGCCCAGACTTGTTGCGCCAGGGAACATTCCCTGCTCAACCGGATCACGAAATCTGACGGGAGTTTTCTTGCACGACTATAGTCACGCCACACTTCACGCAGCAGGGCATTGGCCGATTCGTCCCAGAGTTCCCCGTTCTGTTCGAGAGCAAGACCCGTCTGGAGATCGAGCCATGTGCCAAGCAGCCGCTCGGTGTCGGACGATACCAGTTGCTGATGCGCGATTCCCTGAAGTGTGGCAATTTGCTCTGCGCGGGCCGTACCTCCACCCGCCGGCATGTAGGTTTCTTGGTCCCACGACAGGACAGAGGCCGCGCTGTTGATCCGCTGAATTTCCAGGAGGCGGCTCGAAAGCGGCTCCAGCGTTTTCAGGGTTTTCATACTGCCATTTCCTCCGTCACAACATGCTATCATCGTGCCGCTGAATAGGTTCATGCAGTCTCGCACGCAGCAGGCCATTTTTCAAACCGGAGAATGCGTACATGAAGGCATTAGTTTCCGCTGAAATCGAAGCCTATGCGACGGCACATTCCATGGGCGAGTCCGAGATCTGCCGCGCCCTGCGTGCGGAAACTCACCGGCAAATGGACTGTCCTCAGATGCTTGTCGGACCGCTGGAAGGCGCCTTTTTGAAACTGTTGACCCAAATCGTGCGGGCCGCCCATGTCCTGGAAATCGGTATGTTCACCGGCTACAGCGCCCTCTGCTTCGCCGAAGCCCTCCCCATAGAGGGGACCGTGACCACCTGTGAAATCGACGAAACATCGGCAGCGGTGGCCCGCCGTTATTTCGCGATGTCACCGCACGGCCAGAAAATCACCGTTCGTATGGGACCTGCCCTTGAGACCATGCGCGTACTGAAGAACCGCTATGACCTCATCTTTATCGACGCCGACAAGCAAAATTACCTGAATTACTATCGGCGCGCGAAAGAGCTGCTCTCGCCGAACGGCGTCATCGTCATCGACAATGTGCTGTGGGATGGGGACGTGCTGTTGGAACCGCCTCCCGATGAACGAACAGCCGCCATTCAAGAACTGAATCGGGCTGTCGCCTCGGATCCCGATGTGTCAGCCGCGCTTCTCACGATCAGGGATGGCGTGCTTCTCATACGCAGGAAGGTGTGACAGCGGCTCCATTAGTCAGGCGTTGTGTTTCAGGTCCATGTTGAGTTTACGATTCGGCCGCTCGGCAAAGGGCTCTTCAGGTGATAACTTGACCTCCTCTTCCTCATGACGGATCGTGAGTCCGCCTCCGGTCTTGAGCCGATAGCTCGTCGTGTCCTGCCCGACATCGACTTCGATCGTCCGGCCTTGAAACATGAGATTGAATCGGATGCAATGGAGCACGTCAGGGAGAGCCGGCCAGAAGCTGAGCTCTCCGCCATAATCGCGTAATCCGGCAAATCCGTAGACGAAAATCATCCAGACGCCCCCCATTGCGGCGATGTGACATCCGTCTTTGACGTTCCCCGAGACATCGCCCAGGTCCATCAGCGTCGCCACGCGTGCGTACTCCAGGGCCTTGCCCATCTCGCCCACTTCAGCAGCCATGATGCTTTGGATGCAGGCTGAAAGCGATGAGTCGCCCGTCGTAATCGGATCGTAGAAGTCGAAGTTCCGCCGTTTCAGATCGGGAGAGAACTCGTGACCGAGCAGCAACATGGCCAGGACGAGGTCAGCCTGCTTGATGACCTGGTAGCGATAGATCGTCAGGGGATGGAAATACAGAAGCAGCGGATATTTGTCTTCTGATACCCGGTCGAAATCCCAGGGCTCTTGTTCCAAGAACTGTTCGTCCTGGGGCGTGATCTGGAGTCGCTGATCATAGGGGACGTACATGCGATCAGCGGCCTGTTTCCATTCCGCCACTTCGGAGAGGTCGAGCCGTGTCTTGTGCACTAACGCGGTAAAGAGATCGGGACGCCGGTCACGCACGCGCTCCACCGTCTCGGCCGCGAAGCGGAGGTTCTCCTTCGCCATGAGGTTTGTGTACACGTTGTTATCGACCACCGTGTTGTATTCGTCGGGACCGGTCACGCAGAGGATGCAAAACTGGCCGTCCTTTCGGGGCGAATAAAACCCGAGTGACCGCCAGAGCCGCGCCGTCTCCACCAGCATCTCGACGCCTTCGTCGAAGAGGAATTCGTCCTCCTCCGTCGCCTGGATGTACTTTTTCAACGCGTACATGATGTCGGCGTTGATGTGATACTGCGCCGTGCCCGCCGCGTAATATGCCGACGCCTCTTCGCCGTTGATCGTCCTCCAGGGATACATGGCCCCTCGCTGATTGAGCTGGCGCGCCCGTTCGCGGGCCTTGTCCAACATCCCGTGCCGGAATCTCAACAGATTTTTGGCGATGCGCGGCGCGGTGTAGGTCAAGAACGGCAACACATAAATCTCGGTGTCCCAGAAGTAATGGCCTTCGTAGGCGGCTCCGGTCAGTCCCTTCGCGGGCACGCCGGTGTTTTCCGCCCGTGCGCAGGCCTGCAGCACATGAAAGAGATTGAATCGCAGGGCCTGCTGGACGGCCGTCGTCGAGGCTTTCGCCCGATCGGGATTGGTCATGATCTTGACATCGCTCCGCTCCCAGAAATCCTCCATGAACCGTTCCTGGCCGGCCAATAATGCGGTAAATCCTGTCGCCACCGCGCGGTCGAGTGTGCGTTCTGCACGCGCACAGACTTCCTCAGGGGGCGCCGTGTGGCTCGTATGGTAGACGATGTACTTCATGAGCGTGATCGGTTGCCCGGCTTCCGCATCGATGCTGGCGACCACTTGGCCGGCATCGGGGGTGTAGTTGGTTTTCCACGTCACGCGCAGCGAGGTGTCCAACGCATGGTCGATTGCACAGGCGAGAACGATTCCACTCTTGTTCGTGGCGTGGCAAAGCACGATGCGCTGGCCCTTTGCATAACTGAGCCGGTGGTTCAGCACTTTCTCGTTGAACACCTTCGCTTGTCTCGGATCGTAATTGGCCCGCCGGGGGGCGGGCTCGTTGGCGATCATTTCCGAGGAGAGCACGACCGGTGCCGCGGCATTCAAGAGCGTGATTTGATAAAAGATGGCGGCCACGTGACGGTGCTCAAAAGACACGAGCCGGCGTGACTTGATCGAGACCCGTTTCCCGGCAGGCGTCTCATAGACGATCTCGCGATCGAGCGTCCCGGACTTCATGTTGAGGCGCCGGTCGAAGCTCCGCACGTTGGCGTTTGGAAGCCAGAAGGGCTCGTCATCGACATAGAGCTTGATGACCTTGCTGTCCGTGACATTCACGATCGTTTGACCGGTCGTCGCCAGGCCGTAGGCTTCCTCGGGATAGATGATCGGCCAGGTTTCGTAGAAGCCATTAATGAACGTGCCGTTCTGTCCGATGGGTCCGCCTTCCTCGAAGCATCCCCGCATGCCCAGATAGCCGTTTCCCAGCGCGAACATGGTCTCGCCCTGCTCAAGCAAGTCAGGCATGAAGCGTTTTTCGGTCAGGTTCCATTCGTCGGGCGGGTAGATGTGCGGAGGCGGATGGAACCGAGGACGATGGATCATCTAGCGCACCTCACCATGAACGGTTCATTTCGGCGGAGACGAAGATTCAAGTTTGCCCGGCAAGAGCTCGCTGAGATCCTCCACGACGACATCTGCGCCCTGCTCGCGGAGCGCATCGGCCTGGTTTCTCCGGTCCACGCCGATCACGAGCCCGAACCCGCCCGCATGCCCGGCCCGGACACCTGCCAATGCATCCTCGATGACGATGGCGTGGTGTGGTTCGACGGCCAGACGCCTCGCGGCTTCCCAGAAGGCATCTGGGGCCGGCTTTCCGGGAAGACGGAACCGGTCGATGTCATGGCCATCGATGCGGACGTCAAACAGAGGCGTCAAGCCGACGACTTCCAGGATTTCGGCGCAATGATGGCTGGAGGACACGACGGCCAGTTTTAATCCCGTACGTTTAGCCAGATGCAGGAACTCCACTGTTCCGGGATAGACTTCCACACCGGTTTCACGCATGGCCGCCTCAAAATAGGTATCTTTCCGATTGCCCATTCCATAGAGGGTTTCGTGGTCTGCGCTGTCGCTGGGATCACCAAGGGGAAGGCTCAACCCCCTCGACTTCAAGAAATCGCGCACGCCGTCGTGGCGCGGCTTCCCATCCACGTGCAATCGATAATCCTCTTCAAGGTCGAACGACCTGAAGGTCGTCCCCGTTTGGGCGGCGACGTGTGCGAGGTAGGCGTCAAACAGCCGCTTCCACGCTGCGGCATGCAAGCGAGCCGTTTTGGTAATGACGCCATCCAAGTCGCTTAAGACGGCTTCATGCTCTGCAAGATTCAGGGGGCCAATGGCTTTCGTGGCGGCCGATCCCGGACGCGATGGCGGGCTGTTCATGCTTCCATCAAACGGAATTGCACCCTCAAAAACACCTAGCAAAGTCCCGAGCAATATCGATAAAGCTGATTCCGCGGTCGCTTGCGGCAAGCAGAGTCGTGATCTCTGCCATGAAATCGTGGATCAGCCTTTCGAACCAACGTAGCTCGAGCAGAATATGCTTGACCAGTACGGTGAAGGACGGTATGCCCTGGTCATGACGAGAGGATCTCTAGCCATCGGATATGGAGCGATCGTTACTGCCGCGGTGTTGTGGGGCGGGTCGATCGTCGCGCAGAAACTGGCGTTGAGTGGCTTTTCCGCCGTCGAAGCCTCGGTGCTGCGGGATTTGGGCGGACTCGTGATCCTGATCATGACCTGGTGGTGGCAGGGCGGCTCGCTGGCTCCCTTGACGCCGCGGGATTATCGAACACTCGCACTCTTGGGCCTGGGAGTGCTCGGGAATCATCTGTTGATTCTCATCGGTCTCAAGTATGTGAGCGGCGCTGTGGCGGGCGTCATCATCGGATCTCTTCCGGTCGTCACGGCCTTGTTGACGGCGCTCTTCATCCAGGACGTACCGTTTCGAGCCGTGTGGGCGGGAAGCCTGCTGTCGTTCTTCGGAGTGGGATTGGTGTCCGTGACTGGTTTCAGCGCCGCAGGGGAACAGCCTCTGCTCGGCGGGACGCTCGTGTTTCTCGGCGTGGCGAGTTGGGCAGTGTATACGATTGGCAGCCGCGCTATCATGGACCGCGTCCCGGCTCTGACTGTGAACTGGACGACACTCCTGGCTGCGACACTACTACAGATTCCACTCCTCTGGACGGACCAAAAGATGCTGCGCACCGGGTTCGCCTCGGTTGCGCTGACCGATTGGCTGGCCCTGGCCTATCTCGTCGTGTTTGCCACTGCCATCGCTCAACAGGCCTGGCTGTTCGGGGTCAAAGGCATCGGTCCGTCGCGCGCGTCGGTGTTCGGCAATCTCACGCCGGTCGCGGCAGTCGCGCTCTCCGCTCTCATCCTGAATGAAGCCGTCGGCCTAGTCGAGGTCATCGGTATTGTCTTCATCCTCTGCGGTGTGTGGGTCGTGCATGTCCAGACGTCGAGACTCGCTGTGTCGTAGCCCGCCCCACTCTTCTCTCGCTCTCCAGCCGTTGATTCCAGTATGATATCGCGCTTGATGGGGGCGGGTTCTCCGAAAATGAAGCCGAATGAGCCAGAAGAGAGCGGCGTGCTCGAACGACGGATTCAAGAAGTCACGCAGGCCAACCGGAAGTTTTACGAAGCGTTCGAAAGTCTCGACATCGCGAAGATGGACGAAGTCTGGGCGCATTTCGAGTATGTCACTTGCGTGCATCCGGGCTGGACGCTCCGCTCGGAGTGGCCCGCCGTGCGCGACTCCTGGGTCTTGATCTTCAACAACACCTTTTCGATGAAGTTTGAACTGACAGAATCCATCGTTCAGGTCGCAGGCGACATGGCCTGGGTGATCTGCGTGGAAAACATTACCAGCCAGCAAGCCGATGAGCCGCAGCTGACTCGCGTGCTTGCCACCAATCTCTTCGAGCGCATTGGCGACGAGTGGTTGATGATTCACCACCACGGCAGCGCGGTGATGGGGTGAACGAGGGGAAAAATAACGAGCCTCACGTATGTTCACGCCGCTGAGACGGTGAAGCGGCAGGGCAAGTGTTGGTCCGGAGACAGGCGTGGAAGCCGGTCTTACGACTTTGGTGCTGGCCCGGTAGGTGCATCGATGATGGACACGGTTTTGGACCATTCGGCGGCGATGGGGTCCCGTTGGTCCATGGTGAGGCCGGCATAGTGGATGAACATCTGCTGGCCTTTGCGCCTGCGCCACGTGAGGAAGCTCAGGAAATGCTCTTTGCAGACGTGCTGGGTGCCGGCGGGCGAATACACCCTCGCCTGGCAGCCTTGGATCATACAGGTCAAATCGTTCATGATGGCAACTCCCGGTAGGAGCCAGTATGCAGGACCCGTGACCCGATTTTCAACCTTGAGAGAGGCGTGGAACATCTCCGTCGCTGTTGCGGCGATGTGTGTCGTGTCCTTTACCCTTTTGAGTTGCGTCTCGCCTTCCAGGGAAGGGTTGCCGCACGGCAGTCCGTTTACTGATCAGGTTGAATTGGAGAAGCCTAGTTTACCCGACGGCACAGCGGTGGGCGACATCACGAGTCATTCCGCCGAGCTGTGGCTCAAAACCCAGGGGCCGAAACACATACAGGTTGAATGGGCTTCCGTTGAGGCGTGGAAACGGATCTCGGCGATGGCCTCCGTGCAGTCGCCGGCGACACGGACGCCGCCGGTGCTGACTGGCCCTGAGGCCGATTTCACGCTGACGGTGTCCATCGAACACCTCTCACCGGCCACGCGCTATCGCTATTACGTCCTCGTGAAGGACCCGGATCAACTCGAGAGGGAAGCCCGACCGCATGTCGCTGCACAGGGCGAGTTTACGACCCTGCCGGATCCTGCCGCTTCTGTGCCGGTCACGTTCGCTTGGAGTGGGGATTTAGGCGGGCAGGAACGCTGCCGGCAGGGTGAGGCGGGCTACCCGATCTTCGACACGATTCGCGGGCAGAGGCCTGATTTTTTCATCTTCCTCGGCGATACCATCTATGGCGACGGCGTGTGTCTATCACCGCCGAATGAGCCGGGGTCGAATTTCATCGCCACGACGTTGGCGGAGTATCGTGCCAAGCATCATTACCAGCGGGGAGCTGCCGCCTTGCGACGGTTGTTGGAATCGGTGCCGGTCTATGTCATATGGGACGATCACGAAGTGAAGAATAACTTCGCTGGACCGTTCGAGACGCAAATGGCGGCCGGCCGGCAAGCCTTTCGCGAGTACTGGCCCATCCATACCGACGTTTCCGATCCGCACCGGCTGTACCGAACAATTCGGTACGGGTCGGATTTGGAGATGTTCTTGCTCGACACCAGACAGTACCGCAGCCGCAATGCCGATCCTGATGGGCCGGCCAAAACGATGCTGGGCGCCGCACAACTGCAGTGGTTGCTCGAGGGTCTGGCGGCTTCCACGGCGACATGGAAGGTCATCGTCACGAGCGTGCCCTTGTCCGTTCCAAAGGGAGGCGGGTCCGCCGTCCCTGGCTATGACGGCTGGGCGGGCGGGTCGGATGGCACGGGGTTCGAGCGGGAACGGCAGGTGATTGTCGATGCCATTCTCGAAAAGCGGCTCTCCAATGTCGTCTTTCTGGGCGGGGACATCCATTGGGTCCAAGCCAACGTCTATGATCCCAACCAGGACGGCACGCCGGATTTTCACGAGTTCATCAGCGGGCCCCTGTCGGCGAGACCAGGCCGTTTGACGGCTCCAAGCCCTGCCTTGCATCCAAAGACGTTGATCAATGAAGAAGGGTATGACAACTTCGGCCTCGTGCGCGTGACCAACGAGGAGTTCGCCGTCTCGATCATCGACGGGGCCGGCAAGACCCGATTCTTCTATCGGGTCCTTGCACGGAAGGGCTAGCGGGCATCGTCACCTCTTGCATTCTTGGTTGTCCACCGAGTTACCGTACCTTCTTTCCCAGGATGCTGAAACAGCCCACTCGGCTTCGTCTTGCATCGCCTCAACGCATTTGAAACAGCGATGGGAACCCGGCGTCGCCAAAAGGGCGGGGAGGGATGGTGACATCAGTCTGTTTCAGAAGGGATCCGCATGCTGTTACAAGTGATGTCCATCGTCGGGGCCTTGATGGTTCTCGCCGCGTATGGAATGAATCAAGGAGGAGTCTGGCGGGAACTTCATGCCGGATATCTGACCCTGAACATTGTCGGTTCGCTGATGCTGGGCGTGGTCGCTATCGTCGACCAACGGGCAGGGTTTATTTTGTTGGAGTTCGCGTGGGCCGGCTTGGGATTGATCGGTGTGGCACGCGCCATGCGATCGAAACAATAGCACTAGTCACACTCAATGAAGGAGTACCGTCATGGCAGGGTTGATGTCGGCAGAAGAAATCTTTGAGAAGGCACAAACCGCAGCAGTCGCGGCGACGAGTCCGGACGAGAAGGCCCTGCAGATCGATTATCCGGCGTTGCGGGAAAAAATCCGCGCCGCCCTGGCCGATCGCAAGGTGGCCCTTTGCCACGTCAATACCTTCCTGCCGGAAGGTTATGAAGAGCAGGGCCGGTTCAACATGCTGTTGTTGACGGCCGGCAACGTGCTGTTCGACATGGTGATCGGCGATTCGTATTTCCGGTACGACATCGTCTCGGTTGGTCAGCTCGACAAGGTGCAGGTGATCGACGCCATGTGGGACAACAAGGAAAAGCGGAGAGAAGAGCCCTTTCTCAGTTTACGCCTCATGCACGGAGAAGAGGCCCATCTGCTGCTGGCGCTCGATGACCAGGAACGCGCGAGCCTGCTCAATTTTGCCCGAGCCGTGTCTGCCGCGCGCAATCCGGAACGCGCCTAGCGTCCGGATCCTAGGATGCTGCCTGGCGGAAGGGAAGCGGCTGAACGGTGGCCTCGTAACGGGCTCCGTCCGCTTCGATGGTTAAGGTGGTCCCGGCCGCGCTGAAATCCCGCAAGGGAAATCCAAATGCAATCGGCGCCTTGAGTGCCGGCGACAGGGTCGCACTGCTCACCCATCCCACTTCGCGAGTCCCGGCGAACAGCTTTGCGCCTTTCGGCGGCACGACCGACCCTTTCACGACCAAGCCGACGAGATGCCGACGTACCGAGCCGTACGTATCCATGCGCGCGACCACTTCCTGCCCTGGATAACAGCCCTTGCTCAAACTGAAGGCCTTGTTTTCGAGATTGGCTTCCGGCGGCACGATCTCTTCATTCAAGTCGGGTCCGGCTTTGGTGATGCCGGCTTCCATGCGAAGGGCTTCACGCGCCTGACTCCCTACCGGCGTGATCCCATGCGGTGCTCCGGCCTCCAGGAGCCGCTCCCACGCCGGGACCAGGCCGTCGGACGGAATCAAGATTTCATAATCAGGCTCGCCGGTTTCCTCGGTGCGGATGACCAGGGCGGTGTGACCGCCGATGGCGGCGGAGATGAAGTTGACCGGTTTCAGCTCACCGACGTCCGTGCCGAACGCTGCCTTCATGGCCACCGCAGCTTTAGGGCCGCTGACCAGCAACAGTCCCCAGCTCTCCCGGCAGTTCTCCATTTTGGCTTTGGTGCCGTAGAGCAGAAATTTCCTCAGCGCGGTATAGGTTTGATCGCCGATCTCACCCACGTCCTCCAGCATGACGGCATCGGGCTGCATGTAGCAGCGGAAGTAGGTCAACATTTTCCCTTTATGGGTCAAGAAGCTCGAGTACCGCCCCTGGCCGGGGTGCATGGAGAGGAGATCGTTGCTGATCACGCTTTGAAGCCACTTCACCCGATCATCGCCGGTCACGCGAAGTTTGCCCCGATGGGAGAGGTCGGCGATACCGACCGCTTCGCGGACGGCGCGATATTCCGCGAGCATATCTCCGTAGTGCAGCGGGACTTGCCACTCGGTGACCTCTTCGAACGTGGCCTGTAATTTCGAGTGGTGGTCGTGGAGGCGGGATTGTTTCATGGTCATTGCTGATCGAGTCGCCCAGCGTTCACGACGCTGCGCGGGACATGATCCCTTCTACCAGATCCTTGGTTCGCATCGAAAATTCATTCCTGGAGACGATTTTCGTAACGCCCATGGATTTGGCTCGATTCCAGGTGTCGACCTCTTCGTGGTTGGCGAAGGCCAGGATCGGCAGGTCCTGAAATTGCGGGTTGGTTCGAAGGGTCTCAAGGGCCTGGAATGCGTTCAAGGTTTCATCATTCATATTGAGGATGACGGCAGCAGGGTGTACGGCGGACGCCTTGAGGGCGATCTCGTCCTGAGACCGAGCCCGCTCGAGTGTGTAGCCGTTCGGCAGCAGCGCATCCCGAACCTTCGTATAGAAAAAGATGTCGGTCACGGCGACGAGCACGGTCTTTGGGCCTGCACCCTGTAGATGGTTTTTCTCTGAATCAGTGGTCATTGTTGGATCGCAGTCATGCGACTTCAGTTCAGCATGCTGACCAGCCGTCCAAGGGAGCGTTTTGCCAGCACGTAGTCTGGATTCAGCGCCAGGGCCTGCTTATACGAGGCAATAGCCTCCGTCCAATTTCCTTTTTTTTCATGCACCCTGCCGAGATTCAGATGGGGAAACGCCGGGCTTTCGTATCGCTTGGCGTACATGGCCTTTTGGAACCAGGGGATCGCCTCGTCGAGTTCGCCTTTCTCGATCAAGTAGGCGCCGATGTCGTTGTAGGGGTTGCCGAACTCGGGGTCGCGCGCAATGGCGCGATGGCATTCTTCGATCGCGTCGTTGAGGCGGCCCATGAAACTATAGGTCCAGCCCAGGAAGGTATGAGCTTCGGCGGTCGGGTGGGCTGCGAGTGATTGCCGATACAGAGAAACAGCCTCCTCCAATTCGCCTTTCATTTGCTGTTGATAGGCCTTTTGGAAGAGTTCCCACGCCTCGCGCTTGTCTTCTTCGCGGCCCTCGCCCTGTACTAAGAAATCCTGGACATCCATAAATAAGATAACGGTTGCTGAAAAACGCCTTCTCACCCGCTGAGATTATAGCTCATTCGTTCTTGAGTTTTTTCTTGATCAAGTCGGCGCCATACCGGCCTGACAACAGCATGGACCCGAAGGCCGGCCCCATACGCGGCGTCCCATGCACAGCGGCAACGGCCAAGCCGATCACGAAACAATTGGGATACACCTCGCCGGTGTGATCCATGACATCTTGTTCAGAGCGGGAGACCCACATGGCGCCGTTGCCCGGCACTTCGGTGTACAGGTTCCGCCGGTGGAGCAGGTTCACCACGACCGCGTCGTGCCCAGTCGCATCGACCACGATCTTGCTCTCGAGCGCAATCGGATCCACGTGAATGATATCGTGGCCGGCCATCTCGGCGGTTGTATTGTTGACGACAACGCCTTCGAGAACTCCTTCACGGCGGAGGATCAGATCGACGACCCGCGTCAAATTGAGCACTCTCGCGCCGGCCGAGTAGGCGGCGGCGATGAGCGCACCGGTGGCATGGGGCGGATCGACGATGTACATGCCCTCGCAGTCTTTGACTTTCTTGCAAGGGACGCTGATTTCCTCGAGAATTTTATGGGCGGGGGCGCAAATGGTGGCCTTATTCATGAGATAGCCGCCATGCCAGAAGCCGCCGCCGAGCGCGAGGCTTTGCTCAACGATCACGGTGCGGAAACCCATGTCGGCCAAGTCCCTGGCGCAAATGAGGCCGGAGGGACCGGCGCCCACGATGATGACATCGCTTTCGATCAGTTGATCGAATTCCTTATAGTATTCGCGCGCAATCTGCCTGGTGATATCGCGCTCGCGCAGGGGGGCAGGTTTTGGTTTTCCCATAAGAATCACTCCTCAGCGGATGCTCGAACACGCGGTCTTCCGCATCCGCCTGACGTCCCGGCTAACGATAGATTTCTGAGCCTGTTCGTTTGAACTCTTCCGCCTTTTCCTTCATGCCGATTTGGATCGCCTGCTGCTCGCTCACCTGTTTGCTGGCGGCATATTCACGCACGTCCTGCGTAATCTTCATGGAGCAGAAGTGCGGTCCGCACATGCTGCAGAAATGCGAAACTTTGGCCGCATTGTCGGGCAGCGTTTCGTCGTGAAAATCTTTGGCTGTATCGGGGTCAAGCGAGAGGTTGAACTGGTCCTCCCAGCGAAATTCGAACCGCGCTTTGGAAAGCGCATTGTCTCTGATCTGCGCGCCGGGGTGCCCCTTGGCCAGGTCCGCGGCATGCGCGGCGATTTTGTACGTGATCACACCTGCCTTCACGTCTTCACGGTCCGGCAGCCCGAGATGCTCTTTGGGCGTGACGTAACAGAGCATGGCGCATCCGTACCAGCCGATCATCGCCGCGCCAATCCCGGAGGTGATGTGGTCGTAGCCTGGAGCAATATCGGTCGTGAGCGGCCCAAGGGTGTAGAAGGGCGCTTCATGGCATTCCTTGAGCTGTTTCTCCATGTTGATCTGGATCATGTGCATGGGCACATGGCCGGGCCCCTCGATCATGACCTGAACATCGTGCGCCCAGGCAATCTTGGTCAGCTCGCCCAGGGTTTCGAGTTCGGCAAATTGCGCTTCGTCGTTCGCGTCTGCGATCGACCCGGGCCGTAAGGCCGTCGCCCAAGCTGAATGACACGTCGTAGGCTTTCATGATCTCGCAAATCTCTTCGAAGTGCGTATAGGCGAAGTTCTCCTGATGGTGCGAGAGGCACCACTTGGCATGGATCGATCCGCCGCGCGAGACGATCCCGGTCATCCGGTTGGCCGTCATCGGCACGTAGGCCAGCCGGACGCCCGCATGGATCGTGAAGTAATCGACGCCCTGCTCAGCCTGCTCGATCAACGTGTCCCGGTAGATCTCCCAGGTGAGCTCTTCGGCCTTGCCGCCGACTTTTTCGAGCGCCTGATAGATCGGCACGGTGCCGATGGGCACCGGCGAGTTGCGGATGATCCATTCCCGGGTTTCATGGATGTTCTTCCCGGTCGAGAGGTCCATGACCGTATCGGCGCCCCAGCGCGTCGACCAGATCATCTTTTCGACCTCCTCTTCAATGGAGGAGCTGACGGCAGAGTTTCCGATGTTCGAATTGATCTTCACCAGGAAATTGCGGCCGATGATCATCGGCTCGGTTTCCGGATGGTTGATATTGGCAGGGATGATCGCGCGGCCTCGCGCGACCTCGTCTCTCACAAACTCCGGCGTAATGGATTTCGGGATGTTCGCTCCCCAGGCCTGTCCAGGGTGCTGTGCGACGCCTCCGCCATGACCGTTGCGTGACGCCAACTCGCGGGCAACCTCACGCGATTGATTCTCACGGATGGCAATGAATTCCATTTCAGGCGTCACCATCCCTCGGCGCGCGTAGTGCAGTTGGGTGACGTTGCGGCCGTGCTTTGCTCGCAGCGGTTTGCGGATATGTTGAAAGCGCAGATCGCTGAGCTTCGGATCTGCGGCACGCAGACGTCCATACTCCGAAGTCACATCGGGCAGTTGGTCCACGTCGCCCCGTGAGAGGATCCAGTCTCGCCTGAGTGCCGAGAGGCCCATGCGCAGGTCGATCTTCGCCGAAGGGTCCGTATAGGGCCCCGACGTGTCGTAGACGACAATCGGCTCATTGGGAACCGGGGCACCGCCATTCATCGATTTCGTCGGGGTCAGGGTGATTTCCCGCATCGGCACCCGCACGGCGGGATGCCTGCCTTCGACGAAGATCTTGCGCGAAGCGGGAAACGGTTGGGTCGTGATGCCGGGATGCGGTGGTGTCGCCGTTTGTCGTCATGGAAGATCCTTTCATCGGATCGTGAACGATTACGGTGTGCGCAATAAAAAAGCCGCACCTCGCAGGGCGAGAGCGCGGCTGAGTCCGGTGTCAACGGTTAATCCGCTTCCCTACGCTGGTATTACCCAGGTCAGGTTCCAAGGGTCATCCGATTGCTCGGATTCTCAGCCTTGTGGCGCCCCTAGCTCTGGGGCCCGATGGTATCGCCCGCTTCTCATGAAGTCAACGGGTTAATAGGCCTAGGGCCGCATGGCACCGAATGGTCCAAGGCAAGAGGTCTTCTGCGCGGGCGCCGTTTCATTGATTGGTCAAGGATGCGTGTCGTACAATGCAAGTCTACAGAGTTAACCTGAGGCGCCTTGTGAACAGCGTTTCGACACTGCCAAGACCCATCACTGACTATCAGGCGATGTCCGCTGAGGAACTGTTCCGCCGCATTGCCGATGCCAAACGGGCGCTGGGCAAGCAAGTGATGGTGCTCGGGCATAACTATCAACGGGATGAAGTCATCGATCATGCGGACTTCCGCGGCGATTCGCTGCTGCTTTCGAAGCTGGCGGCCGAACGGTCCGAACGGCCCCATGTCGTGTTCTGCGGCGTTCACTTCATGGCCGAAACTGCCGATATCCTAAGCCGAAGCAACCAGACGGTCATTCTGCCCGACATGGCCGCCGGCTGCTCGATGGCCGACATGGCGGCGATCGAGCAAGTCGACCAGTGTTGGGAGACGCTCGGCCGTATTGTGCCGGTCGAAGAGACGGTGATGCCGGCGGTCTACGTGAATTCGGCGGCCGTGCTCAAGGCGTTCTGCGGCGAGCATGGAGGCATTACCTGTACGTCGTCCAACGCCAAAGCCGTCATCGAATGGTGCTGGGCCCGGCGCGAGAAAATTCTCTTTTTCCCCGACGAACACCTCGGCCGCAATACCGCCAACAAGATGGGCCTTCCGCGTGAACAGATGATCGTCTGGGATCCGTTTCAGCCGAATGGCGGCAATACCCGGGACGCGATCCTGCGAGCGAAACTCATTCTGTGGAAAGGTCATTGCAGCGTCCATCAAATGTTTCAGCCGGTCCATGTCGATCATTTCCGCAAGCAGTATCCGGCCGGCAAGGTCATTGTGCATCCGGAATGTCATGAGGATGTCGTGAACCGGGCGGATCTGGCGGGGTCTACGGAATTCATCATCAAGACCGTCACGGCTGCACCGGCCGGTTCCGTATGGGCGGTAGGGACCGAGCTCAATCTGGTCAATCGCTTGAAGCGCGACCTGACGGACAAAAAAGTCTTTTTCCTCTCGTCGACGGTGTGCCAGTGCGCGACCATGTTTCGGATCGACGCCGCACACCTCTGCTGGGCGATGGAGAATCTCGCGGACGGTCATGTGGTGAACCACATCGTCGTGCCGGATGATGACAAGCGCTGGGCGAGAATCGCCTTGGATCGAATGATGTCGGTGAGCTGAGCCGGCAGCATAAAGTTCTTACCGTTCCCGCAAAAGGACTGGTGCGTTTCACCTCCATTCCGGTATATTCCTGTCCAGTTGCACTGGAAGCCTCCACTTCAACTCTCCGAGCCGCGTTGATCGCTGAAGGCTGATCGCTGACTGCTGGGTTCCCGTAGAATCATGGACTATAAGTCGACGCTGAATCTCCCCAAAACCGACTTCCCGATGAAGGCTAATCTGCCGCAGCGGGAACCGGAGCTGCTCGCGTGGTGGGACCAGACCCGGCTCTATGCGCGCATTCAAGAGGCAGGCAAGGGGCGGCCGCGCTACCTGCTGCACGACGGCCCGCCCTATGCCAACGGGCGCATCCACATCGGCCATGCCCTCAATAAGATTCTGAAAGACATCATCGTGAAGTCGAAAACCATGGCCGGGTTTCATGCCCCCTACGTGCCAGGGTGGGACTGTCATGGATTGCCGATCGAGCATCAGGTATTGAAAGATTTGGGTGAGAAGAAGCATGCCCTTGATGCCATGGCTATCCGGAAACTCTGTCGCCAGTATGCCGACAAGTTTCACAACATCCAACGTGAAGAGTTTCAGCGATTGGGCGTGCTCGGTGACTGGGAGAATCCGTACCTGACGATGCATCCCGCGTATGAGGCGACGATCGTGCGTGAGTTTGGAAAATTCGTCGAACGCGGCGGAGTCTACAAAGGACTGAAACCGGTCCTTTGGTGCACCCAGGATCAGACGGCATTGGCGGAGGCGGAAGTCGAGTACGAAGACCACGTCTCGCCGTCGATCTATGTGAAGTTCCCTGTGGCGGGCGGTTCGACTGCGGTCGCAGCGAAGTTTCCCGCGGTGAACCTTCCTCCCGATGTCACATCAGTCTCGGTTGTCATCTGGACGACGACGCCTTGGACATTGCCGGCCAACCAGGCCGTCTGTCTGCACCCTGACATCGACTATGCCTTCGTCCGAACCGGCTCTGAGGTGCTCATCATCGCGGAGAAGCTGCTGGATGCCGTCGCGAAGGCTTGTAAGCTCGAAGAGTACCGTGTCGTCGCCGTAAAAAAGGGCCGCGAAGGATTCGAAGGATTGGAGACCCAGCGGCCGCTGACCACCGGTCTGTCACCGGTGCTTCTCGGGGATTTCGTCACGCTGGAGCAAGGTACAGGCTGCGTCCATATCGCACCAGGGCACGGCATGGAAGACTACCTGCTCGTCTTGGACCACAACGCGAAAGCGTCACCGGGGGAACGGCTTGAAATTCTGGCGCCTGTCGATGATGCGGGCCGGTTTACGGATGCGGTGCCTGATTTTGCCGGCCAGCATGTCTTCAAAGCCAACCCGGCGATCGTCGACGTGCTCCGATCGAAAGACCGACTCCTGGGCCATGGGTCTCTGGCCCATTCCTATCCCCACTGCTGGCGCTGCAAGACTGCCGTAATCTTCCGGGCGACAGAGCAGTGGTTCGTCTCGATGGACATCAACGACTTGCGCAAGCAGGCCTTGGCGGAGATCGATCGGGTCAGATGGATTCCGCCCTGGGGAAAGGATCGGATCAACGGGATGATCGCCAATCGTCCCGACTGGTGTCTCTCGCGGCAACGGGTGTGGGGCGTGCCGATTCCCGGTTTTGCGTGTAGCTCTTGTGGCCGGGTGCTGGCTGATCCGGTGGTGATCGAGCATGTTGCCTCGATCATGGATCAGAAGGGAGCCGATGTCTGGTTCACACAGCCGGCCGCGGCGTTGTTGCCGCCGGGAACTTCCTGTGCCCAGTGCGGCGGCACCAACTTCGAAAAAGAGCGGGACATCCTGGACGTCTGGTTCGAATCAGGCGTCAGTTACGCGGCGGTGCTCAAGCCCTGCAAATGGTGGCCGGCCGATCTCTACCTCGAAGGCTCGGATCAGCATCGAGGATGGTTTCACAGCGCCTTGTTATCCGGTGTCGTGACCGATCGCCGGGCTCCTTACGAGGCGGTGCTGACTCACGGCTTTGTGTTGGATGGGCAGGGTAAGAAAATGTCCAAGTCCGCCGGCAATGTTGTGGCGCCGCAAGACGTCATCAAGCAGTCAGGCGCAGAAATTCTTCGGCTCTGGGTCTCGGCGCAGGATTACCGGGATGACGTGCGCATTTCATCGGAGATCCTCAACCATCTCATCGAAGCCTACCGGAAAATCCGTAACACCTGCCGGTTTGTGCTCAGCAATCTCTATGATTTCGATCCCGCGCGGCACCGCGTCCCCTATGCGCAACTGCCCGAACTCGATCGCTGGGCGCTCATGCGGCTGGAGGATCTGAAAACCAGAGTACGCCGCGCCTATGAGGAGTTTGAATTTCACGCGATTTATCATGCGCTGAATAATTTCTGCTCTGTCGATATGAGCGCGGTCTATCTCGACATCCTCAAGGACCGGCTCTATACCTTCCGCGCCGACTCGCCGGCACGTCGAGGCTCGCAAACCGTGCTGTACGAGATCATTCTGAGCATGACCAAGCTCATGGCGCCGATCTTGAGCTTCACGGCCGACGAGATCTGGCGGTTGCTTTCCGGTCAGTTTGGCGCTTCCCTGGAGGCCGAGAGCGTGCATTTGACGATATTTCCTGAGGCCAAGCAGGAGTGGCAGGATCCGGGGCTGATGAAGAGATGGGATCGGCTTCTGGAGGTTCGCACAGTGGTGCAAGCCGCTCTCGAAGAGCAGCGCCGCAATAAGGTGATCGGATCTTCCCTCGAAGCCGTTGTCGAGATACAGGCCAATCCGGACACGCACGGGTTTCTCGAGCCCTATGAGAGCGACTTGTCCGCCTTGTTCATCGTGTCGGGAGTGAAGCTCAAAGAGGTCCATCATTTGCCCGAGAAGCCTGATGTTCTCGTGACAGTATCGAAGGCAACGGCGAAGAAATGCGAGCGCTGTTGGAACTATCGCGAGGCGGTCGGGAGCAATGCGGCGCATCCGACGCTCTGCGACCGTTGTGTGGAGGCGCTGCAGTGAAGAGAGGCTCCCGTTATCTGCTTCTGGCGCTGATCGCAGTCACGGTGATCATCCTCGATCAAGCCACGAAATACTGGATCACGCAGTCGATGCGGCTGCATGAGTCGATTCCCATCATCCCGAATCTTTTTAGCTTCACCTACATCCGCAATCCCGGCGCGGCATTTGGTCTGTTGGCCGGCAGCAGCAATGCGTTTCGCACGGTGTTTTTCGGCGTCACGTCCCTGTTCGCCTTGGCGCTCCTGGGAACGATTTTGGTGCGACTGCCCGAAAGGGATTGGATTGGGCAAGTCAGCATCGCCGGAATCCTCGGGGGAGCAATCGGAAATCTGATCGACCGTCTGCGGTTCGGAGAAGTGATCGATTTTCTGGATGTCTATCTGGAGTCCTACCACTGGCCGGCGTTCAACGTGGCCGACTCGGCGATCAGCGTCGGGGTCGTCTGCTTGATCATCCACTTTGCGTTCGAACGGAAAGACGCGCCGCTTCCTGCGCCGGATACTCCTCCGCCGACAGGCTATTGAACTGAATTCCCGGTGAGCGAAAGCCTTGCCTAGAAGCCGAAGATGTACAGCACGACCAGTCCCATGACAATTCGATAGTACGCAAAAGGGCGCAAGCTGTGACGCTTCACGAACGTCAGAAAGGCGGCGATGACGATCCAGGCGACGAGAAAGGACACCAGGAGCCCGATGCCGAGCGCCAGAAAATCCTCGGTACGAAAGACGTCGCGGGACTTCCACATTTGGTAACACGTGGCGATGATGAGCGTGGGAAGGGCGAGAAAAAACGAATATTCCGTCGCGACCTTCCGGTCAAGACCGACCAGTAACCCGCCGATGATCGTCGACCCCGAACGCGACATGCCCGGGATGAGTGAGGCGCACTGTGCCAGGCCGATGAAGACGGCATCCCGAAATCCTACCTGCTCGAGCTGTTGAACGGTTACCGGCGTACGTCGTGCTTCGACGATAAGAATGATAATGCCGCCGATCACGGAGGTGATGGCCACCGTCTGTGGGCTGAACAGATGGGCTTTGATCCAGCCGTGCGTCGCGAAACCAATCAGGCCGGCGGGGAGGAATGCGGCTCCTAATCCGATCAAAAACCACAGGTGTGGGTGCACAGCCATGGAACGGCGCAGCAGGGCGGACCACGATGTGTGGGTCGGACTGTGCAGAAATTTCCTCAAATCCGCCTGTTCACCGAGCGCCCGGGAAAGTAACGTTTTGAGTTTCTCCCGTTCATACGCCACGACGGCGAGGATGGCACCCAGTTGAATGGAGATTTCGGCGTTGGCGGCGACCTCTCCCGTGAATCCCAAAGCGTGGCCGGCCAAGATCAGGTGGCCGGTGGAAGAGACCGGCAGAAATTCTGTCAGTCCTTCGACGATGCCGAGAATTACCGCAAGGGCCGGGCCCCATTCATTCATAGGACGTCCATGGTGAGTGAAAGGCGCAGGTGGTGCACGCAGGTCCCTGGCATAATCACAAAGTGCCGGCGATCCGTCAAGAGAGCGACGAAAATGTGAACCGGCGGCCGTCCCAAATTGTATTGACAACAGATGTTGTATTGACAAAGGATGGGGCTTGGCATACACAGAAGACGATACTCTGGGCGCACGGCCAGTTGCGTCAATGAGCCGGCGACCGGGCAGTTTCAAGGCTACGTGACGAGGGAAGGGGAGGTTCGCATGAATCCTGTGTGGATGGCGGCACTCATCATTGCAGGGACGCTGACCATGGCCGGTTGCGTCTCTGACCGGAAGTACCAGGAGGCCCTGGCCGAGACTGAGTCCGCCAAGACGGAATTGGCTACCACGCGGGCGCAAAAGAGCGCACTCGAACAGCAGGTCAAGACGCTCAAAGATCTCAATGTGAAATTCGGCAACGAAGCGCAGGCGGCTCGCGACGAGCTGGACCGCATCCAGTATGGCCGCGACAAGGAACGTGGAAGCGCCGAAGGTCGGACCAAGGAGCTTGAAGAGCGGGTGAAGCAGCTCGCGGCCCAGAATCGGTCATTGCGGCTGGAATATGAAGACACGAAGCGCCACAACGAGACCTTGAAGTCACTGGTCGCGCGCTATCAAAAGGAATTAAAAGACCAGTCCCGTTCTGCCGGCGGAAGTCTGGCCCCAACCATGCCGCCGCCTCCCGGTGGTTCTGGTGCGCCGGCCCCGTCCGCTGCCGCTCCGGCCGGTGGAATTATGAATGTGAACCGGGCTTCCTCGAGCGAAATGGTTCTGCTGTTGGGGCTGCCCAAGGACGTGGCCGACCGAATCGTCAGTAATCGCCCGTACAAGGTGAAAGGCGAGCTCGTGGCCAAGAACGTCGTGCCCAAGGAGACGTTCGACATGATCAAGGATCGGATCAGCGTCAGCCCATAGCCGGAGACCCTTGAGGTATTGCAGGACTCTAGCCGCTCCACGATGTGAATTCTGGCAGGCCGTCCGCCGAAAGGCGGACGGCCTGTTCCATTTCAACAGCCGGTGCGCCGGGATGATTCATCCCCTCCTTCTTGCTAGAATAGACCGGCTCTGAAGCGACTGGTGACTACGCTTATGCGCCGTTTTCTCCTCATCAGCGCCGTCTTGCTCATCGGACTCGCCATCGGCGGGTATGTGTTTTTTAACGGAGAGCGAAAGGCGCCTGTCCGCTACCGAACTGCGGTCGTCGAGCGCGGGTCTGTCGTCTCAATTGTGACCGCCACCGGTTCGATCAATCCCGTGGTCTCCGTGCAGGTGGGGACCCAGGTGTCCGGCATGATCAAAAGTTTGCACGCCGATTTCAACTCCATCGTGAAGGCAGGGGACATCGTCGCGGTCATCGATCCCGAGCCGTTCCGTGCGCGACGGGACCAGGCGGCCAGCAATCTTGAAATGGCGAAGGCCAATGTGGCGAGGGCCAAGAACGAGCAGGCGCAACGCCAGCGCGAACTCAATCGTGCAAAATCTCTCGTGGCGCAGCAATTCGTCTCTCAGAATGACGTCGATATGGCGGTGACCAATGCTCAGGGTGCCGATGCCCAGGTCAGCGTGTCGATGGCCCAGGTGAAGCAGACCGAAGCGGCCTTGAATGCCGCCGATCTGGATCTCAGGTACACGACGATTCGCTCGCCCGTCAACGGCATTGTTGTGGCGAGGAATGTGGAGGTGGGACAAACAGTGGCGGCGAGTTTTGCGACGCCAAACCTCTTCCTCATCGCGCTCGACCTCACGAAGATGCAGGTCGATACCTACGTGAGCGAATCGGACATCGGGGGAATTACAGAGGGCAAAGATGCCTCGTTTACCGTCGACGCCTATCCGGGCGTCCCCTTTGCCGGGACCATCCGCCAGGTGCGATTGGCTCCGATTGCAGTGCAAAATGTGGTGACCTATAACGTCGTGATCGGGGTAGACAATAAGGATCTACGCTTGAAACCCGGCATGACGGCCAACGTTTCGATGGTGGTTGCGCAGCGGGACAACGTACTGAAAGTCCCCAATGCCGCCCTCCGGTTCATGCCGCCGAAATCGGAACTCGCGTCCCGTCCGATGGAGGGCACCCTTGCGAAGGAGGAAGCCGGAGGTCGCTCGGTCCCGGCCGACGGTCCGCCGGCCCGTCCGATCTGGAAACAAACGGACAACGGCGAGCCGTTGTCCGTGAAGGTGCAGACCGGCATTTCCGACGGGAGCTACACCGAGATTGTCTCGGACGGCGTCACTGCCGGCGACGAGGTCATCGTGGGAATCGAGCAACTGCGTGGAGTGAGCAAGGCCAATGACCTCCCTCCGGGATTTGGCGCTCCCGGCGGACAGCGTCGGTCTCGCGACAGAGGCTTATGACGGGCCTCCTTCAGCAATCGGGAATAGCGCCCACCTGAGCAGGTTTTTCTCCGCTTGTCGAACTGCTATGAGCAGTCTCATCGAATGCGATGGCATCTGGAAGCAATATCGCCTGGGCGACGTGGAAGTAAACGCGCTCAGGGGCCTCAGCCTCACGATCGAGCAAGGTGAATTCGTCGCCGTGATGGGGGCCTCCGGGTCAGGGAAATCCACGCTGTTGAATATTCTGGGATGTCTGGATCAGCCGACACAAGGACAGTATCGGCTCGACGGTATCGATGTCGGCGGTCTGGGGTTTGACCAACTGGCTGAGGTTCGGAACCGGCAAATCGGATTCGTCTTTCAAAGCTTCAACCTGATTCCCCGCACGAGCGCACTGGAGAATGCACAACTGCCCTTGTTCTACCGGGGACTGCCGCTGGGCGAGCAGAGGGCGAAGGCCGCTGCGGCGCTAAAGCGGGTGGGGTTAGAAGGCAGAGAGCAGCATTTTCCCACCCAGCTCTCAGGCGGCCAGCAGCAGCGCGTGGCGATCGCCCGCGCCCTGATCACGGCGCCCTCGCTTTTGCTGGCAGACGAGCCGACGGGGAACCTCGATACCGAGTCAAGCCGGGAAATCATGACCATGTTGGAAGGACTCAATCGAGAGGGCATCACGATCATTCTGGTGACCCATGAAGCCGATATTGCCGCCTATGCCCATCGCGAAATTCTGTTGAAAGACGGTCAAGTGTTGAGCGACCGGCCGACCAGGCGGACGCCGGGGACCGTGGAGGTCTGAATGCCGGCCTTTGTGTGGATGACCGTGCTGACGGCGTTGCGCATCTTGGGGCGCAACCGTTTGCGCGCCGGCCTGACCATGCTCGGCATCGTCATCGGCGTTGGAGCGGTGATTGCCATGGTCGGCATTGGGGAAGGCGCGAAGCGGGCGGTGCAGGCGCAAATCGCGACGATGGGCACCAATGTCATCATCATCTGGCCAGGCGCCACGACAGTCAGCGGTGTGCGCAGCAGCCAAGGCGGCGCCGTGACATTAACCGTTGCCGATGCGTTGGATCTGAGAAAAAAGATTCCCCTGCTCGCGGAAACGGGATGGGCGAAACGGGACGCCATGCAGATTGTCAACGGGAACAAGAACTGGAACGGTCCGATCAACGGGATCTCGCCCAGTTATCTCACGATCCGCGACTGGTCGTTTTCGAGCGGAGGCCCGTTTACCCAAGCGGATCTTGACAGCGCCGCCCGCGTTGCACTCATCGGCCAGACCATCGTAGACAACCTGTTCGATGAAGGCGAAGAGCCGGTGGGCGCCGTCATTCGTATCAAGAACGTGCCGTTTCGTGTGATCGGGGTCCTCTCTCCGAAGGGTCAATCGGCCCAGGGCTCAGATCAGGATGATGTGATCTTCATTCCCTTCACAACGGCGGAGCGCAAGGTGTTCGGCACGGCATTTCTGGGTTCGATCGGCGCGATGTTCGCGTCCACCGACAGGGCCGAAGACCTCCCTGAGGCGGTCGATCGCATTCGCGAAGTGCTCCGTACGCGCCATCGGCTGCAAGGTGAGCAGAGCGACGACTTCACCGTAAAAACGCAGGTGGACATCGGTCGCGTGCAGGAAGGCACCGGCCAGACGCTGACGATGATGCTCTTTTCCATCGCGTCCGTCTCTCTGCTGGTGGGGGGGATCGGCATCATGAATATCCTGCTTGTGTCCGTCACCGAGCGGACGAGAGAGATCGGCGTCCGCATGGCCGTGGGCGCCAAGCGCGGTCATGTGCTGATGCAGTTCCTCATCGAGGCCATGACCTTGAGCCTGTTAGGAGGGATGTTGGGGATCGTGCTGGGCGTGATTGGTGCGAAACTGACGACGGTGGTGGCCGGCTGGCCTACCGTCATCTCGATCGACGTGATTATCGTGGCGTTCGTGTTTTCTCTCGCGGTCGGACTCTTTTTTGGCCTGTATCCCGCCAACAAAGCCTCGCGGCTCAATCCCATCGAAGCGTTGCGATACGAGTGACTGCGGCAGAGCTACGGTAGGTTTCCGCCGACTACGAAAGGGTTGCCGGCGTAAGGAGGACTTCGATCCGTGGGTTTTCCCGGTCGACGTGCTTATACAAGTGCGTTTCGACAATCCGGTTATCGTTCAAGCCGAGACCTTCGCAAAGCGCATCCTGCGCGATCTTCAGCCCCCCATCCACATCACGTCGCAGAGCGGACGTAAAATAGAAGCGGATCGATAGAGCGAGGCACGTCGACTGCAGATGGGACAGGAGGGCAGTGCGATGAGGGACTGCTGTCAGGGTCAACCAGACGAGTTCTCCCACCTGTGCCTTGTAGGAACGGCCGGTCGATGAGAGCAGGCGGCGCCCGTTCACGGTCGCGTATTGATGATTGATGCTGGGCGGAACAGGCAATGTGAGCGCGATCGACTGCTGTTCCGGATCAAGCTGCATCTGACGGTCTGTTGATTGAGACGGCGACAGCGGCCGCTTGGCAGCCCGTCCCCGTCCCGCGGCAGGAGCGTAGCGGTGAAGTCCAACAAGATGAAGCGGAAGTTTGGAAGCCGGGATCGGAATCGGTCGGCGGTATGTGGGCATAGCGTTCGCGAGCGTTCAGGAATAGAAATTCAGGCGCACAGTGGAGGCAAAGGAAGCAAATTCGGGAGGGTGGCTCAACGCTAACCTAGAGAAGATTGAGGATCTTGCCCATGTTCTGTTCGTAGCGCTCTTCGGAGCGCGCAATATAGCGCCGCCATTCGCTGGGATTCCAGATCTCCATGCGATGGTAGAGACCGACGAGAATGATTTCCTGATCCTCGTCCAGCGGCACGAGCTTTCGCAGTTTTCCCGGGATCAAGATCCGGCCAGCCTTGTCGATTTCTGAAGTCCCTGCTTCCGACACCACGAAATGCATGAAGAGCCGGCTTTGCTCCTCATCGAGCGTGCTCTTCGTCCGTTCGAGCACCTGCTCCCATTCTTTCATCGAATAGATGAGGATGGATTCTTCCGGGCCCTTTAAGAAGACCACGGATTGTCCTTGCGATTCGATCTGCTCTCGAATGGGCGAGGGAACAATGAACCGCCCCTTTTCATCGAGCTTGCAGTGGTATTCGCCGGCGAACATCAGTGCCAGGTTTCCTTCACGACACCATCGGACGTCTGGTGCGCTCTCGGATCCACTGCTCCAGATCCGAACGTACGAATCGCCATTCTTTCCCAAGCTTGAAGGCGGGTATCTGATGGTTCTGAAGATAGCGGTAGAGTGTCCGTTGGGTAATCTTCAGGTAGCGGCACGTCTCCTCCGCCGTCATCAATTCGCTGTTGGGCTCTCTTGTCATTGGACAACCATCTGAAGATGGTCATAGGGGGTACCGCTCCAGGATTGCCATGAGAGTAAGAAAATCAATGACATATGTCAAGCGAATTTATATGACAATGTATGTCACATCCCGTCAGATTCGTCCAGCTCAGAACGATTTTCATCTGAAGAGTCAATGGCTTCCGCCATTTCATCGCTGACGTCTTCGCCCATCTCGTTGCCCATATGCTTCATCAGGCGTTCCACGTCGGCCGGATTCTGTTCGTCAAAGCCGGCTAATGCCTCGTCGTCGGCGAAGGATTCCATCCTCGCCTCGTCGGATTTCGGAGCAGCGAAACGGGACAGCAACCGTTCGAGCCGGGGGCTTTGGCAATGCGAACACATCGGGGGAGCAGAAGCAGTACGGCTCAGCAGAAGAATGCTGCTTCGCTTGCGACAATCCAGACACTGGTATTCGTAGATCGGCACCGTTAACTCCTTGGGCCAGCAAATCTTCGTGCGCCGTGCTCCGCCAACAGTCGGTCTGGCACCAGTCTGGAATCCATTGTCCGCGCCAACGTGAGCGCCGAAATCGAAGCCGCGCCGGCAGAACGCAAGACCTTGGCGCATTCATTGAGCGTCGTTCCAGTGGTAAAGACATCGTCGATGAGCAGGACGCGCCGGCCGGCAAACGGCTCCGCATTGCGGACGCTGAATGCACGGCGCAGGTTCCGCAGACGCTCCTGCCGTGTGAGAGACGTTTGCGGTTCCGTGGCGACAGTGCGGACGAGAGCGGTCGTGGATACCGGCCGCATAAGGTATCTTCCCACGCGGTCAGCCATGAGCAAGGACTGGTTGAACTCGCGCGCCCGCAGTCTGGAAGGATGGAGTGGGACAGGCACGATCAGATCGGCCTCCAATTGTTCCGGTAAGGCGCGAATCATCAGACGCCGCCAAAGGCCTCGCGAGCCCGAACATGTTCCGGTACTTGAGCGCACAAATCGCATCCTGGAGGGGTGGAATATACGGATACAGTGTCCACGCACGATCATACGCCGGAGGCCGCTCAAGACACGGTTGGCAGCAGTGGGCCGGTGACCATGTGTTCGCGGCGTTCGAGGCGAAGGGTTGATCGCAGCGCGCGCAACGAGGTCCCAAAATCGGCGTGATCCGGTCCCAGCAGGCGTCACAGACATAGGGTATCTGATCCATGCGCAGCGGCCGCGCACAAGTGATGCAATCGATGGGAAGCATGGCGCGGAGCGCCAGCCGGCACAATCCCAGCATACCCAACAGGCCAGGGGGCATCATGGGAAACGTTTAGGGGAACCGGCGTCGACTGTCAAGGTTGTCGCGTCACGAATTGGTGTGATATACGAAACTAAGCGCCAAAGCGCCGTCTCGCCGATGGTTACACTCACAGAGGTGTCAAAAATCTATACCAGGGGAGAAGACCGTATCTGTGGTTTGGACCGTGTGAGTCTCGATGTCTCTGCCGGAACATTCTGTGCCTTTGTCGGCCCAAGCGGTTGCGGCAAGAGCACCCTGCTCAATCTGATCGCCGGTCTCGATGTGCCGACCTCCGGAACGATCCATCTCGACCAACGATCAACCGCCGGTTTCAGCCCGGAAGATTGGACCAGGATTCGCCGGCAGTCCATTGGCATTGTCTTTCAAGCCTTTCACCTGATCCCCGGTCTGACCGTCGAAGAGAACGTAGCCTTTCCGCTCTTGCTACGAGGAGAGCAGGGGCTCAGAGTCCGGGAACGCGTCGCGCAGGTCTTGGGGCTGGTGCGGATGACGCACCGCGCCGCGCATCGGCCGAGCGAGCTTTCCGGGGGAGAGCAGCAGCGGGTCGCGGTGGCACGGGCGATCGTGCATGAGCCCAAGATCGTTCTGGCCGACGAGCCGACGGGAAATCTCGATTCGCAGCACGGCGCGGAAATCATCGGGCTGTTGCGGCAGTTAGTCGACCAGTTTCGTCACACGGTCCTCCTGGTCACTCATAGCACGGCCGCCGCTAACGCCGCCGACTACGTCTGGGCGATGAAGGATGGACGGCTCACGACGCGGACGATGCACGCGACAGCCGCTCAAGGAGTCTGATGGATTTGACCGTGACCATTGCCGGAGTGAAATTTCCGGCCTGTTTCATGAATGCGTCCGGCGCCTTATGCGTGACGCACGAGGAGTTGTCCGCGTTGGGCCGTTCCCGCTCGGGGGCGATCGTCACGAAGTCCATGACCGTCGAGGCCCGGCAGGGTAATCCCCTGCCGCGGTACTACGGGTTCTCCGGCGGTTCGATCAATTCCATGGGGCTGCCGAACCTGGGTTACCGTGCGTATGCCGAGCTGATTCCGCAATTGAAACAGTTCGGCAAGCCGGTCATCGCCAGCGTGGCCGGGCTCTGCGAAGACGATTTTCCGGTCATCGCGCGGGCCATCAACGAAGCGGGCCCCGATCTCATCGAGGTGAATCTGTCCTGTCCGAACATTCCCGGCAAGCCACAAATCGGCTACGATGCGGATGCTTCAGAACGTCTCATGAAACGGGTGCGCCCGCTGATCACCGTCCCGATGGGCGTGAAGCTGCCGCCGTATTTTGATCCGGCGCACCATCAGCTCATGGGGGAGGTCATCGGCCGTTGCGGCGTGGATTTCCTCAATCTGATCAACTCCGTCGGAAATGCGCTGGTGCTCGATCCGAACGAAGAAGCGGTCGTGATTAAACCGAAGGGCGGATTCGGCGGGCTGGGTGGAGCCATCATTAAGCCCGTCGCACTGGCCAATGTCCGCGCGTTCTACAAGCACTTCAAGGGAACCATGCCGATCATCGGGACCGGCGGCGTCGTAAGCGGAGTGGACGCGTTTGAGCATCTGCTGTGCGGCGCCTCTGCTGTGCAAGTGGGGACGGCCCTGGTCGAGGAAGGCGTCGAAGTCTTTGCACGTCTGGAGAAGGAACTGGCCGCCTGTCTTGAACGGAAAGGCTACAAGTCGGCCGAAGAGTGCAGAGGTAGGTTGAAGGAGTTATAACAAGTTGCTCATAAAACCCTCTGTATCCACCCGCCCACCCCGAAGCGCCGAGACGCTTCGATCGGTGAGCGCGCGCCCTGGCCCGACTTGGATGAGAGGGGTGAGGATAGAGGGTGTTTCAGCAGCTTGAGGTTACTTGCCGAAGGATTTGGACAGCAATCCGAGTTGAAGCGCTCGCCTGAGCAGTTGTGCCACGTTCCGCACGTTGAGCCTTCGCATCAAATTAAAGCGATGCACTTCCACTGTTCGCACGCTGATTTGCAGCATGTTCGCAATCTCGCGGTTCGTATGGCCTACGGAGACCAGCCGCAGAATATCTCGCTGTCTGGGAGTCAGTAAATCCAGATCGACGGGCTCCTCGATCAGCGCATCGGCTTTTCGTCGCAACGCGGTCTTCATTTGTTTTCCCACCTTCGATAGCCAGCGATAACTTGAAGCGAGTCTAGCAAAGGGATGGAAGTCTGTAAACGAAACTGCCGATTTGTGCAGACCCTCGGCGGAGCCGCATGAACTCTGGCGTTGGCGGGGGTGGCACCAAGTAATTAGCTACGTATTTTAACTAGGGTGTAATCCATCAATGACTGCTTCCCTCGTCCTCGCGCGAACGTTGATCGGCGCCCATGCGTTTCAGCAGCCGTTCCGAACCGCCCTGACCGTGACAGGGGTGGCCCTTGGCGTGTTGGCGTCGGTCGCCATTACGGCGGCCAATGTCGAGGTGCTTCGTGGATTTGAGCAGGCGGTGGTGACGGTCGCGGGATCCGCCACCCTGGAAGTGTCGGCCCACGATCTTGGACTCGACGAAACAGTCCTCCAGGTCATCCGACAGACGCCAGGTGTCGTCAAGGCGTCGCCCCTGATTGAGGAAGCGCTGATGTTCCGGGAAGGCCCGCACGGTCCGGAAAGCGTCCAGGTCTATGGAGTGGACCTTCTTGCCGAAGCCGATCAACTCGGTTTCCGTCTTGAAAGAGGTGCAGGCGAGGACGCGTTGAATGATTTGCTGAAGCGCGACAGTGTTTACGTCGGACGGCAGTTAGGTGTCGACTGGAACTTGCGGCGGGGAAGTACGCTCGAGGCCAGGGCCGGATCCCGGTTGATGCGTGTGCGCGTGGCGGGCGTGGTCGAGGGTACCGATCGGCCGGGATCCTACTGGAATCGTGTGGTGATCATGGATGTGGCCGCGGCGCAGGCGGTCTTCGACATGATCGGCAGGCTGGACCGGATCGAGATCGTGACGGCTCCTGACCGTACGGCCGACGAAGTTGCCGTCGCGCCTGCGGGCCGTGCTACCGCCCTCTGTCGTCGTCGAGCGGCCGGCTCAGCGCACCGCCCAGGTGGAACACATGGTGGGGGCGTTTCAACTCAACCTGGCCGTCCTCAGTTGGGTTGGTTTGTTGGTCGGCATGTTCCTGGTCTACAACACCATGAGTTTTTCGGTGGCTCAACGACGGCGCGAGATCGGTATCTATCGAGCCCTCGGTATGACGGAACGGCGCGTGGCGGCCCTGTTCCTGTTGGAAGCCGGGGTCTTTGGCTTCATCGGCGGCGCGCTGGGTGCTGTCGGAGGGCTCTGGCTGGCACGAGGCCTGGTGATGCTCGTCAGCCGCACCATCAGCGATCTCTACGTGCCGTTGACCTCGAACGGAGCCTTCGCCGGCTTCGATGCACAGAGCCTGGCATTTGTGGCGCAGGGCATCTTGGTCGGTGTGGTGGTGTCCATGGCTGGGGCGATCGGACCCAGCATGGATGCCAGCCGTACCGTGGTCACCAAGGCTCTTGCACCAGGGGACTACGAACAAACTGAAACCATCCGAAGCGGGCGCTACGTACGATGGAGCCTGGTCTTGATGGTGACCGGAATACTCTTCGCTCTGGGTCCGCCCATTAAGGGCCTGCCCATCCTCGGGTATGCGGCGACCTTGTGTCTGTTGGGGGCGTTCGCCTGCCTTTCGCCCGTTTGCATCGCCGCATGGCGGTGGGTCGATGCAGCGGACCGTGCGGAGCCCGGTGCTTTCTGGAAATCTTAAGCGAATGGCGGCTGACCATGTGGCGCGTCATCCTGGGCGGAATGCCGTGACCGTGTCCGCGTTGTTGGTCGGACTCGCTATCATGATCGGCGTGGTCGTCATGGTCAGGAGTTTTCGTGACACGGTCGAGGCCTGGGTCGATCAAACCGTCATGGCCGATCTCATCATCGCGCCGCCCGCATGGTTGCACGGCAAGCAGGCCGGACACGCGTCTCGGACATTGCCCGGCTCATGGCTTCTCGCTCTGACGGCCATCGAGGGCGTGGCGGCGGTCGACACCTATCGCGATGTGCAGGTGGACGTGGGGAGTCAGTCGGCGGCATTGGTGTCGCGCGATTTGCGGCTTCATGCGGAACGTGGCCGCTACCTGATGGTCAACGACGACTGGGCCAGCGTTCTCAGGCGGGCTGCCGAAACGGGCGGAGTGGTTGTTTCCGAAGTGCTGGCCAACCGCCTGGGGCTCGAGCGGGGTGGAACAGTGACCATCACCACGCCTGCTGGACCGCATACCGTGCCCATCGAAGGCGTCTTCTACGACTATGCGACCGACGGTGGAAAGATGGTCATGGAGCGAACGCTCTACCGTCGCTTGTGGAACGACGAGCGCATCACGGTTTTCGCGCTCTACCTCAGCCCAGGTGCGGACGAATCACGGGTCAAGCGCCTCATCGGCGAGGCGCTCAACCGTCAGGAGAGTTCTCTGGCGCCGCCGCTCATGATCAGCAATGGAGAGCTTCGCCGTGAGATCCTCAATATTTTTGACCGCACGTTTGTCCTGACCTATGTGCTCGAGGCAATCGCCGTCTTCGTCGCCGTGCTCGGAATCGTCAATACGCTGGTCACGGCTGTCTTGGAACGTCGACGCGAGTTAGCGACTCTGCAGGCGATCGGGGCCAGTCGAGATCAAGTCGAGCGGTTGGTCCAGTGGGAGGCCATTTATTTAGGTCTGATCGGCGCCCTCTTGGGCGTCGCGGGAGGGCTGGCGTTGGCTTGGGTTCTGATCGCCGTCATCAACAAGCAATCGTTCGGGTGGACCATCCGCATGACGGTTCCTGTGGAAGTGCTCGTTCAAGCCGTAGTGTTGGCTATCGGTGCTGCATGGATGGCCGGCTACCTGCCTGCACGCTGGGCCGCACGGCAGCCTGTCGGAGAAAGCCTGAGAGAGGAATAGCCGCACATCAAAACCACGCGAGGGGCGCCAATTTTCTAGCGGGACAGCGCAATCACAAACGTCACCAGCGACAGGATCAGGCCGGCGGCGACGAGTAGCGTCAGTCGCCGGAGTTTCTTCTCCACGGCGTCGGATCGCTCGGCGAGCCATTCGACCGATTGCTCGACTACTGCCAACCGTCCGTCCTCCGTCTTCCCCGCGCAGGTTTCTCCAGCATGGCCTTGACCACGGGTAGCAATTTCGGGAGCTGCTTGATCAGGAGGGTGAAGAACGGGTTCATAGCAACAAGATGTCTCGCTATTTGGGGGCATGCTTCCGGTCCTCGGCCTTCGGCGCCACTTGAGGACTGATCAGTTCGATGCTGAGGATCGGCCCCATGAACTGCAATGGGCCTTCGAATCGCACGAAACTCGGCACCTCGTCTGCCAGGACATAGCAGTCGTAGTGGAAATCGGCCGGCAATTTTCCCAACATGGTCCCCAATAATCTTTTTCACGGGGCCGATGTCGGGTTTGAAGGCGTATTGCCAGGCTTTGCGGGATTGGTCGCCGACGCGGATGATCTGTTCGCCGACGAAGGCCAATTCGAGCGCGATTGCAGTCGGTTCGGGCACGAAGGCCAAGACGTTCACGGTTTCGTTGGCACCTTTCGGCAGGTTCAACAGCGTCGTCACGATCATGCCGTTGTAGGCGTCTTTCGGCAGATCGATCTTTCCCGTCAGCACTTTTTCCGCTCCGTTTTCCCTCGCCTTCGCTCTGACCTCATAGGTTGATGTGCCTCGATCGACCACCACATCCATCTGCTCGGGAAACGACGGGCCGCGTTGGGTGAGCTGATACCGGATCAACGTAAACACACGCTGCTGTGAAAACGCGACCTTCTCGTCGTGGAGCGAGCCGTCTTTGAAACGGAACACGAGGCGGCTTTCCGCAACTCCCCCCTCCTTCACGATCTGGGTCAGTTCTCCGTGCCCGACGATGTCGCCAGCCGCAGATCGGACGAGCAGAAACCCATGCGTCAGCCCTTCAGGGAAACGCACCGATACGGGCGCGGACTCAGCGGCATCCCGCGTAAACGCAATCGTCGAGAGAAGCAGGGCGAGGACGACACCGCAATAAGCCAGGCCGGCCAACTGCGGAGCTGCCGCCTCGCAACGAGGGGGTGCATCTGTCAGGACGGTTATTCACTCAGCAACTCCGCCAAAGGCTGCAGGTCTTCGATGCGGTCGGCAAACACTTTGAATATGCCCATGATCGGAATGGCGAATAAGAGTCCCCACACGCCCCAGAGCCAGCCCCAGAACAAGAGTGCAACGAAAATGGCGGTGGTATTCATCTTGATCATCTTGCCGCTCATCCAGGTGACGAGCACGATACCGACCAGCGTCGCGATCGCGAGGGAACTGAAAGAAACGAGCACCGCCATAGACAAGGATTCGAATTGCATGAAGGCCGCCATGCCGGTGGCGAGCGCTGTCAACGCCGGTCCCAGGTATGGAATGAAATGCAGCACGCCGGCCGCAACGGCCCAAGCCCCTGCATTGTCCAGGCCGATCCACCGGAACGCGACCCATGACAGCAGTCCGAGGAGAATATTGGCCACGAGCAGGGCGAGCATATAGTTTTGAATGGCCCGGTCGATGTCGTCCAGAATGGCGGCCGTAATCTTGCGCTTGGATAACGACGGTCCGCTGATGCGCATCAGCTTTCGCTTGAAGGTATCGCCGGACAGCAGGAGAAAGACCACCAGCAGCAACAGCATGACCGTGTCGCCGAGGAAGCCGAAGATGCCCAATGAACCGGTCCAGAGCCAGTCGACGAGTTTGATTTTCGGATCGTCGATTACGACACGCGTGGGCGGTTTTTGCGCAGGAGTCTGACCGTTGGCGGCCTGATTGGTGGCCTGCTCCAGCTTGCGCGCCGCCTCCTGGACCTTGAGCATCGGATTGGGTTGGCTGGCCAGGTCTCGAAGGCTGGCCGACAATTTTGCTGCCGCATCCGGGATCTGATCGAGAATCTTCTCGACTTGTGTCCGTAGCGATAACGTGGCAGCCGCCATACCACAGAGCAGTGCCACCATGACCAGCACGGTCCCGATGAGACGTGGAATCTTGAGTCGTTCTAAGAAGTTTCACGAGGGGATTCAACGTACAAGCCAAGATGAGGCCAAACACCAGCGGAATAAAAAACTTTTGAGCGGAAGACAAGGCAAACACCGTCGCGACGGTCGCCACGATGATCGCTGCCAGGCCTCGAGAATCAGAAGGAAGGCTGGCCGTCGGAGTGTGGATTGAGTCAGGCGTCGAATGAGTGGGTGTGCTTTCCTTGGTTTGCATGCAGGGCGTATCCGGCAGATTCCGTACGTGCTCTATTCATCCATGACAACACAGCCCCAGGGAACTCCCTACTAGGAGAAGTCCTTGTCGGTCGGATCGCAGCAATGCGATCACTGCAGAAGAGATAGGCTTGTGGAGGCGAACCGATGAAAAAGGCTTAAGAGCGGACGCCTGAAGACGCGATTGGTTGCGCGCCCTGGTAGTCGACTTCGATGGTGAAGCCGAGATCACGGATCATGCCCCATACTTCGGGTGCTGGAGCGCCTGGCGTAGTGAGATATCCATTGACGAAGACGGAGTCGGCCGGATAGAGCGCCAAGGGTTGCAGGCTGCGCAGATTATGTTCGCGGCCGCCGGCAATTCGGATCTCGGTGCGGGGGTGAAGGAAGCGGAAGAGGCACAGTACTTTCAGACAACGCTGCGGGGTGAGGTGATCGCAATGTTCCAGGGGGGTGCCGGCGACAGGATGCAGTGTGTTCACAGGAATGGACTCGGGATGAACCTCGCGCAGCGCCATGGCGAGGTCGATGAGATCGTCGTCGGCTTCGCCCATGCCCACGATGCCTCCGGAGCAGATTTCCAGACCGGCAGCGCGAGCGTTCCGTAGGGTGGCGAGACGATCCTGAAAGGTGTGAGTGGTGCAGATCGAACCGTGGAAGGCCTCGCTCGTGTTCAAGTTGTGGTTGACCCGGTCGACGCCCGCCGCCTTGAGCCGTTTGGCCTGCGCCTCATTCATCAGGCCCAGTGAGCAGCAAATCTGGATCGGCAATTCCTGCTTGATGGAGCGAACCGCCCCCGCGATCTCGTCGATCTCGCGGTCCAGCGGACTGCGTCCGCTGATGACGATGCAGTATCGTTGCGCTTTGGAAGCGGCGGCCTGACGCGCGCCTTCGATCATCTGGCGCTGCGGCAAGAGGTTGTATCGTTCGATCGCCGCCGTCGAGACAGCGGACTGCGAACAGTAATGGCAATCTTCTTGGCAAGCGCCGCTCTTGGCATTCTGCAGCATCTGGAGACGCACGGTCTTCCCGAAGTACCGTGAGCGCACGACAAAGGCCGCTTGCAGAAGGGCGAGGAGGTCCTCGTCGGGCGTCGTCAGAACGTCACGGCATTCCAGTCGCGTCAAGACCTCGTCGTTCAACGCTTTTCGCGCGAACACGGCACAATCCGTCATCTCATCTCCTCGTCAGTGAGTCTCATTATCTTCTCACCCGCCCACCCACCGCCGGAACAGGCGGTTTCCCGGGGGCCGATGACTGCCAAGAGGCGTGGTTTCTGGTTCCGCGGTCCATCGCCAGTGTTGCGCGAAAGCTACACGGTTTCGAATGGAGAAGCAATGCCTTGGTAGGGAATGCTGCGTCCGGCTGTGGACGCTCCGTCCCTTCGCGGCCGCGGGACCGCCTTCCAGCCACGGAAGCGCGACAAAGGTATTCCAGTTGCCGCACCGGCGGCACCGCCCGGACCATTCCGTGGTGTCTTGTTGGCAGGCGGTGCAGACGTAGGGCACGACGACGCGCTTCTTGAATTGAAGCGCCTTCTTGAGCTCGACGACCGCCTGTTCCATATGCTGTTTGCGCAGGAACAGATTGGCCATGATCTTGTGATAATCCACGAGTTGATCTTGTGGGCCTTCAACGGTGGACAGAATATCAAAGGCCTCGTCGACCATTTCCAGCCGGTAATAGAGTTTGCCGAGATAAAACTGCAGCACGGCGTTATGCGGATCCTGCTGCAACGCCTCCTGATAAATGCGGATGATTTCGCTCGGCTCCCCCTGTTCTAAAAACAGCTCTTCCAGCCGGTGAAGAATAATAACGTTGTGCGTCTTCGCATACACCTTTTTCAGAATCTCGACGGCGTCTTTGGTCTTGCCTTCCCGGATCAGGACTTCCCCCAAGCCGATATAGGCGGGGAGGAATGTCCGGTCTTTTTTAATGGCGCCTCGAAAATAGCGTCTGGCCTTGTCCGCATGGCCTCGCTCGAGCAACTGGCGGCCGACTTCGTACATGCAGCCGGTGAGCAACTGGGCTTCAGCGCGCCGTTCCGCTTCCGGCAGATTGGCCTTTGCCATGCGGTGCTGTATCTCCAGCGCGTCGCTCCATTTCTCAAGCCGAATCAGCAGGTCGCGCTTCCGGATCAGACCCGTCAGGTTGTCTGGTTCGATTCTCAGGATCTTTTGCAGCGTCTGGAGGGCGTCCTCATAACGTTTGGCTCCCTCGAGGTCCTTCGACAGCTCCAGCAGAATTTCAATGTTCCGGTCGTCGATGCGCTGTGCATTCTGATGCAACCTGATCGCTTCCGCATAATTACTTTCCGAACGATAGATATTGCCCAACCAGAGCAGCGAGTCGACTCTGTTCGGATCGATCGAGAGCGCCTTTTCGAACAGGCCCACGGCGTCGCTTGTCCGCTTCGACATGAAGGCATGGGTGCCTTCGCGATGCAAAGCGTCCACCTTCTCTTTTCGTCGCTGAAGCCGCGTGCTTCGCCAGTTGCCGATCACGTGCACGGTTTGCCGCATCCCGACGGCCAAGGCGACGAGCAAGGCGCCGACCGCCATGGAAAAGACGACGAGCGTCACGGCGCTCAGTTCAAATTGCGTTGACGGGCCGGTGTGGACGGTGACGGTGCCTGGGTTGAGCTCGCGGAAATAGCTGTAGAGGAAGATGCCGGCGCTGATCAGGAAAATCGTGGTGAGCAGCCTGAGCATGGCGCTACGCTCGTTTGGCGGTATGCACTCTCGTTCGGGGAGCCGTTTTTGAAGCGGCCATCGGCGGCGGTGCGTAGCCGGGGATAGGAACACGCCTCGCGTCGGCCCACAACCGTTCCAGTCCGTAGTGGTGACGGGTATCCTGTCGGAATACGTGGACGACCACGTCGCCGAAATCCATGAGTACCCACTGCGACGATGCCTTGCCTTCGATGCTCAAGGCGCCGGACCCAGAATGGGACAGCACGCCATCGACATGGTCGGCGATCGCTCTGGTTTGCCGATCCGAGTCGGCGGACCCCAAAACCAGGTAGTCGGCGACGGAAGTCAGCTTCGCAACGTGGAGGATGAGGACGTCCGTGGCCTTCTTGTCGAGCATGGCCTTCGCAATGGCAAGGGCCGTGGCCTTTGATGTTCGTGCGATCGGCGTCCTCTTAGTAGATATGATGTTGAAGTATATAGGATTCCACCACAGGCGGCAACAGATTTGCCGTGGGAGCTCCCTGTGCAATTCTTGCGCGAATGTCCGAGGCCGACACGCTGTTCGGCGGCAAGCGCAGGCAAATCAGCGATTGGGCGCCGACAGGGACGTCCAGACGTACGCTCCGTCCGGCATCCAACTCCAAGAGTGATGCTTGCGGAATGGGTGGAATGAACGGCAATCCCGAAAGCGCCTGGAACGACAGACCGGGCCGTGAAAGGACCACAAACGAGCAAAGGGTCAGCAACGTCGCCGGGTCTCGCCAGGTCGGGAATTCCAAGAAGGCGTCCAATCCGATGAGGAAGAAGAGGCGAGCTTCGGGACCGTATTCCTGCTGTAAGAGGCGGATGGTATCGATCGAATAGGATTTCCCCGACCGGCGCACTTCGACATCGGATATGGACAGCGAGGGGTCCGAGGCAATGGCCAGACGGACCATTTCAAAGCGGTCCTTGGCGGCCGCGAGGTTCTCATGTGGCTTGTGCGGCGGATCACCCGTCGGGATCAAGACCACTCGGTCGAGTGCGAGCACCTCACGCGCCTGGCGCGCAATCGCCACATGGCCATTGTGAATGGGGTTGAAGGTACCGCCCAACAAGCCTACCGACGACACTCCCACCTCACGGGGGCGGCTCAAAGGATCACAAGATTATCCCGATGAATGACTTCCTCGTACTCCTGCGGCCCAAGGCGCTGCTGAATCTCGGCGGTCTTGAGGCCCTTGATTTTCATCAAGGTGTCCGAAGAACAATTCACGAGCCCCTTGGCGAATTCCTTGCCGTCCGGGTCGAGGCAGCTGATCGGCATCACCGGCCTCGAACGAGCCGGTGACCGTGACGATACCGGACGCCAGGAGACTCTTGCCGCGCTTGGTCAGTGCGTCGACGGCTCCCTGATCCAATGAGATGGCGCCGCGCGCCCGCAAGGTATAGCCGATCCAATGCTTGCGGCTGTTCATCCGGCGGGCTTTGGCAAGAAACAGGCTCCCTCCCGGATTGTTGCCCGAAAGGATGTGCGGCAACAGGCCCTTGGTCTGGCCGTTCACGATCAGCGTTGCCACGCCATATTCGCCGACTTTTTTCGCCGCCCGGACCTTGGTGGCCATTCCGCCTGTGCCGCCGAACGTGGTCGAGATGCCGGCGCGTCGTTCAATGTCGTCCGTAATCTCAGCGATCAAGGGAATGAGCTCAGCGGAAGGATTTTTCCGGGGATCTTCCGTAAACAAGCCGTCGATATCGGACAAAATCACGAGCAGGTCGGCATCGACGAGATGGGCCACCTCCGCCGCGAGCGTATCATTGTCGCCGACTCGAATTTCATCGACGGCCACCGTATCGTTTTCATTGATGATGGGAATGACCTGGAATTCGATGAGGGCCGCCAGCGTGTGCCTGGCGTTCAGGAATCGACGCCGATCGGCCAGGTCGTGATGGGTGAGAAGAATCTGCGCGACCTTGATGCCGAGCCGCTCAAAGGATTTTTCATAGGCCCACATCAGCCGGCTTTGTCCGACCGCTGCTGCCGCCTGCTTCACCGGCAGACTTTTGGGATACTCCTTGAGCGAAAGCTTCTTGATGCCGGAGACAATCGCACCGGACGACACGACGAGCACGTCCCGGCCGGCCGCTCGAAGGGCCGCCAGATCCTCCGCCAGTCGGTCAATGCGATCTGGCTCGAGACCGGCTTCCCGTGAGGAGACGAGACTACTCCCGATCTTGACGACGATGCGCTTCGCTTGCTTTAAGACTTCGTTTCGCATGCCGTCGCTCGAAGCTGTTCGATGCGTTGACCGACAAACGTGATCAGTTCCGTCAGACCCGCTCTCGTGGCTGAGGACACGGGCAGACAAGGAATGCTCCGGCGCCGGCAAAAGGCCTGAAGCGAGGTCAGTCTCGTCCCGTCACCGGCCGCGTCGATTTTGGTCGGGACCACGGCAAAGGGACGCTTGGCGAGCTCGGGATCATAGGCTGTCAGCTCCTGCCGCATGATCTCGAAGCTCGCCACGGGGTCTTCGACGGCCGCCTCGGAGACATCGATCAGGTGGAGCAGCAGGGAGGTGCGTTCGATATGGCGCAAAAACTGAATGCCGAGGCCCTTGCCTTCATGCGCGCCTTCGATCAACCCGGGAATGTCGGCTACGACGAAACTGCGGTCTTCCGCATACCGCACTACGCCGAGATTCGGGACGAGCGTCGTAAAGGGATAGTCCGCGATCTTCGGGCGTGCCGCGGAAATTGCGGCGATCAAAGTCGATTTTCCGGCGTTGGGAAATCCGATGAGGCCGACGTCGGCCAGCAGCTTGAGTTCGAGCCGGAGCTCGTGTTCCTCGCCAGCCGTGCCGCGCTCGAAATGGGTCGGCACGCGGTTGGTGGACGTCGCAAAATGGCTGTTGCCTCGCCCGCCTTTGCCGCCGCGCGCGATCGTGACAGAGTCCCCGTCCGTCACCAAGTCCGCCAGGAGCTCGCCTGTGTGGAGGTCATAGATCGAGGTCCCGACCGGCAACAGCACCTCGACGGATTTTCCTCTGCGCCCGGTGCAGTTCGATCCGCCTCCGGCTTTCCCATCTTCCGCCTCGTAATGCCGCTGATATCGAAGGTCGAGAAGGGTGGTCAGCCGTTGCGAGGCGCTGAACACGACATCGCCCCCATCGCCCCCGTCACCGCCGTCCGGGCCTCCGCGCGGCACGAACATTTCACGGCGGAAGCTGCAGCTGCCGTTCCCACCGCGACCCGCTTTCACTGTAATGGAGACTTCGTCGACAAACATCGGATCTACCTCGTCGATGAGCCGACCCTCATGTCGCCGAAAAGACGGCGACAGCCATGGCGCGAAACGTTCAGGCCATGGCGAGTCCTCATCTCTGCCGACGACTGCGTGGTGACTCAGGAGAAAGGGAAACGCGGTGGTTACGAGGCCGCGGGCACGGGGTAGACGCTGACCTTCTGTCGCGCGCGTCCGCCCTCGAATTTGACGATTCCCGTCACGCGGGCGAAGAGAGTATGGTCTTTGCCGAGGCCGACATTGAAACCGGGGAAGAACTTCGTCCCCCGCTGGCGCACGATGATGGCGCCCGCCTTCACGGTTTCACCGCCGTACGCTTTCACACCGAGGTATTGTGGATTGCTGTCCCGCCCGTTTCTAGATGAACCGCCGCCTTTATTCGTCGCCATAACTGTCCTTGCTTAAGCTGTTTCGATACCCGTGATCCGCAATTTCGTGAAGCCCTGACGATGGCCCTTCGTGCGTCGATAGTTCTTCCGCCGTTGTTTTTTGAAGACCATGATCGATCGAGTCCGGCCCTGGTCGATGATCTCCGCCGTGACCTTTGCGCCTTTGACCAGCGGCTGTCCGACGAGGACGCCTTTGTCGCCATGAACCAGCCGTACGTCGCTCAGTTCCACCCTGCCTCCGACGTCGCCTGGAAGACGTTCAACTTGAACGAGAGACCCGTGTTCGACCCGATACTGCTTGCCGCCTGTTTCCACTATTGCATACATGAATGCTGTCCTCCGTAACAGAACGTCGTTATGTATCACAGTGATTTCAAAGGTGTCAAGGAAGCATTGGGCACAAGTCCATACCTCCTGACCCCCCTGTTGGTAGGCTTTTTTTGCAACCAGTAGCCGGCGTAAGCTGAACGCCATGAAGACGGTCCGCAATGCTCCGCGCACCAGGTTTGTGCTCAGACCCTATCGCCGGATTCCTACTTGGTACAGCTCCTATTACATGAGCGGAAGCGTGATCGGGAAAGGTGTCGTGAAGAATCTGAGCCGCACCGGGTTGCGCGTGCTGGGTGATCATTCCCTCACGCCGGGCACCGAAGTGTCCATTCGCCTCCACCTCGGAGAAACCGATCCTCCGCTGGAAATTTCCCGCGCGACGGTCCGCTGGGCGGACCAGTATGAGTTCGGATTGCGGATCGAGCATCTCACGCCTCATGCGGCCCATCGCTTGGCCGGTCTCATCAACGCTGACATCAATGCTTCGCCCGAACAGCGCGCAGTAACCCTTCTCCCATCGCAACGCCTGGGCCGCTCGTTTGCTTGACGCTTCTTCAAAACCGCTGCTATAGTCCGCTTCACCATGGACCCGCAGGGAAAAATCTGGATGGACGGTTCGTTTGTCGACTGGGCGGACGCCAAGGTGCATGTCCTGACCCACTCATTGCATTACGGACTTGCAGCCTTCGAAGGTCTTCGCTGCTACAAGGGAAAGTCGGGGTCGGCCATTTTCAAGTTGCAAGAGCACGTGGATCGATTGTTCGACTCGGCTCACATCGGCATGATGACGATTCCCTACGAAAAAAAGCAGGTCGCGGAAGCGATCGTCGAGACCGTGCGGAGCAACAAGCTCGAGGCCTGCTACATCCGGCCGCTGGTCTACATCGGATACGGAGCCATGGGCGTCTACCCGGGCGACAATCCGATCAAGCTGGCGATCGCCGCCTGGAAATGGGGCTCGTATCTGGGCGACGATGCGCTGGCCAACGGCATGCGCGCCTGCGTCTCGTCGTTTACCCGTCACCATGTCAACGTGTCGATGACGAGGGGGAAAATCTCAGGGTATTACGTCAATTCGATCTTGGCCAAACGCGAGGCCAAGGCGAACGGCTACGATGAAGCCATTCTGCTGGATCCGGAAGGATACGTGTCGGAGGGGACGGGGGAAAATATCTTCATCGTGCGGAAAGGCCGCCTGAAAACGACTCCGCTGACATCCATTCTCGAAGGCATTACACGCAATGCCGTGATCGAACTCGCCCGCGAACAGGGCCTCGTCGTCCTCGAAGAGCGGTTTACGCGCGACGAAATGTATATTGCCGACGAAGTGTTCGTGACGGGGACGGCTGCCGAATTGACTCCCGTGAGAGAAATCGACAAGCGCTCCATCGGCACCGGCAAGCCCGGTCCGGTCACGGCTGCGTTGCAGAAGCGCTTTTTCTCGATCGTGCGGGGGGAGGATCCTTCGCACGACTCCTGGCTCACCCGCGTTTGAGGGACGCTCAACAAAGGTCGTCGGCGGCGTTCTCGCTCGCTCAAACGCTCAAGCTATACAGATCTCACTGGAGGCAAAGTACATATCCGCTCGCCTGTGATCGACGCAGCGGGCCAAGCGAAGCTTGCTTATGTACCTCTTCGGGCTTTCGCTCGCTGCGGCATGTGTTGACAGCCTTTCTCAGCGTCCTGAGGTGTTGAGATCGTGTGGCTAGTGAGCGGCGGCGGGATCGCTCGACGAATGCGAGTCGGATGCTGGCTTGTCCGGCTGCAGCCGCGGGAGCCGGCTCGGAGGCGTCCTTTTTCTTGAGGTCGATGACGGTGGAGGAGAAGGTACGCTCTTTCGCAAGAATAGCCAGGCTGAACGAGGTGACCATGAAGACGACGGCGACCACGACCGTAAATTTGCTGAGAAAGTTCGCCGGTCCACGGCTTCCGAACACCGTCTGGCTGGAGCCGCCAAATGCCGCACCGATTTCCGCGCCTTTGCCCGATTGCAAGAGAATGGCGCCGATCATCAGGAAGCAGGCGATGACGTGAATGATGATGACGAGTGTGTGCATGAATTTGGATTAGTGTTTAGGTCTGTTCTTTGCGGCGAGGACGATTGTAGCAAACGACTCCGTCTTCAGACAAGCCCCGCCGACCAGCGCGCCATCGATGTCGGATTCGCTCAAGAGCGATGCCGCGTTTTGTGGCGTGACGCTCCCTCCGTAGAGAATCCTCATGTGTTCCGCCGCTTCTCCGGACCAGCCGGCGGCGATGCGGGCGCGGATAGCACGGTGCACGGCGACGGCTTGTTCCGTTGTGGCCGCATGCCCGGTGCCGATGGCCCACACCGGTTCGTAGGCGATGGTGACGGCGTCCAATTCTTTGACGCTCAGCTCTGCGAGCCCAGCGGTGACCTGACCCGTCACCACCGCATCGGTGCGTTCCGATTGGCGCTCGATGAGAGATTCGCCGACGCAGAGGATTGGGCGAAGTCCGTTGGCCAAGGCCGAGCGGACTTTCTTGTGAATGTCGACGTCGTGCTCGCCAAACAATGCTCGCCGTTCCGAATGGCCGACGATGACATAGGTACAGCCAAGGTCGCGCAACATCGGGCCTGAGATTTCGCCGGTGAACGCGCCCTGTTGTTCCCAATGAAGATTCTGCGCGCCAGAGCGCCAGGTGGGAGGCGGAGTCGAGAACGCGATGCACCGATTCCAACGCCGTGAACGGCGGGGCCAGCACGATCTCGACGGCAGGATCCTTGTGCAGGGCGCTGGCCAGTTCTTGCACGAAGCGGACGGCCTCGGAGGCCGTCTTGTTCATCTTCCAATTCCCGACAATGAGCGTGGTGCGCACGGGTTGCTAATTCGCTAGTCTTTGCGCTCGGGCAGGGCGACGAGGCCGGGCAGCGGTTTGCCTTCCAACAATTCGAGCGCTGCGCCGCCGCCGGTGGAAATGAAGGAAATATTCTCGGATTCACCGGCTCGATGGATCGCCATGGCCGTCTCACCGCCGCCGACGATCGTCAGGGCGTAGGCGTCGGCAATCGCGTGAGCGACCGATAAGGTGCCGCGCGCAAACGCGTCGACCTCGAAGACGCCCATCGGACCGTTCCAGAGAATGGTCTTGGCATTCTGCACGGCTTCCGTGAAGAGCTTCACCGAGGCGGGACCGATGTCGAGGGCATACCAGCCTTTGGGAATTTCCTGGACCGGGACAATCTTGGTTTCGGCGCCAGGCTCGCGGCTGGCGGCCACGACGCAATCAACCGGCAGGTAGAATTTCACGCCGCGTGAAAACGCATGCTCTTCGATGCCCTTCGCGAAATCGAGCATGTCGTTTTCAACCAGTGAGTTGCCGATTTCGAGCCCTTTGGCTTTCAAAAAGGTGAAGGCCATGCCGCCGCCGATGATGACCTTGTCCACGCGCTTGCCGAGGTTCTCGATGACGCCGATCTTCCCCGAGACTTTGGCGCCGCCGAGAATGGCGACGAACGGCCGCACGGGATTTTCGACTGCCCCTTCGAGGTATTCGATTTCCTTCTTCAGCAGAAAGCCCGCGGCGGCAACGGGCACGTACTTCGTGATCCCGACCGTGGAAGCGTGGGCCCGATGCGCGGCGCCGAAGGCATCGTTGATGTAGACGTCGCCGAGCGCAGCCAGCGACTTCGAGAATGTCTCATCATTTTTTTCTTCGCCGGAATGAAACCGAAGATTTTCGAGGAGCATGACGTCGCCCGGCTTCATTTTGGCGACGAGGCCTTCGATGTTCGGGCCGATGCAGTCGGGCGCAAAGATGACGTCTTTTCCGAGCAGCCGTCCCAGCCGCTTCGCTACGGGCGCCAGACTGAATTTCGGATCGAACGCGCCCTTCGGGCGGCCGAGGTGGGAGCAGACAATGGCTTTTCCGCCGTCGTCGACCACACGGTTGATCGTCGGAAGCGTGGAGCGGATCCGGGTGTCGTCCGTGATTTGCAGCGAATCGTCGAGAGGCACGTTGAAATCGGCGCGGATAATCACCCGCTTGCCAGACAGCGAAATGTCGTCGATCGTCTGCTTATGCAAATTCATGGGCTGTCCTATGGGTCAGCGTGAAGCGGGCTGACGAATCATGCGGGAAGGCTAGGGCTCACCGGCCTTTGGATTTCGCCGCGAGGACCTTGATCAGGTCGCGCACGCGGCAAGAATAACCCCATTCGTTGTCGTACCACGCCATGACCTTGACCAGTCGTTTGTCGATGACCGTCGTCAACGGGGCGTCGACCGTGGCGGAGTGATCATCACCTTTTTGATCGATGGACACAATGGGATCCTCGGAGTACTGCAGGATGCCCTTCAACGCTCCGTTCGCGGCCTTGCGGAACGCGTCATTGACCGCTGCCACATCGCAGTCCTTTTCAGTTTCCACGGTCAGATCCACCAAAGAGACATTCGGGGTTGGCACTCGGATCGCGAGCCCGTCCATTTTGCCCTTCAACTGAGGCAGCACGAGATGCAACGCCTTGGCCGCGCCGGTGCTCGTCGGAATCATCGACATGCCGGCGGCCCGGGCGCGCCGCAGATCCTTGTGCGGAAGGTCGAGCAGCTGTTGATCGTTGGTGTACGAGTGGATCGTGGTCATCACGCCGTGCTTGATGCCGAACGTCTCTAAGAGCACTTTGGCGACGGGCGCCAGGCAATTGGTCGTGCAGGAGGCATTGGACACGATGTGGTGGGTCTTGGGGTCGAATTTGTCTTCGTTGACGCCCAACACAATGGTGACATCGGGGTCTTTCGCCGGGGCGGAAATGATGACTTGCTTGGCACCGGCCGAAAGGTGCTTGCCTGCTCCTTCCCGATCGGTAAACCGTCCGGTCGACTCAAGGACGACCTCGACGTTCAGCTCTTTCCAAGGCAACTCCTTCGGATCCTTCACCGCCAGCACTTTGATCGACTTTCCGTCGACCAGGATCTGATCGTCTTTTGCTTCGACGCTCCCCTTGAGGGTGCCGTGCACCGAGTCGTACTTCAGCAGATAGGCCAATGTCTTGGCGTCGGTCAAATCATTGATGGCGACGAACTGCAACTCCGGATCGCCGAGGGAAGCGCGCAGGACGTTGCGCCCGATCCGTCCGAATCCGTTGATGCCGACTTTGATAGCCATGGTGAAGTTGTCCCTTCCAAAAAAACGCCGCTTCTTCGCGCGGCACGATGGCGATAGTATCGGCGGTCGCCCCCCTGAGTCAAGCGATACAAAAGTGGTAACCCCGCGTTGTCAGAGAGTTTTCAGACACCTCGATTCAGAGCGGCTGCAGCCACCGGCCGGCGCCTTCCTGCCTCCATGCCGGCTTGCGTGTCGGATAGCCGGTTCGCTAGAGTTTTCTTCCGTTTGGACAGAGTGGACCCATCTCACGTCGAGGATATCCCGTTGTTCGATCAGACGACCGAAGTGTTGGAATGGAAGAAGCTGCTGGGGCTGCTGGCCGGTCACACGCGTTCGACGAGAGGCGCGGCGCGGGCTCGGTCCGGTGTGCTTTCGTCCGATCTTGCAGAAGCGCGCCGTCTTCAGCAACTCACGACGGAAATGGCAGGGCTCCAGGACGGGCCCGATCCCATGCCCGTAATGGCCTTTCCCGATGTCGAGGAAGCGGTGGGACGGGCCGGCAAGGGAGCCGTGCTCGAAACCCACGAACCTGCGCGATCACGTCGTCGTTCTCGCGCTGTGGGACGAGGTTCAGCGCCATCTCGCCAGGCATGCGCAGGAAGCGCCTACGCTGGTTGCGGCCGCGTCGGCGCTGTCGGCCGGCCACGAGTTGCGCGGCATCAGGGTAACGCTGGAGGCTTCCATTCAACCGGACGGATCGATCAGTGATTCGGCGACTCCGGAATTGCGCCGGCTCACACAGCAGGCCAACGAGCTCAAGCAAGAAATCCGTCATCGCCTCGAACACATCCTTCATTCACAGCGCTACGAAGAGGCTCTCCAGGAACGCTACTTTGCAGAGCGGGAGGGCCGGTATGTCGTTCCCATCAAGACCGACATGCAGCGGCGTGTCCCCGGCATTGTCCACGATGTATCTGCCAGCGGCGCCACGGTCTTTCTGGAGCCTCGGGAGCTGGTTGATCTGAACAATGCGATCAAGGTCGCCGATCGTGAGATCGACCGCGAAGTCATGCGGATTCTTCGTGAGCTGTCCGGCCGTATCGCTCAACAAGCCCACACCATTCTTGCCGGACTTGACGCCCTGGCGGAGTTGGATGTGGTCGTAGCGCGAGCCGCCCTTGGTCGGCAACTCCGGGCCCATCCGGTCTCCTTGAACGACGAGGGCCGCATCAGGCTGAGGCAAGCACGACATCCGTTATTGGTCCTGTCCAAACCGCACGTCGTCGCCAACGATCTGATGCTCGACGATCAAGTCCAGGTCCTCGTGATCTCCGGACCGAACACAGGCGGGAAGACGGTCACGCTGAAAATCGTCGGACTGTTTGCCTTGATGGTGAAGACTGGTATGCATTTGCCCTGTGAACCCGAGTCGGAAATGGCGGTGTTCCCGGAGCTGTTCGCCGACATCGGTGATGCGCAGGATCTCGCGCGTGACTTGTCGAGTTTCTCGGCTCATATGACGCAGATGGTTGAGTTGTTGAAGCGGACGTATGCGGGGCGCCAGGCGCTTGTGCTGCTCGATGAGCCGGTGACCTCGACCGATCCGATCGAAGGCGCGGCGCTGGCCGAAGTCTTGCTGCGCCGTCTCGCTGCGCTGGGGATGAAGGTCATCGTGACGACACATTACCGCTCCCTGAAAGTCCTGGCGCAAACGACCCCGGGATTCGGCAATGCCAGTGTGGAGTTCGACATGGCGACGCTGTCCCCGACGTACCGGTTGTTCATGGGCGTGCCCGGCGGGTCATCGGCCATCGAGATCGCCGGGCGCCTTGGAATGGAACAGGCCATTCTCGACGAGGCAAGGCAAAAACTGAATTCGGAGGATCGGACGTTCGAGCAGATGCTCGCCGACCTGCATGACAAACAACGGCAGTTGACCATCGACCTGGCACGCGCCGTCGAAGCGAGGGCCGAAGCCGAGGGCGCGGCGGCACAGGCCAGAGCGCAGCTTGCCAAGCTGGAGGCGACCGAGCGTGAGGAGCGCAAAGGCATCAAAAAGCGTTTGCAGGAACAGTTCAGTCGTGCGCGCGCCGAGGTGCAAGCGACGGTCGACGAGGTCAAACGTGACCAGAAATTAATCAAGGCAAAAGAGGCCAAAGAACGCCTGATGGAACTGGAGACCCGAGCGCAGGCCGATCTCGCGCCGGTGGCTGCACCGATTCCACTGGAGCAACTCGAGGCCGGCGATCAGGTCGAGATCGGCGGCTTGGGCATGACGGGGACCCTGCTCGAGGCGCCCCGCGGGAAAAAACGCGTTCGCGTGAAGGTCGGCGAAGGTGAGCTCCTCGCCACCGTGGCCAATCTCACGGGCGTCGGCCGAGCGCCGGAGGCTCGGCCGACACCTGCTCCTTTTTCCGTGTCGCAGCCGGCGGCCGCAGGTCGCGCGTACCATGCGGAAGAACACCGGGTGGTCGACGTACGAGGTCATGCGGCCGACGAGGCGCTCGAACACGTGACGGCGGCGCTGGATCGGGCCACTCTTGAAGGCGCGCCGTCTCTCCGCATCATCCACGGCCATGGAACGGGAAAACTCAAGGCCGCCCTGCGAACCTATCTGAGAGATTCACCGTATGTCGCGCATGCCCGCCCTGGCGATCGAGGGGAGGGCGGCGACGGCGTGACGATCGTAACCATACGATAGTCGGCAGATCAGGATGCGGGAGGGGGCCTCGTGCGTACTACGAGATGTGGTGTTTCGCCATGCGATAGCGGAGTGTATTGCGCGTAATCTTGAGCAGACGGCTCGCTTCGGACACGTTGCCGGCGGCCTTGCGAAGCGCCTCTTCCAGTATTTTCTTCTCCATTTCCTGAAACGAGAGCCCGAAGGCCAGCAGCGAAGTCTTGTCTGACGAGACGCTCGATGTGGAGGCCTTTGCCGTGCGAAACGTCGACGGCAAATGGTCCGGTTGGATCGTTCCGCTCTTGCAGGTGATCGTCAATCCCTCTACCACATTATGAAGTTCCCGTACGTTGCCGGGCCAATCGTGTCGCTCGAGCAGTGCCAGCACCTCGGGAGCGAGGCCTTGAATGCGGCATCCACGATGTTCTCGCGCGTCCTCGAGAAAGGATTTCAGGATGGGTGCAATGTCGTCCGGCCGTTCGCGGAGCGGTGGGAGGCGGAGTTGATACACGTTCAATCGATAGAACAGGTCGAGGCGAAAGCGGCCGGCCTTGATCTGAGCCGGCAAGTCTTCGTTGGTGGCCGCGATGACGCGGATGTTCACTTTGATGCTGTGCGTATCGCCGAGTGGATCGACGATGTGATCTTCCAGGACGCGGAGCAGTTTGGCCTGTGCCGGAAGGCTCATCTCGCCGATCTCGTCGAGGAAGAGCGTCCCACCGGTAGCAAGCTGGAACTTGCCGGGTTTTGCGTGCTTGGCATCCGTGAAGGCACCGCGCTGATAGCCGAAGAGTTCTGATTCCAGCAGCGGTTCGGGAATGCCGGCGCAGTTCAATGCCAGGAACGGCCCTTTTGATCGGGGGCTGGCCGCGTGGATGGCACGCGCGAACAATTCCTTGCCGGTGCCGCTTTCACCGGTGATGAGCACGGTCGCATCGGTGACGGCGACTTCTCCGGCGAGGCGCTTCACTAGTTGCATCTGCGGAGAGACGCTGATGATGTGGTCGAACGCGAACAGTCCGTCTCGTCTCGGGTTGGCCGTCGAATGCGTCACGTATGAAGCCCGGATCGAGGCGTTGATGGCGTCGGCTGTGACGGGTTTGGGCAGATAATCGACCGCACCCTCGCGGACGGCGTTGAGCGCGGCGCTGGCGGTATCGAATTCGCCGAGCACGATGACAGGCACTGGAACGTCAGCCTGCCCTGCCTGTGCGAGCAGCGACTTCCGTGCGATGCGCCCACCGCTGTCGTCACAAAAGACCAAGGTGAGGTCATGCCGCTCTCCTAGCAGGCGAAGGCCGGCTTCCGTCGTTGTTGCGACCAGAACCGTAGCCGTTTGCTCGGAGAGTGCGTGTTCGAGAGCCGTTCTCGAGGAGGGGTCGGCCGATATCAGGGCGACAATCGGGGCGTGCATAGGAGCGCTCCTTTTATCAGGCTCCATCGCGAACCGCCGAAGACTCCAAGGTAGCCTACTCCTATTTCCGGGCTGATGGAAGGGGCATCAGGGAGTTGATGGTGTAAGTGGTTAATGGTAGGTAGTCATATCTACTCGTTCTCTTCGGCGATGGCGACGTTCCGCCGCAACCCGGAGAGCGTTGCCCTTCGAATCGGACTCTGCCGGAACCGCTCGACGAAGGTGACTTCGATCGAGACCAGCGAGTTCCTCCAGCCGCGGAGCGAGTGTCGTCGGCAAAGGCTGGAATGCAGAATCTGTCGTCGGTTCCGCGCGGAGATTAAAGGGACAGACATCCAAGCAGTCGTCGCATCCGAAGATGTGATTTCCCATGCCTGCGGCGAGATCGTCGGCTATTTCTTCGCGAGCGCCTCGAAACTCGATCGTCAAATAGGAAACGCAGCGAGTCGCATCGACGACGTAGGGTTCAGTGATGGCCTGAGTGGGGCAGGTCTGAATGCAGAGTGAACAACTTCCGCAGAGATCCGTCGCCGGCGTGTCCGGAGGGAGATCGATCGTCGTCAAAATTTCGCCCAGTACCAGCCAGCTGCCATGGTCAGCAGACACGAGATTCGAATGTTTTCCGATCCAGCCCAGACCGGCCTGTTGAGCCCATGCCTTTTCCATCACCGGCCCGGTGTCCACATAGGACCGTGTGACAGCACCCGGCGCCCATTCATGCAATTTCGCTTCAAGGAGCGCCAGCCGATCGCCGAGGATGCGGTGATAGTCTCTCCCCCAGGCGTAGCGGGCGATGCGGCCGTATCCCTGGACTTCGGTGGCGCGATACCCACTGTCGTAGTTCATTCCGACGGCGATGATCGACCGGCAACCCGGCAGGACGACGCGGGGGTCTGCGCGCCGCGCGGGGTCGCGGGCCATCCACCCCATGGTGCCGTGAAACCCTCGGCGCAACCAGGCTTGTAGCCGATGGAGCAGACGATCGTCAGCGGTTTGTGGGCTGACCGCCGCAATGCCGACGGCATCGAAGCCCAGCGACCGAGCCTCGTGTTTGATGGTTTCTGCAAGGGACATGGCGAGTAGATATTCGCAGATCGTCACCCCGGAGCTGCGCCGGAGGCATGAGCCCAACCGAACTCAGTGGGGATTGCAGTCGAACCGGACAATGAACTGGACGGAGCACTGGGCAGTGCTGCAGCGGCCGCAGGTCCCGGTGATCTTGGTTTTCCAATCGGTGTGCTTCTCGTCAAAGCGGCAGAGGGTCTTGCCCCCTTTGGAAATGGTCGTCCAGGGTTTGTTCGTGCCGGGCGCATTGGCGACAAGGCAGCCGGCGGGAATGGGAACCTGGCACGCGTGAGAGGGTTCGCCCTTGGCCATGCCAAAACTGCAGGCCTGTTCGGTCGTGGCAGGGAATTCCGAGGGCACCTGGGCGTTGGCATTCGGAAGCGGCAACGCAAGGAGGCTGAAGACGACCGTTCCACCGAGGAAGAAAGAAGCACGTCTTCCGCGCATGGCCCGGATGGTAGCACAGTCTCTTCGCTTGCGGCCACCGGCACGACTGCGTAGAATCTGACTGGGATGAGAAATCGGTCAGTGAGGGGCATTATCTAGGGGAGGACACCCATGCTTGCGACGCGCATCCGTCAAAAGGAAGGCACGTTTTACTTCATCGCCTACAATGCGGTCGACCTCCTGGACAAGGTGCGGTTTACGAGCCGGTATTTCTTTGAAGGTGAGGAGATTGCTCAGGCGAAGATCTCCGAGCATGACGACGTCGCCCAATTCATCGCCGGCATTGAACGGAGCGAGAAGGGATTCCAGCGCCAATTGAACCGGCAAAAAGTGAAACAGATCGTCAACTTTTATGAGACGGTCGTCGCACAACCGATGATTCCCGGGACGATTTTGATTTTTACGGACGAGACGCTCCGCTTCCAGCGGTCGGGAGACTCGGAATCCGTAGGCCATCTCAGCGAGCCCAAGGGCAAATACCTGGTGATCGACGGACAGCACCGGCTGGCCGGGCTGCATTTTTTCCGCGCCAAGCACCCGGATCAGATTGCCAATGTCGAGGTGCCGTGCGTCCTGTTCGACGGCCGCAGCGGCGATTTTGCGACGGAAATGTTCGTCATCATCAACAGCACGCATACTCGCATCAACCGGTCGCATCTCGTCGACCTCTACGAGAAAGTGTCCTGGGAAACGCCAGAAAAAAAGTTTTCCGCGAAGGTCGTCAACCTGCTCTATGCCGAAGACGATTCGCCGCTCCAATACAAGATCAACCGGCTCGGCGGGCGGAGTAAACAGGAAAAGTGGATTCTGCAATCGGAGGTCTTCAACGAGTTGCTCAAGGTGGTGACTGCCCACAAGCGCTGGATGGAATCGCACCTCGGGATGAAGGCCGACCGCTGCTATGCGCTGGTCAGGGACTATTTAAAAGGCGTCAAAGAGGTGATGGAGGAAGTCTGGGGCAACAACGAGCGCTACATGTTCACGCGGGACGTCACGCTCAAGGCATTGATCCGCGTGCTGGACGATCTCATCGTCGACCGTAAATTGATTGCCGACTGGGACGCGCAGCGGTCCCACAAGCCGTTTGTCGAAATCGTCAAGCCTTGGGCGGCGTTGGCGAAGGAATTCCGTGCAGAGGGTTTCTACGAGCGCTTTGCCGCGAAAGGACAGCTGGAACGGGTGCGGAAGATCCACCAGCGGCTGCTTGATGCGATCGTCGGGTAAGAACCAGGCGGGCGGCCGATGGCTCCTCCTGTGTGTGCTCTCTTCTCTTCTCGTGGACTTCCGCTCTCGGCAGTGACTCTCCTCAGGAATTTCTCCAGGTCAAGACGGATCCGGCGGGCGGAGTGATCGCGACCGCCCGCGTCCTGTTTCCGGCCGGCCCCGAGATCATCCACTCGCTGTTGACCGATTTTCGGCGCTGGCCTGAACTGTTTGAAGTTCGGATGCGGCTGGTCGATCTGCAAATCCGGCAGGATGTGGTGACGACCGACCTCCGCATTGAGCATGCGCTGTTGCCCGGCGAGCGGCGGTTGGTGACGGAATCACGGGCGACAGCCAACGAAGGCATCGTCACCGATCTCGTCGAAGGGGATTTCAAGCGGTATCACCGGGTGTGGAAACTCTCGCCGGCAAATGAGGGAAGGGAGACCTATGCCGACTTTGAGCTCAAGGTCGCCATCGATTCCATCGTGCCGGACTGGTTGGTGGCCCTGGCGATCAGGCGAGAACTCGACGCGCATTTTCGGATCGTGAAGGAGAAGGCGCGCGCCCGTGCGGCTAAGTCGGAAAAGTGAATTCAGACACTTCGACTTTGTCCAGGCCCTGTTTGACGAGTGTGCCAATGTCGAGGCTTCGCTCGATTCTGCGGATATCGTCGATGCGGGTCTTGGTGCTCGGATGCGGCGGAACGAAGAGTGAACAGCAGTCTTGATCCGGCTCGATTGACGTCGTGAAGGTGCCGATCCGCTGCGCCTGGTCGGTGATCTCGAGCTTGTCCATGCCGATGAGCGGACGGAGAAGCGGCAGCTCCGCTGCTTCTTCGACGACTGATAGGTTTTCAGGCGTTTGTGACGCCACCTGGCCCAAGCTGTCTCCGGTCACGAGCGCCCAGCAGCGGTCGGCCAACGCAATCTCGCCTGCGATACGAACCATCAGCCGGCGATAGAGCACGACGCGATAGGCGGAAGGCGCTTCCGCCACGATCTCACGCTGGATCTCGCCGAACGGGACGATGAACAGTTTCGAGCGGTATTGGTGGGCGGTCAGGATTTGCACCAACTCCCGCACCTTCTCTTCGGATGCCCGGCTCACAAGCGGGCGTCCGGAAAAATGGACGAACAGCGCGTTGCAACCCCGTTTCATCATGCGGTAGGCGGCGACCGGTGAATCGATGCCTCCCGAAATCAAACAGGCCACCGTTCCGCTGACGCCCACGGGCATCCCGCCGGGACCTTGGATCTTCTCGAGATAATAGTAGGCGTCTTTGGCCAGCAGTTCGACATAGATCGTCAGGTCGGGCGCCGTGAGCTTGACGGTTTTTCCCGTCAAGTCACAGAGATATTTGCCCACCGCCCTCTCGACGTCCATCGAGGTGAGCGCAAGGCGTTTGTCGGCCCGCTTGGCGGTCACACGAAAGGTGTCGAACGCCCGCTGAGTGACTGCCTCACCGATCCCGCGCGTCAGTTCCTCGAGGTCCGGTCTGTGAAGATTGAGCGGTACGCCGCGAGCGAGCGAAAAATTGGCGATGCCGAAGACTGAAGACAACCGTTCCTTGACGATGTGATCGCTGAGGTGGTCGGGAAGGACGACGCGAAGGCGGCCTCGGAGACTTTCGATGCGTGTGGCACCGAGGCCTTTCAGGGCCGTGCGGATGTTGCCGATGAGCTGCCGCTCGAAAAAGTCACGGTTGCGACCTTTCAGCGCCAGTTCGTGATAATGAATGATCGCGCAGCGCATCGCTCGGAAGCCCCAGCCCTCGACTCAGCTGTGCCCTGTGAGCTCCAAGTACCGCTCGGCATCGATCGCGGCCATGCAACCGGTTCCTGCGGCGGTAACCGCCTGTCGATAGGTCGAATCCTGCACATCCCCCGCCGCGAACACCCCGGGTACGCTCGTGGCCGTCCCGTTCTTGGTCACGATATATCCTTTGGCGTCCATGTCGACTTGCCCTGCAAACAGACCCGTGTTCGGACGATGACCGATTGCGACGAAGACGCCGGAGATGGGGAGCGTGGTGGTGGTGCCCATGACCAGGTTCTTGAGCCGGACGCCGGTGACGACGTCGTCGCCGAGAATGTCTTCGACGACGGTATTCCAGATGAAGGAAATCCTCTCGTTTTTGAGCGCCCGGTCCTGCATGATTTTGGATGCGCGCAGTTTGTCTCGACGGTGAACCACGAACACCCTTGTGGCGAACTTGGTGAGAAAATTGGCCTCTTCCATCGCGCTGTCCCCGCCCCCGACGACGACCAATTCCTTGCCGCGAAAGAAAAAGCCGTCGCATGTCGCACAGGTCGAGACGCCGTGGCCGGTCAACCGCGCCTCATTATTGAGTCCGATTTGGATGGCCGACGCGCCCGTGGCGATGATGACGGTGCGGCTTTCGACCTTCTGTTCGTGGTCGACGGTGACCGTGAACGGATGTTTGCGAAATTCTACCGCGGTGACGTCACCTGTCAGGAAGGTCGTGCCGAACCGCTCCGCCTGCGCCCGCATCTCCTTCATGAGGTCCGGGCCCATGATTCCCTTGGCAAAGCCTGGAAAATTCTCCACTTCCGTGGTGGTGGTGAGTTGTCCGCCGGACTGCCAGCCTTCAATGAGGAGGGGAGACAAATTGGCGCGGGCGGCATATACCGCTGCGGTGAGACCTGCCGGTCCCGAACCGATGATGAGCACGTGGTGCATGGGGTCAATCTAGCACAGGGACGCAGCGTATTACAGGTGTGCCGGTGCCCGGCGAAAGCTCTGCATGAGCCGCCGGACTTCTTTTATAACCAGAGTTTTGTCTCCGGTGCCGTCCAACACGACATCCGCGCCACGCACTTTTTGAGCCAGCGGCATCTGGTTCTTGATGCGTCGAAGCGCTTCCGCTCTTGTCATGCCGTTGCGATGTTTAAGCCGGGCGATCTGCGTTTCGCGGTCGGCGGTGACAACGATGATGGTATCCACGCGCTGATGGGCGCCGGATTCAAACAAGAGCGGTACTTCGTACACGACGACGGCATGAGGAGCGCGTTCGGCAATACGGCGGGCGAGACGCTGCTGTTCTCGAGCTACCCGCGGATGGATGATGTGCTCGAGCCTTCGAAGCTTTCGTCTGTTATGGAAGACGATCGTCCCGAGCGCATGGCGGTTGATGGACCCGTCTTGGTTCAACACACCATCACCGAACACCTTCACGATCTCGCGCCAGGCCGGCTTGCCCAGCTTCACGACGTCTCGGGCGAGTTGATCGGCATCAATGATGACTGCGCCGCAGCGCTTGAACATTTGCGCCACGGTGCTTTTCCCAGTCGCGATTCCTCCGGTCAGACCCACCACGATCATGCGCCGAAGAATAGCACGAGATCTCGTGAATGTCGTTGTGCCGATTGACTTCCGGCGGGCGGCGCCTGTATGACGTCTGCATGATGCCGGCTAAAATCATCGCGTGTCTGGCCGCGACGTGTCTTGTCGTAGGCGCGGGGCTACGAGCGGAGGGCGGAGCTGCCACGAATCCCAAAACCATTACCGTGGCGTTGGACGGGAGCGGCGATTTCAAGTCCATTCAGGAGGCCGTGGACGCAGCGGCCAAGGGCGATACGGTATTCCTCAAGCCTGGCCGTTACGAGCAGGACATCACGATTCACAGTAAGGATCATCTCAGACTTGTCGGTGCCGGGCAGGATAAAGTCACGTTGATCGGCCGTGAAGACTTGGTCGGAGTCCTGCATGTCGGGAAATGGCCGTACGGCGCCACCAACATTGAGATCAGCGACATGACGATCAATGAGCATGGGGGGCATGCCGTCGGACTGTTCAACGGCCGCGGCGTGCTGCTGAAGCGGTTGACGGTCAACGGCATGCTGTTCAGTCAACAAGTCGAAGACGCCCGCATCGAAGACTGCACCATCGGGGGCAGCGAGACAACCGGCGTGCAGTTCGCCGATTCGCAGGCCGTCCTCATCGGGAATTTCATTCACGACAATGACCACGGCGTGAACGTCGCCGGAAAATCGAACGTCCGGCTGGAGCGGAACGTCATTACCAAAAGCCTGTTTGAAGCTGTCGTCGTGAACGACCGTGCCAAGGCGGTGCTCATCAGCAATACGCTCGTCAAAAACGGAGGCGGGGCTGCCTTCCTTGGGCAGTCGCAAAGCGATGTCAGCGGCAACGTAGTCGGCCTCAACCGGGTGGGATTTCTCGTTGCATCGTCGAGTCGGGCCGCGACGTCCTATAACGCGTTCTATAACACCGACGGCGACTATCTCCGCGTAGGAAACCCCAATCAGCCGGCCCCCGAGCTCAAGGCCCATTCGGATATTACCGGAGACCCATTTTTTGTCGATCCGGCCAAGGATGACTTCCGCCTACGCGCTGACACTCCGCTCATCAAGGTTGGTTCGTTCCCGTTTCTTGGTGCCCTTCCTCCGCTGAGTTCTCAGTAAACATTCTTATTATTCAATAGTTTCCACAGCCGTACTGGCTGTCGTCCAGCCATGTGCTAAGCTAACAGTACGCAGGAACACTGAGCCTCAATTCGCTGGCGTGAGAATTGCTGATAAGCTGGGTAGATCATAGGAGGGTCTAGCGTGGCAAGCTACAAACAGGAGCTGGAAAAACGCGGGCCGGAAGGCATCCCATCTCTTGATGACATCGAGCCCGGCAAGATCTGTGGAGCGGTGATTCCCATGTCCGAGCGGGCGCAGACGCAAATGCGCGATAGCATCGAAGTGATCGATTATCTTCTGAACCAGGAGCGGGTGGTCTGGAGCTAGCCCCGCGCTCCCATCGACTGTTCTTTCCCTCTCGAGAAATCCCTTCTCTCCTCTTGACAGTTCTTTCCCCGCTTCGTAGTCTCGCTGCCAGATCCCAGCCATTCGCCACAGAGGAGACTCCGCATGATTCGTCGCAAGCGGTTTGGACGCGCTCAGACAATCACCACCATATTGTGCCTGGCCGTGGCGTTCCTGTTCGCCTCTCGTGCAGGGGCAGACGAATTGCCGAAGGAATCCTTGTTGCCCCTGTCCCTGGCCACCAAGGCCGTGCAGGCCGCACTGGAGGCCTGCAAAAAGGACGGCTATCGCGTCAGCGTGTCCATCGTCGACCGGTCCGGCGTGTTGCGCGCCATGGGACGAGCGGACGGGGCGGGGTCTCACACGGTCGACAGCAGCAGAAAGAAGGCCTATACCGCGGCAAGCTTGCGGCGTCCGACGACCGAGCTGGCGGAGTTGATCACAAAAGTGCCAACGTTGCAGGCGCTGAGGGAGATGAACCCTGAAATTCTGATCCTCGGTGGCGGGTTGCCGATCGAAATCAGCGGAGACGTGGTGGGCGGCATTGGTGTCGGTGGTGCACCAGGCGCGCATCTCGACGATGCCTGTGCGCAGGCCGGCCTCGATGTGATCGGAGGTGCTCCGAAGATTCCTTCTGCCAAGTGATCGCCCGATGGCGCGTGGGCGCAATGTTCGCCGCCCTGGCGGTGATTCCCGCTTGTAATAGCGACGTGCCGGTGTCCGCCGTGGGAGAGATCACACCTCCAGGTCTGCACGTCACCATCACACGAGTGGCCACGCATCCGTTTTTGGCTCGTTTTAGTCTCACGCTCACCGTCACGGCGCCCAACGGCTGTTCCGCCACGAGCGAACTGTTCCCTGACACCGGCGGCGTCAGCCGGCGCAATGTCTACCGAGGTGGAATGGACCGGCTCTATGTGGTGGGGCAATTTGACGTGCGCCGTTTCGACCTGCACGGTTGTCATATTGAACTCATGGAATTTCGGTCAGTCGAGCGAGATCTGCTGTTCGTCGGATCGTTCGACGTCGATATCTCAGGTGATTGGACGTTTCTTCCAGCCGACGTGAGGCCGGAACGGCCGTTTCAACCGTTGTAATCGGGCAAGCACCGGGACCGCGAGGATGAACCAGGCAATTACCGGATACCACCAGGACGAATATGGCGATTGGGTGGCCGATTTGGCCTGCGGCCACGGGCAGCACGTGCGTCACCAACCGCCGATGACCAACCGGCCGTGGGTGCTGACCGAAGCGGGCCGCCGACAACATCTGGGAGAGATACTGAACTGCAAGAAATGCGAGGAAGAATCGTCGAATTGAGGGAATTTCTGGCCGGGTCTCATGCCTCACTGTAGTCTTACCAATATGACCTCTTTTCGGTATTACCGGCAGACGCAAGCCTTCACACTCACCGAACTCCTGGTTGTGGTGGCAATTGTGTCGATTCTCGCGGCCTGTATGGCCCTTCTGTTCCCACATTACGTCGAACGGGCGAAAACCGCCGAGGCGGAAATCGCCATTGCAGAAGTAAAGCGGCTCGAGACGGATTTCTTCGCTCGTACCGGGACCTTTTCCTCTGATTTGAATCAGATCGGCTATCAGACGGTGCCTCCCCTGAAATATCACACCATCTTTGTCCAGGTGGAAAAGAGCCCGCGTGGCTGGAGCTATATGGTCCTGCTGATGCCGAACGGGGATACCAAATCCGGCGGCTCGTATATGTCGCAGGGACCGGATGGACGAATCGTCTCCAACGTGGGCGCCCAGGGAGCCGCGAAAAGTGGATCCGCCTCGGGCTGCTCCGCCTGGAGCGGATGGGGATCCATGGAAGGCGGAAGGATCGAGGGAGAAGAAGGCATCTCTTCGTCGAGCAACGGCACGCCGCCTTGCGGTGGAGGCGGCCGTGTGGTGCAACATGGTCGTGGCTCCGGTACAGCGTCTGCAGCCAAGTAGCATCAGCGCAATGTCATCATGCTCTCCGGTGGGCTAAGGGTCATGCCCAGCCCCGCTTCTCGCCAGGGAGACAGGTATGGGCCGCTGTAGTTGTAGCCGCCCGTGACCGGGTCGTTGTCCAGAAGCAACGGCGTGTCCAGATCGAGCACCTCAAACCCTTTCATGCCTAGCACCAGGCTGAAAGAGCACCCCATGGCAATTCGTGTTTCCACCATCCCGCCGATCATCAGTTTGAGACCGGAAGCAAGGGTGAAGAGCGCGATCTCGTGCGCCTCCATCACACCGGTCTTCATGATCTTGATATTGACGTAGTCGGCGGCCCGTTGCGCTACCACTTGCCGTGCATCCACGAGTGATCGCACCGATTCATCCGCGGCGACCGGGATACCGGTTTCACGGCGGATGGCGGCCAGTCCGTCCAAGTCCTCCCGCACGAGCGGCTGTTCAAGCAAGAGCAGTCTGCCCCCGAAGCGAACCACTCCTCGGACGAACGCCAAGCATTCCTCGCGAGAAAAGCCTTGGTTGCCGTCGCCGATGAAGCTCACGCCCGGCAACTCGCGGTGGACCGCTTCGAGCCGCCGCACGTCACCATCAACGTCCTTGCCGACCTTCATCTTGAAAAGACGGAAGCCTTTCGCATGCCAGCCTCGTGCTAGCGTCAGGGTCTTTTCGGGTGTTTCAATAGGGATCGTGATATCGGTTTCATGCTCGCGCAGGTCGGTTCCGCCCCACAATGCCCACATGGGTAACTGTTGCGCGTGGCAATGGGCATCAAGCAGCGCGGTTTCCAACGCACAGCGCGCTGCGGGTTGGTCCGGCGCCTGCTCCCGTAAGCGCTGCGCAATGATCTTGAATTGATCGGCAGGATAGCCCAGCATGGTGCGGCCCAGCTGGCTCACAGCTGCGAGACTGGCAGCGCGTGTTTCTCCGCCGACCTCGGGGAACGGTGCGGCTTCACCGTACCCTTGCGAGCCATCGGACAGCGTCATTCGTATGAACAGATTTTCCGCGACCGTACGAGATCCGGTTGCCACGACAAACGGATCCGTCAGGGCGATGTCGACCGGCCAACAATCGATCCGCTCAATGAGCTGCGTTTGTCCGCTCATCGGCGGGCATCTTAACCAGAAACGGCCATGAAGCCAATGCGAGGGACGTTGACCCGACAGATCGGCTCAACGTCTAGGAAGCCACGTCAGACGTCATGAATCAAGCATTCCGTTCCATGCAACTCATGGTCGTGTTCTCGTTGGCCCTCATCGGGGTTTGGATCGCCCTTCCCTCGATCGCGTCGGCCGTCCTTGAATGGTGGCTGGAGCAGCAGGGGTATGAGCAGGTCGTGGTCAGCATCGGTCGCCCCGACCTTCGGTCGCTGACGGTGCCACAGATCTCGTTGGCGCGGCGGCTGACAGGGGAGATGGTCACCCTCTCTCTGAGCAATGCGCAAGCCGAGTACACGTTGCTCGGGTTATTGTCCGGTCGTGTTGACCGCCTTATGATGCGGCAGGTCTCGATCAAGATCCTGAGTTCACCGGCCATTTCCGACAAGGGTGAGCATTCCACGGACGCCGTTCAGGATGCGCCGGATTCGTTGCTCAACGTGTTGACGGCCAGCGACGTCCTTCGACGGCTGCCGTTCTTCCCCTGGGAGGAAGTCCGACTCGAAGAAGTGAAACTGTTTCGAGAACAAGCCACGGGACCTCTTCGGACCGTCGTCATGGCCGGCACGATCAAGCATGAACGTGATGGGCTGGTGGCTGAGATGCAGTTGCAGGGCGTGGATACTATTCCCTATGACCTGCGGGTTACAGGTCAATCACCGGCCGATATGTCGTTGCAACTCAGGGCGGCCCAACCTAATGCGTCGCCATTTCTGCTCTGGCGGTCACAGGCGGTTCCCAAGGAGGCTCACGTGCACATTGAGGGGATCCTGGAGATCAATGTCCGGGAGTTGGCCCCATTTCTGGCTCTCGTGGTTCCGATTGGACCTGAATGGCAACGGGTGGACGGCAATGTGACGGTTCATTGGGCGGGTACAGCGGCTTCGGGTGTGCCGGTTGCGTCATTATTGAGGGATCCGGCGACCGAACTGAATGCGACCGTACAGGTCTCTGCCGTGCTTCCCGAGCTGAAAGGGTATGGGAAGGACCTGTCGGTCAAGACCACCGGGACGCTTTCGGGAAACGCCCGGCTGATCCATTGGAGCCTCGCCGCGGGCGGCTCTGCGACGGCGACGGTCAACGGAAGGGCGGTGAAAGGCGTGGAGCCATTCAGCACGCTGTCCCAGTACGGACCGCAGTCGGTGCGTGTCGACAATGCACAGGAAAGCACAGGTGAATTGTTCTGGACTGAGTCACCGCCTCGGTTCACCGCCTCAGGACCGGTGCGGCTCTCCTACGGTTCACAGACCGGACCGATCTACGCCGAATGTCTCGTCACGCAGATCGTCGGTCGAGGACTGGCCCTCGATCATGCCGACGCCCGCGTGTTCGTCAAAGGCAGTCTGTCTTCGGCGTGGCATCAACGGTTCAATGTCAAACAGGTCAAGGGGGATCTTCAAGGCGAGGTCACCTGGACGGGCGCTATGCTACGAGCGACAGTCAGCCCTTCGTCGACCGTGACATTCGCAGATTTCAGCCAGGGGCCGTTTCGAAGCGGCGGTGGGGTCTTTCAGCTGGAAGAACCACTTCGAATCGACGTTGATCTCCTGAACAAGCGGTGGTCCGGAAGCACAGGTCGTTGGGTGTGGCAGTCGCCTCGCCTTCAGGCTGGCGCCGCTCACATTACGATGCAGCGGGCCTCGCTCAGGGTCGAACGCGCGGAAGGCTCCGCGAACACATACCAGGCCGAGTTGAGCGCCACCCTTGATGGCGTCGCGCTCGAGCAGTCAGCTGCGCGAAGTGCGCCCTTTGATCTCTCGGTGCAACTGGCGGCGGATCCCCAAGTGCTCAAAGCGGATATTCAGACCCGAGGCCATGACCGTCCCATCAAGCTGGCTGCACAACTCGAGCATGAGTGGTCCACGGGGCACGGGACGGCACATGGCGTCCTGGATCCTGTCGTCTTCGACCGCTCGACGCTTCGGCTCGGACACCTCTGGTCTCCCTGGTCGTTTCCCGGTGATGTTACCGTGGGCAGCGTGGGCGGAACCTTTGAGTGGCGATGGACAACCAATCCGCAGCAACAGCTATCCGTGCAGGGAGGATCGGCCGACCTCGTCGTGGAACGGCTGGGCGGTCACTACCGAAATGTGGTGCTGACCGGCGTGAATAGCAAACTCAAGGTGGCGATCGAGGGTCTCGAACGCGTTGTCGTGTCACGCCCGACCGAGATTACCATCGCCTCCATCCAGACAGGTGTCGACATGACCGATCTCACCATGACCCTCGAGGGCGAGTGGGATCTGCGTGAAAGGCTTCCGCTCGTCGAGGTGCGGAATATTCGCTGCGGCCTGTTGGGTGGGATGGCGACGAGCCAAGGCCTCCGGGCAGACCTGGGCTATCCACCCTACGGACTCACCGTCCTGGTCCGAGAGCTCGATCTGCACCAGATCTTAAGCCTTGAGCAGCAGAAAGGGCTGCAGGGAACCGGTATGCTGGACGGGTCGATTCCCGTGACCGTGACGTCTCAGGGCCTCAGGGTGAAGGATGGAAACTTCGAGGCGCGTCCTCCCGGCGGCGTGATCCGTTATGCGGCCTCGCCGGAAACCGCTCATGCGGTGACCCAGGCCAACACCAACATGGAGATCATCCTGCAGGCCCTGAGCAACTTTCACTTTAATGTGTTACAAGTGGGAGCGCAGTACGCCGAAAACGGCACATTACAGTTGCAGGCGCGGCTGGAAGGCAAGAATCCGGATCAGGAGAAGAGCCCGCCGATTCATTTCAATCTGACGGTGCAAGAAAACATCCCCGCCTTGTTGAAAAGTCTTCGGTTAGTCAACGATCTCGAAGACTCTGTACGAACCAGGTTTTCCAGACCGTCAATGTGATGGGGGAACGATGAGCGCTAGAGCATGGCTCATGATGAGTGCGGCAGTCTTCTGTCTGACAGGTTCGGGATGCACGCCGCGAGTTGAGGTGGCGGCGGACAAACCAATTACGATCAATTTGAACGTCAAGATCGATCACGAAATACGGGTGAAGGTCGATAAAGAGCTCGATCAGGTCTTGTCGCAAGACAGTGGACTATTCTGATGAGGCTCAGGGAGTAGCTCATGCGGAACAGCCATCTGGGGTGGGTGATAGGGTCGATCATTCTGTGTCTGGCAGCGGTTGCACCGGCCTTCGCCATGTCGGTCGAAGAAGCAAAAACAAAAGGTTTGGTGGGAGAAAAAGCAAACGGCTATTTGGGTGTCGTCAATCCGGGCTCCCAGGAGGCGCAATCACTGACGAACGAGGTGAACAACAAGCGCCGCCAGGCCTATGAGGACATAGCTGCCAGGAATCGCACTCAGCTCGAGGCCGTGGAGGCGTTAGCCGGTGAAAAGGCGATCCAGAACACCAAACCGGGGCATTACGTCGAAGGCCCGGGCGGATGGACAAGGAAATAGTCTCTGTTGCGGGTTCTCAGAGCCCGCCTAGCCGTAGCGGTCGTTCTTCCATGGCAAGGCGCTATTGGAATAGCCCCGCACCTCCCAAAATCCCTTCTCATCCTTGTCTGAGAAGGTGATCTCCTTGATCCACTTGGCGCCCTTCCAGGCATAACGTTTGGGGACAATGACGCGCACGGGGCCGCCATGTTCTTTCGAGAGCGGTTGGCCGTTCCATTTGTGGGCCACCAGCACGTCCGCATCGTCGCAGGCCTCGAGTGGCAGATTGGTTGTGTAGTCGTCATAGGATTTGAAGAGCACGAATTTGGCCAGTGTCACCGGTCTGACCACGGACAAGATGTGACGAAAGCTGACCCCTTCCCATTCGTTGTCGAAACGACTCCACGACGTCACGCAGTGAAAATCCGAGACGCCCTTGAACGGCGGTTGAGCGAGGAACTGTTCCCAGGTCCAGGTCACGGGATTGGCGACAAAGCCGCCGATGGTGATCGTCCACTCGGCAAGGGCGATCTCCGGCTTATGGCCGAGATCCAGAACGGGGAAGGTCTCCACCACATGTTGTCCCGGGGGTAGGCGATCGTCACCTTCATAGAAGACCTCTCGCTCCTCTCCGCCCCTCCGCGCCTTTGCCCACTGTTCCTTCGTCTTGGTCAATCGGCTCGAGTCATCCATCGGCTACCTCCTCCCTAAGAGTAGGCTATAAAGGAGTTTTCTGACAAGCTGGATTCGTTATGTTAAGAGTGTTGCGCTGACGACACCTAAATCCTTGTGTTGTCTAAGCCTCTTGGCGACCTGCTACACTTGAAGACACGATGAGCGCGAGGCAACCGAGTCACACGCAAGCCACCGCCGCATGTTCCCTGTTGGCCTTTTCTCTGGTTCTTGCCATTGCCATGTCTGGCGAGGGTCTGGCTGCACGCTCGGTTCAGAAGGAGAATCCCGCCGTCCTGTTAAACAGCCTGAACCCTCCCAATGAATCCCGGACACAACGGACCCTTGCCAAGGGCATCCCATCGGCTCAGCCCTTGTCAACCGAGAGCAGGCCGGCATATGCCGCAAGACAGAAGAAAGTCACCACGGGTGAGGCGCCGTCCACCGGGCGAAAGAGCCGCAGGGCGATGAAGGCGTCCAAGAAAGCCGCTGCGAAAGCCGTGGTACAGCCTAGGACGGATTTGATCCCCTATGGCATGCTCGAAGATTCCCAGCGCTATGATCCGCGCCCTCGAGCCGCGTCTCCCGGCGTCCCTAGTCCTCAGACACTCGATTTGACCCACGACCATTTTCAAGAGTTGGACCGCAATCAAGACGGCAGGATCGACCCCGTTGAACGGGCGTTCGGCCGCATCGATATGGATCGCGATCTCCACACCCGCACGTTGCAATAACTGAGCGGCTTCCTCTCTCATCCCACAGCCTCGAGCTCCAATGACGTTGACAGTCGGGATGGGAGTCCCCATGATACGCGGGCCATGGCACATGAGATGCCTGCAGTCCGGCCGGCCGGCGGTATGCAGATCGGGAAGCTCGCGATTGTTGCAGTCATCGCCTGCGCGATCGTCCTGTTTTTCTTCTTGGATCTGGGACGTTTTCTTTCCCTGGAGACCCTCAAGTCCAATCGCGATCACCTCCTGGCGTTTACGGAAGCCAACTACACGACGGCCGTCGTCCTCTTCATCTTGCTGTACGTTGCCGTGGCCGGCTTGTCGCTGCCTGGCGCCACCATCCTGACGTTGGCCGGTGGATTTGTCTTCGGCGCAGTCCCAGCCACCCTCTACGTCAATATTGGCGCGACGACCGGCGCCACGCTCGCATTCTTGGCGGCACGGTATGTGCTGAGAGACTCGGTCGAACAAAAATTCGGAAGGTGGTTGGAGCCGCTGCAGCAGGGGTTCGCCAAGAATGCCTTCAGCTACCTGTTGACGCTCCGGTTGATTCCGCTGTTCCCGTTCTTCGTGGTGAATTTGGTCTCCGGTCTCACCCGTGTGCGTGTCGGCGCGTATGTGGCGGCGACCGCCCTCGGCATTATTCCTGGCTCGTTCGTCTATGCCTATGCAGGCCGCCAGCTAGGCACAATCAATTCTCTTAAAGAGATTGCCTCGCCTCAAGTCCTCGGCGCCTTCGTCTTGCTGGGAGCGTTCGCCCTCGCGCCAATCCTCTACAAGAAGCTAAGCGCAAAATCCGCATGAGTACGTCCGTGAGCAGAGCCTGGAGCCGTCATGTTTGAAACGTTCGGGCTCTTGCCTGATGATGAGCTACGACCTGGGACTGGCTGAAAATGTTCATCCAGCGAACTGGGTAACCCCAGCCCGGACGGGCGCTATAACATCGTCGTCTTGGGCGCCGGGACCGCCGGACTGATCACGGCCGTCATTAGTGCAAGCCTCGGAGCCAAAGTGGCACTGGTTGAAAAGCATCTAATGGGCGGGGATTGCTTGAACGTGGGCTGCGTGCCGTCGAAGGGCATCATTCGCGCGGCACGTGCTTGGGCGGATCTTCGACGTGCGGCGGAGTTCGGGATTGGGGTCCCTCCCGGCGTCACCTACGATTTCGGCGCGGTCATGTCCCGCATGCGAAGATTGCGGGCACGGATCAGCTCCAACGATTCCGCGCACCGTTATGCCAAGTTGGGCGTGGATGTGTTCCTGGGGTATGGGCGGTTCACCAATAGGGAGACGATCCACGTCGAAGGCGCGGCGGGTAACCGGACGCTCACATTCGCCAGAGCCGCGATTTGCACGGGTGCACGGGCCTCCGCGCCTTCCATCTCCGGTTCGAAAGAGGCGGGCTACCTGACCAACGAAACAGTGTTCTCATTGACCTCGTTACCTCGGCGGTTAGCGGTCATCGGCGCCGGCCCTATCGGCTGTGAAATGGCGCAGGCCTTTGCACGGTTCGGCAGTCACGTATCCTTGATCGAGGCGCTGCACGGCATTCTGCCCAATGAAGACCGTGACGCCGCTCAGGTAGTGCAGCAACAGATCGTGAAGGACGGCGTCACACTGCTGTGCTGCGGACAGGACCTCCAGGTCGTCAAGACGGCTGATGGCAAACGACTGACCGGCGCTTCACATGGTCGGCCGTACGACATCACTGTCGATGAAATCCTTGTCGGAGTCGGTCGGACGCCGAATGTGGAAGGGTTGGGACTGGAGCAGGCTGGCGTGGAATTCAATGCCGGGGGCGTGAAGGTGAACGGTCGATTGCAAACCAGCAATCCCAGGATTTTCGCCGCGGGCGATATCTGCTCCCGCTTTAAGTTTACCCATGCTGCCGACGCAATGGCGCAGATCGTGGTGCAGAACGCCCTGTTTCCCCATCCGTTCGGGCTGGGCTATGCAAACGCGGACTCGCTGATCATCCCCTGGTGCACCTATACGGAGCCGGAAATTGCGCATATCGGGATGTACGAAAAAGATGCCAAAGCCAAGGGCATCGAGGTGGAAACCTACACGTTCAACCTGGACGAGGTCGACCGGGCGATCCTTGACGGCGAGGAAAATGGATTCGCACGGATTCATCTCCGCAAGGGGACGGACAAAATTCTGGGCGCGACGATCGTGGCTGCTCATGCCGGCGATTTGATCAACGAGTTTTCCGTGGTGATGAAAGCCGGTAAGGGGGCCAGGACCATCGCCGGGACGATTCATCCGTATCCGACCCAGGCCGAGGTCAACAAGAAAGTTGTCAACCTGTGGAGGAAAGCGCATTTCAGTCCGGCCACGAAGAACAAGCTCGTTCGCCTCTTCGCCTGGATGCGCCGGGGATAGGACACGGATGCTGTGAGCGGCCTGCGTTGGACCCTCGGATGGCTCGCCTTTGGATTCCTCGCCTTGGGATTGTTCTTCGCGGCCTCAGCTTCGACGGAGGATTCTTCCATCGTTCTGGAAGTTGGAAGATTTTCCGGCAGCCGCCCCGGATCCGCTCTGCCCGATGGGTGGAAACCACTGACCTTCAAGAAAGTCCCCAAATCCACTGTCTATGAGTTGGTCACGGATGGCTCTGCCGTTGTGGTCAAAGCCACAAGCGATGCGGGTGCGTCCGGTCTGACGAAAGAGGTGAAAATCGATCCCTCGGTCTTTCCCGTCGTCCACTGGCGGTGGAAGGTCGAGAATCTGCTGACCCGCAGCGACGTGATGCGTAAGAGCGGTGACGACTATCCTGCCAGACTATACATCACGTTCGAATACGATCCGGAGAAGGTCAGTCTCGGCAGGAAGCTGAAGTACAAAGCCGGGCGAGCGCTGTTCGGCGATATTCCGATTGCTGCCCTCAACTACATCTGGGATACCAAGACACCCGTTGGAACCGTCGTCGACAATGCCTACACCGATTTCGCGAAGATGATTGTGGTTGAAACCGGTGCGGCCAAGGTCGGTATGTGGGTCGAGGAGTCGCGGAACGTCTATCAGGATTACAAGCAAGCGTTCGGCGAGGATCCGCCCATGATCAACGGTATTGCGATCATGACGGACACCGACAACACGAAAGAACGAGCGATCGCCTATTACGGAGACATCCGGTTTGTGCGGGAGGGGCGATGATCAAGAAGGGGAGCTCAAACGCGGAAGAGGCCGGCCTCTTCGAGGCCAGCCTCTTCGTGGACACCACCGCGCCCGGAGTGGGTGCGCGGATTCAAGGGGGTTACTGAATCGAATTCGCGAAGCCGCCCCGCGTAATTTCGGCGCGAACGGTGTCTCCAACCTTCTTCTGCTTGATGTGCTTGGTTCCCTGTCCGACGTAGAGCTTCACCTGATTGCCCTCGAAGTCTTCAACGGTATAGGCGTTCTCCTTGATTTCTTTCACCGTGCCTCCCACGGTCCTCCAGGCCGGACCCGGCTTTTCATCGTGATGGCCTGGCTTGGGAGCTGCCTGGACCACCGGCACATGCCCCATCGAGGCGGCTGCTGCAGCGGCAGATTTGTGTGAGGACGTTTTCTTCGACTCCTTCGCCATGGTTGGCGCTGCGACAATGGCCGCCACAGCGATCATTGCGACGATCGTGATCATGTTGTTCTGCAGACTGTTCTTCATGGCACCCTCCTTAAGACGACATGGCTTCGGATCCGTTCCCTGACGGTTCAGCAAGGCATGTGCCGGATGGCCTGGCGGTCTCACGTAGGAAATTCAGTAGGTTGTAAACCGCATCCCTGCCTATGACGCGTCGTCCGGGTATCGATGGAAAAAAAACGGCAGAAACCTGTCCAAATATGACCGTCTTTACCCATGTGAGGGAGAGTGATGGCACGCGGATCGCCGATCTGAAGTTTGCTGGACGAAGTGTGCGAAGCTTGATAAGAGGGAAGACGAGTCGCGGGTTCACATTACGAACAGGAGGGAAGACATGACACGGACTGTTCTTGTTATCGGCGGTGTGCTACTGGCGGCCGGAATGGCCTATGGACAGGCTGAGACTCCGGGGATCGATCAACGGCAGGCGAACCAAGAACAGCGCATCGATCAGGGTATTGCGAGCGGCCAACTCACCCAACGGGAAGCAGGCCGGCTGGAGCAGCAGCAGCAGCATATCAACACGATGGAGAATAAAGCCAAGTCCGATGGAGTCGTGACGAAAAAGGAACGGGCCCGCCTCCACGCCGCGCAAGACAAGGCATCGAAGAAGATCTACCGACAGAAACACGACCGTCAGAAAAGCCGGCATCAATAGTTCGCGCTGTTCACATGACGTGACGAGGGGGTTCGGCATTCGCCGGACTCCCTCGTGTCGTTTCTGTGCCTCTTCGGATTCGCACCGAGCCGTTTCGAGAGCATAGAGAAAGGACTACAATGCGCGAAATGGCGCCCACACCAGTCCAGACGACAGCTGCTACGACGATTGCCGAGAAGGATCGTCCGGTTGTTGCGCGAACTTGGACGATTGGCCGATGAGAAAGGGATTGGGCTGTATCTCGTCGGCGGAGTCGTAAGAGATCTTCTACTCAAGCGCAGCAATTGGGATCTGGACCTGACCGTCGAAGGCGACGGCATCTCGTTCGCCCGTCTGGTGACGAATCGATATGGGGCCGGCCTGGCGCTGTTCGAACGCTTTTCGACCGCTCGCTTGGTCTTCCCCGACGGCCTTAAAGTCGACATCGCGAGCACACGACGTGAGAGTTACGCCGATCCCGCGGCGCTTCCCGATGTCGTGACCGCTTCGCTCGAGGAAGATTTGTTTCGACGTGATTTCACGATCAATGCGATGGCGATCCAGCTGAACCTGGCCCACTGGGGAGAACTGCGCGATCCGTTTAGGGGGCAACAGGATCTGAAAAATAAAACCCTGCGCGTTCTGCACGACCGAAGCTTCGTTGATGATCCGACCAGAATCTTTCGGGCGATTCGCTTCGCTGAACGATTCGGTTTTCGGATTGAACCGAATACCGGGCGCTTGCTTGCGCGCGCCTCGAGCGCGAACCTCGTGGCCCGGCTCTCAGGGCCGCGGCTTGCCAATGAAATCTTCGCGCTCATGAAAGAGGACCACCCGGACGCGGCGATTCGACGTCTTCGCCGCCTCCGCTTGCTCCGGTTCCTCCATCCGCGTCTCTCGCCAGGAAAACGGACCGAACGGCTCCTGGCCGTGCTCCCGCAAACCATCGGCGCGTGGAAGCGGCGCTGTCCCGAGCTCTTTCTCAATCGCCCGCTGTTATGGGTCATGGCGCTGCTCGCGCATGCCTCGGCTTCTGTGATCGCCGGCACGATCCAGCGACTCCAGCTGGCCACCACGGAATCTAGAGCACTGGAATGGGCGGGTGAGAAGACCGGCCGTGTGACCAAGACACTCTCAACCGATGCGTTGCTGAGGCCCTCCCAAATCTATCGCCTGCTTTCGAGGCTGCCGAATGAAGCGTTGGCTCTGGTGCTGGCCAAGGGCCTTGTGAGCAGCAAGGCGGCTGGAATCGTGCGGCTGAAACGACGATTGACGAGATTTCTCGAGCGCGATCGCCTATACGACGACGACGATCAACGGAAACACACTCAAAGAGTTTGGGCTTCGCCCGGGCCCTCATTTCAAAAAACTTTTGGACAGGCTGCTGGATGAGCGGTTGGATGGCAGAATTACGGCTGCCGCTCAGGAACGAGACCGTGCTCGCATTTTGGCAAAGCAGTACAGTTAGAGGCGGTATTTCCGCAGCCGCTGATCGTTTTCAATTTTTCCGAACAGGTCGTTCAGCGCCGCTTGCACAGCGAGATTAATTGGACCGCGGTCCTCTTGTCCCGTGGCTTTGCCGAAGCCGGTATATTTCGAAAGAGGGCGCTTGCCTGACCCTTCCGCCAACGTGGCGTCGATGCGGGCCACATAGACATGATCGAAGTCGGAATCGACGCTCGGGTCAATATAGATATTGAGCCGCATGGAGAGATCAAGATCGGTTTGACTGTCGGACGACAGGTAGGTAAACGTTTTGCGTGCTGCGAGATAGTCTGCGATTGACCGTTCCCAATCCTTTTTTGCCTTGCTGAGGGGTTGAGCGATTCCTGTCACCCTGTTTTCGATGCGTGGATCCGACACCATCGTGGCACCCGGCTCAACCTGATAGGCTTCGATTTCCGCCAGCCTGACCGTGGCGGAATAGGGAAGAGGCGATACGGTTGGAACCACCGCACCCGGTTGATAGACCAGTTTGGGGGAACAGGAGAGAGTGAGTAGCAGCGATGTGAGCACCGGTAACAACAGGGAGCCGCTCGTGCGAAGACGCGCTGGAGTAGACATCATCTCGGCTCCCTCCACGGAGAAGCTCCCGGCATCACCCTACAACCCGGGATGCGCCGTTGCAAGGGGTGGGCATCTCGCGGTCTGCTTGCGGCAGCCCTGAATGGAAGGCCCGACTAGTTCATCGGGATAATCGTGGTGGCCACCTCAGTGGGAAGCAGCAACGTCACCATCGCCTGATTCTGCTCGTCCGGTTGCACCAAGGCAAACAGCGGAACCGGCTGAGGGACTGCGCCGTGGGGAAACGCCAATAACGCTGGAAAATCGATCAAAGGTGCCGTGGTCGGTTGCGCCGTCAGGCGGAGCCTAAACGCCATCAGCACGTCTCGTAATCTGGCAGACCGTTCGTCCTCTGTCAGCGTCTTGCCCGGAGCAATACCCGTGTCCCACAGGGGCTTCGTCACCGTGACAGAAAACGACAAGCCGAGTTGTTTGGCTGTCGGTGTGACATCAATTAACGCACCAGTTTCGATTGCCTGCTGAAAAGGAATCGGCGCCGGTGTGGCGCGGTTAGGTGGCTGCTCTGATTCTGCTACAGGTTCCGTCGGGACGGGCATCGATGCCAACGGCCCTTCTGATAGTTCCTGATCTGCTATTTTCAGATCTGATATTTCCGGAGCTGGCAGGGATTTCAGGATTCCCTCATAGACCGCCCTGGCTCGAGCGGACCATCGGGGATTCAAGGGACGGCCGGCAAAGGCCGCCTCGGCGGCGTGGCGTTCGTCATGGGAAAGGGCACGAGGATGCTCTTTGTTTTGCATACATGGGAACATAAGTCTCCTAGGATGAAAGTCAAGGATCCGCCGGTCGCTAGTCCCTGAGCGGCTGGCCCTTCGTTTCCGGAGCAAACCACAGGACGCCGAGGCCGACAAGATACACCAATGCTACGGTACTGGCGGCACGGCCGAAGGTGCCGAGCGCGGTCACCAGCCAGCCGGTCAAGAACGGCGAGGCGGAAGCCAAAATTCTTCCGGCATTGAAGCAGAAGCCAGCGCCGGTGGCACGGAGCCTCGTCGGATAAAGCTCAGGCAGATATATCGGGAAACCGCTGAAAATGCCGTTGTTGAAGAAGCCGAGGACCGGCAACAGCATCAGCACGCCGGTATAGTGCGATGGAAGCAGGTACGTCGTAGGCAGCATGACCAAGCTGCCTACGCACATGAAGGCAAAGACGGGCCGTCGTCCGAAGCGGTCGGCGAGGGGACCGAAGCTGAGATACCCGAAAATCGCTCCGGCGTTCAAGGCCATGATCGCATAGCTCACGGCCTTAGTGAGGGTGGCCGGCTCAGCTCCGCGGAACTCTGGCAATTCATGCACCAGGGTCGGCGCCCAGTTGGTCGAACCCCAAAGACCGAATACCGCGACGAAGGCCAGCGTCGATCCAACCAGCGTGGCCCGCTTTCAAATCCCCTTCAAAGATCGCCGACAAGGGGATTACCCGTTGCGCGTGGGCGTGGGTCCAACGGTCCGGTTCCTTCACCCACCAGCGGACGAGCAGCGCCAAGAACGCGGGCAGGATGCCGATGAGAAACAGCCCGCGCCATCCGTACGCATCCTTAAACGCGAGATTGCAGCCGGCCGCCAGAAAAAATCCCACTGCCCAGGCGCTCTGTAAAATGCCGGCCGCCTTGGCCCGCTTCTCTTCCGGCCAGGTCTCAGCCACAATCGCCGCGCCCGCCGCCCATTCTCCGCCGATGCCGAGTGCGGTGAGAAAGCGATAGGCCGCGAGTTGCCACCACTCCTCTGCCAACGCCGCGGCGCCGGTGAATCCCGCGTAGATGATGATTGTCGCCATCAGCACCTTCGTCCGGCCGAAGCGGTCGGCGGCGATGCCGAACGCGATGCCGCCGATGGCCCAGCCGATCAGAAAAATCGAAAAGATAATGCCGCCGTACCAGCCGATAAGTTCAGCTGCGGGCGGACCGCCGGAGGTGTGCAACAGGTCGTGAAGAGCCGGATGCAGCACGATGGCATAAATCGTGGCGTCCATCGCATCGAACACCCATCCAAGCCACGCGACAAACAACACCAGCCATTGGTAACGGGTCACTCCGTCAAACCACCATCGGTCGCGCGGTGATGAGGGTTGTTCAGTAGGGACAGGACACATGGCGCGCCAGGCTACGGAGGTTCAGAGCGGGAGTCAAGGTGAAGCCGCGAGAATGGCCGTGATATAGTCGCGGCCATGCCTCGCGTGGATTTTTACCGCATCCTGGGCGTCTCTCGGGAGGCGTCGGACGACGTCATCAAGAAGGCCTACCGGAAGCTGGTCTTCGAACATCATCCCGACCGCAATCCCGACAGTAAAGAGGCGGAAGAGAAGATTCGTGAGATCAATGCGGCCTACGAGGTCATCGGCGACGCGGAAGCGCGCCGCAATTACGATCGGCTCAACTGGGGCGACGAGTTCGCACCCGATGTCGTCGATGTCGCCGTCCTGCTCGAGGAAATGGAGAAAAAGCTCTTCGATGAAGGGCGCAAGGAACTGTTTGCCCTGCTCATGAAGGATGTGCCGAGGATCAAGGCCGAACTGGCGTTGATCCGGGAGCGGGTGGTCAAAGATCAAGGATACGATTCATTTAAGGAAACACTGGTCCACGCCCGTGCGGCGGAGATTATGCTGGAGCTGGCGACCGAGGAGATGGAAGGTCGCCGGAAGCGGTTGGTCGAAGTGGCGACGCAGATGATGGTGTCGCAAGGTGTCGTCGGCAGAAACGATGAAGGCGGGATCCGCTCGCTACGCGCTCGGCTCGACGAGCACTTTAAGACAGGCCGCCTGCACGGGTTCGCGTCAGCACTGGAACTGTTTTACGAGCGACGGTAAGACGTAAGCGATCGATGTCAGTGAGCTTGGGACAAGGCACCGGCCACAAATTGTCCCGCCTTCATGACGCCGACGATGCGGCTCCGGTCGCGCAGCACCTCGATCTTGCTTAACGGGTTCCCATCAATCAAAACAAGATCCGCTTCTTTGCCCCGCGCCAGTGTCCCCACCTGATCGTCAATGCCGATCAATTGCGCGGCAGCGGATGTCGAGGTGAGGATCGCTTTCATCGGGCTCATCCCGTAGGCCACCATCCGTTCCAACTCCTGCGCGTTGTCGCCATGCGCATTGAAGGGCGTTCCGGCGTCGGTGCCCATGGCAATCAATAGGCCCTGCCGGTGGGCCTGCCGGAAGCTCGTTTGATGACGCTTCGTCATAGCCTTGGCTTTGTCGAGCGCGCTGTCGGGAATGCCGCAGCCGCGGCGACAGGCCGCCGTCGTCGCCAGCGCGGAAAGGGTAGGGACCATATACACGCGGTGCGACTGCATCAGGCCGGCCGCTTCCTCGTCCATCAAGGTAGCATGCTCGATCGAATGGACGCCGGCACGAATGGCGTTTTTCATTCCCGCGGCACCATGCGCATGGGCCGCGACTTTTCGCCCGGCGCGTGCCGCTTCGTCGACGGCGGAGCGGAGTTCTTCGAGCGTCATTTGCGCTTGTTCCGGCGAAGTCCCCGGCGTCAGCACCCCACCGGAGGCGATCACCTTGATGACTTCCGCTCCGGCCTCGATCTGTTCCTGCACGACTTTTCGCACCTGCTCTGGGCCTGCGACTTCCTGTCCGATGAAGCGGGCATGACCTCCAATCATACAGATGGCCAGGCCGGCGCCGATGATGCGTGGCCCAGGGGTGAGCCCCTTGTCGATCGCCTGCTTGAGCGCGAAGATCGAGTGGTCCCGCGAGCCGACATCCCGAACGGTGGTCACACCTGCCTCAAGGGTGTGTTGCGCCGACCGTGCGGCCTTGAGCAGCGTCTCGGCCGGTGTTTCTTCCCCGATGGCTTTGACGACGTCGGGTTCAGCCCCGAGGCAGAGATGGACGTGGCAATCGATCAGTCCTGGGAGCATCGTCAGGCCGCGCCCGTTGATGCGTGCCGCGCCTCGTGGAATGGAGACCGCGCGGCTCGGGCCGGCGGCCGCAATCTTATTGTTTTGGACGATGACGGTTGCCGGTTCGATGGCCTGTCCGGTTCCGTCGATCAGCCGGACGTGGTGTATGGCGATGGCCACGTCGTCAGCTTCCTATCGGAAACGTGATGATGATGCCACCCATCACGTCGTTGAGCTTGAAGTCTCGGCGGGGGCTGTTGGGATGCCGGTTATGGCAATCGACGCAGGCTTGGGAGACCGCGCGGTCGGCATACACGGCTTGAAAGAGACGAAGTTCGCCCCGGCGCACAACGCCGTAATGGGGCTCTGTGGGATCCTTTTGCACGGCGGCCAGTCCCATGCGCTCAAGATCGCTGTTTGCGCCGTTCCATGCATAGATTGGCGTCAAACTCGCCAATCGGAAGGAGAACCCGAGGTCTTTGATGGCCACGAGCCGGCCTGATTCCAGCAGAAACTGAGCCGGAAGCGGGACGCCTCGTTCATCGCGCCAATGTTCATGGGCCTCGATGCCGTCACGGCTGAGTTTAACGACCACGTTGTCGGTGTAGTTGTTCCGGTTCGCTTCCAGGATCGCGTGGATGAACTCCGCCGTCTTTTGAGGCGAAACCTGGTCCGACTTCAGTTGATTGGCCAGGGTGATCGCGAAGATCCAGTAGGCGACGACGGCCGTGAAGGCGAACGCCCCGCCGCCAAGCACCCACAGCAAAGGCTTGTTGTCCATATCTAATGTCATACCTCCGGTTAGCTGGACACTTGGCTATACACCCGCGACGCGGCCTGAAGCGCCACTCCTGGCGTGCTCAGCCACCCGCCTTCCAGAAAGAGCGCTTCCAGCGCATTCAAGAGGGTCAAGACATTGGCTTCGGTCGACGATTCACCCATGAGGCCGATTCGCCAGACTTTGCCTTTCAACGGACCAAGCCCTCCGCCGATGTCAATGCCATACTGCGATAACAATCGTGCGCGGATGTCCGCTTCCGGAATCTGAGCTGGAACCATGACGCAATTCAGCATCGGCAATCGCCGCCCGGCCGGTGGGAGCGGGACGAGCCCTAAGACCTCCAATCCCGCCAGTAGCGCATTGCTGTTGATTTGATGGCGCTTGTATCGAGCAGAGAGGCCTTCTTCCTCGATGAGCCGCAATGCTTCACGCAACCCATAGAGCATCGAGATCGGCGCCGTGTGATGATAGGCTCTGCTGCTTTCCGTCCAGTACTCGGCGATCAATCCCATGTCCAAATACCAGCTTTGACAGGGCAGCCTGCGAGCCTTGACGGCGGCGAGCGCCCGCTCGCTCATCGTAAACGGCGACAAGCCGGGAGGGCAGCTCAAGCATTTCTGGGTGCCGCTGTAACACACGTCGATACCGAGCCGATCGACCCCGACAGCGAGTCCGCCGAGCGAGGTGACAGCATCGACCACGAACAGCGCATCGTGTCGCCGACACAGGGCGCCGATGTCTTCGAGCGGCTGCCAGGCGCCGGTGGAAGTTTCCGCATGGACGATGGCCACCGCCTTGACGGGCCCGGAACGGACGAGCGCGTGCTCGATAGCGTCGGGCTCGATGCACTCTCCCCACGGGGCTTCGACACGGATCGCTTTCCCGCCGCAGCGGTCGACGACCGACGCCAGCCTTGTGCCAAATATACCGTTGATGCCCACGATGACAGCATCGCCCGGTTCAACCAGATTCACAATCGACGCTTCCATTCCGGCAGAGCCTGTTCCGGAAATAGCGATAGTAAAGCGATGTTCGGTCTCGAAGATCATCCGCAGCGAGGACTGAACATCGTTCATGACGGTCAGAAACACAGGGTCAAGGTGGCCGAGCAGCGGGGTCGAAAGGGCGCGCAACACGCGGGGATGAACAAGGCTCGGGCCGGGACCGAGGAGGAGACGACGCGGGGGGATGAATTCCTGCAGGGTCATGGTGTTCGTGTCACGGACGGCTCGTCATCAGGGTGGACAGTATAGCGGACTCATACCGCTCGCAGCCAGTTGGCGGTCGCTCAGGCAGCGCGTCGTTACTTTCGAGGGGTTTTTGGCCGGAAAACGTGCATGTTATAGTGCAGGCCGTTATGGACGAGTCCCTGACGATTGCCCCCCATCCTGCTTCTTCCACTCGCTCATGGTGGCGTGAAACTGAAGCGCCGCCTGCAGTCGGATCGTTCCCCAGTCATTATTCCACGACGGTGAGCTGGCTCTCGGCGTTGTTGCTGGTCCTCTCGTTCGCCGCAGTCGTGGTCATGGCCTCGTCTACTTTGAAGATCGATCGGTTTGAAGCGCCGGAACGGGCGCTCGGCCTGATGGTCGGACGAACAATGGATGTTCAGGAAGGGCTGACCCGCGCTCCCGTGTGGGAACAGCGGATCATGGACTGGTTGTCAGGCGATGGAGCAGCCGAACGCAGGCAGGCGATCGACTGGTACCAGGAGTTGGCCGCACGCACTGAGGATCCGTCCGTGTCCTTGCAGCTGGCGATTCTTCAAGCCGAATCGGGGCAGGTGTCGCAAGCGCTGCTGTCCGCTCATGAATGGGACCGCAAGGACGATCCGCTTCCCCAGTTTGGCGAGATCATTCGTGCAGCCTACGGTGAAGAGCCTCCGCTGAACCCCGACGACGTCGAGGCCCTGCAGAGTCGCCTGGCCGATGTGCTGCCGGTCGGATGGTTCTACGATCGTCTCATCGTCAAATTGGCGCGGCACGCCGGCCACACGGACCTGGCCTCGGTCATCCAGGAGCAGTCCGACCGGCGTGCCGATCGGTTATATCGCTATTCGCGCAGATTGACCGTCCTCGAACTGGTCATCATGCTTGCTGGGTCCGGTTGCCTGGTGATGATCTGGCGTGCAAACCGGGCGGGAAGAAATTTGATCCGCCTGCATGATCCCGGGATTCCACCCCCTTGGCCCGGCAGCGTGGGAGCAGCCGTGCTGTTACGAGGCGGTGCCATCGGCGCCATCGTCATGGCGTTCTGCCTGATCTACATGCCGCCAGAGAATGCATCGTTGCGGGCCCTGGCGATTCCCCTGACCAACGTCCCGGTGTTGGCGCTGGCCTACTACCATTTGTTTAGGCCCGCCGGCATGACCTTCGAAGAAGGATTCGGCCTTGGTCTCCCGTGGGGTTCCTTGAGCAAGCTGATGATGGCTGTACTTGCAGTCGTTGCCGCCGGCCTGTGGGGGGAGTGGTTCATGGATCGCGCCGCCGAACAGTGGCAGCTCGCGAGTCATTGGACCGAATGGTTCGATGAGGATCTCGTCTGGGGATCGAGCTCGCTGACGATGGTCAGCCTGCTCGAGTACGTGATCCTTGCCCCGCTCTTCGAAGAACTCGTGTTTCGGGGATTGCTCTTTGCGATTCTGCGCCGCAAGTTCCGGTTCCTTCCGGCGGCCCTCCTCAGCGCGGCCATCTTCGGCCTGGCGCACGGCTATGGTCTGGTCGGGCTGATCAGCGTCTGTTGGAGCGGCGTCTTATGGGCCTGGATCTACGAAAAGACAGGGAGCCTCGGCCCAGGTATCCTGGCGCATGCAATCAACAACCTTCTCGTCTGTCTGTCTGTGATGTCGCTGCTGCGCTTCGGACAGTAATCGCTGCGCCTCACTGATCGGTGCGCTCAGTCTGCGTTCCGGCCTGGGCTTGTTGGAGGCTTTCGAGCGCGCGGAACAGGTCGGGATGACGCATCGACATGTTGGCTTCCTGAAGCATCGCACGAAGCTTCGTCGTGCTGATGCGTTTTCCTAGTGCCTGCTTCTGCTCTCCTGTCTGTGGCTCGACGAGCTGACCCCCATCGAGTCCACGGCCGATTTCTCTCCACGTCCTCGGCACGCCATCGCTGACATTGTAGACGGCTCCGGAGACTCCGTGTCCTAACGCCGCCAGATTGATTGCTGCCAAGTCCTCCACATGAATCAGATTCACGTATTTGTCCGAAAGCACGACGCGCCCGCTCTTGATCCACTCGTAAGGATGTCGGCCCGGCCCATAGATGCCGGCCACCCGCAAGACGATCGCTCCGCATTCGGCACGGAGGAACTCTTCCCCCTGTACGCGCGGTTTGGCGAGATCGATCGGCGCGGTTTCATCGATCCAGGGTGGTGGATGGTCATGAGCGACGCCGATGTCGTATGCTGACGTGCTGCCGAGCACGACGAGCCGTCGAGATGGTCCATTGACATGTGAGGCGAATTGTTGAACGGCTGATAATGGCGAGGCAGGAAAACACCACAATAAATCGGCATCGGAGGGGATGTTTCTCCATGTCTCCGTTTCATTCAGGTCGAACCGCAGCCTCTGTGTCTGTGGAAGCCACTTGAGATGGTTTTCTGGATTTCGGCTCGTATGTAGGACAGTCGAATAAGAATTTGTAAGGGACAGCATAAAGCGGGCCAGGTAGCCGGATCCCAGGATCACAACAGTGTCTCGTTCAATCTTCATGCGAAGTGCCTGTCTGGATTTGAGGACAGTTTGCCTTCGATGCTTGGCGAGAATCTACGGAATCCAACTAGGTATTTTGGCATGCGTTTTGAGTAGAGTGCATGCGTTTCTCGGTATGTGGGAGGATTTTCTATGAAAACCACGGTCATCAAGAGACAAAGTGTCCTGAGCCTTGCGCTGCTTGTCCTCTTGCTCTTCAGCGCTTGCGGCGGTGACGACAACAATGGGAACACGAATCCGTTTCAGCCTACACCTACTCCTCCACCTCCACCGGTTGTCGCCGTTGTTGCCAATCAAGCCTCGAACAACGTGTCAGCTTACACGATCAATGGCAGCACCGGTGCGTTGGCTTCCGCGGCTGGTTCCCCCTTTCCGACCGGGGGGACGACTCCTGGTGGCGTTGCGATCTCTTCTGACGGGACGTTGGCCTATGTGGCCAATCAAGGGTCTAATAATGTCTCGGCCTTTACCATTGACCCTTCGACAGGAGCGCTCACGGCCGTCGCAGGATCACCTTTCTCCGCTGGGACCACCCCGCTGAGACTCGCCGTCTCACCAAATCGATCGTTTCTCTACGTCACCAATCAGGCGTCGAACAATGTCTCGGCTTTTGCGATCAGTGCTTCGGGAATTCTGTCACCGATCCCCGGTTCTCCGTTTGCTACAGGATTCACGCCTGCGGGCGTCACCTGCGCACCCAACGGGTCCTTCCTGTATGTGGCTAATCAAGGTTCTAATAATGTGTCAGGCTATACGATCAATGCCTCGGGGCAACTCTCTCCGGTCGCAGGCTCTCCATTTGCCGTGGGGACCACTCCGATTGGAGTCGTGGTTTCGCCCAACGGATCCTTCTTGTATGTCTCGAACCAAGGTTCGAACTATGTCTCGGCTTTGGCGATCAATGGATCGACCGGAGCCTTAACGCCGGTCACGGGATCGCCTTTCGCGACCGGGATCACGCCCGGAGGCATCACGATCTCACCCAACGGGGCATTTCTCTACGTCGCGAATCAAAGCACGAACAATGTCACGGCATTTGCGGTCAATGCAGGAACCGGCGTGCTCGCCCCGATCGGAAGTCCGACGCCGTCTGGAACCACTCCGTCGGCTGTCACGGTGTCGCCGGACGGAGCCTTCCTCTATGTCGCCAACCAAGGCTCCAACGACGTCTTCGCCTATGCCATCAACGGCGCCTCAGGCGCGCTGGCCGCTGTGTCCGGCTCGCCGTTTCCCGCTGGAGTCACGCCGCGGGCGATCGCAACGCCGGGACGGCCGTAATCTTCAGGGTCAGACGACGCTCTTTCGAACCGCAGACTTCCCCCTACAAAACGCCTAGTAAGGCGTTTTCAAAGATACGTAATTGTGCATACATAATTTCGTACTTTGGTTAAGTTAGAATGCGGTGGCCATGAAACCATCACTCTTCCTCGCCGCTGTAACTGTCCTTTTCTTGACAAGCTGTGTCGATGACAACGGGAGCGGAGGCAATGTTGCCCCCACCAGCGGAGCGGTCGTTTATCTAGCAGACCAGGACATTGTCGGTGTCTTTGAGTTATTTCTGGCCACCTCGGGAACGAAGCTGAATCCGCCACTACCTGCCGGACGCACCGTGCAAAGTTTCGCATTGACACCGGATGCATCAGCGGTAGTCTATATCGCCGATCAAGACCAGAACGATGTCTTCGAACTCTATCGCGTGAGTTTGGCCTCGCCGGGATCCAGTACCAAACTAAATGGCCAGCTTGCTTTCTGTGGACTTGCTGTCTGTGGAGATGTGACAGCGTTTGCCGTCACGCCTGACAACAGTGCTGTAGTGTACATCGCGGATCAAACCGCCGACGATGTGTTTGAGTTGTTCCGCACTGTCCTGACGACTATGGTGAATTCAAAACTCAACCCCAACTTTGCGGCAGGGCAAAATGTCGATGCTTTTGCAGTCCTCCCCAACAGCACTGGGGTGATTTATCGTGCCAATCAAAATACAGCTGGTGTGAAGGAATTGTATCGTGTGCTGTTCACTACTGCTCCTTCCACTGACCGACTCATTACAAGTCCGCCGCTCATCACAGGACAGAACGTGGGCGCGTTTACACCAACTCCTGACAGCGCCAATGTCGTGTACATCGCGAATCGACCCGTTGCTTTGAACTTGTTTATCGTCCCGGCCGGAGGTGGGGGCAGCATCCAATTGAACAGCGTCTCTCCGCCGAATCCAAACGCAAATGTGACTGATTTTGCCGTGACGCCTGACGGGCTTTCTGTGGTCTTTCGCGCCGATCAGGATATCGATCAGGTCTTTGAACTGTACCGGACCGTGATCGCCTTAGCACCGGCGAACACCAAACTGAATTCTCCCCTTGTTTTCGGCATGAATGTAACTTCGTTTGGCGTCATTCCAGACAGCAGCGGTGTCGTGTATGTTGCCGATCAGAGGACGGTTAATGTGTTTGAGTTGTTCCGATCGCTGTTCTCAGGGGGGCCGCCCACTTCTCCGTTGAATCCGCCTTTCGTCGCGGGACAGGCAGTAGCGGACTTTGTGTTGATCCCCAACGGGAGCGGGGTCGTCTACCGGGCCGATCAAAATACCGATGGCGTGAATGAACTTTACCGTGCGCTGTTCGGGTTCCCCGGTTCGACCAGGCTCAATCCTGCGCTCGTCATCGGACAAAACGTTTCTGCAACCTACACAGTGTCACCCGATAGTGCTAGTGCAATTTACCTTGCCAATCAGGACAATGTCGCTATTACAGAACTGTATCGGGCTACGTTTTCATCCCCAGGTGTGAGTACTAAACTGAATACCCCGCTCGTTGCAGGGAAGAACGTCACAGATTTTGCTGTACAGTGACAAAGATTTTCGGTCATTGGCGGGTACAGGCCTTGACTCAACGTTGACGGCATCCTAGCATCACTGGATGCCGCTCTCTGGTTTCCATCCCCTCATTGCTGACTGGTTCGCTTCATCTGTCGGCACCCCCACTGACGTGCAGGTTCAGGCCTGGCCTGCGATCCAGTCCGGGCAGGATGCTCTCATCGCCGCACCGACCGGCTCGGGAAAGACGTTTGCGGCCTTTCTGTCCTCCATCGATCAGCTGTTCAAACAAGCGCTCAACTGTGAGCTCGACGACCGGACGCAGGTTCTGTATGTCTCGCCGCTCAAAGCTCTGAGCAATGACATCCAGAAAAATCTGCAACAACCGCTTGCCGCGATTGGTCAAGCGGCGTTGCAGGCTGGTTTGTTGATGCCGGAGCTACGTGTCCTGGTCCGTACCGGCGACACGCCGATGGCGGATCGCCAGCAGATGCTCAGGCGGCCGCCGCACATCCTCGTGACGACGCCGGAATCTCTGTTCATCCTGCTCACGGCCGAGAAAAGCCGGCGCCTGTTGCAAACCGTCCGGACCGTGATCGTCGATGAAATCCATGCCATTGCGCCGAACAAGCGCGGGGCGCATTTAGCGCTCTCACTGGAACGGCTGGAAGCCTTGACGCTCACAAAGCCTCAGCGAATCGGGTTGTCGGCCACGCAGCGTCCCATCGAATTGGTGGCGAGATTCCTGGCCGGAGACCGTCCGCTTCCGACGGTCATCGACGTCGGTCACAAGCGGCGGATGGACGTCGGGATCGAAGTCCCCAAGGACGAGTTGAGCGCGGTCGTCACCAACGCCATTTGGTCGGATATCTATGATCGTGTGGCCGAGCTGGTACGAGCGCACCGGACAACGCTCGTGTTTGTCAACACGCGCCGGTTGGCCGAGCGGGTCTCGCATCATTTGGAAGAGCGGCTGAAAGACCTCGGACCAGGCGCGGTGGCAGCGCACCACGGGAGCCTGTCGCGGCAGATCCGGCTTTCTGCGGAAGAGCGCCTCAAGAGCGGCACGACCCGTGTCGTAGTGGCCACGGCATCATTGGAGCTGGGCATCGACGTCGGAACGGTGGATCTGGTGTGTCAGATCGGTTCGCCGCGGGCCATCGCCACCTGTTTGCAGCGGATCGGCCGCGCAGGGCATTGGGTCAGGGCGATTCCGAAGGGCCGGCTCTTCGCCACGACGCGCGACGAATTGCTCGAATGTGCGGCGCTGATACGGGCCATCAGGGCGGGAACCTTGGATCGCATTTCGGTGCCTCCGGCGCCGTTGGATATTCTCGCTCAACAACTCGTCGCCGCCGCCGCGACGCAATCATGGTCTGAAGCCGACCTCTACACACTCGTCCGCCGTGCGTTTCCCTATCGAGAGCTCGAGCGAACGGAGTTCAATCGCATTGTGCAGATGCTGGCGGAAGGCATCTCAACGAATCGAGGACGCGGGCTGGCCTATCTGCACCATGATCGCATCCATCACACGGTGAAAGGGCGGCGGGGCGCGAGGCTGGCTGCGATCACGTCCGGAGGCGCGATTCCCGATACGGCCAATTATGCGGTGGTGTCAGAGCCGGAGGGGACGGTCGTGGGGTCGGTCGATGAGGATTTTGCGGTGGAGAGCCTGGCCGGCGACATCATCTTGCTGGGCAACACCTCCTGGCGCATCAAAGGCGTGGAAATGGGGAGAGTGCGCGTCGAAGATGCGCATGGCGCGCCGCCGAACATTCCGTTCTGGCGGGGCGAGGCCCCTTCGCGCACCTCCGAGCTCTCGGCCGAAGTGGCCGACGTGCGCAGGGAGATTGCAGAGAAAGCGCTCAACGCGCAGCAGTCGGCCCTTCACTGGCTTAAACAGGAATGCGGCCTGGATGCGCGTGGCGCCCAGCAGGCCGTCGAGTACGTGCTGAGCGGCCGCTCCGTTCTCGGAACGGTCCCCACGCAGGCCACCATTGTGGCTGAACGGTTTTTCGACGAAAGCGGCGGAATGCAACTCGTCATTCACGCGCCCTTCGGAGGGCGCATCAACAAGGCCTGGGGATTGGCCTTGCGCAAGCGCTTCTGTGTCACCTTTGATTTCGAACTCCAGGCTGCGGCCACTGACAACGGTCTGGTCATCTCGCTCGGCGAAAAACACAGTTTCCCGTTGGAATCCGTGTTCGGCTATCTGCATTCGCAAACGGTGCGGGAAGTGCTGCTGCATGCCGTGCTGGCCGCGCCCATGTTCGCCACACGCTGGCGTTGGAACGCCTCGCGCTCGCTGGCGCTGCTGCGCTTCTCAAACGGCAAGAAAGTCCCCCCGCAGATTCAGCGGATGAAAGCCGAGGATCTGCTCGCGGCGGTCTTCCCCGATGCGATTGCCTGCCAGGACAATATGACGGGAGATCGGGAGCGCCGGATTCCCGACCATCCGTTGGTCCAGGAAACGCTGCGCGACTGTCTGACTGAAGCCATGGACGTCGAAGGGCTGACGCAAGTGCTACGAGCGAATCGAGACCGGGGAGATTCGCTGCGTCGCCGTCGATACGCCGACACCCTCGCCCTTTTCGCACGAAATATTGAATGCCAATCCCTACGCCTTCCTCGACGACGCGCCGCTCGAGGAGCGCAGAGCGAGGGCCGTGGAACTGCGCCGGACCTTGCCCGTGGAGCTGGCTGGCGAGGTCGGGGCATTGGATCCTGCCGCCATCGACGAAGTCGTCAGGGAATCCTGGCCGGTCGTGCGTGATGCCGATGAGCTGCACGATGCTCTACTCTCCCTCGTCTGGCTTCCGGACGCAGCAGGTGTCGGGTTGGCAGCAGTTCATGACGGAACTCAAGTATTCGACACGCGCCGACCAACTGACCACCATCGATGGAGCACATCGACATCAGCGGATGGGTGGCTGCGGAGCATGCGGCAGATGTCGCACGGCTGCTGGCAGGAGACGGCGACGAACGCACGCTCGATGCCATTGTGCTGGGCTGGATGGAGAGCATCGGTCCAACGACGGCGCGGGAATTGACCGAGCGGTTGCATCTGCCGAAGGGAAGTCTGGAAGCCTCTCTGGTCCGTCTCGAAAGCCAGGGCCAAGTCCTCCGCGGCCAGTTTCGGCCTAGTGGCCAAAATGCAGATTTCAAATCTCAAATGGCAAATGATGAAGGGCAGACCATGGCGCTTGAGTGGTGTCATCGCCGGCTGCTCGCCCGGATTCATCGCCGCACCGTTGGGAAACTGCGCAAGGAGATTGAGCCCGTCGCCACGGCGGATTTCATGCGCTTTCTTTTCCAGTGGCAGCATGTCGCGCCTGGTTCCCGCCAACACGGGGAGGCCGGTTTGCTCGAGGTGGTCAGGCAGCTGGCGGGATTTGAGGTGGCGGCCTCGAGTTGGGACTCGCAACTGCTCCGTGTGCGAATGGGCAAGTATGAACCTGCATTGCTCGACCGACTGTGCCTGAGCGGAGCGGTGAGCTGGGGACGACTGGCGCCTCACCCCCGGCTGATGGACCAAACCGCTCGTGAAGAAGGCCGCCGGATTACGCCGACCAGCCTGGCTCCGATCAGCCTTTTCCCTCGTGAAGAGGGCGTATGGCTGCTGGAGGCGTTACGAGATGATTTCGGGGCGGGGCTCGACCCGTATGCCGCCTTGAGCGCCGTCGCGCGAAACCTTCGACGGGTCTTGGAGGAACGAGGCGCCAGTTTCTTTGCGGATCTCGTAGGATCGACGGGTCATCTGCCAGCGGAAGTCGAAGAGGGCCTGTGGGAATTGGTGGCGGCCGGATTGGTCACTGCCGACGGGTTCGATAATCTGCGTGCGCTCATGGATCCGCGCCGTCGTCGGGCCGAAGGTCGTGAGCGCGCGCGCCGGCCGCGCCATGCCGCCGGCCGATGGTCGCTACTGAGGACGATGAAAACGTCTGTTGCCTCAGGCCAAGGCCCGGCGCATTCGCACTCTGCATTGACGGAGCGAGTTGCGCGGCAATTGCTTCACCGGTATGGGGTGGTCTTCAGGGATCTGTTGGCTCGCGAAGTACTGGTGCAGTCTTGGCGCGACCTGCTCGTCGTGTATCGAAGGATGGAATTGAAAGGAGAAGTCCGCGGCGGGCGATTCGTCTCTGGTTATGTCGGAGAGCAGTTTGCCTTGCCGGAAGCCGTTGAGGCGCTCCGGGCCATCAAGAAGCATCCGGGGTCAGCCGCCGGTGTGGAAATCAAGCTCTCCGCTTGTGATCCCTTAAACCTCAGCGGCGTGATTCTGCCCGGTCCCCGGGTACCAGCTGTGCCGAGCAACTTCATCGTGTTCCGCGATGGCCTGCCTGTTCGCACTGTAACGGCACGGAGCTATGACCTTCGCGCTCGCGAAGTCGCGCAACTCTCCCACGGGGTATAAATCCGGCCCGCGATGCAATTCTGCGCTGCCCTTCCCGATCAACGGGATACGGTGGCTGCTGGCGACGGATTTGTCACGAGCAGCGCAAGGGTCTCCTGGGGGTTGCTCTGGTGCTCCATGACGATCGGATACCGGGACTGCGCATGGGCGTAAAATGCTGCTCGACGATCCTGCGGGATCCCCATCAACGTGCTCAAGGAATCAAGATACTCACCTTGTCCAATTGCCATGTCTTGCTTGACGTTCTCGAAGTTAAACGCCATGAAGGCATTGACCCTTTGATCTTCCTTGACCAGGCCATCCTCTGTGAACCACGATCTCCCGGACGTGGAGGAGAGAATATTGTTGATCGTTTCGGTAATACTGCAGGCTGACAGAGAGAGAACCAGCGCTGCGGCACCGGAGAGAAGCGTCAGTATGTGTCTTGGTTGTCCCATGGCCGCCTCCTGATTGGTGATGGATCAGATTGTGGGCCTTACTCTAGGCCAGACGTGATGAAGGATCAAGTCACTATCTGTTCATGAGGACAAGGGGCGCCCCGAGTTGCCTCAGGCACACAGCGTGGAAAGGATAGACACTTTCCGTGCCGCAGCAGGATTCAATTATTCCATAACCGCTGATACCACTTTTTCTCGTCACTCGTCGGCCGGGCGGCGAGATTCATGGCCTTCCGGATCTCACTGATATTCCAGCCGGTCAACGTCGCCAGCGTCTGTGCCTGTTGCTCATAGCGGCCATACAGTTGCTCACGATAGGCCGCAGCCGCGGTGCATTCGTCCTGTCCCGTCCAGGGATGGCGCAGAATGTATCGGGCCTGGAAATTTGCCCGATCGGAGGTTTCCTGAAACAACAGGTCTTCCGGAAAATGCGCCTCGTCATAGCGGACGTGAAGGCGCGTCAAAAACACATTCTGTGCCTGCGGGCCCCTGCCGGGACGGCCGTGGGGCTCCAGCCAGAACACGCCGAGACTCCGGAGCTCTTCCCCTGAAAGCGGATCTGCTGCGCAGGGATCGCACCAGGTCATATCCCAGGCATATTCCAGGAACACGCCGCGGTGCTGTTCCCGCTTCACTTGTTGGGCAAACAGGTCGCGGTAGAAGTCGCCGAAACGGTCTTTGACGTACAGCGGAATTTCTTGCGCCTCCGGCAAGCGCACTGTGCGGTAGTTCGTGGTTTCGACCCTTCCTTGCCTCGTGAGGAAGTACACGAACAGTTCTTGAGGGCCGTCCGCATTGACGGTTCCCAAGCGGATCGGCAGCATGAATCTCGGCGACTCGAACGCGATCTGAAGCGGCCGCAAATGAGTGAGGCCCAGTTTCGCCTGTTCCCCCAGATTGACCTTCGCAACGAAGAATTTGAGGTTCTGTTTGATGTAACTGTGCAGCACCGAAGAGGCGCCTTTGGGAATGCGGTACCCGTTCTCAGTGAGCCAGGTTTCGAGTCCGGCGCTCTCGTTTGCCGAGAGGATGAGGATGTCGTATTCACCGACGGTGTATTGCGCCTCTACCGTCACGCCGAGCGCCTTTTCCCGCTCGCGCTGGAGCGAGGGACTCGATTTGGCCATCAAGTCCATGGCCCGGCTTTCGGGGTAGAGCACCCGGCAGGGATTGGCATCGAAGTACTCGACGAGCCTTGGAGCCGAATAATCGGCCAGATGCTTCAGCACCGCTGCATCGCCGACATGGATCTGCGCCTTCTCGAGCACAGTCGGCACGGGCACGACCAGCGCAAATTCTTTCACGTCTCCCTTGAAGTCGTTTGCCATCGTGATGACCGTTTTGTCCTCAGCCCTGGCAATGGCCACCTCGGACGCCTTATTGAAAAGTTTACTGTCGGCCTTTGCGACATAGAAGCCGCAGAAGGCTGAAGCATCGCTGGTCCACGTAAGGAAGAGGCCGAACACAACGGTGGCGGCAAATAAGGCGCGGGTCCTGTCGGCGAGCAGCCCAAGCGTGCTCGCACCTCCGCCCGGTGTGGGGTCCCCCGCTACGTGCGCTTGGTGAAAGGCCGCGTCTTGGCGCGGCAGAGGTGGGCGGGTGAGAAAGCTGCCCGCTCGTCGCCACCCGCGTGAGCATGCGGGCTCATCGGGACAAGAAATCTTAGTACCACTCGTCGGTTCGTTGTCCCATCGCCGCCTGAAAAACGAGAAAGGGATCACTCGCTCGGGCGCCTTGCTGAATGCCGCTCATGAGACCCTCCTTTGTTGTGAAATGGTCATAGGAACACACACAGGGCTAGAGCCGGTTACAAATAGGTACCCGGTTGAAGGTTTAGCCCAGTCAAACCGGGAACCGGGAAAACACCGATCGATCAAGGGCACGAGCGGCGAGCAGATGAGCAAAGCCCAGAGCGGACCGTGGGGACGAAACAGGACAAACTGCACGTATAGCGCAGCCAGCGCCACCAACAAGGTGAAGAGGAGGCGGCCTGCGCGGGAGTCCGGCGTCGTCTTCGGGTCGGTGATCATGAAGAACGAGAAAATGAGGAGTGTGCCGCTCTCAAGTTGATGCAAGGGAATCGAGAGCGGATCGCCAAGCCATAGCGCCCGTGCCGTCAAGAGACCGACGTAAAAGCCGAGAAACGACAACGTCACGTCCGCCCGCATCGCGCGGGTGACGACGAGGCTGCCAAGACAGGCGATGAGAAATCCAAGCCAGGCCGCTTGTCCCCATTGACCGGGAGAGATCCAGCCCAGGCCGCCGGTCATCACGGCGAGCAGCGCCAGATTGGTGGGATTGAAGATATGTTTATTGTGCCAACGGATCGTGAACTTGCTCGCGATCGCGATGCCTGCGGCCAGGGCCGCGACGCCAGATAGTTCGTGCGCAGAAAAATGCAGAGTCCGACGGCCGAAACGATCGCGCTCAGCGGGTCGAACGCCGGCAGTTTATACAGGCGGGTCCCAGCATATTGGGTCAGGAGCGCTGTCCCGAACGTTAAGGCAATCTGGAAGATCGAGACGTCGAAGTGCAGCCACAGCAGGCCGTACGCAAGCAGGGTGCCGAGGCTTGCGATCTGGTACAAGCGGGGATCGAAGGACCGAAAGCGAGCAGCTGACATGCTCAACTAGACGATCGCAGTTCATCCGGCACCTCGTGAGTGGGACGGCTATCCGTTCTTACTCACGGTATGGCGCCAGCCAACGAATCCTTTCACGGCTGGAAAGAAAAAATTTTGCCGAGCTGCAAAGCGTCTGAGCAAGATGTGTTGACAAGTGCTAGTGGGGACGTAAGAATCGCGCGCCTGCTGTCCCCTCTGTGCTTGCTATGGTGCGTGAAAGGAATTCTCTATGGCGTGGGTCATATTGTTTCTTGCGGGGCTGTTTGAGACCGGTTGGGCGATCGGGTTGAAATATACGGATGGGTTCACGCGCCTGTGGCCCACGGTGTGGACCGTATTCGCGATGATCATCAGCCTGTGGCTTTTGGGCATCTCGGTGAAGACGCTTCCCGTCGGAACGGCCTACAGCGTATGGGTTGGCGTGGGGGCAGTCGGCACTGTGGCGCTGGGGATTGCGCTCCTTGGTGAACCTGCAAATGCCGGACGGTTGATCAGCGTGGGGCTGATCATTGCAGGCATCATCGGACTGAAATTGGCCACGCCGGCGTAGTGTTCCCGTGCGTCCGGCACCGGGAGGTACAGTCGCTACTCGACTCGCGCTTTCATCTCCTTGGATTTGCCTTTGACGCGCTCTCCGCCGCCTTTTACCTTGCCTTTTGCCCGCTCCATTTCAGCCTTCGTCTTGTTGCCCTTCACTTCTTCCGTGAGAGCTTTTGCCTCTCCCTTGGCCTCCTCGTAGTCCGCCTTCATCTCACCTTTGGCTTTTTCCGTCTTGGCCTTCGTTTCACCGGCGACAGCCGCCAAACCCGTGCCGCCTACGATGGCCATACCGATCAGCGTAATCACGAACATTCTTCGCATGGCGCCTCCTTGAAATGATAAACCGTCTCTTCTTCTGATCTAAGCGCCATTTCCTCGTAGGCCGTACTGGAGTCTTCCCTAGGAAGAAGGTGGGAGAAGGCCTGATTATGCTCGTTGAGCCTGAAAGAGCTCGGTCACTGCTTGAATCGTGTCGGCCTCGTGAGCCGACTTGTCGGGCCGGTAACGTTTCACGCGGGCGAAGCGGAGGGCGAGGCCGGCGGGATAGCGCGGAGATTCCTGGATGTCGCTGAAGGCGATCTCGACGACCAGTTCAGGCCGAACGAACACGGTCTGGCCTTCACGGCGAGTTTCCAGGCCAAGCAGCTGTTCGGTCTGCAGTCGCAGCATGTCATCGGTCAGTCCCTTGAAAGTCTTGCCCAGCATCACGAAATGGCCGGTGACCGGATCGCGCGCGCCGAGATGTAGATTCGACAGCCAGCCTTGCCTGCGGCCGTTGCCCCATTCGGCTGCGAGAACGACGAGGTCAAGGGTGGTGGCTTCCTTCACCTTGAGCCAATGAAACCCCCGCTGCCCCGCGATGTAAGGAGCCGCAAGCGATTTGGCCATGACGCCTTCGTGGCCGGCCGCTAGGGATTGGGCCAAGAAGTGCCGGGCTTCTTCCGGCTGGGATGTGATCAGACGTGGGATTGCGGCTTCCGGCGCGATGGATGCCAGGAGGCTCGTGCGGTCTTCATAGGAAGAAGTCAGCAGCGACTTGCCGTCCACATACAACGCGTCGAACACGAATGGCGACAAGGGGATGGATTCCCGCATGGCTGCAACGTCTTTAATCCGTCCCAGCCGGCGCATCGTGATCTGAAAGGGCTGCAGGCCTGCCGTCTGGCCGCAGGGCGATCGCTTCACCGTCCAGGACCGCCTCCCGCACTGGGAGGCGCCGCGCCCACTCGACAAGCTCCGGCAGCCGTCCCGTGACATCTTGGAGTTGTCGCGTGAAGAGCCGCACGTCGTCGCCGCCCTTGTGGACCTGGATGCGGGCCCCGTCCAGCTTGTATTCAAAGGCGGCGTTTTGGAGACGCTCCAGCGCGGCGTCAATGTCCTCGGCGCTCGTGGCCAGCATCGGTGCCACGGGAACAAACAGGCGCAGCGAGTATCGTGCGAGACCCGCTGTCCCTTCCGTGAGGGCTGCCTGCGCCAGATCTCCAAGATGGGGGGCGAACATGAAGGCCTGTCGGACATCGGCCGGCGGCAGTCCGGAGGCTGCCGCAATCGCGTCGAGGAGGACGCCTTCGAGCGCTCCCTGTCTGAGTTCGCCGATGAGCAGTTGTGAGAGAAACCGGCGCTCGTTCGGATGCGCGCGGTTGAAGAGCGCTCTCAGGTCGGCGATGCGTCGCTCGGTAGAACCGGTCCCGCGCTCGGCCGCCAGCCGGTCGAGGGCCTTGTCCACGTCGCTCAGGGTGAGCGGCTCTCCGGTGGCCGGAGCTTCGTGCACCGCTTGTTGAATGAGGTTCCACCCGATGCCGATCTTGCCCTGCGGCAACGAGCCACTGAGGTACAGTGCTGTCAGCACCGCCTCGTGCCCGCTCGTCGCACGCAGGGTCTCGGCGAGGACGCGGATTTTTTCAGATTTCTTGGTGGTCGCGCGGACTTGTTCTACGGCCGCGAGGAGGCGGGAGAGCTCCATGCTTCATTATAAACCATCAATCAAGGCTGGACGGGAGTTTGGGATTGGCTTCCCACCTCAGCTTTGAAATTCAAGAAGTAGCTCTGGTTGTCTAAATCTACGACCCGCGGTTTAGGAAAGCGTTTTTGCGCCCCTCCTCAGGCCTATTGGAACTCACTCAGTCCAATTAGGACCAAGAGTTAGGAAAAACTCAATCTTGGGCTGGAATAGGCTGGAATGGGCTGGAGTGAGGTGGGCTTGAGCACAATTTGAGCACAGATGCCTGGCGAACTATTTCGGCTCTTGCTATTCACTAAGCAAGAGGCTACCGTGCCACGTCCAGTTCTTTATTTGGATGACTTGAGAAAGACCTGAGTGTCCTTTTTGGTCAAACACGCAGTGGCAAGGTCGTTTTCTACAGTTCCTGACTCAACAACGTACGTTTTTCACCCGTTATCTCCTCCCGGTACTGTGCGTTTTTTTAGCCCTCCAAAGCAACTGGTTGATGGCACCCTATGTCAGTGTCATGCCGCCATTTTTGGCTTTTGTGGCAGCGCTCATGATCACAGCCTGGTATGGGGGGTTCCTCTCCGCGATGTTTGCGACGGTTCTGTCCGCATTCACCATCAATTATTATTTTATTCCTCCGGTTGACAGTTATGCACTCAAGCCTGCCGACGCGGTACCCATGGCATTTTTTCTCGTCGAAGCCCTGGCAATATCGTATTGCATTGATTATCTGAGAAAAAACGAGGACCGCTTGCGTCGAGCTAACACGGAACTTGAACAGCGAGTGGTCAGCAAACGGCAACAATTGACGGCGCAGGAAGAAAAGGTTCGTGGCCTTATGCACCAACTGGCCGTCACCGAAGAACGCGAGCGCCGGCAGCTTGCCGCCGAATTACATGACTACCTGGCCCAGCTCTTGACCTTAGCCAGAATGAAGATCAAGCAAACGCAGCAATGTCTGGATCGGTCGGTCGAGGAATCTAGCCGGTATGTCGGAGAAACGGATGAATTGCTGCGTCAGTCCGGGGATTATGTTCGAACGTTGATGGCGCAACTGTATCCGGTCCAATTACACGAATTGGGATTGTCTGCTGCCTTGCGTTGGCTGGCCGAGCAGATGTCCAGACATGGACTGACGGTTAATTTTTTGTCCATAGCTTGCGACTCCGTGCCATTGACGGATGATCAAGCGATACTGCTGTACCAGTCCGTGCGCGAGCTCCTCATGAACATCGTAAAACATGCGGGAGTCAATCGTGCAGTCGTAGCACTTGAAGTAGCAGATTCAGACAAATTGCGCATCAGTGTACAGGATAGTGGGCGAGGGTTTGATCCGTCGACCTTGCGAGCGACGGCACCCGGACAACATTTTGGATTGTCTAGCGTCCGCGACCGTATCGCGACCATGGGTGGAACGTTCACCTTAGACAGTACCATAGGGCAGGGAACTGCGATCATCCTGTGCGTTCCCTTACAGCCGTCGTTCGAATCCACAGCCGTTAAAGCGAAACCAGCGGTAGTTCAAAATCAGGACTTCCTTCCTCTTTAGTTTTTCCTCTGGTCAAAATCCTTCTTTGGTTCGACGTCCGTGGGCATTGATTTTCAAGAGCTTTCAACTGAACTTTATAAACGCCCAAAAAGAACTATTATTTGAGACACTCCCTCCCGGATATCCTGAACACGAGCTGAATATACGACCCCCGGTTTAGGAATTGTTTCAAGCCCCCCACCGACCAACTAAGACCACAGAAAACCACAGAACAGGGGAGTGGCGATACGGACCAAGATGGGGCTGGTTTGCCCTGTCCTGATAGCAGCGAGGTAGCAGATTGAAGATTGAAGCTCAAAGTGGGATTTCGTTCTCATGGATTGGCACTAGACGCTCAGATGATTCAAGTAGGAATCCGTTTTCCGCTGTCAGGGGAAGTGGGCGTACAGAAGGTTTCCTCCTCCAGAACGCCGTAACCGGCTCCGCTGGATCCATAATCGGCAATATCCGTATCTCCCGTTTTCCAGATGTGGACACACCTGGCTTCGAGTGCGGGAAGGCTTCGCATCACGTCATCGACCGCAACCATCTTCGCGCCACGGGTGATGCCGATGACCATGATTCGATTTCCGGATTGAAGGAATGGCTTGTCTATGATGCCCTGATAGATAATCACAAACTCTCCCTTGCTCTTTCTCTTTCCCTGCTTGGGACCGTAGGCGGGATAATGGACGACAGGAAGTTCAGTCGTGACGATGGTAATTGTCTCGCCTATGGTTTGTGTCTCAAGGATGCGTCCACCCAATTGAACTCTTGTTGGTTCAACTTGGCTTGGAACCATGCGCCAATGAGCAAAATCAAAATTATGCTCGACGCCATTCAAGGCTTCAGAGGGAAAGACCTGATAAGAGCATCCACCGCATACAAGACTGAACAAAAGAGCCTGGAGAATGGACTTCATTGCGGTCTCCTTTAAAGCCAACATCCTTGAAGTGGGTTCGACTGTCAAGGAGCGAATGCGAGGCGAACGATCTGACCCGCGATTTGTTATTTGCAGCTACCTCAGACAACCTAACCAGCCGATGAGGACGAACGATGAGGAGAGAAAGATTTTAGAAGGGAGATTCCTCGTGCGAGGAACCGACATGAGCAAGAGCTTTGTGAATGGCCCTGTCCAGATCAACCACGAGGTGACTCTTGGCAACGCTATGAAATAACTGGAGTGACTTCAAGAAATATAAGTAGGTTTATGGACCACTCAAAGCGAACTGTTTTTGAATTTACTGGCCATCCTCACAACTCATCGAGAAATCGACAAGCCCATCGCTTGTTCGGAGCAGGGGGTTTTAAAGCAGCGAAGCGAGCCGCGCTTGATTCCACTCTTCCAGGAACACGGGAGAGATGCCGTCATACGACTTGTGCCGAGGCTCCGGCGCTGCATTTCCTGCCCTCAAGGCCTGGATTGAAAATCCGCGACTGCATGCCGGAGAAACCGGGACCCAACTTCCCGACACGAGCGGCGCTTGCTGAAGATCGCAAACGCGATGCCCGCAATGTTTGAGCCGCTGCGGCGAGTTTGCAGGCTTCAGCGAGCGAGGATTAGTAGGGTGGCCTCGGAGGCTTGGCGGGAGCGGAGTTAATCCAGACTACTCCACTTCCTGCAGTTTAATCAGATTGGTTCCTCCCGGCTGGCCGATCTGGGTTCCAGAGAGAATGACGATGCGCTCGCCGGTCTTGGCCAATCCTTCTGCTTTGAGCCGGCGTTCGGCTTCGTGCACGCGCTCATCGGTTTGAGCGATCTGCTGCATGGTATGGGGCTGCACGCCCCAATAGAGCGCCATCTGCCGGCGCACGGGTTCAAACGGCGTAAAGGCGATAATTGGCGCTGCGGGGCGCTGCTTGGAGATCAAGCGGGCGGTGTTTCCAAGTTCACTGAAGGCAACAATCGCGGTGGCTGTCGTCGCCGCTGCGGCGGACGATGCGGCGGTGCAGATCGCTTCCGGAAGCGTCATATCGCCGAAGTCGCCCTGACGTTTCAGCACTACGCCCGGCTCGCATCCCTCCTCGGCAGCTCGAATGATGCGATCCATCACTTGGACCGTTTCAACCGGATGGGCGCCGATCGCCGTTTCAGCCGACAACATGACGGCGTCTGTGCCGTCGAAGACCGCATTGGCGACATCGGACGCTTCCGCTCGCGTCGGACGCAAATGCTGCGTCATGGACTCCAACATTTGGGTGGCCGTGATGACCAGCCGGCGGCGACGATTGGCCTCAGCGATAATGCGCTTCTGGAGAAGCGGAACGGCTTCTGGACCCATTTCGACGCCGAGGTCGCCGCGCGCGATCATCACGCCGTCGGCCTCTTCCAAAATGGCCTCAAGACAGGTGATGGCCTCCTGCCGTTCGACTTTTGCGATGACCGGAATGCTGCCGCCGCATTCCGCGATGAGCGTCTTTGCTGCACGAATGTCGTCGGCCCCGCGGACAAACGACAGCGCGACATAATCGACGCCTTGCTCGACCCCGAATCGAATGTCCTCCCGGTCCTTGTCGGTCAGCGTCGGTGCGCTGACGCGTGTGCCGGGCAGATTGATGCCCTTGTGAGACGTCACCGTCCCTCCAACGACCACATGGCAATCCAGATGGCCTCCACTGATCTGTTCGACGGCCAGCTCGATGAGGCCGTCATTGATGAGGATGCGGGCGCCAGGCCTCACATCCCTGGCCAGGTGCTGATAGGTGACGGGAATTTCCTGAACGCTGGAAGACGAAATCGATTGATGGCCAAGTTGTCCGCCTGATCGCGCCAACACCGTCTGCAGCCGCACGGGCTGGTGTTCACGCAGCACGATCCCGCCTTCGGCGACCTCGCCGACACGGATCCTCGGTCCTTGGAGATCTTGAATGATCGCGACGGGAGCCCGACAGTGGTCGGCCGCTTCGCGAATGGTCTTGATGGCTGCGGCATGGGAGGCATGAGTGCCGTGGGAAAAGTTCAGCCGGGCGGCATTCATGCCCTGTTCGATCAACCGGACTAATGTTTCGAGGTGATCGCTGGCGGGCCCGATCGTACAGACGATTTTTGCTTTACGCATCTGAGTTCCTCAGGTATTGACAAGAGAGGCACAGAGGTCCAAAAGATGCTACACGAACCTTCCATTCTCGCCGGACGAGCGCAGCGAGCCGGCGCACTAGTGAGGGAGCATGCAGATTACCACAAATCAACTCGATTTCGTGACGATTGAAGGACTTTTGGCATATGCGAAAGAGTTCGCGGGGCGTCCTCCCGCCGCCGATGTGAAACGCGCCCGCTCCGCCGCCTTCGACGGAAGATCGGATTAAGTTGGCGCACGCGGCCATGGACCGTCTCCGGCGTTTTGTGCAGGAGGCGCAAAGCGGATTTCCCGGTGCCGCGGCGTACCGCGCGGCGCGTCGCGCCGTCCTCGAAGAAGCCTGCGGCGGTGATGAGCTCGTCTTCTACGCTGCCTGGAATCGCTTGGTGGCGGAAGGGGTGATGCAGCCGCTGTTGCGTGCGCCGATCGGATCCGTACTCAAGCCTGCTCACCGGCGGCCGGTCGCGATCGTGCCGCGCGTCCAGCTCACGCCTCAACTCGCGGAGGGGCGCATCGTGCTCGATCTGGGCGACGACCGCTTCTGGCTGCTGCCTCGCGATCTGGCGGACCGGACGCTCCTCTTCACGATGCGGCATGGCATCTCCCGTGTGGAGAGCAAGACGCATCGGGTGGGCCAACGCTTGTCCAATCAGCTCGATGAAGAGCGGGGCGTCCCACGAGCCGATGCCGTGGGGTCCGCGCTGGCCCGCATGGTGGGGGTCGTCGGACAACAACTCGACTTTCTGCATCTGACAAATTATCTCGACCCGCGCCGGTTCCTTCATTTCATCAGCCACAGTCCGAATACCCGTCAACTCTATCAACGGGTCGTCCGTGCGCTCAGTCCGGCGTCCGATTCGCATCCGGAGCCCATGTTCGAGCATGCCCTCGAATCGTCGGATTTCGGATGGATCACCGGCGTCGCAAAAGCGGCGGAGACGGAGGCCCTCGCCAAGGCCTTCGGCGTGGAGGTCTCGACCGCCAAGCGGCTCATCAAAGATCCCTTGTACTGTTATCCGGGGGGCAACTCCTTCTTCGACCTCTACGTCGACGTCATCGACGGTCTGCATGGGTTGGGGGAAGCCCATCGCGGCCAGGTGGCTTGCTTGTATACACATAGCTCGACGCTCCGCGCGTTGATGATTTATTTGGATGCCCGTCCCTTTCACGAAGCGTTCACGGAATTCAGCGACTACAAGGAGAGCCAGGATAACGTCGTGCTCCTGACCTATGAACAGGGCCGGTTATCCGGTTATTCCACCGCCGTCGGCCTATCGGAGCGCGAGCGGGCGGCGCGCGAAAACTGGGTGTCGCTCGAGCGCGTGAGAAAAGACAGCGTGACGCTGAAGCCTCGGCAGATCAAACGCATCGTGGCGCTCGTCTCCGGCGGAGATTTCGCCGGCGCCGGCGCGGCCCTGAAAGAGATCCGGGTGGCCGGACAACGCTATGGACTCAAAGTGCATTTCGTTCGGCATGGATTCCTGGGGCTCGCGAACAACTGGATCGAAGCGGTGACCGAGGAAGACACGCGCGGCATGAGCAGTCATGCGAGCAGTCCGATTGGCAGCAGCCGGTTCGAGGATTTCAAAGAAGAGGGCGTGCAGCAGGCGGCGATGCGGAATCTTCAACCCTACCTTGACGATGCGGCGGTCATCATCCTGGGTGGCGACGGCAGCTTGCGGGGCGCGAGGGCGGTCTATGAAGGGTTCGGTGTCCAAGTCGTCGGCCTTCCCGGCACCATCGACAACAACATCGAAGGCACGGTCTCGTTGGGCTACCATTCGGCCGTCGCGCTGGCCGACCAGTCGATCGAGTCGCTGAAGGCGACCAGTGCGGCCATGGGAAGCATTTTCTTCGTCGAAGTCATGGGCGCCGGTTCCGGCCATCTCGCCCTCGGCTGCGCGTACCAGGCGCGGGCAGAAGGATTGTTGGTGAATGAGCATCCGGATCCGGATGCCTATATCGACGACATCATCCTCGGCACCTTGAAGCGGACGTTGGGCGTGCCGAACAAGAGCCATTTGTTCGTGGTGGCGGAACGTACGCCGCACCGGCACCACCGTGAAGGGGGGGTGCACGGCTTAGTCGACTACGTGGCCGGCGTCATTGCGCAATGGCCGCAGCGGCAGGGCCGCGACAATAAATATCCGCTGACGCTCGCGACCAAGGCGACGATACTCGGGCACACACTGAGGGGTGCGAAACCTGTGCCCGAAGACAAGGCGATCGCCCAGCATCTGGCCTACGAAACCGTGCAACGGTTGGTCGAGCGTCCGGAGGAGGTCGTGGGCTGTATGATGGCCTATCGTGAGCGCGGAGCTATTGAAGCCATTCCGCTTCACGCGGTGGCACCGAAGCAGTTCGATTGGGACCTGTTTGCCAGAATGCATGGGAACGCATCCTAAGCATGCGGCGCGCGTGATAAGGACAAGGTCGCGTTAGCGGGTTGTTCGCGCTTTGAGGGGAATCTCCAGGGCGAGCTCAACGATAGACGGATCTGGATTCGCGACGTAAGTGGCCTGTTCTGCCGTGATTGATGGACGGTTCCTCAACCTGCCCAGCTGATCCGCGTCCGGCCATGACGGCTTCCTGGCGTGTGATGGGGCCGAAGGGGACTCTCGAGAGACGGACGATCAACCGGTCCGATGCTGCCGGTACGGTCATCTGTTGGCGCTGCCCCGCGGCGGTTTTCAACGAAATGCGACCGGTCTCTTTGGCAGGAAGCAGGAGCTCGGGCAACGAGTCGCCGGCTCTCCTCCATACCTGAACATACGCCTCCTGATTGCTTTCGAACTTCAGTGTGACCGTCCCGGTGTCAGTTGCGGCCGTCGCCACATCCACTTCGCGCTCCTGTCCGTCACTCTCGCGAATGACGAAACTATACCGGAGGGCCAGCGGCTTCACTACCGACGGCCTCTCGGGCGCTTTTCGCGCCAGAGCAAACCGATCGGTCTTTTGCGCCGACTCCGCTTCTTTCCCTTGAGCCCTGACGCCAACCTCCGGGGCGGGGATCTGCCCATAAAATAGCGCCCGCGCGGATGGGCCGGCCGCGGCTCCCTCATCACTCTGCGCCAGGATTTGGACATCCAACCCTGAGGCAGGAGCAGAGGGCGCCGCGCGGTGATCTGATGAAGAAGCCGGCTCTTCCGTAGACTTGCCGAGCGCGGCGATCGGCGCGTCAAGCTTCTGCGATTCCTTCTGCCGAGGCGGCTCTCGCTTCTCGGCATGCTCCACACCTGAGCGAGGTCCCTCCGGGGGCCGGGAAGCGGCTGCTTGTTCTCGAGTGTTCAAGGTCTTGGTCAGGGCATCCTTGGTCGCCGATTCGGCGGGCGGAGCGGCCTTCGATCGTTTTGCCTCCGTGTCTTTGGGCGGCGCTTGTATCGGAGGAGTCGCCTGCGGCGCTGTCGATGCATCCGGTGGCCTTCCTTCTTCAAGGGCTGCGGTGTCGGAGGCTTGGCGCAAGCTCTGCTGATAGACGTTGAGACCCAGGATGACCGCAAACACGCCCACGGCAACCCCGCCGACCCAGGCAAGGCCGGGCGGGGTCGTGAAGCGATCCAGCCAAGATCGCCAACCGCGGGCGCCGTGAGGCTGAGCCAAGGCCTGAAGCAATTTCCGGCGAACGGCCGGATCGGCCAGCAGTTCTTTCAGCGCCTGTTCATCGGCCAGGGCATTGAAGAGTTGTTGGTCTTGGAGCGCGGCGGCATAGAGGTGCTGACGTTCTTCAGCCGTGAGCGTATCGGCGGAAAATCCGCCCAACAGTTTTTCCAGTTCGTGCTCAGCCATGCGTTATTCCCAACTGCCGCCCATGAGGGCCATAAGCTGCTTCCGGCACCGCAGATCCCAGGTGTAGATCGTATTGATGGACGTCTGTCCCATCAGCGTTTGAATTTCGGGAAAGTTCTTTCCTTCCAGTTTCCATCTGAACAGTTCCCGACACCGCTCGCCGAGCTGTGCCAAGGCGGCCATCAGCCGCTCCACGCGCTGTTTCTGATCGAGCTGCGTCTCGGGCGAGGCGTCAGGCGCGGCAAGGGAGAGATCGTCGACCGATTCCTGATTATACTCGCCGCGGCGAAGCGCCTTGCGGTGGGCATCGAGCATCTTGTATCGAAGAACTTGAAAGGCGAGGGGAACCAGTTCAGTTAGATCGGTGACATGGGCGTATTTTTCGTGAAGCAGGGACAGGACTTCCTGCGTCACGTCCTCCGCCTGTTCCCTCGATATCCGTAATGTCGCAAAAGCCAGGATCCTTTCACGGAGCGACGTTAGCACGGAGTCACGATCCATGGCCTACCGGTCAAAAGGGTGCCATATATCGATGACATGAAAAAGAGTTCTAAACGACTAGGGTAAAGGTCCATAACTTCTCCTTTACGGTGACTGCGGCCGCTTCTCCAGCAGCGCCTCAAAGGACTTGAACGCGACGCCGAGCGACGTGCACACCGCATACTGCCGGTCGAACCGATTAGTGGTGCGGATGAGCCGGCCAAGCGTACGGAACGCCAGACGTCCCCAGGCGGCCACATGCATGACCGATAACGGATAGTCGGTACCGAAGAGCAGGCGATCGTGGATTTCAGGATGGCGGCGCAGATGAAGCAGCATGCGAAACCGGTTGGGCAGCGTAAGCGCCGAGATGTCGGCGTAAAAATTCGGATATCGTTTCGAAAAATCCAGCAGCACGGGAAGAAACCGCTCGTAGAGCATCAACCCATAACTGCAGGCATGGGCGGCGATCACGGTCACGCCTTCGTCCAGCGCGGTCTCGAGCCGGGTCGGATCGCCCACCGATTGATCTTTGCCGATCAGGCTGAACTCATATCCCACGTGACTTAAAAACGGCAACCGGCGTTCCGCGAGCGCGCGGTAGAACGGATCTGTATTTGGCATCGGCGGGATTGAACTGTTGCGCGTTCGGCAGCACCTTCACAAGCACCGCGCCTGCATCAGCGCAGCGATGGACTTCGTCGACCGCATCGCGCCGCTGAGGGTTGATGGAGACGCCCGGGAGGAAGTCGTCCGGATATGCTCTAGCGGTCGTTCAGCACATAGTCGTTGCTGATCAGGAAATGGGTCTCTTCCTTGGCAAGCTGACCGCTCTGATCGTAGACGCCGTCCATGCCGAGGAGGACGGCTTGTCGCACGTGTTTGGACGCACGCAGTTCCGTGAGCAGGTCGTCGCACATATTTCTGGTTGGCTTCGACGAGGACTGTCAGGCGACAGCCCGTGCTTCCACAGCAGAAACCGAAAGAGCGGACTCTTGAGCATGTGCGGCGAAATGTAGCAGCCGTTCGTGGCCCTCCGGCAGCGCCGCGAGATGCACATGGCAGTCGATCAGCGATCTCTCAGCCATCGGTCAGCTCTCGGGTTGAGGATCTCGGATGCTCAGGTTTCAGACTCAGTCGTTCCATCGCAATTCGCTTGAGCGGCTCGCAGGTCCATCTTGCCGGTCCCGAGTACCGGCAGGGCGTCGACTTTGACGAAATTGCCGCGGGGAGGCATGAACAAATTCGGGAGCCCGTTCGATGCCAGCTGGCCAAGAATTTCCGGAATGCGCGCTTCGTCTATTGTGTGCAGGACCGCGAGTTGTTCGCCCTTGCGGTCGTCGGGAATACCGGTCACCGCGAACACCTGCGTTTCGCTCTGGGCCGCCTGGTGCAGCGCCTCTTCGACCTTGCCATGAGGCACCATTTCTCCGCCGATTTTGGAAAACCGCGAGAGCCGATCCGTGATCGTCAAGAAGCCGTCGTCGTCGAGCATGGCGATGTCGCCGGTGATGTACCAGCCATCACGCATCACGCTCGCCGTCAGGTCTTCACGCCCCAGGTAGCCGGTCATCACGTTGGGGCCTCTGACGAGCAACATGCCCGGTGAGTCCCGGGAGGTAGAGGCGTAAAACTGTCAGGATCGACGATTCTGACCGAGATGCCCGGTAGGGGCTGACCGACCGTTCCACGCCTGGACGCCGGCTGATAGTAGCCAGCGGCCCGGAAGTCCGGGCAATTCACCGCGATGACGGGCGCACATTCGGTCACCCCGTAGCCTTCAATCGGTTCGAGGCCGAATCGATCCTTGAAGGCCTCATAGAGCCGTAAAGGCAGCTTCTCAGCGCCGGTGAGTACGACTCGCAGGGAGCTGAATTGTTCCGGCGTGCACCGGCGGAGATAGAGCTGTAAAAAGGTCGGCGTCGTTACGAGAAACGTGACCCTCTGCCGGCGGATCAACTCTCCGATCGCGGCCACGTCGATCGGCGACGGATGGAACACCAGGGCGGCGTTGTTGAACATGACGAACCAGAAAACCAGATAGCCGAACGAGTGAAAGAACGGCAGGATGCCGAGCACCCGTTCCTGCTGGTACAGATGCAACACCTGCGTGGCGCCCTGCGCGTTCGCATCCACACTGTAATGAGAGAGCATCACGCCTTTTGGCTCTCCGGTGCTGCCGCTGCTGAAGATAATGGTGGCGAGATCGTCGACGGACAGGCGGAGTGTCTTGGCCGCAGGCCTTTTCAATCACTCGCATCGGGGTGAAGAACCCGAGCAAGGCCGCAAGCCATTTGTCTCTTCGACCGATCGTTTCCGCCAGATCTTCTATCCAGATGATGGCCGGTCCGGCCGGCAATTCCAGCTTGGCCTTCTCGACGAAGGTCCGGCTCGTGACAATGGTGCGCAAACTCGCCTGCCGGACGGCGGCTTCCAAGCCGGTGCGGCCGACCGTGTAGTTGAGGTTCACGCTGGTTTTCCCGCAGAGCGGTGCCGCGACGTTGGCCAGGGCGCCGGCGACACTGGGAGGAAGCAGAATGCCGACATGACGTTGGTCCTGCCACGATGGACGTAGCGCTCTGGCCAGGGCAATCGATCCGATCAGCGCCTGCGCCGCCGATACATGGGGCCGACGGTGATCTGCCATGACGAAGCGAAACGGGCGACGTCTCATCGCACGGATGAATTCCCGATGTAAAGGATGACGATCCGGCTTGCGCAAGGCCCAAGCCGCTTCCCCCAGCTCTCGAATGGCGTTGCGAAGCTCATATGCCGGAGTGTGAGGCGGCAGCGGCGGGCCGAACGAGACCGTCACGGGATAGGGTAGACGTTCGGGCAATTTCCAGAAGAAGCGGCCACGGTCAAAGCTGAAGACACTGCCCCACACGCGGTCGAGGTGAACCGGGATAATCGGCGCCGAGCGGCCTTTCATGATGCGTTCGAACCCCCGACGGAAGGGCAGCAGTGTCCCCGTCCTCGTGATCTGACCCTCAGGAAAGATGCAGACCAGGTCACCCCTGTTCGAGCGCCGCACCCGCCTCGCGAAGCGCACGCAGGACGACGCGCAGGCCGCCGTAGGAGGAAATGGGAATGACGCCGAATAGCCTTCATCAACGGTTTGAACAGCGGCTGTTCTGCATATTGGGCGTCGACCACGAATCGGACGTGCCGATCGAGACTGGCGATCAACAGCAGGCCGTCGATGAACGACACATGATTGGGCACGAGCAGCGCTCCGCCGGCCTTCGGCACATGTTCGTGGCCCACGATCCGCAGGCGGTAGAGGCTGTTAGTCAGGATGACGAGCACTGCCCGCAGCAAGGCTTCCGGCAATAACCACAGTGCCCAGGCGGTGCCGACCACGGTGAACACCGCGGTGGCCGTAAAGATGCCTGTCGTGGACACCCCCGTGCTGGCGAGCGCCCCGGCACCGAGTGACCCCAACAGAATGCCGGTGAACACACAGGTGTTCTCGAACGCGATCACCGACCCTCGCCGATCGTGCGGGGCTCGCCATTGGATCAACGCGTTGAGCGGGACGAAGATCAGCGCGCTTGACGTGCCAAGGATGACCATGAGCGCCAACGTCGCAGTCGAGGCCGGGGGCGGTGAGGCCGATGACAGCAAGCATCACGGCGACGCCTGCTGCGCCAAGTGGAATCAAACCGTATTCAACCCGCGCCTTAGACAGACGCCCGACCCATCGGGCGCCAACGCCGATCCCGATCGACAGCATCATGAGCGGTAGACCGGATTGCCAGTCGGAAACCAGGAGCACCGCTTTCGCGTAGACCAGGATGTTTTGGGCGAAGAGACTTGCGATCGTCCAGAAAAAGACGGCGCCGCAGATGGCCAGCCGCAGCATGCGGTCGCGGGCGATAGCAGACCAGGCGCCCTTCAAGGTATTCATCAGCCCGCCTTCCGCACGTGCCGGCGGCACGGGCGGAATCGTCCAGGCTGCGCCGAATCCGACCAACGCCAGCGTGGTGAGCAGCAGCGGTGCCACCCACACGGCGTTTCCGGTGAGAGACATGAGAATGCCGGGGGTCGCGGTGCCGGTCAAAATGGCAAAAAACGTCCACATCTCGAGTTGCCCGTTGCCGGCCGCCAATCGTTCATGCGGCAGGAGTTCGGCAAGAATTCCGTATTTCGCCGGGCTGAAGAGCGCGCTGTGGACACCCATTCCGGCAAGGACGATCAGCGGCAGAATGCCTCCGGCAGGGTTGAGCCAGAGCGCGAGTGTCGCCGCGCTCATCAACAGCACTTCGACTGATTTCATCAGGATGATGACGGTACGCTTACTGACGCGATCGGCCAGCATACCTGCCACGATGGAGACGACGACGAGAGGGAAGGTAAAGACGACAAAGGCGAGTGTCGTCTGCGTTTGAGAGGCGGTTTCGAATCCCTGGCCCGGCGCGGTCGTGGAGGCCAGTTGCCGGATGGCGAGAAGCGCGACCATCAGCTTCCAGGCATTGTCATTGAACGCGCCGCAAAACTGGGCGATGAGCAATCCGCGCAATGGATGAGTCATGCGTGTGATTTAGTGCGCCTCCGGTGAGGCGGGTTTAGGAATAGGCAGTCCTTCCAACTCCATGATCCGCAGGGCATTGGTCGTAGGACAACTGCCCGGGCGGAGTCGATAGTCGAAGGCCAGTGCGCCGTTGCTGACCGTTTCCTGAAAGTGGGTATTGATGAGCGATGGAATCTCGTTTCCCAGATCGGTCAGCTCGAGATCATGGGTGCTGACCAGTCCGTAGCCGTTGCCGGCGGCGAGAGCTTTGATGTACGAGCGGCTGCCGATCAACCGTTCGCGGTTGTTGGTGCCCTTGAAAATCTCATCGATCAGAAACAGGACCGGAGGGGACGACCAATCCGCCGTGGCATGGAGAATCGTCTTGAGCCGTTTGACCTCCGCGTAGAAAAACGAGAGGCCGGCATCGAGTGAGTCGTTGATCCGGATGCAACAGGCCAGCCGGCTCCAGCTCCAGCTAAAAGTGCCGGCGCAGACCGGCGCGCCGGCCTGCGCCAGGCAGACGTTGATGCCGATGGTGCGAAGAAACGTGCTCTTGCCGGACATATTGGACCCGGTGATCAGATGAATCGTGTCGAGCCCTTCCAACGCGATGTCGTTGCTGACCCGCGTCGTCGCAGGAATCAGCGGGTGGCCGAGGCTGCGGCTGCGGACGCCGATCGCCGACGTCGGCGTCGGCCAGGCATAGTCGGGGTGGAGATACGCAAACGTGGCCAACGCGGAGGCTGCTTCTACTTCGGCCAAGCGGTCGAGCCACACGGGGAGCCGCGTTCGCACACGCTCTTGAAACTGCCGAAGCCGAAACGCGAAGAACAGATCCCAAGGGCAAAGCGCGTTGAGCGCCAAATGGATCAGCGGATGCGCTTTGACGCTGATGCCGTGAAAAATGCGCGCGATGTGCCGTGTGAAGGAGGAAGGCGCACGTCCAGGTTCCAAGAGCGGTGCACAGATGCTCGCCATGACGGAGCCTGGCCGCGCCGCGTGCCGCTCGATGAATTGCAGGACTCGGCTGAGCCGTTCCATTTCGTGATGCAGCCCCACCGCGTGTTCGAGCAGTTCTTCGCCTTGGTCCGTCATGAGATAAATCAGGGCATAGGCGCCAAACGTGAACATCCAATAGCCGGGCAGCCAGTCCAGCAGGGCGCCGACGCCGAGCAGGATCGTGCCCAGGGCCAGCAGGGTCTGTAGCAAGAGGATTCGGGTCAGGCCGGGAAACCCGACCGGATGATCGAGTACCGCAGCCAGTCTCCGTCCGTTGATCTCCTGCTCTCCCGCGAGTTGTGCTTCGAGCACCAGCCGATCTCGAAACAGTGAACGAGGACAGAGCTCTTTCACTAAGGCCTGCCGCGTGTGCCAGACCTGTGCCTCGGGCGGTTGTGTGAGGAGCCACAAGCTGAGCCGCGACCGTCCCTGGTCGGAGACGGTCGTGTCAATCAGGTGCAGCAGCGAGTGAAGTCCTGCTACATCCAGGTCCTGGGCGTACAAATGTGTCGCAAACGGCTCTGCAGGCTTGTAGGGAATTTGAGACCAGGCGAGCTGCACTCTGGCAAGGTGCGCGGATTTGATGGCCGTCCACAGCCGCAGCCGGTGAATCCGCTGCTCAAGCCTGTTATGATACGTCGCGACAATCAGGAACACGATGACGAATCCGGCCAACGCGAGATTACCGCTGTGGTAGTGGCCGGATCGGAACAGGGTCACGGTGCAGATGACCCCGGCGATGAAGATGGCCAGACGGTAGGTCGTGAAGCGGGAACTGAGAGCTGCTCCGCCTGTGATGAGCCGTTCGATTCTGCCGACCAGCCGTTGCAGTTGTCTGGCACGCGAGAATGCCGCCATCGTTCGTTGACGATACTGGAAGGTCCGTATGGCGTCAATGACTAGTGAATGGATCGAGGTGCAGATCTGTTCCTCACTCGACGCGGGAGAGGTGTTAGGTCTGTTGGGCGATCCTTCTGTCCCGGGCGCCTGGCAGGATGGTCGGACGATTCGTCTGTATTGGCCCAGCCAGCATTGGACGTCCGACCATCTGGCGCATTTGCGCCAGACGCTTCGCCGGTTGACGGAACAGGGCGTGGCCGAACCAGACATCGTCGTGCACTCGCTGCCCGATCAGGATTGGAACCGCCAATGGGCACAGTCGATCAAGCCGCTTCGAGTGGGGAAACGAATCATCATCAGACCCAGCTGGGAGCGAATGGAACCAATTGAGGAGCAGATCGAGATCGTCCTCGACCCGAAGCAGGCGTTCGGGACCGGCCATCATGCGACGACCAGCCTGTTGCTGGAATGGCTCGAGGAGGACATCCGGGGAGGCGAGTCGGTGCTCGATGTGGGGACCGGAAGCGGGCTGTTGGCGATGGTCGCGCTTCGTCTGGGCGCGTCCCGGGCGGTCGGCATCGACAACGATCCGGAAGCCATCGACTGTGCGCGCGAATACGCCGCCGCCAATGGCTTCGGGCCGGAACTTGCCCTCCAGTGCGGCACCTTAACGGCTGGTCTCACCCCTTATGATGTGGTTCTCGCGAATTTAGACCGTCGGCACGCTCCTTGAGCTGATTCAGCCCCTGGCCGCCAGCACCGGCATGACACTCCTCGTCTCCGGCCTCCTGGTCGATCAGCGTGATGAGATCGTGGTCGCGTTGGCCGATGTCGGTCTGTACTCCAGGCGCGAACGCGAGCGGGAGGGTTGGCTGGCCATGGAATTCGCCCGGGCGGAATCCTGCGAAGGAGCGTGACGATGAGCCCATCGGGGCGGCCCCCGTATCCTCACGTGCATCAGATCAACGTCTCAGACGGCGGCGTCCCCAAGCATCCGGTTTTCGAAGCGAAAGTCTCGAAAGAAGGTGTGGAAGGCGACCGCCAGAAGAATCTCAAAGTGCACGGGGGGCCGGATCGTGCGGTCTGTTTATTTTCAGTGGACCTGATCGAACGGATGCAGGACGAGGGGCATTCCATCGATGCCGGCTCGTCCGGAGAGAATCTGACGCTCGCAGGACTGTCGTGGGAGACGCTCGAGCCGGGCACACAGCTTAAGATCGGCCCGGAGGTGCAGCTCGAAGTGGCCAGCTACTGTGCGCCGTGCGAACTCAACGCGCGCTGGTTCCGTGATGGGGATATCAACCGAATCTCACAACGGATCAATCCCGGGTGGAGCCGACTCTATGCGAGAGTGTTGCGGGCCGGCGTGGTGCGGCCCGGGGATGTCGTCGAGGTCATGGCGAGCCGTTAGGCGCATCTGGCGCTGGATTTACCGCGAAAGAAAAAGCGTTCAATGATGGATCGCGTCCTTGAATCGGAGCTGATGGAGGATCCCGAGCAAGCGGCGGCTTACGCTGCCGCGGACTTCTCGCAAGAGAACCAAGGGTTCGTTGACCGGTTCGAGGAATACTTTCCGGGTTTTTCGAGCGGGCGTGTTCTGGACGCCGGCTGCGGTCCGGCCGATATTCCGATTCGATTCGCCAGGCGTTACCCCTCCTGTCATCTGACAGCGGTGGATGCCTCACTAGCCATGATCCGGTTGGCCGAGCAGGCCGTTAGCCAGGCCGGCCTGAGCGATCGCATCACCGTGCAGTGCGAGCGGTTCGAAGCCGTCCCCGGCGCGAACGTCTTCGATGCCGTGCTGTCAAATAGCCTCCTCCACCACCTGCCTAATCCACTGCAGTTCTGGAATAAGCTCCGTCAACTCGTCAAGCCCGGCTCGCCCGTGTTGGTCATGGATCTTCTGCGGCCAGACTCGCCCGAAGAGGCCCAGGCCATCGTGGATCGGTATGCGTCGGGAGCGCCCGCCGTTTTGCGGCGGGACTTTTTCAATTCGCTCATGGCCGCCTTCACGGAAGACGAGGTGACCACACAACTCGCCCGCATGAATTTGACGCGGCTGTTGATCGACGTGATTGACGACCGCCATTGGGTGGTCGGCGGGACGATCTACTGATGCGCCACCGTCGCCATGCGCTCGTGCTGAGCGTCCGTGGTGCTCGCCATCCTTGCTGGGACATGGTCCATGTCGGCGGCGCAGCTTGACCGGCTCAGAAAATCCAAATCCTTCATGACGACGCCCCCGGCGGAAACGCCGATGGTAGAAATCCCTGCCGGCGAGTTCATGATGGGTTCGGACGGCACCCAGGCGTTGGAAGATGAGCGCCCGTCTCATCGCGTGTGGCTCGATGCCTTCTCAATTGATCTTCACGAGGTGACGACGGCGCAGTATGCGGCGTTTCTTTCCGCGGACAAAACCGCGCGGCTCCATGGCAGTGGGAATCCGTTGATCTCGTCCAGCACGGGGATCGTCCCGTTATCGGCGTGGACTGGCGCGACGCCGAGGCCTTCTGCACATGGAAGGGCAAGCGGCTTCCCACAGAAGCCGAGTGGGAAAAAGCGGCGCGAGGGACCGACGCTCGGCTGTATCCATGGGGCAATCAAGCGCCGACCGGAGCTTTGGCGAATTTTGCGCTGGGTGCGCGCTTCAGCTACAACCAGGTCTTGTTTCCCGTGCGTTCGCACGAGCCAGGGAAGAGTCCCTATGGGCTCTATCACATGGCCGGCAATGCCTACGAATGGGTGCAAGACTGGTACGGAACCAACTACTACGACTCCTCTCCAGACAGGAATCCACCCGGACCGAGCCAGGGCCAGTTCAAGGTCCTGCGTGGCGGCTCCTGGTCGGATCTGCCCAAGTATCTGCTGACCTATGGGCGCTTCAGACTCTCGCCTGAGACGAAGAACAGTTACACGGGATTTCGCTGCGCCAAATACCGAGAAGAAGTAGGGAACAGGGCGACTGAGAGAGGTAGCGGTTTCAGCAGCCGCTAGTAGATGCTCTTGCTGACTTCAGAGGACAGCCCGCTCTCACCGCCAGAAGAGTCGAAGGCCGAAATGGCAAAGAAATACGTCTGCCCTACGGGTAGGCCCGTGATCGTGTAGCTGCCGGTCAGGCCAACCACGAAGGGCGAGCCTGGATAGGTATAGAGGCCTGCAGCCGTCCCTACGTAGACCTTGTATCCTGCCAGGTCAGGCTCACTGTTCAGCGTCCAGCTGAGGGTGGCGCTTCCGGTGCCCGGTGGAGGCGATGGCGGTGGAGGCGGTGAGGCGGGAGGAGGGGAGGACGAAGGCAGTGACTGTGGAACTACCGGCGATGGTGCGGGAGAAGGCGGCGGAGAAGAGACAGAGACCGTCGGTGCCACCAATTGCGTCAGGCCGGGCATCTGGGTGCTGAGGCTCTGGAGGCCACGTCCGGCGGCCACTCTCGGCGATACGGTTGTTGCGGGGCCTATGCCGGGGACCGCAGTCGCCACCGGCGTTTTGGTTGATAAAGGTGCGGGGGTGATAGAGGCCGTAGCGCTGGTTGATCCGGCGCTTGTCGTTGACGCTGGGGTCAACGTGGATGCTCCGAGTGCGGCAATGCCCGTGGCCGGCATCGAAATCCGGCTCTCGGTTCCAGTCTTGTTTGTCTGAACCGGAGAGACGGCTTGCGGCGAGGAGGTCGTGGCCTGTGACATGACGGTGGCACTCGATACGGAGGCGGACAACTGGCTGGGCCGTTTCGTGAGTTTTCGTTGAGGTGAGCGAGTAGCTGGCGCGCTCGTGGTGCCGGGTGTCGTCTGTGATATCCCCGCCTCCGGAGGTGTGACCTCTGCTGCCTGGCGGTGGATCAAGCTGTGTGGCCTGGGCGCCTGCGTCGTTTCAGCCGCAAGCACGTGTGAATTGATGGCCAGCACACAAAGCGTTGCGATGACGAATGCCAGGCGATGGATGCTGGAATGAACCGGTGTCACGAATTCTGTCTTTCGTCGAAGGTGATCGCGCAGACAACACGTTGATGCGGCACCATGCCCGGAGAGCATGTGTAGACGCATTGTGAAGCTGAACCCTTTCATTGGCCACAAAAAGCCAATTTCCTGACAGAGGAACGCCGGGAGCACTGAACCAGATGGAGACAGAGATTGACGAGCGGAACGCGGAAGGGGAGGTCAGGCGAGCAGCAATGCAAGAAGAAAGATGCCCGTCAGTGCACAGAGCGAGGCGAGATATTGTAGGCCGCTGCGGTCCCTGAGCCAGGCCGTTTTCCACTTGGCTGGATACAGGGGTTGCTGCTCGATGAACAGGCCTTCTTCATAAAAGCCGAGCGCCTGTTCGATCTGGATCAGGACTTGTTTGGCCAGCCGGTGACGATACTGTTGTTGAAGGATCAAGCCGCAAAACAGCCCGCACCAGATCAGGCTGCCCAGCGCTAGGAGCAACGCTTCGGCAGGAGACAGCCGGCTTTTGAGGGGACTGAGGATGAGCGCAAAGGTCATCGCTACGAGCGCGAATGCCCCGAAGGCTGTGAGGCGTATCATTTGCTCACGACGCTGATAGACCTCGTTCTTGTACAGCGGATAGAGGACGGTCAGAGTCTGTTGTACGCCTTCCGTGATCATGGCCGCATCGTATGCTCCCAGTATCCCAACACCGTTATCCTGTCGTCAGATGACCGACCAGCCAGCTCGTGATGGCAGCCGTCATCGTTCGAAAATCCTCCCCGCGGGTAAACTGATGGTCCGCTTCCGGCAGGAGGTCGAGCCGTTTCGGGCCGCGAAGCGCCTCCAGCAAGCGCTGGCTTTGGTGGAGCGGGACCAGTTCGTCGCGTGCGCCTTGAACGATGAGCGTCGGTGCGACAATCCGTGACGCCGGCTCATAAGCGATCTGCCGCAGGCAATCCTCATACAGCCCGAACTTCAGCCGGACCCGTTCCGCGCCTCCCATCAGGTTTGGAATCGTATCCGTAGACTGCCACCGCGCCAGTTCGCCGGGGCCGAATTCTAAGCGAAATTCTTCGCCAAAATCTACTACCGGGCATTTGAGGGCCAGACAGGCGATATCGTTCCGCTGGGCCGTGGTCAGGATGGCCACCAAGCCCCCAAAGCTCGATCCCATAAGGCCGATTCTTCCGTAACCCTGCGAGTGGACAAAAGCCACCGCCGCATGGGCCTGTCCGACCGCCAGTGAGACCGTGATGTCTTCAAAGGGGCCTTCGCTGTCGCCCTGCCCGAAGAAATCGAACCGGAAGGTGGCGAGCCCTGCTTCGTTCACCATTCTGGTCAACGTCTTGTTGGTCGTGCTGTTCTTGCTGGACAAGAAGCCATGGCAGAGCACCACGCCGGCGGTGGAAGGCTGCGAAGGGCGGCTGAGCACGGCGGAGATGTTGTGCCCCTGCTCGTCCTTGAAGGTGAGCGGTTCGTCCATGCGGCGGCATTGTAGCAGAGTTGCCCGGAGGGATAAGTGGGGGGTCGAAGGGGCAATTAATGGAAAAACCGTCACTTAGCCAGAAGGGATTGGCCAGAATTGTTCAGGCAGTGCAGGCCCGAAGGTACGGAGCGGAAGGGCTACGACGGCCGCAGTCCCACAGCCCAGGCAAGCTTTGCAGCAAACAACGCGAGGCTCGCGAGAAGGAGCCCTGCGGCGACCCAGGCGCTAGCTTGGACGTAGGGCGAACCGAGAGGAACAGTCCAGGTCAACGAAGCCAGCACGGACAGCGCGATCGTTCCGAGGCTCAGGCCGGTCAATTGTACCGCTCGCCAGCGGTTCATGATCCCGTCGAGCTGGGCGCGATACACCTCTCGCTTCGCATGATTTTTCACACGAGTGGCCGTCAACAGATCCGGCACAACGTATGAGAGGCCACCGCAGATCACCTGCGTGAGAAATCCGACAAAGGCCAGGTGCGTATAAGCCACCAGGTGGAGTGAGCCGATCGGCAGGAACGGCGGACTTCTGAAGTAGTTGGCTCCCATTGCAAGACCGGTGGCGGTGGTCAAGAACAGAAAGATCGCGCCGATCAGCAGATGATCGATCGCAGCCGTTCCCGGTGAGCCGGCTTTCAGCCAGGTCGCGACAAGGTGAGCGGTGCACAAGGTGATACTGGCGAACAGTAGGCAGCCCACTGCGATTTGCAGCCATACGGCGGACATGAAAAACGCCCCGAGCAAGACGGCAAAACCTGCCGGAAGAAGCCAGAGGGAGAATCTGGTCATAGAGCTGAGGGCGAGAGGCGTTCGCAAGAGAACAGGCATGAGCTGACACAAGGCGACGATGAGGCTCAGCGTCAAGCACCCCAACACAATGAGATGAATGTGGCCAAGTCGTGCGTGGGCGTAAAACCCGTCAGTCAGACGGAATGCCATCGCCATACCAGCGGCCAGTCCACCAAATAGAGCGACAAGGGCGATCCGATACATGCCTCCTGCACCGGCCGCTTTGCCGAAGTGGATCCAGGCCGTTTTTGAGAGCGACAGCACCGTGGCAGCAAGCAGGAGCCCGGCGAGGCCGACGATCGTCATGTTCCCCAGCCAAAAGCCGAGGAGCAGCGCTGCCGTCGCACCGTTCCACGCCAGAAACAGCGCGGTATGGGACTGCGCATCTGCATCTTTGCGGTCCGAAGCACGCGCGATCGAGACCAATAAGCCGCCAACCGCAAGCTGCAAGATGCCGCCGACCAGCGCCCCGTGGACATGCACGGGTTTCAGCCAGCGAGGCAGTGGTGTGCCATAGACCAATCCGATGATCAGGGCGATGCCGAGCAGGAATGATACCGACAACCATGTGAAACCGGTCAGGAGAAACGTCAACGGTGTCCCAGACAAAGACATGAGAGCAGGAGCACTGCGCTTCACCGTACGCTGTGCCTGAGACGGAGATACGAGCGATTGTCTCATCGTTCGGCTAAGAAATAGAAATGATTGGTCGGGCCTGAGCCGTGACCGATCGCCAGACTGTGGCGGATTGCTTCGGTCACATAAGCCTTGGCCGACTGAATTGCGTCGACGACGGATTTGCCATGTGCAAGATGGGCGGCAATGGCCGAGGCATACGTGCAACCGGTGCCGTGCGTATGAGGCGTTTCGATGAACTCACCCTTGAACACGTTGAAGAACTTGCCGTCATAGAGCAGGTCGGTGGCGCGCTCGGTGAGCAGATGCCCGCCCTTGATGAGAACGTGCTTGCAACCGAAGCCATGAATGACTTTGGCCGCGCGGCGGGCCTCGGCAAGTGAGGTGATCCTGATGCCTGACAGTTGCTGCGCCTCATGGACGTTCGGCGTGACGAGGAGAGCGATCGGAAACAGCTGCCTCTTCATCGCTTCGATCGCGTCGGGCTTCAAAAGGGTATGTCCGCTCTTTGAGATCATCACGGGGTCAACCACCAGGTTGAATACCTGCTGGGGCTTCAACATCTTTGCGACGGTCTCGACGATGGGGACCGACGACAACATGCCGGTCTTGACCGCCGCAATCTCAAAATCGTCAAAGACGGCGTCGATCTGGGCGGCGATCACCGAAGGCGGCACCTCAAAGATGTCCGTGACCTCTTCCGTGTTTTGTGCAGTGATGGCCGTGATGACCGACATCGCAAACACGCCGTTGGCGGACATGGCCTTGATGTCGGCTTGAATGCCTGCGCCACCGCCGGAATCCGAACCGGCAATGGTCAGCACCTGCTTGAGGGTCGTCGTCATGGCGCTGAGTGTCGCTCGCGATGCGGAAAAGTCAGCATATATATATGTTGCGACGGAAGTCTGTCCAGCGTCGGCCCTCTCTTCCCTCCTTCACACTCATGGCCGGTACTCCCGTTCATTTCTTCGGGGCTTCAGTGCCTGTCCGACGACCTGCACGGAGGTTCGGGTACCGCACTTGCCGAACGAATGCGGTTCGCCCAGCGGACGGGTTGCGCTGTTCGAGGCTGCATCCATGCTACGCATCGGATGCAGCAAGTTGCGCAACCCGAGCAGACGTGAGGCGTAGTGCGGTCGAACCGGAGTGCTTGAGTCGGCAGGGAGTGAAGCCCCGCACATCCTCATACCGGCCACTCCTCCTCGTTCCAGGCCATCTCCCAGAACATCCACTCGTAGCGGGAGCTGATGACGAACGAGTCCTCCATGCGCCGCCTTTCTTCCTGACCCGCCGTCTTTGCCCACTGATCCACCTTCTTGCGCATCCACCGCTGCACTTCGGCAAATTCCGGCGAAGCGTAGAGCATGAGCCAATCCCGATAGGGGTGGCGTTTCGGCGGAGGACCGTGTCGCAACAGATGCCGGCCCACGACACAATAGATCCAGGCGCAGGGCAACGCCACGACGGTGATCTCAGCCGCCGAACCCGATTGAGCGATCGCCAGCATATGGCGAGTATAGGCGTAGTTGCTCGGCGCCATCGGGACCGACGTCATCTGTTTGGGGCTCATGTTCCACTTCGTCCCATACCCTTCGTGCAAACTTCTCTCGACAACGATGGTCTCCTCTGCCAGCTTGGTCAATCGCAGGGCGGACTCTGAATCAGGCGCACGCAGGGCGCCCGCAGAGAAGACGCGAGCCAGTTCGCCGAGAAAGCGTGCGTCTTGCAGGATGTAGTAGCGGAACTTGTGCTCCGGCAAGGTGCCGTTGCCGAGCGCGACGACGAAGGGATGCGTCAATTGCGCATCCCAGATCGGCTGAGCCAGCTGTCGAAGACGATTCGAAAAGGACATGGAGTTATAGCGCTTCCGGGGCCCACGGTCTCGGCAGCCGGTTGATGCCGTCCAAGGCGGCAACCTTATAGCATTCAGCGAGCGTAGGATAGTTGAAGACGGTGTCGATGAAATAGTCGATCTTTCCGTTGTACGCCATCACGGCTTGTCCGATATGGATCAGTTCGGTGGCCCCTTCGCCGATCGCGTGTACGCCGAGCAGCGCGTGCGTCTGCCGGTGGAAAAGCAGTTTGAGCATTCCGGTCTCGTCTCCGATCAATTGTCCCCTGGCGATTTCGCGATAGCGGGCGATGCCGACGCCGTACGGAACGTCCTCTCTGACCAGCTCCTCTTCGTTCTTCCCGACCATCGAAATTTCTGGAATCGCGTATATGCCGAAGGGCAGCAGGTCCGTATCCGTCCGGTCGGATATGCCGAAGGCGTGGCAGGATGCATGGCGACCCTGCTGCATGGAGGTGGACGCGAGCGCGGGAAAACCGATGACATCTCCAGCCGCATAGATGTGGGGGATCGCCGACTGGAAGTGGGCATTGACGTACAGACGGCCCCGCTGATCCGGCGTGATGCCGATGGCCTCCAGGTTGAGGTCTTTCGTCGCCCCTTCACGTCCGATGGCATACATCAGCGTGCTGGACTGTATCGGTTTCGCATGTCTGAGGCGGACGTTGACATGGTGATCGCCCTCTTTGGCGATCGTGAGCACCTCTTCCTCGTGATAGAGCGCCACGCCGATGTCTTTCATTTGGGTTTGGAGGGTGTTGATGATCTCTTCATCGACGAACTCCAGGAGGCGAGGACGTTTGTCGATCAACGTCACGGGAATGCCCAGCGCAGCGAGGATCGAGGCGTATTCGGTGCCGATGACGCCACCGCCCACGATCACGATCGAATCAGGAATGCGTTTGAGCCGAAGCAGCCCGTCCGTGTCGATGATGGCTTCGTCATCGAACGGCACCTCCCGGGGTCTGGCAGGCTCGGTGCCGACCGCGATCACGATGAAGTCCGCTGTGTGTTCGACCTCACCGGTCGTCTGAGCAATGTGCAATCGATGTGGATCGACGAAACTGGCCGTGCCGTAGATCATGTCGACGCGGTTGCGGGACATCTGATTCTTGACGATGGCGATCTCGTTCGCGATCACGTGGTTGGCGCGGAAGGCGAGGTCCTCGATCGTGATGTGGGCTTTCACCCGATAGCCGGCGCCGTAGAGATTGCGTTGCCGGAAGCCGGACAGGTAGAGGACGGCCTCGCGCAAGGATTTGCTGGGAATGGTGCCGGTATGGATGCAAACGCCGCCGACCATCTCCTTCCGCTCGATGATGCCAACGTGTTTTCCGAGCTTGGCGGCTTGAACCGCCGCCTTTTGACCGGCAGGCCCCGTGCCAATGACCAGAAGGTCGTAGTGCGCCATGAAGACCTCAACGGAAGGGTGAGACCCGACTCCGGGACGGACAGAGCGCGGTGGTCAAATCTTCCCCGCTCTCTCAACTGGATCGTAATCAGCTTGCGTGCCACCTGAAAGGCTTCGTCCATGTCGGGTAATTGAGCCAGTTCGGGGGTGATTTGCAAGTGGCGGACGATGTTCCTGGCGTCGACGACCATGACGGCCCGCGCCAGGATGTGCGGGTCTTTTAACAACAGGCCATACGATTTACCGAAGTCGGCATTGCGAAAGTCCGAAAGGAACGTCACGTTATTGATCTTGGCTTCTTCCGCAAAGCGTTTTTGCGCAAAGGGCGTGTCGATGCTGACCGTGATGAGCTCGACCATCTTGTCGAGGCCCTTGTTTTTCTCGCTGAGGTAATGGGTTTGCTGCTCGCACATCTTGGTGTCGAGCGAGGGGACGACGCTGATAATACGCACCTTCCCCTTGCCGGCAGTATCAGTAAGGTTGATGAGCGAGTTGTCGGGTTGAGCGAGTTTGACGCTCCGCAACTGGTCCCCGACTTTGATGCCGTTGCCGGAAAGCGACAGCGGACTGCCTTTGAACAGGATGTTGTGGCCATCACCGGCGGTCGCACTGCCGTCCGCCACGGTGTAGTTTTTATAGAGAAACGCGTCGTGTCCGCCACCGCTGCAGCCGGTCAGGATCAGTGCGGTAAGGCAGGTGAGGAAGTATCGTTTCCGGATCACCATCAAGAACATCCTCCATCTCGCTGCACAGGACAGCGCTACTACCGTCGCAAAAATTCTATCATAGCTCGGTTCGCCAGATCAGGCCGTTCCCATTGGGGGATGTGCCCGGCGTTGGGAATACGCACGAGGGCGGAGCCTTTGATCGTTCGGTGGAGATCTTCGCCGACCGGAAGGGGAAAGACCCGATCCTCTTCGCCCCATAGGATGAGCGTCGGATGCCGGATCTCCCCGATCCGTTTTGCAAAGCCGCTCTCCCACAAGGGCAGCGTGTCGCGGACGGTCATGAGCGGCGGGATCACGCCGGGCCGTTGTCGGTTGCGGTTGGATCGTTCGATGACTGCGGGCGTCAGCAGGGCCGGATCGTGCACGATCTCTTTCAGGACCGATTCAATCATCACGCCGCCGAACAGCCAATTGCCGAACGAGGCCAGCCACGAAGGTGCGGCCGTATCGAGCGCCCGTTTGATGGACGGGCTGGTCAAGCGTTCGCGCACGTTGGCCGGAAGGCCGTCGATGAGGATCAGTTGCGAGACACGGTCTGGGTACGTCGATGGCCATACCGATGGCGAGGCCGGCGCCCATGGAGTTGCCCACCAGCGCCGCTTGCCGGATGCGCAACGCGTCCATGAAGCCGATGAAGTAATCCAGCATTTGCTCCGGCCGGTACTCGATCTCCGGTTTTGTGGACAGCCCGGAGCCGATTAGGTCGGGGGTGATCAGCCGGAATTCCGCTGAGAGCGGCTGTTGCTGATGTTCCCATTGCCACATGGATCCGCCAAAGCCATGGATCAGAATGACCGGCTGGCCTTGCCCGACGTCCAGATAGGCTACGCGCTCGCCATTCACTTCAACGGTGTGGATGGGAATCCGCTCAAAGGCTTCAAAATAGGGAGGAATCGGAGGAGGAGAAGAGCAAGCCGTCATGACGATCAGTAACGCGAGACTAACCGCGACGCCTCGCCTGTTCAACATCCTGCAAGTCACGCCCATCGCCGGGCGGTGTTATTCCAGTTGGACGACCGTCTCATCTGTTTTGACGTTCTCGCCTTCAGCCACAAGGATGGCGGCGACTTTGCCGTCGATCGGCGCCGGGACGCGGCTTTCCATTTTCATCGCTTCAATAATTAGCAACGGATCGCCCGCTTTGACCTGTTGATCCTTGGCGACGAGCACCTTGACGACCCGTCCGGGCATGGGGGGCGCCACGTCGCCGGGCTTGGAGGGCCTCGGCCGTTTTGGCTTGGCGTCCTTGCCGGTTTCCGGAGCTTCAGGCACGCCCGCCAACACTTCCTGAATGGCTTCGAGCGAGACCTCCTCGAGCTTGTTGTTGACACGGATGTAGTAGGGTTTGCGTCCGTCGGTCTTTCGGCCGGACCCAGAAACCTTCACATGATAGGTTTCGCCGTGGACGGTGACGTTGAACTCAACAGGCGCCAAATGCAGTTCGCCGGCCACTGCCGGCCCTTTAGCCGGCGTCATTTCAAGCGGTTCCGGAACGAGGTCGCCTTTTTCTCGTGCCTCGAAGAAGTCCCGTGCGATCGCGGGAAACAGCACAAACGAGAGCTGGTCTTCGACCGTTTCCGCCGAGGGAGGAAGGTCTTTTTTGACCGCATCCAGTTCGGGATCCAACCGATCCGCCGGTCTTGTCCTTGATCGGTTCTTCGTCGCCGATGGCTCGGGCCATGATATCCCGATCGACCTGCCCGGGGGCGCGGCCGTAGAGGCCGAGGAAGTAATTCTTGGTTTCAGTCGTGATGACCTTGTAGCGCTCGCCGGTCAGGACGTTTAGCGTCGCCTGCGTGCCGACGATCTGGCTCGTAGGGGTGACGAGCGGTGGATAGCCCATGTCCTTCCGTACTCTCGGGACTTCATCGAGCACTTCCTTCATGCGGTCGAGCGCATTCTGTTCCGTGAGCTGTGCTGCGAGATTCGAGAGCATGCCGCCTGGGATCTGGGAGGTCAAAATCTCCGCATCAACGCCGGTGAAATCGCTTTCGAACTGGCGATACCGACGGCGGACGGTCCGGAAGTGATCGGTGATCGGCAACAGCGAGTCAAGTGCCAGTCCCGTGTCGTAGGGTGTGCCGTGCAGCGAGGCAACCATGGTTTCGGTCGCCGGATGCGACGTGCCTCCGGCCAGTGGCGACATGGCGGTGTCCAGCATGTCGAGTCCGGCCAGGATCGCCATGAACGCAGACATCGAGGCCATGCCGGACGTGTAATGGGAATGCAGATGGATCGGCACTTTCACGGCCGCTTTCAGGCGGCGCACCAAATGATAGGCGTCGAGAGGGGCCAGCAGACCGGCCATGTCCTTGATGCAGAGCGTGTCGGTGCCGAGATCTTCGAGTTGCTTGGCCAAATCGACGTAACGGTCGATGCTGTGAACAGGGCTGACGGTATAACTGATCGCCGCTTCCGCGTGCTTGCCGCAGGCTTTTACCTCACGGATCGACCGGTCGACGTTCCGCACGTCGTTCAGCGCATCGAAGATGCGGAAGACGTCGATGCCGTTTGCGGCGGACCGTTCGATGAACCGCTCGAGGACATCGTCCGCATAGTGGCGGTAGCCCACGAGGTTTTGCCCGCGGAGCAGCATCTGTAGCTTCGTATTGCGGCATGGCGGCGCGAAGCGCGCGCAGCCGTTCCCAGGGATCTTCTTTGAGGAAACGCAGACAGGTGTCGAAGGTCGCGCCGCCCCAGACCTCCAGAGACCAAAAGCCGACGGCGTCGAGCTTTTGGGCGATCGGCAGCATGTCCTCCGTTCGCATGCGCGTGGCCAGGAGGGATTGGTGCCCGTCGCGCAGCGCGACGTCCGTGATCAGAATCGGCTTTCCGGGGGCCGGTTGAATGGCGAGGTCGCGCGGACGAGACGATGGCTTAGTGACTGCGACCTGAAGGGCGCTTCTTTGCCGCGGGCCGCTTGACGGATCGTTTCGTCGCCATGGTTCGTCTCGGGAGGATGAGCTGCCGTCCGGTGCTACAACCCCTCGTAAGCCGCGATTGCGGCGGAAATTGCCACCACCAGATCTTCCGGCTGCTCGAATTCGTCATACGTGAAGAGGTCGGGGTGAGTCTCCAGGTAAGAGGTGTCGAAACGCCCGGCGAGAAAGTCCTGGTCTTGCATGATGGTCTTCATGAACGGGATCGTGGTCTTGACGCCGCGCAGCACGTACTCTTCGAGCGACCGCCGCATGCGGCTGACGGTTTCTTCCCAGGTGCGGCCGCGCACGGTCAGCTTGGCCAGCAAGGCGTCGTAATAGGGTGGCACGGTATAGTCCTTGTAGACCGCGCCGTCGATTCGGACGCCGATGCCGCCCGGCGACAGGTAGGCGGTGATGGTACCGGTACAGGGAAGGAAATTGTTTTTCGGGTCCTCCGCATTGATCCGGCATTGAATCGCGTGGCCTTGCAGGGTGACGTCCTCCTGCCGAATGTCGAGCGGCTTGCCTGCCGCGATCTTGATTTGGTTGCGCACGATGTCGATCGCCGTGATCTGTTCGGTCACCGTATGTTCAACCTGCAGGCGGGGGTTCATTTCAATGAAGTAGAACCGGCCCTCCTGGTCCAGCAAGAACTCGACGGTTCCGGCATTGTCGTAGTTGACGGCCCGGGCAATCGTGATCGCGGCTTCGCCCATTTCTTTGCGCAGTTTCGGTGTCAATATCAGCGAAGGGGCGATTTCAATCAGCTTCTGATGCCGACGCTGGATCGAGCAATCCCGTTCCCCGAGATGGATGATGTGGCCATGCCGGTCGGCCAGGATCTGAAATTCAATGTGATGCGGCCGCTCAATATACTTTTCGATGAAAGACGCTGCCGTCTCCGAACGACGCCTGGGCTTCCCGGGAGGCCACCTCCATGTTCTCGCGCAGCTCCGCATCCGAACGGACGACGCGAAGTCCTCGGCCGCCGCCTCCGGCGCTGGCTTTGATGATGACGGGATAGCCGACTTTGCTGGCAAAGGCCAGAGCGGCGGTCTCGACGTCGTTGACCCCGCCGTTCGGTTCCAGGGACGATGGGGACGCCGACGGATTCGGCCAGTTCCCGGGCCTTCACTTTGCTGCCCATCAACGTAATGGCGTCAGGGGAGGGACCGATGAAGGTGATGCCTGCGGCATGGCACAGCCCGGCGAACTCGGCATTTTCGGAAAGAAATCCGTACCCAGGGTGAATGGCATCGGCACCAATCCGCAGGGCAAGGTCGACGATCTGCCGCCCATCCAGGAATCCTTTCACCGGTCCCGGGCCGACGACATAGGCTTCGTCGGCCTTCTTGACGTAGATCCCGGTTGAATCTGCCTCGGAATAGATGGCGGCGGTCGCAATGTTCAATTCACGGCAGGCGCGGATAATCCGCATGGCGATCTCACCGCGATTGGCCACGAGGATTTTCTTGAACATCTCGCGTTCCTGCTCCGGAATTCCCACGCTCTGCTCCGTATAGACGGGCGAAAAGGAGGCGTAAGTTAGCATAAGATCAGGAAGAATGTCGAGGGAAGGCCGCGGGAGAGAAGTTGGAGGCGAGGGCACAGTCGCGAGATGGATTCGTGAGGAAGGGGCGGTGTTGCCCCCCTTCCTCAGAAACCACCGGCTACTTGGCTTGCACCAAGAATCCCTTGGACCGAGCGTTGCCACCGCCCGCCACGACATCGATGAAGGACATCCCGGCTTTGACGTCGGGAACCGTCGCTTCGATGGTGGTCTCGTTCACGAACTTGTAGTCGATCTTTGCCGGTCCTGCCGCGCTGAAGGCCACGCCGTGGAAGCATTCCTTCGTTCCAAAGTTCTCGCCCTTGATCGTGACTTTCTGGCCCGGCTTGGCTTCGTCCGGCTCCACTTTATGAATCTTGGGACGTTTCGATCGGTCGCACACCGGATCGCGTTCCACCCGCTCCGCATCCGACCCCTTGATCGATTCCATGTCGTAGAGCGTGAAGCCGGCCCCTTCGACGATGGCTCCCTTATCGCTGGGCTGTGGTTCTTCCGCGCCTAAATCGGGAGCCGAGATCAGGCACAGCCCGACCAGTCCCATGAGATAGAGTGATGGTCGCCGAATCTGCATAGAGTCCCTCCTTGAACGATAAGGCAGGATTATTTGCGCTCGAACGGGATGTAGGTATCCCCGATGATTTGTCGCCCTGCGGACGATTGAGAAAATTGGATGAAAGCGTCGACTAAGGGATTCGGATCTTTCTTTGCCAGCAATAGGACGGGCCGCCTGAGAGGATACCGTCCGTCTTTCACGGTGGGGACCTCGGGTTCGACTTTGTCGACCGGCAGCAGCCGCACGGCCACACCGCTCGTCACGACGGCCAAACCCTGGTTCAGTGAGATATAGGCGACCGCGGACATCGGAGGAAGCGTGCCGACTACGGTCTTGATGACTTTGTCGTCCTTCGCGATCACTTTCGCATTATCGGGGATCTTGCCGTTAATGCCGAGCTGACGCTCGAACGCATCGCGGATGTTTTGGTTTTTGCGGTCGATCGATCAACAGGATCTTGGTTTCCGGACCACCGAGCTCGGACCACTCCTTCACCTTACCGGAGTAGATGTCGGCCACCTGTTGCTTCGTCACTTCTTTCGTAAAGTTGGACAGGTGGACCAGGATGCCGATACCGTCCCAGGCGATCTGTGTGGCAGCCAAGCCGGAGTCTTCCGATCCGGTGACCGCAACATGGGCTTCGCCGGCCTTGACCATTTCCACCGGCTTGGAATGATCGTCCCACACGACGTCGACATATGCTCGCGGGTTGGCCTTCTCGAACGCCCGTGCCAGCGATTCGATGGTGGTCTGTTCAGGCCCGTTGCCGACGATGATGAGGTTGCCTGAGACCTCGGCTCGACTCGTTGAGGGAAATACTGCGGCTACGGAGATCGTGAGGCATAGCGCCAATAGCAGGAACAGATCCGGGACAACACCTGATCGGTGACCGGAGGGGAGTAGCGGTGGACGAGAACGTCAGAGGGTCCATGCGAGAGGTTCAGTTTTTTTCCGTCTTGTCCGGAGCGTTGGGCGGAGGCTCCGAACCGGAAAAGACATCCTGGATGGGTGGCGGGGCGCTCCTGGCGCCGAACAGGGGCGGGAGCTTTGAGAAATTGGCCGTGCGGTTGTTAAGCATGTCGTACGCCTTCATCTCCTTGAACCCGGGCTTGTGGTCGCCCTTGACCGTTGAAACGAAAGAGGAGAGTAGTCGCGTTGCGTCCTGAGCCTGACAAAACGGGCAAATGGTGTCTTCCACGCGGGCATGGACCGATTGCGTGACATCGAACTGCTTCTCACAACGCCGGCAACGGTACTCGTACAGTGGCATGTCTTTCCCCCGCACTCTCGGCGGTCTTTCGAGCGTAACGTGCGCCCTTGACCATCCGTTAAAGTTTGCCTTATTGTAGCACACCTGCCTGGTTCGAAGACTAGGGGATATCGGCGGCAAGAGGAGGAGGATGTGCGATGGCGGTGCTGATTCGACGCTATAAAGGTCACAATGGCATGATGCAAGAAGAGCGTATCGACGACGACGATCGGATCGAGCGCTATTTCCGGCTGTTCGAGAAGGACGACGTCAAGAAATTGGAGACCGGTGTCAAAGTGTTCATTGAAAAGGACGAATGGCAACTCCTTCCTTAATAGCCGGAAGGGACCTCACTCACCCAGCACTTACGATTCATCCATGACATATTGGATACACGTCGCCCATTCGATCGATCGGGTCACGTTGCACAGGGACCGGTGTTCGGAAGTGCCCTCCACGCAAACCTCCACAGATTACTGGGGGGGCGGCTGGTACGATTATCCTGACAAGGAACGCGCCCTCGCCGCAATGGAACAGGCGGGACCGACCGATTTGCGGCGCTGCCCCCTCTGCAAACCCTAGCAGGATGTTGAAAAAGGCCGTTGGCTTTGTTCTCGCATTGCTCAGCATCTTGCGAAGTCCCTGAACTCAAACTCAGCATACTTTCCATTTCATGCCTCGTCTGGCACTGCTCCTAACCACCTTCATTTGGGGTGCGACGTTTCCCGCGACCAAGGCGGCGCTGGAGCAAATACCGCCCCTGTCGTTTCTGGGCCTTCGATTCCTCCTCGGCACCTTGCTGATCGGGGCATGGTTCCTGATGGCGGGCTATCGCCTGCGGAGGGAACGAGCCGTCTTGGCGGCCAGCGCCGTCGCAACCGTGTTTCTCTTCTTTGGCTATGCCCTGCAAACAGTCGGCCTGTATTACACGAGTGCTTCGAACAGCGCCTTCCTGACGGCCTTGTATGTGATCATCGTGCCGCTCATGCTTCGGCGGTTCGACGGTCGCGTATTGACCGCGACAGCGATCGCCACGGTGGGGCTCTGGTTCCTCGTCAAACCCAGTGCGACCATGAATCTCGGCGACGTGATGACGATCGGCTGTGCCGTCGCGTTTGCCGGACATATCGTCTGTTTGGAGCGTTACACGCGGCTGTTCGACGCGCCGAGTTTGCTCCTGTGGCAGATGGGCGCGATGACGTCGCTGTTTCTTCCGCTCATGGCCTGGGAGCAGGCTCCCGCGCAAGCCTTTGCGCCGTCGGCCGCGCTGCTCACCGGCCTGGTGGTGACGGGGGTGTTTGCGACGGGCGCCTTTGCCGTGCAGATGTGGGCTCAGCAATTGATCCCCGCTCAGCAAGTCGCGCTGATTTTTGCCTCCGAGCCGGCCTATGCCGCTTGGTTGTCATGGTACTTTCTCGGCGAGACCATGGACGTGCAAGGCTGGATTGGAAGCGCGTTGATCCTGATCGCGGTGCTGATCGGCGCGTTTGTGTCACCTTCTCCAGCACCGGTCGCCGGTGCGACCGAGCCCGCCTGACCGAAACGGAGAACGATGGCTCAGAAGTTTGGAAACGGTCGCTGGGTACGGGAAGGGTTTCTGGATAATCGCATCCAGGGGACCGTCGTCGGGCGAATCGTGTTCGCCGCCGTTGGCCCGGTGGATCTGTATCTGAGAGGGGATTTCAAGGCCGACATTGCCGGCCAGGTCATTCAGTTCAGGAATAGCCGTTTTGAAGACGAGGAACTGGCTGGCCAGGTGATCGGCGATATCGAGAGTCCACAGATCGGAACGGTCAACCTCATTTCGTTCGATCCGCATCCCAATCTCATTCCGCACCCTTACGTGGAATGGTTTTCCACGCGATCCAATCACTATCGATTCGAACTCGAACCCCAAGACGCTTGGCTTGTGCCGACCACTGACCTGGGCACTCATCGATGACCAAAGCCGGCAGATTCGAGCGACTCTGGCCGGACAGGCCATGGAGGGGCCGGAACGGGAGGAATCGGATTGGGTGTAAGAGGTACGACCGTCTAACTTTCCATCGCGGTGAGCGGTACTCCGATCGTCTCCTGCTTGCTCTTCTGCTCTCGCACGTAGATAGGCACGTCTCTGACGTCCCAGACAAGCCCCAGCCACTCCATGAGCTTCAGACAGTAATAGGTGAGGTCGATTTCCCACCAGTAGAATCCCTGCCGCGTCGAAGCCGGATAGAAATGGTGGTTGTTGTGCCACCCTTCGCCCATCGTGATCAACGCCAGGAGAAAATTGTTACGGCTGTCGTCGCCGGTCTCATAACGCTGGGAGCCGTACACATGCGAAAGCGAATTAATCGTGCAGGTGCCATGAATCAACGCAACGGTCGAAACAAAGAACCCCCAAATGAGCATTTGCGGCCCATTCGTTCCGAGATGCGGGGCATAGATCTCCAACAGTTTGCCGAAACCGAACATCCCAAAGCCTGCAATCGTCGGAACGAGGATGTCGAATCGGTCCAGAAAGCGCAGCTCAGGATACTTGGCAAAGTCGGCGATGCCCTTCAATCGGGGCGAAAAATGTGTTTGGGAAGTGAACCATCCGATGTGGGACCAGAGAAACCCTCCCTGTCGCGGCGAGTGCACGTCATCGATGGAATCCGAGGCGACGTGGTGATGGCGGTGATGGCCGGCCCACCACAGAGGCCCTCGTTGGGCGCAGGATCCGCCGAGTACTGCGAAGGCGAACTGCACCGTTCGGGATGTCTTGAACGTTCGATGAGAGAAATAGCGGTGATACCAGCCCGTGATCGCAAACATCCGCACAAAATAGAACGCGACCGCGACCGCCACGGCGGTCCAGCTGGTTCCCACCCAGATGACGCCCAGGCACATCGCATGAACAGCAATGAGGGGGATGCATCGGAGCCAGTCCATCTTGGGGACGCCATCGGTTTTCATGTACTCGAGGCCGGCCCAGGAATCGAACCATCGCAACACCGTAAACCACAGGTCCTGCGCCTTGGTCGGGAGAGGAGTACGTCACGTCGGACATTCGGATTACCTCCAATTAACCCCGGCATTCCGCCGGGCACACACTCGGCAGTGAATCTCAGTAAGGCCTCGGCACTTGAGGGTGGTTCACGAGGCGGGTTGCACGATCCAAGGCTATTTCAGAAGTGCCCTCACCGGCCTTGAACGACGCAACTGCATTATACATCAATTTTCTCCAAATGATAGAGGCTTCGGGTTCTTCAATTGTACCGAATCGCTCCTCGCTGTCTACTCGAGCGTAAAATCGCGATGTTGGCAAACTGAATGGTTGAAAACGACCTGAGCCGTTTCTTATTGCCGTAGGTCTAATGGACTATCCGTCGATGGGATAACGGCATGTCTCAAGTGCAACGGGAACGGGTGAGAATAGAGACTTTCCGAGCATCCTGCTAGAATGCGCGACCCATGAAGGATCGCTTTCTCAAGGCCTGTCGCCGCGAATCGGTGGATTGCACACCGGTGTGGTTCATGCGTCAGGCAGGACGGTACATGGCGGAATATCGCTCCTTGCGGGCGAAGCACTCCATGCTGGCGCTCTGCAAAACGCCCGAGCTGGCCGCCCAGGTCACCCTCCAACCGATCGACCGTTTCCCGGTAGATGCCGCGATTATCTTTGCCGACATCCTCTTGCCGCTGGAGGCGATGGGATTGAACTTGGAATTCGCCGAAGGGGAGGGGCCGATCATCCATAATCCGGTCCGTGAGCGGGCCGATGTCGAGCGCCTCAAGGCGATCGACGGGACGGAATTGGAGTATGTCGCTGAGGCGATACGGCAGACCCGCCAGGCCCTGGATGGGCGCGTGCCGCTGATCGGATTCGCCGGAGCGCCGTTTACCCTCGCGAGTTATGCGATCGAGGGCGGCGGGTCGCGCAACTACGTCCTCACGAAATCCATGATGTATCGCGAACCGGAGGCCTGGCATCAGCTGATGGATAAGTTGGCCCGCGTCGTGACCGGCTATCTGCGCCGGCAGATCCGGGCCGGCGCTCAAGCGATCCAACTCTTCGATAGTTGGGTCGGCTGCCTATCGGCGGGCGACTATGCGGAATACGTTAAGCCTCATGTACAACTGATCTTTGAGGGATTGAGGCGCGAAGGCGTGCCCATGATCCATTTCGGCACCGGTACCACAGCGTTGTTACGCCAGATGCGGGAAGCCGGAGGCGATGTCATCGGCGTTGATTGGCGCGTCCATCTCGACGAGGCATGGGCCATGATCGGTCACGATCGCGCCGTGCAAGGGAACCTGGATCCGGTCGCACTATACGCCCCTCTCCATGAAATTGAACGCAGGGTGGAAGATATCCTGCGCCGGGCTGCCGGCCGCAATGGACATATTTTCAATCTGGGCCATGGCATTCTGCCGACGACGCCGATCGAGCATGTCGAGGCCGCCATCAACATGATCCACAAATTGAGCCAGCGGTAGCCGTCGTCATCCTCATGCCGCCCACATCACAACCGATCGCCGTGCTTCTCATGGCCATGGGAGGACCGGATTGCCTCGAGAACGTGGAGCCATTCCTGCTCGACGTGCGCGGCGGGCGTCCCACTCCGCCGGAGCTCGTGGCCGAAATTCAAGCGCGTTATCGAGCGACCGGCGGAAAATCTCCGGCTGTCGGCATGACGATGAGCGTGGCGAAAAAGCTCGAGGCGCGGTTGAACGAGTCCGGCCGCGGGCGCTATCGGGTCTATGTGGGTCTTCGGCATTGGCACCCGTTCATCAAGGATACCTTGGCCCAAGTGCTTCGGGACGATCCGGAGCACATCATCGGCTTCTGCATGGCACCCCAGCAATCGTCCCTGAGCACCGGCGCCTATCGAAAAAAAGTCGAGGAAGCCCAAGCGTTCATGAACGATCACCGTTCCATCAGTTACGTGGGGAGTTGGAACAGGCATCCGAAGTTCATCGCTGGCATCGTCGACAACATTCAACAGGGGCTTCACAAGTTTCCTCCCGCCGCCCGCCCCAATGTCACCGTCCTGTTCACCGCCCACAGTTTGCCGGAACGGATCGTGGCGATGAACGATCCTTATCCTGATGAGGTGAAAGGCACGGTCGCTGCCGTGACCGCCTTCCTCGGCGGACAACCAGCGGCGTTCGCCTATCAAAGCCAAGGGCGCTCTGCCGAGCGGTGGCTTGGTCCCACGGTGGAAGCCACCATCGACGAATTGGCGTGTGCCGGGCAACGGCACGTGCTGGTGGCGCCGATTGGATTTCTGTGCGATCACGTCGAGACGCTGTACGACATCGACATCGAGTTGAAGCAGTTGGCGTCCGGCCGTGGAATTCAGCTGGAGCGCATTGCGATGCTGAACGACTCGTCCGCCTTCATTGAGACACTGGTCGACGTCGTCGCTGCTCACGAATCCTCGTTGTCGATTCCGTCGTGACCTCTCCTCGCACAGTCGTGGTGATCGGTGGAGGCATTTCCGGGTTGGCGACGGCACTTGCGCTGATGGAGCAAGCCGAAGCGACAGGAATGGCGCTGCGTTGTACCGTGCTCGAGGCAGGACACGCCTGGGGCGGCAAGATCGTCACTCACAAAATCCGCGAGCTGATCACCGAAGCCGGCCCCGATTCATTCCTGTCCACCAAGCCTGCCGGACTTGAACTCGTGGCTAAGCTCGGTCTGACCCAGGAGCTGATCAATACCAACGAAACCGGCAAGAAGGCATTTGTCTATTCGCGCGGACGCTTGCGAGAACTGCCCGAAGGCCTTATTGCGTTTACCCCGGGACAGATCGGCCCTTTTCTGAAGAGCGGTCTGTTGTCTTTCCGCGGTGTTCTCCGCATGGGGCTTGGATTTCGTGCTGCCGGCCAATCGATCTACGATCGACGAATCGCTCGCTTCGTTTGTCCGGCGTCGGTTCGGCCGAGAAGCCTTCGAACGCATGATGGAGCCGTTGATGGCCGGCATCTATGCCGGCGATGCCGAGCAGATGAGCGTGAGAGCGACGTTCCCGCGATTTGTGGAGTTGGAGCAGGCGCACGGCAGCATCCTGCGCGGCATGCTCGCGGCGAAATCGGGCAACAACGGATCGGCTCGACAGGCAGCCCGACGGACGATGTTCGTCAGCCTCAAGCCCGGCCTTGAAGCGCTCGTGGCCGCGCTCGTCGGCCGGTTGTCCAGCCAAGGAGTGACATTGAGAAGCGGCGTGCCCGTGGAGTCTTTGCGCGTGCGCTCGCATCAGCTTGGACGATGGACGTATGACGTCATGCTGCAAGACGGATCGGCGCTTTCCGCCGATGGCCTGGTGCTCGCGACGCCGGCTTTTGTCACGGCGGAGTTGTTGCGACCCTTGACGCCGATTGCGGCTGGGCTGCTCGAGATGATTCCCTATGCCTCCACCGCAACGATCGCCCTGGCCTATCCGGCTTCCGGCGTCGGCGGCTCGATCGAGGGATTCGGGTTTGTCGTGCCTCGCGTCGAACGACGCGATCTCGTCGCCGCGACGTGGACCTCGTTGAAGTGGCCTCACCGCGCACCGTCTGGCCAATTGTTGGCTCGCTGTTACGTGGGAGGAGCGGGGCGCGAGACCATTCTCGAGCTCGATGATGAGGCACTGGTCGAGCGGGTAAAAGCCGAGTTGAAGGAGATCTGCGGCCTTGCCGCGAAGCCCACGTATGTGGAGGTCAATCGTTGGATGAAGGCCATGCCGCAATATCGGCTAGGACACCTGGAACGTCTTGAGCAAGCTGAGGTAGCATTGGGCCGGTACGGCGGCGTGGTGCTGACCGGTGCAGCCTATCGAGGCGTGGGAATACCAGATTGTATTCGTGAAGGTGCCGTGGCAGCGGAGAAGGTGATTCGGTACTTCTCAGGGGAGCGGCATTAAAGGAAACAGGTGCTATGACGATGACGAACGCCATGAAAATCATTGGGATGGCCGGGCCCTTTCGTGAGCCGCGGGAACCCGTATTCTCCTATGACTATTCCATTCAGCGTCCGCATTGGCCGATGCCTCATGCCGTCCGGGTCAAGGTGGCCATCGCGGAAGAACTCGACGTGCTGCGAGGAAGAATCCTTGGTCCGGTGAGCGGATCACCCGGCCAACAACTCGTGGTGTCCCAACTGCTCGCCAGACGAATCGCCGACGAAAAATTACGGATCGCCGATCACGATGGACTGCTCTCCGGTCGCGCCGACGTGGTGGTTGCACCGTTCACAGGTGCATTGGCGCATTTGTTTGCGAGGCTCGAGTCCTGGTTGGAGCAGCAGCGGGAGGCGCTACGGACGGAGATCAAAGACCGCGCGAAGATTTAATCCCTGATCGCGTCACGTCCGGTTCAAAAAATCTTCCGATAGTGCTTCGAATGAACACCTGATTCATCGGCAAATCCGATGGATGCCGTGTCAGGCGCCCCCGTGTTGTTCAAGTCGATGCGGTAGTGGCCACGGATCTCTTCCATTGCCACCTCAAACGGCACCCGGTCGGGATAGAGTCCTCCTGGCGCATGAGCGCCGCGCGAGAGCGTTCTGATCACATCCGTCTCCGCATAGGTCGGGTTGGAAAGCACATAAATGTCCGCCACAGCATGGTCGCCGAGTTTGTGGCCCGGCGTTGTTGCCGGAATGAGATCGGTGAGCGTGCCCGCGAGGCGTTCCTTCTTCAGCCGCTTCAAGAGACCTACGACCTGACTCTCGGTGGCTTGTGGAGGAACGACCACACTGATCGCATTCATGTCGGGAACCGTCGATTGGACTTTGAAAATCACCGGCGCCGCTTCCGGGATCTTCGATCATGGGGCCGGCGGGGCCTTCCGTGCCAGCCGCCTGCTTGTTTCGCGAGCTGGGGACGATCAGCGCGACGAATAGCCAGAGACCGAGCAGGACCCCAAAGACCACGACGAGCGGATGCACGCCGGCGCGCTTGCCCTCCTGATACGGACCTTGGTCTTCTCCCATCATCCCCTCTCGTCGCTCGACGGCAGCTGCCGCTTGGCGTCTTCCCACATCCGATTCATCTCATCGAACGACAGGTCACCGACCGCGCGTCCTTCATGTGCCGCCTGCCGCTCGATGTATTGAAAACGAGTCACGAAGCGGTTGACGGCCCGGCGCAATGCATCTTCCGGATTCACTTTGACGAAGCGGGCCAGATTGACGAGCGAGAACAGGACATCGCCGAATTCGGCTTCGATCTCGCGTTGTCTCCCTTCGACCGAGGATGGCTGCCGGAGCGCGGTTCGCAATTCGCGAATTTCTTCTTCAATCTTTATCAAGACTTGGTCAAAGCCGGCTTGGTCATGACTCCAATCGAAGCCGACACGCGAGGCGCGTGCTTGGATCTGATAGGCGCGCAATAGTGCAGGCAGTGTCTGTGGGACGCCATCGAGCACCGATTCCGGTCGTCCTTCCGCCTGACGCTCCGCCCGTTTGATGTCTTCCCATTTGGCCAACACCTGCTCGGCGTTGGCGGGACGGGATCCTTGGAGCCGTTTGGAAAGACGTGTGGATGGCGCCGTACGAGTTTGTCGGCAAGTTGGTCGAGCACATCGTCGATGGTAAAGGTGCCGGCTTCGGCGGCGATCTGACTGTGGAAGAGGACCTGTAGCAGCACGTCGCCGAGCTCTTCTGCAAGCTTTCGGCGGTCCTGCTGATCAATTGTTTCCAGCACCTCGTACGTTTCTTCGAGCAGATACGGTTTCAATGATTCATGCGTCTGCTTGCGGTCCCAGGGGCATCCATTTGGCGCACGCAACGCCGCCATCAGGTCGGTCAATTTTTGAAAGCGCTCGGACAACCTTGAGGCTCCAGTCGTGGCTCAACGGGGCTATTATACCTGGTTCCCATGACCCTTCAACGAGTTGCGCCGGCAGGGGCCCTGTGGTACGCTCCCACCGCGGTAGGCCTCGCCGGTCCAGTTCGCATCTCTCACGGAGGTAGTCGTGCCGGGAGAACAAGAAGAAGGATTTATCATTCGAGATCGGCGGGGCAGCAGCGCAGGCGCCGATCATCCTGCTCCAGTTACTTCACAGTCCCAGGCGGCCTCGAAGGAGGCGCCGTCGAACCCTATGGCCGGAGCGGAGTCGGCGAGCGGCGTGCCGGTGACCTTCGCCTCCTTTGTGATTTCACTCGGGCAGTTCCAGCCTCATGCTCATGGGTGAGCAATTGGACCCGCAGCAGCCTGCCATGCCGGTCAATTTGCCGCAAGCCAAAGAAATCATTGATCTGCTTTCTGTCCTGGATGTGAAGACGAAGGGAAATCTCACGACCGAAGAGCAAACGGTATTGCGCGATATGCTTTACGCGCTGCGCATGAAATACGTCAGTTTGACTTCGAAGTAATCCTGCTAGCTGTGTACGGCCTCCTGCTCCTTCGGGGAGCGTAGCAACCTTTGAGCCAGGCTTCCATTTCCGCTATAGTGAAGACCGTACCTGCCAGAGGTCCGCGTCATGACAAGGAGTTCGGGCTGTGAGTGAACCCCGCCCAAACATGGCCTCTCCGGTTTGGACCGGTCCGGAGCGTCGTGCGGCACAGGAGGCGTCCGTGGGAGTCTATTCCGAAGGCCTGACCACTCCACCTCTCCAGGAGCCGGAGCGCCGGAAGCGGCATCTGAGGCCGGTCTGGATTCTGCTCTTGTTTCTCATTCCATGTCTCGCGCTCACATTTTACTACGGCCAGGTCGTTGTCCCAGGTAACGATGATCCGGATGCGTTTTTCCCCACCACGAGCTATGCGCTTGTACTCCTGCTGATCAATCTCGATCTGATCGGCTTCGTCGTTCTGCTGCTCCTTCTTTCGCGAAATCTCATCAAGGCCTATTTCGAACGCCGCCACCGGCTGATTGGATCCGGGTTTCGCACGAAGCTTGTGGCCGCCTTCATCGGCTTTTCGCTGATCCCCACCATGCTCTTGGCCTTCGTGGCCAGCGGCCTGGTGAACAAGGCCGTGGACGTATGGTTCAGCGATCAAATCGACCGGGTCATGCGTGACTCGTATGAAGTTGCGAAGATGCAGCATGCGGGGCATATCACGCTGGCGGTGAACAGCGCTCGCGCCATTAGCCACGAAATTTTCAGAGAGGACATGCTGCTGCCTGGGCAGCGGGATCTGTTGATGGCCGCCATGGCGCGCAAGCGGGTGGAGTTCGGCGTGGCGGGCATCGAAGTGTATTCCGCCAAGATGGAGACGCTGGCGAAATCGCTTGATGCGGAGGTGCCGGCAGGGGTTCTCGATTTACCGATCGGACAACTCGTCCTCCAGGCGATCAATGGGAAGCAGGAGGCGAACACCGTTCAGGAAGCGCAGACGGGGAGGCTGGTCCGCGCGGCGGCGCCGGTGGCGGCAAGCGGACGGGGCAATGAGGTTGGGGGTGTGGTCGTGGTGGATGCCTACGTGCCCGAATCCCTACTCGCCAAGATGGACGGCATTGGCCGCCAGTACGAAGAATACAAGCAAATCAAGGCGATGAAAAATCCAATCAAGGCCGGCGCCTACTTGTTCGTCGCCGTCATCACGCTGTTGATTCTGTTCGGGGCGACCTGGTTCGGATTCTACGTCGCACGCAGTATCACGGTTCCGATCCAACGACTGGCCGAAGCGACGGATGCGATTGCGCAAGGTGATCTGTCCGTACGCATCGACGCGAAAGCCACCGACGAGATTGGAACGCTCATCGACTCCTTTAACCGGATGACGTCCGATTTGCAAAGCAGCAAGTCCACCATCGAGGCGGCAAACCTCTCCTTGCGCCGCAACAATCTCGAACTCGACCGCCGCCGTGCCTATATTGAAACAGTGGTTGATACGATCGCCGCCGGCTTGCTGTCCATCGACAAGAACGGGATGGTGACCAATTTCAATCCGTCCGGTGAGCGGATTCTCGGCGTGTCCGCCGGGCGCATGCAAGGGCGGCCGGCCAACGAGGCATTCAAGGAGTTTGGGTTGACGCTGTTTCAAACGATCTACGATCGCATGCTGCAGGATCAGCGCGACGATTTGACGCTCGACGGCACGGTGGAGGTCGAGGGGAAATTTCTGACGGTGGCCCTGCATGCGTCGCGAATGAAGGACGAGCAGGGTCAGGATCTCGGCGTCGTCCTGGTGTTCGAGGACCTCACCGAACTGCTCAAGGCGCAAAAAGTGGCGGCCTGGCAGGAAGTGGCGCGCAGGGTGGCGCACGAGATCAAGAATCCACTTACTCCCATCCAGTTGTCCGCCCAACGCATGCGCAAGAAATTTTTGGAAAAGGCGCCCGACTTTGAGCGGGTCTTCGACGAGTCCACGAACGTCATTGTGAATGAGGTGGCCAGCCTCAAGCATATGGTGGACGAATTTTCCAAATTTGCTCGCCTGCCGGCGCCGCAACTCGCATTGCAGTCGCTCCATGATGTGGTCAACGAGGTGATCGCGCTCTACCGCGGGGCACATAAAGACGTCGAGTTGATCGTGTCGCTGGATGAAGACTTGCCCCAACTCAAGTTCGACTGGGAGCAGATAAAGCGCGTGCTCGTCAATCTGCTCGACAACGCGATCCAGGCGATGAACCAGAAGGGGCGGGTGTGGGTGACGACGCAGTACGACACCAAGCGCCGGCGGGCCGTCGTCTCGATTGCGGACGAGGGCACCGGGATTGCGCCCGAAGACCAAGAGAAACTGTTCGTGCCTTATTTCACGAGGAAGAAAACGGGCACAGGTCTGGGCCTCGCGATTGTACGGCGGATCATTACGGATCACGAGGGCCAAATCACGGCCGGCAACAACCAGCCGCGTGGCGCGTTGTTTACCTTTGAATTGCCGGTGCTAGCTGAGCGGTACGCAGCGGAGTCCCATGTCAGCTTCGATCTTGGTCGTCGACGATGAAGAAGCGATTGTCTCGTCTCTCAGCAGCATTCTGCAGGACGAGGGCTATGAGGTCTCGGTCGCCAAGAGCGGCGCCGAGGCATTGAAAACCTACATGGCCGACCCGCCGGATCTGATGCTTCTCGATATCTGGATGCCCGACATGGACGGCCTGGAAACGTTGCGCCGTATCAGAGAATTCGTGCCGACTGCGCAGGTCATGGTGATGTCCGGCCACGGGTCTATCGAAACCGCCGTCAAAGCCATCAAGCTGGGCGCATACGACTACATCGAGAAGCCTCTTTCGTTGGAAAATGTCACGTTGCGCGTCAAGCATGCGCTGGAGCAGTACCGGTTGGAAGAGGAGAACCGGTCGTTGCGTACGAAGGTCCAGCGGAAGTTCGAGCTCGTCGGCCACTCCCCCGCCATGCAACAACTTCGGCAGTTGATTGATACGGCCGGCCCGACGAACAGCCGGGTGCTGGTCGGAGGAGAGAACGGGACGGGGAAGGAACTGGTCGCGCGTGCGATCCATCTGCAGAGCTCCAGAGCAGATCGGCCGTTTGTGGCCGTCAACTGCGCCGCGATTCCGGAAACCCTGATTGAAAGCGAGTTGTTCGGTCACGAAAAAGGCTCATTCAGCGGCGCCACCTCCATGAAACGGGGACAATTCGAGCAGGCGGATGGCGGCACGCTGTTTCTGGATGAAATCGGAGACATGAGCCTCAATACGCAGGCCAAGGTGCTGCGTGCCCTTCAAGAACAGCAATTCACCAGAGTCGGAGGAACCAAGTTACTGAAGGTCGATGTGCGAGTGCTGGCTGCGTCGAATAAAGATCTCATGAAAGAGATTGAGAAAGGGGCCTTTCGGGAAGATCTCTATTATCGCCTGAACGTCGTCCCGATCGTGGTGCCTCCGCTTCGGGAGACGGCGTGAAGACATGCCGCTTCTCATCCGCCATTTCATGAAGCTCCACGCGGAGGAGCAGGGGTTGCGCATGAAAGAGGTGACGCCCGAAGCGATGAACGTTTTTCAGCAGTACGAGTGGCCCGGTAATATCCGGGAACTCCGGAACTTGATCGAGCGGTTGATGATTATGGTCCCGGGCAACGTAATCGACGTGACGCAAGCCACGACGTCGCTGCAAGTGAAGCCTCCCGGAGCCGTCCCTGCAGCCACGAACGCGACGGTCCAACCTGTCGTGAACCCACTCTTTACGCAGCCCTACGACTCGCTCCGCGATGCACGGAATGCGTTTGAGAAGGAATATATCGGACGCAAACTACGCGAGCATCATTGGAACATTTCGCGGACGGCGGAAGATTTGAAAATCGAACGTAGCCATCTGCACCGCAAGATCAAACTCCTCGATGTGGAAATGCGTCCGGAAGCGTGAGTTCGGGTGCGTGCCTTCTATTTAACGGCAGACAACATAATAGGAGTGTTTGGCGGGGTGAGGGATGACGCGAGTAAGGCTGGAAACTAGAGAAGGCATGGGCAATCCCTGGCGCGTCACGCGTGAGATCGGAGCCATGCCTTGCTGAGTGCCTGCGGTGGTCTTAGGACTGTTTGCGGAATCTCTGTATTGCGTAACCAAGACCGAATACCCCCACACCAATACTCATGAGCAAAAGCACGGGCGGTTCCGGGACCGCTTGAGCGGAAGGTCGTGGTCGTATTTTGAAGCTGGCACGGTCACGCTCTGGGGTCCCAGTTCTGTACTGCCGGATCGCCTGGAAAATGCATCGGAGGTTGTTGGCAGAGAGAGAAGCATGGCGAGTACCAACGCCGAACCGTAAATCAACCTTTTCATTTTGCCCCCCTTGATGAAATGACTGTTGTTAAGCCTGAGATCAACAATCTGTTGATCCTGTGTCGACTCAATTTTCATACGACGAAGAGGTGAACGGCAATTCCCTCATAAGGGCTACGTACTCTTGCGTGCCTAAGGAAGAGTCCTGTGGCAACAGGCGAGAGAGGGCTGAAGAAGACCTCGATGAAATCTGGATGCCGATGTAGGCAAGCTTCCCTGTGCCAGGTGTTGTGCGGACGTGGGGCCAGAAAGACAACATAATAGGAGTGTTTGGCGGGGTGAGGGATGACGCGAGTAAGGCTGGAAACTAAGAAGGCACGGGCAATCCCTGGCGCGTCACGCGTGAGATCGGAGCCATGCCTTGCTGAGTGCCTGGGTGGTCTTAGGACTGTTTGCGGAACCTCTGTATTGCGTAACCAAGACCGAATACCCCCACACCAATACTCATGAGCAAAAGCACGGGCGGTTCCGGGACCGCTTGAGCGGAGGTCGTGGTCGTATTTTGTACTGGCACGGTCACGCTCTGGGGTCCCAGTTCTGTACTGCCGGATCGCCTGGACCATGCATCGGAGGTTGTCGGCAGAGAGAGAAGCGTGGCAAGTACCAGCGCCGCACCGAAAATGAAGGTTTTCATGCTGCCCCCTGTTTGGTAGAACGATTGTTTTTAAGGCCGAGATCAACAGTCTGTTGATACTGCCGTCTGGTTCATATTCATATACGAAGGCGCAAACGGCAATTCCAACAGAAGGGCTACGTACTCTTGCGTGTCTAAGGAAAATTCAGCTGGTAGCGTCTGGACGGTGGGTACTATTTCGCCGTAAGTGCATCTAATGACAACCCTCAGAGCACATACTCCAAAGAGATTTTGAATCCGATGTAGGCTAGCTCAGGACTGGCGCGTCTCCCTCCGAGGCAATCCGCGCGTCCGTATCCATCTGGCGCCAGAACAGGAGCGAATGCCTCGCCGCAGCGGTTTGACCTCCTTCCAACCCCTCCGCTAAGATGCGTCCCCTGCCATGACCACCTATCGCGAAGCCGGCGTGGATATGGACGCCGGAGACGAATTCGTCGACCGCATCAAGCCGCTCGTCCGCTCGACCTTCCGTCCGGAGGTCCTGACGGATCTCGGGGGCTTTGGCGGTCTGTTCCGCCTTCAAAGCAAATTGTATGCAGATCCTGTTCTGGTATCCGGCACCGACGGGGTCGGCACCAAGCTGAAGATCGCCTTTCTGATGGACCGGCATGACACGGTCGGCATCGATCTTGTCGCCATGTGCGTCAACGACATCGCCGTCAGCGGAGCGGAACCGTTGTTCTTTCTGGATTACTTTGCGACCGGGAAACTGTCGGTCGAGAAGGCCCAACAGGTCGTGACCGGCATCGCCGAGGGCTGCCGTCAGGCCGGTTGCGCGTTGATCGGCGGCGAGACGGCGGAGATGCCCTCAATGTATCCCGAGGGAGAATACGATCTGGCTGGGTTCGCCGTCGGAGTTGTCGATAAGCCGAAGATCATCGACGGCAAGAGCATCAAGCCCGGCGATGCGATTCTGGGACTCGCGTCGTCCGGCTTGCATAGCAATGGATATTCGCTCGCGCGGCGCGTGTTCTTTGAGAAGGCCAAATTGAGCTGTGAGCGCGACGTTGCCGGAGCTGGATCGCCCACTGGGCGAGGTGCTGCTGACGCCGACGCGCATTTACGCGAAGCAAATTCTGGCACTCGTGAAGGAGTTCCGCATCAAAGGAATCGCACACATCACCGGCGGCGGCATCACCGAAAATTTGCCGCGCGTCTTCCCTCAGGGTGTGCGGGCGAGAATCGACCGGAAGGCTTGGACCGTTCCGCCCATCTTTCAGGCATTGAGCAGGCTTGGAGAGGTCGAGCGCGAGGAGATGTACCGGGTATTCAATATGGGCATCGGCTTGATTCTCGTTGTGCCGGCACAATCGGCGAATGCTGTCTTGAAGAAAGCCGGCGAACTGGGCGATCGCGGCTGGCAGATTGGAGAAATCGTGGCGTCGTCAGGAGCGGAACCGGAGGTGGAATATGTCGGCTAAGCCGTCATCCCCCCTTCGCGTAGCCGTCTTGGCCTCCGGCCGTGGCTCCAACCTGCAAGCCATCATCGATGCGATCGAGGCGGGGCAGCTTCAGGCGCAGATCGTCGCAGTGATCAGCAACAAGAAGGATGCGGCGGCGCTGGAGCGCGCCCGCAAGCATGGTCTGCCGGACCTCTTCGTTGATCCCAAACCGTTCGCGGGACGGCCCGACAGCCGTGAGGCCTACGACCGAGCACTTCTCGAGGTGCTGCAGCAGCGCGAGGTGGAATTGGTGCTGTTGGCGGGCTACATGAAGATTGTGACGGCGGTCCTAGTCAACGCCTTTGTCAACCGGATGATGAACATCCATCCCTCGCTGCTTCCGTCCTTTCCCGGCTTGGAGGTTCAAAAGAAGGCGATCGACTGGGGCTGCAAGCTAGCGGGCTGCACCGTCCATTTCGTCACGGAAGGCGTGGATGAAGGTCCGATCATTCTGCAAGCGGCGGTACCAGTCTTGAACAGCGATTCACCGGAAGAGTTGGCCGCGCGCATTCTCGTGCAAGAGCACAAGATTTATCCAAGGGCCGCGCAGCTCTTTGCTGAAGGTCGCCTTCGAGTGGATGGCCGACGCGTGCTGATCGAGGACGGGAAGCCTGCGGGCGACGCCATCATCAGCCCTTCCTGACGTATCTGGTCTGGTGGCTTCTAGCTAGAGACTCCAGGGTGGGTTGTGTATAATGCGTCTTCACGGGGACGCGAGCCCTTTCCTCCCCGTTCTTCTACCGCAGCTTTTCGTTGCACACTGACGTGCAACATCTCCCTGCGGGATCCCGGGCTCGCGTCACCGTTCCTTCGGGTGGGGGGCTAGCTCAGTTGGGAGAGCACTACGTTCGCAACGTAGGGGTCGCGGGTTCAACTCCCGTGCCCTCCACCAAACCAAGTTCGCTCGACCCGGAGCCTGCTTATTGAGGCCACGGGGTAAATCCTCACATTTCTTTCTGTTCATCTATTGCAAGAGGGTTGGCGCCCTCTTGTAGGAGAGGCGAGGCGAGAACAGCGCTGCGCCAACGACAGGGCGTTGGCGCAGACGCAGGGGTCAGAATACGAGACTCACTTCACAACGAGAGCGAAGACAACAGGTGGTGATCATTCCTCCCCAAATATGTAGACGGCCCCGCTCATCGGAGCGCTGTTGTCGGCCTGATTACCATTCACCCCGGTCGCATTACTCGCTTCAAACCATGCGGCCACGGCCAACGTCCCGCCAGAAAGGGCGACACTATCCCCAAACTCGTCTCCCGCGTTCGGGTTGGAGGCTTTCAGATAGTGTGTCTGTGTCCACACTCCGGCGCTACGCTTGAATAGATAGACCGCACCGCTGTCAGGCGCGTTACTGTTCCCTTGATCGCCATCGATCCCGGTCGCATCGCTATCCTCGAGCCGTGAACCCACGGCCAGGATATCTCCCTCGATTGCGAGGCTACCGCTGAAATTCTTATTCGCTCCCGCGTTCGAGGCTTTGAGATAGGCTTGCTGAGACCAGACGCCACCGGTCCGCGTAAAGATATAGACCGCGCCGGCGTTCGGCGCACTGTTGTCGGTTTGATCGGCATTGACCCCGCTCGCGGCACTGGCTTCAAACCGCGCTCCTACCGCAAGAGTCTCACCATCAATCTGGAGGTCGTGCCCAAATCTATCTCCTGCATCGGTATTCGAGGCTTTAAGATAGGCTTGCTGAGACCAGACCCCTGCGGTCCGCGTGAACACATACACCGCTCCGGCGAGCGGCGCGCTGGTGTCGCTTTGATTGCCATTGACGCCCGTCGCATTACTCGCCTCAAATGGAGCTCCCACCGCGAGCGTGTCGCCAACGAGAGCAACACCATACCCGAACAGTCCCCCAGAGTTTGAGGGCTTGACATAGGCTTGCTGAGACCAGACGCCAGCGGTACGCGTGAACACATAGACGGCGCCGCATGCCTCGGTGCGCTATTGTCCGTCTGATCGCCATCGACGCCCGTGGCATTGCTGGCCTCGGAATACGCCGCGACAGCTAAGGTGTCATCTTTGAGAGCAACGGTGACGCCGAAATTGTCGCCCGCATCGGTATTCGAGGCCTTGAGATAGGCCTGCTGCGTCCAGGCCCCCGCGGTCCGCGTGAAGACATAGACGGCTCCGGCGCCTGGTGCACTATTGTCGGTCTGATCGCCATTGACGCCCGTCGCATTACTGGCCTCAAACATCGCTCCCACCGCGAGTGTGTCGCCCGAGATCGCAACGCTCACCCCGAACTGGTCCCCGGCCTCGGTATTCGAGGCCTTGAGATAGGCCTGCTGCGTCCAGACTCCCGCGGTTCGCGTGAAGACATAGACGGCTCCGCTGTTTGCCGCGCTATTGTTCGCTTGGTCGCCATTCACCCCGGTCGCATTACTCCCCTCCTGCGGGGCGCCCACAACCAGCGTGTCACCGGAAAATGCAACAAGGTATCCGAATTGATCGTTAGCATTGGTATTTGACGCTTTGAGGTAGCCTTGTTGAACGAGCTGTAACGACGGGCGGTGGCGGCGGTGGCGGCGGAGGCGGGGATCCGGCCGACGGAGCCGATGGAGCGGTTCCACCACCACCACCACCACTACTACACGCGCTAAGGAACAGGCCTGCCAACAGCAATAGTGGGAGTGTTGAGGACAGTGGCCTTCGGAACAATCGTGTCATTTCTAGCTCCTACGGATAAAATTGCCTCTGATATCACCAACTACAGTGCGTGCATCATATACCCACAATCTCAGATTGTTACAAAATCTTAAGTGGGGGACCCCCATCTTTTGGGTGTAGGAAAAACCTGCTACTGAGAAAGCAGGTGGCGCACCTATGAGCTCGGTGCGCCGACCAAAATGAAGTCGTTCGTCGATGACCTTACAGCCCGTCGAAAACGTAGACGGCCCCGCTCTTGGGAGCGCTGTTGTCGGCCTGATTGCCATTCACGCCGGTCGCATTACTTGCTTCAAACCATGCTGCAACGGCCAGAGTACTGCCGGAAAGCGCGACAGCGTACCCCAAACTCATCTCCCGCGTTCGTGTTGGAGGCTTTCAAATAGTCTGTCATATCCCAAACTCCGCCGTTACGCTTGAACACATAGACCGCGCCGCTGTCAGGCGCGCTAGTGTTCGATCTGATTGCCATTGATCCCGGTCGACGCGCCATCTTCGAGCCGTGCGCCGACAGCCAGGACATCTCCCGCGATGGCGATGCTCCCGCTGAAATTTTGATTCGTTTCCGCGTGTGAGGCTTTGAGATAGGCTTGCTGAGCCCAGACCCCGGCCGTCCGCGTGAAGACATAGGCCGCTCCGGCGTTCGGCACACTATTGTCGGTTTGATCGCCATTGACCATGCTCGCGGCACTGGCTTCAAATCGTGCTCCTACCACCAGGGTGTCACCGTCAAGCTCGACATTTCCCCCAAATCGGTCCCCTGCATCGGTATTGGAGGCTTTGATATAGGCTTGCTGAGTCCAGACCCCGGCCGGTCCGCGTGAACACATACGACCGCTCCGGAGAGCGGCGCATTATTGTTGTCCTGATCGCCATTGATGCCCGTCGCATTGCTCGCCTCAAACGGAGCTCCCACCGCGAGCGTATCGCCGGCGAGAGCAACACCATACCCGAACAGGCCCCCGGCATTTGAGGCTTTGACATAGGCTTGCTGAGACCAGACCCCTGCGGTCCGCGTGAACACATATGCAGCGCCGCTGCCTGGCGCGTTATTGTTATTCCCAGCATGATTGATGCCCCTCGCTTCGCTGGCCTCGCCAAGTGCCCCTACAGCTAAGGTATCGCCTGCGAGGGCAACGGCCACCCCGAACTGGTCGTTCGCTTCGGCATTCGAGGCTTTGAGATAGGCCTGCTGCGTCCAGACTCCCCCGGTCCGCGTGAACACATAGACGGCTCCGGCGTCTGGCGCACTATCGTCGCTCTGACTGCCATTACCGCTAGCCTCAAACTGAGCGCCCACGGCGAGCGTGTCGCCTGTCGATCGCCACGCTGACACCGAACTGGTCCCCTGCATTGGCATTCGAGGCCTTGAGATAGGCCTGCTGCGTCCAGACCCCAGCGGTCCGCGTGAACACATAGACGGCTCCACTGTCTTGTGCGCTATTGTTCGCTTGGTTGCCATTCACCCCGGTCGCACTACTGTCCTCCTGTGGGGCGCCCACAACCAGCGTGTCACCGGAAAGCGCCACATAGTATCCAAGATTGATCGTCAGCACTCGGTATTTGACGCTTTGAGATAGGCTTGCTGAGCGAGCTGTGCCACGGGCGGTGGGGGCGGGGGTGGGGAGCTAGGCGGATCGGAGTGCTGAGCGGAGTGCTTGCCGGCGGAGTGCTTGCGCTTCCACCATCGCCACCACCACTACACGCGCCAAGGAACAGGCCTGCCAACAGCAATAGTGAGAGTGTTGAGGACAATGACCTTCTGGATGATCGCGTCATCTCTAGCTCCTTCGGATAAGGTTGCCTCATAGTCCCTAACTACAGCGCGTGCATCATATACTCTCGAGCGTCAAATTGTTACAAAATCATTAAGGGGGGGACCCCCATCTTTTGAGTGTAGGAAAAATACGCTACTGGAAAAACTGTCGTGCAGGCTACCAATGAGCAGGGTCCCCTTATCCCAAGAATGAAGTCATTCGTTGATAACCTTACAGCCCGTCGAATACATAGACGGCCCCGCTCTTTGGAGCGCTGTTGTTTTCGCCTCAAACCATGCTCCAACGGCCAGAGAACTGCCAGAAAGCGCGACAGCATCCCCAAATTGAGCTCCTGCATTCGTGTTGGAGGCTTTCAGATAGGCTTTCTGTGTCCACGCTCCGCCGCTTCTCGCGAAGACATAGACCGCGCCGCTGTCAGGCGCGTTGCTGTTCCCCTGATCGCCATTGATCCCGGTCGCATCGCTATCTTCGAGCCGTGCACCAACGGCCAAGAGATCTCCGGCGATGGTTAGGTTTCCACTGAAATTTTGATTGGCTCCAGCGTTTGAGGCCTTGACATAGGCTTGCTGAGACCAGACTCCTGCCGTCCGCGTGAAGACATAGACGGCTCCGGCGTTGGGCGCACTATTGTCGGTCTGATCACCATTGATGCCCGTCGCGTTACTGGCTTCAAATCGCGCTCCTACCGCAAGGGTATCACCGTCAAGAACGACGTCTTCACCAAATCTGTCCCCGGCATCGGTATTCGAGGCTTTGACATAGGCTTGCTGAGACCAGACGCCCGCGGTACGCGTGAAGACATAGACGGCTCCGGCGTTCGGCGCACTATTGTCGGTCTGATCGCCATTGATGCCCGTCGCGTTACTGGCTTCAAACGGAGCTCCCACCGCAAGCGTGTCGCCCGCGAGTGCAAGACCGTATCCGAACAAGCCGCCGGCGTTTGAGGCTTTGAGATAGGCCTGCTGCGTCCAGACGCCCGCGGTACGCGTGAACACATAGACCGCTCCGGCCTGCTGGCGCGCTATTGTCGGTCTGATCGCCATTGACGCCCGTCGCATTGCTGGCCTCGCCGTACGCTCCGACGGCTAAGGTGTCGCCTACGAGGGCAACGTTGACTCCAAACTGGTCTCCTGCACCGGTATTCGAGGCTTTGAGATAGGCCTGTTGCGTCCAGACGCCCGCGGTCCGCGTGAACACATAGACCGCTCCGGCCTGTGGCGCAGCTATTGTCGTTCTGATCGCCATTGACGCCCGTCGCATTGCTGGCCTCAAACTGAGCGCCCACAGCGAGCGTGTCGCCTGAGAGGGCCATGATGACTCCGAACTGGTCTCCTGCATCGGTATTCGAGGCCTTGAGATAGGCCTGCTGAGTCCAGACCCCATTGGTTCGCGTGAACACATAGACGGCGCCGCTGTTCGGCGCGCTATTGTCCGCTTGGTTGCCATTCACTCCAGTCGCATTACTGCCTTCCTGCGGTGCTCCGACGACCAGCGTGTCACCGGAAAGCGCGACATTAAATCCAAAGAGATCGTCAGCATTAGTATTTGACGCTTTGAGATAGCCTTGTTGAACGAGCTGCGCCACGATCGGTGCTGGGGAGCCAGACGATGGAGTGCCGCTGCTTGCGCCATCACCACCACTACCACACGCGCTAAGGAACAGGCCTGCCAACAGGAACATTGGGAGCATCGTGAAGGCGGGCACGTCGTGGACAATTCCGTCATTTCCTATCTCCTAAACAGATTGTTGACTCATCTACCAAATTCGAGACTTGCATCTTATACCCGTATCGCAAACTTCTTCCGAAAATCATTAAGGGGGTGAACCCCATCTTTTGGGGTAGGAAAATTGTGTTACTGAAAAAGTTGGAGTTCACCTAATGAGCGTGGTGCGCGTACGCTTGCCAAGAATGAGAATCCTATTCACAGTTGTCGCAATTGATAGCGCGTGATAGCGCAAACCTTCTTCAGCCTATGCTGCTAAGGCGGATGCGTTATTGTATGCGTTAAGGTTGGTCGTTGTGTACGACTTGAGCTAACTATCGAACATCCTTCTGGCAGGGATTCGGCAGCGGAGCCATCGTCTGGTTCTAGTCTTTTTGAACCGCTGATCGGGCATCTAGCCGGCAGGGCAACTCGCGAATTTCAAAGCGGAGGAGAGATACTTCTACTCTACGAACACACGACGGGCTTCTCGATTTCTCAATGAGTGGAAGGGTGGGCCAAAAGAAACGATTGGACACTCACCATCAACGGGAACAGGAAGGGTCACTTTGGGAGCTGTCAAAGCAGAGCTGGCTCGTCATCACCCCGTGCATTTCACCCTCAGAATTCAGGCTGATTTCCTTCACGTTGCCAAATGTCGAGAGCGCTTCGGACAGTGTCTCGCCCGATCCCACCGCGACGATTTTCAAGTGATCCCCTCGGAGATATTTCCGACCGACAGCCAAAATATCTTCCTTCGATACGGTGAGGATCTTCTCGCGCAGCTGCTGATAAAAATCTTTCGGCAAACCATCGTACTCCAATTCCATGAGCCGGCTCACGATCTTCGATGAGCTGGACACGTCAAAGACCGACGAGTTCACGTAGGAGTCTTTGGCTTGAGTCAGTTCCGCGTCGCTCACGGGTTCCGTTCGCATTCGCTCGATGTTTGCGACCAACTGTCCAAGGACTTCCTTCGTGGAGGGCAGCTTGGTTTCGGCCCACACGAGCCACATGCCCTGATTGTACATCCCCGTACTCAGTTCGCTGCCAACCGAGTACGCCAGCCCTCGCTTCGTCCGCACTTCATTGAACAGCCGGCCGATAAGCGAATTGCCGCCCAAAATATCGTTGGCAACCAGGAGGGGGACGTAATCCGCATCGGTTTCCTTGACCGACAGACGCCCCGCTCGAAGATGAGTCTGTGAGGTGTCTTTACTGATGAAGTGAACCACCGCTCCTGCTGCCTCACTCTCCGGAACATCGTCAATCTTGACTTCCGGCACAGTTCCCCTCTGCCAATCTCCAAATGCCTTCCGGAGCGACGCCACCATCTCGTCCTTTATGAAATCGCCGGTGACACCGAGAATGATTCCGTTGGGATGGATCGTATTTTGGTGAAAGGCGATGAGATCTTCTCTGCGAATTCGTCCCACTGATTCGATCGAACTTTCTCGTGCGGTGGGATGGCCGGGACCGTACAGCAGCTTGGTGAATTCACGACTGGCGATGGACTCGGGCTCGTCCTCACGTCTGCGGATCCGCTCCATCGCCTGTAGTTTAGCGAGGTCCACACGCGCAGGATCGAATGCGGGCGTCCGCAATACGCCAGCGAAAAGACGTAACGCTTGCTGAAGGTCCTTCGGCATCACGTCAAGGGATGCGGATCCCGACTGCCGGCCGATCGCAATAGTCATCCGTCCGGCGAACTGTGCCAGTTCGTCATCGACCTCGGCCGCCGACAAGCCGCCGCCTCCTCCGGTCTGCATGACGTTGCCGGTCAAGGCGGCGAGGCCAACTTTGTCAGGCGGATCAAGCCAACCGCCGGTTCGCATCAACGCGCCGATCGTGATCAGCGGGAGTTCATGATCCTCCAATAAGTAGATCACCATCCCGTTTTCCAGAACCACGCGGTCTGGTTCCGGCGGGACAAATTCGATTTCCTTGAAAGTCAGTGTCCGGGGGTCGATCATCGCCGGCTCTGCCGCGTAGGCAGTCCGTAGGGGAACCCATAGAGCAAGTAGCAGCACACAGAACCCGACGGTGATACTTATGGCGCATACCGTTTGACGAAGGACCCGCCATTGAACTGTTGAGCCTGAATGGCAGGTATCTTGTTGTGCCCTGAGACCTTCGGTGAAGGGGATGTATGGGGTGGAGGCTCGCTGTTCCCTATCGGTGTGTCGGATGGGTAAATTCCTCACGCGTACCACCGTAATGACCTATGATCTACCTCTTAGAAGGACGTCATCACTTTCTTCGCGAGGTTCATGAGACGGGACTGATACTCAAACCGAAACCTTTCAGCGGGCCGATCACCCCTGAAACCGGCCCGCGAAACATTGCCCAAGTGAAAGGCTGGCCTTACTGAATGGAGTTGGCAAAGCCGCCGCGCGTGATCTCGGCTCGCACCTTATCTCCAACCTTCTTGTCTCCGTGGAGTTTCTTGGTTTGCTGGCCGACATAGATCTTCATCTCGCTGACGTTCGTCGTGTTGCCGAGGTTCTGATACCCTGTCGATTCGCTTTGAATCGTGTACACCGATCCTTCGATCTTGGTGATCTTTCCATCGACGGTGGTAAAGGCTGGTCCGGGAGCGGTATCCATTTTGGCGGTATCCCGCCCGTCCATGGAGGCGCATGCGACCCCTATAGACATGACCGCAGTACACACCGTTATCGCCATTATGCTTTTCAGCTGTTTCATCCGCGTCCTCCTCTGTGGATGGGCCTACATCAACGAGGGACTGTTGTCCCTCCGACTGTTGCGTATTCAGCAAGCTTCGGGCCTGAACTTCATTGATCTCCATATGCAGCAAATCCCGCTACATTCAGGTCATTTGAGAGAATCACGTGCTGTTCCGCATGAACAAAAATGTTGCGGAATGACAAATTTTGATGGCATTCGTTGCCAAGAGTTGGCATCAAGCATCACCTTTTCGTTCTCTAAGGTCTTTACGACTACCAAGGCGAATGTCAGGCTTTGGGCCTGATCCTAGCCCGCTCTACCCAAAGTCCGAGATTTCGGTTCAGCGTTTACGGGAATGCGTCTGAGTGAGTCTCAGGAGGCGGGAGGAAGGTTGAGGGGAACGCGTGCTAACCTCAGATTGGAGAGTGTAATGCCACTTTCGAAGGCGTATTGATTCCAACGTGGGATAGCTTTCCCCTCATTCTCTAGGTATGTTGACTCAGATGGAGTGGATGGTCTGAGTCGTCTGTATGATCATCCAGCTTGCTCATTTGGAGGCGACATGATCTGTGCGCATTGTGGAACTCTCCTCGTAGAAGATCGTTTCATGGACTGGACGGCCAGGTGGCGATGCTTGAAATGCGGCCGGGTACAGGATTCGCTCAGCGTGGAGAATCATCTGGCGCGTCAACGAGAGCATGTGCTGCGAGAGGATGTGCGACCGGATTACTTGAATGAAGAAGCCCGTGTCGGCTCTGAAGCAATTGTTCGACATGACGCTACCTGAACAATGCCTGCCGCGAAGGGACCAACGGAAATCCCACCAGCCGAAACGCAACCTGAAACGCCTCGTCTTGCTTACCCTTCTGACACTGAGTAGTGCGCCGGCGTATGGAGAGTGGGTAGAGGTGAGCGTGAATGTCGAGGCCGGAGAGACAGTTTATGTTGATCCAGACACAATTCGTCGCAGGGGAGACATTGCGGAGATGTCGGTGCTGTACGACAACAAGACCGCACAGCCGGCGGTGGGTCATGCCTACTTGTCCAAAAAAGTTCAGAATGAATACAATTGCAAGGAAGCCATGAAGCGCATGCTCAGTGTGACTGAGTTTTCGGGCCACATGGGAAGCGGCAACGTCGTCTATATGAGCTCTCCTCTCTTCTCACCGGCAACGTGGATGCCAACTCGAATCGGTCTAGGTGAGACCCTGTCGAAGGTGGCGTGCGGCAAGGGACCGACATCGGCCCCCGCTCACACTAAGAATGCACTTCCTGCCCGCTAATCTTTTTCCATTCTCCCCTTATCGAAGTCAGGAGTGAAGCGAAGCAGCAGTCATTGAGAGGCAGTTTCGATGAATCAAACCGTGGCCTACCTCCGGTACACGACATCAACCTGTGCTAAGAATGCGGTCAGCGCCTCGGTTTTTTCGACGATCACTTTCCAATCTTGTCTGGTGGCGGCTTGTTCAAGCGCCTCACCGATCTGGCTGATTTCCTGAAACCCGTAGCCCCCGCCGTCGCCTTTCATCCGATGGCCCAGCAGACGTACGGTCTTCTCGTCGCCGGCTTTCGCGGCGCGCGCCAACGTCGCTGCGTCCTTCCGCCGGTTCTCCAGGAAGCCGGGGATGAGTTCTTCTAGGTCGGGATCGATCGAGACGGTGACTCGTCGAGACTTGTTACCGTTTGGCATCATGTTCGTCGGTATCCTTCGCAGGCTTGAAGTACTTCGAGCAGTGTCTGCCGTTTGATCGGCTTGGTCATGTGCGCATTGCAGCCGGCTTCGAGAATTTTCTCGCCTTCTTCCTTTAGCGCGAGTGCGGTCAAGGCAATGATTTGGGTCTTGGCCAAATCTTGTTCTTGCTCCCATGCGCGAATGGCTCTCGTCGCCTCGTAGCCATCCATCACCGGCATGTTCATATCCATCAGGATCACGTCATAGTGCCCGTGTTTGAATTGTTCGACGGCAACGCCGCCATGTTCGGCCACATCCACCTGATACGGCGTGGACTTCAGATAGGATTGAACCAAAATCTGGTTGTCGGGAGAATCCTCCACAAGCAGAATATGGAGTGGTCTTGTGGCCACAGGCACGGGCGGCCGGGTCACCGGCGAGGTCACGGGCACACCGCGGGCGCGATCCATGGCGATACTCAGGGTTTGCAGGAGATCAGAGCGGCGAATAGGTTTGGTCAGGTACCCGCCCAGCCCCAAGTCGTAGGTTCGGGCAATATCGTCAGCCCAGTGGTCCGATGCCATCATGATGATGGTCAATCCTGCAGCCAAGCCGGAGCGCCGAATTGCTTCCACGACCTGAAATCCATCCATGCCCGGCATACGACAATCGATGAGCAGGAGGCCATAGGGATGCGACGACTCGGCCGCCTGCCTCAAGGCGGCTACCGCCTGTTGTCCGTCACCGACTGCCGTGACCTGGGCATTCCAAGACGACAGTGTTTCGACCAGGATCTTGCGGTTAATGGGATGATCGTCGACCGCCAAGGACCGAAGACCGTGGAGATCGATCAAGCGCGGAAGGCAGGGCATCTTCGCACCGCATTTGATGCCGAGTCGTACCGCGCAATGAAATGTGCTGCCTTCGCCCACCGTACTTTCGGCCCAGATCCTGCCCCGCATCAACTCCGCCAACTGTTTGCTGATCGTCAGACCAAGCCCCGTACCGCCGTAGCGTCTGGCAATCGACGCATCGGCTTGCGTAAATCGCTCAAAAATCGCCGACAGCTTGTCCTGTGCGATACCCATACCGGTGTCCTTGACCGTAAAATGAATGGCGCCCGGTCCTCCTTGTGCCGCGTCATTCGTCACTTCGAGGATGACGGACCCCTTCTCCGTGAACTTGATCGCATTGCTGATGAGATTGACCAGAATCTGGTGAAGGCGATTTGGATCGCCGGTCAGCGCGCAGGGGACATCGGGCGCGAGATGACACGCCAGTTCCAACCCTTTCTCATTCGCTCGCATCGCGAGAATTTCGATTGCTTTTTCGATGAGATCACTCAGGTCGAATTCGATCGACTCGAGTTCGATATGGCCGGCCTCCACCTTGGAAAGGTCAAGAATGTCGTTGATCAATTGGAGAAGACTGCTGCCGGCCCGCCGAAAAATGCGGAGATACTTGCGCTGATCAGGAGTCAGCTGTGGTGTCCCACAGCAGATCGGCCATTCCGACAATCGCGTTCATCGGCGTGCGGATTTCATGGCTGATCGTGGCCAGGAACTCAGTTTTGGCTTTGCTGGCCACTTCGGCCGCTTCCTTGGCGACGACCAGGGCCTGCTCAGTTGCGGCATGTTGCACCGCTTCCCGCCGGCGTGCGGCGCGTTCCCGACGCAGCGCGCTCTTGGTTTGTGCCAGTGTACGGGGGAGAGACTTACGAGCAAGCTTGGTCCGGGATGGCGCGTGACGTTGCGGCATGGGTGGTGCGCGAGAAGGGCGCGGCCCGACTATTCGTCTTCTGAGTGGGGAACGAGGGTGAGAATGCCGGCTTGCTTCGCCCGATTGCGGCCCTCTTGCTTGGCTTGATACAGCGCCTGGTCCGCCGCTTTGATCAGGTCAGTCGGCGAGGCACTCCGGCTTGGGATCGTGCTGGCGTAGCCGACGCTGATCGTGATGTGGTCGCCTTCGGAATGAGTGATGTCGAGGGATTCGATCCGCTTCCGCAACGATTCCGCGACCTGCGCTGCGCCGTCCGTCGCCGTGCCTGGAAGCACAACGACAAACTCGTCCCCGCCATAGCGGGCCACCAGGTCTCCCGGACGGTTGACGGCACCGGAAATCGCATTGGCGACTTGCCGCAAGCATTCATCTCCGGCCGTATGCCCGTTGCTGTCGTTGTAGACTTTGAACCGGTCGATATCCAGCATGATGAGCGAGAGCGGCGTCGACTCACGGACGGCTCTCCGCCATTCCTGCTCCAAAAAATCGTCGAATTGGCGACGGTTGGTAATGCCGGTCAATCCGTCCAAGGAGGACAGCCGCAGCAGCATTTGATTGGCTTCCTGCAGCTGGCGCATGACCTCCAGCAGTTCCTGCTCACGGGCGCGTCGCCGTTCGATCTCGTGCACCAGCCGCAAGACGGACCGCACGCGCGTTAACAGTTCGATTTTATTGACGGGTTTTCCAATGTAGTCCAGGGCTCCGGCGGCAAAGGCCAGTTGAAGGTCGACCGGATCCGTTTTGACCGTCACCATCATGATCGGCGTTTCACGGAATCGCTCGACGGCTTTAATCTGCCGGCATGCCTCGATGCCGTTCATCTCGGGCATGATGATGTCCATGAGGATCAGATCGACGCGCGCCGCGCCCTGTTTCCCACCGTCGAGACCCAGCAGCCGAAATGCCGTCACGGCTGAATCTGCGACCAAAATGTGTTCATATCCGGCCGCGGTGAGGATCGACTGAAGGAGGGTCCGGTCGTCTGGAGAATCGTCAACGATCAGTATACTCATGGGGGTGTCGCCTCGGCCTGGCTGAAATGAAGCAGTAATGAAGAAATCGTAGCAGCTAATCCTGGTAAACACCAGGATAAAGCTTTTTGATGCAGGGCTGACAGAGGCCGTGGCTGAATTCGGCCTCCAAATGCTCGGCCAGATACTCTTCCAACTGCTGCCAGAAACCGCCGTCATTTCGAATCTTTTTGCAGGAGGCGCAGATGGGAATCAGCCCGCGCAGAGACTTCACTTCTTTCAGGGCCTTTTGCAGTTCCTCATTGCTCCGGCGGAGCTCGAATTCACGATTCTTGCGCCGATCCATTTCTTGCTTCAAGAGCAACGCTGAGGCGACCCGCGCCAAGAGTTCGATGCTATTGACCGGCTTGCTGATGAAATCCATGGCTCCGGCGGCAAAGGCCTCCTGAAGATTGCTCAAGTCGGCCTTGGCCGTGACCATGATGACCGGAATGTCCTCGAGGTGGGCGCAGCGTTTGATTTGGCGGCAGGTTTCGACCCCGTCCTGGTCCGGCATCAGCACATCCATCAGGATGAGGTCGATGTTCTGCGTGGCCGAATCGCCGTCCAGGTTCAGGACGCGCGCGGCGGCTCTGGCGGAATCGGCGCTGAGCACATCGGCATGGCCTGCTTTGCCGAGGATCGAGCGGAGAAGCGCCTGCTGGTCCGGTGAATCGTCAACGATGAGAATGCTCACGAAAGTCCTACGTAGGCTCCTAACCCTGTGCCGCCTCAGTTCGGATTCAAGTATAGCAGACGAGATGACGGGCTATTTCAGCTTGGAGCGCACGAGGTCGCTGACCTGTTTGCCGTCGACCGGTTGGCCGGCAAGCCGAGCCATCACGGCTTTCATGACAGCACCCATGTCTTTGGCGGAGGTAGCGCCCGACTCGTGGATCACGGCATCCACGGTCCGGTCGAGTTCTTCTGGTGAGAGGGCTTTCGGAAGGTAGGCTTCGATGATGGAAATTTCCTGCCGTTCCTTTGCGGCAAGTTCGGCACGCTGGCCTTTTTCAAACTGCTCCACCGACTCCTTGCGTTGTTTGATCATGGTGGTCATGATGCGGCTCATTTCCGCATCGTCGAGATCTTTTTTCATCTCGACTTCTTTGTTGAGCACGGCGGCCTTGATCATGCGGATGACGTCCATCCGCAACTGATCGCGCGCCTTCATGGCCAGCTTCAGATCTTCGGTGAGGCGGTCGCGCAATGACATGGAAATCTCGGCACTTCCGGAGGTTGCCGCGAGGATACCGCGTCATTCCGCCTCAGTCAATCAAGCCATGCTGGTGGTTTTGCTCCCGAAGGGGGAGTATGATGCGGCAAGCGGCAGCGGTTCTGGAGGGAGGAGCGCGTATGACTGTTCAGCGGAAACACATGGAGAGAGCCACCGGCATCGTGCTGGGGGCGGTAGCATTTCTCATCCTCGCAGCATGTTCCAGCCATGAGCCCAAACCCATGGTGCAACCGACGCCCGACCAGGTCCGGGGCCATGCGGACCAGAACTTCGACAAACTCAAGCAGGAAGAGCGGGAACGGGGCGCTCAGCCCGCCTCGCCGCAGTAGAGTCGGCAATCGGCTATTTACTCGCTCGGAGCGGACCCACCAGCAATTGTCCGAGGGGTTTCAGCAGGGGCAGTTCCCAGACGAGCTGTGTGAAGGGCGCCTGTTCCACGGCCCTGGCTTCATGAAAGCTCCTCAGAAAACTTCCCGAAGCCGCCAGTCGCAGCACTCCCGACACAAAGAAGACCAGGGGAAGGTTCGACGCCAGTTGGAGGGAGTACCGTCCGATGGTAATCCCTGATGGCAGGACATGTACCAGCCAGCTGCCAATAAAGGCGCCGAGACACCATCCCAAGGCATTGATGGTGCTATAGGTGGCAACCGCTTTTGCCCGATCTTCCGGCCGCACCGCATCAAACACGTAATTCTGAAGTCCTAAAGCCAGCCCGCCCCAGGTCACGCCGCCCACAAAATTGACGAACAGCAAGAACAGGAGGTTGGTTCCTGCGAGATACAGCATGGGGAGAAAAGGGACCATGAAGCCGGTGACGGTGAGGAGTGCTTTGTTCCCGAATCGATCTGCGAATCGCCCCCACGCTGCTAACGTGACGAGTTGCCCAAGAATTCCGGCGGCCAACCAGGTGCCATAGCCCCAATAGGCCAGGTGAAGATCCCGCAGCATGTAGAGCACAAAAAACGGTCCGGCAATCAGCACGGCGGCGTGCATCGCTCCTGAAAACAGCAGGAACCGCCGGAAGCTGATGCTCGTGCCGGCCAGGAACCGTCGGAAACTCGGTGAGGTATCGAGATACGGTGTCGCATGAACGTCCTCGACCTTGGCGAGGGCGACGGCAGAGATCCATCGCGCTGCGCCGGCTACAGCGAAGATCAAGGCGAATCCCATCCAGGAGAATGCATGGTCTTGCCAGAGACTGAGCAGCCATCCCGCCACGCAGAGCGCGGCGAAGCTGAGGCTGGCCATGACCATCGCCCTCCGGGCGAAGTACGCGCCTCGCTCGTGCTCATCCAGGTGGTCTGCGATGAAACTATTCCATGTGGGCGTCGTGAACTGATTACAGGCGAAGTACAAGGTGGTACTCAGGATGAGCAGCAACGGACCGGAATCAGGAAACAGGAGCGGCAGCAAAAGAATCGGCAGCCAGGACAGGGCCTGGCCGGCGGTGCCGGCGCGGATGAGTGCCTTGCGGTCCGGAAACAATCGAAGCAGCTTGACCGATGCCAATTGAGCGCCGGTTCCGATCAGTTGGGGAAGGGCAGACAGGACGCTCAACTGAAACGGGCTCGCCCCAAGCAGGAGGGCAAAGGCGGAAAGGTATTGTTCACCGCTGCCTTGGGCAACGGCCTGGCAGGCGCCATCCCGAAGGCCGTAGCGGCGGCTGGGTTCTCTGAGGTCTTGTTCGACGGACTTCGGAAGGCTCATTCTTCCCGACTTATGGCAAAAAGCTTGCGTGGCTCAACCTATCACAGACGGCTTGCGTCTGGTATGAAATAGGTGTTGAATGAAGGAGGTTGTGGGGTTCAAATGAACATCGCTGGAAGACCCACGCGATTCCGGTACCACTGGCCGCTTGGCTGTCTGGTCGGAATCGTCAGCCTGCTGGGCGGCGCTGTCTGGGAAGCCGACGCGAGAGACCTGGTTGCCCCCAAGGAACAATCTACCACTGAAATCGATCCCACCCAGAGTCCTTCCTTCGACGAGCAGAAAAAAGGCATCCCGCAATCGCTCTTTACCTGGATCAAGATGGCGAAGGGCTATGACGTTGAGTGGGACAGCTTTGGACGCAAAGGCTGGTACACGCAAGATCCGAGACTCAAGCCCATCGAGCCTACTTCAGTATTTACGCCCGACACGCCCGCCATTTATATCGTGTTCGAAGTGGCGCCGCTCGAAGATCCGGCCCAGTTCAGTGCCCAGTGGTTCCTGGAAGTCATCGAGGGCAAACTCCCCGATACGCCGATGGGAAAAGACAGCCTTGAAGTTCCCGGTCATGAACGGTATGGTTTCCTCGAACTGAAACGGAAAGAAGAGAAGTGGCCGGTGGGAAAGTACCAAGTCAAAATCTTCATCACACCGCTGGGGCAACAACCCTTCCATGCGGCGAATCAAGTGGGGACCATGCGGTTTTCCATCGTCGACTCGGCCTCGCCCGCTCCCTCTTCCGCGCAAAAGTAGTCGTCACCCCAATAAAAGGATAATCATGGGCGCACGAATCCGAGTGACGGAACCGGACAAGCTCGCATTGCTCTATGAACGGTTCAGGGACGTCTGTCTTGTCGAAAAGGAAGTGTGGAAAGAGATCTTCATGCCGCGCGACGTCACTGCCGGACCGGTACGGACGAACGTTCAGGACCGGTATGACGTCGAGATTGACGATGAAGGCATCGAGGACACGCTGGAAGCGAACATCCCGAGAGGCGCCGCGGCGCTCGGCGCGGCGATTCAAGAGTACCGCGAGCACATCGCGTTTTACAGAAGAACCTAAGCGTCGTTATTTTGCCGCCAGCACCCGCTCGATCTCGTTCACAACTTCAGGAGAGAGGGGCTTGGTGCGATGGTGAAAGCGTCCCACCACCCGACCGGACCGGTCGACCAGGTATTTCTGGAAATTCCATTCCACTTCGCCCGGGAACGGACTCTGTTCCGTCAGATATTGATAGAGCGGGTGCTTGTCTGATCCTTTCACGCTGATCTTGCTGAACAGCGGAAAGCTCACGCTGTACTTCGTCAGGCAGAAGCCCTTGATCTCGGCGTTGCTGCCCGGCTCCTGCTGGCCGAAGTTGTTGGCGGGGAATGCCAGCACTTCAAAGCCCTGATCGTGAAACTGTTCGTAGACCCGTTCAAGATCCGAATATTGAGGCGTGTTCCCGCAGAGGCTCGCGGTGTTCACCACCAACAGCACCTTGCCTTTATAGGCGCCGAGATTGACCGGCTGGCCGTCGATGTCGTCCATCGTGAAGTCATATAGACTGATCGTCTTGGATGCCATGAGAAGTCCTTCCTGCCCCGCTTCTGCGGGGAGGCCGCCCATGAGTCCACTACCCAGTATGATCATTGCCAGCACGAAGCTGAGTTTTTTCATGACAGCCTCCCGATCAGCGCTTAGACCCGTTCCAAAGCGGCAATGCGTTCTTCCATCGTCGGATGCGATGCAAATAGGCGCATCACACGGCTCGGGCCGGCGATCTTGAACGTCACCAGCGGGTCGGCCGTGCTGCTTGGCTCCATCTGCTCGCGAGACACCCAGCGTTCGATCCCTTGCAACGCCGAGATCATCGCGCCCTTGCTGTACACCTTCGCGGAGAAGGCGTCAGCCCCGAATTCGCGACGCCGCGAATGCCACATGACGGGGATCATGGCAAGAAAGCCCAGAACGATCTGGACGGCAAACGATAACGCAAATCCCAATCCCTCCTGGTCCCGCTCGGCAAAGAAGCGGCGGACCACCAGGGAAATAAAGTACACGAACGTGTTCATCAGACCTGCGAGCACGGTCGTCGTGAACATGTCGCCGTTGTAGACGTGGCCCATTTCGTGAGCCAGCACCGCGCGCACTTCGTCCTCTTTCAGGTTTTGGAGCAGGCCGGTTGACACGGCGACCATCGAGTTGTTCTTCGTGGGACCGGTGGCAAACGCGTTGGGGTCGGGAGACTCGTACACCCACACCTCCGGCATGGTGATGTTCAGCCGGCGGGCGATTTCCTGGACCGATCCATAAATCATCTGTTCCACATGAGAGCGCGGTTGAGTGATTTGCTGGCAGCTGCTCAGCATCGCCCGCGCCATCTGCTTGGAAAACGCCAAACTGAGGAAGGCGCCTGTAAATCCATAGATGGAAGCCATCGTCAGGAGCGAGGCCGTATCGCCTCCCAATGTGATGCCAAAGGCAGGCAACACAAAGCTCACGATCAAGTTAATCGCGACCATGAACAACAGGTTGGAAATCAGGAGCAGTACAATACCTTTAATCCACTTCATCGATTCCTCCTTGCAAAGCGGTCTTTTCCACCGCTTGGGCCCGTGAACTCGCAGTCATTATAATACACATCGACACACGCAGGACTCTAGAATAAGTCTTCCTCCGACAAGGTCAAGATGCGCTCCTGTCGCGTAACCTCTAGCGAACATTGACCGATTCCGGCTCTTCCTGTTAGAAACCTCTCATCCATGGAGGTCCCTATGCGACCACTATACCTGCCGGGGAGTCTTGGGCTGTCGCTTGCACTGGCCGCCGTGGCCTTTGCCGCGGAACCAGCTTCGATGGGACCACCGTTTACGGTCCCGACCGACTCGGATGGCGTGCAGCGCACGACCGTCATCCTCGACAGCTACTCCTATCAACCAGCCCATCTGATCGTCGAAAAGGGCAAGCCGGTTGAGCTGACGCTGAAGAGCGTCACGACACTGGTTCCTCACAATTTCATCATCAAAGACCCGGCCGGCAGTCTCTCGGTCGAGCAGGACGCCGGCGCCGGGAAGACGGCGCTGCTGAAATTTACCCCGATGCAAGCCGGCACGTTCCCCATCTATTGCGATAAGCGGCTCTGGCCGTTGCCGAGTCATCGGGACAAAGGCATGGAAGGCAAGCTGGAAGTCCGCTGATGCGGGCGGCTGCCAGGGCCGTCGTCAGTCTCTCCTGCAAGGTAGGTGGCGTCACGAGTACTCATGGTTCGAAACGGGCCCTCCTGCGCGATCTCCTCAAGCGCGTGTCCCGCCTGTTCTACACCACGTTGGTCGTGGTGCCGGCGGACGTGCGGGACCAGGTGAGTCTGGCCTATCTGTTCGCCAGAGCGGCCGATACCATCGCCGATACGGAGCTGATCGACCGCCCTCGACGACTCGATTACCTCGGCCAGTTGAAAGCCCAGTTCGTCAGCGATCAGGTGTCTTCCGTTCAGATCCGCGAGATCCAACAGGCCGTTGCCACGGTCCAACAGGATTCATCTGAACGGCAGTTGCTCGAACGATTGGAAGAGTGCTTCGCCGTGCTGCAAGAGTTTTCCCCCGAGGACCGGGGCCGCGTCCAGCGGCTCATGACGACGCTCGTGCGGGGAATGGAAATGGATCTCACGGTGTTCCCGGGAAACTCTGCCGCTGATCTGACCGCGCTGAAGACGCTCGATGCCCTCGACGGATACACCTACTACGTGGCCGGATGCGTCGGAGAGTTCTGGACCGATCTCATGTGTGCCTACCGACGGGGGCTGAAATCCTGGAACGTCAGGACCATGGCCGAGGTCGGCGTACGATTTGGGAAGGGGCTACAACTGACGAACGTGGTGAAAGACATCGCTCACGATCTGCAGCGAGGCCGCTGTTATGTACCGGAGCCGATGCTGGCTGAACACGGATTAAAACCTCGTGATTTGCTCGACGCTCGAAACCTTCCTCGCTTTCGGCCTGTACTCAACCAACTCATCAGGATGGCCGTCGACCATCTTGACCAGGGTTGGCTCTACACCATGGCCATCCCGCGTTACGAAACCAGGCTGCGGCTGTCCTGTATGTGGCCGATCCTCTCGGCCGGAGAATCGTTGCGACTGGTCCGCGCGTCTCCTGACGTGTTGAATCCCTCCGTCAAGATCAAGATCTCCCGCACAAGAGTCTACGGGATGATGGCACTGACGATCTTCACCGGCGCCTGCGCCTATACAGGGACAGCCTACTGGGGCCGCCTCCGTAAATACCTGACCTAGCCAAGGCTATCGCACTCTAGAGAAGTAGACGCGCCGAGGAAGTATCATACAGGGGTGCAATCCTTCGATGCCGTCAATGTCACGGTCAGGATGGGAAGTACAAACTCAAGCCCGTGATCAAAGTGATTCCCTTCGTGCTGAACGGCATCGAGGGTTTTATCGATACGAAACTGCTGAGCAGTAATGTGGTAGTTTCGGCTCAGTCGAGCGGAGATATATCGTTCGGGAAACAGTGCTCAATACGACGACCGGTGAATTCTTTCTTGCCCACCTCGATCCAGGAAATTACGATGTCGTGATCACCGCATGACGCTTGATGCGACAACAGTTATTATGCAGGCGTGCCGGTTACCAAACGAGCACGAGCATTACCGACAATCAGCACCAACGGGACCGCCGTTCACATTGGCGAGCTTCCGCGACTCAAAACATCAGCGGCACGGTGACCTTAAACGTCCGCCGCGGACGATGATGAGTACCGTCATCGTTGCCGCGAAGCAAACGCTTGTCCGGCGGGCCCGACAGTGACCGTGAAATCGCAGGTCGCCACGCTCATAGGACGGTACCGCCACAGTTGGCGACTACGCATACGCGATCTGACTCTGCCCACTGCGGCGCCCATCGCTTGCGTCGTACGGCGCCCTGCCCATTGCACCGAGTGCACGTCCAGCGCAATCGGCCCGGTAGCCGGTATGTACACTATTCAGGGCATCTGCCAAGACTGACAACGGCGTGTCTACACGACTCAGAACCCGGCTCCTCAGTGCTGACATTTCTGCGGTGCCGACCAAGAACTTTACGTTGACGCCATAAAGAAAGCGCGGTCTGACAGCAGGCAAAGGCCTGCTGTCGGGATCGAACGAGCAAATGGGCGCGAAGGTGGAGATCGGCTGCTATTTCTTCTGCTGCGGCTCGAGCAGCTTGTCGCCTTTTCTGAAGACGCCGAAGATCGCCTGTGAGGGGCAGGCATCGAGGCACAGGCGGCAACTTTCGAGACAGCGTGCTGCGTCGAACTTATAAGGCGGAGTGGACAGCCAGGCCCCGGTCGGGCAAATGGGAACGCAGACCGCTTGATGCGTGCAGCGGTCGGGGTGGCGGACCAGGTGGTCGCGAATGATCATCATGGGTTTGACTCCTTCAAAGAGACCCTGCGAGAAGATCTCGAACATGTTCTTTTTGGGAATGCTGCTCACCGCCACTCCTTCACGAGCGCTTTCAGCCGTTCTTTCAATTCCGGTATCTGCTCCAGATTGTTTTCGATGGCGCCGATGATTTTTTCGAGACGCGCCTGCCTCAGCGCATCCTTGTCGTTCTTCGCCAGCCGGTCATACTCCTGATACGCGTTAGCGTGCTTGACTTCCAACAGCGAACGCCCGGCGGTCAACGTCTCGCCGAGTTCGTAGGGCTCGGCGGCCATCGGCGGAGCCACGGTGAACGTCCCGTCGCTGCAAATGATGGCGGCGGCGCCTTGCTTGCCCTTGAGCGGAATCACCGCTTCAATGGTTTTGCCTTTCAAGGCCTCCCATGAGCCGAGTAATCCGGGAAACTGCTTCATAAAGGCCACCTTCGCGAGGTTGGCCTTCCATTTGTCTTCCGTCGCCATCTGGTCCTTAGCGCAAGGAGTGCAGGGGAGGTAGCGCGGCCGGCGCGGGATGATCCGGCATGAGCAAACGGGTCACGATCTCGCCCTTCAGAATATGCCGTTCCATGATTTCCGTGACATCGGCTTCATTGCCTACCCAGTACCAGACTCCTTCAGGATAGATCACGACGCTGGGACCCAAGTCGCAATGGTCGAGGCACCCGGCTTTGTTCGCGCGCACCAACCCCTTCAGATTCAGGCGTTTCGCTTCGCTCTTGAAATGGGCGTGGAGCTTTTCTGATCCCCGGTCGGCGCAGCAGCCACGCGGGTCGTCTTTCGGGCGCTGGTTGATGCAAATGAAAATATGACGTTTGAACGGCGGCAAGGGTGAGTCCGGTGTTGTCAGGCTTGCATGGTTGTGGTCTGGAAGCGTCCGATCAACTGAGCCACATCCTGCGCCGCAAGAAACGGCGACTGGCTGCTCGTCGCATCGAGGATGGCGGCGATTTCCCTCAGCCGGAGCGCGGCCCGCTGAAACGTTTCGGTTGTCGAGAGTTCAGACGCTTGTCCGGCAGTTAGTTTGTCGAATTCGGACGCGGATGTCCCGAAAATCGCGCTGCAGGTTTTTCTGCATCGAGCAGGCCTCGCAATACCACTTGGGACTCTGGTCGCTGGAGGGCGAGAGACGATCGTAGGCGCGGCCGAAAAAGTCTTTGCCCAGGGACAATTTCATCAGCGCGGTCCCGGCGGCGCCGCACGCATTACACGATCCGGTTCCTGCATCCATCATGGCCTCCTCTGGCTCGTCACAGCTGTTGAAAAAGCCTGCATTCCTGACCTGCGATGCGAGGGCAAATCTTACAACACCCCTTCGCGCACTGTCCACCGCAGCGGCGGCTTCTGCGGCATCAGTTCTCTTTCTGCACATCTCTCGATACAATAGGAAAGAGTTGCGCGTTGGGCGGAAGTGAGGGACGCCATGATCATCGGAGTGCCGAAGGAAATCAAAGACCACGAATATCGGGTGAGCGTGACGCCTGACGGGGTGCAGGCACTCCGTCACGCCGGCCACGAGGTCCTCGTCGAGCCCTCAGCCGGCGTCGGCAGCGGCTATACCGACGAGCAGTATCGACAGGCCGGTGCGAAGATCGCGCCTTCCAAGGAGGCCCTGTTCAAAGACGCCGCGTTGATCGTCAAGGTCAAGGAGCCGCAGCTCTCGGAAACCCGCCTCTTTCGCCCCGGCCAGGTGCTGTTCACCTACCTCCATTTGGCCTCGTCGGCAGAACTGACCAAAGCGCTGTTGGAAGCCGGCATCACGGCCATCGCCTACGAAACGATTGAGGCGAAGGACGGCACGCTGCCGATGTTGAAGCCGATGAGCGAGATTGCCGGGAAGATGTCGGTGCAAGTCGGCGCCCGCTACCTGGAAGCCACGCAGGGCGGGCGGGGATTACTGTTAGGCGGCGTCGCCGGCGTCGAGCCGGCCAAGGTGGTCGTCTTGGGCGCGGGAACGGTCGGCAGCGCGGCAACTAGAATCGCCGTTGGGATGGGCGCGCAAGTCACGGTCATCAATCTCGACATCGAGCGCCTGCGGTACCTCGACGATCTCTACCAGGGCCGAATCGTTACCCGCGCCTCCACGCAAGCAGCGATCGAGGAACATGTGCTCACGGCGGATCTGCTGATCGGCGCCGTGCTGGTGCCGGGCGCTCGGGCGCCGAAGCTTGTCTCACGCACGCTCGTCGGGAAAATGAAGCCCAAGTCGGTGATCGTCGATGTGGCAGTGGATCAAGGCGGCTGCATCGAAACCAGCCGGCCGACGACCCATTCGGATCCGACGTATATAATGGAAGGCGTGCTGCATTATTGCGTCGCCAACATGCCCGGCATTGTGCCGCGCACGTCCACTCAAGCATTGACCAACGCCACCTTGCCGTATCTCTTGACCTTGGCGGCTTCCGGCGTGGATGCCGCTGTGCGTGCCGATGCGGGATTGGCGAAGGGCGTGAATCTGTCTCAGGGCAAGGTGACCTGCCGCGGCGTGGCAGAGGCGCACGGCTTGCGTTTCGACCCTCTGATGTAAGACAATCGCGACTCCTTTCCGAAACACCCACCCGGTCGGGGCGTAGCGCAGCCCGGTAGCGCACTGCGTTCGGGACGCAGGGGTCGAAGGTTCAAATCCTTTCGCCCCGACCAACAACCTGTCTCCTAAAATACCACCATATTGCCGTGACTTAAGTAGTGCGGTAGGCTCACCCAAAAATTTATGGGAGGCTGCTGTGACTCAACATGATCAATTCTTTGTTGCTCTCTTATTGGTCGGCTTGTTGCGCTACGATACGCGCAAGAAAGACTCTTGGAGTCTATTCGCGAATGCAAAGGTGGTCCTGAAGAGGACGAGCGAAAAGCGAGTGATTCATAAGCCAACTAGGGTTTTTGATCACGCACGATGAAACGAAGGACAAGGGACACGGTTGAACTTCTGGCATTGATACTACTTCTGTTCATGCCGTCGGTTTTACACGCTTGGGCAAGAGAAGGGCATGAAATCGTTGCCATAATCGCAGAACACCGCCTTCAACCAGACATACGTGAGGTGGTCACCGCCTTACTGGAAGGAACGACATTCGTAGAGGCTTCGATGTGGGCCGATCAAGTCCGAGCAAAAGAGACTGCCGCATGGCACTACGTCAATATTCCCATCGACAATGACACGTACGACGCCGACCGCCATTGCCCTAAAGAGCAATGTGTGATTGGTCAGATCGAACGCTTTCGGCGGGTGCTGGGAAACAAGGACGCAGACTTCAGCAAAAGACAAAAGGCTCTCAAGTATCTCATTCACTTCCTAGGCGACCTACACCAACCGCTTCATGCCGGCGATAACCAAGATCGCGGTGGAAACGATGTCCAGTTGGAATTTCTTGGGCAGACGATTAATCCGTACAATCATAAGCCGTGGAATCTCCATGCAGTGTGGGACAGCGGAATTCTCGAAGCGCATGACCCTGATGCACGCCACTACGCTCAGCGACTAAATGCCTGGTTAGGCTCACATCCAGATGAAGAGAAAGCTTTTCAGGATGGGTCAGTGCTGGACTGGGCCATGGAATCACACAACATCGCCAAAGAACGCGTTTACGTCATTCCCGAAGATCGAAAACTAGGAGAAGGTTATTATCAAGCGAATCTGCCTGTGGTGGATCAGCAGTTGGCGAAGGCCGGTGTAAGACTAGCAAAGCTCCTGAACGAGGCGCTAAGAAAGAGATAAGTCAACGGCAAATCGGACCGGTTTAAAAACCTTATAAATTCCTGATCACTCAACTCCTTGAATTCACGGTCACCAACTCGTTCGTATTGTCACGTTCAAAAAGAAATAGTTTTTGAACGCGAGAGATATAGGCAGCCGTCCATCACGCTCAACCTAACCTTCTCTTAAGGCCTTGCAACAAGTTCTGCTCAAGCTTATCAACACTTTTTGCTCCGAGCATTATCAGTGATGCTCCTTCTAGGCACAAATCAATGCGGCTCTTGCACTCGTGTGAGATACCTCTCTGCCGACTTCTTTCCACTCCTTCTTCCTGATATTTTGCAAAAGAAGCTGATAGTCTTCACAACTGTTTCTGTGGTTGAGGAGAAAATGAGCAAGAAGGGCGAAGGCTGCATTCGGAATACTTTCACTTTCTTGACCTGTAGACTGTACTCTTCTGGCCGCAAGTGCTTGCGTGCGATCCGATACGCATCGTTCCCGAACGCTAAAATAATTGGCAGCTGATTGCCAATGTCCTTCATCGAAGATCGTCAAGCTTTTAGCAAGCAGTTCGGGATGTGCATCGAGATGCTTCGTGGCTTTACCGCAATCCATTCCGCAAAGTCTTTGATGATGTCGGTCATATAGGCGCGAGTACGCCCCGTGCTTGCGTTTGATCGTTTCAAACGTGGCCTTCGTGATCATCTCCGCTCCATCGACCAGACGGCTTCGTACCAGATGGGTGGCACCCGGTCTTGCTCGGCTAGCTTGCGCGCGCGGTGCTGCATCACCTCATAGTCGGTCTTCGTCAGGCCTTTGAGGATGCGCCGTGCCTGCCAGGCACGTTATACAGCGCCATTTGTCTCACGGTACAAGTAACTGGCCCAACGGGGGTGGGTTTCCGCATTGCTGACAGATGCTGACTAGGGTTTACTCGAGTCAGCTGTCCAGCTCGACAGGCGTATTCTTGTGACCGTTACGCGCCAAACCTCTTTTGCTTGAATAAGAATATTGAGCCAGCCTGAGGAAGCGGATTTTGGGTGGCATAAACTGGCGTGTCTTATTAGTTTATAAAAGGCCGGCGACTATGCCGTGAAGCTCGGGTCGGCCTTGCCTGAGACAGAGCTTGGCGTACCGAAGATTAAAGAGACAGAGTTCGAACCTTGAACGTCAGATGGAACGAGGCTGATACGGCAGAACGAACCAATTCATTCACCTGTAAGAAACATGTAAACGAAACCACGGTTGACGTGGTGTGCATTACTTGCGGTCAGGATCTTTCCTTTCCTCTCAAAATGCCGCACCAGTTAAAGACGTTTTCCCCTCAACAGTTGCTCGGACATAGAAAAATAGCAGAGGAGGTTATTTATGGAAAAGAGATGCCATGCAACTCTGTTATTGCCATTTGTTTTACTGATACGAGCTTTGCGCATAACACCTGGTATCTTGTTCTATTTGATACTCATTTTGACGCCATCACTATTCTATGGTCAAACCTTAGATGAATTCAAAACAGCTGCGGGGTCTACTGGTGTACAGTCAATACCTTATTCTTCGCCTCGGGGTGATGGGGCAGCGATTCAGAGGGATATTGATTCCCGGAAGGAGGAATTGAGAGCATTCAAGGATTGGAAGGAATATGACAGAGCTAAAATCGAAAACTATAAGAAAATCAGGCTGGAAAACGAAATCATCAAAAAACGTAAGGATTATATTGCTGAACTAAAATCAAGAAATGTAGACGCTTCGCAATTCGAGAAAGAAGTTGATGAAAATTTTAAAAATGTCAAAAGCTACGAAGATAATGTTGTAGACATCAATAACGAAGTATCAAAGGCTGCTGATGTTTGGGACAAACTTACCAGGCTTCGCGGAGGCCAGAGGGAAAAATTTAACGACGTCTTAAGTAAATTATCCAGTTCCAAATCATCTCCCAGTACACATTTACCCAGTAGTCCGACTGAGGAAGACAAAAAACAGCTATTCGAATACATAGACACCATTACGGCACACATCCAAAGCGAGGCTGTCAAGCATGCCGTTGAGGAAACAAACGATAAAAACGCTAAACAAAACATGGACAATGTACTCAAAAGAACTTCAGAATAAAAATCATCTTGGATTTAACCGTAACCAGTTTTAGGCTGCTATCCGCCAGCCATCGTAGGGAGAAGGGAGAAATGCGTTTCAACATCTCCTTTCGGCTCAACAAAGGCAGCGCTCTGAGGTCTTCGCCACCATGGAAACAGAAGTCCTTTTGGACAAGGCGAAGACCTGGAAAACACACAGTAGGTGTGACTATCCGTTAGGGGCGCATCCATCCTTTTATTTACTTACACGCGATGCGCTCAATGTATGATGTCGGCGCAGAGGCACTGTAATAGACAGCATTGTCTTTATAAGCTAAAAAGACATTTGAACCAGCTATCATCGTACGACGAGACGCAACAAGCTGGACCGAATCTGCTTTTTGCGGACGTGTAGGATCATATGGGCGGCGGAACTCGAAAGTGGTGCCATCTCCGGCAATGCTTTTTATTTTTCCGTCGATCGTCACATACAACAATTTTCCTCTGTGCGATGTGATTAGACCTTTGCCATCTGTGGCAAGGCCGGAGATATCCAAAGCACCCGACCCTTCGAACGTCTCGGCCCGCCCGCGGACGATATCGTGGATAGCTCCGGTCCCTGGCTCTATCTCGATGATGAAGCCCTCCGACATTGAATTGTTGCCAACCGTGTAGAGTTTACCGTTCAGTGCGATCAATGCATAGAAAACGCCCTCCGGCAGCTTAGCGATTGTCTTCACGGTGTTTCCCGGATCGTTTGCAATGCGCTTAATTTTTCGGTGGTGTTCATCAATGAAATATATGCTGTCGTCTATGACAGCAGGCCAGTTAACGAGTCCAAAGCGGGCACTTGCCCCTGGTCCATCAACATCGCCGACGTTGGGCGGGCTTCCAGGGCTCACGCTTTCGATGGCTTTCGTGGAGCCGGCCAGAAACGTGACTGTGCAATCGGCTCCGAACGGGTCTTTGACCAAAAAGACGTTATTGCCGGTTTGGTCTGCACCGACGATGCTGCCATCACTTTTGAGAGCGATGCCGGCGATGTTCGCGAATCGAGCATCCTGGCAAGCACCTGGTTTGATCGCTTGTCCCGAACGGTTTTCTCTGCCCGCGAGTCGCTTGATCACCGGCTTGGCTGCCTTCAAATCCGTGTACCAGATTTCTTGTCCGACGTGAGTGACGAGCTTGTCATCAATAAAAAGGAGCGATCGCCATGCGAGAGGCGGATTGTCCAGCAGCCCCTGGCCATCCGAAGCACGATCCATAGGTTCTTCATAGGAAGGATTGCCAGCAAACAACTCCGCCGTCGAGCATACGGGCGCCGCTTGCACAGCACCCACGGCGAGAGTCAAAAGCACTCCAAAAACAATCGTGTGCAGTTTCATCATGATCTCCGTGTTTTGTATGTTCGCGGGTACTTCACTTGCAATCGGGGGCATTCGCTGACATAATTCTGCGCCCTTACACTGATCTCGTCCGTGCGTCTTGAGAATTCTTTCGCGAATGCATCGAAATTGTTGTCGAGGGACTCGAATCCGCTCTTGAAGTTGCTCCAGTAGCCTTTGTAGCTCTCGTCCACGTTTGCTAACGCTTTCGTCATAGATTCAAGAGATCCCCTGACTTCGTCGAACTGCTTAAAGACCTTCTGGTAATCCGTGCTCGCCAGCCACTCACTTTCCATGTCTTTAACTCCGACCGGTGCCCGCATTGAATCCCATAAAAGCATCGTTGAAGGGGCGGTAGAACGCATCATCCTTTTTGAACGCCTCGTCCAGATTACCTGCTCCTATGGCATTAGACAGTTCATCATAGTATTTCTTGGCCTCCTTAAAACTGTCATTTCGTGCCTTCTGGATATAGTCATCGTTGGCGGTACGTAGCACCTTCGCCTTCTCCTGAAAAAGCTGGGTCCCTTTTTTAAAGTATTCTGCCCAGAACTTATTAAGATTTTCCCTTGTTTCGTTGAAAGTGCTGCTTAACTTGCTGTGTGGGCCAGAGGGATTCGATGAAATCGTTACCAACGAGGCTTTGAGCTCGTCTGAGATAGTGACTAGTTGGTCCAAATTTTTCTTGACGTCGTTCTTCGATGTGCCCTTTAGCCAGTCTTTGTCCTTCGAGTGAAGGCCGTCGCCAGTTTTTTCTACCGCATCTTGAACAACCTTAATGTTCGCTTTGAACTCGTCAAGGGTTTTGAGGCCGTCGAGCCGCTTACCTGCTTGGATCTGACTTCCGAGAATTTCCAAGAGCTTCCTGGCGTTCTCCATGTTGACCTGCCGTACCTGGTTAAGCTGGGCTTCGGGTATGGCAACCAGGGAAAGAAGTATTATCGTGGTGTACCCGATGACCACGAATGGCCGGAACCAACCTTGTTGCATAATCCCTCCTTATTTGTCGTGGTACACGTTCTTCTGTTGTGGTCAGTCCTAGTCAATGAGTGCAGGGTTGCGCTTCTTCTCCCCTTCACCGGTTCCTGTGGGAGGAGTTGGGGTAGCGGGAGCTGGTTCGGCACCGACGATAA
>CAWGQP010000012.1:0-344773 GCA_963824855.1 uncultured Nitrospiraceae bacterium
CGCGTTGGCTTAACAGATTTTCTCCGGCCGCTTTACCCCTTCGAAGAGAAACTGAAGCGGCCGGACAAATTCCGTTACTTATTCGTCAGCGCCATGTTGTTTGTCCCGCTATTGGCAGGAAACGTTGCCGCATTTCCGTTACGAGTCAGTGTACCATCGGCATTAAGGGTGAAGCGGGTCACTGTGCTAGGAATCTGATCAGCGGTGAACAGAACAGTTCCGTCCGGATGAACGGCGACCTGATTCGGCTCTCCCCCCGTCGCAAATGGTGATCCTGCCAATTGTGTCAAGGTTCCTCCGCTGATGCTGAAGGCGCTGACGGTGCTGTCATTGAGATTGGCCGTGTAGAGATGTCCGTTACCATCAAGCGTCACACTATGAGGGGTGTTTCCCGCCACGAAAAGCTTCTGCCCTGAGATATTGCCGCTGTTTGGATCGATGTTGAACACAGTGACACCATCCGTGACACCAACGAACAAGAAGCTCGACGTGGGATCGACAACCACTGAAAACGACACTCCCGGTGCCCCATTTTGGATCACATTAGTGGCACCTAAATTGGTTAATGCGCCTGTCTGTGTATTACGGCTAAAGGAGTACACGACGCCGTTAAATCGGCAGCCCAAATAGAGAAACTTGTTGTTTGGCGAAATCGTGACGCTATGCCCCGTTGAGCATTGGTCGAGCGGACTAGTTGCCCCAATCTGTGTCAGAACTCCGGACGTACTGTCGATCGAATAGCTCTTAAGGGTGGGTGTTGCTCCGGCAATCACATAAAGAAATTGACCCGTGGTATCGAACACCGACCAATACGGACTGTTATTCGTGGGGTCGCTTGCGTCCGTAACCGGGCTGCCAGGTGCCGGATTGATCGGCGTGAGACTGCCATCTGCGCTGTTGATCTTAAAACCACTCACAAAATTCGAGCCAACGTTAGAAATGTAAACAAATCGCCCAGCCTTATCGACGTTGACGTTGTGCGGATTGACGCCGGTCGTAATTGGTTGGCCAACCATGGTGAAATTACCGGTGGCGTCGGAGGTGAATGCCTGCACATTATTGGCAAAAAAATTGACGACATATGCGAACTGGTTGGCCCCCGCACCGCCTGCTGGTGGATTATTCGTTGTACTTCCGCCACCGCCGTCTCCTCCGCTGCTGCAAGCCGCGGAAAGCAAGATAAGCATTAAGTTAAGGAAACCGTGTCTTAGGTTTATTTGAGAATCGGTTCGGTGAGTGGCGCAGCTCATGATGACCTCTCCTTTCGATGACAAATCATTGGCGCTAGACGCGGTCGGTAGAGCGCCCGCCATCCGCGCCTGTCGATGAAAGAATCAGGAGACCATCACCTTACCATCACCTTTCATTGGAATGATCCCTAGGGGTACTGGGAACCTTCCCAGGCGAGCTGGTTTCCGCATAAGGATGCGGGGTTAGTCATGAATGCGTCGCGAGTTGATTGGAATCACCGGCTGAACATTCAGGAGGAGATGGGGATTGTAAAAACGCCGTAGACACGTCTACGAAATGCGCCTATTAAACGAGCGATGTCACACTACCTCTTATTCCAATCCTAAGAAGAACCCACCTGATTTTCCTCCGTTTCTTTAATAAAGATGACGACAAGGGCGAACACATTCCTCCTTAGAAGGCCAATCAGCGGAGTCTCTCCCGAGGTTCTAATACCCAAGCGGGGATTGTCAAAAGGGGAGGGGAAGCGCTACGACTTTAGGTACAAACCATGCCCCTTCCTCGTGACTGCCGGAGATTGCAGCCGATCCGATGACATGGCCCCCGGGAACACGGGGGCCGGTTGCGCGGGGGTTGCAGATTTGGGCCTCAACGACCATTCTTCGACACCGACATCCAGACGGTCGACCGCCTGTCTGTTCCCGCCTGGAATGAGATGCCCATAAAGATCCACGGTGACCTGGATGGAACAATGGCCCATCTGGTCTTTCACATACACGGCACTCTCGCCGTTCTGGAGCAAGAGGGAGGCGTACGATGGCGGAGTGACCGTCTGTGGTACGCAGTCGATATGGGACGACGGGTCGTCCTCATATCGTCGCCTGTAGATGCCACAAATGCCTAACCTCTGCATTTAATTATGTCAGCCTATTCATAGGGCTCGGCTCGGGGCAATACCAGTAGTGCATCTTCTGCGTTTCGCCTATGATGACGAACATGAATCTATGAATCTCTTAGCCAAACATCGGGCGCTTGCCTCACTCAATCAGGCGAGCAGGAACCTGCTCGAACTCCTATCGGATGGAACTGACCTCGACGAGGATGAGCAGTCGTATATCGAATGTCATGTGCGGCTCATCGAGTCGGTCTACTCGAATTGGAAAACCTTCCTGATCGACACATCAACCGAAAAATCAGATATTCGACCCGCTGCCTAACCAAGCCCCCCAGTGCCATGGGCTGCCTGGTTGAAGCGTCTCACTCTCACTTCTCAGAAATCGCTTCACGTAGTGCCACCAGGGATATCCCGAGGAGATTGCTATTTGCCTCTCCTTTAAAGTTCATCGATCTTGGAGGCCCTTCATGAGCACAGCCCACCCGATTCGAGTGCTCCTCGTACATGACCACCCTCTTGCGCGCCAGGCGTTGCGGGCGATCCTTCAAACCTTTTCCAATGTCCTCATCGTAGGGGAAGCGACAACTGGTGAAGAGGCCCTGGAAAGTGCTGGTACGCTGCGACCTACCATCGTGATGATGGACATAAGCCTCCCCGCACTAAAGGGAATTGCCGCGCTCACAATAAAATATCCCCATATTTCGGTGATAGGAATTTCCGACAATACGGCGGGATACCTGGTATATGCCGTGATAAAAGCTGGGGCTGTCGAAGTCCTCCCCAAGCAGAAGGCGCTGGATCTGTATGGAGTCATGCAGAGAGCGACTGCATAGGAACCCACTCTTAAAATCCTTCTCGTTGTTATCCTTCTCTGCTGCCAGGACAGGATAAACCAGCTCCATCAGACCCCAGGTCAGGAAGTGGGCCTGTCAAAAGTGACAGTTTGCTTGTAAGTATTTCTCTGGCAAAGTGTCCCCTCCAAAACTCACCCTGTTTTTGCAAATTCCGATGCGGAATCGCTTATCACCATCTATGAGGAGTCATGGTGAACCGGACCAATGAGAGGCGGACAGAAGTAGAAGTGCTGCGAGCCCTTTTTTTTCGGACCGCAGTCGATGGGTGAATACTGTTCCACCCGGCATAGGACTACACAATGGAACCTCATAGACTACCACTGCCACCGTTTGACGGTACAACGGCTACCCAAAAGGTCCGTACGGCTGAAGATGCATGGAACAGTCGTGATCCTCAACGCGTCGCATTAGGCTACACACCCGACAGTATTTGGCGTAATCGTGCGGAGTTCTTTGCCGGACGCGAAGCCATCGTTCAATTCTTAACCCGCAAATGGAACAGAGAATTAGATTACCGCCTCATCAAGGAGCTATGGACGTTTAACGGTAATCGAATTGCCGTGAGATTTGCCTATGAATGGCATGACGATTCGAGTAATTGGTTCCGGTCTTATGGCAACGAGAACTGGGAATTTGACGATCAAGGGTACATGCGCCGTCGGATTGCAAGCATTAACGACCTAGCCATTAAGGAAACGGACCGTAAATTCCGTTGGCCGATAGGGCGTAGACCTGATGACCATTCAGGACTGTCAGACCTGGGTCTGTAGATATTGGGCACGAGCTAGAAGTGGAACGATAGCCCTCCGACCACTTGATTGATCTGGTAATCGGCTTTGACTCCCGCTCCCCCGACAGTATCATTCGTCAAATTCAAGGCCGCCCAGTTGTATTTGTATTCACCAAACAGTGCGATGCGTTCAGTGAAGTAAAAGCGTAACCCCCCCAAGACGTTGAGACCTGGGACGGCATTGTCCGATAGGCTATTACCATTGTTGTTTGAGAGATTGGCAAAGAAGACGCCAAGCCCTACCCCAGCATAGGGTTGCAGCCGGCAGAACTCCCGCTCTGTTTTCGTCTCACACCCGAATTTCAGCCGACCGATGAGATTGAAGGCCAAAGTCGTAACCCGAAAATGCCTCCCGGGCAGCGGTCCTTGCTGCTCCACATGAGGCGTTGTGTTGAACGCTTCCATCTCCACGCCCAGCCAATTCATTCGATCGCCAAAGAAATGGCCGAGCTTTCCGCCATATACTCCCGCATCCGCAAGATTCCCACTGAGAGTCCCACCGAGATTGCCACCTAGGGGGCCTTCCAAATTACTCAACTTACCGCCGAACGTAGAACCACCAAACCCTGCGATGTAGGTTTCGCTCGGGCGCACACGTTTGTGTTCAATCGTCGGCTCACCTTGCTTCTTTGCCGGTTCCACCGGCACAGGCTCCTTGGGCTGCGGCGGCGGAACTACCGGTTCCACCGGCACAGGCTCCTGGGGCTGAGAATAGGCAGAGGGCAAGATCAGGGGCACAACGCTCCATAACAACATCAGCATTGTTCCATGAAAAGCCAGTTTCCCTAATCGCACTCCGTTGTGCATCAGTGAGACCTTCTGCCTCAGCCTATTCCACATCCACATCTCGTTCCTCCATTGATCGAATTAGGGCCTGGGTCTTTCTCATAGCGGGCGTCAGCCTATCCGTGTGCCCATCCCAGCGTAACTAGGAATACCTCTTACTCGCTTGGCTAAGAAGCTAGAAATTGCTAGGGCCCACATTCGTCTGACTGCTGGCGGCTGTCAATTCTGACAGTTCTCCTTTATCGCTTTGTGTTTTATACTCTCGCCAACTTCACTTCCTCTCTACATAAGACGATTTGGGAGTCTTGTTCTTATGGATGTCTCCCCTGCCATCGATGAATGTGTCTTCTCTGGACTTCGTCTGTTTAAACAGTTAAGGGGAAAGGGGCAGAGTCTTTCTCAACCAGAGCTGCTCAATCTGGCGGGCCAGTTAAGAGTCCTCCAGATAGAAACCACTCGTCTCAGAAATCCCCAATCCCCACCCTCAGGGTTTCCGCGATGACGCCGATGCTCCGTGTTTGTGATCACCACTCAATGGACCTCTATTGGGATAAGGCGTTACTCCTCGAAGCGGTCATCGCCTTCATTAAGATTGGCCTGGAAATGCAGGACGCCGTGTTAGTGCTTGCAACGAAAACGTTCCGGGAGGCTATTGGAGCCGCATTACAGCCAGAAGTGTTGGCAAAGAAGACCTTATTGTTCTTTGACGCTGAGGAGTTGTTGCCTCAGTCCCTGATCAACGGCTGGCCGGACGAATCTCGATTCACGGATGCGATGCGGATAGGGCTGATGCTGTCCAAACGTCCCCGTATTCGCGTCTTCCAAGAAATGACATCCCTTCTCTGGACTCAAGCCACGCCAGACGCGGTCATACGCCTAGAGGAACTCTTCAGTGAGTTGATCACCCAGAATCCTATTAAGCTACTTTGCGCCTATCCGCTTTCTCATTTTTGCGAGGAAGAAGGCTCCCAATTTCAAGACAAAATATGCGAACTGCACCGTTAGCTAATGTGACTTGGCGGATGTCGGATTGCAGCAGGTGAAATATGGCCGTCGACGTGAGAATAATCCCCATCAAAGAATTTCTGCGATCAGATGTGTCGGGTAACCTAGATTTGGAGAGGAGCCTGATAATACTGCGTAACTTGGTGGAAGAGTGCAGAAACCACAACGTAGACCGAATTCTCATCGATACCCGGGAAGCAACTTCAAACGCCAGCATGCTGGATGTGTGGACTCTGGCAAAGAAGCTGACATACTCGGGGCTCCGGGCCAGGGTAGCAGTGGTGAATAGGCCAAAAGACGAATTTGATAGAGGAGCGTTTCTTGAACTCTGCGCGATGAATCGAGGATATGAACTGAAAGCCTTCCGTGATTTTGAAGCGGCCTTTACATGGCTGAATGAAGGGAAATCATCTACCTCATCAGGCTATAAACGGTACGGGATCTGATCCCTATTCTTAGGTTCCATTATCGACTAGCTAAACTACGAGAAATCAATCTCTGACACGCATATGCAATATTAGAGGTGTATGAAGGGGATTCTTGATCAACTGTTTGTGGCAAATCATTCAGTTTTCCACGTAAGCAATCCCATGTGGCTTACTTAGAATCAGTAATTTCTGAGTCACAGGGCCAGCCATCAAACCCTTTAACATCCATGTGGCGCTATTCAACCTGCCTCTTTGTTTCCATGAACGCCGTGATCGCCTCCGTAGTGGCCGTCGGATTCGTGTAGATCGCGAAGTGGCGCCCCTTGATCCTGCGCACAGACACGGACGGTCGTACACGAACGATCTCCTCAACATTGCGCCAGGGTACGACACCGTCATTGCTCCCTGCGATGCACAGCACCGGAGCCGGACACCTCCCCAAAAGTTCTCGCGCATCGACGTTCAGCAACGACCGAATACGTGCTGCGACTATGTGGGCGGCCACACGTTTCCAGATCTCCGCCGTATCCCGGCGAAGCTGATCGGTCGGCCCTCTGGAAAGCCAGGCGGGAATGTGACGACAGGTGCGAATCAACCAGATAGTCGGCGCAACTGAGGTGAACCGCATTCGCACATAGATCCTGCGCGGCGGCCTCACAAACGTTGTGGCCAGGATCACGCCCCGAATCTTGTCCGGTTCTGCCTCCGCCAGCATGAGCGCTAGCGGCCCTGCAAACGATGATCCCAGCACATAGAAGCTTGGGATCTCTGATACCGCTTCTCGCACAATCGCGAGGAGGTCCTCATACCCAGTGGCGCCTGTTGGAGGAAAGGAGACCACGTGCGGTCTCACCCACTCCGGCAACGACGCCAGCAGCGGTCGGAAAAAGACCTCGGTTCCGTCCAGGCCGGGAAGCAGCACCAGCGTCTCGGGCTTTGCATTTCCCATATCAAGCAGCAACGAAAATCTTATGTAACGCTCGTTGATCGTCCGGCAGATAGGAACAGGTTGATTACGCGGCTTGGATTGTAACCAGGTAGTGTTTGTAACAGGAAGGGCAGTACGTAGCGCTCAGACAGCAAGCGGCTGGATCGATACCTGTTTCCTCTCGATACGTCTGTTTTGTGTGACCCAACGCTCATAGCCCGTCTCTCGACTGTCTCGAACGTGGAGACATATACAACGCCTCTCAAGCTCTGGAAGGTTCGAAGCCATAATAACCAGATCCAAAGACCGCTTTCCAGGCAGCCCGTTTGTAGATGTCGTGCCGATGCCGATCGATACAGTGCTGCTCGATTTCCTGGATGAGTTCGAGGGCATGTAACCAGACCGCTTCACACTCGTCTTCCGGCAGGCCTTTATGGTTGGCAACGAATCGATGCGCGTATGAATTCTTGGAATGGCAGGCTAAATGGAGGATTCATACTTCAAGGCTACATACGAGAGCTGGAGTTTGCATACCCGGATAATCCCATGTCGGAAGTCATTGTGTCAGAATAAAAACTGATGCAATATTCAAAACATATGTCTAAGGAGCCAGGGCTTTACCGTATCGGCCACATGACCTCGCGGCTAAGTCTCATTGCTATGTCGAAAGAAGTCCCGGCCAATTTGGTATCAAACAAAAGCGGAAATAACAGGCATAAAGAGAAAGAACTAGAACTAATAAAACTAACTATCGCCTCGAAAATGCAGAACAAAGGGGAACCATTACAATAGCGAGCACTTATCCCTAACCGTCTGTTTGATCTTTTCAGGGTTCGAGTTCCGGGCGGCCCACCACTCAAATCAGGGACTTGCATTCGCCAGCGACGGATTTGCGCCGACTTCCCGAGGCTCGATGCACTACGGCGTGACAGCTCTAGGGGTCCTTCCAGGACTCAATGGACCGAAGACTTTATTAATTGGTACTGGTATGGTTTCCCCATTTCACTTATCCAATCACTTATCCAATATTCATAGCGATCACAGTGCACTTGGGCTCTTATTGATACCGACGATCATCAGTCTGTCGTGCCCGTTTAAATATGTTTTTTTGGAGAAGGCATAAGCGTAAGCTTCCAAATCGTTATGCCCTACGAGGCCGAGAAATGATCTCGACTGACGACTCGAAAGTGGAGCAGTCGATGGCCAAGACCCTAGCCCGGCACCCACTCGTCCTGTTGGATCAGCAACTCAAGAACCTGGCCAAGGAGGATGATGTGCCCTGCAAAGACAACCGCCCCGAGGCCCACGTTGAAGGACCAAGGTTTCCGATGCGATGCTGGAAATGTGACGGCACCCTCATGCCAGAAGAAACTGTCGATCGAAACGGGTCCTACATTCTTCAGTACGTGTGCGTCGACTGTTTCCGTCGATGGCACGCAGGTGAGAGACCCAGACCGGTGATTGCTGCTTGATGCCGCGACCGTCAACGTTCGACGGGGGCGTCCTCGCCTAAATTCTCTCAATGAGGTACGAAAGCTTGCTGACGGCTGATTGGAAAATTAGCTGTTTTTCGCTGTAACCCGAAACCTTGAAGAGTGAGTCGGAGAAGAGTGAGTCGGACAATTTGATGAAGAGCAGAGACGATGAAGAACAATAACAAGCAAAACATGAATGACATACCCGCGACGGCGACGATTAGTTTGGTCTGAAATCCGGCCTCCATTCTTGAATGCTCGTCTTGTGCTAGACGCAAGTTCACCTTCTTAGCCTCCACCGACCTGGGCACCAACGCGCCAGCCTATGTTGTGGAAAGCCGTCCTGTTAACAGCAAAATCACGAGAATAAGCAACACCAAGCCGAGTCCGCCGCTTGGATAGTAGCCCCAACCGGTACTATATGGCCATGTGGGCAGTGCTCCAATCAGTAGCAGAATCAAGATTACCAGTAGAATGGTATTCATGTGGGCCTCCTTAGTCTGTTAGTTATAGGGTCACTGTCTACGAGATAAGTAACTACTAGCATTTACCCTGGGTTTAGACACGTAAAGCAATCGGGGCTACGTGGTTGCATCCGCAGACCTGTCCAACCAGTGAAAGGGCAGTAATGGATCGACACCCCCTGCTCCTTTGTTTGATCAGCACCTCAGCCGTCTCGCGTTTCGGTTATCCTTCTGCGACAATTCTCTTCATCGATCAGCTAGATGAGGCCATTCGCAAGGCAGTTACTACTGTTCCCTCCACTCGCAAGGAACCTCGCAACTAGAATTCGCTCCCCATTGATCTGCGACCCCACTGCTACCATGCATAGATGTGTCCAAGTTTGTGTCATCTACATGACAATCAGAGGAGGCAAGTACTAAGGCCATTCAACTCCATTGATGTCGCCTGGGAACGAGCAGGCCGTTTGCGAGGACCACCTTTGCAATCACGAAGGCAGTACATGAAGGGCAACAAATGTGACCAGCTGTGCCATAAAAAACAAGACATGGGGGTGCTCGGTGTCATACTGCTTGAGCATCTCGTCTGCGAGCATTAAGGCGGCCCATAGACTCAGGGCTGCGACAAATGCCGCATTGACAGCATCGAAGATAATCTTCCCTGCCAAGACAGATGAGACGATAGCCCACACGAACAGGGACACAGTCAAAAGCTGCCAGCATAACACTCCAGCGAATAACAGCCGAGGTATCCACCGAGAGGTAGAGTACGTCTTTATGGCGCGAGTAACGGCTTGAAAGTTGCCGGAAGCCAATGGCCACGTCTTGCGGAAGATTCCCAGAGCCTCGAAGCTCTCGCACAAGTTAGTGGAAAACGCGATGAGATACCATAGTGCCCACAACACAAGCAGGCCCAGTTTGAATGAAAACAGGATACTCACGCGAGTGTAGCCATCCGTGAAGAATTGCGATTAACAGCTTCGGTCGTCGTCACGCAACTGGGCAAGAGGATGCACAATCAACACACAGCACACCCCTCAGCTTGCTCGCGCCATGAGTCCCGGCGTAGCTCAAAAAACACTTGATTCCACGTATACCCGGAACAGGCTCACATCAACTCGTCCATATCGCACTCTTCGATTTGGCGGATGACAGTGAGCACTTTGTCACTGAACTCAACGGGTGAAAGCGATGGTTTCGCGCCAAACTCAATTCGTGCGTTGACTAAGCGTTTGCGCAAGCGCATGCTGCTCATTGATCTCACCTAATAGGTCCCAGGGATGAATCATGTCGCGCCCACCGGACGGTGGAGAAAGGCAGGTTCGCCATGGTGGTATTAAAGAAAGAGACCGGCCTGTTCGCGTCTGCTTGTGAAAACCTCCTTTCTGTCATCTCAAACACCGCACTGCCAGATGAAGATCGCAGCGTTGTTGACTATTACCTTCGAGAAATAGAGCAAGGTCTTGACCTGTCGTACCCCCACGAAAGAAGTTCCTGATGAAGCACTTTTAATCGCGACGAGGTGAAAGGCACGCTGGTCGAATGGGAACTACGGCGAGTGTTGAAGACCATATCAATTTTAAGACAAACATTTTGACCGACAACATCATTGGTCTAGGCGCACCAGGTGATGCCCATGACGGTCTTGAGACGCAATCACTCCTCGGCCTCGTAGGGCATAAGGACGTGGAACTTTGTGCCTTCTGTTCAAAAACTAAATCAAGTGGTCAGAAACCTCCACCCGTTCCTTCCCGCCTTGTGTCAAAATTGTGTCCATCCAGCTCGTCCGCTGGCGAATGGAATCCACAGCGCCCCTTTAATCCTTGAGGTACGCAGGCACGCAGTACGCAGTCTGTGAGCGTGTTTGGTGGTGGGTGGATTTGGTAAATCGATCGGATCTTCACAGAAATTCCAACGTATACAAGAATGAGTTAAATGATGTGGATTAGTTTAGGTGATATCGGCTATTTCATGGATGTCTTGCTCCGCCTGTAGCCAGTCCTGAACGTGACCACCGTCGTGACGGCCCCGGGCTTCATACAGCTCATATGCTCGACGGGCAACTAACGCATCTTTACGCTGATGCGCATGTATCTCCTGCATGCAGCTCGTGATCGCGGCTTGTAATTCCCCGAGCAAATATCGACCCTTTACAAGCGCTGGTATCGGGATGACTCTATCGATTCCGCGCGCATAAGCCTCCTTGAGAATCGGCATCATGGACGATCCCGATAACACAATGATGGTCCCGCGATAACCATGATCGCGGAGTTCTTTCAACCCCTCAGTTCCACTTGGATCGCTTACATATAGGTCCAAGACAATGAGTGTAGGTCGACACTCGATAAGCATTGATAGCCCTTCCTCACGATGGGAGGGGATCGCTACTGAATAGCCGCTGGACTGCAAGACCTCATTTAATTGTTTCCTCAGATCAGATCGATGGGTGAGCAGCATGATCATTTTAATTTCTCCTCTCGACGTAGCGTTGTCACGTGTAAATGCGGAAGCTAGCATTGACTGGTAGTGTGGGAGCCATCCAGCACATGCTAGGTTTTGTTCCATTTGCCCAGCCATGTGGCAATGGAAGCATCGAGCGGCACTGTGACGGAAAAGATCGGTCAAACTAGCGTCGGTTGAACCGACATTTTGACCGTTTTGAGAGATAGCGCATGCAAATGTCTTGCGCCGCTTGACTTACAATCGCTCATCCGACACCACTTTGTGCGACTCCATTGATGATTACAACTTGCCCGACATGTGACTGACTTGGAAGGCAGTGTAAATGGGTAAAGCGATTACTGTCTCCTATCAGTTGCCCTAGGGAAAACTGTTCTACCGTTTGATGGCCCAGAGAGTTTATTCTGCGGTTTGCGTATGCTCTCCCCCATTCTAATCGATGCGACGCAGCCTATACCTACGTTGCCTGTAGGTTAATCCCTTCTTCTTCATCTATCGTCTTCATGCTCGAAGCCACTATGAGTGGCCACCACTGGGCCAGGCCAAGGGGAACCACTAGGTATGCGTTGTCCGGGAAGGACAGTAGACTGATTGTATGAAGGGCACGGAAGAACAATCTTTCATGCCCGTTGGGTAACAAGCAAAAAGATGGAAGTAACTCCGGGTGACTGAGGAGGTTCACATGATTCGTATTCTATGCACTCTGACCTTTGCCTTTATGGCCGGTGCCATGGTTGCTGGCTGTGCTGATGACCCCTATCGTGATCGCCAACGACCCGCGTACAGCTACGAGAACGTCGACATGGGACCGCCGCAGTCGGGCCAACAGTATCGTTTCGACGAACGTCCGCCAGCTTCAAATAGTGATCCTTATAGCCGTAGCCAGCCTGGGCGCTATTAGCGGGACGCTGAAAGGGAAATTGGTGGTTCCTATTTTCGAGGTTTCCTTTTGATTAGGCTCTTACAGGAGGGGTCTGGAGGCTCGGCAGGGGAAGGGGAAATCGATATGAAGGTATGTCCTATAATGAAGGATGCGCTTCATCCGTCGGTCTATGTTTTCGCTTCCAACGAAGATAGGCCATGTTTAGGATTTGAAAATGCTTATCGATAAAAACGAATTCCTCCTCATCTAAGGCCCTATCGTCATAGAGCAGATCCCGCAAGACAGAAGCGGATTGCCCAAATTGATGAAGTACGTCGGCTCTGTCGTCCTTCGGAACATGAACATCCTGCACGCTGATATTTTCCCCCACTGGATTTTTTGAAGCCATGTTTTACCCCCTTGCTTACTTCAAGGATACTTCTGCCCTGACATGGCTGACACTGGGGTAACGTCTAGGGGGTTCTTGGCGATCGCCGTTCCTGTGTCTTACTAGTCGGCGATGCCTACAGGCACCTGCCGCTTCATGGCCGGGGGCTCTCTCCTCACGTGTTCTCATAGTCTGGCTAGGCAACATACCAGTACCCTAGGCAAAACCTCGGCCCTATACATCCTCTGGCTCTGCCCTTCAGTTCTTCTGACTGACAACCAGCTCAGCGAAGAGGTGCAAGCATGACCGTGAGAACAATAACGGAACGTATGCTCTCTGGTCTTCTGTGCTTAATATCACTTTTAGTAAGTGGATGTTCCTCGGAAGATCTTTTAGGCACGATGTCTAGTCTGAAGGGAGAGCGCAGAATGCCTAATTTGGTGGGTAAGAATCTGGCCGAGGCAAACGCGAGGGTCGCACTCGTAGGGGTAGATGCGATCACTCAGTTCGATATAGGAGGCGATCGATCTTGCGCGATAGATCTCATACTGGATAACCAACTCGTTGTTATCGAGAAAGGGCAGATCTGTCAGCAGGACCCAATCGCGAATCGCGTCTTATCCAGCCAAAAAACAAGAGTAGCAGTGATCGTCCAGCAGGACGATCCCTGGCATGGCCATTACAAGGGCGACCCAACAGACCCGCAGAATCAATGGCATCGCATGCCGAAGGTGATCGGAATGAATGTCGCTGACGCGCAGGCGGCAATAAAAACTGCGGGTTTTACCATTGAAAAGTTAACGGAAGTGGTACCAACGGAAGACCCCGCCTGCACGGTCGGGCTCGTGTGCAGGCAATATCCCGAGCCATTGCACAGCCATAGAGAGACTACGAAGAGATCGCTTGTGGTCGGTGCCGAGCCGGCCCCTCCTCCCGCAGCGACCCCACCAGGTGAGAAGGGCGGGAAAGCACCTGGCACAGGAGAGAAAAAAAAGGGGGACTTCGACTACTGAGAGGCAAGTGAAAGGACACCCGCGAACCGCGACAAGCCAAAGGAGGGGATCATGCTACAAATTGGTTGTAGAACTCTCGCAGTGATTGGGTTGATAGCAGTCCTGCTTCATTCCACCGCTACCATGACCGAGGCCAGCATTGACGATGCGGCACTGAGCTTCGCCGTTGCCAAGGAGGACATGTCCCGGTTGCTGGAGGCGGCCGCTCAAGAAAAGGCGAGAGTATTTGCGGAAGAAACAGATAAATTTAAAAAGAACATGGATGTCGTTCAATATCAAGTCGAGCAAGCTGGCAAGAACCTTCACGAGAAAGAACGCAAGTGGATAGCAGAGACAACAAAGGAGAAGGCGCTTGCAAAATACATGAAGGTAGTAGCTGCTATCGCGTCAGTAAAACAAGCCTTAAGTGAAGCCAAGACCCCCTCTTCCGAAGCAAGCAACCTCAAGAGCGAATGGGGCGAATTCTGCGATGCGTTCGAAAAGCTATGGGATGCCTACCAAACACGGGGGAAACAACTCGCGGAAGCCCAGAAAGAGGTGGAGGAAAGAGTAAAGTTGTTCAAGGAAGATTGCAAAAAGTGCTTCTGAGGCATCTGCGAGAAGGGCTGGTTCCCGTTTGTGTAAGGTATAGCGCATGGCGAATGTTGTGAATAACGGACGAACTAGCTTTGCCGCAAACACACGGAGAGATCATCATGAGGATGTACACGATTGCTCTGGGAGTGCTTTCGACACTTGCCGCGGCTGTTGTACAAGCGGCTCCGGTATGTTCGACGGCTGAGTTGTTCGCTGGCAACCCTTCCTATGAAGAACCCATGGATCGAGCTTCGGACGGCCAGGGCTTGCTGGACAATCCGCCTCTCGCATGGCGTTCGCTTCTTTTTGTGGATGACAAGCTGGTCACTCACGTCGGGCAGGAAATCTGGTACACAGATTTGAAGGCAGCCAAGCCGGTAATTAAGCGACTCGCTGGACAAGAAAACCGTACAGGTCAATCGATCAAACCAGGCGCTTGTCAGGATGCTCGATTCGCAAACATCGCAGGCGTCGCTCTCAAGAGTGATGGCAACATCGTCGGTGCTGACCAAACCGGCAACGACGTCTTCTTGGTCAAAGACCCGTTCGGAGCCAATTGTACAGTCACGTTTCTAGCCGGTTCTACGAAAGCCATCGAAAGCGTCAGCCCTGGAAGCCCGCCCAACGTCGGCGATATTGATGGACCAGGTGCAAGTGCCCGCTTTGGACTCGTTAACTGGCCTGCTGTCATAGACGACAATATATATTTCATTGATGAGAACCACCGAAAAATTAAGCGCATCGCAAACGATTCGGGAAACACGGTTAAGACAATCGCTAAGCTGCCGGAGGGCGTTTATTTTGCATTGATCGCATTGAACGGGAAACTCTACACCGTTGGCAACAATACAGTGTCGGAGGGCTTCATCATCGAAATAGAGCCAGGGACCGGAGCCATCCACGAAATCGTTCGCGGGGGGTCCCAGACGTTCGGAGGGTCGGGTGCTTTAGATATCTCCGGCCTCGCCACAGATGGCAAAGGTCTCTTCACATCGCACAAAGGAAAATTGTTGTATGTGACGATCGACGGAACAATAAAAAGTATTGCCGGAGATGGCACTACTTTCGAGTTCCGGCGCCCATATGATCCTACACGTCCGCAAAAAGCAGATTCGGTCCAGCTTGTTGCGTCTCGTCGTACGATGATCGCTGGTTCGAATGTCTTTTTGGCTTATAAAGACAATGCTGTCTATTACAGTGCCTCTGCACCGACCTCATACATTGAGCGCATCGCCTGCAAGTAACTAAAGGATTTGGGGCCATGTAATGTCTGAGCTTCTGACTCCGTCTCAGGCAAGTCGAACAGGACTCCAACTTGACGGGGCAGTTGCCTACGATGCCGCCTCCGGGCCTACGCCGCAAAATAAACCCCAGTTCCAGAGAGGTGTGCACCTAGTTAAGACTGTGAATCTGCAATTCACTCACTCGATAAGGCTCCCTGCATCAGTAAGACGGCCTAATTGAAGTAGTGAACCTCACTGGGATACGCCGGTAATTATCCTTTTCTGCGGCGGAAGTGCGCGCTTCTGCGTCGGCATGTCCCCTCCTGTGGCGTACTACTACTCTTCTCCACCCCTGCCTTGCGATTTCCTCAGTCCCCTTCTTACAATACGCCTCCCTGCGAGGCTCCCATGCCCTTCTTGATTCATTTTTATCGTCGCTCCACCGGAAAGATCATAAGCATTGTACGCGAATGTTTTAACCGAGTGGCGTTCAAGCTGTACCACATGAGGGCTCCCTCTGTAATGTTGGAAACCGTCATGTATTTAGGGAATCTTTTTAAGTTCTTGGCGACACACAAGAGACTTCCGATTAGACCAAATACATTATTTAACGATTTTCTGTTCCAACTGTCATCCAGCTCTGAACTTGGGAGCCCTTTACGAACATTCATTACCGATAAAGAATTCGGGAAACTCTATGTAGAAAAGAAGCTTGGCGCCGGAACAACTCCAGCCACTCTCTGTGTTTTGCGGACGCCAGAGAAAGTTGACACGTACCTCCCGTCCACATATCCAATAGTGGTCAAGCCAACACATAGCTTCGGCAGGATTGTCTTAGTGCTTTCAGAATCTGATTATCATAAAGCAAAAACGCAAATTAAAGATTGGCTTAATCAAGACTATTTCCTGGAATCCCTGGAGAGGAACTACGCGAAACTTGAAAAGAAGATCATCGTTGAACAATATATCGACGATACTTTCACAATTGAAGGATCAGTTCATTGCCTGAGCGGAGAACCGAAAATTATTACCTTGATTGATCGAAAGACTAAAGAGCGCCAATCTTTCGATACAAACAAAACTCCATTAGGGGTGAGCTTGCAATATCCATTGAAAGAATTCGAGCCAAAAGACTGGGGTTTCTTAGACAGCCTTTTGAAAAGCTCAAGAATTCTCTCTGGAGAATTCACTTACATAAGAATAGACTTTTACACCGATGGTGAACGGGTACTTTTTGGCGAATTGACTAACTTGCCCGCAGGGGGGATGGGAAAGTTTTTCCCCGCTGGCGGGGAAAAGAAGTTTTCAGAGGTATTTTTTAACTCTGGGCAAAAATGAAATCTAACTCCCAATTGACTGTTAAGACCTCAGTCTCCTTGTTCAGTCCTAGAATTTCTTCCACTTGAGACAATAAATCTTTCTTCGAAATGTTCGATAAGCCAAAAAACTTGCTCATCCAATTGAATAGAACATCTTCGTTCGCAAATACCCAAGGGCAAACTATTGTTTCTCGTTTGATGGTTTTGTATCCAGCAAGAGCAGCTACGCTGACAAAGTCTTCTTTTAGATAGTTTCCGGTGTGACCAGTACCCGTATACTTACCGACGAATTGATCGAGAAAGCGACTTGTGCGAGATTCCTCTTTCACTTCGGACATGAGCAACCGACCATGTGTTTTCAGCACTCTTCTTGTTGCAATAAGAAATTGGAGTTGTTCTTCATTATCAAGATGATGAATTCCTGCAATGGTTAGAACTATATCAAAATAAGCACTGGGTATATTTTTGAGATTGTAGTCTGTCTTTACGATATTCCAGTTTTTCAAAGAGTCTGGAACAACAAAATCAGCTAGTGTTATCTCCATATTGGGGACAAATTGAATTTGCGTAAGTAAGTTTCCCTCGAAGGGTACGTTTAACACTGTTTGAGCTTCCTGGAGATTCATCACATCGAACAGAGGTTGAGTTTCCGTTGCACGCGGGGAATTATCGTCCGCGTACGCGTGAATGAGCTCGCTGCCTTTACCAAAGCGATCTATGTAACTCGTTGGCATGCTAAATTCTTCCTCTGCCATCCGGCTCTGGAGCTGTTACATCCAAAAACTCGACCAAGGGAAAGGTGTCGCCGTGTTGGTAGTCATACTGGCTCAGACACATATCCGAGAGAACACCCTAGATGTGGAGCAAAGTGAGAGCACGCTACTATTGCCAATCGGCGTCGGTAAAGCCGTCGCAGATACCTTATCGCATTGTTTCGCCGCCAATAGTGCCCTACAGAAGAGGGGATAGCTGAATCAGGAATTCGTCAAGCAAGGCTGGTGCTCGTGGTTTGAGAAGTACTCGTCAGATGATTTGGGAGACCAAAAAAACGGAGCAGGCCTGCCCTCTGAGGGACACCGTCTGGGTACCAAAGTTACTCGGAATCATCCTATAGATTCGGCAGGTCTGTGAGGGAATGCACCGTCAGCGGTGCATTCCCCTCTAACCGGTTGTTTACCAGTCCATAGATCCTCCGGTTGTGCTGCACGGCATTCTTCACGGGATAAGCGTGTCCCGTCGCATGTCCGCAAGTCTTCCCCTTCTCGCTGCCTGCGAGACACAATCCTGTCTAGAGCGATCGCAAGAAATTCAACAGATTTTGTTTGTCGATCTCATTCAAAGCATTGAAATTCGCAAGGACTTGATTCGCTTCAGAGGGCGGAATAACGCCAGCGCCTGCGCTCGCATGGGCCCGGATGGCTGCCAACAGATCTTTTGTGCGTCCATCGTGCAGAAAGAAAATACGTTTCCCAAGGCCCCACAATGGTGCAGTTCGAAACTCGTCTCCAGCGGCAGAGCCCTGGCTAATGCCATCGGCGAGATTCGGTCCCATGTTGTGTAGGGCCAAATCAGAAAATAGATTCACCTCTTTCCCCTGCATAGCGGCCACTGAAGACTTTCCGGTGTGCAGTGTAGGGGTATGGCATAGAGCACAGCCGGTATCTTGGAATAGCTTTCGACCGCTCACAATTGACGCATTGTCTGGGGCAGGCGTCGAAGGCGCGAGCAGTCGCATGAAGACCGCGAACTTTACGACATCGCTCGGCGCTTCCAAGGGGTTGATCGCATTGAAATGCGTTGGACTTTCAGGCGTGCTATTGAATTTGCACCCACGAGCTTCATCGCGCTCCTGAGGAAACAGATCACTCGTTACTCCTTGCTCTACGTTATAGGCCTCGCCAGAGAACAGCTCGAGTGATTTGTTCTGCGCTTTCCACCCAAATCGAGTGATCGTTCCGTCGTTACCGCTTACGTTTGGTCGGCCCGTCATGTTCGGTTTTCCCCTAATGCCTAACGACAGTTTGGTGCCAGCATTTGCTTGCAGGTTGGCCAGGATCGTATCGTCGTCGATGGCTTCGATGAGCCCGGCGCCAAAGACGGGAGTCGGTATGCGAAAGGCCACGTTCTGCATTGCCACGGCGGTGCGGAAGTCCGGCTGATGTAAGAAGCACCCTGGTGCATCGCTGCGGCCAGTGATTGTGAAAAGCGCCTGCACACCACCATCTGGCAAGCCGTTTGGAAAGAATTTGAATCGCGCTTCCCGTATGGGACCGTCAGCCGTGATGAAGGATGGAATCTCGTTTGTAGCTCCGGCTTTTTTGGCCACAGCGATTTGAGGATTGACTACCGGACTGCTTCCCCCAATATCTGGTTGGGTATGACAACCGGCACAACTATCGAGGTTGAAACGCGGCCCAAGACCTAATTCTGTATCGGGCAATGTGCCTAGTACTGATCCAACCTCCCCGAATACTTCTCGCCCGATGGCGAAGGCCTGCTGCTCAACTGACGTGAGACCTGGAAGCATTCCGCCAGCTCCATTGGAACCAGGGCGCACCCCGGGATCGCTGGCCGTAAATTTTGCGATCTGGGATTGGACATTGATGGCAAACGTTACGGCCACAATGAAGACGAGCATTGACACGCCGATCATTTTCCCACTCATGAGAGCCTCCCTTCATCCGTCAAGGGCACAGTCGGAGAAATTTAGTTCTACGTTAATTTTCCCTGGACTAGGGATCGCGATAACTCATAACGCCACACTGGGGATAACCCCTGTGGCATTTGAAGCACTAGAAGTTCGCGGAATCGCGACGTATGATCAACAGCTTGTAAGAGAGGAGAGCAGAAGAGGGGGGTCCGTCTGTGATGGGCTTGAACTATAACGATTCATTTCGTCCGACCTAGACATGGTTGTGTTCGCCAGCCGAGAGCACCCTATAGATAGTTATTTTATATGCCACTGGGAAGAACCCTGGTTGTGGAGTGGTTTAGCACTTAAGGGTATTGTCTGATCTAGTACAATCCTTAGGATAGCTATTGGAACCCGCCATGATCTATTTTGTCTCTGGGATCGGAGAAAATTCGAAAACCGTCATCCATTCCATATTCTCTTCTAGTCACTCCGACGATAGTTCAGCGCGTGAGTTGAATGCGGCCCTTGGCCTGTTGGACAACTCATTTCGTTGCTGGAAGTAGAGGACGAGAGGAGGGTGGCGCAATCGCCGTTCCCTCCTCTCGCTTTTGTGATCGGACTAACAGCCGATGCAGGGAGTGGGACCGGGCGGAGGAGGAGGCGGCTCAACAGCCGGTGGCGTCACCGGCGGCGGTGTCACAGGTGGCTGCGTCACAGGCGGATCATCGTGACCACCGCGACCATGGTGACCACCGTGCTTGTGTTTCTTGTGGAACAAGTGCTTTGCCCAGCCGTAGTGGTGACGCTTACCGTGATTGTCACGATCACTGCGTTCCCAACGGTCGCCACGGTCGGCATCTCTCTTGTCATGATGCTTTTTCAGATCTAGACAATACGGGCGGCATACCGCTTGTGCCGGCGCCGGCATCAGAGCCGACGTCAGTACACCAATGGAAAATACCCCCGCGAGGACGAGAGCTAAACGACGTGCCATCATATGGATGCCTCCTTTGCAGTCCTTCAGCATCATCTGATGCCGAAAGATCGACCAACACTCCCTGAAGTCAGCAGGAGTCGTGCCAGGAGGGGATATAGGAAATACAAGCGCCTAGCGAACTGATGATCCGTACCATTATTGTCGTAGAGACCGAAAAATCGTCACTCGAGAGACCCTCTTCTTTTGCTCAGATCTTTTCTAGCTGTGTATGGTTAGTTTACGTAGGTATAAATGTTAAATACGATCCAATCTCATTGCGGCATCCTTCGCCTTTGCCTAGTCCTCTCTTTATCTCTACAATCAGATGTTACGAAGGACTTTCACAAAATTGGAGGTGTTATGCGATCTATATGTCTTCGAGCGTTCTGCATATTTCTGCTTGCCTACTGTCTGGTTTCAGTTCCTCTTGGCAAGTGGGGCCAGATTCATGCCGCTGAGCAAGCTGATTTGCTCGACCTCAACACTGCCACTACTGAGCAATTGAAGGCGCTGCCCGGGATTGGCGACGCCTATGCAGAAAAGATCATCAAGGGCCGGCCGTATAGGAGCAAGGATGAGTTGGTGAAGAAGCAGATTCTTCCGCGAGCGACTTACGAACAAATCAAATACAAGATCATCGCGAAGCAGAAGTGAGACTTTGTCTACATGGCCCGGCTAGAATTGATCAGGAGGTATGATCGAAGTGCTTATGGCAAGCCGAGCACTCACATCAAGGGCTGGAAAAGCGGGAACTTTCAAGTTGAGGACGTAAGGCAGGACAGGTCTGGCGGGCGTGATGTCAACTATTTCGCGAGGTCATTCTCACATTCCATTCACGCGCCAATTTTTGCGCCTCGGCAACCTGACTCGGACTCATTTCCTCGGCAATCCGATCGCGCCATTTTTTACCCTCGTCATACCCATGTGCGGTCGCCAGGTTGTACCACATATGCGCACGCACGAGATCATAAGGGACCCCATGGGCTGTGTGATAAAGACGGCCAATCACGAACATCGCCCGGCCGTGACCCTGATCAGCTGCCAGGCCGCACCAGCGTAGGGACTCTTGATAATCCTGGGGCACGCCTTGCCCTCGCTCAGACAACTCGCAAATTTTGTATTCTCCGTCCCGATATCCCTGCATGGCAGCGAGTCGGTACCAATGGGCGGCTTCCGTATAGCTCTGCGGCACTCCAAGTCCTTTTTCGTATCGCAGGCCGAGATTGTATTGATCCTCGGCAGTTCCTCTCTCGGCGTTTGCGAGAAGATGTTCCGTCTCAATTGCTTGATCAGTGAGTCCATCGGATGGCGCTGGCTTTTGAGCCATGCATGCAATGGAGAGCATGGACAGGGCCATCACCAGGAGGAAAAGCGGAACGTGCGTTTTCATGTTCTCACCTTGTAGTGGACCGGGCACTCTTCCGCCTCTGGGCATTCCCCTAGTTCTTGGGCTGGAGCGAAAGAGGCAAGTACGGTGCGGCTGATTAAGGAGCGTGCAAAACTCACGAGAAAACACTGAAAGAATCCAGTGTCGAGTTAGTCGGTTGATTTCTTGAAGTGGTTTTGGGCTTCGACAGCGGTAATAAGGAGTTCCGCACTGCCCCTTGGCTGCTCGAGAGACATGGCGACTTCCGCCCCGTGGTTCGCGCAAGCGCTCACCATCGCGGAAGGCTCGACTGCAAGCCGCGATGGCAACGGTGGAAGCGGATAGGGGAGGATGCCGAAAGTTCGTGCATTGCCGTTCGTGGAGAACGTGTCAGCAAACCGATGGAGGGCATGCAGGTCGGAAACAATGACTTCCGGCTCCTTGCTGGAAAGACAGTGCGAATACGTGTGCCACGCATCCATGAAAGCAGCGTGGTGATTCAGGCCGTTGCCATCTTGCCGTGGTGTCATCGCACATCCTCCTAAAAGGATGATCGTTGTGATGATCATGCACAGGCGGACTGTAAGCCTGGCGGTCATAATAAGGACCCTCCCTGAGGAAACCAGCCAGGCGCACTTCATAAGTAGCAACCTCTATTCCAACCGAGAGTGCAAGCCAACCCATGGCAAGGTAAGGGCTGTGTTCGAACTGATGTATGCCTGGCTGCGGGTCTGCACGGTGCGAAGCGCTCCATCAGGATAGACGGCTGAGACCTGTAATTGGTTACACAGCTAGGGAGACTCTTGAGAGAAAGATGAACGCTTCGATAGGCGGTTTATGTCCCGCAGTGCTGCTGGCCAGGGTGGTGTGTACGCTCGTCAGTAACAAAAATCTGTCCGCCGATTACCAAAAAACGCTCTTGGTTCATCTCCGATAGGCAGACTTCCTTCAAACACTTCAATGCCTTATGGGCTTCTTGAAGCTCCGCCTATCGGCATGACACTTGCTCCCTTCTGCGCACGGTCCCGTCCCGTGTTTCCAGTGAAGCGATAACACTATGCGTTCAAACCACTTACAAAATGACAGCGGCTTTACTCTCCTGGAAATTCTCATTGCCTGCAGCATTCTCGGCATTCTCACGGCGATGGCTGTGCCCTCGTTTTCGTTATGGATCGCGCGACAGCAGCTTCGTCAAGCCACCACCGAGCTGGCGGGTAACTATGCGATGGCGAGAACTGCAGCGATGAGCCGCGGATCCGGAGTCACGGTGACGACGGCAATGACCGGTGGAAAAGCCACTCTTACATTCGGGGGAAACGTCTTTAAATCCGTGACACTCAGTGAGCGCGTCAGCAACATCACTGCGGCCACGGTAGGCTTCAATCCATACGGGGGACGTTCCGGAGGAGGCGCAGCCAACACGCTCATCGTGGTGACCCCCTCGCAGGGGCAAGCCTATTCCGTCGCAGTCAGCCCTTCGGGGAGAGTCTTTTGGTGTGCCACGTCCTCGTGCCCTTAGCGTAGGAGGAGACTGTCGTGGTCGGATCCAAAATCGTGGGGCAAGAAGACGGCTTTACCATGATTGAAGGGCTGGTCGCCGGTGGCATCCTCGCGGGAGTATTGCTCGGCATCAGTGGACTGCAAACGATGGTCATGACGCAAAACGTCGATTCGAAAGAGCGTACGGTCGCGATGAATCTCGGCTCCGAGATGATCGAACGGATTCAAAGCAATCGGCAGAAGGTGCTCGAGTACAACAACATCAACACCACGGCTGGCACGCCTTGCCCACAAAGTGTCACGACCCAACGGCAGACGTACGGTGATTGCCAGCAGTGGCGGACCATGATGACCAGTTCAAACCTGAATGGCGTGAGAGGGACGGTGACGGCGACCCGGATCGATCCTGATCCCACGACGGGTGTACCGACGCTGAATCGCATGAACGTTGTTGTCGCCGTCAGCTGGACTGTGAAGGCGAAAAACAGTTTTTTCGGGCAAACCGTGAGCACTACTCTGCAATCCGTCATCGCTCCTGAGTAAGAGGGAGACTGTGACCATGACGAGGGTCTCAACAGCATCGAGTCGGATCAAGGACGACACAGGCTTCACCATGATCGAGGTGATGGTTGGCGCTGTGTTGTCACTGATCGTTGTCGCAGCCGCGTTGGCGCTGCTCATGGTCAGTCAAAAGACCACCATCATCAACGGCCAGGTGGCCGCCACGCAGCAGAATTCGCGCTCCGCGATGGAACTTGCTGGCTCGCGATCTCAAGTTGGCCAGTTACAGCTATGTGGGAAACGACCCCGCCGCAGCAACCATTGGAACCTGCAGCGTCAGCAGCGGCACCATGACCATTCCCGTCGGACTTCGGCCCAACGATCGGAACCCCGCTGGGGCGGATAACGGCCCGGACGGCATTTCGATGGTCGTGCCGGTGCTCAACGATGTCGTCGCGCCATGGGTACTCTCGGCCAACGTAGGAGGGACTGGGCCGGGCCCGGTGCCATTCAACACGGTGCCTCTATCCGCCGCCGTCGTCGCCGACATGGCCAGTCAAGGCTTGGTAGCTGGCTCGGTGATCTCGATCAGCGGAGCCGATGCGAGGATCGTGCAGAGCGTGGGCGCAACGTCGTTGACGCTGTCCACCAATTATGAAGCGAAGTTTCCAACTGGAGCTCCCGTCTATTTACTTGCAGTGCGTAACCTACGCCATTTCGACTGCGCCGGCGGTCTGTGGCCCTGGCAGCGCAACCTGTTTGACGCGCAACGGAGTGGCCTTGGTCGACGGCGTTGAGGACATTCAATTTTCTTATGGCTGCGACGGATGTAACTCTGGTGCACCCAATCCTGCGCTGCCTGATGGCATTGTGGACCAACAGAGCGGTGGGGGGCTTTCGGCCTCCGGCCCTTCGAGCAGCGATTTTGTCACGAACAGTGCGTGGAACGTGACGCCGATGACGCCGGACAAGATCAAGCAAGTGCGCGTCACCATTGTGGCGAGACAACTGCAGACGGACGGAGGTTTCGGCGAAGTCAGTGCGAGTGGTGTGAATACAAGCGGCCCGGTGATCGTGAGCGATCACAATCCGTCCGTGGACCCAGGCTACAACGCCACCACCTATTCAAAATTACGGCGCCGTGTGGTGACCAAAATTATTCAGCCGAGAAACTTATAGTCGCGATGAACATTGAAGCCAAGGATGCAAGCATGATCAGTGAGCGGGGAGAAAATCAGCGCGGTGTGGCATTGCTGACGGTCATGATCATCGCGTTGATCATGACCATCTTAGGTATCGCGGCGATCACCGTCTCAGGATTGGAAACTCGGATGTCCGGCTTTGTTCGCACCAAAGAAGTGGTCTCGACGGCGGCCGAGTCCTGTGAGGGCACCGCAGTCAACATCATCCAGCAGACGCTGTATTACGGCCTCATTCAGCCGCAATTTCTCGATAACGCGGCGACTCCGGGACCGATTCCGGCCTCGAATAGCCCCACGGTGTTCAGTGAGATTTCTGGCCAGCCGCTGCCTTCTCCCCCGGCCGCGCCCAATACGATCGCGGAGAATTATAACGATAGCGCGGCCACGGCGCCGAATCTGGTGCTCACGAATATTCCGGGGTATACGGTCCGCGGAGATATCGATCGAATGTATAAGCATTTAAAGGAAGGTCAGGGCGAACTGAAGGAAATCGTGTACCGCATCACCTGCGTGGCGACGAACGTCGCAACGGGCTCGGCGAGCACCGTGACATCTGTGTACAAATGCACCGTGGGTGACACGTGCATGAAACAGATCGGGACTTAGGAGGGGTGTCATGAGAACGGCGCGACAGACCTTGATCGGATGCATGGCAGTGGTTGGCTTCCTCATGATCGGTGCAATCGTCGACGTCCAAGGCGTGGGTGCCGAGATTTCGCCAGCCATGATAGCGACGTTTAAATCTGGCACCGTGACCAGCATCAGCTCCACATCAATTGGAATCAGCGGTGTGGAATACCGCGTCAAAGCCAATGCAGAGATTCTGGATCACAAGGGTTCGGAGATAAAACTCGTTGAAGTGTTGACACGATCCGAAGCCAGATTTCATCTCACCAAAGACAGCGAAATTGACATGATGGTGGTCAAGAGGCCTCAGTAGGGGAAGCAAAGAAGGAATTTTGGCCATGACGTCAGGAACAGACAACAATAAGCATGTGTCGACGAATCGGGGAGGGTGCAACATGAAACCATTAGGTTCGGCCCTTGCCATCATGATGCTTGCAGTGCTGGGAATGACGATGAGTCCAAGCGCCGCGCAGGCGCAAGTCAATGCCGACTATACGGCCACGCCGCCGTTCGTTAATGACGTGGCGGTCCCGAACATTCTCATTATCATGGATAACTCCGGAAGTATGGAAAATCGCGCTTGCGAATCGACAAGCTGCGGCGTTTTGCCGAGCGGTGCCACCTCCACGACCACGACGTTCGACGCCACGACCAGATATAACGGGTTCGCCGACCCCCTTCGCTGCTATGTCTGGGATGGTACGGACAAGCGGTTCGAGAACGGGACGGCCAAGGCCGCGTTGAACACCACGTGCGGGACCACCGAATGGGACGGAAACTTCGTCAATTGGGCGACGTTCAGGCGGTTCGATGCAGTGAAAAAGGCGATGACGGGCGGCAATTGCTGGCACCCGACGGCCTCACCCGTCCGAAATGCGGATGGAACCTGCAAGCCGTCTGGGACGCCGTCGCTGCCGACGGTCAAGGTGCAAAATACAGGAACGAACACTGAGACCACGCCGGCCGTTCCGTACGCCGGAGGCACCGGGAATACAACCTATAAGGGCCGGATTCCGAGCTCCGCCTATCCTGGGAACCCCGCGAATCTCTATGTGCAAATTCAGAGCACAGGTGATTTGTGCATCGACGACGACAATAGCGGCGGTTGCCCCGATAGTGGTGGGTTCGCCGAAACCATCATTACGGGGATTGCCTTTGCCATGTACAGCGAGCCCACGGGAGTCATTCAACAGGTGGGTGCCAAGGCTCGATTCGGTCTGGCCGTCTTCAACGGCGGATCAAGCGATGACGGTATGAAGGTCTTGACACCGATCGGTTCTCCACAGTCGATCGACTTTTCAGGAACGACCGTCGAAACCTTCAATACCAATACGGCGGCCATGATCGACTCGGTCGACGAAGCCTTCCCCGACACCTGGACTCCGCTCGCCGAGACGCTCTACGATGCCGTGCGCTATATCGCACAAATCAATTCTGCCTACTATCCGACATCGTACGTCTATCCGATCGCGTTTTCTGACACTCGCTCGAAGGGAGTGGCTTATAAAGCGAGCGGTATCGGATCGTTAGGGGGATCAGAAGACACGGCGTTGACTGGTTCAGAGACTTGCCCGGCAGGCTACATCACCAGCGCGTGCGGCCGGGACCCCTATTTCTTCGGCAGCCACCATACACCGGCCTGGGCGTCTACGTCGCAGGTCGTCAATTGCTGCAAGACCTTCGTCGTCATCTTTACCGACGGGGAACCGACGCAGGACCAAAATATTCCCGCGGCGCTCCAAGACTATGGCCACACCTACCACGGCGTGCATTGCACCGGCAGCGACGCCGCGGCGCCTCCTCGGCCTATCAATAGTACGTGCAATACCAATCCGGCCACGCCCTTCAATGAGCTCCTGGGCGAGCACAAGACCGATTATGCCGACAACGGCAGCGGCTATCTGGATTCCGTCGCCTATTGGGCCCACATCAACGATATGCGCCCCTGCAGCGGGACTTCCGATGCCGCCATTGCCGTCATCGGCGTGATTGGTCACTGTCTCCCGGGCACCCAAAATGTGTCCGTCTATACATTTTTCGCATTCGGCAATATCAATGGACGGGGTATTTTGTCGCAGACGGCAAAAGTAGGGGCCTTTGACGACGTCAACGGAGATGGAATCCCGCAGACGGGAGAATGGGATAAGGAAAACAATTATACGGGTGTCGCGACGCCTGACGGCATTCCGGACGCCTATTTCGAGTCATCCAACGTTGACGATCTGCAAGACAAGCTGATGGCGACGATCTCCAGCATCATCCGGAGGAGCTCGTCGGGCGCGGCGGTTTCGGTGTTGGCCACATCGAGCACCGGCGAAGGCGCTCTCTACCAGGCGTACTTCTATCCGAGCACACTTGAAGAGGATACCAACAACGATGTGAAGTGGACCGGATACACGCAAAGCTTTTTCGTCGACACCTTCGGAAATCTGCGCGAGGACACCAACGGCGACGGAAAGCAGGATTACAAAGTCGATCTCATTGTCAAGACGCGCCTCGGTGCTGGGAACATCGTCTTCGTCGATAAATACGCCGACGCCGACGGGAACGGTCTCGCCGACGATCTCAACGGTGATGGGGTGATCACCACCGCCGACTGCACGATCTGCAACAAAGTGCTCAGCGACATCAAGCCGATCTGGGAAGCGGGGAAGCAACTGGCCATAAAAAGTGCCAGTACCAGGACAATTCGCACTTGGGTGGATAGTAATCACAATGGGGTCGTCGACGGCAGCGAGCAGATGGATTTTTCGACGGCGAATTCAGGAACTCTGGGACCCTATCTGCGCGCCGGGGCGGCTCCCTACACGGCTGACGCCATCATCAACTTTATTCGCGGCTGCGAGGTCTCGACTTGTGCCGAACAGGCCGGTCTCCGCGACCGGCGGCTGCAAGTGCCGCCTGGCAGCCACACCCTCAAGCTATGGAAGCTGGGAGACGTGATCGATGCACCTCCCACGGTCGTTGCCGCTCCAAGAGATCGATATGACATCATCGAGGGAGATCCAAGCTACTCCGCGTTTTTCACCAAGTACCGGACGCGCCGGCAAATGGTCTACGTCGGCGCCAACGACGGCATGCTCCACGCATTCAATGGCGGGTATTACCATCCAGGCGACGATACAAGCACGACCTCGGTGGTCGAGCACGGCTGGTTCACGACAAACGCCACCGATAACAGCAGCGGTGCCCCGCTCGGTGACGAGATGTGGGGCTTTGTTCCGTATGAACTGCTTCCTTATTTGCAGTGGCTGACCAGGGCGGATTATCAGCATGTCTACTATGTCGATTTGCCGCCGGTGGTCAAAGACGTGCGGATCTTTACGCCCGATACCGACCATCCGAATGGATGGGGGACGGTGTTGATCGGTGGATTTCGTCTGGGAGGCAGCTGCCAAGCCTGCACGGCGGCGGGCGGAGCTCCAAAGATGACGGTCAATATCAGCGGAACGAATTATGACTTCTACAGCGCGTATTTCGTCCTGGATATCACCAATCCGGAGGTCCAGCCGAAACTGCTGTGGTCCTTCTCCAAAAACGATCTCGGATTGACGACGAGCGTGCCGACGGTGGTCCGTGTGAATCCGGCGGGAGATTTCCATGCCGACAATACCAATGCCAAATGGTTCATGGTCGCTGGTTCCGGTCCGACAGGCTACGATGGCAGAGCAGGCCAAATATCGAAGCTCTTCGTCATCAACATGGCCACAGGCCCAGGCACGGCGAACAGTCTGGTGAACACACTTATTGTCGGGAACGGGACTGTCAATGGCGTCGTCGGCGACATGAAATCGTTGGATCGAAACCTCGACTATCGAAGTGACGTCGTGTATTTCGGGCGAGCGATGAATAATACTTCGCCCTGGCATGGAAAGATTTACAGGCTGACGATGGGTTCCTCGCTTCCATTCGGGGGAGCGACAGACCCGAACACCTGGGGCGTTGCAGGGACAGGCTCAGCAGCCGGTTACCGGGTGCCGACTGAAGTGTTGGACACCTTTGGGTCGCCTTTAACTGAAATGGGGCCGGTGGTGGCGGCCCCAGCCACAGCCGTCGATGATACGTCCAAGGTATGGGTATTCGTCGGCAGCGGACGCTATTTTTCCGCCGCTGACAAGACGGATTTATCCACACAGTACGTCGTGGGGATAAAGGATTCGGTCATCAACGGCGCCTGCACCCAGTCGACGACGGTGGACTGCTGGGACGCCAACGGAGATGGTGTACGTGACAATGATCTTGTCGATGTGACTTCCGCGGCAACGGTTTGCGTCGTAGGAGTGGGAAACTGCGGACAAACGTCGGGAACCAACCAGGTGACCGGCGTGACCGGCGTCACGACGATGGCCCAGCTCATTGCGCTCGTGGGGACAAAGGACGGATGGGTCACCAAACTCCTTCCCGCCTCGGGACCAGGAGTAGGGGAACGAGTCTTGAGCACGGCAACGGTTTTCGGCGGTATTGTCTTCTTCCCGTCATTCACGCCGACGAATGACATCTGCGCGTCCACAGGAACGAGCAATCTGTACGCGCTCTTCTACAAGACCGGAGGCCCCTATACCGAGCCGATTATCGGCTCAACGGCCGGAGCAGGCGGAGTCGCGAACGTGAACAGGTCGACTTCGCTGGGAGCCGGTTTGGCGTTCGGAGCCGTGCCCTATGTTGGTTCCGGAGCCGACGGAACAAGTCCGTACAAGTTGTTCATTAACACCAGCAGCGGCTCGTTGAGCCCACAGGAAGTCAATCTGGCTATTGATCCACGAGCACACTTCGCATCATGGATCAACATGTAACCGGATCGCCGCTGTTGGATCCCACGGATGGGGCAGAGAAGAGTCTCTTCTCTGCCCTCTATCCGTTCTCAATTTTCTTTCTGCTCGCGCTCGTATCGAGCATCCTTTCCGGATGCTCACGTGAGCGGCCTGCCAACCCATCAGCTTCTTCTCAGTCTTCAGGCGCCTTGTCTTCGATTTCGATCATCAGGAGCGCGGCCGTGGTGCCAGACCCGGTGCTAAGGGACTCGCCGATCGAGGTTGACATTGATGTCGATGAGGGCCGAGGCGAGGTATTGACGTATGAGTACCAGTGGTTCATCAACCGTGTGGCTGTGCACGGTGCCACCACCGACGCATTTGACCCCCCGAACCTTCGACGCGGCGACGTCATCCACGTCGAGATCATCGGTACCGATGAAAAGGGAGCACGAGCGTCATATCGAACTCCAGCGGTGACGGTTGTGAACACCCCGCCTGTCATCAAGAACGTCGCGATCGAACACGACCTTCCTCACCGTCGGCTGGTGGCCAAAGTACAGGCATCAGACGCGGATCAGGATGACATCCATTTTGTGTTTCGATGGTTACGAAATGACAAGATGGTATCGGAAGGGCCGAAAGAGATATTCGAGGCGGCCAGTGTAGCCGAGAACGAGGTCGTGACCGTGGAAGTGATCCCGTACGATGGAGACGGCGCAGGCGAACCAGTGCGGGCTGCCCCCCTGGTTGGTAGCAACAATGCTCCCAACATTGTCAGTCATCCGAACATGATGGCGAATGCGGAACTGTACGAATATGCCGTCGAAGCAAAAGATCCGGAGGGGGGCGCAGTCGTCTTCGAACTCGAAACAGGTCCGGCCGGGATGGTCATTGATAAGGCATCAGGTCGCGTGGTTTGGAAGGTGCCGCCTTCACTCAAAGGCACCCATCACGTAAAGATTGTGGCCGCCGATGCGCAAGGTGCAAGGAGTTGGCAGGAATTTGATTTATCCATCCCCGCCTCACCAGGCAGCGAAGCTACACCCACCAGCTAGCGTCACGTAATCGCCGCTTAAGAACGGATCCTACTCGCGGTTCAATTTTGTCTTAGTCCAGCTTGGGGGCTGGACTTGGCACGGCGGAGGACTCGCTGTCCACCGGTGACTCGGCGGGTCGGAGGATGGGAGCACGCCGTTGAAGCTTTTCAAGCGTTTCCTGCTTCAACTTGGTGGGCTCTTCGATGCGGTTCTCGCGCTGAAGCGCATTGAGTTCGGCAGCCTTCCGCGCGTTCAGCTCCACCATGTCCACCTCATCTCTCACAAGAGAGGGCGTTATGAACACGAGCAAGTTGAGTTTTTCTTGTTGCCGGCTCTGGGATCCGGAACAGCCATCCCAGCAAAGGAATATCTCCCAAAAATGGGATCTTACTTTCACTAATCGATAAATTGTCCCGCACGAGGCCACCTACGACGAGGGTCTGGCCATCCCTGGCAATGGTGGTCGTTTCCATCGAACGCTTGGTCGTTGTTGGTCCGACCGGAACGCTGGATGTGCCCACTCCGATCGTTTGTGCGACCGCCTCTTCAATGGCCGTGATCTCTTGCTTGATTTCGAGGCGAATCAGATCGTTCTCGAGGACCTGCGGAGTCAACTCCAGGGTGACGCCGACGTCTTTCCGTTCGATGGTGACGAGCGTACCGCCCGTGATACCTTGCGCCTGGCCGGTCGGAAACGGCCGGTTTTCTCCCACCACGATCTTCGCCTTCTGATTGTCGGCTGCCAACACATGCGGTGTGGACAAGACGTTCGTGTCGGTCAAGTTCAGAAGGAGATGTAAAAACGCACGGATATTGATGGTGTTGAGCAACGGAATCGTTCCGCCGCTCGAGGCGCCCGCGGCGATGCCGAGGATGGTCTGAGCCACAGTGGAAATGTCTTCCGGCGCACGATTAAAGCCGTAAATTCCTTGGGCGTCCCCGTTTTTTGCCGCCCCAAGTACTTGAACAGGATCCGTTCCAATTTGCCTGAGTCTGTCGACTTGGACTTCCAAAATCACCGCCTCGACGAAGACTTGCTTCCGCCGGCTATCGAGATCCCTGATGACCGATGGCCAGCCTGCTATAGGCCAGCTTAGTCGAGCTGATGATGATGGAATTGGTCGCCTTATCGGCGAACACTTGAACCGGTGCTTCGAACTCCGTGAGCGGCCTGATCGGGGGTCGGACGCCTGGGGTCACCTGTGACACGGTCTGCGATCTGGCGACCAAGTTCGTCAAGACCGCCGCCAAGTCGGTAGCGTTGGCATGCTTCAATTTATAGACGAACACGCCGCGCTCGGGTGGAAGCTCACCCATCGGGACGATCTGATACACAGGACCCCTGGGGACGACCGCCAGCCGGCTGACTTCAAGGGCAGAGACGAAAAGATGATACGCCTGATCCGGCGTCACCTTGGTTGGAGAAAATACCGAGATCTTTCCGCCAGCTTTTTTGACGGTATCGTCCAACACGAAATTTTTGCCCGTCAGCTCGCTGATAAACCGAACGAAGACGGAAAGATCAACCTCGTTGAAATCTAAAGCGACCCGCCCGCCGCCATTCGGTTGGGAAAACGCAGGAGAATGGAGCAGCATTCCCGCGACGGCAGCAGATCAGACACGTCCGAAGGACCCAGCGCCGACAACTAGGAAAAATCCTTGGAAGGACCCGCTTGAGGCCGGCTAGGCGGCCGGCAGATGGAAGGCGTGTCATCCGTTCAGACCGGGTAATGGATGGGGCCAAAGCATGGAGGAGACGGTACCACAAGCCTACACAATGACACAACCAAAAGGGGTTTCCGGCCGGCGATGGTGCGGGCGTTTGCCCATTCTCGGTAATGCTGTGCAATTTTGATGTTGCGCCCCAAATGTTGAAAGTCTGGCTCGCTCTAACCGATGAGAAACAAAGAGAAAGAATCGAAACAATATGGGTCATGATGGCATCAGGATTGCACATCTGGTCGCAGTTTCCCCCACGCGACATATTTGCGTCGGTTGGCGCCGAAGATGGAATCGGGCTGAAACCAGCCATTAGAGCCGGTTTGTGCCCATTGATCTGCTAAGGTTAGAACGTGCGAACGGACAAGCGTTCTTCTCAAAAACCCGACAAGAAACTGCCCTCGCGGATGCATAAGCGAGGTATCGTCGGATATAGCAAGAAAAGCGCGCTGCTCGAAGAAGCGATCACCCAGATGAACACCGGCAAGTACGGCCGGTCGTCTGCTGCGCTGAAGGAACTCCTCGCTCTCGATCCGCAGAATATCGAAGCCCGCCATTTGTTCGCGACGCTCCACCTCCGGCTCGGCAGTCTCGTCACTGCGAGGCAAGCCTTTGAATCGCTCGCCAATGAGGCGATCGGCCGACAAGATTATTGGCTCGCCGAATCTTTGTTGCGCGAGTACTTGGCCGCCGGACCCCGCTGTGTTCCCTTTCTCGAACAGCTGGCCCAGGTCATCAAGAAAAGGGCGACGAAATGGCTGCGGTTGTCGAGCTGGGTAAGGCCATTGAGATTTTGCGTGACGATCCGGACGCAGACAATCCACAGAAGGCTGCACAACTCTACGCAAAAATCCGTGAACTGGCTCCCGCAAGTTCCGTCGCGTTTCAGCTGGCTCCATTGTTCGACGTGCAGACCGGTGAGTTGCTTATCCCTCCGACCACTCCTTCCACTCCATCCTGCGGAGTGATGTCAGTCCTTCCGCTGATGCAGTCCTATCGCCGGCAGATGGTCCGGCTCAGCCGTCGCTGAGCACCCGCTGCCGGAGGTCATGCCCTGGGAGGCGTCCGAAGAGTCGGACGCGGCGTCTCAGGCGGAAGAAACGGCGGACTCAAGCCGTCGACATTCTCGAACCTCTTCCACCACTGCGGCCGAGGCGAGGCGCTCAACGCGACGGAGATTCCCGTAACTGAGGCTGGACGGATCGGCTCGATGAGGCATACCTTCGCCTACATAGTGACGGAGCCGGTGTCCTTCTGATGCCATCCTCTGATGAGGCGATACAGGCGATGCAATGAGTGAAAACCTTCGGAGACGCCTTCCGGCATTTCCTCGCCCATGCCTTGGGAACAGATGGCCGACGCATCAGTGCAGATTCTTGAGCCCGAGATCGCTCCCGCGACGGAAGAGACACCTCTCGCACCAGAGCCGTCTCTCTGCACTCGAATCGGTCCTGGCCTCTCTGCGAACAGAGGGCAAGCCCGTTGCGCCGTCCCCGGCGATTGAAGAAACTCCACCAGAAGCACCAGCCGCCAGCGCGCACGTGGCAGAGCCTACGCCCTTAGGGACCGGCCAGACGGAATCCGCTTCGTTGTCGGCACCTATGCCATGGGAACAGATTTCTGATCCGGCGATTCAGATATCGGTCACCGAGGCTGCACCCACGCCTCCGCCTCAAGAATTCGAATCCAATGTCTCGGCCGCGGTGCCCGACATCTCAGGTTCACTGGCTGTCTCCGACGCGGCTTCATCGCCGCAATCGGCTGCAGAAGACGACTGAGGCTCCAGCGATGGAGCCCGTTCACTCGACGGAGCCTTTGGCTGCCAGCGCAGATGAGATCCCGTCGGCCACATCGTTCTCGTGGAATTCCGTCTTTGACAAGGCCTGGAAATTCACAGCCGGCCCCATGGCGCCCAGTCCGACTGTTCCGTCGGAAACCGGACTCAAGGCGACCGATGAGCCGCAGGTGGTGGAAACGCAGGCAGTGGAAAGCTCGGCTCGTGGAACCACCCACCGTCGCGTCCCCTTCCGGTCAAGAAGACCTCGTCGCTCCGGTCGCGCCAGAGAGCGTCTGTTTCCTGTTTCCCCGAATGCGAGTGAGCAGGTCCCACAGGAAGTCGTTTCCGCCACGTCGGTCGAGTCTCCACCCACCCTTGCCGAGCCATCTCCACCACAAGAGACCCCCGCTCATTGGAACACCGGCGAAGTGGCGGTTCAGGTTCACCGGCCCTCCAAGAAGAGGAAACGGTGGGAAAAAGAGTCGGACGAAGCCGAACATCCGGCGGCGGAACCGCCATCGGCGATGAACGCCTCGGAGCCCGAACCAGGAAGAGAGACGAGAATGGAAATCCACCGTTGACGAGCCGGCTCCCGCCGTAGAAGCGGTGGTTCGCCCTCCGGTGGACTCGCGCCCAGATTGGATGCAGGCGACTGAAGCGATAACCTTGGCCCGCACCGAACCAGCGGCGCAACCCAGGCGAGATGGAGCGATGCCGACACGGCGGTCTCCGTCCGCCCGCTGAGGCCGCAAGTGCTGCGGCAGTCTCAGCCGTCGACGTACTGTTTTCTCCGAGCCCGACAGCCGATGAACTCCATCCACGCGGTTCTCTATCCTGGTCGAAGCCGCACCCCCGCCTGATGGCTCGCCTCCACCGAGTCCGGATCGGCATTTCCTCGTTTATCGGCTCGTGCTTTTCGACCACTCGTTCACTCACCTTTCTCGCCCTCATGATCACGATTGCCACCGTCGTGGTGGCTGCGGCCGGCGTAGGAGCGGTCGGCGTGATGTGGATGGTGATGGAGGAACCCGCCGAGTTCGCTCTATCAAACCTTGACCATCTCGCCTCCGCGTGTGATTACGGATGCGAAGAAGAATGGCTATCTTCTTCTGCTGGGCTTCGATGCGCCCGACGGCCAAGATCCGGTTCATGCCGGATATGAACGGAGGGCGGACCCACAGCGTGATCGGGTCACAGCCCAGGTGTGTCTTGGCGACGAAATCAAAACTCCCGGCGTCACCGGCGGAGCGTCCGATCACGTCGTTAAGGGATGGATCCGGAGCGGTGACCTCTTGTCGAACCTCAAGGGCCAAGGCGCGACCCTCAGATCAATGACGTCGCGTGAGTCGACTGGCCTGGCTCGCTATCAGCAATGGCTCTCGATGCCTTTCGACGATTGGGGCTTCGGACAGTCGCTCGTGCCCGAACTGCACCCGTGTATTGCTAGCGCACCGGCTCTTCGTGTTGGACGGATTCAATCAGGACCTGCCCACGGGTCTCGACCGACTGGAAGCCGACTTCCAGGCGTGGCGCGTGGCCCTCGCACAGTCCAAAACGCTGACGATGAAGATGCTGGCCGTGACGGCCGTGCAAGACGACGCCTCGGTAGCTGCCGGACTGCTGAGCCGCGTGGATCTCGACGGAGGATCGCTTGCCAAATTGAGCAAAATGGTCCGTCCTCTCGATCAGGTGGAACTATCCATACGTTGGCCGATGCAAAGTCAGTTTGTCTGGGCGACAAAAGCGGTTTCGTCTGAGCTCAGAGACGACGAAGCGGCAGACCGCCCCTGGCATGTCTCAATCACGGCAGCGATGCGCCTGCCGGTTCAACGCCGTGCCAACGCCTATGCGGAATATTACGAAGCGGCCAACAAGACGGTTGCCGGCGGCCGATATACGAATTTGCCCAAGCTTTCGACCTTCGTCCAAACGCCGCCGTCTGGGTTGATGGATTATTTGACCAACCCTGTCGAGCACATCGTGGGCATTGAGCCGCTGCCGTCGTGGGATCCCTTCGTGATGCGGATGGTCGAGGCCGATGCGCAACTTCGCTTGGTAGGGCTGCAGGCCTGGCTCAGGCGCGGACCTCAAGATAGCGACGTCCTCATGCGGTTGGCGAAAGCCGGTCAAGCCTACTACGATCCCTTTACAGGCCTTCCGATGCTGGTCAACCAGCGCAAAGGGGTGATCTACAGCGTCGGGCGGGATGGGAAGGACCAGGAAGGCGATGATGTTCGCGACGTGACAGCGATAATCCCTCTCTCATCTTCCGAATCCCGTCGTAGTGCCTCACTCCGGTAGACCTTCGTTCCCGTATATCCCGACGGTCTTGCTCCGAGCTGTGACCCGCATAGGCCGTGTCGCCGGTCGCTTGACAGTGGCGAGGCTATTCCAGACAATCCCACTAGCGCCGTACCTGTCCGGAGCACCGGCCATGAATCGTGATTGGACATCTCGGTTTCGTCGTGGAGTCCGTTCCACTGGACCGATCCCCACCCAAATTGTGTCGAACGAGGAATTCCTGCCCTGGCCTCGCACCGCGGAGCAGTCGTTGGTAGAGGAGGCCCTCCACCAAGCGAGCGGGCAGGCGTCGATGCGACTCGGCATGAGCCGTAGGCAGTTTCTCAAGACGTCCGGTGGCATGGCTGCGGCGCTCATGGCGATGAATTCGGTGTTCGGCAGCCTGTTTGATGTCCTGCAGACGGAACTGTTTGAACCGGCCGCCTTTGCCGAGCGCCAGGGAGACCCCTTTTTCATTTTCGACGTGCAAACACATTATGTCAGCGCCGGGTATGATCCGGCGGATGCCGAAGGCCGCCGTCGGGGAGCGGTGACGAAGGATGCGTTATTGGGATTGCGCCGCCGCGCGCGAGAGACGGGACTCAATCCCCGGCTCTCGGCCGACCGCGGGACGCTCGATGATCTCTCGTGGCAGAACTTCATCAAAGAAGTGTTTTTCGACAGTGAAACGTCTATCGGCCTCATTAGTACGCCGCCTGGGCCGTATCCCCAGGAAGCGGTCGTGCCGCCGAAGGAGATGGCCCACATCAGAGACGAGGTCAACCGGCTGGCAGGATCCCAACGGATGCTGGCTCATGGACTTGCGACGCCCCAATTGGGGGCTGCAGATCTGGATTTCATGGCCATGCAGGCCGAGCAACTGAAGATCGATGCCTGGAAATGTTATACAGGATCGTGCCCGAAGGGCTTTGACCATGGCTGGTGGATGGACGATGAGAAGATCGCCTACCCGATGCTCGAACAGGCGAGAAAGCTCAATGTGAAGCGCGTGTGCGTGCATAAGGGACTCCCGCTGGGCCCCGTCCCGGAATACAACCATCCGAAGGATCTCATCAAGGCGGCCAAAGATTTCCCCGATGTCGATTTCCTCGTTTATCACTCGGGTATGAAAAGCGCCGCTTCCATCGATGAAGCGTTTGAGAAGACCGGTGAAATACCTTGGACCACGGAATTTTGCCGCATGAAAAAAGCCAACCCCGGGCTGAAGAACATCTACATGGAGATTGGTTCAACGTTCGCACAGCTCGTGACCACCCATCCGATGGTGTGTGCGCATTTCTTCGGGCAGATTCTGGATGCGTTCGACGTCGATCACGTGCTGTGGGGCACCGACTCGATCTGGTACGGGACCCCTCAGTGGCAGATCGAAGCGTTCCGGCGGTTTCAGATCCCTGAGCCGCTGATCGAGAAGCACAAGTATCACGCGCTCACGCGCGACGTGAAATCCAAGATCTTCGGGTTGAATGCCGCGCGACTATTTGGCGTCGATGTTGCTGCGGTCAGGAATGCCCTGCCGAAAGATGCGGTGGGCCGCCTTCGCCTCAGCTATCACGAAGAAGGCCCAGAGCCGAGTCACAGGCTGTATGGGTGGGTGGCAGGATAAGAGCGGGTCCTGTCACCGTTTGGACTGTCGGTCGAGGAGAGAAAAAAATGAAGAGTGAAATTTTGTACCCGGGGGCGTTTCCGATGGCCCGTGTGGAATTGGCTGCAGGGGAAGCCATCAAAGCCGAATCCGGTGCTATGGTCGCCTCATCGCCGACGATTGACGTCGAGAGCAAGATGGAAGGCGGTTTTCTCGGCGCCCTCTCACGCAAGTTTCTGACCGGCGAAAAGTTCTTTTTTCAGACGCTTCGGGCGAGTCGGGGGCCGGGCGAGGTGCTCTTGGCGCCGACGGTGCCGGGGGAGATCGTCATGATGGAACTCGACGGGGTCAACGAATATATGGTGCAAAAGGACGGGTTTCTGGCGGGCGACGAGATGATCAAGCTGGACAGCCAGATGCAGAGCCTGAGCCGTGGCCTGCTTGGCGGCGAAGGGTTCTTTATTCTCAAGGTGAGCGGGAAAGGGACCCTGTTGTTGAACAGTTTCGGGGCCATCCATAAAATCGAACTCAAGCCCGACCAAGAATATATTGTCGACAATAGCCATTTAGTGGCTTGGTCGGGCACCACTTCCTACAACATCGAGCGTGCCGCTTCGGGATGGGTTGCCAGCTTCACGTCCGGCGAGGGATTCGTGTGCCGATTTCGCGGTCCCGGCGTTGTCTATATCCAGAGCCGGAATCCTGGCGGTTTCGGCGCGTGGGTGCGTCAATTCATTCCCGTCTCCGAATGAAGTGAAAGGGCGGCGCTGCGCTGATGAACAGCCCCAATGCTCTTTGCTTCGGCGAAGAGTTTCCTGCCACAGGCGTGCCATGTCACGTGGAAGTGTCTCCCTCGGGACTGACGGTGCGCTTTCAGGAGGATGCGCGGGGGCTCGAGCCAATTGAGCCTGCCGTTTTCCACCGTCTCCGTAACGGCCGGCGGTCTTGACCACGATCAATTGGTCGTGCGGTGGGGGCTGACACCACAGATACAGACGTTGTATCTCAAGGATCCGGCGGTGATCCGTGCCTTTCGATCGGCTGCCCCGCCCGATCTGACGAAGCACCTGGACGAGACCGCGGCCACGGTTCGGCGGGTGCGAAGCCGAAATCGGACAGTCTGGGCCCTCGTGATGGCTGTCATCGGAGGCCTGGTCCTCTCGGTCTGGTTCAGCACTGATGTCCTGGTCGGATGGGCCGTCGATCGTATCCCGGTGGAGTGGGAGAAGCGGCTGGGCCAATCTGCCTATCAAGACTTTCTGGTGCAACAGACCGTGATGAAGGAGGGGGCCTCGGTTGCGGCGGTGCATGAGATCAGTCAGCGCCTCCTTGAGCGCATTCCCAACAATCCCTACACCTTCGAGATCTCCGTCGTGAAGAACGATGTCGTCAACGCCTTTGCATTGCCTGGCGGCTATGTCGTCGTGTTCACCGGCCTGCTTGAGCAGGCGAAGAGCGGGGAGGAGGTGGCAGGCGTATTGAGCCACGAATTCAATCATGTCCTCCAGCGGCATGGCCTCGAGCGGATCGTCAAGCAACTGGGCGTCGTGGCGGTGATCGGGATCATCCTTGGTGATCAACAGGGATTGGCCGGCGTCATGAAACAGGTGGGTGTCGAGTTGCTCTCCCTGAAATTCGGACGGGCACAAGAGACGGAGGCCGATGTCACGGGTCTCCAGTTGCTCCATCGGGCGCGTATCGATCCGGCCGGAATGATCACCTTTTTTCAGCGGATGTCGGAGCAGGAACAGGGACGGGTGGAATGGCTGTCCACCCATCCCATGAGCGCCGCTCGCGCTGAGCGGCTCAAGAAAGAAATGGCGTTGCTGCCCAAAACCGTGCCAGAGCCATTTACATTCCAATGGGAAACCGTTCAAGCGTCAGCCGGAGCCGCCAGGCGCTGACCAAGCGCCGTACACTTCGGATCGGAGTGATCACCGATACCCATGGGCTCTACGATCCCGCGATCGAGCCGCATTTTCGCGGGGTCGAGGAAATCCTGCATGCCGGCGATATCGGCGACAAAGAGGTGATTCGACGCCTGCGCCGACTTGCGCCGGTCACGGCGGTCTCCGGCAATGTGGACGACTACGAAGCGAGCGGGTTTCCCCGCCGACGCCTCTTGCTCAGGGGTGGACTGAGGATTGCCCTCTGTCATGTGCTGTACGAAGGAGGGAAGATGACGCCTGAGGCAAAGGCCTGGTTGGATCGCGAGCAGCCGGAAGTGTGCGTGTTCGGCCATAGCCACCGCCCCACGCTGGCCCAGCATGGCCGCACGATGCTCTTTAATCCCGGGTCCGCAGGCCCCAGGCGATTTTCCTTACCGCGTGGTATCGGCATCCTGACGGTGGGAGCCGGGAGGACGACGCCTACGTTGATTCGTCTCAGCGACCGCGTCGCTGCGAGTCCTCCGTCATCAAGAACATCGGTTCGAGCGAAAGGAGCCTCTTCATGACAGCCGGACAATTGTCGCGTGGGATCGTGTCCAGCCTGCCGTGGGGTCATCACCGTCAATGAACGCTGTCGATGAGTCCATCATCTCGAGCTGGAGCGCTTCGAAATCCCTATGAATGTTCTGGACTTCGGCGTCTCTCCCGAAATTTTTGAGGGACAACCGCGGCCGATTTGGGTATACTGGCCCCAGGTACTGCCTATTAATGATAGGCATCGGCGGTACGGACAACTCTTTCACGGAGGAGGACTTATGATGAAGAGAGTGCTCGTTATCTCGGTCGCGGTGCTATTCGCGTTCCAGGCCGGCTTTGCGCTTGCGGCTGCCACTGGCAATCCGGACACGGGACCTGGCTGTGGCCTCGGGAAGCTGGCGTGGCAGAACTATCCTCACCAAAAGACCATTGGCGTCCAAGTGCTTGAGGCGACCACCAACGGGACCTTCGGCAGTGGGACCTTCGGCATCAGCAGCGGAACCTCCGGCTGCACCAACGACGGCCAGGTCTGGGCTTCTGAGAAGGCGAACGTCTTTGCCGCCATCAATTTTGACAATCTCGCGCAGGATATGGCACAGGGTCAGCGGCGAACACCTCACCTCTCTCGCAACCCTCATGGGCATTCCGGCCGATCAGCAACCGGCGTTCTTTGCGATGACGCAGGAGCGGTATGCGTACTTCGTGAAGGCGGGTGAATCTTCCCCGGGAGCGATGATCAAGGCGTTGAATGACGCAGTGGCGACGCATCCGACGCTGGCCAAAGTGTCTTTGAACAAGTAAGTTCTGTCCTATGGGGTTCCGGTCTCATAGGCTGGAACCCCGCGCTTTGTTCCGCATCCTACTGTCCTGTTGTCTTGCCGCTCTTCTCCCCGTCATCACGGCGTTAACGTCGATCGCGGCCCCGAGCGACGACCCCTATCTGAAACAACTCATTGAAGAAGCAACAGTCGCCCGGCTTGCCGATGAGCGGGAATGGCATGTTCTATTGCATTACCAAAGAAACCTGTTCGGCGCGGGGCGTCACCAGCATGCAGGACGATCCCGGCTTCTTTATGGCCCCCACCGGCAAGACCGATCCACAGGCCGAGCTGGCAGCGACGCTCGCCCAGTTCTTCTCCGACGAATTGGTCGGCCGCTCCAAGCAGCCGGCACAATGCGCCTTCGTCGCCCGTTATCACTGGCTCAAGGAGAAGCTGCATTTCGACGAACGCCGCTTGCCGCCTCAGCCATGTGAACGCTTTACCCGATGGTTCAATGAGTTCAACGCCCAATCGATCAGCGTCATCTTCCCCACCGGGTTCATGAACAATCCTGCATCGATGTTCGGGCATACCTTTTTGCGCATCGATGCCAAGGGGCAGACCCCGCAGACCCGTATTTTGGATTACACCATCAACTATGCGGCCGAGGTGCCGCCGAATGCGGGACCCGAGTATGCGATTAAAGGCGTCTTCGGGGGCTATCCCGGGCACTTCTCAACGATTCCCTACTATCTCAAGGTCCAGGAATATCGCGATATCGAAAACAGGGACATTTGGGAGTATCGACTGGATCTCACGCAAGAACAGGTCCGGCGTCTCCTGATGCATACCTGGGAAATGGGAAATGCGTATTTCGATTATTTCTTTTTTGACGAGAATTGCTCGTTCCACATCCTTTCACTCATAGAAGCGGCTGAGCCATCGATCCACCTGATTGACCACTTCCCGTTCTATACGATTCCCGTCGATACGGTGAGGCTCTTGGCTGAGTCGGGACTGGTCGCGGAAGTCGTCTCACGGCCTTCCAGGAGCACGTTGGTCAGAAGAAAGCGGGACGCGATGAAGGAGGAGGAACGTAGGTGGCTGAACCGGCTCATCGCGGACCCCGACGCGCTCAAATCCGAGCGCTTTCGCAGCCTCAGCCCTGAGCGGCAAGCGTTTGTGTTGGAAACCGCGTCCGACTATCTCTTGATGCGTGGCAGCGGAGCTCCAGAGGAGGGCGCACCGTTTCGCGAGAAGAACAAGTCGATCCTGGCCGCCCGCAGCCGTTTGAAGGTGGTTCCAACCGACCTACCGATTGAGCCCTATGTCAAACGCCCTGATCTCGGCCACGGGACGAGCCGCATCGGAATCGGCGCCGGCTGGAGAAACGACCGGGCCTTCGAAGAAATCAACATGCGCGCCGCCTATCATGACTTGCTCGACCCCGAACCCGGATATACGCCCGACGCGCAGATTGAGGTGATGTCATTGGCGGTTCGGCACTACCACAACGAATCTCAAGCGCGTCTTGAACGGTTCACCCCCCTGAATATGGTTTCCCTTGCACCAATGGACTCGCTATTTCAGGCTCCTTCCTGGAAGCTTGGCCTCGGCATGAATACGATTGTCCAGGGGGGCTGCCAGCTCTGTACCAATGGCTACTTGAACGGCGGCATGGGAGGGGCCGTTGAATCGCGCATACTTGGACGCCAGGTGTGGTATGCGATGGCTGAAGTGGAAGCCGATGCCAGTAAGGCCTACGAGGAGAACTATCGGATCGGCGGGGGCGGCACGGTTGGCCTCTTGGCCGACATTACCGATCGATGGAAACTTCTCGCCACGGGAACCTATCTACGGTACCCCTTGGGCGATAAATCCGAAGATATCCGTTGGTCGATCGGCCAGCGATATTCTCTGATGAGGAATCTTGCCTTCCGGGTGGAGTACAACCACCGGAGTCATGACAACGATGTGTTGGCCACCCTCCAGATGTACTTCTAGTCACAGAACCCTGCTCCAGTGTGTCCTGTGCTGTGTGATGTGCCTCTTCGCCCAAACGGCGGACGGTCAGGATGCGGTATCCGGAATTCAACCATCGTCGGATCACGGACCGGAGATCTATGGGGCCATCTACGTCCTTGGCTCCCTTGCGAAAAACCGCAATCTCAATGTCGGCGGCGAAGAACTGCCGTCCACCACGGTCCGGAACGGCGCGGGCGGCGGGTTCAGAGCCGGTGTCTTCCCTGCGTTCACAGGCTATATTGTGGGAATTCAGGCAGAGTCGTTTGGATTGGGCCATGAGGTGAGCGCGCCTGCATCGATGGGCTCGTCAGGCATCCAGTCGGGACGCGGGACATTGTTAGCATGGACAACCATGGTGAGCCTCCTTGTTCAGTACCCTGGCACGCTCATGAAGCCATACGTCGGCGTCGGCGTTGGGTGGTCCTCGTCGTTCTTGCTCGACACACAACTCATGAAAGGAGCGGCCACACAGACGGGCACTCCGCGCGATACAAGCGGGGCGTTTCAGTATTTTGCGGGGCTCCGAGCGCATGTCACGGAGAGCGTCTTTGTCTTCGGCGAGTACAAGTACTTTGCAAGCCGCTACCAATGGGGCGGAAGTCTTGACCCGTCGCTTGATCTTCGGACGCACATTGTGGCCATCGGAGTCGGCCTCTCATTCTAATGAGAGGAACGACAGGCCTCTTGCCCGCCTGAGAGAGTCCTGCTACAAGTGGTCTTCAACGCTCCGGAATCCTTTCATGAACCCGAAAGCCCATCCTCGCGACGAGCGTTCAACCAGACAGCCTCCCTTCGTCCCGCTTGCTCCTCATCCTCCGCTCCACCGGTATTATGGCGGCGACGGCGAGGCCCGACAGGGCTTTCTCAATGAGCTCTTCAACCGAACGGCGTATCAGTATCGAAATATCGACAAGGCGACCGGTCTTGGCTTCGGCATCTGGTATCGCCGACGAGCACTACAACAAGCCGGACTCACTTCTGGGATGCACGTGTTGGATGTCGCATGCGGGCCGGCTTTGGTGGCGCAATGCGCCCGTGACATCGTCGGTCCCACAGGGTCAGTGGTCGGCCTTGATCCCAGCCTTGGCATGCTGCGGGAGGCACGGAAAGGTCCTTGTGGGAAGTTGGTCATCGGCGTGGGAGAACGGCTGCCATTCCCGGATGCGAGTTTCGATTTCTTAAGCATGGGGTATGCGCTGCGCCACGTCTCTGACCTGCGGGCAGCATTCGCAGAGTACTGCCGTGTGCTCAAGCCTGGGGGTGTCGTGCTCCTTCTGGAGATCTGCCGTCCCCGCTCACCGTTGTTGCTGTCTCTTTCACGGTTTTACATCAAGACGGTGCTGGGCATCGCTTTTTCGGCGTCTACGGGAAACCGTGACATGAAGACGCTGATGGAGTATTGGTGGGATACGACCGAGACCTGCGTCGAGCCGGAAACGATTATGGGCGCATTGAACAATGCCGGATTTTCGAATTGCTGGGAACAGGAATGGTTCAACGGGCTCTTGCGAGACTACCGCGCCGTGCGTGCTCAAGGGAATCTTGGCAGCTAGTGGATTCACGTTTTGCGCCATATATATAGGAGACTATGTCCTCCCTTGTTCTGGAACAGGAAGTCGCCACGCTGATTGTACAGACACTCAAGCTCAAGGTGGATCCGTCCACCATCCAACCCGAGGCCGCGTTGTTCGGCGATGGGCTCGGGCTCGACTCCATCGATGCACTGGAGCTGTCGTTGGCCATTGCTCAAACGTATGGCTATCAAGTCAAATCCAGCGACCCGGAGATCAAGGCGATGTTTTCCTCTCTCAGGGCGCTCGCGCGAGCCATTGAAAAAAATCGCACCAAGTGATGCTGGCGTCATGTCAAATGCTCCGTTGATCGACCTCTATGGTCCGGACGACGCGCTGGCCTGGGAGGCCGACGGACCCCGATCCGCAGGCGAGTTTCTTTCCGGCGTGGCCGAGCTTGCCAATTCCCTGCCGGACTCCCCCTCGGTACTCAATCTCCTCTCCAGTCGCTACGAGTTTCTCGTCGGCTTTGCCGCGGCCATGATGCGTGGCCAAGTGACGCTTCTCCCGCAAAGCCATGCACCACAGACGCTGCGGCGGATTGCCGACGAACATGGAGAGTGCTACGGCTTGACGGATCGCGGGGACCTGGTGGAAGGACTTCCCTGTGTCACGCTGCCGTTCAGGCGAGGCCGCTCCGATCGATCCATGAGGGTTCCCCAGATTCCGCTTCACCAGCAGGTCGCCGTGGCGTTTACCTCGGGCAGTACGGGGCAACCCACGCCGAACCGGAAAACCTGGGGCGCCTTGGTATCCGTCGCCCGGGACACGGCATCACGATTCGAACTCAAAGCCGGTCGTGGTCGGGCGGTCGTCGCGACGGTCCCACACCAGCACATGTTCGGCCTGGAAGCTTCCGTCATGCTGCCCATTCAGCACGGTCTGGCCATGCATGCGGGCCGTCCGCTCTTTCCTGAGGATGTGCGTACGGCGCTTGAGGAGGTGGCAGGACGGTCGGTATTGATCACCACCCCATTGCACTTGCGCGCCTGCGTCATGGCGGGCGTGAAGCTGCCGCCCATCGAGATGATTCTTTCGGCGACCTCCCCGTTGACAAGGGAGCTTGCGAGAGAAGCCGAGGAGCGTTTCCATGCGCCCGTGAACGAAATCTTCGGCTTTGCCGAAGCTGGGAGCGTGGCGTCACGGCGGACGGTGAATGCGGATGAGTGGCAGATGCTGGACGGCGTCACGTTGACGGGGGCGGAGCCGGACTGGTCCGTGCAGGCCGATTACCTTCCGCGTCCTATCCGGTTCCCGGACCGCGTCGCCGTCACCGGGCAAGGAAGGTTTCGCATACTGGGCCGGATGGAAGACCAGGTGAACATCGCCGGCCATCGTGCCTCACTTGGAGATCTCACTCGAAAGTTGCTGGAGGTCGACGGCGTGCAAGACGGCGCCTTTTATCTTCCCGATACCGGGCATGCTCCGTTGACGCGCCTCACCGCGGTGGTTGTCGCTCCCGGCAAAACCCATGAGGACATCCAGCGCGCATTACGGTTGTCGATCGACCCCGTATTTCTCCCCAGGCCGCTTCTCCTCGTGCCAAGGCTTCCTCGCAATGAAACAGGCAAATTGCCGCGGGAAGCGTTGCGGCGGCTGGTCGAGCAGGAATCCGCCCATGAGCTTTGAACGGACGTTAACCATCACGAAAGATCACCCTGCGCTGTCCGGACATTTTCCTGGTTATCCGGTCGTTCCCGGCGTCTTAGTCCTCGATGAAGTGATCGAAACATTGAAACAGCGGTATGGGGACGCGCTGGTCGTGACGGGATTGCCTGCCGTAAAACTGTCTTCTCCGTTGAAACCGGAAGAACCGCTGATGATTACGATTGAGTCGGAGGATGCACGGACGGCCGTCTTTACCTGCCGCGTCGGCAGTCGCCTCATTGCGTCCGGCTCTATCCGTTTCCGGTTACCCGGCTGACCCACTTGATGACTGTTGCCTGGAAGGCCCAACAGGAGTTCGGCAACCGTCGGATGATCCGGCTGATGGCCTGGGTCGCTCTCTCATGGGGGAGACCGGTGGCCCGCGCTCTGCTCTTCCCGATTTGTCTTTACTACCTCTGCCGGTCAATAGCGGCGCAGCGGACACTCCGCACGTATTATGTGCGGGCGTTGGGTCGATCGCCCGACTGGAAGGAACTGTTCCATCACTATCACTGCTTTGCGTCGACCATTCTCGACCGCCTGTATTTCCTCCGCGGACACTTCGATCAGTTCGCCATCACCATCAAGGGGGCGGATACCCTCAGCCGGGCCTTGGCGGGCGGGCGCGGATGTCTGCTGCTTGGCTCGCATCTCGGCAGCTTCGAGGTGGTCCGGGCGGTGGGATTGGCCCGCGAGGAGATTGACATCAAAGTCCTGATGGACGAGGCGAATGCGCCGTTGATGCGGGCGTTCTTTCGCGAGATCAACCCTGCAGTGGCCGACAACGTCCTTCAAGTCGGGAGACTCGATACGATGCTGCGCGTGCAAGAGTGCCTGGATGGCGGCGGCATCGTCGGCATCATGGGGGACCGACTGATCTCCCAGGGCCAAGCCATCTACTGCGATTTCCTCGGTGCAACCGCGCCGTTCCCGACCGGCACGATGAGATTGGCGCATGCCATCCGTGCCCCTGTCGTCATGTTCTTCGGCCTGTACCGCGGAGGCAACCGCTACGACGTACATTTGGAACTCCTCAGCGATCGGATTCAGCTGTCACAGGATCGACGTGAAGACGATATTCGCCGGTGGACCCAGCGCTATGCCGATCGACTCGCGCATTACAGCCGTCAGGCGGCGGACAACTGGTTCAACTTCTATGACTTCTGGCACGTCGCTCACTAACCACGGCGTTTCGCATGCCGGCGACGGCATTTCCACCGAGCGCTGCCTCCGGCCCCCTCTGCGTTGGAGCATCCTGTTCGTCACGCTCGTCCTGCTGCCTTGGAACCTGAGCCAGGCGGCAACCGGCTCCGACTGGACGGTTGAGGCGCTTATGGGGTTACTGAAAGCGCAGCGCGAGAACTCGGTACCGTTCCGGGAGGCCACCTACTCCTCTCTCTTGACCGAACCCCTTATCGCCCGCGGCGTACTCAAGTTTGTTCCCCCCCAGAGGCTTGAGAAGATCATCACCGCTCCCTCCCATGAGCGATATGTCGTCGAGGGAGATCGCGTGACCTTCGAGAGCGAACGCCAAGGTGTGAAACGCACAATCTCACTCGAAGAGTATCCCGCGCTTCGCAGTTTTGTCGAAGCGTTCCGGTCGAGTCTGAATGGTGATGTGGTGCAGTTGCGCCAGGTGTATGAGGTCACGCTGGACGGAACCCATGGAGAGTGGAAGCTGTTGTTGCGTCCCCGTGAGCCATCGGGGAAATCCGTCGTGGATTACATTCTCTTGACCGGTTCGGAAGGCCGAGTCGCGACGATTGCGATCCGTTCACCCGATGGCGATCGATCCGTCATGACGCTTCTGCGGGGAGCGGATCGATGAGCCGGGAGCGCGTGATCGCGCTGCTGTGGGTCGTGTTGCTGGCCGGGGGGATGTGGCTCTCGGCGATGCACGTCGTCGTCCATAGTGAATTGAGCGATCTCCTACCCGAAGGGACCACCGCCACTCAACGCCTCTTGTTGACCCAGGTGCGAAGCGGCCTCGCCGGCCGTTTGATGCTGCTCGCACTCGAGGGAGGGAGCCAGGACGAGATGGCGCAGGTCAGCCGGGAATTAAGTGAGCGGCTTCGGGCGAGCGGACGCTTTGCGCTCGTTGAAAACGGGGCGCAGGGCTTGACGCCGCAAGAACGGGCCATCGTGTTTCAGACACGGTATCTCTTGAGTCCCCGCGTGGGACGTGAGGCCTTTGCCACCGAATCACTGCGAGAGGCTTTGAAGCAACGGCTTGACGATCTGCGGTCTCCCTTAGCACCCATGATCAAAGACACGATTGCCGCCGATCCAACCGGAGAGTTCCTTACGATCGTGTCCGCCTGGTCTTCCGAGGATAAGCCTGCCAAGCATCGCGGCGTCTGGATTTCGAAGGACCATTCCAAGGTCCTGCTCGTGGTGGAAACGAAGGCTGCAGGATTCGATGCCGATGCACAGGCCGCCGTCCAGGATGAGATTCGGCAATCCTTCGCTTCGCTTGCCGGCCAGCGGTCGCACCTGCGCCTTCTGATGGCGGGTCCCGGCGTGTTTGCCGTGGAATCCAAGCAGACCATTGAGCAGGAAATCTGGTGGCTCTCAACGGCTGCCGCCGTCTTGGTGCTGTGCTTTCTCTACGCCAGTTATGGCTCCATCGCGCTGGTGCTCCTGAGTTTGATTCCGCTGACGGCCGGCATCATGGCCGCGATGCTTGCCGTTCAAGGCTGGTTTGGGTTCATCCACGGAATCACCCTGGGGTTTGGCATCACGTTGTTGGGCGTCGTCGACGATTATCCTATCCACCTGTTCAGCCATTTGAGTTCGCGCAGCTCAGCGAGGGCCGTCATCCAAGAAATTTGGCCAACGATGCGGCTTGGCGTGCTCACGACGGCCATCGGATTTGCCGCACTGCTGTTTGCGGGATTCCCTGCCTTGACGCAGTTGGGCCTCTTTGCCGTCACGGGGATCATAACGGCCGCTCTCGTCACGCGCTGGATTCTTCCAAACTTCGTCCCGGACGGATTCGTTCCTCGACCGCTATGGCCGGCATTGCATGCGGAGCTCGAGCGCCTGACAAGGATGAAGCCGGCGATTCCGGCTGCGATCGTCCTTGCCTGCGCGACGCTGTTGTGGTCTCATACGCCACTCTGGCAGACGGATTTGGCGAGCCTGAGCCCCGTCTCGGACGCAAAGAAGCAGCTCGACCGCCAGCTTAGAGCGGAAATGGGCGCACCGGACGTGCGTGATCTTCTCGTGATTGAAGGACAAACCGAAGAAGATGTGCTTCAATACGGCGAGATCGTCGATGCCAACTTGAGGCCGTTACGTAGCAGCGGAACCATCGCCGGCTATGATCTCATCTCGAACGCTCTTCCGAGTCGTCGAACGCAGCAGAAGCGCCAGTCCCAACTCCCCGACAGATCTGTTCTGGTGCGGAACCTCGACCACGCACTGGAAGGTCTTCATTTTTCGCCCGGCCTTTTCACGCCGTTTGTTGCTGCGGTCGAGTCCGCCCGCACGCAGCCCCCGGTCGAAAGAACGGCCTTCCAGGGAACGGCACTTGGGGCCAGGATGGACTCCTTGATCTTCGAGCAGGGAAGGAGCTGGACGGCCATCGTGCCGTTGCGCGGGGTCGCGGACCGCGAACAGTTGGCCGCTGTCGTGCGCAGCTGGAACATGCCCGTCGTTACGTATGTCGATCTCAAAGAAGAGTCCAACCGCCTGATGACCGCCTATCGCGACCGGACATCGGTCATTGTCGTCTGCGGTCTCTTTGTCATCGGCGTCGTCCTCACGGTCGGCCTGAAGTCCGTCAGCCTACTAGGGCCGATCATGTTTCCCATCTTGAGCGCGTTGGCGGTCGTCGCCGCCGTCCTGAACCTTTCAGGTGAGTCACTCTCACTGTTTCACATTGCGAGTTTTCTGCTCGTGATTGGGCTGGGGCTCGACTATGCGCTCTTCTTCAACCGGCTCGAAGGAAGCGAAGAAGGACGATTACGGACATTATACGGTTTGCTCGTGTGCAGCACGACGACCATTCTCGTGTTCGGCCTACTGGCCTCTTCGAGCATTCCGGTCCTCCATGCGATCGGTATGACGGCCGCGCTCGGATCATTCTGCTGTCTGCTGTTCGCTGGGATGATGGCGAAAAAGGTTCCACATGCCGTCTAAGCCAATGACACCCGTGACCCTGTCTGCCTATACGCTGGTGACCGCAAACGGCCGCGGCGTCAATGCCGTATCGCAGGCATTGCGCGAGCGCCGGTCCGGCTTGAAGCCCTGCAATTTCGAGGACGCTCTGCTCAAAACCTATATCGGACGCGTCGATGGACTTGAAGAGTTTGCACTCGAAGATGGTTTGGAGCGATTCGATTGCCGGAACAACCGGTTGGCCTGGCTCGGGCTGCAACAGGATGGGTTTATGGTCTCGGTGGCCGAGGCCAAGCAGCGGTACGGCGCTGACCGTATCGCCGTCATTATGGGAACCAGTACGTCCGGTATTCTCGAGACCGAGCACGCCTACCGCAATCGCGATCCGCAAACCGGCGCGCTCCCAGCGTCGTTTACGTCGCGCTACCGGTACACGCACAACATGTTTTCGTTGGGGCATTTTGTGCGCTCATGTCTGGGGCTGAGGGGACCGGCCCTCGTCATTTCCACGGCCTGTTCTTCGAGCGCCAAGGTCTTTGCCACGGCGGCGCGGTATCTTCAGGCCGGTTTGTGCGATGCGGCGATCGTCGGCGGCGTGGACAGCCTCTGTCTGACGACGTTGTACGGGTTCTCCTCCCTGCAGCTCCTGTCGACGCAGCCTTGCCGTCCCTGCGACGAAGATCGTGACGGCCTCTCGCTCGGAGAAGCCGCGGGCTACGCCCTCCTTGAATCCAGTCAGAAGGTGGGAAGAAAGGGCGCCGTCGCGCTGCTCGGATACGGTGAGAGCACGGATGGCTATCACATGTCCCATCCTCATCCCGAAGGCGCCGGCGCCATTCGCGCCATGCGTCAGGCGTTGAATCGGGCGGGTCTCCAGCCAGCGGATATCGACTACATCAACCTGCACGGGACGGCGACAAGAGCGAACGACACAGTGGAGGACAAGGCCGTGTACGGGGTGTTCGGCTCGCACGACTGCCGCCAGCTCGACAAAGGGATGGACAGGGCATACGCTGGGGGCGGCAGGGATCACGGAAGCGCTGATCGCGGCGATCTGCCTCACACAGGGGTTTGTTCCCGGCACCCTCAACTGCCAACGGGTGGATTCCGCCTTGTCCAGTCACATTCTGCGCGAGAACGAGGCCCGTTCGGTTCGGCGCGTGCTCAGCAATATTTTCGGGTTTGGCGGCAACAATTGCAGTCTTGTCCTGGGAGTATTGTGATGCGGGTCGGTATTGTCGGCGTCGGTCTTCTGAGTGCCGGCCTTGAGGGCTGGGCGAAGGGGCGCGAGGTACTGGCGGGCGGGCGGTCCTTCGATTTCCACTCCCTGCCTGATCCGGACGCGGCGCTGTTGCCTGCGAACGAACGGCGTCGCAGCACGGCCGGCGTCCGCTGGGCCCTGCACGTCGCACAGGAAGCGATGGCGCAGTCGCGGCTCGATCCACGCGACGTGGCTACCGTCTTCGCATCATCGGGCGGCGAAATGGGGGTGCTCGACCAACTCTGCCGTGCGCTGGCGACGACCGAGCGCATTATTTCGCCCACGTTGTTTCATCAGTCCGTGCACAATACGGCGGCTGGGTATTGGGGGATTGCGACGAGCTGCCAGCAATCCTCCACGGCTCTGTCCTGTTATGACGATTCATGCGCGGCGGGACTGCTTGAGGCCGCGACCTATGCCACGATGGAAGGCTGTCCCGTCTTGTTTGTCTCGTACGATCTGCCCGCGCCCGATCCGCTCATCCGAGCGCGGCCGATTCAGTCGGCCTTCGCTACTGCATTAGTCTTGACCGCGTCGCCTGCCGCCGGGACGGCGAACGCGACCGTTGCATTGGCGTCAGCCGAATGCGGAGACGTGACGGAGATGCCGGACAGCGAGCTCGAACGGCTGAGAGCGGACAATCCTTCCGGCCGTTTGTTGCCCATGCTTCGGGCGCTGGCGGGAACAGGCCCGGGCACCATCCGCATGAATATCCTGGGCGACCAGCGGCTGGTCATGGAGGTCGAACCGTGACGCGTCTGACGAAAGAGGAGATTGGACGGCTGCTTCCGCACGGACCTTCCATGTGCCTGCTCGAGTCGGTGGAAGTCTGGGATGATCTCACCATCAGTTGCCGTACGACGACGCATCGGGATCCGAGTAATCCGTTGCGCTTCAAAGGACGCCTGACGGCTTCGGCCGGCCTCGAATACGCCGCGCAGGCGATGGGCGCCCATGTCGGCCTGGTGAACGGCGACCGCCAACCGGAGTACCGGATCGGACTCGTTGGAGGCGTACGGGACGTGGTCTTCTCCACCGACCGGCTCGATGACCTGGACGGCTGGCTCATCGTCAACGCAAGACGATTGGTTGAGGGGGAGCAAGGATACATGTATCACTTTACCGTCTTGCACCAGACATCAACGCTCATCGAAGGACGTGCGTCGATTTTCGTCAAGGCGACCCTGTGATGACCAAGAAGCGTGCGCTCGTCACGGGAGGAAGCGGAGCGATAGGGGCCGTCATCTGCCAACGGCTGGCGGCTGATGGGTACGCCGTGATTGTCCATGCTCATCGGCATGCTGAATCGGCTGAGCAAGTGGCGGAAAAAATCATTGCGAACGGCGGAACGGCCAGCGTGACGACGTTCGATGTCGTCGATGGGGTTGCGACGGCGGAAGCGCTTCGTGATCTCCTCAACGCGGGGCCCATTCAGATTGTGGTGAATAATGCAGGTCTGCACGACGATGCGCCGATGGCGGGAATGACAGACGGCCAGTGGAAACATGTCATCGATGTCTCGCTCCATGGGTTCTTTCATGTCACGCAGCCGCTCTTGCTTCCCATGATCGGAACCAGATGGGGGCGAATCGTCTCCATTTCCTCGCTTGCTGCGGTCATCGGCAATCGCGGTCAAACGAATTATGCCGCCGCGAAGGCCGGCCTGCATGGGGCGAGCAGATCACTCGCGCTCGAGCTGGCTTCCCGAGGCGTGACGGTAAACGTCGTCGCGCCCGGCTTGATCGAGTCTCCGGCTGCGAGACAGGCATTTACTCCCGCGCAGGTGGAATCGCTGGTGCCGATGAAGCGTGTCGGGACGCCCGAGGAAGTGGCCGCACTCGTGGCGTTTCTGGTCTCGGAACAGGCGGGATACATCACGGGGCAGGTCATTAGTATTGATGGAGGCATGGTATGAACCGGCCGCCGGCCGCCGCTCATGACTTCTGGGTCGTCATTCCGGCTTATAACGAGGGAGCGACGGTTCGTGATGTGGCCGCTCGTGCCCGGCGGTATTGCGCCAATGTCATTGTGGTGGACGATGGGTCGACCGATGGGACGCTTGAGGCCCTCGCCGGCCTGGACATCACTCTGCTGAGAAACGAGCAGAATCGAGGAAAGGCCGACAGCCTTGGCGCGGATTTCAGCAGGCATTGGCCCAGGGCGCGGCCGGAGTCATTACGCTCGATGCGGACGGCCAGCACGCGCCGGAAGAGATCCCGTCCTTCATTGCGGCGGCGTTGCATGATCCCGATGCCTTCCTCATCGGCGCCCGCCGTTCACACCAGCGAAAATGCTCCAGATGGCGGTACCTCGCGAATCGCGTTGCCGATTTTTGGATTTCCTGGGCGGCCGGCCGAGCCGATCGAAGACAGCCAATCAGGGTTCCGGCTGTATCCGACTCGGTTCTTGCGACAGCTCACGCTCAAGCATGGTCTCAAGCAAAGCTTCGTCTTCGAGAGCGAAGTCTTGATTGAGGCCTCCCGACAGGGTGTGCAGTTGCCTGCACATTCCCATAAATGTTGCCCCGCGGATCGGCCCTCGCCCCAGCCATTTTCGGCCGGTGCTGGACATTGTCAGAATCACTAGAATGGTTGCATGGAAGATTCTTCAAAGAGGTTTATATCCTCGGGGACTCCTGGCGTCGATAAGATCATCCCCTCAGATGTTTCTGAAACGTCCGGCACCGACGTTTGCACATCAGCGCACGTTCTTGTGGGTCCTGTGCGGACGCCAGGTGAGCAGACCTTTCCATAAATGGACGAATGGTCGCCTCACTTGACTTCAAATAGTGAATCCGGCTCACTGCCGGCCATTTGAGTTGATTGTTGCAAGGTTAATCCCAAACGAAAGGAATGATCGATGAAGCGTGCACCGTTGATCTACGGCGTGTTGATAGGCATGCTGGCAATTGGAGTGGTCGGTTGTAGAAGTGACTACCGTAGTGCTTTTGCCGAGCAGGCCATCAGACCGAATCAACTTGCCAAGATCCACTACAAGACCTTGAAGACCGGTGCCGTAGGAGAGAGCACCGGATTCAAGTTTCTTTGGATCCCGTTCGCGAGTCCTAGTGAAAACGACGCCAAGCGTGACATGCTGGAACGCCTTCAGAAGGAAGGGATCAATACGTCCGGGAAAAATGTCGCCTTCGCGAATGCGACCTCTGATCGTGGCGGGTTCGGATTTATCGGCCTGATTGGGGCGCCAACTATTACCTTGAGCGCTGACGTCATCGAGATCTTGGGAGAGGCATCACCCGCGTCGGTAGTCAGCCCTCCGGCAGTCAATCCTCAACAGTGAAATGGGCGTTTACGCGTCTAATGGGCGTTTGCCACCTGTAGCTGATCATTCTCCAGCAAAGAGAGAATTGCTGCGCATGCAACGCTCCATCTGATGCTGGTGATTCTCTACTCAGCAGCCATTTTCAGCCGTGCCTTGATCTCGTTATCGAGACGCTCGATCCACTTGGCGTAATTGACGTGGATCGTGCGCTTCTTCGGGATCGTAGCGTAGGTTGCTGCTATCCTTGTAAAGGATGCTGTAGTTTTTCGTCGTATAGGGAATCAACACATGAATCTGATGGCTCTGAACATTGAACTCCCCCAGCATCTCACCGGGTTTGACAGGCGTCATAATCCAGGTTTGCTTGATTCCGGCGTCAATAATGGCCTTTTGGACCTGATCAAGCGTTAGCGGCTTGGCTGTTTCAATCGGCGCATCCTTAACTTCGTATACCTGCCCGCCAGCTCTGCAGCCGACGATGGATGCTAGAAGCAGACATGCCGCTATCGCACTTAAATGCGTTGCCTTCATGACGTTCCTCCTGTGCGACAAGATGGGTGTCTTTAAAAGCTCCCTGCTCTTAGTACGAGCGGGCGGCTCAAGTCAAGGTGGGGCAAAGAGGCGTGCATGATGTGGGCCGCGACGAAGTGCCGCTCAAACAAATGTTCCAGCAGATCTCCGACGAGGGACAGGTTATGTGGGCCCATGCCCATCCGATTCCACTTCGACATGGACTTGGGAAACACTTGATCTTTCGCGTTCACAAATTCTGAGGGATGACAATAGAACACAAGATCTGTCGATTTGCGGGTGATCCAGGTGATCATCTTTCCCAGGAGCGGTAGCCCCAACACTCTGAGCGTGGCGAGATTAATTGGAAAGAGACAGGCGGACGGCGGCACCTCCGTGATGAGACTCGCCCCCGCCTGCCCAGATCGGTTCCACAGGGCCGGTAGGGTGCCGTGGGAGCCCAAAAATACTTGAGGTAGTGCACGCGGCCGAATCCCAGGTCGAACCGTCGAGCGGGCACCGAGGAATCGTAGAGGTATCCTTCTTCTTCAAGAACGCGCAGTGTCGTTTCGCTGATCCAGAGATTCGGCGCACGAAAAATCACCGGCCGGACCCCCGCCGCTTGCTCGACCGCCTCCGTGGCCCGGCGAATCCAGTCCCGTTGCTGCTCATATCCGGCCGTTCGGAAATCCTCGTCCTCCTCCAACCCGCCATGGGCCCAGCCATGGGTTCCAAGCTGGTGGCCTCGTTCATGACAACTCCGTACAAGATCAGGATAGGCCTGGGCAAAACGGCCGGTGAAGAACACCGTTCCGGTCATATGATAGCGGTCGCAGCAATCCAACAGCGCTTCGAGTCCTTTCTGCGATCCCGGCACCCAGTCGCAGTCAATGGTGAAGTACAAGCGCTTTCGTAAAGTCGAATGGATGGCTTCTGCCGTTGAGCAGGCTCGACGACTCCGCGTTCGACCGATCGGAGTCTGCCGCGTCACGGGCATCCTGTCTCCAGGGTTAAACATGGATGGACAGATGGGCGCATCAAAGGGTTCAGTCGGCGGTCACGAGCCCTTCGATCTCCACCAGGAGCTCCTTGCGGCAAAGATCACCTTGGAGATACAGCAGGCGGCTGGTCAGCAGAAATGGCGCGTCAAGGACATGGCGAACGGTCTCAAGGTGTTTTGGGTTTCGGAGGTAGACTTTGAAGATGGATTGGAGCCTCTGTTTCGCGCTGGAAAGAAGGCGTCGTGCATTGGGCACGTTCGATGAGCGCGCGCAAGTTCGTGACCGTTTCGAGCGCCTGCGCATCCACCAAGCCCTCGTGCTGGCTTTGATGTCCGACGACACTGGCGGTTCCAGAAATGAACAGCTGGGTCGTGCCGTCAGACTGGCAGAGCGTGGCACGGGCAAACGACGGGCTCCGCGGGCCGTAAATCTTGGGGTAGTCGTAGGCGTTGATCTGGCGCGGGCTGCCGAGGTGTGTGGCGGGATGGGCACCCGCAAGAAAATAGATTTGAAGCGGTCCGCCTTGTGTTCCCACGGCTGTACCGGCCGGCAATGAGCCCGGAAAACCTGGCAGCCTGTCGGCCAAGGCCTCGTGCCGTCCCATGCAGAACAATCGGTACCGTTCGAGACCATGCTGCTCTTCATTAATGTGAGGAAAGTAATTCCATATTCGCCACAGGTGTGGAAAGCCTGATTCCCGAAGCAGACGCAGCAGTTGCTGATAGGCCCTTTCGGTCGTATGGTTCAAGCCCGTGCCGGGATCCTCGAACGCCGTGATGGAACCGAACAGCAGATCGCCGCTGATGGCGGCGGAGAGCCCGCTGTCCTTATACAGACGTACAGGGTGATCGCCGCTCCAGACTTCGCATCGGCTGGGACCCTCCAGAATGGGACAATCAAGTTGAACGACCGGGCACTGAAGGGTCACAGGCAGGGGAGAGCCGAACGACACAACGCCGAGAGGGAAATGTGCCTGATGTGGCCAACCATCGGCTCAGGTCGGCCGGTTCCACATACGCGATTTTGACCTGGCTTGCGGGGTCGAGGACACGTTGGGCGGATGTGGCGGAAGAGGAACTGTGACGGTGTCGGATGCCCATTCGTAGTGTGCTTACGTCGTTTTGACAGCGTAGTCGCTGACTTCGGTCACCGTCGTCCGGCTTCCTTGCTTGCGCCGGCGGGCCACGGCCCAGTTCTCTTTCCAATTCAACACGAAAAAGAGGTAGTAGACAACTTTAAAGAGGAAAAGCGGGAAACGCATCTTCGATTGTTCGAAGACGTCTCCGGCGAGCAGCGACAGGACCGCTCGTTCAATCTTCGGAGGACGCCTGGTCGACACGAACAACGCCTCGAACGCCGGCTGGTTGAAACGGTGAATGAACCAAGAGAAGGTGTCGATCCCGCGGCGCACTCTCACCTCGAAGCTTTTTTGCAAGTCGGCATAGTCGGGCGCGCCGCGCAGGAACGCGTCGACTACGCCCGCCCCGACGGTGCCGCTGTTCAGCGCGAGGTGCACGCCGCTGGAAAACACCGGGTCGATAAAGGCGAACGCGTCTCCGACCATCAGGTATCCCTTGCCAGTCATGGTCTCTCGGCGGTACGAGAAATTGGCTGCCGCGTACGTCGGGGTCAAGGGCCTGGCGTTCTCCATTCGCTTGGCGATTGGGGGCGATTGACGGAGCGTGTCCAAGAGAAACTGATCGAGAGAGGTGCGGCGGGTTTTGATGTAATCCGGATGGCAGACCACGCCCACGCTCATTGTCCCGTCTTTGAAGGGGATCAGCCAGCACCACCCGTCATCGAGCCAGCCGGCGGTGATATTGCCTTCATCCATCCCGGTAAGTCTGGTAACGCCCTCAAAATGGCCGAACACGGCGGCGCTGCCATGTTTCTTGCTCCGGTGCTTTCCGCCCATTTGACTGGACAGAAACGTGTCGCGGCCGCTTGCATCTACTACGAATCGGGTCTCCCATGTGCAGGGATGCCCTTGTCGATCCTCTGCTTGGACGAACGAGGTCTGGCCGGGCCGAAATTCAACGCGGTGGGCCTTGGTGCCCTCGTGGAAGTGGACGCCTTTGGCGACCGCATTCTTGGCGAGAATGGCATCGAATTCGGCGCGCTTGACTTCATAGGCATAGGGTTGCGATTCATCAAAGGCCTTGGAGAAATGGAACATCTGTGACCGGCCAAGCCGGTAGGAGACCAGTTCTGCGCCGTATTTGATGATGCCGATTTTCTCGACTTCCGGGAGGACTCCCAGCTGTTGCAGGATCGGAAGCGACTGGGGCAGCAGTGATTCGCCGATATGGAACCGCGGATGTGAATCCTTTTCGAGGACATGAACGTTCCAGCCTTTATCCGCCAGGTGAGCCGAAATCGTAGAGCCGGCAGGTCCTCCGCCAACGACCAGGACGTCACATTGGGACGTGAGGCCTGCTGGTCTTGAATTGATCAGTATGGCCTTCTCCCCAATGCGAGCGCAGTATACCGAAGAAACACCGCGGGATTGGCTAGGTGAAGGCTGCAGAAACGCGGCCATGCCTACAGCGCTTTCGTTGACCGATTATTGTTAACGTGCTAGTCTCCGCCCGCAGTTCCCATTACAGATAAGTATCGGCGAATTTCACCGTCGGCTAAGGAGGGAGAGTATGAAGGTAGTGGGCATCGTACTCACCGCCGTGCTTCTTCTCGGCACAGCGGCGTGTCATTCCACACGTGTTCAGATTCCAACGGCTCCCATCGGTCCGAATGAAAAATCGTTGGGTGCAACTTGGGGCGATGACGTGGGTCTGCTTTTGTTCGGATTTATTCCGATCCGACAGAACGACCGGTTCGTTGAGGCCTACAACGAAGCTGTCCAGAAGGCTGGAGCGACGAGGTTGACGGACGTGACGATCTCGGAACGATGGTGGTGGGGGTATGTCATTAACGGCTACGTCTTTAAGGTAGAAGGCACGGCTGTGACCAATAAGTAAGACCACCCGCAATTGAGGAGAACACTATGAAATCCGCTGGGCTACTTCTTGGAATCTGTCTTGCCTTGACTACCGCTTGCGTCTCGACGCCGCTCAAGTTTCCGAGCGCACCAATTGGTCCGAATGAAAGGCCTTGGGAAAGACCGAGGCCACCAGCACCGGCATCATGCTGTTCGGGTTTATTCCATCAACCAAAACACCGCTTCGAGGATGCGATGAGGAAGCCGCCGCAAGGCCGGGGCACGAGGTTGACGGATGTCACATCTCGAACAATGGTTCTGGGCTTGGTGCTTGATGGGTTTATTTTCAAAGTCGAAGGTACAGCGGTCGCAAAAAAATAGCGAGGCCGGTCACCGGTACGTGTGAGCCATAGGAAACGAGCTCGGCCACCAGCAGGATGGATGCGCCGAAGCTCATGACCGGTGGTCCCTGACAGACCCTCCATCTGTGGACGGCGCTCTTCCGGCTGCGCCGCATCGTGCAGCAACGCTCTCCCTCTGAATCGTTTGCTGGCTTTCATCAACTGCCACAACCCGGTAAGATTCGAGTAGGCCGATGTTGCCCAAAAACATCCTCGACCAATTCTTCGTCTTTCATCCGGAACGCTGGCACGACAAGGACTGGCGCGCCGCGAGCGGGCTTCCACTTGAAGACGTCTGGTTTCAGGCGGCCGACGGCACGAAGCTCTTCGGATGGTATGTCGAGGCACGGGCGGATCGTCCCGTCATTATCTGGTGTCACGGCAATGCGGGAAACATCGTCCACCGGCTCGACAATCTCCGTTTATTGTTCCAGCGGGGTCTGTCCGTTTTTCTCTTCGACTACCGAGGCTACGGGAGAAGTCAGGGTTTGCGGCCCAGCGAACAAGGACTGTACTTGGACGCGATCGGCGCTCATGAGTATCTGACGCGTATCCGAATGATCAGACCGGAGCGCCTGGTCATCTTTGGGCGATCGTTGGGCGCGGCAGTGGCCGCCGATCTGGCCGTCCATAAGCCTGCGTCCGGACTCATTCTGGAATCGGCGTTCCCCTCCATCGAAGCGGTCGCCAAGTTCTATTATGGCGGCCTGCCGGTGCATTGGCTGCTGGGCGCCGAGTTTCGATTGATTGATCGAGTCCCGGCGCTCTCGCTGCCCAAGCTCATCATCCACGGCGATCAGGACGATATCATTCCGGTTGAGATGGGCCGGCAGGTGTTCGAGGCGGCGAAGCCGCCCAAGTCCTTTCATCTTATCTCGGGCGCGGACCACAACAACACGTACCAGGTCGGCGGAGCGTCGTACTTCCAGGCGTTCGCCGACTTCGCCGTCCGTGCGATCCGCTCGTAGAACCAAAAAATAATTTGGCGAGCGGTGGAACTTTTGGTACAGTGCGCGGCGATGTCCTCACGCCTTCTTCCCACGACCGGTCTGAACCAGTAAGAATGTCCCCTATGGGAATCCTGCTAGCGCTCCCTCTGCTCATCTTGTTGACGGGGTGTGCCGGAACCTCAGCCCTCGGCGCGGTGGACGGGCAGGTCTCACAGGAGGTGAGCAATCAAGCGATCCCGCCGCGCGTCCTGCTGGCAGAAGCTGCAGACCTCTCGATTGCTGATCTGCCGTCGGTTGCGGCGCAAAGTCCTCCCCTCGGCGGCTATGCGGAGGAACTCTTCGATCCATTTGCCAAGGCTGACGAAGAAAGCGAAGAGTACGACCCTTGGGAGCCATTCAATATCTCTATATTCGAGTTCAACCGCAAGCTGGACAAGTACGCACTGAAGCCCGTCGCCCAGGGCTACGACTTCATCATTCCTGACTTTGTGCAGGTCGGCATCAGCAACATGTTCTACAATTTGCGATTTCCGCAGCGGTTCTTGAACAACGTGTTTCAGGGAAAGGTCAAAGGCGCCAGTATTGAGGTCGGACGGTTTCTCTTGAACACCACCGTCGGCTATGCGGGGTTTCTGGATTTGGCGAAAGAGATCGATTTGGTCACGCCCGATGAGGATTTCGGGCAAACGTTGGGATTCTATGGGGTGAAGCCCGGCCCCTATCTTGTGCTGCCATTCCTCCAGCCCTTTACGGTTCGAGACTTTGCCGGATACGTCACCGACATCTTTCTCAATCCGATCAACTGGCTCGTCGCGCCCATCATCGAGGTCGAGGGCATACCCTCTCTGATCGCCCACAAAAACCGCACGACGACGTAGCCTTCTGCAGATCGGCGTACGCGTCGGCGAGATCGTGAACGAGCGGTCGAGGAATCTCGAGAAATTCCAGGGGGTCGAAGAAGCGACGCTCGATCTCTACACGGCCGTACGAAACGCCTATCTACAATCACGGACGAGAGCGATTCGAGACTAGCAGGGGTTCGATCTCATCCCTGAGATCGCGGAATCACTCCCAATTCCCGACCGACCTTGGCAAAGGCCGCAAGCGCTCGTTCGAGTTCTTCGTGCGTATGGGCGGCCGACATCTGTACGCGGATTCGCGCTTGCCCCTCCGGGACCACCGGATAACTGAACCCCACGACATAGACGCCTTTGGTCAGCAACCGGTCGGCCATCGTGGCGGCCAGGGAAGCGTCGCCCAACATGACAGGAATAATTGGATGATTTCCGTCGACCAGGCGAAATCCAAGACCGGTGAGCCGCGCTCGAAAGAACGTGGCATTCTCGCGCAGCCGGGAGCGCAGCTCCTCACCCTCTTGAACGAGGGTCAGTGCCTGCAGGGCTCCGGCGGCAACCGCCGGAGGCAGCGCATTGGAGAACAAATAAGGCCGCGAGCGCTGGCGAAGGAGGTCCACAACGTTTGCGCGTCCCGTCGTGAATCCTCCGGTCGCCCCGCCGAGCGTTTTGCCGAGCGTACTCGTCACGATATCGATGCGATCGGCGACTCCAAAGTGGGCGGGAGTGCCACGCCCTTGTGCTCCGATGACACCAGTGGCATGGCTGTCGTCGACCATGACGGCGGCCTCGTAGTGTTCTGCGAGCTCGACGATCCGGTCGAGCTTCGCCAGATCGCCGTCCATGGAGAACACACCGTCCGTGGCGATCAGGCGCAGGCGAGAGGTCCGCGCGTCGTTGAGTTTCGCTTCCAAGTCTTTCATGTCCGAATGGGCAAAGCGCAATCGTTTGGCTTTGCACAGCCGGATGCCGTCGATCACGCTGGCATGGTTGAGCGCATCGCTGATCACAGCGTCTCGATCATCGAGCAGGACCTCGAAGAGGCCTCCGTTGGCATCGAAGCAAGAACCGTAGAGGATGGTGTCCTCGGTGCGCAGAAAGGCACTGATCGCGCGTTCGAGGGCTTTGTGGGTTTCCTGCGTTCCGCAAATGAAGCGCACAGAGGCCATGCCATAGCCGTGAGTCCGAAGCCCGCGGGCGGCTGCCTCGACGATGCTCGGATGATTGGCCAGACCCAAGTAGTTGTTGGCACAGAGGTTCAAGACTCGTCCCTCTGCCACCTGAATTTCCGCCTGCTGCGGACTGATGAGCTGCCGTTCGGCTTTATACAGCCCCTTGGCGCGAATCTCGGTTAATTGCTGGCCTGCGATGTGGTTCAGAAGCGAGTCAGCCATGGTTGCACCAGCCGGCTATAGGGGTCGGAGGTAGGGCCGCCACCTCGTTCGCATTAGGGGAAGAGGACGACTTTCCCGCATTGACCTGACTTGATCAAGTCGAAGCCCTTGGCGAAGTCGCTCATGGGAAACGTATGTGTGACGATCGGTTTGATGTTGAGGCCGGCTTTGAACAGCCCGGCCAGCCGGTACCAGGTGCTGAACAACCGCCGGCCGGTGATTCCATGCACACGGATGCCCTTGAAGATAATGTCGTTGGCCAGATCGCAGGTGATGGGGCCGGTTGGAATACCGAAGAGCGTCACGCGGCCGCCGTTCTTCACCGCATTGAAGGCAAGGTGAAGGGCAGACGGATCGCCGGACATTTCCAAAGACGCATCGACGCCTTCGCCAGCGGTGATCTCTTGAATGGCCGCAGCCAGCGATGCCGGCGTCTCCGCCTTGGCGTTCAAGACATGATCGGCACCGACCTGTTTGGCGAGGCTCAAACGGTATTCGCTGACGTCGGAAGCGATGATCGTGGCCGCGCCGGAGGTGCGCGCGACCGCGGCGGCAAACAGCCCGGTCGGTCCGCATCCTGTGATCAGCACCGTATGTCCGGTGACATCGTCGACCAGGGCCGCATCGACGGCATTTCCGAGCGGCTCTTGAATCGACGCATATTCCGGCGCAATCGCCTGGGACGTGTGCCAAAGGACGTTCTCGGGCAGCACGACATATTCCGCAAAGGATCCGTCACGGTCCACGCCGAGAATCCGGTAATTTCGGCAGACGTGGGCCTGGCCGGTGCGGCACTGAAAGCAGGTTCCACACGTGAGATGAGACTCTGCTGCGACGTAGTCGCCGGTCCTGACGAGCTTCACCGACGAGCCGACGTCGACGACCTCTCCACACATTTCATGACCGATAATGCGCGGAGGATGGATACGGCTATGCGCCCAAGGATCCCAATTGTAAATATGGGCGTCCGTGCCGCACAACGACGTTGCTTTCACGCGGATCACCGCGTCGTGTGGCCCCGGCGTGGGGTCCGGACAGGTTGTCGCCGTCAATCCCGGCTGAGGCGCCGTCTTGATGAGCGCGCGCATGGATCCATTGTATCCCACTCGCCTTCGCTTGCCTAACACCGGTGGAAAATACGGGTTGCGCAACTGTCGGCGGCCTAGGTAGGATGCCGTCCATGCGGGCGCGATGGTGTCAAAGCCTGACATGTTTCGCAGCACTCATGAGCGTCACGCTCTCGCTCGCGGTTCCACCTCTGTTCTCCGCTTCCTCGGCCTCCGGTCCGGTCCCCCGATGGGCACGCTTTGAACTCCATCAGCAGGATTCGGACGGGGATCTGCAAACCGGGAAGCCGCTCACACTGCTTATTACGCTCGGCGGGGTGACGTCGGGACCCGTGCCAATCATCGCGCTGTGCGAATCCATCCTGTTTGAACCTCAGATCATCACGCTCGAGCAAGATGGTGAAACCTCCACGCTCAAGGCGGAAGTCACCCTCGATCCGATACCCACGAGCCGGACCTCTGTTCATCAGAAAGCCGCGCGCATTCAGGTCACGTTCGCCAGATCGCGTCCGGAAAAACTCGAGCGGATCATGAAGCGTATCGTCTACGTGACCTTAGATCGTCAGGAGCCGGTCAGCGATACCAGCGAGCCGCCTGCTGTCCGTCCAGAGGAACCCTCCTCCAGCGATCTCATTGTCGATGAGCCCCAACCAGGCGGGGCGCCCATCGCCACAGGCGCCCTGATCGAAGAGGATCTCATGCCGCTCGCCGACCCCAGTCACGGGAAGGCTTATTGGCAGCAGGTCAGTCTTTTGGTGAGTCGCAGCTGGGCACGGCAGGTGCGCGGCGTCCGGCGAGGGCCCAGCAGCGAAACCGTCCGCGTACGGTTCAAGCTGTATCCGAACGGCCGCGCGCAATTGATCGAAATTGAAAAAGGATCGGGGGTTCGTGAGATCGATGAAGCAGGGATTTATGCCGTGGTCAACGCCCAGCCATTTCCGCCGGTACCAGGAGATGTGGCAGACGAACCGGTCGACGTTCACGTCCGCATGAGGACCGGAGTTCGGGGGAAAACGCGGGACGTGCAGTCGGTAGGGAACACGTCGAACGGGAAGGTGGAATCCCCCGTGAACGTGAAGAAGTAACGCTGGCTCCGAAGCGGAAAGAGGCTGGAGGATGATCATCGCACGCATGGTCCGCGCCGCACTGGCAATCTTCTCACTGCTGACCGTATGGCCGACACTGGCGCAGGCGGAACCGGCCCGCTGGAACGTGGACCCGGAGCATTCCACCATCGAATTCCGCGTTGCGCACATGCTGGTGTCGAAAACAACTGGGCACTTCACCGAATATCAAGGCTTCATCGACATGGACACCGAGGCCGAAACCGTGAAGGCCATCGAAGCCGCGATCAAGACGGCGTCCGTCAACACCAATCATCCGAAGCGGGACGCGCATTTGCGCAACGCGGACTTTTTCGACGTGGAGAAGTATCCGACGATGACCTATCGAATGAAGCATTACCAGAAGACCGCGGACGGCTATCAGGCGGTTGGTGATCTGACGCTGCGCGGAGTGACCAAAGACATCACATTGACGGGGAACTTCAACGGCGTTGCCAAAGACCCAGGAGGGAATCTGAGGGCTGGATTCAACGCCGAGGGTAAATTGAATCGCAAGGATTTCGGGATGGTCTGGAGCAAGTCACTCGATGGCGGTGGACTCGTCGTGGGCGACGAAGTCTTGATCAAGCTCGACATCGAGTGCATCAAGGCGAAGCCCTAACATACGCCTGATGCCCATTGGCCTGCTCCCCAAGACGTCGTGCTCATCGCCGGCATTCGCCGCCCGTTCATCACCATGAGGGCAATGGTTCTCGGAAACATCGGGGACGTGGCTGCCGATCCTCTGGTCTTCCAGGACGTTCCGGTTCCCGAACCCGGACCCGGCGAGGTGCTCGTTGAAGTCAGCGTGTGCGGCATCTGTCGAACCGATTTGCATGTGATCGAGGGCGAGCTCGAGCGCCCGAAACTGCCGCTGATCCCGGGTCATCAGGCTGTCGGCATCATCAGCCGTGTCGGGTCTGGTGTGACGATCAGGCGGGCCGGCGAGCGAGTGGGCGTCGCCTGGCTGCAAGGCACTTGTGGTCAGTGTCAACATTGCCGGAGCGGCCGGGAAAATTTGTGTCTGGCCGCCCGCTTCACCGGCTATCAGGTCGACGGCGGGTACGCCGAATATGCAGTGGTCCCGGCCCCGTTTGCCTATCCGATTCCTGCGACATTTTCCGATGAAGAAGCGGCACCGCTCCTCTGTGCCGGCATCATCGGGTATCGCGCCTTGCGGCTCAGCCGGGTTCAGCCTGGGCAGCGGCTTGGCATGTATGGCTTTGGTGCGTCCGCCCACATCGCCATTCAAATTGCCCGCCACTGGGGATGTGAAGTGTACGTGTGTTCCCTGAAGGAGGAACATCGGGCATTGGCTCGCGAGATGGGCGCCGCGTGGGCGGGCGAAGCCTCGGAAGCCCCTCCGGTCCCTTTGCATGGATCGATTATCTTTGCGCCGGCCGGCGAACTGGTCGTGCCAGCCTTGCGCGCCCTGGAGCGTGGAGGAACCTTGGCGCTCGCGGGCATTCACATGAGCACGATTCCGCCGATCGACTACGACCGTGACCTCTTCGGCGAACGGACAATCTCGAGTGTGACCGCTAATACGCGCCAGGATGGGATTGATCTCTTACGGGAAGCGGCAGCGATCCCCATCAGGCCCCGTACGCAACGGTTTCCGTTGGCGCAGGCCAATCGAGCTCTGCAGCGTTTGAAGTCCGGTGGCATCAACGGGGCGGGTGTGTTGGCCATCCATTAAATGCCGCGAGGACTCCAGCATGCAGGGGCGCGCGAACAAGACCCTAGATGTTAGGATGGGGCGATGCGCCGGCTGGTAAGACTCCTGTGCCTCGCGATAGTCGGACTCGGCATGGCGAATTCCTCGTTTGCCCTGGAATTTACCGCCGACCAAATCACGAAGATCGATGGCAGGACTCATAAAGCGTTCATCTATTACCGGGATCAAATGTGGCGCATTGAGCACCACTCGCTCGGCCCCGTGAATGTCACTATTGTACGAAAGGACAAGCAACTGGTCTGGCTCCTCCTGTCACGCATGAAGCATTTCAAGACGCTGCCCTATGATACGGAGCAGGACCTCCATGTCACGCCGGTGCTCGAAGGGGAAATTCAACGACAGGAGATTGGGGCGGAAGTGCGCGAAGGGCATCCCACGATCCTGTACGAAGTGACGACAAGGCAGGGCGAGCGTGTGGAGCAGTACTACCAATGGGTCGCGACCGACCTTCACTTTCCGATGAAGCTGGCCAAGAAAGACGGCAGCTGGATTGTTGAGTATCAGCATGTGAAAATGCGGTCCGTGTCCGATTATCTTTTCAACCTGCCCGTGAGCTTTCAGCCGCTGGAGGAGTTCGACAGCGATCCAAGCGGACAGCCGAAAGTACCGTGAGGCAACAACAGGGAGGTGAACGTGCGAAGGGCGAGTGTTACAGCGGCAATGATCTTGGGGAGCTTGTGCAGTGCGGGGTTGGGGGCCTGGGCGCTGGACGTGGCAGACGTGACGAGGGAGTGGACGCCGGAAGGAAAGAAGATTGCGGCTGAACGGGCCAAGCTGCCCGCTCACGACGAAATGGTCAGAATCCCCGCGGGCACGTTCCAAATGGGAAGCGACAAGAAGGTCGACCGGAATGCGTATCCCGCCGAATTTCCCCAGCGAAAAGTGTATCTCGACGCGTATGACATCGATAAGTATGAGGTGACCACAGTGCAGTTCTTGAAATTCGTTCTGGCGACCAATCGTGATCCATTGATCGACTGGCAATATGACGGTGGAAATTTCCAGGAAACGATGGCCAGCCACCCGGTCATGCACGTCTCATGGTTCGACGCCGAGGCCTATTGTCAATGGGCCGGCAAGCGCCTGCCGACTTCGGCCGAATGGGAGAAGGCTGCCAGGGGCGAGGATGGAAGGATTTACCCCTGGGGAAACGAACCGGCCGGACTGAGCCGAGCCAACTTCGGCCGTACGGGACTGTCGGGCCCGGTGCGCGACCGGCCGGAACGCTTGTTGCTCTATCCGCCCATCATTTCGGTCGACAAATATGAAAACGCGGTCAGTCCCTATGGGGTGTTTCAAATGGCCGGCAATGTGGCCGAGTGGACAGCAGACTGGTATGACCCGAAGTACTACAAGTATGCCCCCGACCGGAATCCAAAGGGCCCAGAGAAGGGAACACAGCGGGCTTTCCGGGGCGGAGCATGGGTCGATAGTACGCCTTCCGTGCGCCCGGCGCAGCGAAATGGCACCGAGCCCCAGACGAAAATGAACTGGCTTGGCTTTCGGTGTGCGCGCGACGTCAAGGATCCGGCGGAGACGTCCACGACTCCGCAAACAAGTCTGCGATAGATCGAGCCTGCCGCTCAGGATTCCGGTTGTTGAGGGGACTTGGCTTGCCGCAAGGCGTGGACTTGCTCGCTGAATTCCTTGACCAGAATGCCCATCTTCGGATGTGCGGGCTCAAAATCGACCGGAAGGTCGTGGTGCTTGAGCCCTTCCGTCGCGGTAGGGCCGATGGATGCCACGACCATCTTCCTGCAGGCCTCTCTAAACGGTTCTACCTTATGGGCGCGCTCCGCCAGCTGCATGACGTGATCGATTTGGGCGGCATTCGTAATCATCATCGCGTCCATCGCCCCTTTGAGCACTTCCCCGATCGCCGCTTCAATCGGCCCGGTGTCTTCCGGAAGCGCCCAGCGATAGACGGGCACTGAGAACACTTCGGCGCCGCGCTTTTTCAAATCCTCGATCATCTCCGGCTTGGACACACCGTATTCCTGGATGGCGATTTTCAACCCTTGAACGGGGCGGTAGTAATCCAGGGTTGCGATCACGTCTTGCCATGTGTTGGGCTCCGGCACCGTGATATTGGCCTCCAGCCCCATGGCCTTCAGCACGGCCAACGGCTTCGGACCGCGCGTGACCACGATCGTTTTCTTGAGCGCCTCGATGATTTCGGCGAGCGGGTAGCGCGCCTGCAGCACCTCAAACAGCGCCTTGGCTCCGACGCCTGTCATGAGGATTAAGATATCGACCTGAAGGAGAATCAGCTTCACTCCGAATCGAAAGACGGCGCCATTCTCTTGAAGCGGGATCGGAATTTCCCTCAGGGCCGGCGCGACCAGTGGCTCTCCGCCATGCCGCCGGATCAATCTCGCCATCTCTGTGGCCATGCGGCTTTCAAACGACAACACCCGTAACCCGTGGAAGTCCGTTGGCAAGGACGGCGGTGCGGGAGGCACCTCGGCCTGCGGCGTGGCGACCGCCTCAGGTTGCTCTGAAGGCGCAGGCTTGTCCGGCTCGCCGCAAATCGACAGGAGCGCCACAATGTCGGAAGCCTCATCGAGCAGTGCCTGGATCGGTTGGTCCTGATCGGTGCCTGCCGCGGCGAGCAACTCGAGCCAAAAGACGCAATCATCGGCGTCACCCGAGGCGAGATTGCGGTTCCGGTGAAAATCATCTTCCGACCAGGCCCGCGCGAGCGCCCGGCAGTTCGCGGCGAGAGTGGTGGCCGCTTTCACCAGCGGCGTTTGAATGGCCAGGGTTTCCGGCGTCTTGGGAAGCGGGCCGCAGAGCTTAAGGATGCCGATGGCGAATTGTTTCGTCTTGTTTCTGAGCTGATCTGTCTGGTCTGATCCGGTCATGACACGGTTGTACCACGCGATGGTGCGGAGTCTGAGTGCAAATGACTATTTCGCATCGCGGGCGCAGCGGAATCCGGTCGATTCATTTCTGATGAACGGGTCGCTGTCGACGCGCGTGAAGATGCGCACGGTCGGCGTTTCATTCTGCCAGCCTGATCCCCGGAGCACGCGCTTGGTCCCTGTCTCGGGCCCCTTCGGGTTCTTCTTGGGACTTTTCTCGTAGTAATGGGCATCGTACCAGTCATTGACCCACTCCCACACGTTGCCGGCCATATCGTAGACGCCGTACGGGCTCTTGCCGGCTTCGTAACTGCCAACCGGCATCAAGGTCTTCTCACCGATCCACTGCTGATTATAATTGAGGTGCTTGGCAGTGGGCTCTACGTTGCCCCATGGAAAGCGCCAATCGTGGTTGCCCTTCGCGGCTTTTTCCCACTCAGCTTCGGTCGGCAGCCGTTTTCCTGCCCATGTGCAATAGGCGGCAGCATCGGCCCAGTCCACGTTGACGACAGGGCGTTCGGCGAGCGACTCGGTGATCGCGTCTCCTTGCCAGAGGTTCCTGGTAGGATTCTTGGGGTTCTGAGGTACGCGGTGCCCGGTGGCCTTGACGAATCCCAAGTAGTGTCCGTTTGTCACCTCGTACGCATCGATCTCATAGGCGTCGAGATACACTTCATGGCGTGGATACTCGTCACGACCTCCATCGCGGTCTCCCGGGGGTACACCCATCGGGAACGACCCGGCAGGGATCAGGACCATCGGGGTGGTATCTGTTCCCGGGGACACTGGCTCATTGGCGAACAGGACGCCGGGCACGAATAAGAATGTCCAGACGACGAACAGGAAAAGAAAGGCATGAAGGGCTCCTCTGTCTCCTACGCAAGGCATGGTAGCACAACGTCAATTCGAGCGGCAGCTTCATGATGCGGGCGAAATTCAGTTTGACGGCGCTCTAGAGGCCCACCTACTATACGGCAGCAGGCAGTCAACAACATCTGAGGCCTGCGGATGGAGTGTCGTGGATCGAGCCCTACATCGAGGTTTTCGCCATGTGGCCTTGCGCGTTACGAACCTCACACGCTCTCGTGCGTTTTATGAGGGGCTCCTCGGAATGAAGGTCGTCTGGGAGCCGGATGTCGACAATGTGTATCTCAGCTCGGGAGGCGATAACCTCGCGCTCCATCAGATCTCGCAGGGCGAACTCGCCGCTTACCAGCCTCCGAAAGCGCAGCGACTCGATCACATCGGCGTCATTCTTGAAGATCCCGGTTCTGTGGATCGGATGTACCGGGAGATCGAGCCGAAGATCGTCTCGTTAGGCGGGGCGATTGCCAAGGCTCCGAAGCAACATCGGGACGGCAGCTATTCGTTTTATTTTTCCGATCCGGATGGAAACGTCATTCAAGCGCTGTACGAACCGACGATTAGTCAACGGGCCTAGATGAGCACGACCTGGAACAAGCTGCCACGCGAACACTTTCTGAGTCTTGCTCCCTGGTGTTGGGTGCAGCTGGAAAGCGCGGAGCCGCCAGGTCCCTTTCCCTTTGTCGGCGGCCTTGCTCCCGACGTCGTCGCTGCGCTGCAGGAAGCCCATTCCTTGTTGGCCAGTTCGATCGATACCGCCATCAGCGACGTCTTCTCAAAGCGGGCGCCGGTCGACGATCCGGACCGCCAACGGCGGCTCGAGGACGCCTTTGCCGAAGTCGTCAACGCACGTCCCTACCTGAGCAGGCACATTCGATGCGGTCGCAGGTCAGACGGGAGCTTCCAATGGGAATTGCCGTTTGAGCCGGCTAAATCCTCGACCGTGACGAACGGTGGACTGCGCATTTTCCATTCCGTCAAACGGCAAGCCATTCCGATGGGGTTTGATCAACGACCGCTTGGGCCGATCGTCGGAAAACTGATCGGCATGTTGGACGGGAATCATCGGACGGAGGAGATCAACACCGTTGTCGTGTCTGCACCGCGGGAGGCACAGCCGGTACTTTCGCGTCTGATGGACGCCTTACAGCAGTATGAATGCCTCTGCAGTTCGCCGGTCAGTCCCATCCGGGAACGATGGCTCGAGGTCGTACAGGATCGCGAAACGGTTCATCTCGGGCATGCGGCGCTCCTGTATCGCCAACAGGACAACGTGTTTCTCTTCGATCCCTGGCTCCTGCCCTGGTTTGCCGAATCGTCGGTGCCATCGTTGTGGCCCTCGCTCCTGCCCAAGCCTGCAGCGATCTTCCTCACGCATGACCATGACGACCACGTCGATCCCCGCACCCTGCTCCACCTGCCGAAAGACACGCCGGTGATCGTGCCGAGCCGTCGAAATAAAAAGCATTTCTTCTACGACTATCCGGCGCTCCTTCGAGAGTTGGGCTTCGGCCGGGTCGTCGAACTGGCGCACGGGGAGGTTTGGCCGTTCGAAGGCGGGACCATCGTCTCCGTCCCGTTCTATGGCGAAGATCCCTGCGACCTCGAGATGCCCCGCAACTGTTATCTGATCAGCGATCGCGGTCAGAACGTCTTGGTCCATGCGGACAGCGGCCCGACGAACGACGGACGATCGCCTTTGAAGGATGACGTGATTCGCCGGCTGGTCGACAAATTCGGTCCGATCCAGCTTGTGTTTGCCTCGCAACAGCAATTGCTCGAGATCCGCAGCCTTGCTGCGCATGCCCCGTTATCGCATCCGGGGAAATGGCTGGATGTTGGAGAGAACGGGTATTTAACGAACGGCTATCTGGCCGAGCTCTGTGCCACCGCCCGAGCCAACCTGTTCGTCTCCTATGCCACCGGGGGAGCCGACTGGTATCCGGACCATCTCTCTTTCATGTTCAGTAAGCGCAATCCCGCCCGAACGGCACTGCTCACGGCCCACTGGGAGCCGCCCGAAACTCTCAAGATGCTTCTCGAACCCAACGGCTGCGGATATCATTATGGGCGGGCACTCGAAGTGTTCAGCGACAGGGGTTTCGGAAACATCGAGATCCGGTCGGTCATCGAGACACTCGCGCCGTTGAACCTGTATCGCGCCGCGCACGGCGAGCCACCCTTCATGAAACAGGGCGGCGCAAATTGACCATCGATCCGTTCATCGAGGACCCACTATGACTTCAGGAAGACCTCTCACGCTTGTGACCGGCGCGGCCGGATTCATCGGGTTTCACGTCGCCCGGCGTCTCATCGACCGTGGCGACCACGTCATCGGTCTCGACAATGTGAACGATTACTACGATGTCCGGCTCAAGGAGGCGCGCCTCGCTCAGTTGACGCCGCTGAACGGGTTTCAGTTCGTCAAGCTCGATTTGGCGAATCGCCAGGGGATGAAGGAATTGTTTATCGAGTACCCGATCCGGCGCGTCGTGCATCTCGCCGCCCAGGCCGGCGTGCGGTATTCGCTCGTCAATCCGCATGCCTATACCGACAGCAACATCGAAGGTTTCATGAACATCCTGGAAGGGTGTCGCCAGGTAAAAGCCGAACACTTGGTCTACGCGTCGTCAAGCTCCGTCTATGGCGGCAATACCCACATGCCATTCTCCGTTCATGACAATGTGGATCATCCTGTTTCGCTGTACGCGGCCAGCAAGAAGGCCAATGAACTGATGGCGCATTGCTATGCACATCTGTACCGCATTCCTTGCACGGGCTTGCGGTTCTTCACGGTGTACGGCCCCTGGGGACGACCCGACATGGCGCTGTTTCTGTTTACGAAGGCCATTCTCGAAGGGCGGCCGATCGAAGTGTTCAATCACGGGAAGATGCGGCGGGATTTCACCTATGTTGACGACATCGTTGAGGGAGTGATTCGGACCCTCGATCATACGGCCCAGCCGAATCCAGCTTGGTCGAGCGACAAGCCGGATCCCGGAACCAGCTCGGCACCGGCGCGGATTTACAACATCGGGAACCACCAACCGGTTGAGCTTCTGCACTTCATTGAGGTCTTGGAACGGATCCTGGGGAAGAAGGCGGACATGACGCTTATGCCGCTGCAGCCGGGCGACGTGCCTGCGACCTATGCCGACATCGAGGACCTAGACCGCGATGTCGGCTTCAAGCCGTCCACGCCGATCGAGGTGGGCATTCCGCGCTTCGTCGAATGGTATAGGAGCTTCTACAAGGTGTGACGCAAGGCGTCAGCCAGTTCGCCGACGCCTTGCGGTGAGCGGTGCTAATGCGCTTAGGTTATTGGCAGCCAACCGGAACAAATCCCGTCCCGAAGATCCGGGATAGGGTTTGGTAACGAGCGTTGTCATAGAATGAAAAGCTTGCGCCCCGCTGGTTCCGCCCGCTCAGGTCTCCACCGTAAGACGGATCCGTCCCGTAGAAAAACCCGCCACGGGTTTTTTGGACCAGATTGATCCATTCGCCATAGAGCGAGCAAACCTCGGTTTGTATCGATCCGCCGGTCCAGGCAATGCTCGAGTGCCACTCCTGAGCCCATCCCGGAACTGTCTGCCCCCGCGGAGCACGATCCATGGAGTACGACATGTCGGAGGCGGGTGTCGCAGCATAAGGCGACCGGTACGTCGGCATCTGGTCCAACGAAGGGACGACCGACAATTCTTTGAGGACCAGGAGCTTACATCCAGACCGTTCCTTGTTGGTATAGATCGATGATCCGTCCGCCTGCGGGCATTCCCACATTCGTGCGGGATCGAATTTCACCGTCTCGTTCGTGTCGGCGATCGCCGGTGAGGCGGCCAGGACGAGCGTGGCCGCTGCGGCAAGTGTGAAAATTGTGAATGGCCGCATACAACACCTCCCATGAAGCTGTGTCAGCGTGGTCTTCCGTGTCAGTTATCGATAGGCTTGGCTGTCGTCATTCAAGGTGCTGTCAAGCTATGCCAACGCCGAAGAGGCCGTCTATTCATCTTTGGAGGGGGGTCTCGAGGTCGGATGAAACAGCGGTGAAGCCGCTACCAGAGCCGATTTACAGGAGCCGGTCAATCGCGGCTTCGGGGGTCAGCTGCTCGAAGCTCTGAATGATGTAATCAGCTTCGTGTAGTTTATCAAAGGGATAGGTGGTGGCCAGGCCAAGCACATGCATGCCCGCGGCTCTGGCCGAGCGGACACCCGCAAGGGAATCTTCGACGACCAAGCATTCTCCGGGGACAATGGCGTGCGCCGACCCGAGGCCGGCATTCAGCCGTTCCCGGGTGAGGAGATAGATAGCCGGATCTGGCTTTCCGATCGGACAGTCCTCGGCGGCCACGATCACGTCGAAATCGTATTGAATCTTCGTGCCGCTCAACGCCGCGTCGATCTGTGCTCGGCGGCCGCCAGAGGCGATCGCGAGGCGGAAGCGGCATCTTGCCGCTTTCACAAAGTCGACGACACCCGGAAAGAGCTCCGGCTTGTGCAGAGCGGTATGGGCACGAAAGAGTTCAGCTTTTCGCTCGCCGATCTGTGACACTTCCGCCTCGTCGCAGGTCCCGTCTCGTTGCTCCAACAGCATTCTCGTGCATGTCCGCTCGTCCATTCCCAGATAGGTGCCGTAATAGTCTTCCTTCGTCAGTGCCAGCCCCGCTTCGGCGAGCGCCTGCTGGAAACAGTAGACGTGCGGCGTCTCGTCGTCAGCGATCACGCCGTTGAAGTCGAAAATGATCGCGCGAATCACGGGCGCCACTCTACCTACCTTGTGAGAAGGCCACAAGCGGCAGGACCTTGTTCGTTTTACCGGGCTGGAGTATTCTCGCGCGGGACCCGCCGTTTCACCGCGTGTCGCGCGCTTTGATTGTGAATGGCATCTATGACTGACTACGGCGTGTTGGGCAATCTCCTCGTCATTTTCTCTGTCTCGATCGCCGTTGTCTTCATCTTCCATCAATTCAGGCTTCCATCCATTGCTGGCTTCTTGGTTGCGGGTGCATTGATCGGACCGCACGGCCTCAATCTCATCGCGGACATCGGCACCGTGCAGGTGCTCGCCGAAATCGGCGTGGTGCTTCTCCTGTTCACGATCGGGATCGAATTTTCGCTGGTCCAACTCGCGTCATTGCGCCGGCTGTTCTTCGTCGCCGGGCCCATCCAGGTCGGCAGCGTGCTACTGATCGCATGGTTCGGGGCCGTGTCGGTGGGATTGACCTGGCAAGAAGGCATTTTCTGGGGGTTTCTAATCTCGCTCAGCAGTACGGCGATCGTCTTGAAGGCTCTGGCGAACCGAGGCGACAGTGATTCGATCCATGGTCGGACGATCATCGGCATCCTGATTTTTCAGGATCTTGCGGTGGTGCCCATGATGTTGCTGACTCCGATCTTGGCCAGCCGGGGCGAAGGATCGGCTGGGTCCATCTTCTACACATGGGCGCAATCGATTCTCGTCGTGGGGCTGATCATCGCTGCTGCCTGGTACGCGGTTCCCAAACTGCTGGAGCACATCGTGCGGAGCCGGAGTCGCGAATTGTTCTTGTTGACGATCATCGTGCTCTGCCTCGGCATCGCTTGGCTCACCTCCCTCGGCGGTCTCTCACTCGCCTTGGGAGCGTTTATTGCCGGACTCGTGATTTCTGAGTCGGAATACAGCCACCAGGCCATGGCTGATGTACTGCCGTTTCGCGACAGCTTCAACAGCCTCTTTTTCGTGTCGATCGGCATCTTGATGAACTGGCGGGTCTTGATCGACCATCCTGTCCTGGTCGTGGGCCTGCTACTGGCTATTCTCTCGGTCAAATTCGTCACGGGCGCAGCCGCGTCCCTTGCGATGAACATTCCTCCGCGCTCTGCGTTCATGGTCGGGGTGGCGCTGGCACAAGTGGGAGAGTTCAGCTTTCTACTGGCTCAACAGGGTCAGGAAAGCGGCTTGCTACGGGGTGATGCCTATCAGGTGTTTCTGGCCGTGTCGGTCCTCTCGATGATCGTGACGCCGTTCTTGATGCAGTGGTCCCCCTTGATGGCCCGGCGGATCGAAGCCGTACAGCGCCTCCGGCATTGGTTGCCTACGAGGACGGAAGCGCATGTGCTTCAGACCGAAGGGAGGCAGATTCGGCTGAAGGACCATGTGATCATCGTCGGCTACGGACTCAATGGTCGAAACCTGGCACGCGTGCTCAGCGAAACCGAAATTCCCCATCTGGCGCTCGACCTCGACGGCGACACAGTTCGGCGCGAATCCCGCCACGGGGTGCCGATCTACTACGGCGATGCAACAAATCCCAACGTGTTGCGGCACGTGAAGCTCGAAGACGCCAAGGTGTTGGTCGTCGCCATTTCCGATCCGTTCATCACGAGGCGGGCAGTTCAGGTCGCCAAACTGCTCAATCCCAAAGTCCGAGTTGTGGTCAGGACACGCTATCTTCGGGAACTGGAAGAGTTGCACGATATCGGTGCCGATGATGTGGTGCCCGAAGAGTTTGAGACGTCGATTGAGATCTTCGCCTTGGTTCTTCGCACCTATAACCTCCCGCAGGACTTTATTACGATGAAAGCCGAGCAGGTCAGGCGGGAAGGGTATGCACTGCTGCGGCGAAGTGAATTGCCTGAATTAGCCCATCATTTGCGCGGCGGAACCTTGACCGATGCAGAGGTCGAGACTTGCCGTATCGACGACGATTCGCCCGCCGTCGGAAAGACTCTTGCAGATCTTACCATTCGGCCTAGAACGGGGGCCTCTGTCATTGCTTGGACGCGCAACGGAGTCACGGAGTCGAATCCCGCGCTGAAAACGAAGCTCAAAGGAGGCGACATCGTGGTACTGCTCGGCTCACGCCTCCAGATCCGGCGCGCCATGAGTTTGCTGCTGTCAGGCCAGTAGCTTGCTAGCTCTTCCAGCGAAGGGTGACGCGGCCTTTGAGTGGATGCTCGAGCGGTTGTCCGGTTTGCACGGACGCGAGGTGCGCGGCCTTTAACTTGTAGTACCATTTCGTCGGCTCGTCTGCGTCATCCAGCAACATCAGTGCTGGCTTGTAGCGCAAGCCGACCGCTTGCCGTTCCATCGCCTGCTTATCTTGCTCCAGGAAGTTGTTGCCAAAATAGCGGAAGAGCGTTTTTGAAAACGGTATCCAGGTCAATGCGTTCCATGCGGCGCAGAAGTCGATCCGGCACTGCTGATCGGTGAGGGGGGTGACCATGGCCCGCATGGACACGAAAATGTTGCCGCATTGAACGAATTCGAATCGCTGGTTGGGCAGCAGAAAGTCGATCGTCGTTGTGGGCGAGCCGCCGTAGAACAGATTCAAGAGCTTATATGGTTTGCTGTTCTTGGACGGCGGATGCGGAATCATGCGGAAACCGGCTGGGAGCGGTTCAAACGTCTTCGTTTTTTCATGCATAGTCGCCGGTGTACGCCACAAGGGACTTTGATGGACGAACGGCCCGTGGAGCGGATCAACCAGACCGATGATGCCATCATCGATCGCGCAGTTCACCAACTTCGAAATCTGAATCATTCGATAAGGAGAGGAAGGCAGGGGGAGTTGAGGGATGTCAGGAATCGATTGGTGCGGCTGCAACGGGTCGGCGACGAACACCCACACATAGCCGTCTCGTTCGCGGCACGGATACGTGCTGACGCCAATTTTGTCGGTTTGGATCGTTGATCCTGCAACGAGGGCAGGGATCTCTTGGCAGCGGCCTTTGTGGTCGAATTGCCAGCCGTGGTACGCACACTCGATGCAGTCACCACGCATTCGTCCGAAGGACAGCGGCATGCCGCGGTGGGGGCAAATATCCCGCATGGCGGCGACCTCTCCCGTCGAAGTCTTACAGACCATGATCGGTAGCCCGAGGAGAATTGTTCCCTTCAGGCTTCCGGGGCGAAGGTCTTCGCTCGTGCAGGCCGGGTACCAAAACCCGAACAGCGGCGCACTCTTGGAAGGTGGGCTGTCTGTGAGCAGGTCCAAATGGGTCTCGCTGGGTCTGGTGACTATATCGTCCGCGTTGAAACGGGTCAAGGCCGTTGTGTTGACAGGAAAAAGATGCGGAGACTATAGTCAAAAACCTCCCAAAACATGACACCAGGACACATTGCTCTCGTGAGGCGTCAATGACTACCACACAAATGGATCCAGCGGTTGCTCTGGCGGATCTCCAAGCCGCAAAACCAGACAGAGTCACCATTGTGCTCTTGAGCGGAGATTTGGACCGGGCAATGGCGGCCTTTATCATTGCGACCGGTGCCGCCGCCATGGGCATGAAGGTGACGATGTTCTTCACGTTCTGGGGGCTGAACACGATCCGCCGGAAAGGCGCAACGAGTTCCGCTAAAGATTGGCTCCGCCGGATGTTCGGGGTCTTGAACAAGGGAGGCGCAGAAAGTCTGCCGCTTTCCCGTTTTCACTTCGGCGGCGTGGGAACCAAGATGATGCAAAAAGTGATGAGGCAGAACAAGATGCCTGGCGTTCCCGAGCTGATGGAAACGGCCCTGGATCTGGGCGTTCGCTTTATCGCCTGCACGACCACGATGGGACTGATGGGCATCACGAAGGACACGTTGATCGACGGCATCGATCAGTTTGCCGGCGTGACGACGTATCTGGCGGAAGCGAAGCAAGGCAACGTGAATCTGTTCATTTAATCTCGCATGGGAGGCGGAAAGCGGATGACGATGCACGCGGACGTGAAGTTGGACACGCTCGGATATTTCTGTCCGATGCCGATCATCATGACGAGCAAGAAAATCAAGGAGCTCACGTTAGGTCAGGTGCTGGAAGTGGTTTCCGATGACGAAGGCATCAAGAAGGACATGCCGGCCTGGTGCGAGACCACGGGACATCACTTGATGGGGATGGAAGAGGAGCAGGCGACCTCGGGACTGATCTACAAGGCGTTCGTCAAGAAGACCAAGTAACACGCTTGGTGCTGAAAGGCGACTGGTGATGGAAGCCGGAGGGTAATGGGCGACACCTCCGGCTTTTTTATTGCGGAGCGACCCGTTCCTATGGACTGCATCGTTGAATGTGTGCCGAACTTCAGCGAGGGGCGAGATCCCGCCACGATTCAGGCGTTGATCGACGCCCTGGCCTCGGTGCCGCGGGTGTGCCTACTGGATCATACGTCCGATTACGATCACCACCGGTCGGTGATGACCGTCGTCGGAGCGCCGGATGCCATGGAGGAAGCGATGTACCGGGCGATCCGCATCGCGACCGATCTCATCGACTTGCGTACGCATGACGGCGTGCATCCCCGGGTCGGTGCGACCGATGTGGTTCCCTTTATCCCGATTAAGGGCGTCTCCATGAGGGAGTGCGTGCAGGCGGCTAAGCGCCTCGGACACCGGGTCGGCACGGAGCTCGGGATTCCTGTCTTTCTGTACGAACGAGCGGCGTCGCATCGCGATCACGCTCCGCTGGAATCGGTGCGGCGGGGGGGGGTGGACGGCCTGGCATTCCGCATGGCCTCAGACCCCGATTGGACACCGGATTTCGGGCCTGCCAAGCTGCATGACACCGCCGGCGCCATTGTGATCGGCGCCCGGCCTGCATTGATTGCCTTCAATGTGAATCTGGCTTCGACCGATCTTGGCCTCGTCCGGTCCATCGCCAGGACGATTCGACAATCGAACGGGGGCTTACGGCATCTCAAGGCCATCGGCGTCGAGTTGGCCAGCCGCGGCTTGGTCCAGGTGGCGATGAACCTGACGGATTATGAAGCAACGCCGCTTCACGTGGCGTTCAAGGCCGTCGAAGCTGAGGCCGTCCGACAGGGTGTAGCCATTGCGGGTGCGGAAATCGTCGGACTCGTGCCGCAGGCAGCCATCACCGAAACAGCGAAGGATGCGCTTCGGCTCGACCGCTTGGACCCGCGCCAGGTTCTTGAACTCAGGATCGATGCCGCCCTGATCGACACCGCCAAGCCCGAGAGCAAGCCAAGCCCAACCGAAGCGATCTTCCGATCCTCCCTCCCGGAGTTCCTCGAAGCCGTGGCGGCGCCGACCGTCGTGCCAGCTGGGGCTGCCGTTGCCGCGTTTACGGGTGCGTTGGCTTCGGCGCTGGGAGTCATGGCTGCCAGAGTCAGCCGGCAGCCGGCAGTGGAACACCGCCTTGACGAGATTGCGGTGCGGCTGAGCCATTTGCTCGAGGCCGATGGTAAGGCCTACAACACCTTTGTCGCAGCGACACGACTGCCTGAAGCCGATCGTGGACGTCCCGTGGCAGTCTCTTCCGCGCTCCATGTGGCCACCGAAATCCCTCTCGAAATGGCCGAGCAATCGGCGGAAGCTGCCGCCCTGTTGGCGGCCTGTTCCCATGGGGTGAAATCCAGATTGCGATCGGATGTGCAAGTCGGGCTGATCTTCGCGATTGCTGCAGCCGAAGCGAGCCTGCATACCGCCAGTGAAAATATGAAAGTGCAGCCAAATCAGCAACTTAGACAGGCGCTGATGGAGCGAGCGCACGAAGTGTCGGAGAATCTTGAGGAACTGAAGGTGCTATGTTACACTCCGCCCCCTGGTCGTTTAGGAAAAAAATCCTTACAGGCATCGCCTGGGAAAGTGCAGACGAGAGACGAATGGAAATCAAAGTCTTCAACAACAATGTCGAGAAAGCGCTCAAAGTCGCGAAGAAAAAGCTTGCGGGGGAAGGGCTCTTCCGGGAGCTGAAGCGGCGGCGGTATTACGAAAAGCCCAGTGTCCGCAAGAAAGCCAAACAGCGGGAAGCTCAGCGTCGCCGTCAGAAGTGGTTGTCGAAGCGCCGGCCGGAATAGACCCTCCGTTCATCCGCATCGCCATCCTACATCGTCAGTCCGACTGGTTCCGTGGTCATGCGTGAGGGTCAGATCCATGCAGCGATCAAGATCCTCAGGCGGGAGGTCCGCCAATGGCAGGAACCTGTCGTCGGGGTCGTCGCCCGGGAATCGGCTCGAGATCCGTTCCGCATTCTGATTTCCTGCCTGCTCAGCCTGCGAACGAAGGACAAAACGACCAGTGAGGCCAGCGCGCGTCTGTTTGCCCTTGCGCACACCCCGGCCGGGCTGCTGAAGCTGTCACGGCGCAGGATCGAACGGGCAATCTATCCTGTGGGCTTCTACCGCACGAAAGCCAAAGCCATCCATGCCATTTGCCGTCGGCTGCTCGAGGTGTATGAAGGCAAGGTGCCGCAATCGATCGACGAGTTGATCACCCTAGCAGGCGTCGGACGGAAGACGGCCAATCTGGTGGTGACGGTCGGCTACCAAAAACCGGGGATCTGCGTGGACATCCATGTTCACCGGATCAGCAACCGTTGGGGGTATGTGAAGACGAGGACGCCGGAAGAGACCGAACAAGCGCTCCGCGCCAGACTCCCGAAACGCTATTGGATCACCTTCAACGATTTGCTTGTGCCCTACGGCCAGAATCTTTGCCAGCCGGTTTCCCCCTTCTGCAGCCGCTGTAAGCTCATCGACATGTGCGATCGGGTGGGAGTCGTCCGGTCTCGTTAGGAGCGACCAACGGCGGTGACGGCTCAGATGAACAGCGTCGTTTCGGCATCGGCCGTCAGGGAAATAATGGCGGGCAGCCCTAAGACTTCGTCGACCTGCTTGGACACGGCTTCTCCATCGACGCCCATGTATTCCAGCCCAGCGCTGCAGGCGATGATGCGGAGCTTCCCGACCAGCTTCGCCTCGGCGAGCATCTCGGAGATCTTCGGCACCTTCTTTTCTTTGAGCAAGCGTGCGACCTCCTCGCTCGAGGCGGCATATTCCGGCGGAAAGTCGATCTGATCGATTTTCCCTTCTGCCAGTTTCTTGATCGTCCAGAACAGCAGAATGACGATCACGTCTTTGCCCATGGCCGCTGCCGTCAAGCCGAGCGTGCCCACCTGATGGAGCTTGTCATATGTGGCATTGTGGGCGAAGAGGACGAACTTGGGTTGCGGCTGGCTCATAATTACGGCTTCGGGACGCGGGCCTTGACACTGTTGATGTAATCGTTGATTGCCGCGTCGACCTCAATCGGGGCCAGCGGGCGATCGTGCGTTTCGCTTTCGTCGAGGACATACTGGTCTCGGTCCTTTTCTTGACGGACGATCACCGTATTTTCCGGTGTGACCTCGACGAGCATGAACCACTCGCGTGCACCCTGCGTGATCACGACCTCCTTGCCCAATCCCTTCTTGCTGACGGCAATCTGCAGCTCATCGGCCGTAGCGATCACCAGCGGCGGGGTGCTCCAGGATGCTAGAGTGAGCGGCAGGAACAGCCACAGGCAGAGGCAGAGCGGTGTCGCGCGCATGGGCGGATTATAGCCGCCGGCAGAAGTGCAGTAAACCAGGCGTTGCTGCCCGTTCGTTGTCTTGAGTGACCGTAGGTCGCATGTTAGGATTCCTTCCCCATGGACGGGCTGCTTTCCACGGTTCAACAATATGTTTCCACGGAAACGCTGATCTGGCTGACGGCGTTGTCTTTCGTCTTTTTTATCGGCACGCTCATCGCCATTCCGTTCATCCTGGTCAGGCTGTCGGCCGATTATTTTGACGTCCGGGTGCCTCGCCCCTGGATGCAGCATCACCATCCGGTTCTGCGTGTCGTCGGCCACATCGTGAAGAATGTCCTCGGGACAGTGTTTCTCCTTGCCGGGTTCCTCATGCTCTTTCTGCCGGGTCAGGGCGTGCTGACCATGCTCATCGGGATTTCGATGCTGGATTTTCCCGGAAAGCGGAAAATCGAGGCGAAGCTGATCGGCCAGCCCACCGTCCTGAGCGTGATCAACAGCCTGCGGAAAAAGCGCGGGAAACCGCCGCTCGTGCTTGCCCCGGAACATGATCCCGAGCCAGGCGTCAGAGCCGAATCCTAACGACTTGCATAGAATCTGAATGCTGCCACAACCTATCGCCTCCAGTCGGCCGACAGTTGTACCTGATCGACGGAAGCGCCTATATCTACCGCGCCTTCTTTGCCTTGCCCGCGCTGAATAATTCCAAGGGCCTGCAGACTAACGCCGTCTACGGTTTCACGACCACCTTGATGAAGATCATCCGTGAGCACCAACCTCACGGCCTCGCAGTGGTCTTTGACGAGGCAGGGCCGACGCTGAGGCATGAAGCCTACCAGGCCTACAAGGCCCAACGCCCGCCCATGCCCGAAGGCATGAGCGCACAAATCCCCTTCATCCATCGCGTCGTCGAGGCCCTGAACATCCCCGTGGTCAGGCAAGCAGGGTACGAAGCCGACGACTTGATCGGCACCTTGGCCGTCCAGGCGGAACGGGCCGGGTACGAGGTCGTGATTGTCACCGGCGACAAGGATATGTTCCAGCTCCTGACCCCGCACGTTCGCATCTACGATCCGGTGAAGAGTAAATGGGCGGGCGAAGCGGAATGCCGTGAGCGCTTCGGCGTCGAGCCGGCCCGCGTTGTGGAAGTGATGGGCTTGATGGGAGACAGCACCGACAACATCCCCGGCGTGAGAGGCATCGGAGAAAAAACGGCGATGAAGCTCATCGCGCAATTTGGCACCATCGAGGAACTCCTGCGCCGTGTCGAAGAAGTCACGCCCGCGCGTGTCAAAACCTTTTTAATCGAGCAGGCGGAGAACGCCCGCCTCAGCCGGATGCTTGCCACGATCGAGACGCGCGCGCCGGTCGAGTTTCATCCCGAACAGTATCAACTCAAACCGGCAGATCAAGAACGGTTTGCCGATCTGTTGCGTGAGCTCGAATTTACCACCCTCCTCAAGAACCTCCAGCCCTCGGCGAAGCCGCCGGAACCCAGACGGCCGGACGCCACCATGGTAATCGAGGATGAGGCCTCAGCACGGCGCTTCGTCAGTGCCTTGCCGCACAATGCGCCTCTCGGCATCCAATGCCTGCTGGGAGGCGGGTCAGGAATTCAGGCGCAACTGCTCGGCCTTGCGCTGTCAGCCGGCGGGAACACGGTATTTGCTCCGTTCGACCTCCAGACCATAAGGCCCTCGATGACGGCGCTGCTCCATGACGACCAGCGGACGAAGGTGGTTCACGATCTCAAAAGCACGTTGCTCGCACTTCATCAGGCCGGACTCGTGGTGCGCGGTCCTTGCATCGACACGATGATCGCCGACTATCTCCTGAACCCGAACCGCCGTGACCATCAGCTTGAGACGATTGCCTTGGAAGTCCTGGGGACACGGCTTCAACTTGGGCAGACGGCGGCCCCGCAGTCACTGTTCGAAATCGATACCGGCTCGCGCGCAGACGCCGCAGAAGCCGCCGCCGCTTTGGGCAGCCTTGGCCCGGCCATGAGCCAACGCCTGTCGGAACAGGGGAGCCTGACGCTGTTCAATGAGGTGGAAATGCCCCTTGTGCCGGTCTTGGTCGAGATCGAGCGGAATGGGTTCCTGCTGGACGTCGATCGGCTGCACGCTCTGGGCAAGGAATTGGAGCGTGAGATGGACCGCACCATGGAAACGATTGCCGGACTGGCCGGAGGCGAGTTCAACATCAATTCGCCGAAACAGCTCGCGGCCGTCCTGTTTGAAAAACTCGGTCTCAAGCCATTGCGCAAGACAAAAACGGGCTATTCCACGGACGAAGAGACCCTGACACAGCTTGCTGTCCAGCACGAGTTGCCGACGCACATCCTGAATTGTCGAAGCATCAGCAAGCTAAAGTCGACGTACGTCGATGCACTGCCCCTGTTGGTCGATCCACAGACCAGGCGGCTCCATACCTCGCTGAATCAGACCGTGGCTGCTACAGGACGGCTGTCGTCCACGGAGCCGAATCTGCAAAATATTCCGGTCAAGGGCGATTACGGACTCCGCATCCGCGAAGCCTTCATCGCTCCCCACGGCTATGAACTGCTGTGTGCCGACTATAGTCAGATCGAGCCTCGGATCCTCGCGCATTTGTCCCAGGATCCGCGGCTGCTGGCCGTGTTCTCCAACGGCGAGGATATTCACATGGCGACGGCCATGGAAATTTTCAGTCTGCCGGCCAGTCAGATCACGAAGGACATGCGCCGGGCGGCCAAGACCGTCGTCTTCGGCATCGTCTACGGGATCAGCCCCTTCGGCCTATCCCAGAACATCGGGGTCCCTCAGGCGGAGGCCAAGAAATACATCGAGACGTTCTTTGAACGGTTTCCGGCGGTGCGGGCGCTCATGGACCGCAATATCGCCGAAGGGAAAGCCAAGGGATATACGACGACGATCCTGGGCCGCCGCCGGCCCATTCCGGAATTGCAAAGCGGAGATCCGGTTCAGCGCAGTTTCGGCGAGCGCATGGCCGTGAACAGTCCCATCCAGGGCTCGGCGGCGGATCTGATCAAGGTGGCCATGATCAATGTCCACAACACCATGAAGCAAGAACTGCCTCATAGTGAGGATGATTCTTCAAGTACACGACGAATTGATCTTCGAAGTGCCTGAGGAGGAGTTGGAGGCTGCCAAACAGCTCGTACAAGATGAAATGGAAGGCGTGGGAAAGCAGTTGGGGTTGTCAGTACCGCTCAAAGTTGACGTGGGTGTGGGCAAAAATTGGCGAGCGGCGCATCCTTGACGAGATAGGGAGTATCGATCAGGTGAGAACCGCCAGGTACGGCTCGATGGCAGGGGCATAACGTCGACAGGAGGTGGGGTATGAACCAGGGACGCGTCATGATGATTTCTGTGGGAATCAGCATGCTGGTATCGACAGGCATCTTACTGCTCTTGAATCCGGTGGCTCCCAAAGCGCAGGAGCCCAAGCGGTTCGAGTACAGGATCGTGGAAGTGCTGCCTGACACCATGAACATGCAGACTAAATTAAACGAGTTCGGCATGAGCGGCTGGGAACTGGTGTCCGTCTCCATGGGCAACATGACAGAGCCGAGGCTGATCTTTAAGAAATAACCCTTTCCTCCAGGCGACAATGTCGGAACGAGGCATGAACGACAAGAGTCAACCCGTCGGAGACGTCTCTGGTTCGCCAGGGACGATTGGAGTCACCAGACGAAGCTTTCTAGTCTCGACGCTGGCAACCGGATTTGCGCTGGCCGTTCGGCCAACCTGGGCAGCGACGATCGTCACTGATTCCACAGGGCTCACGGCGGGTGAGATCAGAATTCCCACCGACGAGGGCGAAATCCCGGGGTATCGAGCCATGCCGTCGGAAGGGCGGGCGTTTCCGGCGGTGCTGGTCGTTCAGGAAATTTTCGGCGTTCATGAACATATCAAAGATGTCTGCCGCCGATTGGCCAAGTCGGGCTATTTGGCCGTGGCTCCTGAGCTGTATGCGCGGCAGGGTGACGTTTCAAGCCTGAGCGAGATCGAACAGATCCGCACGATCGTGGCGAAAGTGCCGGACGCGCAGGTGATGACAGATCTGGATGCAGCCGTGGAATGGATCAAGGCTTCGGGGGAAGGAAACGTCGAGAGGCTCGGGGTCACCGGATTCTGTTGGGGTGGACGGATTGTCTGGTTGTATGCTGCGCACAGTGCTCAGGTGAAGGCCGGCGTCGCGTGGTACGGACGACTCGTCGGTAAGGCGAACGAATTGCAACCCGCGCATCCGTTGGACATGGCAGCGACTCTGAAGGCTCCGGTTCTCGGTCTGTACGGCGGAAACGACCAGGGGATTCCGCTGGAGACCGTGGAGCAAATGAAGCAGGCCCTGAGGGCTGCCGACAGTCCTTCGACGATTATCGTCTACCCAGATACGCCGCACGCCTTCTATGCGGACTATCGGTCGAGCTATCGTAAGGAGGCGGCGGAAGACGGCTGGAGCCGTTTGCTTGCGTGGTTCAAGGAACATGGGGTTGCCTGATCCCGCTGCCTACTAGCCCGTCTCTCTGCCTACAACGCCGTTCAAACCTGTGCCGCTCGTTGGTCTCCGCCTGCAGTGTCTCCTTCCTGGCCGCGCGTTGACGCGGAGTTAGGAGTGGCACTGCTTTTGCGGAGACCACCCGAGTTTCCACTCGATGAAAAGATTCAGATTATCCACCTGAGAAAGGAATACCCCCATGATCCATACTCTGGAACTCGATAAGCAGACCGCCTCCTTCGTTCGGCAGCTTGAAGAACAAAGGCGGATTGAAAAAAATCTGATGGTGGAACGGGTGCGGGGCACCAAGGAGGGTCTGGAGTCAGTCTTCCACGACATCCGGGAACGAGTGGAGGCGCTCGAACGCATGACCAGCTCGGTCAGCACGAGCTATATCGCACCGATCGGCTGGAGTCAGTTGATCTTCGCCGGTACGGACGGCAACTCGAACACGATCATGTCCGGAGACCGCGACGATACCCTCTGCAAACATGACCGGGTTCGCTATCTCGAGGATGCGAGCTACCTGCGCTTGAGCGCCAATCCCCATTATGTCGAACGCGTGCTCCCTAATAAGTCGGCTCATGCCAGGGCGGCGGCAAATCCATCGACATGGGACAATCTCGGTTACGTCCATGTCGGCTATTCGACCAGCCTGGCCCTTCCTGTGTCACTGGAACCGACGACGGTGTCGATCCTGTCGCGCCTGAATACGCTCTTCAATTGGGTGGAGGTCAACGCCGTCGCAGAGGACTGGCATGCGCATGTCGCCGCGATCGCCCGCCTGTGGGTGGCCTATGACGGTGAGTTTCGCCAGACGCCGCCGGCGCAGTTTGTGAATCTTCTGGCGACGCCGAAGGAGGTGAAGACTCATCAACACATGGAATCGTTGGCCCCCAGCGCTGCCTTGGCCATGCAGCTCGAAGTGTCGCCGGGCAGCGGGACGACGCTCACCATGTACGAATCCATTGAACTGGTCGCGACGACGCCGAACGGCCATGCCTACATCGACGGAGTGTTTGCCTGGGAGCCTCTGGCAGTGCAAGTGCGGGAGGGATGAGACGGCAGGCACTCTAGAGATTTTAGGAAGAGTAGAACGTGCTGACGATCTGCGTCGTATTGAACAGCATCGCCTGTCTTCTCGTGTAGGCGGCGTGGCCATAGTAGTGGTCACGCGGGTTGGTTGAGCCGGTGGAATCCTTGTAATCGACCAGCAGACAGCGTCCTTCGCTTGGAAAGCGCACCGCTCGTCTTGCGCATTCCAACCAATGCTCGAACCCGTCGAACGGTTCGACCATCTCCCAGATCGCCTTGTTCGCGGCCTTAGCCCCTTCAGTCAGCGGGACGGCGTCACTGCCGGCTACAGCGAGTTCCTGCACATAGTCGCCGCCCCAGGCGATCGGCATTTCCATCGTGATCTGTGGCAACTCCATCTTCGCAAGCCACGCCTTGCTGTCCGTCCGAAGATTCCGGTGGTTCACCACATGAAGCACCTTCCCAATGCCGGAGGGATCCCACCCATAACGCACCGGTTGTCCGAGCGTGACGATGTCCAAGGCCACATCGTTCAACACGTTTCCAGCGGCCAAGAGCGAATCCAGCCGCTGGACGGTTGCGGCAAGTTCCGCTTGACCGGTCTGTTCCGCATAGGAGGTCAAAATGGCGAAAAGCTTCGCTCCTGCCTGTGATTGGGCTCGGGCACAGCAGATTGGACACGAGAGCCAGTACAAGCCCGGCGTGTCCATGCGCTTGCACCAGGATGCGATCGCCGGATGCGAGGCGCTGGGCATCACAATGCGCCCTGAGGTCGTTCAACAGTCGCACGGCCGCGACTGCACGTCCGAGGTGATGGTGTTCGGAAGACCACAGCCTTCGCAGGCAGGTGATCGGCTTTGTCGAGGATTTGTTCAACGCCCTTTGAGTCAGGCCGACTGCGGCCTGTGTAAAATTTCCAGCGTCACCGATCTGTTCGTCGAGCAGTTTCGTCGTCGACTCGTCGTCGTTCAGCGGAGGGACCACTCCGCTGGGAAGAAGGGGAATGCCGTTGCTCTCTTGCCGCATGGCGGCCAGCAACGCGTCGAGCCCAGATACTCCGCGGGAATAGCCACGCTTGAGTCCGCCGGCTTCGTCCAGCCGCTGTGCACCGAAGACATCGGTCCCGTGAAGTGCGCCGTGAAGGAAGAGGATCGTCCGAACGCCGGCGTGCGAGAGGGCGCGACCATGACTTGCCATGGCCTCAATCCACTCGGGCGAGTCGGGGGCCCCGCCGACGGTCAACTCGGTGACGGCCAGTCGCTCGCCGGGGTTTTTCCGCGAGAGTTCGTCATGCTGGAAATTGTTTTCAACGGGCATGGCAGATGGTCATAACCGATCTTGAGGGGGCACTGCAACGGAAGGAGTTAGCGCATGACCGGCGCCAAAGGCTGAGGATCGTTCGGAGGACGCGACGGTTGAAGTTTGCTTTTCGGCATCACCGCCGTGGCCGTGCAGATTTTCTTCTCCTCATCGGTGTGATGATCGATGATTTTCACGCCTTGCAGATATTCCTGGACGATTTCCTCACGGGTCAGCTCGATGTCTTGATCCGCGTCTTTCCCCGAGCGCTCCCGAATTCGATCCACCATGTGCTCTTTCACGAAAATGCGGATCTGTTTGGCGAGATCCGTGCGGGCCGACAATTCGGACACACGTTGGCAGACGATCGGGCCTTTCGTCAGATCGCCTTGACCGATGCCGATCACATACTGATCTGGAGAATAACCACGGTGGCTTTGGCCGTCGCGGGGAGAGCCGGGGCTTGACGTCGTCAGCCCGCTATGATCATCCCGTTGCGTCAATTGCTCGAACGATTGCTCTGCATGATTTCGAACGGCGTCCGGATCGGAGGCCAGGTTCACATCGGCACACCATGTCGGAGAGACGCCAACCGTCAGGACCATGATTATTCGCCGCAAACGGCTTCCCACTGTTATCGTCCTCTCCCGCCCCCGTGACCGCCGCCTCCACGTCCACCATAGCCGCCGCGTCCGGCGCCGGACTGTCCTCCAAAGCCGCGAGGCGCCAGATGATGAGATCCACGGGGGACGACAAGGGATGGAAGGCTGCTGATGCATGGTCGGTGGCAGGCGGCCTATGACCGGTGCGTGACCGGGTGGCGTGGTGCTGGAGGGGGGCTGTAGAAATTGCTGCAGTGACCGGACGGAACGCGAGCCGGGGGACGTCGCTTGCGATCCTAATGACGGGACGCCAGTGGCGGGTGGCTGAAGGAACTGCTGGAGTGGCCGGACTGAACGAGCACTAGAGGCCGGAACGGTGGCATGTGCGCCCGTGGGCTGATTGCCAAGGTGTACCGGCATCGTCGAGGTCGTGTGCGAGATTTCATTGAGCGTTAACGGCACCGGCCGCATGCCGGGCTGGCGGAGTGCCGGGTGTGTCACCGGCTGCGAAGTCTGCGGTGGAGCGGGCGGCGGCATGATGATGACATGTTGTGCCACGTCCACATGAGGATTTGCGGGATAAAGGCCTCGAGCGGCATTTAGAAATCCATAAGAAGGTGGCAACCCGCCCCATGAGGCGGGATAGCCGGATGGCCCGACCATGACCCAGTCGGTCCACGCTTGCGAGACCATGGCATTCGATTGAACGTGATTGAGAAGTTCCTGGCGCTGAAGGCTGGCCTGTTGCGCCTCCTCGGCCGTAACAGCGGTTGCCAGCAATTGATTCGCCGCTTCGAGTTGTGTCTGAAGATCATCAATCTCGTTTTTCAACGTGGCAAGTTGGTGCCGCGCGCTCTCGTTTTCACGAAAGGCCAGGATCGCCTGAGCCACCTCGTCGGTGTCGATTTGCGACATGAGATCAATGGTCACGACCACGCGGTCTCCGTCCAGCCAGAGGTTCGCTTGTTGATCAAGCACAAGAATCAAGCCGGCGGTGTAAGTTCTGATTTCATCTTTCGTAATGTCCGTCCCTTCTACGACGGTGACGCTTTCCAGATACGTCGCCACTTGTTCCAACGCATTGCGTTTCGCGGCCTCTGTTGCCAGGCGCATGGCGTCCTCCCGCGTGTCGCGGTCACCCATTCGGAATTCACCTTGGGACAACACCACGCGCACCTCCGCTGAAACGGGAGAGACAGGACACCACAGTAGAGAGAAGAACAGGCAGATTGTGAGCGAGGCGCAGCACACGGGCAGGGTTCGGCGGCCCCAATACGGCAGTTGAACTGCACGGCCGGTCGGGCATGATCGTCACCTTCCAGGAAGACTCAGCCGATCACATGCCGGTGCTCAGCATAGCATCCGCAACGCCGTTTCGCTAGCGGCCCGAGGAGCTGTCGGAGCGGCTTGCCTTAAAGAAAATTCGCATGCTAAGGTAACCATTCCCTTTTCAGCTCCACGTGTGGAGAAGCAATACATGACGACATCATTTCAACGCGTGTGTGCGATCACTGATCGGCCTCTTTTTGGCGCTCGCTGTCGGATCTTCCGCGGCCACCATCCGCCCTTCCACCCCGGCAGCGGACAACGGAACTCCTGCCAGTCCGCCGACCGAGCACGTGATCCTTTTCGTGTTGGAGGGGTTCAGTCAGGAATCCCTCAAGGGTGGCACCATGCCGACCTTGAGCAAGCTGATCAAGGACGGTTCCGTCACTTGGTCGGCCACAGGCGTCAAGCCGCCGCTTCGATTGCCGACGATGGCCTCGATCATTACCGGCGTGCCAGTTGAAAAACACGGGATTAATTGGAACAGCTTTGAATTCAGCCGTGGGTACCCCCGATCGCCCAGCGTGTTCGATTATCTGGATCTGAGCGGAGGACGGGACAGCGCGATTTTTTTCATGGATGAGTCTCTCTACCAGCTCGCGAGACCGGAGCCGTACACGGATTATCAAATGTGCGGGCCGCTGAAGCCGGAATGCAGCTCCGACCGGGTCGTCTCCTACATCCAACAATATTTCAAGAAGGCAACGAGCGGGCATGGGTATGGCCATGCCATTCTCTCATTGCCGCATTTTCTGGTGGTGCACCTTCCAGAAGCCGGCCGGGTTGGCGTATCGCGGGGGTGGGGCTCCAAGGAGTATCGAGAGGCGCTGCGCACGGTTGACAGAGCGATAAATTCGGTGTTGGACATCTACAAGGCCCAAGACCTCATGAAGCGGACCACTGTGTTTGTGACGTCGCTAAGCGCGGAAGGGGTCGATGCCGGTCAGGAACAGGCGGCGAATGGCACGCCAGTTGTTCCCTGGATTGCGTCGGGCGTCGGCATCAAGCACGGGCATGCGATTCACCAGCCGGTCTCGATCATTGATACGGGCGCGACGGTGATGCGCACATTAGGCTTGCAGACGCACACGGAATGGGAGAGCCGCCCGGTCGAGGAAATTTTCCAGTACGCCTTTGTGGCGGCCGCCCCCAACTCGAACGTCCCCTAAGACAGGCGATGAATCACGTCAACGAACTCGATGCATGGCGCTGGGCAATGGGCTTGTTGCCCATCCTATTCGCCGGAGCCGTCGGGCTCGAGATGGCGGACGCCGCACCTCCTCCGAGCTACACGAAAGAGCATGCCATCATGATTGATCCGACCGTGCTGGATCCTCCGTCATGGTGGTACGTTCCCGGGGTGACGCCCTCCATCTACAACTCGGATCCGGACTCGTTGGATGCGTTTAAGACGACCGATAAGCGGACGCTCGCCCTGAAGCCGGGGAAGTATAAATTCATCAGTTTTACCTTCGATTTTCCCTTCTCGGTGAATCTCGAGGGCAAATTGGAGTTTGCCCCTTCGCTTGACCAATGTGTGGAAGGGCGCGGGACGCAGACGCTGATCGTGCGATGTAAGCGGACGTATCCTTACGGCGGACAACCGGACTACACGTATCAATAACGAGGACAGTACGATGACGCAGGCCTTAGAGGATCTGTTGGAAGCGCTCGAGGACGTTGACGATGCCACGCGCGAAGAGGCGGCAAAGGCGCTCGCCGCCATCGCGGACCCCCGGAGTCTCGACGCCTTGATCAGCGCCTGCGCAGACGAATACTGGTCCGTCCGCGCGCATGCGGGATGCGCGCTTGCCAAACTCGGCGGCCCACAGGCAGCTGAGGCTCTGATCGGATTGTTCAACGATCCCATCATGGAGGTGCGCAATCAGGCGGTCGAGGCTGCCGCCAGTCTGGGGACCGCCGCGCTGGACCGCATGATTACGGCGATGAAGGATGAGCGGTGGCGGGTGCGGGAACATGCCGCCAAGACTTGCGGCGAAATCCGGGACCGCAAGGCCGTGGAGGCCTTGATTGTGGCCTGCCGCGATCGGGACGGCGCGGTCAAAAGCGCTGCGGCCGAAGCGCTCGGCAAAATCGGTGATGCCAAGGCCGTGCCGGTCATGATCAAACTGTTCCGCGACACCTCGAAAATCGTGCGCGAAACGGCCGGCACGGCGCTCGTGTACATCGGTGCAGCCTTCGGTCGATCCCTTGATCGAATGTTTCAAGGACAAGGATTTTGTCGTACGCTGCCACGCTGCGCGGGCACTCGGCGGCATGACGACCGACTACCAGATCGGCAGAACCTGGGTGCGTGACGCCAAGGTCGTCGATGCGCTGATTGCTGCCCTCAAAGATCCGGATCGTGCGGTTCGTGAAGATGCGACAATCGCCCTAGGCATGATCGGCGATCCGCGGGCCATCGATGCGTTGATCGAGGCGATGAAGGACGGGGCGGTGAAGCGCCATGCTATCGCATCGCTCGGCATGATCGGGGATCCCCGGGCCTTAGGTCCCGTGCTCAATGCGCTCAAGGGCAAGGGTATCAAGCAGGAAGGCACACCGACGCCGGGCTGCATCGTGAGCGAAGATGCGTTCATCAAGGAAGCCGCCGCCACCGCGCTCGGCCAGTTCCGGGATCCGCGTGTGATTCCGGATCTGATCATGTTGCTGAAAGACGGCGTGCTGCGGGAGAAGGCGAGCGCGGCGCTGGCGGCGATCGGCGATACGGCGATCGAACCGCTCATCGCGTTTCTGTACGATCCCAAGGCTTCGGAGGTGTCTGCTGAAGGGGAGCGGGTGCTGTCCTACGCGTCGGTTCGTCTCAGCGCAAAGGACGCGCTGCGGCAACTCGTGTTGGAGACGCTCGAAAAGTTAGGCTGGACGTTGCCGCAGGAGGATCTTGCGGTTAATTCAAGCTCTGTCGACAATGCGCGCGTCGACAAGCCCTTGGGCGAAGCCGGACGCTTTGGCCCCTCAGGCGATCTCGCGAAATAGATCTACTTTCCGCACGGCGATCCCGTGCGTATCCGCGGTCTCTTTCCCATCCTTCATATTGGTGATCGCGGCCTGCCCCTTGTAGTGTCCGACCTTGCCTCCCGCATCCACGTGGATGACGCCGACACCGGGAATTGTTCCTTTGGCGTTGTTGACGCCTTTGTCATTGCCGGTTAACGGCGTCGGCCCGCGCAGCCCCACGAAGACATACTGACCGTCCGGTGCGACGTCCATGAGATCAGGCGCCGGATCAGTATTTTTGTCGGTGACGAGATCGACGGAGCCGACGCTGAGATTGCTCAACGTGTCGATGATTTCAATGTTGTTTCCGGCGCGATCAACACTCCAGAGGTAACGTCCGACTGCCCCCATGCCATGTGAATCGGCAAATTGGTTGTCCCGTTGGGACAGCAGCTTTGCCGAGATGGACTTCGGTAGGTTGCTCAGATCCAGGGCATAGACGTCGTACGACAACGGCGCAATCGGCCAGCCGCCTCCCGAATTGATGTACATGGTGCCGCCCGCCTCTATGCCGCCGCATCCCGCCGGATGGACCTGATTATTGTCGAGCGTGGCGACCACCTTCATTGGCGAACTGGTCACATCGGCCACGATGAGTCCTCCTCCACGAACCGTGATCAGCGCATAGGTGCTGGTTGATTCCGTAATCGGACAGATGGGAGCGTTATCCGGCCGTTCACCGCTTTCCATGGCTCCAAGGTTTAGAACATCTTTTTCAGCGTCAAAACTGAACTTATGTGCTCCGTAATCCGTCCAGATGCGGATGAGCTTTTTTTCTGCCGTGTTGGCCGCCAACGCCATTTTCTCGTTCGGCGTCGGCCACGCGGCGTGAACGTTCTTTCCCATCAACAGGCAGGCGTCAGGTTTCTTGGTCGCTGCGTCGAGGAACAGCACATGACCACTGAGGAATGAGATAAGCGCATGATCCTGCTTGGCGTTGAAAAACAGCATGTGAGGCCGACGAACGGGTTTTTTCGTGGCCTCCTCGCAAAATTTGCCGAGGTCTCCTGAAAAATCGATGGTCTGAGACGGCTTTGCTGATGAGGCATTGGCCGCGAGTTGCGCGCCGTCATAGATGTACAAGTACCCGCCGCTTTCTTTCCCGGTGTCGGATTGATCCGTCAGCCAGACCTCATAGGCGGCACCAACCTGGATGTCCGCTGCCAGCAAGACGACGAACAGGACGAGAGCCTTCAGGTACCACCGCGCTGTCATGTGTGAGCATTTCATCGGGGCCTCCTCTGGACGGATCCAGTCAAAGGCAGCGAGCCGGGGGAACGCATCGTAGCTACCGGTATAGGAGGAGTCAATCATGGAGAGCGCCCAAGCGTCTCGCATCGCGCGTCGGCAACCCTCGTTTTGGCGCCCGTTCCGTTGACCCTGTGAAAATGGCTGTGATACGCTCACCAATTCCGAGGAAGAGCCCCGATGGCCGATTCGGTAACCGAGCAGATTGCGGCCTTGAACGACGAGGATTGGGCCATTCGCGAGGAGGCCGCGACGGCCTTGGGCGGCTTCCGTGACCCACGAGCGGTAGGGCCGTTGATCTGCCTGTTGCGCGATGCTGATCGCGCGGTGCGGCAAGCGGCCATTGGCGCGTTAACGGCGATCGGCGAGCCGTCGGTGCCCGTCCTGGGCCTGTGTCTCTCGGATCCGCAGCCGGGGGTGCAAGAGGCGGCTTCGGCCGTGCTGGCCTTGATCGCCGATGAGCGGGTGCTCATCCCGTTGATCGACGCGCTCGGGAATCAGGATTGGATCGTCCGTATGCATGCGGCCAAGGCCTTGGGGCGAATCAAAGACGCACGCGCGATCGAACCGTTGATTCCTTTGCTTCAAGACAAAGTGAAGGCGGTACGGGAAGAGGCCACGATCGCCTTGGCAGAGATCGGAGACGCCGCGTTGCCCTCGCTGCTCGAGGCGTTGAAGCATCCTGAATGGTTGGTGCGGTTACATGCGGTGGAGGCGCTCGGGAAGAGCCGATCGGCCGACGCGGTTGAACCGCTCTTGTGGGTGCTGTTCAACGATCACGATCAAGCTATTCGGGAAGACGTCATTCGCGCGCTCGGTCAACTCGGCGACGGTCGTGCATTGGAATTTCTCATGACAGTCATGAAAGAACCTGGCCTCCGGCCGCTCGCCGTTGACGCCCTGGGCAAGATCGGCGATCGTCGCGCGGTGCAAGTGTTGATCGCGGTGCTTGAAGGTGGCGATCGGCCAGTGGTTTCGCGCACGGTTGCCGGATGCGGCGACAGCTGGGACGAAGAAATGGAAACGAAAGGCGCTGCAGTGCGGGCGTTGGGAAGCCTCGGCGATGACTCCGCGATTCCCGTCTTGCTGAAGGCGCTGGAGCAGACGGTGACGCGGGCTGATGCCGCAGCGGCTTTGGCGAAATTCGGCTCGAAGGTCATCGCTCCGTTATTGACCATCATGACCCAAACGTCCGATGAAAATATGCGGTTCCATGTGAAGGATGCGCTGGCGAAAGTCGGTTGGCGAGCCGGACGAATCTAGTCGGCTGGGCGGGGACAGATGTCGAAGGAAAGCATCGAGACGCTCGTCGCGGAACTGGTCCACGAAGAGGACTGGCGCCGTATGCGGGCGACGGCTGCCTGTCTGGCTGGCGGTCCAAGAGCGGTCCAGGCGTTGGTCGAAGTCCTGCGTTCAGGGAGTGCCGGAGCTGAAACGGGAAGCCGCAGCGATGTTAGCCCGTATCAAAGATCCTCAGGCAGGAGTCGCGTTGGTCGGGTTGCTTGAAGATGGAGACGAAGCCGTCCGGAAGGCCGGTGCCACAGCCCTCGAGCAGATGGCCGGAGTGCTCGATGCCGAAACGGCGTCGGCGTTGGTCGCCTTGCTGCCGAGGACACGAGAAGCGGACAGCCGCCAGTTGGTGACGCATCTCATTGGCGCGGTTCCCACTGCGGTCGCTCCTCTCTGCGAAATGATGAGACATCCGGATCCGGACGCTCAAGTGGCCGCCGCGACGATGCTCGAACATTTGCTGGATCCGCGGTCGGTCGACGCCTTTATCGATGCGATGGCGCAACCAGCGGTTCGCGACATTGCCGCGGGCACGCTCAAAAAGCTGGGGGCGATACGCGAGCGCATCGACGACTCGTTCAACGCCTTGCGTGATGTGGAAGGTGCGAGCGAGCGGGAAGAGGCCCGCATGACCACCGTCATCAATCTGCTCGGCATCGGCCGTCCCGAGCGTCGAAATTCTGATTGAATACCTGGAAGACGATGATTGGCTCGTTCGAGAGGCGGCGGCCGATCTGCTCGGGAAAATCGGAGATGTACGCGCCGTCGACCCGTTGATGAAGCGGTTGGCGATGGACCAGGACACGGGCGTCAAGGAACTCGCCATCAAGGCGCTTGGGTTGATCGGGGATGCGCGTCCCACACAACTGTATCTCGAATCCATCCCCATTCGGCCGCTGCGCGTGTATGCGATGGAGGCCCTGGCGAAGATCAAAGATGTCGAAGTGCTCCGTCCCCACAAGGAATTGTTTGATCGATTGCGAACGGACCGCGATGGATTGGTGGCGTATAACGCCGGACTGATCGCCGATAAACTGGAGGCGATGGACAGCGCCCATGTAATGAGTCGGGAAGGACATGGCGATGAATGACGAAGGACAGTCGGAACGGATCGAGCAATTGATCGGCGCACTACGCGACGACAACGAAGCGCTGCGCGATCATGCGATTGCCAGCCTCAGCCAATTGGGCGAAGAAGCGATTGAGCCACTGATCGGTTTGATGGCCGACGAAGACGTGTTGATTCGTGAAGCGGCGACCATCGCCGTTGTCCGCATGGGCCCTTCGGTCGTGGATCGTCTGATCGAGGCGATGGACGATGATGAATGGGCGATTCGCGAGCAGGCTGCGTCAGGGCTGGGGAAGCTCAAAGATCCGCGCGGTGTGGATCCACTAGTGAAGGCACTGAAGGACAAGGATGGCGCCGTTCGCACGGCCGCCGTTTGGGCCCTCGAGCGTATCGGTGATGCGCGGGCCGTCCCTGGGTTGGTCGAGGCGTTGACCGACGGCACGGTGCGGGAGGATGTCGCCCGCGTGCTCAAGAAGATCGGTGATGCCAGAGCGGTGGACGCCTTGATTGAAGGGTTATTGGGCAATAACTGGATGGTCCGGCGGCACGCGGCCGAAGCGTTGGGCAAAATCGGCGATGCTCGCGGCATCGACGCCTTGATTGAATCTCTCAGGGACGAGGACTGGCTCGTCCGGCGCAATGCGGCCGAGTCGCTGGCCAGGCTGGGCGCAAAACAGGCCATTGATCCCCTGCTCCCCCTCTTGGAAGATGAAAATACGATGGTCCAGGAAACCGTGGAAGGTGTGCTGGCGAGTCTCGGATGGAAACAAGCGGCTCAGTAACCATGTTCGACATGACAAAGTAAAGGATAGACATTATGGCTGACGAAGCACCGGTGAAACTGATTCAAATTGGACCAAAAGGGGGGCCGAAGAAAGACGGCTTCAACCTCGTCACTGAACGGGTGGTTGCGGTCAACCCCGATGCCAAGCAGGTCGAGGTCGAGCTCTTGGCCTATGACGGCAAGACCGTCGTACTCGACGTCGATGACGCGGCGCTCGAAGAGCTGAAACAGCTCAAGGCAGGGGATGGCGCAACCATCCGCGTGGTCGAGGAGGGCGGCAAGCGTATCGCCAAGAGCTTCAGGATTCGCGCCAAAGATCCCGATGCGGCCAAGGCCGACGCCATGCTGCTTGATCTAAAGGACAGCCATTGGCTCAACAGGAAATACGCCGCTGAAGTGCTTGGAGAACTCAGAGAGCCTCGAGCCGTGCGTCCTCTGGTTGATGCGCTGGCCGACGAAGTCGGCGACGTGAGGCAGCGGGCCTACGATTCATTGATCAAGATCGGCGGTGCGGCCGTTCCCACGCTGGTGCCGTTGCTGGTTTCGGAAGAAGATGAACTCCGGCAGTCGGCGACCGAGATCATCAGAAAGATCGGCAAGCCGGCTGTCGAGCCGTTGGCCACAGCTCTCGCGGAAGCCGACGACCGCTTGAAGACGCGTGTGCTGAAAGTGTTGGACCGAATGGGGTATAAGCCCAAGGCCAAAGAGGCAGTGAAGGAGGAACCGCCTCGACTCACCCAGTCACCGAGCTAGTTCGGCTCTTTGGATGGACGCCCGACGGAGACGTGATGAAAACCGAAGGACGTCACGCGGCTTGATTCGTAAACGTTGCGCAGGTCGACCAGGAGGGGTCGGCGCATCAACGTCTTGAGCTTGGCGAAATCCAGGTTTCGAAATTCATTCCATTCCGTCATCAAGACCAAGGCATCGGCATCGCGTGCCGTTTCGTAGGCGCTTGGACAGGGCGTGAGCCGCGGCAACATCTTCGAGGCTTCTTCGAGGGCGGCGGGGTCATAGGCACGAACCGCTGCGCCCTGTTCCATCAGTTCCTGAGCAATGGAGAGCGCCGGTGCTTCGCGAAGGTCGTTGGTGTTGGGCTTGAACGACAGGCCGAGGATGCCCACGGTCATGCCCTGTAATCCGCCGAGCGCGTCTTTGATCTTTCCTACCATGCGGCTGCGTTGTTGGGCGTTGACGGAAGCGGCAGCTCCGGCTATTTGCATGGGATAACCGGCGCGCTCGCCCATTTGCACGAGCGCGGCCAGATCCTTCGGAAAACAGGACCCTCCAAAGCCCGGTCCCGCATGGAGAAATTTCGAGCCGATCCGGTGGTCCAGGCCCATGCCTTTTGCAACCATTTGAACGTCCGCTCCCACCCGTTCGCATAGCGTGGCGATCTCATTGATGAAGGAGATCTTCGTAGCGAGGAAGGCATTCGAGGCATACTTGATCATCTCCGCCGTGGCGACATCCGTGACGACAAACGGTGTTTCGATCAGATACAGGGGCCGATAGAGATCTTTCATGACGGCAACGGCACGCTCACTGTCGGAGCCGATGACGACGCGGTTAGGCCGCATAAAATCTTCGATGGCGGAACCCTCCCGAAGGAATTCTGGATTGGAGACCACGTCGAAGGCGATCTTCTTGGACTGACCGTCGGCAATCACCTGCTGCAACAGCGCGCCGGTGCCGACCGGAACCGTAGATTTGGTCACGATCACCTTGTAGGAAGCCATCTTGCCGGCAATCCCGCGCCCCACTTCTTGGACAAAGGAGAGGTCCGCCGAGCCGTCTTTCCGAGGCGGCGTTCCGACCGCGATGAAGATGACCTCCCCGTGGTCAACCGCCCTCGTAAGGTCCGAGGTGAAGCTGAGCCGTCCATGGCCGATCCCTTTGGTGACCAGCTCCGTGATTCCCGGTTCGTAGAACGGAACATCCCCTTTTTCCAGACGGGCGATGCGCTTTTCGTCGTTGTCCATGCAGACGACGTTCACACCGAATTCGGCGAAGCATGCCCCGGTGACCAGTCCGACATAGCCTGTCCCAATGACGCTGATCTGCATGAGTGAGAAACCTCCTATCTTCAATGCTCGTTTTAGGTTGCAGTATACCCGTGAGCTGGGGGTTGGGCAACGAAGAATCTATATGCTTGCACATTCCATCAGTAGCTGAGCTTCGCGTTGACAGCTTCGTGACCCCATGGGTACTATGAGCGCCCTTCTCGAGATATGACGAGACCTTCCATCTACTTGAGACCCATGGTGACCACCGTTTCCCCCGCATGACGCCTCACTCGCCGATGCACCATCCCCGCTGGTTCTTGTTTCTCACGGCGTTCATTACCGGTGCCGTGGTTATGGCGCTGGAAATTCTGGGCAGTCGGCTCTTGGCTCCGGTGTTCGGCAACTCACTGTTTGTATGGGGAGCGCTCATCGGCGTGATTCTCGCGGCGATGAGCAGCGGCTATGCGTTCGGCGGCTGGATCTCCGATCGTCGTCCCGGCGGGCAGGTGCTCGCGGGACTCCTTCTGGTTTCGGGCGGCTGGACATTTCTCATTGCGTGGATCGGACAGGCCGTTTTGTTTAAGGTCGCCGGCGCTGTCGATGACCCCCGGTGGGGACCCTGTCTGGCCGCGGCTGTCTTGCTTGGGCCACCGGCGTTCGGATTGAGCGGCGTGCTCCCGGCCATGTTGCGGCTGGCGGTATCAGATCTGGAGTATCTCGGCCGGCATACGGGTCGCATGATCGCGCTGTCAACCGTGGGAAGCTTAGCGGGGACATGGGGAACGGCTTTCTTTTTCCTCTCATGGATCGGCAGTCATGCCTTGGTGGCCTGGTTGGGTGCTATCCAAGCGGCGTTGGGACTTTGGTGGCTCCTCAAAGGCGCCGGCGCTAAACCGCTCACCGTCGTCCTCTGTGCCGTGCTCATCGGAGGGCTTGCGACAGGCGCGCGGTTTCCCGTTCAGATGCTGAAGTCGCCGGTGTACCAAGAAGACAGCCCGTATCAGCAAGTGAGAATCCGGGATGATGATCTCTTCCGCTATCTCGTGTTGGATCGAACCTTTCACGCGGTCATGTGGAAAGCCGAGCCGGATACGCTGTTCCTCCCGTATAGCCAGCTCATGGTGTCTTCGCTCGCTCTCGTCCCGAACCCGAAGCGTGCGCTGATCCTTGGTCACGGCGGCGGATCCTTCGCCAAGTGGCTGGCCCGCTATTGGCCGGAACTTGAAGTGGATGTGGTGGAATTTGATCCGGTGGTCGTCAGGATGGCGGAAGAGTATTTCTCCTACCGTGTTCCTCCTCAGCATCACGTGTATGTTCGTGATGCGAGAGCCTTCTTGAACCATACGGAGGCGACGTACGATCTCATCTGGGCCGATGCGTTTGCCCGTCATCTGGTGCCCTTTCACCTGACGACCGAGGAATTTTTTTTGGAGCTGCGACGGCATCTCACGCCGGCTGGCGTGCTGGTCGTCAATCTGGCGTCATCGGGAACTGGCGGCGATCTCAGGCGAGCGCAGGCGGTTGTAGAAACGATGAAGCGATCCTTTCCGGTGATCGACACCTACGCCGTCAAAGGGCCGTGGCCGTCCAGTTCAAAAGCGGAAAATTTGCTTTTTTTCGTCGGTGAGCCGATTGAAAAGCAGGGGACGGCTGACTTCGCAGAGAAAGTCGCCGCTCTGGTCGAACGGCAACGCCTCCCTTCGGAGGCCATCGCCTTGCTCGCAACGCGCCGGACGCAGCCTTGGCGGGCAGGCGCAGTGCTGACCGATGACTACGCTCCGTATGATCTCCTGATGGGGGACGAGACGAAGGAAAGTCCTGCCGGGACAGGGAAATAGCAACGACATTGAAAATATGGCAGGTTTTCTGTTGATAGTGGTGTAGGTGTCGGGGGGCGCAACGACGTAGAGCCAATCTTGCTTCCGTTTTCGCCCCTGTGCTATAAGGTTGCCTCTCAATTGATCATGGACGTGAGCGCACACAACGCGGATCGGAGCAGCGGTTGTTCGAGGGGTCAAGGCTACCTGATCGTGTCGGTAGTTAATTACCAACCTAATCACATCTCTTTTTCTTCTTAAGGAGGTAGGTCATGGGCAAGACGATGTTAGGGGTCTTTTTCGGCCTCATAATGGTCATTGCAGGCGCGTCCGCCGCGCTGGCGCACCAGGCCGGCGGAGTCGAGATCGGCGACTTGGAGACGGGATCAGTCGTCGGTCAACCGTTCAAGGAATTGGATGTGGATGCCGAGCTGTACGCGATCGAGATCGGCAACCTCAAGACCTGGTATCCGCCCGTCACCGCCATTGACTTCAAAGTGCGGGCCGGCCGTCCTGTGGTCCTCAAGGTAACCAACAGTTCTTCGGCAAGAGCATGGATTCACGTTGACGGCGGAAGAAACCCAATCAGCGCCGACTGTCTTGAATGCTCAGTTGGTGTTGAAGCCCGGTGAGACCAAGTACGTGGGTATTCCGACCAGCGACCTATTCTATGCGACGAGCGGCAACATCTTGAAGTATCGTTGCCATCTCCATCCTGCCCATGTGGGTGGGAAGCTCATTATGCTCAAGTAGTTCGAACTCAGCAGGGGATTAGATGACCAACGCCTCCGTCGCATCGCAGCGGCGGGGGCGTTTTTTTAGGCGTCTTCCGTCCGGCAGTCGGCAGCCGGCTCGAGCGGGACGTTTTGGCTTCCCTTGAGCTCGCCCGCCACGATCAAGAGGAGAAACCGGCTCAGCGTTGGTTCCATGTCGCGCCGCTCTTTGACGATCGTCTGCACATCGACGATCATTTCATCTCCGTCCCACTGGGTTTCGTTGATCACCCAATAATGGCTCATGGCATCGGGGAATTGCCGTACGACGAATTTTTCGACGATGCTGCCGACGTCTCCGGTGCTTGCCAGGGTCGTGGTGGGGGGTGTGAAGGCGATCGTCCAAAGTAGGGTTCCCAAAAGGATCCATCGAGAGCGCATAGCGTCACCTCGCACGTGAGAGGCAAGATCGGCTCCACTGAGAGTAGAGAGGAACGGGAGCCGGATGGTTGCGGGGAGCTACTACTTGATTGATTCTACTGCGTTAATGGCGAGAAAGCTACCAGACGATGAATTTGGTAGGACGGGCGGCTAAAACACACGAGCCCTGCTTCGTGACTGGAAGCAGGGCTCGTATCAGATGATGGAAATTCTAGACACTCAGTTGCGAACGCCGCTCCACACCTTCGCGGCATCGATGGTTTTGTCAGGGTTGAGCTTGCGGGCCTTCTCCAGGAGCACGTCGGTCGTCTCAGGATAGACCGGATCAGCAATGCAGCAGTTGTCGACCGGGCACACAGCGGCGCATTGCGGTTCGTCGAAATGGCCGACGCACTCGGTGCAGCGGTCATGGGTAATCACATAGATGTTATCGCCCACCCCCTGGCCGTCGCCTACATGGTTGCCCTTGGTTTCCGCATCGCTGCGAGTTTCAAAAATCGCCTCGTTCGGACATTCGGGCAGGCAGGCTCCACAGGAGATGCATTCGTCGGTAATCAGCAGTGCCATGACCCTTGCCTCCTTCTCACTACGATAGCTATAACTGGGTTGACAAGATTGCAACGCCACGACATAGTGCGTAGCGTAATAAGGCGTCATTCTAGTCTGCCGCTCTTTTCCAAGTCAACAGAACGGCGTCGGATAAGAAGGCCTAGATTCCCTGTGATCATGGGCCTTTGGGCCCAGATTGCCTCTTGACTGCAGCGTCCACCATGGCCGTTCAGCCCGCCTCATCGGACCACAAGAAAAAGCGGATCATTATGATGGTCCTGCTTGCCGTCTTGCTGATGAGTGTGTCGATGTTCCTCGTGCAGCGGGACGACGCAAAAACCATCATCATCGCGTTTCCCAACGGGATTGAAATCGAGGCCGAAGTGGCCGACACACCGGAGAAGCTGCTCTTCGGGATGGCATTTCAGGACGCATTGCCTCCGAACGGCGGAATGATCTATATCTTCGAGTCAACCGGGCCCCATCGTGTGACGACCAAGGAATACCGGTTCCCCATTGACATGATCTGGGTGGACGAAAGCCGACACATTGTGTCCATCGCCGAGAATGTTCCGCCGTGCAGGTTGGAGACCTGCCCGTGGCACGGTTCCACGTCTCCATCCGTGCGGTACCTGATCCAGACTGCAGCGGGTTTCGCAAAGCAGGCAGGCGTTGAGGTGGGTGGGGAACTCAAATACACGCTTCGCATGTAGGTCGGAGCATCAATTTTTTCGAGAAGCGGGGGAGCAGTGGCCATCGAAGGATTTCAAGCTGTCGCCAAAGTGGACGATGTGCCTCCGGGGCAGTCCAAAGTCGTGACGATGAACAATCGCACGATCGCCTTGTTCAATGTGGACGGGAAAGTCTACGCCATTCACAACCTCTGTCCTCATGAAGGAGGTCCCTTGAGTGAAGGGCGCGTCAAAGGATTCGTCGTCTCCTGTCCATGGCATGACCTGGCGTTCGACATTCGGAACGGCCAGGGCACCGATGGAGGCGGGTATTGTGTCGGGAGCTATGACGTGCGCGTCGAGGGCGGCGACATCTACGTGGGCCCGCGTCGCAAGGGTTAGCGCTGGGCCCTACGGTGAACATGCCTGACGTCAAGGAAGAATTGCACGACCAGGACAAGGTCATTCAAGCCACGCTCGATCAACCGATCGAGATCCACCTCTGGGAGGATCGGACCAGAGGGGAACTGTGGATTCCCAGCTATGATCCTACGGCGTTGGCCTTGCTGAGCGACGACTATTTGCGCGTGGCGGGCAACAACGCGGTCGACAATGGCCAACGGACATTCGAGTTCAAGGCGCTCAAGCCGGGAACCTTTGACGTCGTGTTTGAAAAACGCATGGGCTGGAAGTTCACTGCCGAAGACCGGCGGGTGTTTCATATCAACGTTTCCGCTGAGAGGAGCCCCTGATCGTGTCCGAGACGGCGTTTATCAACGGACGCTTCCTGCCGTTGGCTCAAGCCTCGGTGTCGATCGAGGATCGCGGCTTTCAATTTGGGGACGGCGTTTACGAAGTCATCCGCACCTACCGAGGCCGGCCCTTCAAGCTGGACGCGCACCTCGCCCGTTTACACCGCAGTGCAGACGCCATTGATCTCCGTCAGCCCTATGCCATTGAACAGTGGCGTGACTACATCGCCGAAGGTCTCCGCCTGGCTGCCTTCCCGGAAGCCAAAATCTACATCCAGATCACGCGGGGCCCCGCACCCCGTGACCATGCCTATCCGCCAGACCTGGCGCCGACCATTGTCATGACTATTCGAGAATTGCTTCCGCTGGCGGCCGCCGTGCAGACGGCCGGCGTCGATGCAATGACGGTCGACGATGTTCGATGGGGGCGTTGCGACATTAAAAGTATCAACCTCTTACCCAACGTGCTTGCGCGTCAACAAGCAAAACAGGCCGGCGTGTTTGAGGCCATTCTGGTCAAGGACGGGGAGGTCACGGAAGGATCGGTCAGCAATGTGATCATCGTCGAGAACCGTACACTGATCACGGCGCCCGAAGGGACACGCATTCTTTCAGGCGTCACGCGAGAGGTCGTCCTTGCACTGGCCAGACAGGAAGGGTTCGAAGTCCAGGAACGGTATCCTTCGAAGGCACAGCTCTACGCTGCCTCTGAGGTGTTTTTGACGGGCACGACGGTCGAAGTGTTGTCGGTCGTACGGATCGACGGCAGGTCCATCGGAGGCGGCGAACTCGGTCCGGTGACCCGGAACCTGGCCAAGCGATTTCTCGAGCAGACTGGATAGCCGGCCCCTTGCTTTGACACCGATGAAATGCTAAGGTGCCACCTCCGGAAAGTGGGCTCAGGCCCACTTTTTTGTTTGGGCTAGAACGATACCCAGAGAAGCGGGGCTAGGGGTGTTGGTGAAGGAGTCCCGATCCGTCGTTGACCGTATCAGCGAGGCAGTGTCCCCCATTTTATGGACGTTGGGTCTGGAACTGGCGGATGTCGTCTGCGTGGGGCAAGGCCCCCGTTCGGTCGTACGGGTCTTCATCGATAAACCGGAAGGCGTCACGCTGGATGATTGCGAGCGCGCGCATAAGGCGCTTGGTCCTGCGCTCGACGTGGCCGATCCATTTCCCCACGCCTACACGCTGGAAGTCTCCTCCCCGGGTCTCGATCGTCCCTTCAAACGGATTCAAGATTATCGCCGGGCAATCGGAAAGCGGGTGACGCTGAAGCTCAGGGAGCCTCTTGCCGGGCAATGGCGTCTAGTGGGAACATTGACCGGCGTGGAGGACCACGCGGTAACTTTGGAACTGAGCGAGCCTGCCCCGTCGCGGACCGTGACGCTGGAACACCAGGTCATCGCCGAGGCGAAGAGGGCGGTGACCTGGTGAACATCGGAGTCGGAGTGGAGAGCCAATTATGAACCGAGAATTGATTTCCGTCATCGACGAAATCGGCCGGCAAAAAGGCATCGACAAGACCAAGGTCATCGGCGCCATAGAAGCCGCCTTGCAGACGGCCGCCAAAAAGCGGTTTGGACAGGCCGAGAATATCCAGGTCGAGATCGACTCCAAGACCGGGGAAATTTCCGTCGTCTCGAAAAAGATCATCGTCGAATCCGTGAGCAACCCCAAAGCAGAAATTTCTCTGAAAGAAGCCCGCGCGTACGACAGCGAGGCTGAAGTCGGAGACGAGATCGGTTCGCTGATTGAAATGGATGAATTGGGCCGCATCGCGGCGCAAACCGCCAAGCAAGTCATCTTTCAAAAGGTCCGGGAAGCGGAATGGGAAGCGGTCCAGAAGGAATATTCGACGAGGCAAGGCGATCTCGTGAACGGCATCATTCTCGGAATGGAACGCCGTAATTACCTCGTGGATTTGGGCAAGACGGAAGCGATTCTCCCCATACAGGAACAGATCCCTCGCGAAACCTACCGTCGGGGCGACCGGGTGAAGGCCATGTTACTCGAGGTTCGTCGGACGCCGAAGGACGTTCAGGTCATTCTGACCCGCAGCCATCCACAATTCGTCTCAAAATTGTTCGAATTGGAAGTCCCCGAGGTCATGGAGAAGATTGTGGAAATCAAGGCCGTGGTCCGCGAGCCCGGCGACCGCACGAAGATTGCCGTAACGTCGCGCGAGAAGGCAGTCGATCCGGTCGGAGCGTGCGTGGGAATTAAGGGCTCTCGGGTTCAGGCGGTCGTGCGCGAGCTGCGAGGAGAAAAAATCGACATCATTACATGGACCTCTGATCCGCGCGTATTTATCGCGGAAGCCTTGAACCCTGCGACCATCGAAAAAGTAGGCGTCGACGAGGAAAAGAAATCGGCCTTGGTCGTCGTGGCGGACTCACAATTGTCGCTCGCCATCGGTAAAAACGGTCAAAACGTGCAGGTTGGCGGCCCGATTGACCGGCTGGAAAATCGACATCATCAGCGCGACCGAGTACGAAAAAGAAAAGGCCGAGCGTGACAAAGAAATCAAGGCCGCGCTCGCCGAAGAAGCCGAAGCACAACGGCAGCAGGAAGAGGCACGTCAACAGGAAAAGGCCCAGCAAGAGGCGGAAGGGTAACGAATTCACCGTATGCGTGTGTACGAACTAGCCAAACAGCTTGGGATGGAGAATCGGGATCTGATCCCGGAACTCAAGCGTCTGGGGATCACCGTCGCCTCCCACAGCAGTGCTCTCGAACCCGATGCAGTGCAGAAAGCCCTGGAGAAACTGGGGCCCAAGCAGAAGACAGGGACCAAGTCCGATGCTGTCGGACGTCCGGACAGACATGCGGATGGAGGAGGCCACCACCCGGCAGCCAAAGGCGCCGGTGTTCATGCCCCCACTGAAGAAGCCAAACCGGACAAACGCCGCATTCTCATCAAGCGAAAACGCGATGAGCCGACCACTGAAGAACCGGCACCCTTCGGACACGAACCGCTTGCAGCCCACCCTGCGGAAACCGCTGTTCCCACGACGATGTCACCGTTGCATCCGCCGGCGGAAAGTCCGGTGGTTCATCACGAACCGCATGCTCCAAGCAGTGCCCCTGTGGCGGCTGAGCCGCCGGCGGTCACGAAACCCGCTACGCCACTAAGTCCTGAAGTGCTGTCCGGCAAGAAGAAGGTGCTCGAAGAGCTCCAAACCGAAGTCTCGAAGGACAAGCTAAAAAAAGCTCGCAAGCCCGGTCGCTCGCGGGAAGAAGACGAAGTGCGCGTGCGGGAAGATGCCGCCCGGTGGCAGGACCTTCGAGCGATCCCTGTTCAGCGGCGCGACGACCGCAGCAAGCACGTCCATCACAGCACACCCGGCTGAGATTACCAAGCCGCGGAAAAAGAGCGTTAAGCTCACGCCGGGCATGACCGTCAAGGAGTTCGCCGAATTAATCGGTCAACGTCCGGCAGATATCGTGCGCAAGCTCATGGACATGGGGCAGATGCTGACATTCAACCAGTCGATGCACGTCGCGGCGGCCTCAATGCTTGCCGAAGAGGCCGGAGTGAAGGTGGAAATCGCCGTCGAGAAAGCGGGTGAAGATTTGCTCGAGGACATCACGCAGGTGCAAGGCGAAGTCCGGCTCGAGCCTCGGCCGCCGGTCGTGACGATCATGGGCCATGTCGACCACGGCAAAACATCGTTGTTGGACGCGATTCGTGAAACCAAGGTCGCGGAAGGCGAGGCGGGAGGCATCACACAGCACATCGGCGCCTATACGGTCACCGTCCATGGCAAGCAGGTGACGTTTCTCGATACGCCGGGCCATGAGGCGTTCACCGCGATGCGCGCGCGAGGCGCGAAGGTCACGGATATCGTCATCTTAGTCGTTGCCGCGGACGACGGCGTCATGCCGCAGACGGTGGAAGCGATTCATCACGCCAAAGCCGCCGGCGTCCCGCTCATCGTCGCCATGAACAAGATTGACAAGCCCAGCGCCAATCCTGACCGCGTGCGGAATGCGCTGTCTGAACATGGCTTGATCTCGGAAGCATGGGGCGGGGATACGATCATGGTCGAAGTGTCGGCGAAACAGAAGACCGGCCTCGATCAGCTGCTCGAAATGATTTTGCTCCAGGCCGAAGTTCTGGAATTGAAGGCGGATCCTCACCAGTTCGCGAAAGGCGCAGTCGTCGAAGCCAAACTCGAGCGGGGCCGCGGCCCGGTCGCCACGGTGCTGGTGCAAAGCGGCACCCTGCATGCCGGCGACGCGTTTGTCGTCGGCGCGTTCAGCGGCAAAGTGCGCGCCTTGATCAGCCATACGGGTGTAAAGGTCCAACAGGCCGGTCCGTCGGTTCCCGTCGAGGTGATCGGGTTGCCCGGTGTGCCGTCGGCCGGTGATGTGTTCCAGGCCGTGAAAGACGAGCGCATCGCCCGTGAGATTGCGGACGATCGCGCGCGCAAACAGCGGGCGGCCGAGTTGGCCGGCGCCGGCAAGGTCTCGCTCGATGATCTGTTTGCCAAGATCCAGGAAGGGTCCGTCAAGGAACTGTCGCTCGTCATCAAGGCCGATGTCCAAGGATCTGCGGAAGCCTTGGCGGCGGCGGTTGAAAAGCTGCCGACGGACGCGGTGAAGATTCGGGTCATCCATAACGGTGTCGGCGGGATCACTGAATCTGACGTTCTGCTCGCGGCGGCTTCCAACGCGATCATCATCGGATTCAACATTAGACCCGAGCCCAAGGCCTCCGACCTTGCGGAGAAAGAACACGTCGACGTCAGGCTGTACACGATCATTTACGACGCGTTGAACGACATTAGGGCGGCGATGGAGGGCCTGCTGGAGCCGACGCTCAAAGAGCGGGTGCTCGGTCGTGCCGAAGTGCGTCAGGTCTTCACCGTGTCAAAATCCGGTACGATTGCGGGTTCTTACGTCATCGACGGTACGATTACACGTGCGAGCGCAGGCGTTCGGGTGATCCGCGACAATGTCGTGGTGTATCAGGGGAGGTTGGGGTCGTTACGCCGATTCAAGGACGACGTTCGCGAGGTCCAGCAAGGCTACGAGTGCGGCATCGGCGTGGAGAACTTCAGCGACATCAAGACCGGCGATGTGATCGAAGCCTATGCCATCGACAAGATCGCCGCAAAACTGTGACGGGGATGTTGAGCAGCCGGTGGGCAGAAGGCAGGGTAAGCAGTCATGAGCCGGTCGTATTGTGAGCGTCATCATCGGGCTCTGCACGATCGAGCTTTTCATCGCCGACAGTCAATCGTTGAAAGACAAGCGGCAGGTCCTTCTGAGTCTGAAAGATCGGCTGCGGCAGAAATTCAATCTGTCTGTGGCTGAAATCGAGGGCCAGGATCTGTGGCAGAAGGCGGTGCTGGCATTGGCCTGCGTCGCCAATGACGGGCGGCACGTGAATCAGGTGTTGGACCAAGCACTCAATCTGGTCAGAAGTCATTCAGTTGTCGAGATCGTCCAGTCTCGAATCGAGTTGTTGTGACGGTTCAAAGGCTTGTCATGGGCAATGGCAGGCCGGTCAAGGGAGCTGGGCGATGGCCAAGACGGGTTACAGTCGGGCCGAGCGCGTCGCCGATCAGATCCGCATAGAGGTGGCCGACATCCTGTTGCGGAAGATGCGGGACCCGCGCGTCCGCTCGGTGACGGTGACGGACGTGGAATTGACGAATGATTTGCGCATCGCCCGCGTCTTCGTCACGGCCTTGGGGAGCGAGGCGGAGACAAAGGATGTCTTTGCGGGACTCAGCAAGGCCAGCGGTTTTGTCCGAAGTGAGTTGGGGCGCCGGCTGACCCTGCGGTATCTCCCAGAGATCGTGTTCGTGAAGGACCTCAGCGGACCGCGCGGTGATCGTGTGCTGCAGTTGTTAGATGAGATTCATGAGAAAACGGATGCCGAACCGGAGGAGCCTGCTTCGTAGCGCAGATTCCTTATGACTGCGACGGTGTCAAAATGTGAGGTGATGAACGGCGTCCTGGCTGTGAACAAGGAAGCCGGATGGACCTCGCATGATGTGGTTGCGAAGCTCCGGCAGCTGCTCGGAGGAGCGAAGGTTGGCCATGCGGGCACCTTGGATCCTGCCGCAACAGGCCTGCTGCCTCTGTTGATCGGGAAGGGCACTCGCATTGCGGAGTATCTCGTTGAATGGGACAAGGAGTACCACGCCCAGCTGCGCTTGGGTGAGACCACAGATACGTTGGATGCCACCGGCACCATTCTTGACCGTCACTCGACGCAACATCTCACGCAAGCCGCGATCCTTGAAGCCGTAGGACGGTTCCGGGGAGCCATCGAGCAGGTACCGCCGATGTATTCGGCAGTGAAAATCGACGGCGTGCCCTTATACCGCTCTGCTCGTGCAGGAAAAACGATTGCTCGAGACGCCCGGACGGTCGTCATCCATGAATTGGATGTGCTCGATGTCGCCGGCGGCCAGGACGTCGCACTCCGGGTGGTGTGCTCGAAGGGCACGTACATTCGGTCACTGTGTGCCGATATCGGTGATGGCGTTGGGAGTCGGTGCCCATCTTCGGACCTTGGAAAGGACCCGCGTGGGCCCGCTGAGTCTGAATCGGGCTCTCACTGTCGACGCGATCATCCGCGATCATCATCTTGGCGCTTTGGCGGACCACGTGTGGTCGCTTGATGATGTGCTGCGGGATCTTCCGGTTGTGGTTGTCGACGCGCGAGCAGCAGACCGTGTGTGCCATGGAGCGCCGGTGACGTGGTCAGACGTCGTCCCGACAAAGGACGGTCGGCTGCAACTGAAAGCGGACATGGCCGTGCGCATTCATGATGGCAGCGGACGGTTATTGGCCGTGGGACGGTTATCGGAGCCGTGCTCCGATCGGATTGCGGTAGAGAAAGTATTCGCGACAGTGTTGGAATGAGCTAAAAGAAAAAGGAAGAGGAGAATCCAAATGGCTTTGTTGAAGGACGCGAAGGCCGAATTGATCAAACAGTATCGGCAGCATGACACCGATTCGGGGTCACCGGAGGTTCAGATCGCCGTGTTGACGAACCGGATCACCTATTTGACCGAACACTTCAAGCTCCATAAGAAGGATCATCACTCGCGGCGCGGGTTGCTGCAACTCGTGGGGCGCCGCCGGAGGTTGTTGGACTACCTGCGTGACATCGACGATGCTCGGTACCGGGCGGTCATCGAGCGCTTGGGCATTCGAAAGTAATCACAGATCCTGCTGTCGCGCACGTCGACAGCAGGCCACCGTCGCACAGGTGAACACTGAGATGCGCTCGTCGTCGCTGGCGGCTCTCGAGCGTATCTCTGTGGGCATCTGTGGGGCACAACATGAGGAGACCATAGATGGTACACGTCGTTGAACTTGACGTCGCAGGGCGGACCCTGAGACTGGAGACAGGCCGGGTCGCCAAACAGGCTGACGGCTCGATCTGGGCATCGTACGGGGACACGGTGGTGCTTGCCACGGCAGTCGCGTCCCAAAACGCCAAACCTGGAGTAGACTTCCTTCCGCTGACCGTCGACTATCAGGAAAAAGCCTATGCTGCCGGAAAAATTCCAGGGGGCTACTTCAAGCGGGAAGGTCGCCCGTCTGAAAAAGAAGTGCTCACCAGCCGCTTGATCGACCGGCCGCTTCGTCCGTTATTCCCCGAGGGGTATTACTTCGAAACGCAAGTCATCGCGTCCGTGCTGTCGTCCGATAGGACCGGCTCTTCGGATGTCATCGGGATTACCGCCGCTTCGGCCGCACTTGCGGTCTCCAACATTCCATTTCTCGGTCCCATCGCCGGTGTCAAGATCGGGCGGGTCAACGGTCAATTCGTCGTAAACCCTGACCTCGAAACGCTGAAGAGCAGCGAACTGGATTTGGTCGTCGCCGGGACTGCCGACGCGGTCATGATGGTGGAAGCCGGAGCGAATGAGCTGCCCGAAGCGACCATGCTCGAAGCGATCGAGCTCGCCCATGCCGAAATCAAGAAGATTGTGGCCAAGATCAATGAGCTGCGCGTGTTGTCCGGCAACAAACCGAAGCGTACGGTGGCCACCGAAGAGATTGCTCCCGACCTTGACGGCGCAGGTGAAAGCCCTCGTGGCACAGGGCATTCGAGACGCAATCATGATTCCCAACAAGACCGCGAGACAAGAGCGGCTCGACTTGATCCTCAAGGATGCCATTGAAAAGCTCAAGCAGCCGGATGACCCCAATCGAGAGCGCCATATCAAGATCGTATTCCATGGCTTGGAGTACACCGAAGTTCGGAACATGATTCTTGAGAAAGGGTCACGTGCCGACGGGCGTGGGCCGGCGGATATTCGGCCGATCACCTCGGAGGTCGGCGTGCTGCCACGCACTCATGGCTCCGCACTGTTTACCCGGGGAGAAACGCAAAGCTTGGCCGTCGTGACCTTGGGCACGACGGATGACGAGCAACGGATCGACGCGTTGGAGGGTGAATACACCCGGACCTTTATGCTCCATTACAACTTTCCCCCCTTCAGCGTGGGCGAAGCCAGGCCGCTCCGTTCGCCGGGCCGTCGGGAAGTCGGCCATGGAGCGCTGGCCGAGCGTGCGTTGAAGCCGGTGATTCCCAGCAAGGACCAGTTTCCATACACGCTGCGCATCGTGTCCGATATCCTGGAGTCTAACGGCTCGTCTTCCATGGCGACTGTCTGCGGTGGAACCCTGGCGATGATGGATGCGGGTGTGCCGATCAAAGAGCCGGTGGCCGGCATCGCGATGGGACTGATCAAGGAACAGGATCGCGTCATGATCCTGTCCGATATTCTGGGCTTGGAAGATCATCTGGGCGATATGGATTTCAAGGTCTGCGGAACCAAGCGCGGCGTCACGGCCCTGCAAATGGACATTAAGATCGGCGGCATCACGCCGACCTTGATGCATCAGGCGCTGGAGCAGGCGAAGGCCGGCCGGTTGCACATTCTCAGCTGCATGCAGAAAGCCCTCGAAGCGCCGAGAGGCAATATGTCGGCGTTCGCCCCGCGCATTTTCACGATGAAGGTAAAGCAGGACAAGATCCGCGAAGTCATTGGCCCAGGCGGGAAAATGATCCGCGGCATTCAGGCGGATTGCGGTGTAAAGATCAACATCGAAGACAGCGGCATCGTCACCATCGCGTCGGTGGATAACGCCTCGCTGGAAAAAGCGAAGGAAATGATCAGCCGGATCGTTGAAGAGGTGGAAATCGGCAAGACCTATCTCGGCACCGTACGGAAAATTATGGACTTCGGCGCGTTCGTGGAGGTGCTGCCGGGAACCGACGGGCTCGTCCATATCTCCCAATTGGCGCATCACCGCGTCAAATCCGTGGCCGACGAAGTGGCGGAGGGCGATCAGATCCTGGTGAAGGTGCTGGAAATCGACCGTCAGGGAAAGATTCGGCTCAGTCGCAAGGAAACCATGCCGGCTCCCACCGGCGCGGGCACCAAAGACCAGACGTCCGGGTAAGCATCTTGTACCGCAAGCTCGTGCTGGACAATGGCATGCGGGTGGTGACCGAGCGCATTCCGACGCTCAAGTCCGTCACGGTCGGCATTTGGGTCAATACCGGATCCCGTGACGAACAACCCGCACAGGCCGGCTACTCCCATTTCATCGAGCATATGTTCTTCAAGGGCACGCGCTCGCGTTCGGCCACGGAGATTTCCCGTGAAATCGACGGCCTCGGCGGCGAGATGAATGCCTTTACTACCCGCGAGACGACGACCTTCTACGTCAAAGTTCTTGATCAACAGCTGCAGCAGGCCCTCGAACTCTTGGCGGATCTGTTTCACCATTCGCGTTTCGACTCCAAGGAAGTCGAAAAGGAAAAGCAGGTCGTCCTCGAGGAAATCCGCATGGTGCAGGATGACCCGGAAGATCTCGTGCAGGAACTGCACACCGGTCAAGTGTTGGGACGCCATCCGCTCGGCCGATCGATCCTAGGCCATGAAGAGACGATTCAGAGTCTCAAGCGACCGGATCTCTTGGGCTACATCGATGCGCATTACGATCCCAGCCAGATCGTGATCGCCATTGCCGGCAATTTCGAGCAGGCGGCGGTGGAACGGTTGGTCGCACGGTTCTTCGGCAAGAAGAAGCCGCTGAATGGCCTTTCAAGGCCCGTGCGCCGGCCGCCGGAAGTTCATGGCGGCGTCCTCGTCAAGCGGAAGCCCTTGGAGCAGGTGCATCTGTGCGTCGGGCTGAAAGGCGTCGCTGCCGGACATCGACGACCGATACGCCGCGTACGCGCTCAACAGTGTCCTGGGCGGAAGTATGAGTTCGCGGCTGTTCCAGGAAATACGTGAAAAACGCGGCCTCGCCTATTCGATCTATTCGTTTCTGTCAGGCTACTCGGACATCGGCACGATCACCGTCTACGCGGCGACCCGACCGAAGGAAGTCGAGCGCGTGGTCGATCTCGTGTGCCGCGAGATCACGCGGATCAGCAAGCACGGCATTGAACGCAAAGAACTCGACCGAGCAAAAAATCAAATGAAAGGCAGTCTGATGCTCAGCCTGGAGAGTTCGCACAGCCGGATGAGCAAGCTGGCGAAAGATGAGCTCATCTATGGCACGCGCACGTCACTCGAAGAGATGTTGACGCACATCGATCGGGTGACGGTCGATCAAGTCTCGACGGTCGGACGCGAACTTTTCGGGATGACGCATCTCGCAATCACGGGATTAGGCCCGCTCTCGTCACGAGCCCTTCACGCCTATAGATGAGAATTTTCTAATAGATCGACCAAATCGAGGCGAAAACTGCACCGCGCGAATGTGCGCAGTGCTATTCTGCAAGACATTGATTTTTAAAAATAAAGTGTGGATTTTTTCAAGATATCCACAGGACAAACATTTCCTTGACTCGCTTTCACATTTTTCAGTACCATGGCCGCGTTTTCACTGGAAGACTCTTTCACCGGCGAATGCGGCGTGAGAGCCACAGAATAAGGAGGTGACAAAAAGTCTGCTCTCCTGTCGGCAGCTCGTCGTAACACGGTTACATATTCATCGTCCTTAAATGAGCCCGTTCATCAGTTTTGTGTTGGTCATTTTTATGAAGGAGGGATTTGGTATGAAAAGGGTCGTACTTCTAGCCGCAGTTGCAGTGTTTTCTGTGCTCGGCTTGCTGACGGCTGACTTTGCCGCCGCCGCGGATGCGCCTGGTGGTCCAACAGGTGCGGCTGATCAGATTGTTGGGGGCAAGCCGCTCAAGAGTGACTCGGCCGCGACCAAGACACTCAAGGGTCGAGTGTGGTCACAATGGGCCGATAATCCAGACGGCGAACTCCTCTTCGGCATCCAATACTGGAACACCGGCGAACCGGCCTCCGGGACCCCTGCCGGCCGTTCCTCCACCGATCTTGATGTGAAGCCGCCCGATCCATTGTTCGTGTGCTGCGCCTGGGGCTTTACCGGCGGAACGGAAAAGAACAACCCGTATGCCGGCTGGTACCATGCCGCCACGACGGTTCGTCTCGCAGTCAAGGACAAGGCATTGATGGACCAGATCATCAAGGCTTCGCAGGAACTGGTCGCGATGGAAGTGAGCTTGGATGGCCGGACGATCACCGGTTTCAAGGTCATTAAGGGTGACTAAACTTCGACGAGATTTCATATTTTCATACTGTTGAAGGAGGATGCGATTATGAAGTTTCATATGAAAGGCTGGGCCCTCGTGGCCGCCGTTGCGCTGGTGGTTTCCATTGCCTCCACCGCCATGGCGATCGAATCGTTTCAGGAGCGTTTCGAGTGGGGGGACATGAGCAAGCCGACGACCCTGCAGGGTCGTGTGATCGTCCTCGATCCCTATGATGAAGCGGTGTGGATTAATATCGCCGTGTTCGGCGGTAACGCAGAAAGCGGGTTGTTCTGGCAGAAGATACATCCAGGGAAGAACGTGAAATTCTACGCTGACAAGGGCGCCTGGGAAGAGCTGAAGAAGATGGGGCGGCCTCATGCCGGACCGGCAGCCGCGAAGGAAGTGCCTCCTGGCAGCACGACCGACTTGATCGAGTTCACGGCGGTCGAGACCGAACAGAATCACCGCGTGATTACCTCGGTCAAGAAGCTTCCTGAAACTGCTGGCGCCCCTGGCAAGACGATGAGCATTTCCGCGCTTCGTCTGAAGGATTGTGCGGGAAAGAATGAAATGGAAGCATCTTGCTATGCGGCCAAGCAGCAGTTGAATACCTCCCCAAAGACTCCGGATGGGGCGCACGCTGCCCATGCAGTACGACGTATTGACTCCGGACAAGAAGCCGCTCGGCGGCCTGATTCCTTGGACGGCGAAATACAATCTGCCCGGCGGCAAATAATTCCGCAGTTCGGGTGAATAAAAGGGCGGTAGCTCGAACGAGCTACCGCCTTTTTTTTTGTCTGCCAATGAAGTCGCTACCGTGAATCGGCAGCGCGTTTTTGAAGATCTGCCAAGCGATTGAGCGCATCGAGCGGCGTCAGAGAGAAGAGGTCAATTTGCCTGACTTCATCGATGAGCGGATGGGGCTGCGGAAGTGTCGCACGGGAGGGGTCGTCGTGAGGTTTGAACTCGGTATTCGAGTGCTCCAATTGCGCTAATACGTCCTGCGCGCGAGTGATCACCGACGACGGCAGGCCCGCCAGTTTTGCGACATGGATCCCATAGCTCCGGTCAGCGCCGCCCGGCACAATTTTCCTGAGAAATACCACGTCACCATCGCGTTCCTGCACAGCAACCCGATAATTGCGGATGCCGTCCCGCAAGGATTCCAATTGCGTCATCTCGTGATAGTGCGTGGCAAACAGCGTTCGTGCGCCCAGGTGTTGCTGATCGTGAATGTACTCGGCCATGGCCCAGGCGATGCTCAATCCGTCATAGGTGCTCGTTCCGCGTCCGATTTCATCCAAGAGGATCAGGCTGCGCTTGCTGGCGCAGTTGAGAATCTGCGCACTTTCGGTCATTTCGACCATAAAGGTGCTCTGCCCGGCAGCAAGGTTGTCGGACGCTCCCACCCGCGTGAAAATGCGGTCTACGAGCCCGACGTGAGCCTCTGTGGCGGGAACGAAGCTGCCGATTTGGGCGAGCAGCACGATGAGCGCGACCTGGCGTAAGTACGTGCTCTTGCCCGCCATGTTTGGTCCGGTCAAAATCACCAAGCGGTTCCGGTCATCGTCCATGAGGGTGTCGTTGGGTACGAACGCCAGGTCGGGGCTCAGCTGTTCGACGACAGGGTGACGGCCGGCGAGAATGCGAAGGAGGCCGGACTCATCGATCGTGGGCCGGACATAGCGATTCAATGCGGCCGTTTCGGCTAGCCCGGCCAACACATCGATCAGTGCGAGCGACTGGGCCATGGTTTGCAGGCGCGAGCCCTGGCCCGCAAGCCGCTGTCGCAGCTGGACAAACAGATCCTCCTCCAAGGCCAGGAGCTTCGACTCGGCGCCCGTGACGCGCTCTTCCAATTCCTTGAGCTCCTGGGTCATGAACCGCTCGGCATTCACCAGTGTTTGCTTGCGGACGAAGTCGGCAGGGACTTTCGAGAGATTGGCTTTGGTGATCTCGATGTAGTAGCCGAACACCTGGTTGTAGCGGATCTTCAAGGAGTCGATCCCTGTGCGTTCTCGCTCTTTGGATTCGAGCGACGCCATCCAGTCTTTCCCTTCCGCACGGGCTTTGCGCAGTTCGTCGACTCCTGGGTGATACCCTGCTCGAATCACGTTGCCTTCGCGGAGGGCTAAGGGGGCGTCTGGGTTGATGGCCGATTCAATCAGATCATAGACATCCCGGCAGTCATCCCACTGATCGCGCTGTGCGGCCAGCAGAGCAGCGCGGCAGGGCGCCAGTTGCTCGCGCAACTCCGGCAGCGCGCTCACGGAATCTTTCAAGGCCAGCAACTCTCGCGGGCCGGCGAGACCCAATGTCAGGCGGGTGCTCAGACGGGCGATGTCCTGAATTGTGCGGAGGGCCGTTCGGATCGCCACGCGTTGCGCAAGGCGTTCCTTGAGCTCGGCGACCGCGTCCAGTCTCGCGCGCAGTGCGTCAGCATCGATCAACGGTCTCAGGAGCCACTCGCGGAGCAGACGGCTTCCCATGGCGGTGCTGGTTCGATCGATCACTGAAAGGAGAGTGGGGGACCGGCCGGAGCCGTCCTCTCCCTGCGCCAGGGGACGTACGAGCTCGAGATTCCGGATGGTGGCGCTATCCAAATGCATGGCCTCGGTGCTCCGGCGCCGGTACAGGCGGCGAACATGGTCCGGTGCAGCAGCGGGCTGAGTTTCGCGGAAATAACGCCAGACTGCCCCGGCAGCTCCCAGAGCCGCCGTCAGGTCATGGCAGCCGAATCCGTCCAAGGATTGAACGCCAAAGTGTCTGGTCAGCGCTTTGGAGGCTTCCTGCCGATCGAACCAGGACGTCTCGCGCTCGCATATTCTGATGCCTTGGAGCTGTGAACGAAGCCATGTCGCCGTCTCATCGGTGTCCGCATGGAGCAATTCCCGCGGTTGCAACCGCGCCAACTCGTCGATGAGTGGCTGGTCGGCTCCCTCGTCTTCCATCACCCAGAATTCGCCCGTCGTGACATCGAGGGCTGCCAGCCCCCAGCATTGACGGCCTCCTCTGCGCTCGACGCGGGCGACCGCGGCAAGGAAACTGGATTCACCGGGATCGAGAAATTCGGTGTCAACGAGTGTCCCCGGTGTGTAGAGACGTACGACCTCGCGTCGCACAAGCCCTTTCGCCAGTTTCGGGATCTTCCACCTGTTCGCACAAGGCGACGGTACGTCCGGCTTTCAGCAATTTGGCAATGTAGCCTTGGGCCGCGTGATAGGGTACGCCGCACAGCGGAACAGGATCGGCACTCGACTTGTCGCGGGACGTCAGAGCAATGGACAGCAATTTCGAGGCGGCTCCGGCGTCCTCGTAGAACATTTCGTAGAAATCGCCGACGCGGAAGAAGAGAATGGCTTCCGGAGTAGCCTCGTTTGATCTCGCGGTATTGCCGCATCAACGGCGTATCATCATGCTCACTCATCGGAGCTTTCTCTCAGAGGGACGTCTCCGGGCACCGGCGGTGCCGTTCGGCCGGTCAGTTTCTCCAGCGAATGGCGGAGGCGTTCCAGGTCCACTTCGGCTTCCTGTAAGGCCTTGGTTTTTCGACGCAGCTCAATACGGCCTTTTACCCATGGCGGGAACAGGAGGATGACGGAGACCAGCAGGCCGACGCCGAACCCCGCCAAGATCGGCTTGTAAATCGGTGTCGAGGCCTCGAACAGCCCGAAGAAATAACGGAGCGTGACTTCTTGTTCCTGATTTTGGAGGAAAAAGGCCAGACACAACAACAGCAGCGTGCCGACAAGAATGACACGAATCATGAGGGTGATTTCCCCTTCAGGTCCCGCCGCGGCCGCCGGGAGCGGGGACGTCTGTTTGGAAGCATCGTAGAGTGTTTGATTCGAGCCAACAGCGCAGCAGACAGTGGTCCGGTGGCCGTGAATCGAATACTTCTACTCTGAACCGTCTGATGGCGCAACTCCATTTCGAGGCGGTCGTCCGGCAGGATCCCGGGGGCCTTGTCGGCCCATTCGACCGCAACGACGGTTGTTCCGGAGAGGTAATCTCCGAGTCCAATGGTCTCCGCTTCTTTTCTCGAGTTGAGCCGATACAGATCGATATGTGCCAGGGGAAGCCGACCGCGGTATTCGTGCAGGAGCACGAAGGTTGGACTGCTGACGGCCTCCGCGGGCGCGCCGAGACCTGCGGCAATGCCTCGGACAAGCGCAGTTTTGCCTGCTCCCAAGGCACCTGACAGCGCCAGGGATTCTCCTCCCTCGAGCACTGAGCCGATGGCGCGGCCCAACCGATCCGTGTGCCGCGACGAGGGCAGCGACCGGCGCCAGACCCGACTCGTTGGCAGAATAGCCCGGGGAAACACCCGAGCCGGCTGGGCTCGTCTTTTAGCCGGCGACCGTTTGAATGGCATAGGGAATCTGTTCAATGAGATCGCCGGCGATCATGCCGGCAAATCCCAGTCGACCAGCCGCCATGTCGCCTGCTGCACCATGCAAATAGGTCGCAGCACAGGCTGCTTCCCAGGACGGAACGCCTTGTGCGAGGAGGCCGACGAGCATTCCGGTGAGCACATCTCCCGTTCCCGCGGTGGCCATGCCCGGGTTGCCTGTCGGACAGACCATGAGCTAGACCATCGGGTCTTGCGACCACCGTCCGGGCGCCCTTCAGGACGACAAAGACGCCTCGCTCTCGGGCAAAACGTCTGGCCGTGCCGAGGCGGTCGGCATTGACGCTTTGTGACGTCGCGCCAACTTCCAAACGGGCCATCTCGCCGGGATGTGGCGTCAGGATGGGAGGCGTCTTGCATTCCGTCAGCAAGGACGCGCGACTCGCCAAGGCATTGAGGGCATCGGCGTCGAGCACCGATGGGCGGTCAAGATGTTTCATTAAGGACTGCACCACCTCTACCGTCTCCGGATTGGTCGACAGCCCCGGACCGATGGCAACTCGCCGTTCTCGCTTGGATGAAGCCGAGAATCCGGTCAAACCCGGCGCGACTGAACGTGCGGGCCTTGGTGTCGGGAAGAGGCACTGTCATGGCCTCGAGCAGTTTGGCCTCGAGGACGTCGTTGACGCTGGCCGGCACGCCGACGGTCACCAAGCCGGCGCCTATCCGAAGCGCCGCCTTCGCGGCGAGGGCTGCAGCCCCGGTTTTGCCCACCGAGCCCGCAAGAATTCCCGCATGACCATACGTACCTTTGTGGGAGGAGGCTGTATCGTGGAGGCAGAGCCGCTTTGACGAAATCTTCGGTGATCAAGAAGGTTCGGCCATCGATCTCGTCCACATAGGCGGATGGAATCCCGATGTCGACGACATGGATGACACCGGCGTGATCAATGCCGGCACCCACGTAGAGCCCGAGTTTTGGCAGGCCGAACGTCACCGTCGCCGAGGCTCGGACCGCGCACCCCAGCAGCGCTCCGTCGTCTGCATGGATGCCCGACGGCATATCGACGGAGACAATGGGGCTGCCGGCCTCGTTCATCAAGCGGATGGCCTCGCGATAGGCGCCGGTGACAGGCGTCGAAAGGCCCGTGCCAAGGAGCGCATCAACGATGAGTTCACTGTCGGCGAGAAGCGCTTCCGCCTGTTCGGGAGATCTGAACGACTTGGTCGCCGAAGTTCCTCCGACTCGGAGCCAGCGGCGATACATGGCTTTGGCGTCTCGGCTCAATTCCGCAGCCGGTGCCAGTAACAGCACGGTGACGCGTGCCCGACCCTGACGCAACAGCCTGGCGACCACCAATCCGTCGCCGCCGTTGTTGCCCTTGCCGCACACAATCGTGACGCGCTTGCCGGCAAGCGGACCGAACCGGTTCCGGATAAAATCCGCGGTTCCAGATCCGGCACGCTCCATCAGCGTCAGACCCGGCACCCGAGCTTCCGTAATGGTGCGCCGGTCCAGAGCCTGCATCTGCGTTGCCGTCACGATTTTCATTCTGCGGCTCGCGCGATCACTGGCAGCCTACGAGACGGTGGGCTCGATCTAGTTAAGCAGCGCTTTCATCTCACGGACGGCCTGATCGAGGCCGACAAGGAGGGCCCGTGCGACGATGCTGTGGCCGATGTTGTATTCCACGATCTCGGGGATATGGGTCAAGCGTTTGACGTTTTGGTAGTTCAATCCATGACCGGCGTTGACGCCCATCCCCAGCTTGTATGCCAGCTTCGCCGCCTGCGTGATGGCTTCGAATTCGGCATCCGCTTCCTTTGATCGCTTCGCGTTGGCATATCGGCCTGTATGGAGCTCGACGAAGTCCGCGGAGATCTTGTGCGCGGCTCTGATATGGCCGAGGTCCGGCTCGATGAACAGGCTCACGGGAATTCCTCCTTCATGCAGCATCCCGATGACCTGCTGGAGGCGGTCTTTATGGGCGGGGACGTCGAGCCCGCCTTCCGTCGTGAGTTCCTGGCGCTTTTCCGGGACGAGCGTGACCAAATCCGGCTTGACTGTCAGCGCGATCTTGGCCATCGTCTCATCCGCTGCCATTTCCATGTCGAGCTTCGTTCGGATCAGTTCGCGGAGCAGGCGAAGGTCGCGGTCTTGGATGTGCCGGCGATCCTCCCGCAGGTGCACGACGATGCCGTCTGCGCCGGCCAACTCGACCAACACTGCCGCGGCCAGAGGATCGGGATCGTTTCCGCCACGCGCTTGCCGCAGTGTGGCGACGTGATCGACATTCACACCGAGTCGGGCCACAAAGAACCTCCGGTTGATTCTGGCGACGGGGGATCGAGATTGAACGAAGATCGTGCGGACGCCGCTGTTGTAACAGAAAGCCGTTGAAGGGGGCAAGGCTAGGACAGCGGTTGACCGGCGAGCGAGGTCTGGAGCATCCGGTGAATCGATTTGCGTGCGGAACCCCACAGAATCACAAGATAATTTGACTCCGCCGCATGCACGCAATTAGAATAGGCCTTCATCGCACCTGTGAGGGTGGTTTCTTCCTCTCGGCTTGAAGAGTTCGACAGCAGACGGCCATGGGATTGTCAGATAATTTTTACCGGCTGAAGCGGCTCCCCCCCTACGTCTTCGCCCAAGTCCAAAGTCTTAAGCTGGAAGCTCGGCATCGAGGCGAGGACATCATCGACTTTGGAATGGGCAACCCAGATCAGCCGACGCCCAACCACATCGTCGAGAAGATGATTGAAGCCGCTCGCAAGGGCAGAAATCACCGCTATTCGGCCTCACGAGGCATTACCAAGCTGCGCCATGCGATCGCCGCATGGTACCGGCGCAACTACGATGTGGACCTCGATCCGGAAACCGAAGCCATTGTGACGATCGGCTCCAAGGAAGGGCTGGCGCATCTATCCCTGGCGATGATCGGCCCCGGCGATGTCGTGCTGACGCCAACGCCGACCTATCCCATTCACATGTACAGCTTCGTCATCGCAGGCGGAGAAGTCCGAGGCATCGAGCTGCGGCAGGACAGCGATTTTTTCGATGATCTCCAGCGGGTGTATCGGCAGACGTTTCCACGACCAAAGATTTTGGTCATCAATTTTCCGCACAATCCGACCACGGCCATTGTCGATCTCGAGTTCTTCAAAAAAATCGTGGCCTTCGCCAAGGAACACAATGTCATCGTGATCCACGACCTGGCCTATGCCGACTTGGTGTTCGACGGCTATCGGGCACCGAGCTTTCTCCAAGTGCCGGGGGCGAAAGACATCGGCGTGGAGTTCTATACGTTATCCAAGGCCTACAATATGCCGGGCTGGCGGGTCGGTTTCTGCGTCGGCAACCGTGAAGTGGTGGGAGCGCTGGCCAAGATCAAAAGCTACCTCGACTACGGCATCTTTCAACCGTTGCAGATCGCCAGCGTCATCGCGCTCAACGGTCCGCAGGACTGCGTCAAGGAAACGGTCCAGCGCTATCAGAAGCGCCGCGACGTGCTCGTGGGCGGGCTCAATCGTATCGGGTGGAATGTCAACAAACCTCTGGCCACGATGTTCGTGTGGGCCAGGATTCCGTTGCCCTATCGGCATATGGGGTCTCTCGAGTTTTCCAAGCTGCTGTTGCGAGATGCCAAAGTCGCCGTCTCGCCTGGTATCGGCTTTGGTGAAGGCGGCGACGAGTATGTACGCTTTGCGCTGGTTGAAAATGAGCACCGGACGCGCCAGGCCGTTCGCGGAATCAGGAAAGCCTTGAAGCTCGAAGGGGAAGAAGAATGATTTCGCGTGTCGGCGTCGGCCTGATCGGCTTCGGCACGGTCGGCAGCGGCGTTGTGAAGATTCTGTTGGAGAATGCCGGACTGATCCGCCGCCGCGTGGGCGTGCCGATCGAGCTCGTGCGGGTCGCGGATCTCGACGTCACGCGAGACCGGGGAATCACCCTGCCGCCAGGGGTCCTGGTCAATGACGCCAAGCAGGTCCTGTCGGACCCCGCCGTCGACATCGTTGTGGAACTCGTCGGTGGGTATGATTTTGCCAAACGCCTGATCCTCGATGCCATCGCGGCCGGGAAATCGGTCGTGACGGCGAACAAAGCCTTGCTGGCGCTCCATGGCGAGGAAATTTTTGCCGCGGCGTCCCGCAAGGGCATCGATATCGGATTTGAAGCAAGCGTGGGCGGGGGCATTCCCGTCATTCACGCCCTCAAAGAAGGGTTGGCCGCCAATTCGATCCAGTCCATTTACGGAATCATCAACGGTACCTCGAACTATATCCTCTCGCGGATGACCAATGAAGGGAAGGGATTCGCCGAGACACTCGTCGAGGCGCAGAAGGCCGGCTATGCCGAAGCTGATCCCACGTTCGATGTGGCCGGGATCGACAGTGCGCACAAGTTGGCCATTCTGGTGAACCTGGGATTCGGCACGCCGGTCAATTTCAAGGACCTGTATACCGAAGGGATTACCCACATCACCGAGCATGACATCGCCTATGCGAAAGAGTTTGACTACACCATTAAGCTGTTGGGCATTGCGAAGATCGTCGAGGGCGACGTGGAAGCACGCGTCCATCCGACCATGCTGGGGGCCGAGTCGCCGCTGGCGAAAATCGAGGGCGTGTATAACGCCATTCAACTGATCGGCGACGCGGTCGGCGACGTCGTCCTGAGCGGACGAGGCGCCGGCGATCTGGCGGCAGGCAGCGCAGTGGTCAGCGACATCATCGCCGGCGCCCGCAATCTTCTCAAGGGCGGAGCGGGTCGAGTGCCTCCTGCCTCATTCCAGCCGGAGGAACGGCGTCCCCTGCGCCTGCGGCCGATGGAGGAAATACGCTCCTTGTACTACTTGCGCTTCATGGTCACTGATCGCCCGGGAGTGTTGGCGCAGATCGCCGGTGAACTTGGACGCTGCGGCATCAGTATTTCGTCCATGCTGCAAAAGGGAAGGCGCGAAGGACAGACCGTCCCAATCGTCATCAAGACCCATACGGCGAGAGAGCGCGACGTTCAAACGGCGCTCAGCCAGATCAATCGCATGTCCTTCATGTCCGAGCCGACCACCCTGATCCGGATCGAGGGCAAGGACGAGTAAGGTCATGAATCGCTGGCGCGGCGTCATCGAAGAGTATCGAAAGTTTCTCCCGGTGAGCGAGAGCACACCAGTGATCACGCTGGGGGAAGGCAATACTCCGCTGATTCGCGCGGCCAGACTCGCCAAGAAAATCGCTCCCGGCATCGACCTGTATTTGAAATTTGAGGGTGCCAATCCCACAGGGTCGTTCAAGGACCGTGGGATGACCATGGCGATGTCAAAGGCCGTCGAAAACGGCGCACGGGCGGTGATGTGCGCCTCCACCGGCAATACCTCTGCATCGGCCGCGGCCTATGGCGCCCGCGCCGGGCTGCCGGTCTATGTGCTGATCCCCGCCGGCAAGATCGCGATGGGGAAGCTGTCGCAAGCGATGATGCATCAGGCCACGGTGATTCAAATCGACGGAAACTTCGACCAAGCGCTCTCGATCGTGAAAACGCTGTCCGCGGCGCATCATATCGAGCTCGTGAATTCCATCAATCCCTTTCGCATCGAAGGGCAGAAAACCGCTGCGATGGAAGTATGCGATCAATTGGGCGATGCGCCAGCGGTGCATGTACTGCCCGTGGGCAACGCCGGTAACATTACCGCCTATTGGAAGGGCTATAAGGAATACCGCGGGGCCAATCAAACGACGCGGTTGCCCCGTATGATCGGCTTCCAAGCCGCCGGCGCGGCGCCGATTGTCCTCGGTCGCGTGGTGGAAGATCCACAAACCGTTGCGACGGCGATCCGGATCGGCAATCCCGCCAGCTGGCAGGCGGCTGTTGACGCGATGAAAGAGTCCTCCGGGGCGATCGACTCCGTCACCGACGAGGAGATTCTCCAGGCCTATGTGGCCGTGGCCGGCACGGAAGGCGTGTTCTGTGAACCGGCGTCGGCGGCCTCGGTGGCAGGCGTGATGAAACTGAGCCGTCAAGGCGGTTTACGCGAGGGTGAGACGGTGGTGTGCACTTTGACAGGCCATGGATTGAAGGATGCGGACACGGCGATCGGCGTCTCGGTCAAACCCAAAACGGTCAACGCAACAACGGAGGAAGTGGCTCGTCTGCTGCAGGTGTAAAGGGAAGATGCGAGTGTATCGTCGATGAAATATGTGATTCTGCACGCCGAGGGAATGTCGGATCATCCCCGCCAGGAACTAGCCGGCAAGACGCCCCTTCAAGCCGCTTGCACTCCTCACCTTGATCGATTGGCTCAACAGAGCGAACTCGGCTTGCTCACCGTCGCGCTGGACAACGGACGCCATGGGAGCGGTCTCACCGGCACATCAATCCTCGGGTATGAACCCAAGAAGTATTATCAAGGTCCTGGGCCGTTGGAGGCAGCCAGTTTGGGCGTGACGGTCGGCGAACACGACGTCGTCTACCGGTGCACGATGGTCACCCTCAAACCCGAAGGCTCATCAGGCCCGAAGGGAAGCGCGTCCGACCTCAAGAAACTCGGCCCGCATGTCGTCATGGACGATGCGACCGCTGGCCTGATCACGAGCGAGGAGGCGCGCGAACTGATCGACGCCATCAACGAGCAGCTTGGGTCCGAGATCATTCAATTTTTCCCGGGCTCAGGTCACCGGCATTTGATGGTTTGGGTCAACGGGAAACCTCGAGCCATGTGCGTCGATCCGCAAGCACTGGTCGGCCGTTCGATTGCCGACTCGCTGCCGGGCGGCGACGGCGCCGACATGCTGCGAAAATTGATGGATGCGTCATTAGTGATTCTGCGGGACCATCCAGTGAACGAAGAACGGCAAGAAGCAGGTCAGAAGCCCGCCAACTGCTTATGGCTGTGGGGCGAAGGGCGGGCCATCCCGCGACCGAGTCTGTCGGAACGGTTCGGCGTTCCGGGAGTGGTGGTCTCCTCAGGCGACGTTCACCGGGGGCTCGGCCTCTTGTCCGGCCTCGACGCGGTTGATGCCTTCCGCTTGGCCGATCTGCGTGCGCATGCCAAGGTGGCGCTCGAGGAACTGAAGAAGAAAGACTTCGCCTACGTCCATGTCGAGCTGCCTGACGAGGTGGTGTACGACCCGGACGTCAAAGCCAAGGTGCGTGCCATCGAGGCAGTGGACGGAGAATTTGTCGGCCCCTTCTTGGACGGCATGGCGGCATTGGGCCCCTACCGGCTGGTGACCGTCAGCGATCCCGGCAGCGTGCATCAAAGCAATATGGCTCAAGCGCACTGGCCCTACGCCTACCATGACAGTACGTCCAAGCCGGCTACCAGCAGCGGCCGACGGTTTACCGAAGCCGATGCGAAGGCCGTGGCTGCCGCCCCGCGAGATGCCACGAAGTTCGTCGTGCGGCTTTTCGCCAAAGGATCCTAACCCATGGCGCTCATCGTACAAAAATATGGGGGCACCTCCGTCGGATCGATCGAACGGATTCATCGCGTCGCCGATCGGGTCGAGCAAGCCGTCAAGGAAGGCAACCGCGTCGTGGTCGTGCTGTCCGCCATGAGCGGTGAAACGGATCGATTGTTGAAGCTGGCCCACGAAGTCGCCGCGCTTCCTGATGAGCGCGAGCTGGACATGCTGCTCTCGACCGGCGAACGGGTCACGATCGCGTTGCTGGCCATGGAGTTGCGCGGACGCGGGGTCGATGCACGGTCGTTTACCGGCCGTCAGGTCGGCATCATGACCGACAGCGCGCATACCAAGGCGCGGATCACCCGGGTTGCGGCTGAACGGATTCTCGAGGCGCTCGAGAGAGGCGTCGTCCCGGTCGTGGCCGGCTTTCAAGGGATCAACGAGCACTCGGACGTCACCACGTTGGGACGCGGCGGATCCGATCTGACGGCGGTGGCGTTGGCCGGGGCCTTGAAGGCCGATCGGTGTGTCATCTTTACCGACGTGGACGGGGTCTATACGACCGATCCCAACATCGTTCCGACGGCCAGGCGGATCGACAAGATTGCATACGAAGAGATGCTCGAGATGGCAAGTCTCGGAGCCAAGGTGCTGCAGAGCCGCTCGGTCGAGTTCGCCGCGAAGTACAATGTGCCGCTGGAGGTCAACTCCAGTTTCAAGGAAGGAAAGGGGACGCTCGTGAAACGCGAAGACGCAGACATGGAGGCCGTCGCCGTTTCCGGGATTACCGGCGACCGCAATCAGGCGAAAATCACCCTCGTCGGCGTACCGGACAAGCCGGGCATCGCGGCACGCCTGTTGGGGCCGGTCGCAAAGGCGAACATTCTTGTCGACATGATCATTCAGAACGTCAGCCATGAATCCCTGACCGACTTCTCCTTCACGATTCCGCGTGTTGACGTCAAAAAGGCGATGCCGATCATTCAGGATACGGCGAAGGACATCGGCGCCAAGTCGGTCTCCGTGACCGAGGCCATTGCGAAAGTCTCACTGGTCGGCGTTGGCATGCGGTCGCATTCGGGTGTCGCCGCCAAGATGTTCGACGTCCTGTCCCATGAAGGCGTCAACATCATGATGATCAGCACATCCGAGATCAAAATCTCCTGCGTCATCGACGAAAAGTACATGGAATTGGCCATGCGCGCACTCCATGCCGCCTTTGAGCTGGACCGTGCATCGGCCAACAGATGACGGCCGAGCCGATTTGACCCTCGACAGGCTCCGCCTCCTCCTGTTACCCTCTCCGCCATGGCCAAGCAGCGGTCACAAGCCACTCGCCAACCCTCAGCCAAGGCGGCCTTGAAGGCTCCGCCTGCCACGTCCGCCCACTTGGAAATTTACGACACGACCTTGCGCGATGGCGCCCAGGCCGAGGACGTCAGTTTTTCCGCCGATGACAAGGTCATGGTCGCCCAGCGGTTGGACGAACTTGGCGTGCAGTTCATCGAAGGGGGTTGGCCCGGCGCCAATCCGAGGGACATCGAGTTCTTCCGCATGATCAAGGAAACGCCCTTGAAGCAGGCGACCGTCGTGGCGTTCGGCTCTACGAGGAAAGCCAGCAACCCCGTGCAGAAAGATACCAATATCCAGGCGCTGCTCCAGGCAGAGACCAAGGTCATCACGCTGTTCGGCAAAAGCTGGTCGCTGCACGTGACGGATGCCTTGGGCATCGCGCTCACCACAAATCTCGAACTCATCGCCGACTCCGTGGCGCATCTTCGCTCGAAACACCGCCGGGTGTTTTACGATGCGGAGCATTTCTTTGACGGGTATAAGACGAATCCGGAGTATGCGCTTGAGACCATCAGGCGGGCCGTGGAAGCCGGCGCCGAACGCGTGATCCTCTGCGACACGAACGGCGGTACCATGCCGTGGGAAATCAAGAACATCTGCGGGGTGGTGCAGAAGGAATGCAAGGTGCCGCTCGGCATCCATGCGCACAACGATTGTGAAATGGCTGTCGCGAATTCGCTGGTTGCCATCGAGATGGGAGTGGTGCAGGTCCAGGGCACGATCAACGGAATCGGTGAACGCTGCGGCAATGCGAACCTTTGTTCGATTATTCCGAATCTTGCAGCTGAAGATGAAACGCCCGGCACTGGGTGAACGGCTCAACCACTTGAAGGAAGTGTCAGGTTTCGTCACCGAAATCGCCAACTTGATGCCGAACAAGCACCAGCCCTACGTCGGGGATTCCGCGTTTGCGCACAAGGGCGGTGTCCACATCCATGCGGTGCTGAAGAACCCTGCCACCTACGAGCACGTCGTGCCCTCGCTCGTGGGCAATCGCCAGCGGATGCTTGTGTCGGATCACGCAGGCCGCAGTGGGTTGCTGGAAAAGGTCGAGGCCTACGGGATCAAGCTGGACAAGAACCATTCCAAGGTCCAGGAATTGATCGCGACCCTGAAGGAGCGGGAAAACGAAGGGTATCAGTTCGAAGGAGCCGAAGGCTCCTTTGAGCTGCTCATGCGGAAGGCGATGGGGACCCATAAGCCTTCCTTTCAGCTGTTGGGTTTCAAGGTTATTGTCGAGAAAAAACAGGAGGATGGACGCTCTGGATCCGAAGCCACCGTCATGGTCAAGGTGGGGGAGGTGGTCGAACAGTCCACTGCGACGGGTGCCGGTCCGGTGAGTGCGCTCGACCATGCCCTGCGCAAGGCTCTCGAAAAGTTCTATCCTCAGCTGAGGGAAGTAAAACTACTCGATTATAAGGTCCGGGTCCTCTCGGCGAATCGAGGGACTGAGTCCAAAGTGCGAGTGTTGATCGAATCCGGCGATCACAAGGATAAATGGGGCACCGTGGGCGTCTCCGAAAACATCATGGAAGCCAGTTGGCAGGCCTTGGCCGACAGTATCGAGTACAAACTTCTGGCATCAGACCGTTAGCACGCAGCTTCTCCTCTCAAGAATAGTCCTTGACAGCCTATCTAACCTCACGTAACTTATGGTAAAAGTGTCTTCTGGCTCCCGACGAGACGGGCGCTTCGACGAGACGGCTTGGTGGCGCAAGGGGGGAGAGCATGAGAAAGGCTGATATCGCGAATGAAATTTATAAGCAGGTTGGAATTTCGAAGAACGAAGCTGCCGATATCGTCGAGCTCGTGCTGAACATGCTGAAAGCCGTGTTACAAAAGGGAGATTCCGTCAAGATCGCCGGGTTTGGCAATTTTGTCGTGAGAAGCAAGGGCGCCAGGAAAGGCCGGAATCCACGGACCGGTGAAGAAATTGGCATCACGCCTCGCCGCGTCGTGACCTTTCGTCCGAGTCAGGTATTCAAGAAATACGTCAACTCGTAACAGTTTCACACCCGGAACAACTCCCGCCACGAGGACCGGTCCATGGGGAATGAGCCCCGGCTCGGCAGCAAGGTTTTCTACAAAATCGGCGAAGTGAGCCAGGTGACGAAGCTTCCTGCCTATGTCCTCCGGTTCTGGGAATCCCAATTCCCATTTCTGAAGCCCAAGAAAAGTCGTGGCAATCAACGACTCTATGTGCGCAAAGATGTCGAAACGGTGTTGGAAATCAAACGCATGCTGTACGAAGAAGGACATACGCTGGAAGGTGTGAAACGGTATTGGACCCGTCGCGGTCGTGTGACGGGTCAGCGTATCAAGCCCAAAGAATTGGCGCAGAAGCTGCGGGGCAATTTGCAGGCCATCTTGAAAATTCTTGAGTCGCATTCCTGATGGAAGGTCGGTACCGAACGGTTGCAATCAACAAGGCTGCGAGGCGACAATGGGCGTCGCAGCACAGGAATACCAAACACGTCGGGGCGTGGCGCAGCCCGGTAGCGTACTCGCTTGGGGTGCGAGTGGTCGGCCGTTCAAATCGGCTCGCCCCGACCAATTCACAACCGTGCTGCCATGAGTGCATCACAGTTTCATAAGCTGCCTCTGAGCAGCTTTTTTTATGCCTGACTCACGCCCGCGCATCCTCGTGACCAATGACGATGGCATCCACTCCGCGGGATTGACATCTCTCGCCAAGGCCTTGAGCCGTGTCGGAGACGTTTGGGTGGTGGCGCCGGACCGCGAACGTACGGCAGTCGCTCATGCGGTCACCTTGCACAAGCCGTTGAGAATTCACCAAGTCGAGAAGCAGGTCTATGCCGTCAATGGTACCCCCGTGGACTGCGTCAATTTGGCCTTGTTGAATATCCTGCCCAAACGACCGCATCTTCTTGTCTCGGGGATCAATAAGGGTGTGAACCTCGGTGACGACGTCCTGTATTCCGGCACCGTCTCGGCCGCTGTGGAAGGCACGATTTTGGGCGTCCCTTCCATGGCGATTTCCCAGGAGGGCCGTGACCAGTTTCACTTTGCGACCGGGGCGCATTACGCGGTTCGCGTCGCCAGATTAATCCTCCGGCAGGGGCTTCCGGAAGAGACGCTCGTCAATGTCAATATTCCCAACCGCACCGTGGAGACCGTGACAGGCGTACGAGTGACATGTTTAAGCCGTCGACGGTTCGAGAACCCGATCATCGAGAAAGTCGACCCCCATGGCAGGAGTTACTTCTGGATCGCGGGGACGCGTGTGTCATGGAGCAGGAACAAGGATGCGGACCACGAAGCAATCGCGGAGGGTGCCGTCTCACTCACGCCTCTGCACCTCGACAGCACGAACTATGGGGTACTCGATCAGTTGCGCACATGGGAGCCGGCCATCCAAGGGCAGCGTCGCGCTGCTCAAGACACGCAGGACGCGGCGATAACCCATGGGCAGTCTCATCGAAGCCGTCATAACACTCCTTAGCCGGTTCGTCATCAACACGATTTCGACGCTGGGCTACACCGGTATCCTGGTGACGATGGCCATCGAAAGCGCCTGCATCCCTTTGCCCAGCGAGATCATCATGCCCTTTTCCGGCTATCTTGTGACCACCGGGCAATTCACCATGCTGGGCGTCACGCTGGCGGGCGCTGTTGGCAATGTCATCGGATCGATCGTCGCCTATTACGCCGGCGTCTGGGGCGGACGACCATTCGTCGAACGCTACGGGCCTTATGTGCTCCTGTCCAGCCGGGATCTCGACACCGCCGATCGCTGGTTTGCAAAATACGGAGAAGCCGCTGTCTTTTTTAGCCGCCTGTTGCCGGTGGTGCGGACCTTCATTTCGCTTCCAGCGGGCATTGCCAGGATGAACTTTCCCCGCTTCGTCATCTTCACGTTCATCGGCGCTCTTCCCTGGTGCTATGCGCTGGCCTATGTCGGAGTCGACATGGGGGAACGATGGGATCAGTTACGGCAGTATTTCCATCAGTTCGACATCGTGATCGGAGTCATGCTTGTGCTGGCATTAGGATATTTCCTCTGGTCACATTGGCCTCGACGCGCCGCCACCCCTGATTCGTAGCGTACGATGCTGACACTCTTTAATACGCTCACCGGAAAACAGGAACCGTTTACGCCGATCGAGCCCAAGCGGGTGCGAATGTATGTCTGCGGTGTGACGGTCTACGACTATTGCCACATCGGCCATGCTCGAAGCGCGCTCGTCTTCGATGTGCTTCGCCGGTATCTGGAGTACAGCGGGTACAAAGTCGAATTCGTCAAGAACTTCACCGACGTCGACGACAAGATCATCAAGCGGGCCAATGAACAAGACGTCCCCTGCGAGGTGATTACGAGCAAATATATCGACGCCTATTACGAGGACATGGGGAAGCTGGGCATCAAGCCGGCGTCCATAGAGCCGAAAGCCACCGAACACATGGCCCAAATCATTGAGCTCACCGACAGGTTGATCAAGAAGGGCTTGGCCTATTCCATGTGACGGCGATGTGTACTTCCAGGTCGACAAGTATCAAGGACTACGGGCGCCTTTCGAAGCGCAAGTTGGAAGAGCTCCAGGCCGGTGCGCGGGTCGACGTGGATGAGCGCAAGCGCCATCCGATGGATTTTGCCCTGTGGAAGACGCAGCAAGCCTGGCGAGCCGTCATGGGCCTAGCCCCTGGGGAGCAGGGCGCCCCGGCTGGCATATCGAATGTTCGGCCATGTCGATGAAGCATCTCGGAGAAACGTTCGACATCCATGGCGGCGGCATGGATCTGATTTTCCCGCATCACGAAAACGAGATCGCCCAATCCTGCGGTGCCACGGGAAAGGAATTCGCCCGTTATTGGATTCACAACGGCTTCGTGCAGATCAATCAGGAGAAAATGTCGAAGTCGCTGGGGAATTTTTTCACCATTCGAGAGATATTTGCAGAAATTCAGAATGGCCGGAGACTAGTGACCGGCGAAATGCTTCGATATTTCTTGCTGTCGACTCATTATCGAGGTCCATTGGATTTTTCCGACCAAGAGCTTGCAGGAAGCGAAGAGTGCCTTGAAGGGTTTCTACGATCTTGTTCAAGAGATTGGGGGAGCGAGAAGGAACGACCACTGCGACAGAGGAGCTCATGCACGATCATCGACCGAGCTGCGAGATTGGCCTATCGGCAGGCGATGGACGATGATCTTCAATACCCCGATGGCATTAGCGGAGTTGCAGGAACTGCGAGACGAAGGTCAATAAGCTGCTTGGACCGTGGGCTTTCAACGAAAGCACGTAAGGGCGCTCGAGAAGAATTTCGATCGACTCGGAGCAGTCCTAGGATTGTTTCAATTGGAGCCGACAATGGCAGTTCAAGCCTTAAAGGGAAATGCTGTCCGGTTTCAGATAGCTTCAGGTGAGTATCGAGACTGCTAGCCTAGACAAGAGTGAGAAATTATCCGATGAAGAAATTGAAGCAAAGATTGCCGAGCGAATTGAGGCACGAAGAAAGAAGGACTTCGCAAAAGCCGATGAGATCAGGCAATCACTCGCGGCACAGGGCATCATCATCGAGGACAAGCCCGACGGCACCAGCCGCTGGAAGCGGTAATCGGCCCGAACTGCTGTATGGGTTGCATGCCGTTCGCGAAGCCTTGCGAGCCGGTAGCCGTCCGCTCCAACGTCTCCTCGTCCTGCGGACTGATCGGCAGTTCACTGACCTCGTGCAACAGGCCAAGGCCCAAGCGCATTCCTGTCCATATCGAGCCTTCTCCTGCCTTCGACCGCCTGGTTCCTGGCGGCAATCATCAAGGGGTCATCGCCTTTGTCGCGGCCAAGGCCTACAGCAGCACGCAAGACATTCTTCAACTGGCACGACAGAAGGGCGAACCGCCGTTCCTCGTGATTCTCGACGGCGTGGAAGATCCCCAGAACCTCGGCGCCATCATCAGAACCGCTGAGGCGGCGGGAGTGCACGGCATTTTCATTCCTGAACGCCGGGCTGCCGGATTGACCTCCATCGTCGCCAAGATCTCCGCAGGAGCGCTTGAGCACATGCGGGTGGCGCGGGTAGTCAACCTGTCCCGGCTGATTGAAGAGCTGAAAGAGGCGGGCCTATGGACTTACGGCGTGGAGCCGGCGGCACCGACGACGTTCACTGCTGTCGATATGACTGGACCGATCGCCTTCGTGTTCGGGGGAGAGGGCGGAGGCATCCGTCGGGGGATCGCGCAGGAGTGTGACGGCCTGGTCCGGATCCCGATGACAGGGAAGGTCGAATCCTTAAACGTCTCGGCCGCGGTCGCCGTGACACTCTTCGAGGGCGTCCGGCAGCGAAAGCTCTTGTCTAAGCCCCGAGGTGGAGCTTAGCGGACCCGGATCATATTCCCTTGAATCGCCGTCTTCAGCAATTGCGCCGTATTCGAGACGCGCATTTTTTTCATCATGTTGGCGCGGTGCGCTTCGACGGTTTTGACGCTGATTTTCAGCCGTTGGCCGATTTCCTTGTTCTTAAATCCGGCCCAAATCAATTCCAGGATTTCCTGCTCTCGGCTCGTCAACGATTCCGGGCGCTTTTTACGGGGCGGCGGCGCGAGTTCAGCCAGAGAGGCCCGGGACTTCAGTCTTGCGGGACGTGCCATGTTTCTGGTTCTCCTTTGATCGCAGATCAATTACGCTATACTGAAGCCAGGCAGCCCCTCCCGGAGAACTGTGGCGGAGTGCTCTTAGAAATTATAGAAAAGTCCTCTAAGTCATGTAAACCAATGCGCAATGGCCCTAGTGTAACTACCTATTCAATTATTGCCCGTACGGATTCATCGGTACGGGCAAGTCATGGACACTCAAGATGATAGACGGATGGTGGTATGCCGCCGCCGCAGCGTTCGGAGCACTGGTCGGCAGTTTTTTGAACGTCTGCATCTACCGGTTGCCCCGCGGTGAATCCACCGTCTGGCCCGGGTCTCACTGCCCTGCCTGCGAGGCGCCCATCGCCTGGTACGACAACATTCCGCTGCTGAGCTACCTCTGGCTTTTCGGGCGTTGCCGATCCTGTCGCGGTCCTATCTCGATACGGTATCCGGTGGTAGAGGCGGCGAATGCGGCCGGATATGTGATCATTCTCGCGACCTTCGGTGCGAACTGGATGGCCGTTCTTTATGGCATCCTGTTTTCGGCATTGCTGGTCGTGACTGGCACCGACCTCACCCACAAGATCATTCCGAATGTCGTGACGGTTCCCGGAATCCTACTTGGACTCCTGGGCGCAGCCTCATCGGTGTTGCCGACCGGCCTCATCAACGCCTTGCTCGGCGTCGCCGTAGGAGGAGGGATCCTCTGGGCCCTTGCCTGGGCCAGTCCGTACCTGTTCGGCAAGGAAGGGATGGGCGGCGGCGATATCAAGTTGCTGGCAATGGTTGGCGCGTTCCTGGGTTGGAAGCCGGCACTCTTGACGATCATGATCGGTTCGTTAGCCGGTTCGGTCATCGGTGTCAGTTTGATCGCGTTCGGTGTCATGAAACGAGACGAATATATTCCCTTCGGCCCTTTCCTCGTCCTGGGAGCACTTGTATCCCTGTTTTATGCCCAACCCTTGCTGGATTGGTATCAGAATTTACTCAGCCCTTCCTTCTAGCCCGCTGACCCTCCTTTCGAGTGTTCACCAGCCTGACTTCCCTCACGGACGTCTGTATCTGTTTGGCCGCCCGTGCGTATCCGAAGTTCCTTTCAATCTCGGCTGCCACTTACACGACGAATCACAAAGTGCCTCAATTCCTTAATATGTCGCGGTGATGAAGCAAGCGAAGTCCTTTGAACGCTCCGGCATAGGTTTTGGAATTGAGGGTGCCGTGGAAAGAGAACGACGCGACATGGGGACTGCGGGAAAGAGTCTTGCGGAACTTGTCATTGTGGCGGCGATCCTGGGCGTTGTGGCAGCCATGGCGGTTCCGGCTTACAAGAGCTTCCACATCGGACTACAGGGACGGACTGCCGCCGCCGAAATCGCTTCAACGCTGCGGATGGCCAGATATCTCGCGATGGCGAGGCGCGAGCGTCTCCTCATCCGGTTCGACCTGTCGGAGCACACCGATTACGCTTCGCCAGGCGGATGCCGGCGGCGTCTTGAATGTCTATGGCTATGCGGAAAAAGGGATCGTCATTGAGGAACCGACGGCGGGGCCTGACCTCTTCTTTCATCCCAGCGGCCGTTCAGCCAGCGCCAGCACGATTGTCATTCACGACCGAGACCATCGCCGCACCACGGTCACGATCAGTTTGACGGGTCGAGTCGTCATTTCATGATCGGCCTGACCTTTCATGACGACGTGAAAGGCGCGACCTTTTCAGAAGTGATGGTGGCCATGGCCTTGGTGTCGGTCAGCGTGATGGGAGCGATGGGAGCATTTGAGGCTGCCGATAAAAGCCTGGCGCGGGATGCTCTCGCCGCCCGCGCCTTGTCGATGGCGGAATCCAGAGTTGAAGCCAAACGCGCCGCGCCGTGGGGACAATTGCTCGCCGAGGATCTCGATCATGACGGTGTGCCGGATCTGACAATGCATGATGATGGGACCGGTGGGGATCGCATAGCTGGAGATGGGATCTATTCGGCAATGCTGGAGCAACATGGCGTGACGGTCGTCTGGACCGTCGCCTCGCGTCATTCCGAAAGACTGGTCAATTCAGGCGCGGTCCTCATCGAAGCGCGCGGCGTCTATCGCGCCAGCGGTGGCGAACGCGAAGTACGGCTCGCGACGCTCCGTGCGAATCCCTCCTTCGCGGGGAACCATTAGACAGAGGTAGATAAAGGCGAGATTGTGGGATGGTGAGGACCAGCATGAAGCGATCCGGGATGGGCGGCGAAGAGTGGCTTCAGTCTGGTCGAAGTCATCGCGGCCATGGCGGCGGGTCTGGTCGTTCTCGGGGCCGCCCTCCAGGCGTTGTTCTATTTCCAACGCGAATTCGCGCGGCAACATGAGCAGATCGTGCAACAACAGGATGTCCGGTTGGGGCTGGACCTCTTCGAGCAGGAGCTTCGTGTGGCAGGGTCTGGGTCGCTCTCGATCGTCCGTCCGGATGCCGTCGAGTTTAGGGCGAATGTCAGCGGACTGATGACCAATGTGACCACGCCGGCGGCTGCCGGACAGACGGCTCTTGCGGTTGAAGACGGACGGGGATGGCCGGACCATAAATTCGTGCGCGTCTGCTGGAACGATCTCTGCGAGCAATTCACATTGGCCCGCGCTGGACAGCGGAATCTGTTGACGTTGGTCGAGCCGGCACCCAGGCCGATCCCGTCCGGTGCTTCCGTCATGGTCATCAATCGTATCCGGTACTACAGCCGGCCGGACGAACGTGGGATCTTGAGATGGCTGCGCCAGGTCGACGGAGGCGCCAGCGTCATCGCGGGCAATATCTCACGGTTTACCTTGCGGTTTTGGGACACGCAGGGCCGTCCGACCACGGACCCTGATTCAGTGCGCCGCCTCCTGGCCGAGATCGCCCTTCCCGGCCGGGCCGTGACGGAAACAAGAGAGATCAGTCTTGGCACGTAAGTGCTCGAGGAGGTGACGATCATGACTCGGTTATCTCAGATTAGTGATCAGCAAGGCCATGTGCTGCTCGCGGCGCTCATGTTGATCATCATGCTTGCACTATTGAGCCTCAGCCTATTGCACATCGTTGGCCAGGACGCCCCGGGGATTTCGGCTATGAGAGAGCAGATTCAGGCTCAGCACTTGGCTGAAGGAGCTGTCGATCTCATTGTCAGCTGGTTTCATCAACCGTCCGCTGCTCCCCCTTCGCTGGCCGGATCGCTGATGAAGCGGCAGGATGCTGGAGAAGGCCCCTCCTTCTTCGACGCCGCCGGCCGCTCACAGTTCATGGGAACCAGTGAACGACCGGATATTCTTCTCGATGCGTCCAGTGACAGCGATGCTCGGAGTCTGAACGGCTCGACAGGTGGATTCACCGGCGCATTGTCGGAAGTCGGGAGGCTCGACAGGTTAAAAATCTATGCGCCCGCGCAACCTGGACTGCTCGGCACGCTGGAGGTCACGGCTTCAACCAAAGGACTCAGACCTTTGGCCAGCACCATCAAAGTCCAGCTCGGTGCATTGAACATCCCTCCGATTCGGGCGGCGATTCAAACCGGCCAGGGACTGGGAACCATAGGGTCTGGGGCGTCAACGATCTTGGCGCATTGGGGCGACTTTCGGGTGATGGGCGACCTGCTTGTGAATCACATGAACGATCTGGTCGTGAAAAGCGACGGCGCCTCTGTCACCGGTCAGTCATACGAGACGCTCAGGATCCGTGAGGATCGGTGGGTGGACTATTGGATCGGTGGGAACGTTTCAGTGTTGTCGCCATCTGGAAGTGAGAGCGCCGGCGTTCCCGCGAACGTGCACATGCATCAACAGCCGACACCAGGCGTGCGGCTTGATCACTGGGATTACGATCTCTTGAAGAAGACAGCTCAGCGGCACGGAACCTACTACCGTCTAGATCGAGAGGGGCGGCTCCACCACCTGGGAAGCGCCGAATCCGATCCCGGACTTTCGTCGGCCGACGCGTTGGCATCATCAGCGGTGGGACGATCACAAGGCCTTGTGTTCATCGACACAATAGATGGCGAAGCCCCGCGGCTGGATAATCTGGGGACGTTGGTTCTTGATACCGAGTACATCGAAGCACTCTTGGTCGTTCAGGGCCACGTCATGCTGAAGCCAAGCGGTGCAGGACGTACACTGCCGGTCTTGAGCCCGGCACCAGAAGGGATCAGCGCACTCAGCAGCCGAATTCCGGTCACCTTGTCTGGGATCCATCTGAACGGTCTGCTCTATGCGGCGGGAGCAATCACACTTGAACGAGAGACCCGCATCTACGGGGCCCTCATCACGGCTGGCACCGTGGCAACGGGGAGTTCCGCGCCGCTGTTGGAGGTCTGGTACAACCCGGATTTCGGCAAGGGATTCTTTCGAGGTCTTCCCGTCGTCTACCGGGCACCCGGCACCTGGCAAGTCAAATATTGAGGCGACTGGTCAATGGAAGGTCTGTCTCTCTCAGCCGGCGAGACGAGCGGCGCCCTTCCAATCGAGGCAGCGGGGAAAAAAGCCGGACGCACCGTCAATGCCTCCCGTCGCTGCGTCGAGCAACACGTTCTCGATGTGCTCGTCTGCCGTGGGATTGTCACTCAACCCGACCTTGACCTGGCGGTCGAGGGAACGACAGGAAGCGGCCCGGATGTCGAGTCGCTGCTTCTGGACCGCTATCATGTGCCGAAGGATGTGTTGGGCGCGATCCTGAGCGACTATTATCAATGTCCGTATCTTCCCTTTGACGAACGGACCGTCATCGATGCCGATCTCGTCCGACCGCTCAATCATGATTACCTGAAAAAGCATCTATGGCTTCCGGTCGCTCGCCGAGCCCAATTGCTCGATGTGCTGACCCATGACCCTCACGACCTCGAACGCGGGTGGGACGTCAGGCGAACATTTCCTGGAATGACGATCCGCTATTCTGTGGGACTGCGTCGCGATATCGAGCAGTTTCTCGGCGCACTCTCCGCGCCAGGGGGTGGTTCAGCCATCGGAACGCTGCTCACTGAATTGGTCGAAGAGGTCCCCCACGAGTCGATCCCCGATCTTTCCGCCGGTCCCGTTGATGAAAACGATTCCCTCATCGTACGGCTGACCAGTCATTTGATCACTGAAGCCGATCGTCTGGGGGCCTCGGACCTGCATCTTGAGCCTTGCATGGGCCGGAAGGACATGAACATTCGATTCCGGGTCGACGGCACCTGCTTTACCTATACGAAGGTTCCGGCCGCGTATCGGCGTGCCCTCGTCTCACGCATCAAGATCATGGCGAACCTCGATATTGCAGAACGGCGCAAGCCACAGGATGGAAAAATTCGCTTCAAGCTCGGCGGGCAGCGAAGCATCGAGCTGCGTGTGGCCACGTTGCCCACCGCCGGCGGCAATGAAGACGCGGTGTTGCGGCTGCTGACGGCCAAGGATCCGATGCCCTTGGAAGCCATGGAGTTCACCCCGGGCGCGTTGCAGACGATCAAGATGCTGTCGGAGAAGCCGCATGGCATTTTTCTTTGCGTGGGACCGACAGGCTCGGGAAAAACCACGCTGTTGCATGCGATCTTAAAACATATCAACACAGAAGAGCGGAAAATCTGGACGGCCGAAGACCCGATTGAAATCTCGCAAGAGGGTCTTCGCCAACTTCAAATCCACCAAAAGATCGGACTGGATTTTGCGACAGCCATGCGGGCCTTTCTGCGGGCGGATCCGGACGTCATTATGATTGGCGAGATGCGGGACAAGGAAACCGCCGACATTGCGATTGAAGCATCACTCACCGGCCACCTGGTCTTCAGCACGCTGCATACCAATAGCGCCGTGGAAACCGTGATCAGGCTCCTGGACCTTGGCTGCGATCCGTTCAACTTCGCCGACGCCATGCTCGGCGTCTTGGCGACTAGGCTCTGCAAACGGATCTGCGCCGCGTGCAAAGAAACGTACCGGCCATCCCGGGAAGAGTATGATGAATTGCTCGAGGGGCAGAGTACAGCCGCCGGAAGCTGCGTTGGTGCCCGAATACGACCAGCTTCTGCTGTTCCGGGGGCGCGGGTGTGAACAGTGCCACCGGTCCGGGTTCAAGGGCCGGGTCCCCCTCCATGAACTGTTGGTGGGAACCAACGAGACCAAGCAGCTCATTCAATCAAGGGCCAGAACCGCCGACATGCTCAACGCAGCCATTCAAAGCGGCATGCAGACGCTGCTCGGGGATGGAATCCGTAAAGTCGTCCAAGGCCTGACGACCTACCGGCAGGTACGCGCGGTGGCGGCGAAGTAAGGAAGTATATATAGGGTGCACTAAGACACAAAACCGCCAGTATCCATGCAGCAAAATGGCACAAAGGGAAGCATTGCTTGCATAGCGATTTTGGGTCACTAAGACCAATAATGGTACGGCCGACGTCGTTCAATGTCCCCTCCCTACTATAGGCGCTTGTATTTCTTACATCCTTCTTTGGGCATGACTCATGCTGACCCTGGAGATGTGCGTGAAGGGCTTGTCGATCTTTCGGCATCTGATGTGCTGAAAGACTGCAAAGGAGGCATCATATGATGGCACGTCGTTTGACTCTCGTCGTGGCAGGAGCATTTGCGGCTTCTGTCTTGATGGCGGGAGCGGCACAAGCTGTGTGCGACCCCCACTGTTCGCCGAAGTCGAACAGCGGTGGAGAAGTGAGAGGGTTAAACCGCGCGAATGAAGCGGCCGGTCAACATGGCCAGCAGGGGCGGGACAATGCCGCCGCGAAGCAAGATCTGCACAAGCCAGGGGGTTCCGGTGTGAACTCGCCACTGCCACCGGTTACACCTCCTGTAACACCGGTTACACGCCTGTAACTCCGCCTGTGACTCCGCCGGTTGAGCCTCCCGTAACTCCTCCGCCTCCTCCGCCGGGGGCCTGAGGGGTTGTTACTGAGGAGATTCGTACTCGAGCAAGGGGCGTCGTGATCACGACGCCCCTTCACTCATGCTCTCTCCTTCCAGAGGAAATTGCGCGTCCCCACGACAGTGAATCTGCGTTCTTCTCTGATCAGCCCAAAGTAGTTCCCTAACCAAAAATTGTCGCCCATCGACCAAAAAAGCGAATTTCCAGCCATCCGCAAATAGTTTCCTCTTTATAAAGCAATAACTTGCGCATGGCTGCGCCAGGGTCACGAAGGCATGTCCTTTGCTCTGACTGGGAGGGGCAGTCACGTCTGGACAGAAGGGGATTGTCTTTGTGAACCGGCAGACTTTCGGGCGAAACAGCGGCTTCACGTTGATCGAGCTCATGGTCGTCGTCGGCATTCTGTCGATCGCCGTGGCGGTGGCGGTTCCCGAATTTCTTCGTTGGAATGTGCAATCTCAGCTCCGACAGGCAACATCAGAAATTGCCACGCAGCTTATGCTCGCCCGTATGGCGGCAATGAACCGCAACCGAAGCGTGGACGTGACGGTCCAGACGACCGGGGGGGCCGTGCATATCTCGGCGGTCGCTCCTTCGTCGGGAGTCGCAGTCATCAAGGACAAAGTGTTCAACACACGTGTCGCATCCGTGGTGGGGAGCCCGGTCACGGTGAGTTTTTCTTCGTTGGGCCTGAGGACGACCGGAGGCACAGGAAATCAGACCATAGGCGTGTGTGACACGTATCAACGCCAATATTCTGTGTTGATTATTCCATCAGGGAAAGTTCAGTGGTCGATCAATCCGAGCGGAACTGCGTGCCCGTGATGCGAGTCGTCATGCGATACAAAAACGAACAAGGATTTTCACTGCTGGAAGGGATGCTGGCAGCAGTGCTCTTGGGCACAGGTCTGCTGGCGATGTCGGCGATGCAAGGGATCGCCTTTGTCAAGAACGTCGATGCGAACGAATTGACGCGCATCACAACGTTGGCGTCGGACATGATGGAACGGATTCAATTCAACCGACGAAACGCCATCAGCTACAACGGGATTAACACGCAGAGCGCCACGAATTGCAACACCATTAGTGCGACGACACAACCGCAGGCGAGGGGGGATTGTTTGCTGTGGGACAGTTTGGTGGACGGCACTCAGCTGCAGAATGTTAAAGGCACGGTGACGGTGTCGAATATGATCGCGCCGACTGCCCTTGGTCAAAGAAACGTGACGGTGACGATTACATGGCTGGGTTCGATGAATAGCGATTCCACGATAAAGCGAGCACGATCACTAACAATCAATAGAGTGATCGCGCCAGAATGACAGGGAAATATTCTATGGCCTGGCACAGCCTGATACTGCGTCGCTCAATCGAACAGACGGGATTCACGCTCATTGAACTGATGATAGGAATGGCGGTTGCGGTCATTGTGGTGGCGGCGGCATTTACCGTTCTGACAACAACCAGCAAGGCATTACGAGCCAATGAACAAGTCGTTGATACACAACAAAACTACGAATGGCCATGGAAATACTATCCGAGATATCAAACTGGCTGGCTTTGGAAATCCCGCGGTTACGATAGGAAATTGCACTAACCCTATTGTTCCTACCGATCAGAACCCGACTGGTGCCGATAGTGGAGCGGACTCGTACAAATGCTGGTGCCGACGACAAGGACTACGGGCTCGAACAGATGGACCTTGAAAGTGCCAACGACGACGTCGGGGACGACACCGATCACCTTGAAGCCAGGAGCGGTGGCTGATATGGTGAGTTCGGGCCTGGTCGCAAACAAATCCTATATTTCTATCGGCGGGTCAGCCACGGCTCAGGTGACAGGACTTAACGCCGCTGCCAGCACGATTAACGTGTCAATACCTCCTCCACTCTGGTTTCAGCAAGGTGACCAGGTCTATCTGCTGCAGTGCATTCGCTATCGAGTCGTGTCCCCCCGATCCCGGCAATCTCTGTGGGGGAAACGCGCCTTGTCTGACGAGAGGCGTAGCTGGCGTCGTGACGGGTCCCAACGCCGAGGGCCCGATTGCGGAAGGCATTGAGGATCTTCAACTGGCCTATGCGTGTGATGGCTGCGTAACAGCGATCAACAGTGGAATTCCTAATCGGATCATCGATGATCAAAATGGATCGAACAGCTTTGATCAAACGGATTTTCTGAGCAATGTGCCATGGACTGCTGCACCGCTGACGCCGGACAAAATTAAATTAGTACAGGTCGCCTTGGTGGCCAGACAATCAAAAAATGATCAAGGGTTTGGAGAAGTGAATAACGCCATAGTCGGTTCACCGGCATGGCGGTTACCAGCGATCACACACTTGCCGGCTGATGGGAATCACCGACGTCGGGTGTTGGTGAAGACAGTGGATACCCGCAATGTCGGTTTGTAAGAGAGAAGGTCTGTAGAATCAAGGTCGCCTTCTTGCTCGCGGGAAGGTTGAATGATGAGCGAGGCATGGCATTCCTGACGGTCATGATGGTGTTGTTGATGCTGACCGTCCTTGGGATTGCTGCCATCACGGTGAGTGGAATGGGAAATAATATGGCGGGCCTACAGCGGACGATGGAGGCTTCGGCGAACGCCGCGGAGTCATGCCTGGGAACGGGAGCGAACATCATTCAGCAAGTGTTCCTTCCTGAAAACGGAAGTCAGGTCCCGACAGCATTGCTGGACAACAGTGCACCGCCTGGACCGGTCCCCAACACGAACAAGACTGTGCTGGAAAACGAACTGATCGGAAATCCAGAAAACAACACAGACGCGCCGACTGGACACAGCCGGTTCCGAACCTTGTGATGCCGGTCGGTCTATACGCTGTGGTCGGTGATATCGATCGTCTGTATGTAAAAATGAGAGCAGGCAGCGGACAACAACAATTTGCGGCATACGATGGCGCCGGAGTCGGCGCTGGTTCGAACGGCGTCGACGCATACTTCAGTATCAGTTGCCTCGCGTCGAATACGGCGACCGGGACGGAGAGTAAAGTGACGGCAATCTACGCCTGTTCTCTCACTGGGGACGGCTGCCAGAAACAACCATGATTATGAGGAGGAAGCTTTGTGCATGAATTATCGAATCTGCGGCTCCCATGAGGGCGGCACGGTCGGCGCTGTCTATCCAAGCAACAGGGGGAGGACACCATGAAACGGGAATGCTTCAAAACATGGTGGAATCAATTCTTGCTCGGCTTGTGCGTGCTCGCTTCGGCAGGAAGTCCTATCGCCGCATCCGCGCAGCACATGTCTAACTACACGAACGATCCAGTGTTTTTGAACCAGACCGTGCCGCCGAACATTCTGTTCCTCGTGGACATGGGGAACTATACCGCTCGAAGCGGCTATAGCGGCACGAATCACCGATATTGGATTTCGTTTAAAGCCGGAACGGTGACGGACGGCAAGCTTGCTGCAAACGTCACAATCGATAGCGCATCCGGCGATGATATGGTCGCAGGGGACAACAGCGGAGTGGCGATCAATACATCTGATGTCACGTCACCGGCAGACACGTTCGATCCCACCAAGTCCTATTACGGCATGTTCGATCCCCTGCGCTGCTATACAACTGACACCAACAGCTTCAACTACGCATTCAATCGAAAGCAGCGGTATCCGATGCCTGCGGGAATACCTATTGGGATGGGAATTTTATGAACTGGCTACACCGCAAGGAAGAAAGAAACGATTTATCAAGTGCTTGTCGGCGGAGAACCGATCCCGGCTCAAGCCAACCAGGACGGAACTGCAAACACGCTCGATGCCGATCCCAAAACAGGTGAAAACGGCAGCACGAACACCTGTGCGAACAATAGTAAGAGCTGTTGGCGCTTCGTGAAATTTGTGCCGTCCACGACGCTCTGGCCGACTGGAAGCACGGCACGCATCCCGACGACTATGACGGTCTCAACAGTCAACCTCAATGGCGGTGGAACGGTCACAACCGGGGTGTTTCTTCGGAGTCGGGGAAGGCACGCTGTACGTGAATGACGATGCGACGGCGAGTCCATTTGATAATGCGCCGGCCAAACGATTTCCGCTCGAAGTCGATCTGACGACCGAGCCTAATGTGCCAGCGGGAACGGGATCTTATGCCGACAGCTGTACTGTCCCAACGACAGACCCGACCTATGCGGGCGCAGCGGGTTTGCTATCAGCGAGATCGATCGTTGGGCCTGTTCCAAACGATGCGCACGGACAACATGCACGTCGCCGTCATGTTCATCAATGCCAGCACGGGTCAAGGTGGCAGTCTTCAATTTGCCTTTGACCGAATACTTCAACGCTGCGTCAGTGACGAACATCCGCAACCAGCATACGCGCGGCCTATGCGCCGAATGTCTGAGGCTCTATACGAAGGACTGTGCCTCTACCGAAAGGGTCAAGGGCCCTGTTACAGCAACAGCGGTTCCTGGTCGACTGGTTACAGTTCGGGCGGGCTGAATGCCTCTGGCGATCCCTTCTTCTTCGTCAGCATGAACCAGTCGGTGCGGTGTTGCAAAAATTATGTATTAATGATCGGCCCTGGCATAGGCGTGTCTGACGGGGATGCGCCGGATATGCAATCACCGTTCGGCAATCTGTTCACAGGGACCAACCTCGGAGTCGTCAACGAGCGGTGCCGCCGGTGATCGACTCGATGACGTCGCCTCCTATGGGCGCACACATGACTTGAGGAGCGATCTGGCAGGAACTCAGTTTGTCACTTTTTATGCGGTCAACGCGATGGGGGGGCCTGGCGGCGCCGTGCTTCTTGGCATCGGCTGCTAAGTATGGCGGGTTCAAGGATTTGAACAGCGACAATGCCGTCGAGCTGCCCGGCACCCAACCCTGTAACTACCCGCCCGGCTCGAACTCGGCAGTGGCAGCAGCTTCAGCAGCCCGGAATGGGACCAGAAGCCGGGGATTTTCCGGATTGCGTCCCTGATACGTTTTTTGACGCGTCAAGCGGCGAAAACCTCAAAGATCAGATCAACGCCGCCATCAATGACATTTTACAGCAGGCGGCGTCGGGCACTTCGATTTCAGTCCTCGCTTCATCCTCATCCGGTGATGGCACGATCTACCAAGCGTTCTTCTATCCAAGCACCTCGCGGGCAAAATAACAACAATGTTGCATGGCTTGGCTATTTGCAGGGGCTCTGGGGTCGATAGACTTTGGAAATCTGCGTGAAGATCGGAACAGTTTGGGCGGCGGTCCGGATGGCAGGCATCGTGTACAAAGATGACGATATCATTCAGACCCGTCTTGATCCCTTTACCAAACGGTCTTGAAAGTGGATTGTTTTAAGGACTTGAACGAAGATGGCCTGCCGGATACGGCGACGCCCTACCAGACGATCCAACTGAACGCAAGATGCAGGGGGTTTGGGAAGCTGGCAAACAGCTCAGCCTGCGAAATCTCTCAAGCGATGCGAGGAATATCATCACCTGGGTCGATAAGAACAATGACGGCGTGGTCACCTGCGGACGAACAAATGGCCTTCAATTCGGCCAATGCGGCAACGTTCGCCCCTATCTTCGCGCCAGCGCCACCGGAGACTATACCGCTGCCAACATCATTTCATTCCTTCACGGCAATCAAGTGACGAACATGCGAGACCGGCAGGTTCTGGTCAATGGTCTGATGTGACAGTGGCGGCTCGGCGACATCGTTCACTCGACGCCGACCATCGTCGGGTCTCCGCAAGAGCGGTTCGAATGTCTTGTATGGCGACACCGGCTAACCAACAATTTCTACAACGGTGGCCAATCGTCGCAGGGTGGCCTATGTCGGGGCCAATGATGGAATGCTCCATGCGTTCAATGACAGGGTACTTTCCATCGTGGAGATGATACACCGGGCACCACGCCTATAGAGCATAGCTGGTACACAACCGCCACGAAAACGACAATAGCAGTGGCCCGCCACTCGGGAAAGAACTTCTGGGCGTTTGTGCCTCATTACATCCTGCCGCAGCTCATTTGGTTTACGCAGCCGGACTATACGCACGTCTCCTATGTGGATTTGAAGCCAAAAGTCACCGACGTCGATATTCTACGCCTGAAGGGGCCTGTGGGACTGCGGAGTCTGACACCGACGGCAACGGGCTGTATCCATCCCGGATGGATGGGGCATGATCCTCATTCTCGGATTGCGATTCGGCGGCAGTTGCGGGTCCTGTGTTGCCGTTCAGGTACGAGCAATGGAGGACCGCCTCTGAGCGTCACGGCAAAATTCGACGGGGTCACGACTGATGACGCGCACCTTTTACAGTGGGTACATCGTGCTGGATATTACCAATCCAGAGGCGGATTCGTACGGTGCTATCAGCGCTACTACTCCTCAACGCTGGGCTTAACCACGGGTTATCCGACGGTGACCCGGATGAGCCCTCGGGGCTACGAGAAAAACCGATCATAGCAACGCCAGCTTTTTCCATGGTGCTTGGCTCAGGCGTGCAAGGCTATGACGGCAGAGCGATAAATGGCAGAGAGCGAGAGTAAAATGAGATTTGCCGTTCAAGTTGGTGAACCAAGGGACCGCTGCGACCGTCACCCTCATGCCGATTGGAATCCGACAACCTATGGAAGCTTCAGGGCGACCCGATTACGTTCGACGCTGACTTGATTTCCGATCCGACCGGTCAACGTCGGCCGGAGTAAATCGATCCCAATGCCAAGGGGGCCCCGTCAAACGCTAGGCTATTGGTGGGGGAAGTACGATCGAATTACGATGGGAAGCCTGTTCTGCTGCTCCTTGTAAGTACTTCCACATGGGGCGTTCTGATAGGGAGGCAACCACGTTCCGACCGAAAAAATGATCGCACAGCTGACGATGGCGGGTTCGCCAGCGTATCTAGGGACCGATGACGGCCTCGATCCTCAGTGACGCTGGATAATGTAGGGAAATACGTGGCTCTTTGTAGGAACAGGAAGATTTCGACAACCCAAGCCGATAAAATCGATCAGCACGTTCGAGTACTTGGTCGGCGTAAAAGATGCCGTGCTAAAAGATGGAACATGTTACACAATCGCACCGTCACGAACTGTTGGGACCAAAATCTTTTGAATGTGTAGAACGCCGCGATCTGTGTGGCCTGTGCGTCGGGCAACCAAGTACAAGGCGTGGGAATCATTCACCACATTTGCGGACTTAATCAGTCAAATTCAAGGCATTACCGCAGCCGGAATTGCCATGGACGGCTGGTTGATCCAACTTACAACGAACGCTGGGTCTACCACATTGGGAGCCGAACGAAGCATGGTCAATCCAACATTGATCGGAGGTGCGGTCTTCTTCCCGACATTTACCCGAACAACGACATCTGTGTCGTCGACAGGGAAGAGCAACCTCTATACGCTGTACTATCTGACAGGAACAGGATACACAGATCCGATTATCGGCGTAGATGCCAGCGGATATTCGAGGCGGAGTGCCAGTCTGGGTGAAGGTCTGGCCTCGTCGGTGGCGATACAGATCGGAGCGCAACCGACAGGAATGTCGGGTTTCTATCAGTCCAGCAACTCCGTGATGAGCAAAATAACGCCGAAGCCGCCGTCATCGATTTGGAGTCAGTACATTTCATGGATCAGTAACCGGGAATAAGCAGCACGCATGGGCAATCAGTGTGGTTTGCAGAAGAAGGGGGCACGAGACAGACCGTTTCGTGCCCTCAGTTTCTTGAGAATCCTCGCAGCGCTACCGGCTTCGATGTTGCTTTTCCCGGGCTGTATGTCGGGCGAAAGCGAGACGGCAAGTCGAGCGGCGGACACAGCCAATCACTCTCCGTTCATCAAAGCGGCATCCATCCTACCGAGTCCGTTGGTCCTTGCAGGGCCGATCAGCGTCCGTGTCGAAGCTCAAGATCTCGATCAACAGATGATGGTCTTTCGGTATCGTTGGCTGGTCAATGGGCACATCGTCCATGGTCAGACGCAACGTACACTGCCTGCCCAGTTGCTCAAGCGCGGCGACCAGGTGATTGTTGAAGTCATCCCCTTTGATGGTGCCATCGAGGGAGCGCCGTTCCGAACGATTCCGGTAACAGTTGCAAATACTGCTCCGATCATCTCCGACGTCTCGGTTGATTTCGATCACGAGGTGCAAGGCCGTCGGCTCTTGGCCAAGGTCGACGTCGCGGATCCGGATCACGATACGGTTTCGCTCGCCTATCGGTGGCGGAAAAACGACACGGTTGTGAAGGAGGGGGAGGACAATACCCTCGACCTCGCAAATGTCACGGCTAAGGACGTTGTTGAGGTTGAGGTCACGGCTTCGGATGGCAATGGAACCACAAGCCTCTCGGGGCGATTCAACATGTCAAACTCTTCTCCGACCATTCTCTCCAGCCCTTCTGTATCGGCGGCTGGAAATATCTACGAATATCAAGTCCAAGCCAGTGATCCGGATGGGGATCCTATTACCTACAAGTTGGAAGAGGCTCCCCCCGGGCATGATCATCGGAGAACAGTCGGGTCGCATTCATTGGAGTGTGACGCCTGAGGCGAAGGGCACCTATCGCATCAAAGTAGTGGCGCAGGACAACAAGGGTGGCTTTGCGGCTCAGGACTTTGAGTTGTCCATCTGAGCGCCTGCTAAGGCGTCGTAGGCTGAATAACGACTGGCGGTTCCTTCGAAGCTTGAGCTTGTCCCTTGCCCGTTGCTTTGCTAGAATCATCCTAGCTACACATGCTCAACGCAGCCATTCGTAGTGGTATGCAGACGCTGCTCGGTGATGGAATCCGTAAAGTCGTCCAAGGCTTGACGACCTACCGGCAAGTACGCGCGGTGGCGGCGAAGTAGTCTTTACGCCTGTTTAGCAACGGCGGGTCGGATATCATCAGCCAGAAAAACGACGCCGGCATCGGTGTCACTCGAGAACCCCAGGCTGGGCGGGCCCGTCGGACGACGACAGATGAGCACTGCACGTTCGAAACGGGAACTTGTCCCTTCCCCGCGGCTTTGCTAGAATCATAGTAGGATCGTAGAGGAGGGACGGGCTTCGGCCCTCGTGCGTAAACTCAAGCTGCGAGAAGGCACCAACACCTCCGTTTTATTCGGTCACCACGACCGGCACCTCAAGCTGATCGAAGAAGACCTTGGCGTGCGCCTCTCGGCGCGCGGCGAGGAACTCACCCTCGACGGAAATCCAGAAGCGACACGCTATGCCGAGCGCGTGCTCACCGAACTCGCCGGGCTTGCGAACGACGGCATGTTGATTCAGCCGGACGACGTCGCTCACGCGTTGACCGCCTTGCGGCAAAGTCCCGAAACGCCGCTGAAAGAGTTGCTGTCGAATGCGACGACGATCGTAACGAAAAAACGGTTCGTTGCTCCCAAGACGCCGACACAAAAAGCCTATATCGAAGCGATAGAAACCCACGACATTGTCATCGGCATCGGTCCGGCCGGTACCGGCAAGACCTATCTGGCGATGGCGATGGCGGTCAGCGCCTTGATGAAGCGGGAGGTGAGCCGCATCATCCTGGCGAGGCCCGCCGTTGAGGCGGGAGAAAAATTGGGCTTCCTGCCCGGCGACATGATCGCAAAGGTCAATCCCTATCTGCGTCCGCTCTATGACGCGCTCTTCGACATGATGGACATGGAACGAGCGACACGCGCGATCGAGCGAGGAGACATCGAGATTGCCCCGCTGGCCTTCATGCGCGGGCGAACGCTGAACGATTCATTTGTCATTCTCGATGAGGCGCAAAACGCGACGGCCGAACAAATGAAGATGTTCCTGACCCGGCTCGGCTTCAATTCAAAGGCCGTTGTGACCGGCGACATTACCCAGGTCGATCTTCCCCCTGACCGCGTCTCTGGGTTGATCGAAGTGCGGGACATCCTTCGCCACATTGATGGCATCAGTTTCGTATACTTTGACGAGCGCGACGTCGTGCGTCATAAACTGGTTCAGGACATCATCAAAGCGTATGATCAGCACGAGAACGCGGGTCAGCTTCAACCGCGTGCCGCGCAGGCGGGGCGCCGGGCTTCGCCGGGCTCTCATGGCCGTCCATCCTCCTCCTTGCCCAGCCAGCCGAAAGGTTCGTGGGGCCAACCGCATTAATGCCCGTTTCGCTTCAAGTACATGTTCGGACGGTGACAGTCGGGCGCAGGCGGGTCCTGGGATTGGCGAAAACCGTCCTGAAACTCGTCGGCGAGCCGTTGGCGGATATGAACCTCTCGCTGGTGGGCGATCGGCGGATGCGGAGGCTCAACCGCCGGTTCCGACACAACGATCGCAGTACGGACGTATTAGCCTTCGCGTTCCGGGAGGCACGAGCACCTCACGGCTTCCATCAAGGAGCGACCCACCTCGGTGACGTAGTCATCTCCTTGCCGACGGCTCAGCGTCAAGCCAAGGCGGCTGGCCGACCGTTGGAAGAAGAGTTTGTGACATTGCTGATCCATGGTGTGCTGCATCTCTGCGGCTATGATCATGAACGCAGCAGGCCGGAAGCCTGGCGCATGCAGAAGAAGGAACGGCAGATGCGTCGGCGGTTGGGCCCCATTGCCAGATTAGTCCGAGCCCCTCACGATAGTCCCGTGCGGACAGCAAGAGAGGTTTAGCGCATGGGATGGATGCAGCGACTCAGTGAAGGGCTCACCAAGACGCGGTCAGCGGTCCGCGGTTCCCTGGATCGGTTATTGGGACGCGCGGTGGACCCTGCGCTGCTGGATGAGTTCGAAGCCACGCTGATTTCATCGGATCTTGGAGCCTCGGTTGCCGAACGCGTCATCCGCCAGCTTAAAGAAGCCCTGAAAGGCACAGATGCCTCGCAGGTCGCCCATGTCCACAGTACCTTACGCCAGACGCTGCTGGACATTCTCCGTCCTGCGTCCGGTCCCTCGTTCGAAGCACTGATTGCTGAAGGACCGAAACCGTATGTCGTGCTCGTGGTGGGTGTGAACGGTGTTGGAAAAACCACCAGCATGGCGAAGCTCGCCCAACGTCTGATGGAAGGGAAGCGCGTGCCGCTGTTGGTGGCTGCCGATACCTTTCGCGCCGCCGCCATCGACCAATTGCAAGTGTGGGCGGATCGCATCGGCGTCGAAGTCGTCCGCCATCGTCATGGAGCCGATCCAGCGGCGGTGGCCTACGATGGCATCGCTGCGGCGAAGGCCAGACAGGCCGACGTCGTGTTGATCGATACGGCCGGCCGTCTTCACACCAAGTCCAACCTGATGGAAGAGCTTCGAAAAGTGACGCGGGTGATCGGACAGGCATTGCCCGGTGCTCCCCATGAGGTGTTGCTCGTCCTGGATGCCACGCTCGGGCAGAACGCCCTGGTTCAAGCTCGCCAGTTTCGCGAAACGGTGGGCGTCACGGGCCTCGCCCTGACGAAGCTCGATGGCACCGCCAAAGGAGGTATCGTCGTGGCCATCGCGGACGAATTGAAATTGCCCGTCCGGTTGATCGGCGTGGGAGAAGGTGTTGAGGACCTGCAGGACTTTCAGCCGCGGGCTTTCGTCGACGCGCTCTTAGGCCTCTCAGCCGAGTAACGGCTTCCGCGTGTTCCCCTCTTTTGCTTCTCAAGGTGCCGGTGCCATGGTAGGCTCGCCCCTGTGCCAGGCCTGGATTCATAGAACGATATCGCTGAGTACTGAGCATGGTCAAAATTCTTGTCATCGATGACGACCGCATGAATTGCGACCTTCTGCAGGCCGTCTTGACGCGTCATGGCTATGACGTCCATTCGGCTACCAGCGGCCTCGAGGGGCTGAATCTCTTCCGCCAGCACAATCCCCGTGTGACGATTCTCGACCTGCGGATGCCGGAAATGGACGGGTTGACCGTGCTGAAGGAGATTCGTGCCATCGATCCGCAAGCGCCGGTGATTATCTTGGGCGGAGGAGCGACGGAGGTCCAGGAAAACCAGGCCCGCGCGCTGCGCGTCACCGACTTCGTCCGCAAAGGGTTGTCGCTGGACGTGCTCGTCGAAGGGGTCAATCGCGTCGTCCAACAGCCGGCCAGAAAGCCGGACGCCGCCGGCGTCCAGGCAGGTCCTGCCGCGGACACCGGAGAAACCGTCCTCATCGTCGATGATGAACAACTGGTTCGTGACTTGCTCGTCCAGTTCCTGGGTCTTCGCGGGTATCGGGCCCTAGGCGTCAAAGATGGCACTCAGGCGCTCTCCATGGTAGAGCAGGCGCCGCCGGACCTTATCTTATTGGACCTGATGCTGCCTGGCATGAGCGGTGTCGAGGTGCTTCGGCGATTGCGGGACAAACATTTCACTGGGGCGATCATCATCGTGACCGGCAGCTACGACGAAGAATTACTCCAGGATGCCTGGTCGCTGCATCCGCAAGAAGTCATCAGCAAGCCCATCGATCTCGAGAAATTGCTCGCCATCATCCAGCTTGTGCTCGTGTGCCGCGAGTGTTAAAACCCCTCTGATGGCATATGCGTACAGCGGGCCGGCCCTCGCCTGCGTGCTGTGGCTCATCTCCTTGAGTCCGCCGCTTGCAGAGCCGGCCGCGGCTTCCGACTCCTCAGGCTCGGTCCTCCGTCACGATCTGTTCGTCCAGATTGACCCCGAGCGGCATGCGCTCGTGGCAACGGATCGGTTCACGATCGAACCCGGACAGGCGCAGGCGATCCAGCTTTCCCTTGCACCGACACTACAGCTCGACCGGTTGGTCTTGTCCCCCTCGCAGACCTCGGCGGACGATGCCGGGCGGGACCTCTCGTTTGACGTCGATCATCAGTCGGCCGCCGCGCAGCACATCACGATTCCGGCCTCGTTGCTGGGCAAGGGCCCGGCGACGATGACCGCGTACTATCACGGGACGATCAACGATCCGCCCAAGGAACCCCGTCATTTGCGGTTTGTGACTCCGAGTGAAACCGCCGGTCATATCGGTCCCGAAGGGATCTATCTGAGCAGCGAAACTCAGTGGTATCTGGATGTGCCTGAGTCACTGAGCGCCTATCGCCTTCGCGTGGCCTTGCCTTCCGGGTGGACAGCGGTCACGCAAGCGAAGGTTCGAAGCTCCGGCTCCTGCCCCGCCGGGCTGTGCTCCAACCGCGAGCTGATCTTGACGGAATGGGAACCGATTCAACCGACCGAGGCGCTGACGCTGGTCGCGAACCGGTTCGTGGCAAAGACGCGCAATTGGTCGTCGAAGGAAGGACAACAGGTCCAGCTGGGCACCTATCTGTTCCCCGAGGACGCGCAGCTGGCGGACGAATATCTCGATGCGACGGCTCGCTATCTCGAGACGTACATCGCCCTGCTTGGCCCCTATCCGTTTGACACGTTCGCGGTGGTCGAAAACTTTTTTTCCAGCGGTCTGGGAATGCCCTCCTTTACCCTGCTCGGGAGCGGCGTGATCAAGCGTCACTATGTTCAGCCCTATGCCTTGGGCCACGAGATCGTGCATTCCTGGATCGGAAATGCCGTGTTCAACCGTCTGGAGCAAGGGAATTGGGTTGAAGGCTTGACGACGTATCTGGCCAACTACTATTGGCATGAGTGGTCTGGCGATCAAGATCAGGCACGGGATCAGCGGCGGCTCATGCTGCGTGGATATAACCTGCAGGTGCCTCCGGAGCGCGATTATCCGCTTCGGCAGTTCACGCAGAAACACGATGAGCGCGACAACGCCATCGGCTATCAAAAAGCCGCGATGGTATTTCATCTGCTCCGGCAAGAGGTCGGCGACGAGCCGTTCTGGCGGTCGCTGAAGCAGCTCGTCGCACAGTATCGGGGCCGTCGCGCCGATTGGCAGGATTTGGAGCGGGTATTTGGCGACACGTCGGGGAAAAACCTCCGCTGGTTTTTCGCACAGTGGGTCGAACAACGCGGCGCGCCTGATGTAGACGTGAAGGACGTCTCTGCACGTCGGTCCACCGCTGGATCGTTCTCGTTGCGCGGTCACGTCGTGCAGACCGGTCCGGCGTTTCAATCGCCGCTGCCGCTGCGCATTCGGATGTCGGGCGGAGGCGAGGAGATCTTCCGGACTCGCCTCCAGGATTCTGAGACTCTCTTCACGATCCCACTGCCGGTGAGGCCGCTTTCGATCGAGGTCGATCCCGATGCGACGGTTCTCCGCCGGATCCCCCGGCAGGACCTGCCCCCAGTTTTGAACCACTACGTCACAGATCAGCATCGTTCGGTGATCGCGGCTCTTGGGGAACCGGTCGACGCCGGGCATCCCTTTCGCGAAGTCCTTACAAGGATTGAGGCACAGGAGAGTCAGAAGCCAGGGTCGGAACGGACAGCCATGATTCCGTTCGTCCATGACCTGCTGTTGCCTCCGGAAGGTTCGGTGCTAGTATTGACAACCCCGGCCTCCCGCGAAGCTCTTCAGCCGGTTCTCGAGACGCACTGCGGTTCTCGTGTCCAGCTCCGCGAAGGAGGCGTGACCATCGAGGGGACAGCCTATGACGGACCGGCCATCGCCGCACTGGTGAGCTGTCATCGACGGGATCATCCGGGCAGCGTCGTGACGTGGCTTTACGCTGCTTCCCCGCAGGCCGCGACCACCGTCGCCCGGTTGCTGTTCTTTTACGGCTGGAACAGCTTCGTCGTCTTTCAGCACGGCAAGCCGATCGCGCGCGGCGAGTGGGAGCCTTCCCAGGCTCGAATGGAGGTATTGATCGATGAGTCTGTGCCGGACCGCTAGGACGCTCTTGATTATGGTGGTGGCGGCATTTGCATGGTGTCTCCAGCCGGGCTATGCCGGCGGGCCACCCGCCGCGCCGCAGGCTGCAGCGAGCCCAGAACGTCACTTGAAGAACATTCGCCAGCTGACCTTCGGCCGCCAAAACGCCGAAGCCTATTTTTCGTTCGACGGCACCAAACTGATTTTCCAGTCTACGAACAATTGGATGAAAGATTCCTTCGCGGCCACGCTCAAACCGGCTGAAGAAGCCCTCGGCTGCTATCAGATGTACGTGATGGACCTCGAGAGCGAGACCATTCGTTTGGTCAGCACCGGGACGGGCGCCACGACCTGCGGTTATTTTTTCCCAGGTGACCGCCGCGTGTTGTATTCGTCGACGTATGCGTCGGGACCCAACTGCCCGCCGAAGCCCAAGCGTGACGGGGCCTATCGCTGGGCGCTGGATGACTATGACCTCTATGCCGTGCGCATCGATGGGCAGGAGATGCAACGACTCACCGCGACGCCGGGATACGACGCGGAAGCGACGATTTCCCCGGACGGAAAGACCATCGTCTGGACGTCCGTGAAGGACGGCGATCTCGATCTCTACGCGATGAATCTGGACGGAACGAAACCGCGCCGGCTCACCGATGAGGTCGGCTACGACGGCGGAGCGTTTTTCTCGCCGGACAGCAAACGCATTGTCTACCGGGCGTCTCATCCGACTGATCCGGCTGAAGTATCCAGGTACAAGGAACTGCTCGGTCAACGGCTGGTCGAGCCGGGACAGCTTGAAATTTTTGTCATGAACGCTGACGGAAGCGGCAAGCGTCAAGTCACCGCCAACGGCGCCTCAAATTTTTCGCCGTTCTTTCATCCGGACGGCAAACGCATCATCTTTTCCTCTAACGTCGAGACCAGAGGGGAAGGGGGGCGCCCGAGTTTCCATCTCTTTATAATCGGTGATGACGGACAGGGACTCGAGCGGGTGACGGTCGAGGGCCATTTCAACAGCTTTCCGATGTTTTCCCCCGACGGGAAGCGGCTCGTCTGGGTGTCCGACCGGTTGTCGAAGTCACCGGGCGAATTCAATGTGTTTCTCGCCGACTGGATACCGTGATGGTGACACCTCGTGAGCAGGGGACGGGCCGCCTCCGCCCTTACTTGTCGCTGGCCTGTTGTGCCCTGGCGGTGCTGCTCACGTTTGTCCGATTGATCGAATTCGATGCCCCTTTGACCCGCTTCGTACGGTCGCTCAACGATTTCCATATCGATCACCTCCACAATCCATGGCTGGCTCAGCTCAGCGATGTCGGCAACGAGGTGGGCAAGGGCGAGTCCCTTCTCCTCGTGAACGCCGTACTCCTCGCGGCCGGTTATACGCTTGGGCGTGCCAGCCTCAAGCGCGCCGGATGGGAAACACTCATTGCCCATCTGGTGGCAGGCGGAATCAATACTGCCATCAAGCATGTCGTGGGGCGGGGACGACCGAAATTCATGCATACGGGCAATTCTGAATTTTCCCCCTTTGGAGGCGCGGGATGGGATTCGTTTCCCTCCGGGCATTCCATGGCGACCTTCGCAGTCGCGGCGGTTCTGGCAGTCAGGTTCCCAAAGGTCCGCTGGCTGGTGATTCTCTGGGCGCTTACCGTGTCCGTGAGCCGCCTGTTTCGAGCCTCGCATTTTCTTACGGATATCCTGGCAGGGGCGGTCCTTGGCGTGCTCATCGGCGCGGTCGTCGCCCATCCATGGGAAGACCGGTTCGCGTCCTTCACCTCGGCGTTGATGACCGTGACGCCGCCGCTGGCTGTCGTACTGGCGCTGATGACCACGATCGGTCAAAGCCCTTCTCAGGGAAGGACCGCCACCATCCTGAGTCAAGGCGGATTGCTGATAGTCTTGGCGGCAATGATCGGCTATGTCCTTGCTCAGAGTGCGACCAGACGTGCTGCCCGCCTCTCTGACGACCATGGGAGCCGTCGCGTTGATAGGACTTGGCATTGCACTGTGTTCAGAATCCCTGTGGGTGGCGACGGTCATCTTGCTGGTGTGGCTCGCCTATTGGCTGAACACGGATTCCCGCGGCCAAGCGACCAAAGCCGGCTCTCACCCCCCATGGCCTTATGAAGCGGCCTTTGGACTGGCGGTGCTGCTGACCCTCTTTACCATGATTGAGCTGAGAGGCGTCTTGCCGATGGGGTAATCAATGGGCGGGAATTGCCCCGACCGGACCTTGCGCTGCGCGTTCGGGCAGGGTGATCATCGGGCGAGTGGCGAGCAGGACATACCCGTACTGCTTCAGGATCGGCACCAGCGTCTTGGCTTCGGGCGGCAACTTCGATTCATACGTTTCGGGCAGGACGACCATCGTCTGCCCGGGTTCCGTGAGCGCCTGACGAATCGTGGCTTCTTCCCCTTCGGCGACGAAGATCACTTTCCGCCTTGCATAAAACACGTTGGACGGCCTGGTCGAGCCATAGACGATCAGTCGATCGGTCGGCGCGAGGTTGACGCCGGCGGTATAGGACAGCGTTTGTGGCGGCGAGATGAAGTGTCGATTGACACCCGGAACGACCAGTTGAAGAACGATCAGCGTCACCAGCGCGATGGATGCGCCGGCCGCCCAGAAGGCGCCGGCCCGTCTCTCATCGTGCAAGCCGAAGTAGCCCACAAGTGCCATGCCGATCAGCAACACGGTCGCTGCGAAGTACGGCCCGATTCCTAGACCGATCGTGGTCGCCAGCGGAAATTCTTTGGTGAGTTCTCCCGCAAAGGATGGATACAGCGAAGGCAGCGACGCGAATCCGATGGCCAGTACGTAGCCGATTGCCATCATGGTATGGATCGAGGCGCGTCGGCCCTTGATATCCGGATCGAATAGGCTTCGGTGCCAGTAAGCGGCTGTCAGAAGCGCCGCAGCCGGGAACAGCGGCCCGATGTAATGCGCAAGCCTGGTGGAGGACAAGGTAAAAAAGATCAGGACTCCCAAGACCCAGGCTGCAGCGAACCACTCCAGCTCCATGGACGGCCGCTCGGGAGTTGAAGGTTCGTTTGTCGTTTGACGCCCTGCCTGCCGCCAACTCCGGTACGCGTCAAACCATGCAAAGGGCAACCACCCGCTCCAGGGAAAGAATCCCAGCAAGAGGACCGGCACATAGAAGAGGACCGTAAAGCCATGCCCTTCCATCGGATTCAGAAAGCGGCCGACCGTATTGGCCTGTGCAGATGCGGTGTACTGGGCTCCATGAATTGACCACATGACGGCATACCAGGGAAAGGCCACGGCGGCGAAAAGGACGCTCCCCGCCAGTGGAGAAGCCTCCGCCCATAAACCGACGCCATTGGCGGGTGGCCGTCAAATAGAGTGCAACTGTCACGAGCGGAACGAGAAACCCTACCGGCCCCTTCGCGAGCGTGGCCATCGCCATACCGAGATAGAACATCCAACGCCACCATCGCTCATTGCTCCGGCCGTGGAACCCCAGCCAAAAACTGAACAGCGACAACGTCGTGAAAAAGATCAGCACGCTGTCGGTCAGTACCATGCGACCGAGGCCGATCATCTGGATGTTGAGGAGCAGCATGAGCGCACCGAAGAGACCTACGGCTCGTCCGAAGAACCGGCTCAGAAAGAGGTATTGAAGCAGGATCAAGCCAAGACCGAACACGGCCGATGGCAGTCTGGCGGAGAATTCGTCGACACCGAACCAGCGATAAGACAGGCTCATCAGCCAATAGACAAGGACAGGCTTGGCGAAACGCGGCTCATAATTGAAGGTGGGACTGATCCAGTCTCCCGTTTCGAGCATCTCGCGGCCCGCTTCCGCATTGCGGCCTTCATCCCGGTCCGTCAGCCCCATCGAGCCCAATCCTACAAATAGGAGCAGGATGGCTAACAGGCCGAGCATGGCCAGGTTTCTGATGTGTGGGGAGATGATCGAATGCGGCCGTTCCATGAAGGTAGGGCCTTACTGAGGTTTTCCGACTGAGGCGACAGAACCGGAGGCTGGCTGCGGTCCTTGCCGATGAATCAACATCAGGTTTCTGACATATACCAGGGCTCCAATGCTCTGGCCGGCGATAAAGACGGGATCGCGACGGTAGATCGCATAGGCCAACGTGATCAAGCCTCCCACCAAGCTCAAATACCAAAAGGCGATAGGCATCCGGCTTTCCGCTTGTCGTTCCGATACGATCCATTGGATCAGCCAGCGGCCGAAAAACAGCCCTTGCCCGAGAAATCCGATGACGATCCAGACGGTTTCTGTCGTGGTCATGTTACGAGGCAATGCACGCAAGGCGAAGAAGAGACCAGACGCTCGCTTGTCGCAGTGTCTGCGTCATTTATCACGAAACCGATACCTCAAGACCCGCGATTGCATCCAGCGCACTGCCATGAGGTCATACAGTCCTCTAAACAGCCGATTGCCCACGCCGTATTTGGAGATTCCGTGCGTGCGGGGATGGTGGCGCACCGGCACTTCGGTCACGGTGAATCCATGCATGAGGGCCAGCGCGGGGAAGAACCGGTGCATACCGTTGAACATCTGCAACCGTTCGATGACACACCGCCGGAAGACTTTCAATGAGCAGCCGGTGTCGTGGACGTGGTCACCGGTGACCGCATTGCGCACGGCGTTGGCGACCCGAGACGAGATTTTGCGCATGACCGTGTCATGCCGTTCTGTGCGCCATCCGCAGACGAGGTCGTACTTCCTCGCATAGGGAAGCAAGGTGCCGATGTCTTCCGGGTCGTTCTGCAGGTCGCCGTCCATGGTGACGACGAGCGCGTCCCCTCGAGCGCTTGAACCCTGCGTCGAAACCTGCCGATTGTCCATGGTTGCGGTCAAAATGCAGGACGGTCACGGCCGGATGTTCGGCCGCCAACCGGTCCAGTACCTGGCTGCTGCCATCTGTGCTGCCGTCGTCGACGTAAATGATTTCAAACGGTGACGCCTTCGACTCATCCCGGCTCTGCAACACCTTGAGGAGTTGATCGGTCAAGGCGAGAAGATTGTCTCGTTCATCCTTGATCGGGACGACGACGGAGATCCATGGCTGTGTGGCATGTGTCATGAAGAGCGGAAACGCCCGACGCGTGAGCCATGTGGAGGAATCACCGAGGGCATTCTACAGAAGGGCCGGAGGAGATTCAAATCGCACAGCCGGGGTTGAGGGTGAGGCGCCGCTCAACATACGTGGCAAACGTCGGGTCCGTCCGAGATCTTCCGTTCGAGCCGGATGAGCAGCGCCAGATGGGTGACGATGTCACGAACAACGATGGTGAGACGGAATTGTGAAAGCGAGGTCAGTGAGGGAAAGTCGGTCACGATCGGCGGATGCCGTCCGTCGCATGATCCGTCATGGTGCCTCTGCGGCTGCCACCGTGAAGCGCATCGTCCCCATAAGGCTCACTTCATTGACCTGTTCTCCGGCATGGATTTCCACCTTGTATCGGCCGGGCTTCCAGCGGCCCTGCGGCGACGACAGCTTCAGATACCCCGATTCGTCTTCCAGCGCGATGTACATGGCATCCTGCCCGATGATCGCGTGCGGATCGAGTCCTGGAACGGATTCAGGGTAACATCGGCCGAACACCTGAAAGGCCTGATAGTGCTGGTGCAGCGTGAACACGATGAAGATGCCGGGGGCATCTGGGCTGAATCGTTCGGTCGGTTTGATGGGGACAATTTCATGGGTCCGGCGGTAACCCAGCTCTTCCTCGAATCCTTCCGCCATCGTGATGCTGCGGAAGAGGCCTTGAGGTGGCGCATCGAAGTCGTATGGCTTGGTGTCTTCCGAGTGGTTCTGGAAGTCGTTGATGGACGAGTCCTTGAGGATCGGCAGTTCCTCCGCAAAAAGGACACTGCACCAACAGCACGAGGAGAGTCCCAGTGCCATGGTCATGGCGCGTACACGGCGGTGACCGAGGCCGTTGAGCATAGCAAATTTCGTACACCGGAGACGGAGGGGAGTCAAGCGCTTAGAGGAGCTGTTGCAGCCCGCTCCCGCCGTTGCGGCCGTTTCCGGCGATCTGTTAAAATCGCCATTCACTATTGAGTTTTCATGGAGTCGAGCGAAACCTCATGCTGCAGGACGCGGACGCTTTACCCCAGTTGATCGGCGATTGGAAAGCCGTCGATCAGTGGCAAGCGCATATCAACCAGCTCTTCTATCGTTTTCGCGGCGATCAGATCCGCAAGTTTTATCAGACATTTGCGTCCGCTGATTACCGGCTCGCCCATGCCTTGGCCGCTGACTATTTTGAACAAGTGGCCAAGCGGGACAAGGCCTCGAAGGATCAGCATTCGGCGATCGGCGACCGGCCGTTGACCGTTGTCGAACTGGGTCCGGGCAACGGCAATCTTGCCGCGTGTTTTCTCAGCCACCTCCAGACGCTTGATCGGGACGGACGGATCTACCCGCGCGTCCGCTATCTGCTTGTGGATTGGGAGCAAGCGGTGCTCGACGCGGCGGCAAAGCACCCGGGGCTGGCCTCGCATCAGGATCGAATCCAGGCCGTCTGCTCGACGGTCGATCATCTTGTCGATCTGCCGGATGGCTCGGTGGACCGGATCTTCTGCAACGAATTGTGGAACGATTTGCCCACCAAGCTCATGTCTCGGCAGGGCGGGGACATCGAGGAGGAACACCTTCGGCCCAATCTCAGCGAGGTGCTTCACGCAAAAATCGAGGATTGGGCGGGATTCATCCGCGCGTTCGAGGCCAAAGACGCGGAGCAGTTGAAGCAGTTTCCTCCCTTCTTTGACGATCTCGTATGGGAGCGCGAATATCGGCCGGTGGAATGGAAAGATGTTCCCTATCGAAAAACGATTACCGAGTTCCTGCGCCGCATCGACGACCAGGTCGTTGTGCCGATCAATATCGGCGCCTATCTCACCATCAGGGAGGCCAAACGCCTCCTCGCGGCGGATGCCGTCGGATTCAGCAGCTTTGACGCAGGAACCGCCGATCACAACGTCCTGAATGATCCGGATAAGCCTTGCTCTGGTCAGTTCGGGGGCCAACAGAGCTTCATGGTAAATTTTGCCCTTGCCGACGCCGTGGCCAAGCAGATGGGCTCTGTCGCGGTCGCGATAGAGAGTCAGCGCGAGTTCATCGGAAGAAGTCTGAATACCAACGTCCTGACGCTCATGGATCTTCTGGCGACGCATCCGTCGGCGGGACGCAAAATGGAGCCCTGGGAGCAAGACCGCCTGATCCTCAGAACCATTGCGGCCTTGAACAAGACCTACGAGAGCCCGTACGCCAGCAGAATGGAATTCCCGGTCCGCGCAGAGATGCCGGCTCAGGAACGGGAAGCGCTTCTCCTATTGGTGCAGGATCTCAAACCCTCCGGAGTGCCGGATACGGTTGCCTACCTGACAGAAGAAGAGCTGATGCGTGCTGCCGGCGATCTTGAAGAAGTCGGTTACGATAGCCACGCGTTTCAGATCGCATTGAGTGCCCCTCCCGCACCGGTGGATTACTTCCACCTCTCAATCCGTCCCCGCTGACCCCCCTAACAGCCCTATACGTGGAATTACGTGAAATTAAACTTGACTAATCTCGCGTATTTCTATAGCCTCTGCCCCGTTTGGGGAAGTTCACCCCACCTTTCGGGTTAGAAAACTAGGCCTTTTGGCCTAGGCCGGAAGGTTGGACTCAGAAAGAAAGAGGATATTCCACATGTTCGGGTCGTTCGGATGGATGGAACTGCTGCTCATCCTCATCATTGTGCTCATCATTTTTGGAGCCGGGAAAATCCCACAGCTTGGTGAGGGATTGGGCAAGGCCATTAAGGGATTCAAGAAGAGCGTCCATGAAGCCGACGCCATTGATGTGACGCCGCCGCCGGCTGAGCCCGCGCCCGCGCAGCCATCACAGGTGGCGCAGGGACAGCCTGCTCAACCGGGGCCGGCTCAGCACGAGCAACAGGTCAAGCAAGGGTGACGGACGTGAGACGTTATGCGTCAGGCGTGAAGCGGGCAAGCAGGGTCCACGCACTACGTTTCGCGCATCACGTATGACGAACCATGTTCGGATTAGGTGCCGGCGAAATACTCATCATTCTGGTCATCGCGTTTTTACTGTTCGGTCCGAAACAGCTGCCCGAGGTCGGACGACAAGTCGGCAAAGCGGTGAAAGGTTTCAAGGAAACGGCGGAAGACCTGCGCAAGTCTGTTGAGCCCGAGATCAACATGATCCAGCAGGAAGTCAAGATGGTCGAGCAGGATTTTCAGGCGTCGATGAAGGAAGCCGAGGAGGAAATCAATCAGGCCACGTCGCCGTCTGAGAAGCAGAGCGGATCTTCCGGCACGGGCAGTCCGGCGTAACGCATCAGGCAGACAACCCGTACGGTGGCATCATTCGAGGAAGGGGGTGACCGCCTCTTTACCGGCTCGGCGATAGGAACAGCAGAGTCAACGGGTCAAAAATGAGAAATTCCTGGTCAAAAAAGGAGCATTACTAGACACTACACTCGTGTCAAGGGCTTAGGATTTCAGGAAAGCGTGGGCACACGGCTTTCCGAACCGGCAGACGAGAAAAAAGAAGTTTGTCAGTGTGAGCGCAGTTGGATAGCAAGTCGGCAGCACGACACCGGTGGAGTAGATACGGTGGAGGCTGTAATCCAATTCACAGGAGGAATGTTATGAGAAGATTGCTAGGTCGGACAGGGTGGTCCAGTTTCGCCACCTTCTTCAGCGCAGCTCTCATGGCGGCGGGTTTGTCGTTGCCAGGGGCTCCAGCCCAAGCGGCATTCGAGTTGCCGGAGGGTGAGAAGATCACCAACGTCCCGGCGATCCCCCGTGCGATTCCCCAAAAAGAAGCCTACGAACTCTACGACCCCAAAATCGGCAAAAACTTCGATCTCAAGAACTTCTGGATGCGTGCGGACCTCCGCGTGCGGCCGGAAATGCGGAACAACGTCTGCTTCGGCAGTGCGATGAGTCCTGGGCAAGCGGCGTCCTCAGGCGCTAGCGGCACGATCGCGGCTGGCAACGGTACCGGTAACTGTAACGCAGTCAACAATACGACAAATCCGAACGGCGTTGCTGGGAAGGCGAATGACTTCTTCGTGCAACAGTGGGTCCGTCTCGGTCTCGGCTATGACCTCTCGCCGGACGTCAATTTCTACATGGAAATCATCGACTCGGCGACGTGGGGCGGCAATGGCAACGCGGCCAATGCCGGCAACGGCGGCGATCCTTTGAACCACAACGGTGGAGTGGTTGGTGGCGGAGGCAACAACGGCCGCTTGGGCGTCCGGGCCGCCTACATGTTGATCCGGAACTTTGCCGGCGTCCAAGGCCTGAGCGTGAAGGCCGGTCGGCAATACGTGATCTTCGGCAACCACTCAATGTTCGGTCACTTCGACTGGGCCAACACCGGCTACTCCCATGACGGTATCATGCTCCAGTACAGCACCAAGGCCTGGGACGTCTATGCCGGGTGGTTCCGGAATTCAGAAACCGACATCGGCCAGGCCGCGGCGACCGGCAGCGGTCAAAATAACTTGACCACCTCCAGCGGAGTCAACAACGGCACCGCGAATAAAGACGTCGACATGTATCATCTTCTACAACCAGATCAAGTCGGTGCCGGGGTTCCTGATCGAGCCGTACTATGTCCTCTACTCCAACCGATTCGACTCGGCCGACAACCGGGGGCAGGGTCTCGGGACGGCGAAACACTCCAACCAGACCCGTCACAAGCTCGGAAACCGGATCGAAATGCGCAAGGGCAATTTCGATTTGATCAACGAGGTGGTCTGGCAATTTGGTCAGATGGGCGACTCAGGTGGAACGAACGCCATACAGAACGGATATGGCAACCAGAAGAACCTGCACATCAATGCCTGGGCGACCAGAAACTGGATCGGCTACACGCATTATCAGTCGTCCTGGAAGCCGAGGATCGCGGTCAACTTCGACTATGCCTCGGGCGATGGCCGGGCGAATTGCAACATCTCAACAGGAGCAGGGGCGCAAAATTGTAGCACCGCCAACACGTTTGAGAACATGTTCCCGACAAACCACATCCACATGGGGTACATGGACGTCCAGGCCTGGAAGAACATGATGAGCCCCTCGGCCAACTTCCAAGCGCGGCCGACGAAGGATGACCATATCGAATTGTGGTACACCAACCTGAACCTCGCGAATGCCAGGGACAACTGGTACCGCGGGTCACAGGGCGTGTATGTCTTTTCAAAAGTGAACAATACGAAGACGCACATTGGTGACGAAATCGACTTCACCTGGACCCATATGTTCATGGACGGCAAGGTGGCCTTCCAGGCGACTTATGGTCACCTGTTCGCCGGTGGATATATCCAGGAGAATTTAGGATCGAGCGTCGATCAAGAGTGGGCCTACGTGCAGCTCTGGATGAACTTCTAGCCAGGGCGTCAGAGTCAAAGACAGAAGGCCTGCCGGGAACTTCCCGGCAGGCCTTCTGCTTTTGGGAGATCGCTTACCGGATCAGGTTGCCTGCGGTCGCGAACCGGGCTTGCAGCTCTGCATAGGTCCGCGTCACGGGAAACTGCGGAAATTCCTTGGGAAGGTGTTCGGGGGGGCAAAAGAAGAATCCCGCGTCGGCTTCGCCCAACATGGCGGTGTCGTTGTAGGCGTCGCCGGCGGCCATCGTGAAGAAGTTGAGGGCCTTGAAGGCAGCCACCGAGTGCTTTTTCTGATTTTGCATGCGCATGTGGTGCGCCACGATGTTGCCGTTGCCGTCGATCTCCAGCTGGTTGCAGAAGAGCGTCGGGAATCCTAACTGACGCATCAACGGCAAGGCGAACTGATAAAACGTGTCGGAGAGGATCACGACCTGACACCGCTCTCTGAGCCAAGTGAGAAACTCCTTTGCGCCGTCCAATGGCCCCATGCTGGCGATGACCTCCTGAATGTCGGCGATCGTCAGCTTGTGCTGAGCGAGAATCGCCAACCGGCGCTTCATCAGCGCGTCGTAGTCGGGCATTTCGCGGGTCGTCACTTTGAGTTCTTCAATGCCGGTTTTGAGCGCAACATTGATCCAAATCTCCGGAACCAGGACCCCTTCCAGATCAAGACACGCGAGAACAGGTTTCTGCATCGGCACTCTCCTTCCGGATCTCCTACGGTGATTGGTCAGGGCATGGGCGACTGTCCGCGCCGCTCAAATTCCTGGCTGAGGATGCGCCACACTGTGTCCAGCATCCGGTCAATGAGGTGGGAACCTGTCCACTGTCGCAGCCCCGCCTCTCGATGCTGCCTGGCCCAATCCAGGGCAAGCGGCAGCGGAATCAGCCGAGGGGAACTGCTGCTCATACTGGCCCAGAGCAGACCCAGCACCGTTCCAATGCGGACCGAGACTGGGACGGGTTCAACCGGATTCTCAACCATATTATCGCAGAGTTCGGCGGGCGACGTGACGAGCAATTCACGGCACGCGGCAGGCCGGGCTTCATAGATCGAACACATCTCGTTTTCCAGGAACGGACAGGGATGTCGCAGCGCATAATAGGCCCGATTGATCGGTTCTAATTCTTCATCGGCAATTGGGCGTTCTGCATCGGCCACCGCTTGCAGTCGGTCCAAGAGACCGTGCTCGGCGAGGTCAGCTTTCGTGTCGGTGATTTTTCGCTCAATGGCCTCGCGCCGCTCGGTCGGAAGCTGCTCGATATATTCGACAAGCGAAAAGGCTTCCGGTGGAGACAGAGGGACCAGCATCCGGCAGCAGGCCGCGCATCCCATGCGGCAGGAAACGGTACGCCCCATTTGTCTGGATTGGTGTTCTTCGAGCTTTAATATTTCTTCGCCAAGACGGCGTGTAAGCGGAACGATCGAGGTAATGGGCACGAATCCCGTCGGGACATCCAGCACCGTATTGAGACGGCCTGCCGGGGTATTCACTGCAATGTCGAACCGCTCAAGTGAAGGGGCTGTCATCGACGCATCATAAAAAACCATTGACCGATTGGTCAATTGCATGCCGCCCGGCACGGCTCCGGTCTCACGGTTGCTCTCCCCCAGGCTTCGCCGCATAATGCGGCGGGGGAAACAGCATGGCGCTCTCGGGTCATGTGGTCGGCCTGTTAAAAGAGTACATGCGTGATCTGGTTGTGCAGGCCGAGCAGGAAGCGGTCGCCCACGAAGCGTTCGGCTTCTCGAAGACCTCATATCAGCCCGATCAGGCGATTGCCGATCTGTTGGCGATTCTCGACGATCGGATCGAGTCTGAAGGCGTGCAGGTCGGACTGCCTGAGGAATTTCTGCACGAAATGTGGACCCTCTGCAACGAGGCGCGTACGCAGGTCACTGATCAGGTATGGCTGGACTGGAACGTCAGCGGCCGCCCGGCTTCGAAGGCTCGGGTACGTGAGCTGACGTACCACGCGCTGATCCAGTTTCTTGAGGCCAAGCCCGGATCATGAAACATCCGCTCTTTACGGCTAGCGCCGCCATCTGTTGGTTGCTGCAAGTGATCGGTGGAACGATGTCTACTGCGATGGCAGCGGACGCATCAGCCCGATCGACTGACGCTGGGATAGAACTCGTTCCCGTCGTCGAGAGCGGCTTACAGCTGCCGTTGTTTCTCACTCACGCTGGGGACGGCTCCGGTCAGCTGTTCGTCGTTGAGCAGGGGGGCACCATTCGCATCATCGACCGCGGAGCGCTTCAGAACACACCGTTTCTCGACATTCGCGATCGTGTCTGGACAAAAGGCGATGAGCAGGGACTCTTGGGACTGGCCTTCCATCCGGATCACAAGGCGAATGGGCGCTTCTTCGTCAATTACAACCGGCGCGAAGATGGGGCGACGGTCGTCGCGGAGTATAGCCGCCAGGGCCGCAGCCTGCAGGCTGCAGGCGACTCCGAACACATTCTCATGGTCGTGCCGCAACCCTATCTGAACCACAATGGTGGGATGATCGCGTTCGGGCCGGATAGACTTCTCTACATCGGGCGGGGAGACGGCGGCTCACGCGGCGACCCGCAGAATCGAGCCCAAAATCCTCAGGAGTGGTTGGGGAAGATCCTCCGCATCGATGTCGACCGAGACCGTCCCTATGCCATCCCCCCGGACAACCCGTATGCCGCTGGTGGGGGCCGTGCGGAGATTTTCGCTCTCGGAATCCGTAACCCTTGGCGGTTCTCGTTCGACCGGGAAACGGGTCTATTGTGGCTGGCCGATGTCGGCCAATACAAATGGGAAGAGGTCGACCTTGTCGTCGCCGGCGGCAATTACGGTTGGCGCATTATGGAAGGCGCACATTGCTACAATCCGGAGGAAGGCTGTAGCGTAGAAGGATTGATTTTCCCGATCGCTGAATACGGCCATGAGCAGGGCCGCTGCTCAATCACCGGCGGCTATGTGTATCGTGGAACCGCTGTTCCAACAGTGAGAGGCACGTACCTGTTCGGCGATTACTGTAGCGGAGAACTCTTTGCGCTCTCGGCAAGCGCAAATCGAAGGAGCTCGACGGCGCCGCGGGTACTCCTGCAGACAGGATTGCGGATTTCCTCCTTCGGGGAGGATGAAGCTGGCGAGCTCTATCTCGTGGATTACAAAGGTGCGGTCTATCGATTGGCCGCTGCTCGCGCAACGCCTAAGCCATAACCCATCGTCTCACCCTGCTAAAGCTTTCCGGTCAACCAATAGATGGCCATTCCGGCCAATTCTGTCACGGCGCCCGTCGTATGCTCGATCGCATGATCGTTGGGGAGCACATCGAACGGATCGAGGTGCTGAAAGTTATCCTCGGGGCGATTCTGTATCAAGAAATCACAAGGCACCGGCGTGACGTGGAATCCCTGTTTCCTAAAGAGCGCCGTCGCCCGCGGCAGGTGGCTGGCCGAGGTGACCAGCAGAATGGATGCTGGGCCGAGCAGGCGCTTGGTCTCCGTGGCATTTTCATAAGTGGTCCGTGACAGCTCTTCGATCAGCATCGCCTCCCTTGGAACTCCGAGCCGTTCCGCCCATCGTTTCATTTCCGGAGCATCCCTCATGGCCTCCCTGAACGGATTTCCACTGCCGCCAGTGAAGACGAGCTTCGGCGCCAATCCTTGCTGATAGAGGTCCACGCCGCACGTTGTCCGGTTCCTTGAATAGGATGACAAGTCCGCCGACGGGCGCAAGGTGCCTGGTTGGAGCAGGCCTCCTGCCAAGACGACGATCGCATTGTACTCTTCACCTTTGAACAACGGCGGCGTCGCATGCCAGGCCTCCAAGCTGCCGAGCAGCGGACGAGCGATCAGAGGACTTGAAATCATGAACAAGAGGATGAGCCCACCGATCGAGCCGATCCTGGCCCAACGAAGCCGTTGGGGTGTAATAGGCAGCCACAACAATAGTGTGGTCAGGCTCATCAGCAGCAGGACCCAGGTGAGCGGATAAAGCACGTACTTGACGAGCTTGTAGACTCCAAACAAGAATGGCGTCAGTTCCATGGGGAGCCCCCTAATCTCACCCACCTGATCCTCGCGCGCCAAGACGCGCCTTGACCCAGGGTGGGAAATAGCCGGTCGATAGCATACCGATCGAGGGAAAAATCGCAAGACCTTGGTGCATCAAGGGAGTATGAGATGACGAAGCGACGACGGTACTGGCTCGTCAAGTCGGAGCCTGATGCCTTTTCTATCGATGATCTCGCGCGCGCCCCCCGCCAGACGACCTGTTGGGACGGCGTCAGGAACTATCAGGCGAGGAACTTCATGCGCGAAATGACTGTCGGAGACCTTGTGCTTTTTTATCACAGCAACGCGGACCCACCGGCCGTTGTCGGCGGCGCCGTGGTCGTGAAGACGGCTTATCCGGACGATACGCAATTTGATAAGCGCAGCAATCACTATGACGCGACGAGCACGATGGATGATCCACGGTGGGACATGGTGGACCTTAAATACCAGGAGAAGTTCCCCACAAGCCTGCCGCTTGATCGGCTCAGACAAGAGCCGAAGCTGAAGGGAATGGTGCTGCTACGCAAAGGATCACGCCTGTCCGTGCAACCGGTGAGCGAGGCGGAATGGAGGGTGATTACGCAACTGGCAGGAAGCGGAAAAGGATGATCAAGATCGACGGTTCGACTGCCCCCGTTAGGTCTTTGCTTTCCCGTTGTCGAGATGCCGATGCTGCCAGTCGAGCCAGGCATGACCTAGTTCGTGCGCGAGGATGTATCGCCGCCTGGTGACCGGAAGCTTCTTTCTTAAGTAGATCGTCTTCAATTCGTCGTCCCAGATCCCGTCGGCATTGGGATCACGACGGTCCATCTCGCTATCTGACAGTTGGCGCACTGAGATCCGATATCCGAAGGGTAGGACGACTCGAGATGGAATGCGCATGAAAGCTCTCCTGCTATCCCAGTATCGGTGATAGCCTACCACAAATCGCTTTCGGCCTTCATGCCGCAATGCCTTGTAAAATCAATGGCTTGTCAGATATTTACCCTGGCTCCAATGCCGGAGGAAACATGATAGTGTGGGCCCTTGAATCGCAACGGGCGACACCGCAGGAGGGGATAAAACCCACGCCTGCACAGGGCTATACGATTCATGTGATGACGCCTCACAAATATGAGGAGGGGACCGTGCCTGCCCTCTACCACCACTATTGGAAGCCGGTCTCTACTGAGGTCATCCAATGTCTGTTGTTCGAATCGACGGATCCTCACGCGCTGTTGACGGACATTGAATACTCCGTCGCGAAATTCATCACGCGGGCACACGTGCCGCTCGATACGTGGAATAAGTATGACCACGACCATGAAGTGGAAATTGCGACGGGTCGGGTCCAGGTGCGCGATATGCCACAAGCGCAGGCAAAGATAATTGCAGCGGTCGCGGCAAAACCGATGGCATCATCTTCCATCTTTGGCCCGATGGGGCCAAAGCGCCCGACGGACCGTGGGACATCCGCATGCCGTCGGGCATATGCTGAGAGGACAATAATCTCTCAGGACGTTTGATAGACCAGATGGAACGCAGGCGTCATGATTGAATCGAGCTTTTGTTTTCTGCCAGGGGTTGGTTCGACAACCGAACGGCGGCTCTGGGGTCAAGGGCTCCTCACATGGACAGATTTTCTTTCGAGACCGGCGATCGACAAAATCGGTGCGTCGAGGAAGGCGCTCTATGACGTGCAGGTCGAAAAGGCCCAGGAGCAGTATGCCGGCGGCAACGCGCGTTATTTCGGCGTCGTCATGCCTGCGCGCGAGCACTGGCGGCTATATGACTGGCTGCGTTCTCGGGCGGTTTGTCTCGACGTCGAGACCGATAGCTTCGGTCAGATTACCGTGGTCGGGCTCTATGGGCATGGACAAATGACCTCCTTCGTCCGCGGTGATTCGTTGAATGCCGGTCGGCTTGCAGAAGCGCTCCGTCCATATGACTTGCTCGTGACGTTTTGCGGGACGACATTCGACCTCCCAATGTTGTTGAGCCAGTTTCCGGATCTTCCACTGGACCAGCCGCATATGGATATCTGTCTTCTCGGCCGGCGGCTCGGGTACCGCGGCGGACTCAAAGCGATTGAGCTGCAATTAGGCATTAATCGAGGGCGGGAACTTCAGGGGATGAATGGCGACGACGCCGTCCGATGTTGGAACCGATGGCGGCACTCCCGCGCAGAAGAAGCCAGAAACCAGCTGCTGCGCTACAATGAGGCGGACTGCGTCAATCTGGAACCGTTAGCCGAGGCGTTCTATCACCTGATGGTTCAATCGACCAGGCCTTCTTCGACGGCGTAGCGGATCAGTTCGACCAGGTTCCTCACGCCAAGCTTGTGCAGGAGTCTCGCCCGATAGGTGCTGACCGTTTTCTCGTTGATGTTGAGTTCCTTGGATATCTCCTTCCGGCTCAGGCCTCTGACGAAGAGCGCCAGGACCTGCACCTCACGGTCGGAAAGCAGCGGCTGAGAGACCATCACTTCCCGCGGCTTCTTGACCGCTCCCCCTTCGAGCGTCGTCTTCACCATCTCGATCAAATCGCCTGGGGGGCGTTCTTTCGAAAGATAGGCCACTGCCCCGGCGCGCAACGCTCGTGCGGCATACTGTCGTTCTGAGTACAGGCTGAAGACGATGATGGGGATTTCAGGCCGTCGGACCTTCGTTTTCTTGATGATGTCGAGCCCGTTCTGACCGGGCAAATTAATATCGAGTACGACAAAGGCCCACGGATATCCGCACACTTCTTCGAGCAATCCATCCTCGCCCGCAGAATCCTTAATGGCGACGGAGGGAAAGGCTCTTTGAAGCAATTCCTTGATTCCATCCCGCACGATGGGATGGTCGTCCACCACAAGCGCTTGTTTCATCACTCTCCTCGAACGGGCACTGACCGCTTTGGCCGGGCATGTTTTGACATGGCCAACGCCAGTTGAACGATTAAGAGGTGATTCTCGAGATACATTTGCTCTTCAACATTGAGGGTCGCCCCTTCTTTCAAGTGTTGCGCTAGCTCGACACTGTACCGCCCGTACAGCTTCAAAATGTCGTTCTTGTTGGACACGGCACACACCTAGGTTGTGAATTTCCCAGGGGAATATAGATTAAACGCCTGCCTTGTCTATCAGCAAGGGCCTACGGCATTGTGCGATTGTGTGATAAGGCACTATCACTTCTGTCAGTCGGTGCATTAACGCAACCCTCTGGGAATAGGACAATTTCTCCACCACGTCACATCGCTCGCACGGATCATGTTGAAGATGTCATTTTGCGTCGACAAGCACCTTGAATCCACCATAGGCCATACGTTTTGGGTTAAACGGAAGATTCTTCATATTGCCCATGCCGGCAATTCGCGGGTCCTTCATGACCTTCGCATTGACCCGGTCGCGGTGCTTGCGCGATTTGAACAGGATATAGGCGAAGACGACCGTTTCCCCGCGCTTGGCTCTCATCTGGCGTGGGAACGGCACCCCCATCGTGGTATCGAGATCGTCTCCGTAGCATTCTTTGTAGTCTAATGCTCCGTGCTCCCGCCAGATTTTTCCGGCGTTGCTGGCCATCCGGCGATAAGCTTGCAAATTCTTTTTTGCCAGCGGCAGCAGGTATCCATCGACATAGCCAGCCATAGCTACCTCCCTGGACACCTCGAAGATGAAGAAAGCAGCAAGGAGAATAGTAGTACGTAGACATGTCGAGATACCACTGGATTAAGAGATGGGGGCGCGGGTACGGTCTGATAGGTCGGGGGTGGCAATAGAGCTCCTACAAAGTGAGGTTGACAAGAGAGGCTATAAATGATATTGAGAGTACATATCAATTAGGGAACGTTTCGTCCAGCATGACCATCTAGAACTTGATCGCGTAACTGAGTTCGTCGGGAACGAGGCCAGAGGTCGTTGAGGCCGGAGCCCAAGGTGTCGAAAGACATCTTGGGCTTTTTGTTTTACCGGCTAAGGCGGTCATCTATATGGAGACAGCAGCGACAGCGAGAATCGGAGAGGGATGAACGACTTGGCTTCAAATTGAAATCGTGGAGATACGATGAAAACGAATTGTCTCAAATGCGGTGGTCTCATGGTCTCCGAGGAAGTACTGGACTTCTACGGAGCAAACGATTGGAAGTGCGTCAATTGCGGCTGGTTCCAACGAGAATGTCAGCATTTCAAACAGTCGAGTGGTGATTCAGTAACGAGAGATTTGCACAGGATTAAATGAAGGAGAAGCTTATGAAGCGGAACGGGATGTTCGCGCTGGATTTTAACGCGCCTGGACTTGATGGAGGGCAACTTATCTACCTAAGGGGGAAGCATTTGGTGGGTCGCTTGATAATTCTATGTTTTCTCCCTGACGCTGGCCTCAGGGCTGGCGAAATCGATCATCATGCCCATCGATTTCAAAAGGTGGACGCCACGCTGGTTATCGTGAGTTCAGGCGTCCCTCCGCTGCATCGATTGTGGGTTGATCGACCTGCGCAGCCATCGACGATCGTCCTAGCCGATCCTTGCGGACGACTCCACCGATTGTTTGGAGTGAGGTTCACGGAGACCTCTCCCCGCTGCCAGACTTTCGTTATTGATCGAGAGGGGACTCTTCGCTTGCGCCTCACCCACAACTTTGTCGGTCGCGATCTGGAGACCCTCCGTACCATGATAGGGTCGAGTAATATCGACATGATCGATGGCCACACCGCTAAACCAGTCGCGGGGAACACTGAAACGGGATATTTTGCCGATGTGATCACGATAGGTGACTAACCACTTTGATGACATGAACGTCATGGAGGATTTCATGAAGGGTCAGGGTCAAGGCAAGCTCGCTTTATGCGAATGTGGAAAACTTCATTTCACCTATGGATCAGTGACTGTGCATTTCGAGCGTGAGGAATTCTTTCTCTTCGCCGAAGCTGTTGGTCGACTTAGCGCAATGATGAAACAGGTTCCTAACGGCTCTCCCCTGAGCGCGAAGCCGGCCACCGACGTTAGAATCTGTCATTAGATCAGCAGGAGTTATGAAATGAAATTCTGCAATTGTCCACGGTGCCAACGAGAGAGTCTGTTTCAGACAGGCGCCTTCTGGGTCTGCGGTGTCTGCGGCTATGCGATCACGCATAGCGCTCTCACGATCGATGAACGCCGATCCAAGGAGACCGGGACTTCGCCTTTCGGCTCACCGCGATGACTCTCACGGAATGTTTTTAGCCATGTGCAGGGACCGATTCCGCCGCAATGACGAACTCGCTGTGTTGATCAGCCTCTTAGTGTCCGTCGGCATGTTGGCAGGCACTGTCGTCACTGTAGGGATGTGGACGCTCGTCTCAGGCAGAGCGCCCACGGTGATCGAAAGCAGATTTGTCATACCGTAACAGATCCGCGCACTCTTCTTACGTTCGGCGCGAAAGGAGCCGTGCGTGTGATTGTCGGATGGCCAGGAAGCGACTGTTAGAGGGATGTGCGTTTCCAGGCACTTGCTGTGCTCTCGGGTGTAAGTTGTCGAAGAATTTGGTGGGCCGTGTAGGGATCGAACCTACGGCCCGCTGATTAAGAGTTCAGACCAGACCCAAACGGAGCCGACCCAGCAGGATCTAACCCAACAAAACATTGAGGATTCCGAGAAACCATCCTCACGATGAGGGGGGACATGATGAGGGGGGATGGGTTAGCCTGTTCCGGTAGCAAAGTGGTAGCAGGAGCACACTTCGAGCACAACACCTGTTCATGGGTTCCTGCCGCAGCACAAATTCCGAGTGCGAATTCTCAACGCCCAGGTGTTGCAGTGGTGGTCACCCGCTAGCACAACCCGGAATAGATTCGAAATGCAGGTTCAAATAATTCATTTTGGATCAGGGGGCGTAGTCCAGCACATCGCGGACCTTCCGGACCAAGCCATCCGTCGTAAACGGTTTGGAGAGGAATGCGGTATTGGGATCGAGGACGCCGTGGTGGACAATGGCCTCGTCGGTGTAGCCAGACATATACAGCACTTTGGGGGTTCGCTCGTCGGTCACCAGACGATCCGTCAATGCGCGACCGTTCATGCCCGGCATAATGACATCTGTGAGGATCAAGTCTATGCGGGTGGTGTCACGCTCGCACATTGCCAGGGCTGCGGTGCCATTCTCGGCTTCGAGGACCGTGTACCCTTGGCGTTCTAAGACGACGCGCGCGATAGTGCGAACCTGCTCTTCGTCTTCAACGAGCAAAATCGTCTCTTTGCCGCCCGAGAGCGGCACGGTGGAGGGGACAGGCATACGTCCCGCGCGCAACGCCTCAGCAGCTTGAGGCAGGTAAATCTTAAAGCAGGCCCCTAGGCCAGGTTCACTATACGCATACACGTAGCCGCCAGTTTGTTTGACAATGCCATAGACCGTCGCCAAGCCAAGTCCAGTGCCTTTCCCCACTTCCTTCGTCGTAAAAAAAGGTTCAAACAGGTGTGCAATCGTCGTGGCATCCATCCCGTGCCCCGTGTCGCTGACCGCCAGGAGAGCGTATGGGCCGGGTTCGACATCCCGATGAGGGTCCGCAGACGATCGGTCCAGATCTACGTTAGATGTCTCGATCAATAGTTTGCCACCATTGGGCATGGCATCCCTCGCATTGACGGCCAGGTTCATCACGACCTGTTCGATCTGACCTGGATCGGCCTTAACCAAGTGGATCGCCGGATGGAGGGCAAGCGTTAGTTGAATGTCTTCACCGATCAGGCGCCGGAGCATGGACTCCATGTTGGTCGCCACCGCATTGAGGTTCAGCACGATGGGGGTCATCAATTGTTTTCGGCTGAAGGCCAGAAGTTGACGAGTCAGCGATTCGGCACGGTGTCCGGCTTTGATGACCTCATCGAGAGATTTGCGAATCGGCGCGTCGGCGGGAAGTTCTTTCAGAACCAGTTCGCTTGTTCCAATGATGACGGTGAGGAGGTTATTGAAATCATGGGCCACACCGCCCGCCAGTCGCCCGACGCTTTCCATCTTCTGGGCCTGGCGAAGCTGAGCTTCCCTGTCGGCTAGCGCCTTTTCTGCCTGCTTGCGAGCAGTGATGTCGCGGATGATACCGGTAAAGAACGTATCCCCGCTGACTTTCCAGCTTGCTAACGAAAGTTCGAGAGGGAACTCTGTCCCTTCTTTTTGCAGTCCGACAAATTCGGCCGTGCCCCCGATCACCCGGGCTTCTTCGGTTGCAAGTAATCGAGCCATGCCTTGCCGGTGTGCTTCGCGGAACCGTTCTGCGATGAGAAGCGTCAGCGGTCTGCCCAATATATCACGTGCAGGATAGCCGAAAATCCGCTCTGCGGCTGGATTGAAGTAGACGATGTTCCCATGATGATCTGCGGAGATGATAGCATCGGCCGCAGTCTCTGCTACTGCGCTGAACCGTTCCTCGCTTGCCGTAAGCGCCATGGCTTGCAGATCCAGACGGCGATCAACCATTGAGGTAATTACAGCGAGGCCCAAGATTGTGGACAGTGTGGCGACAATCAAGAGGGCTCCGAGCGAAGAGATCTGAATGGCATACGATGTCTGCGGCAGCTCAGCGGCCGGCATATATGCCACGGCCATCATGGCCACATAATGCATGGAAGGGATCGCGACTCCTATGACGGCCGCCCCCCCAACCTGCCACCACCATGCTCGTGTGCTCGGGTCGCGTAGGTTAAATACGAGCCAGAGACCCACGAGCGAGACACTGATCGCAATGACGACGGACAAAGCGACCAGCAGCACGTCATAATGCGCGACGGCTGCAACACGCATGGCGGCCATGCCGGTGTAATGCATGGTGGCAATGCCACCACCCATAAAGAGGCTTCCAATGAGCGCATGTTCCAAGCGCAACTCAGATTGGCTGACGACTAAGAGGGCTACACCGGAGGCAAGAATAGCGGCCAGCAACGCGGCCAACACCGTTGGGACGTGATAGAGCACAGGGAGAGGAAGCTGGTACCCCAGCATTCCGACAAAGTGCATGCCGTTAATGCCGATCCCCATGGCCACGGCGCCGCCGAGAATCCAAGCCACACGGAGGTGTCCGCGGGCTACAGTCGCCCGACCTGCTAAATTGAGAGCGGCATAGGCCGTCGCAATCGCAAGTACGACCGAAAGGAGGACAAAAAGCGGGTCATGCGAACCATGCACCATCATGCAGCGAACTCCACAGTAGGGTTTCCAGTCTCATGGTAACAGTAGGCTGTACGATGTCAAAGTTTTTCGCGCTGCACGAACTCCTGACGACGCCGTGGATCGACTGGATGCGAGCAGTTTTTTGGAAAGTGGTAGCAAAGTGGTAGCAGGTGAGGGCTTGGAGGAGACAGGGAACTCGGAAGTGGTTGGAAAATTTGGTGGGCCGTGTAGGGGTCGAACCTACGGCCCGCTGATTAAGAGTCCTGCCGAAGAGCTACCTCAGGACACCCAGCAAGAGGAATCAACAGCAAAAGGCGAGGATTCGTGATGACACAAGTCATCTTGGGTCATGGTGTGTCAGGTTGTTTTGGCACCAGATTGGCACCAAACGCGCAGCGAAGTAGTTTTCCGTTTGCATCGGGAACATCTTTTCCTTTGTGCACCAGAAATGATCGTCATTTCCCTTTCGGCTTCGGCAACACACCCCGACGCTCCAGATCCGCCGCGTGCGCGTGCAGCAACCGGACGAGATATCGTTGGAGGCTTGTCCCATCTAGTGCGGCGGCGGCTCTTAATTTGTTGACGAGGTCGGCTGGAACTGCACGTAGGTATATAATCTTGGACTGTTCCATGTAGGATTATGGTAACCACAGGGAATCCCTTACCGCAAGAATACTTTCGTGTTATGGGGATGGTAGTAAGTGCTAGCAATTGTCGCATTAGCGACATCCTCCTCAAGATTCGGTCTCTTCAGCATTCGTGAACGCATGATCGCGCTTGGCGGGTCTCTCGAAATGCATTCGGCTGTGGGAAAAGGAACACATGCGATACTCAGGCTCCCCTTCGTTGGACCGCCCCCATCAGGCAAGACCACACATGGCGAGCGGAGCGAATCTGCAAGTCCAATAAATCACTAAGAACAATTTGGTGCTCAGGGCACACGAGGCGCGCCAAGTTTCGACGGATCGAAACTCGAAGGAGGTATCAAATCCTCAGGACCGTTATTGGGATCGAGGGGTGAGTTGGGGTATCGGCACTGCGTGGAGGGGGTGTCGGCACAGAAACAAAGACGAAGGTATCAGGCAGTTGAATCTCCGCATCGTAGGAGTTCAATGCGGATGCGTGCCTCGAAAAGCCGTCTCTTGAATGGCGGCATATAATTGGTCCACGGCTGCTTCCTTCGTGATCAGCGACGTGGCTCCAGCCTTCTTCATCGCTTTCTGGCTCTCCTCTCCTGCGTTGACCGATAAGCCGATGATATCGATGTCGGGATAACGGGCCTTTAGGCGAGCCGTGGCTTCGATGCCATTCATCTTCGGCATATTGATGTCCATGATCACGACCGCAGGATTCAATCGTTCGGTACAGACCAACGCCTCTTCTCCGTCGCACGCCTCGCCCAGGACTTCCACATCGGCATAGCTTTCCAGCATCGTCCTCAGCCCTTGGCGAACCACGGCATGATCATCGACCAATAACACCCCGACGGTCTTCGTTTTTTCTCCTGATGGCCAAGGCCGAGCACTCTGCTCTCCTGACCCTTCCTGCGAGGCCTCAAACGGCGCAGGCTCCGCTTCTGTCCCACTCGATGCCGCTCCCAAGGGCAACGTCAGAGTCGCCCTCGTCCCCTGGTTGGGAGCCGATTCGATCGCAAAGGAGCCGCCCAGGGCGTTCATCCGCTCTCGAATACTGAAGAGGCCGAATTTTGACGCGAGCTTGGTTGACGTCGCGGTCTCAGCGGCCGCAGCCAGGTCAAAGCCCCGGCCATCATCGTGTACGTGTAAGCGTAGTCGCTCGCCGTCCAGCTCCATGGTGACCTCGGCCTTGCCCGTTGCCGCGTGCTTCCAGGCATTCATCAGCAACTCGCGCACCGATTGGAACAACAGCAGCGCCTGATCCTCGGGCAACTGGAGATGGGCCTCCGGCACCGTCACGGTGACCGTCATATCATGCTTGTGCATGTAGGCGCCGAGCCATGTGAGTCCCGCTGCCAACCCGTGATCGCGCAGCACAGGAGGGCTGAGTTCCGCGACCAAGGTGCGGGTGTAGGTTAAGGCCTCCGACAGAATGCCATCCGCTTCGCTGATGAGCTGTTGCATGCTTTGGAAGCGTCTCCACAAGCTCTTTCCCTTGCCCGAGTTTGAGGCGGCCCAGCACAAGTAATTGTTGGAGGTGATCGTGGAGCTCCGCGGCCAGTCGCTTGCGTTCCCGTTGTTCGGCAAGGTTCAGCTCGGTGGCGAGCCCTCGCAAGCGGTCGTGGGACTGCGTCAGGGCCTCCGTACGTTCCTGCACCAACTGTTCCAATTGGCCGGAGAACAACCGCAGCCGATTCTCGCTTTCCCGCAAGGCTTTTTCCCACTCCTTTGCGCTCGGTGATGTCACTGGCGATGCCGTAATGGCGGATCGGTCGGCCCGTGGTACTGTATTGGTTTCGCCCAGATTCGCGATCCAGCGCAGGGTCCCGTCCGGGCGGACAATCCGAAACTCATAGGCACAATCCTCGCCGCGGTGGAGTGCGTCCGTGAACTGTTGCCATACGCGTTCGCGGTCTTCTGGATGGATGAACTGCTCCAAGCCTTTGGGGGTCGGGACAAACTCGGTCCGGGGAGACGCCGAATAGAATATAGGTTTCCGGCGACCACCAGAGGGCATCGGTCACCATGTCCCAGTCATAGACGCCCATCCGCCCCGCCTGAAGCGCGAGGGTGAGGCGTTCCTGTTTCTGCCGCAAGGAGTGTTCTCCCAGCTTGCGCTCAATCCCCAACGCAATGTGGTCGGCGACCATCGACATCGCGTGCAGGGTCGACTCGGACAGCGCCTCGCGGGAGAACATCGCCATCACCCCGATGACGCGCTCCTCGACGACGAGCGGATAGCCGGCGAACGCCACCATCCCCTCGCGTCGGGCCCATTCCTGTTCAGGGACGCGGGGATCCCCAATCACGTGATTGGTCAGATGCGGTTTCCCCTCTGCCGCGATCTGGCCGATTTTCAGCTTGCCCACGGGGATGCGGGCGTGACGGCCCTCGAGGTTGGTATAGAGACCGGAACTGGCCTGGAGCTCGAGCACGTTGTGCTGTTCGTTCAGGGTCCAGATGCGGGCAAAGGCGGCACCCAGATCATCCACCATGGTCTGCGTGCAGCGCCGCAGCATCTCGGCGAAGTCACCGCACTCGATCAGATGAGTCCCGATCCGCGCGCTGAAGGACTCCAGGCGGGCTTGTTCCTTAGACTTTTCTTCCGCTGGGCTGCGCTGGGTGAGATCCATGGGTTTCCGATCATCGATGGCTGGTGGATCAGCGCTCAATCCCGGGTGGGAAGTGGCTGCATACTAGGAGAACCTCTGGATAAATGGACCTATGGAAAATACTAGTTCTGGGTTAATTGGGCGTGACGTGATGTATGCCAGGAATCGACGGCCAGACTGACGGTTGTAATGACTTGATTTAATTGTGAGTCATCTGTGACTTGCAGCTCAAACAAACACCTCACCACCAGCAATCTCAATCTCAGGATGCTGGTAGTTTTCCTAGATCATCATACTCAGGACGCTCCTGTTTTATTACATCTCATCTCGTAGGTACTACCAGGGAGACAATGCAGCTCGAGCACAACGTAAAGCTGTGTAACCTCCGCAGCGATAATCCTTACCGAATGCGCAGCGCACCGAACTGAAAGCGTCGGTCAACCACGCTTGTTGTTGGGCCCGCTGATTGTGTATCAGCTCACCCTGTCTAAGCCCTCGGCTTTTGGAAGATGTTTTTGTCATGGTGCCAGGCTGGTGCCAAGTTTGAGGGGAGGGGGAGGGAGCGAGATTTGAAAACGCTTCAGATCCAGAGACTATAGAGCCTGATCTGATCCAATCTACTTCTTTTCAATCATTTACAGAAGGATCTGAGGCAGGTGAAGAACCGAAGTAACCACATCGAACACGATAGTTCTGCCACAGTTTAGCCACAGCCAGGGCCAGGAAAGGCACTATCTCAATTCAATGGTATCCATTGTAAATTTGGGTCTAAAAATCGTTCTTTGACTTTCCACCCTTTTGCGTTTTCTCCTTTGTGTCGTTCCGCGAGTCGGACTTATCGTTATTTTGAGTGTCAGCCTCCAAAGTACGGTTCATCTCTGCCAGATGCTTCTTCAAAAATGGCTCTGATTCTCTTTCGGCAGCCGCTTTGAGGATGGCACCCACAGAAGGATCACTGGTGGCCATCAGAGCTTGGGCCGCGGCTTCGCGAAGGTGAATATCTGTGGAGGACAAATAAGGGGTCAGTGTCCCGATGGCTTTGCCTTTAGCTGTGTGGCCTAGCGTTAACAGCGTGGCCCTGCGAAATCCACTGGGCAAGTCCTTTTTCGACAATAAGCTGGTCAAGAACGTCGTTACCTCTGGATTGTCTGGATAGTGCTGTAAGAGGCTCAAGGCTCGAAGGCGACGGTACTTCTTCACTCCGGTGTCTTGCACAATCTGCATCAAGACACTTGGCACTTCAGGTCCTAGAGCTTCCAGCTCTTGTGTGGAGGGGATATGTTCATATCCGGACAACATGTCCAGAACGGTCTGCCGCGAGGGTGCAGATTGACTTAGGGCGAGAGAGGCCGACAGGAGGAACACACTTCCTAGGATCAAAGAGCTCGGACTCCCAGTTTTCATTGTCATGCTCCTTGTGTATATCTTACATGTTGCCTGAATCAGTGCAGATAAGGGTGTCGATGAAGGACAAACTGTTGACCCTCTGTGAGCTGGTCTTGGACCACTCCATCTTCCGCCAGCCAAAACATGAGGTTCCTTCCATCGAGATTGAGACACTCTATCGCTCCAACCATCCCATCGTGGTTCACATCGTTTGTTACGGGGCATGCTGGGGTGTCATTGATCGGATCCACTAGCTCCCAAGCGGGGAAGCCGGTTCCCGTAGCGCCTGCTCCGAAGCTTTCTGTTGTATGATACAACCCAAAATAATGCCCGCCCTCGTGAGCCATCGTGGCTCCCTGGATCAAAAGGTCTGCTTGGGTGAGATCGCCAATCGGTCCATCAAGCGTCGTCGTCACCACACCAGAATACCGAGTCCCTTGGATGATAGCGGGGCCGGCAATTTTGGCAGTTCTGCCGATTGCACCGGGCTGATTTTCAAATCCCTGGACAAAGAAGAAGTTCATGGCTTGATTGTTTATCCTCCCACTGTTGGCGACCAGGTCTCCCAATTCTTCATTCGCTGTATTAACGAAGGTGAGTCTTCCGGCATCGGCTGGGTCACAGTCTAACAGCCCTGCAATCTCGACGTTTATGTTTGAGAGGGCATAGATGCGGACAAATTCCTGAAAGAGAACCTGGAACTGAGAATTATTGAGCGCGTTGGATGCATTGATATCCGGGATGCCACAGAAGATTAGATTGACACCGAGTGTCCCTCCCGCAGGGTTCGTTCGATGATTAATTATTGCTGTGACGTGCGTGTTCGAGGATGCGTTGAAACTGCGCACTCGAAATGGGTATGTGCCGTCGGAAATCGAATAATGCGGTGTGTGGGGGAAAATACCGGAGGCCATTGTATCTATGTCTTGCAGCTTGTTTCTACCGATCGGATCTTGGTCGGTGAAGCTGGGCGTTACCCACACCGCGCCGGTTGGATCGCTAAGTGAGTCAATGTCTATATCCGCCGTGGTGGTCCCACCATCTGCGATCAACATAAACGAGCTGGCGGAGCTCACCTGCACTTGGAGATTAACACTCCCATCGTTCGAAATGCTGTGAGTTCCCAAATCTTGGACTTCGATTGCGCCGCTACTTTGTGAGGGCGAAGGGCCGTTACTTTGTGAGGGCGAAGGGCCGTTACTTTGTGAGGGCGAAGGGCTGGCATTATCCCCTCCGCCGCCAGAACAGCCTTGCATGAGCATCGCTAGGAGGAAAGCGAATCCCGCTGGTAGCACCACTCGGCCGAGCATTCCTGAAATTCGCTTTAGACCGTCCACGTTATCTTTCACCTCCTGGTTAATGCCATCACGCACGTGGACTTGCGATGTTGCATATTGGACTTTTTGTTAGCGACCTTGGTGGCCTCTTGATAAGCGATCAATTGAAAGGCTTGTGCGCGTTTCTGTCTCGGTCGCCGTGCTGCCTACCAATTCGGAAGTGACTAATACCAGTGGGCTCGAAAGCCAGCCACCCGGTTCCGCAGGCAAACTGTCACGGCCAGCAACGGTAAAGCTGCTGAAGTTTCCGTCGTCCAGTGCCGCACACCGTTGATTAAACAAAGTGGTCGAAAGCAATGGCCGTTGTGACAACTGAATGATCTTGCCACCGGCTGGAGAAATGGGCGATTGAATGATGATCGTGCCTTGCTGGCCAAACTGAGAGGAGGCCGAGATCACACTGTTCGCGTCCGGCATGAGCACATTCGTGGTGATTGAGATGTTCCCACCAGGGCCTTGAACGGCCTGAGCCAGGATCTGGCTGTCTTGCAAAACCACGAACTGCGGATCGATATTGACACTGCCACCGCCGCCAGTGCCGTCGAGTACCGAGGCGCTGATTACGCTATCGGTGAGCCGCACCGTGCCACTAGGGTTTGTAGTAATCTTGATCACCCCGCCACCCGACTGATTCGCCTCAGTCGTCACGGTACTATTTGCCATCGAGAACTGGTTACCGGCATTGATCTGAATATTTCCCGTGTTGCCCGGGCTGGTGCTGCTGGCGGTGATGGAGCCGCCATTGTTCAACTGAACAAATTGTCCGCCAGAAATTGAAATATTACCCCCGGTAGCACTCGAAGAAGGCCCAGACGTTGAGGCGGAGATAATTCCGCCGTTCTGGAGCGTGACAGCATTGGCACCGACTATAATATTTCCGCCTGTACCGCTGCCATGTGTGTCGGTGAAGATACCGCTGCCAGAGCCGTCGATCAGAACCGACTGGGCAGGGTTGGCTGTGCCTTGAATGGTCACGCTGCCGGCGTTGCCAGGCCCTAACGTGCTGACTGAGATTTGCGCGCCGTTGGTTACCTGGAATTGATCCGCGTGCAACTCAATGATCCCGCCATTGCCCGATCCAGGCGCCGTCCCGGTCGTCTTGCTGAAGATGCCGCCCGGCGTGCCATCGGTCCTAGTTCCAGCAATCGAGATCTGGTTGGCATTGATGGTGATATCGCCGCCCCTGCCGGTACTTGCCGTGCTGCTGTCAATTTGCGCGCCTTGGGTGAGGCTGAGAGAGCCGGTTGTGATGGAAATGGGCGCGGCATCCCCGCAGAGCCCAGTGCAGAATTGGCCACCGTTCGTGCGAGAGTAGATTCCGCTGGAGGGGCCAGCTTGGGTAAATTGTGGTTCCCCATTCTGAATTAGCCCTTCCCCCGATATGGAAATGCTGCTCGCTGTAATCGTGATCGGGCCAGCAGCGCCGCTAGTTTGGCTTGAGCTGTCGAGTCGAGCACCACCGAGGATTTGCAGAGTTGGTGTGGTAACCGTAATGGCGCCCGCGGCTCCGAAGTCGCCGCCAAAGATTCCCAAGGAGTTCGTGAACAACCCGGAATGTCGAATTTGCGCTGCATTGGTTGTTGGATCGTCAGCGAGTGTCAAATGGTCGGTCGCCGTGATGGTAAGATTGCCGCCTGTTCCGTTTCCTAATGTTTCACTGGCTACCGTACTGCCGTTCGTCAACTCTACCACCTTGCCCGTGATGGTAATCCCTCCTGAAGGCCCGCTCACGTTGGCCACTGCAAATCGGGCGGAATCTGAAATGAACTGATCGGCATTGATCCGAATGGCGCCGGCTGTATTGCCGGAGGCAGAGATCCTGGTGAAGTCGCTCAGTTGAATGTCGTGGGCCGTGATTGTTAGGTTGCCACCCTGTCCACCACCTAGACGAGGAAATGCGCCGGTGTCGAGAAACGAATTGAGTCCTCCGATGCGAAGCGAGTCCGCAGTGATCGTCAGATTGCCGCCAGATCCAGTAATTTCGCCGAACAACGAGCCAATGAACGTCCCCGTATTGATGCTCATCGATTCCATATCGATGTTCGTCGCCGTTAAGGTGACGTTGCCGCCGTGGCCTGGCCCCAGCGTGCCGCTGTCGACCAAAAAATTAAGAGCGAAAGTCGCCAGTGCCAGTTGCCGTAAGATTATTGGCCGCTGTCATGACCACATCCCCGGCCTTCCCGGAACCTTCGGTATGAGCATCGATGACCGGAATTATGAAATTGTTGATGGCTGTCGTCGTCAGGTCCATATTGGTCGATGAGATGTGAATTGCTCCCGCGTCACCGGAGCCGCTCGTCCTCGCGGTCAGTACGGGATTATCGACAGCCGACAGAGAAATGTCACCGGTGACGTTGATATCAATTGCCACTGGAGCGCCATGGGAGTTGACCGTGTCAGCCGAAATGGTGGCGGTATCCATTACTAACTGACCGCCGCGAATGCGCACGGTCCCGGCCGCATCAGCCGAGACATCCAATAGCGCTCCTTCTGAGAGGTTGATATTCCCCATGGCAGTGAACGATTGTCCGTTGATATTCGGAGCCGATTGCAAGTTGGAAAGAAGGATTTCTCCTGGTGAAGCCACGCTGGCAATGTTGATCTGCCCGCCGGGGGCAGAGAGCCGTCCCGGTTGGACCAAGGACCCCTCGTCAGGTACGCCAGACTGCACTGTGATGTTCCCGCCGACCAGCGAGATGCTTTGCCCTGGCGTGACGGACAATAGGCTGCCCTGAACGGTAATCGCCCCAGGGTTCGAACCTAAGAAGCCGAAGGCGGCCACCGGCGCTGCGCTTAGAAGCGCATCTGCGGTTGTATTGGGAATGGCATTGAACCGTATTCCGTCGGCCAGTCGAAGATAATCTGCTGAACTGAAACTCACCATCCCGCCGACGTTCACAGTAGCGTTCGGCCCAAACAAGAATCCAGCCGGGTTCATCAGGAAGAGGTTCGCGTTCCCGAATCCTTGAGTCTGGATCGCCCCAAAGATGTTGGAAATATTTCCCCCGGTGACACGACCGAGGATGTTCGATGTGGCGAGGCCTGAGTCATTGAGGAAGTTCGCGATGTTGGTGGTTGGGACGTTGAAATCACCAAAGCTATGGAACAAGTTGGTCCCACTTGCCCCACCTGGACGAGTTCCACCCGTGATGTTGAATTGCGTTTGTCCGCTTGGAAGAGAGACCGGCGGACTGACCTGTGTGTTAAGGCCCGACCCCGTGATGGGGGAAGCCGCTTGGACCGAGGAAGTCAGGCAAGCGGATAACAGAACGAGTGAGAAGCCGAGCCTGAAGAAGGAGATTAATCGCAGGTGTTTCAATGGCGAACCTCCTCTTGGAGTAGTGCCTTCACCCCGCAAACATTGAATGCCGGATGACTTTCCTTGAATGAGGCCCTTGCCGTAGGGAGGTCAATTCTAGGAGTGCGTTGTCAGCGAAGCAATAGGGCCGAATGAGAGGTAATCGAAATACGTGTATGTAAGGTTTGAGAGTAAGAGGGCTCAACGTATCCGTCTTAGACGTCAGTGAGGTGCAGATTCTCAGATGCTTTTGCAGCCACGCCTAAACACGTCAATGCGGGCTTAGATATCAGCCCTTAAAAATAGGACGCCGACGTTAGTATTGGCACCTTGACATGTCATTCGTCCTGCAGTACCTTGCGTCACTCAGACTGACGTACACTGGAGGGCCAATGAAAACCCAGATGATGCAGTTTCGAGTTAACGACGAGGAAAAGGCCTTAATAGAGAAGTGCGCGAAGAAGGCAGGAATGACCGTATCTGAATACATCCGAGCCTGCATGTTGATGGAGATGGTCGTCGATGGTGAGATGCAGGCCTTGAGGATTATCGGTCGGACGATCGGCATGAAAGCGATGGACGCCCTCAGCCGTCGTCTCAAGGGGACCGCCGCCCTTGAGTAGGCAGGAAAAATTGGCCGGCTCCGGCGCAAGCCGGACCGGCAAAAGCCCCCGGACGGTAAAACGGGGGCGCAATTTCTAGAGGCAAGTTTATGTGTCCTGCCGATAGGTTACGAACTGAGGCTGCTCTTAGCCGAGTACTCGCAAAGGGAAAAGGCGACGAGGCGGTCCTGCGACCATGCATTTGTTTGCGGTGTGGCAATTTCTGGTGGCCGCGAGGACTGCAAAAGCCTCAGCGATGTGCCAAGTGTAAGAGTCCCTATTGGAGTCATCCTCGAAAAGAGAAGAAAAAGGCCATAGTACGACGCCCATACTTCCTTGAACGCGCACATAAGGAACAGAGAGAGGCCATCAAGAGGCAATTGGCTGTCTCGCTCGGGACAATCGGTCAGAAGGTGGAACAGGAAGACAATCGGTCGTTGTCAAAGGCGTTAGAAGTGCTCAAGGAGATGAAGGCGGCGGGGCGAACCTGGGCGGAGATGGCCGAACGGGTTCAAATGGACTTTGGGGCTCAATTGGAAAAAGACCAACTGAAGGCGCTGCGTCCGATAATGGGATGTTTCCCTGCCCCCCGCCAGAGGTCGGGGCAGGGAAGAATCCGAGTTGCAGGGCGGCACGCTTTGCAGGAGGCGAGACGGGAGACACCAGGCTGGACTCCTGCTCCCTGGTGCCGCGCTGCCGCAAAACGCCCGGAGCTTTGACGTGATAGCAACATGAGCCCAAGATTGGCAGATCTAGAACAAGCGGTAGCTGAAACTCCGGTCTCCCAGATCCCTGCCCTGATCGGGGTCCTGGCCGAGCTCCAAGCAAAAGCCCAGTCTAAAGATGCTCTCGGAACAGACGGTACTGAAGGATCGGGAAGACGGATTATTGACTATGCGACAGGTAGCCGTACGCCTCAATGTACCTGTATCCCGTGCTTACGAACTGGCGCGGCAAGGGAAACTGCCCGCAGTTCGAATCGGGAAATACGTCCGGGTGTCAGAGAGGTCATTAATTGACTATCAAGCGAAGTTGCCAAAAGTTTAACGAGAAAGGTCGATATGGCCACGATTTGGAAACGCAAGGATCGGGATTGCTGGGCAGTAGATTATCGTGACGCGACAGGAAAGCGGATTCGCCTCACGGTTTCCACTCGCCAAGATGCCGAGGCCTTGCTTGCGGAAAAAATCAAGGAGACCAAAGAAGAGCATCCAACCGCATTGGCTCTCCGAGATATGACCTTGAAGGAGTATGCCGAGCGATGGTCTGAGCGCGTGAAGGGTGAAATCGAAGAAAAGACCTGGCGAAGCTACAAGCAGAACCTTAACCGCCATGTGGTGCCAACCCTCGGCCACCTCAAAGTGCGCGAAATCACCGTGTCTCATGTCGCTCGTTTCTTAGCCGATAAGCGCAAAGCTCGCTATGGATCAGGGGAGGGGAAGCCCTACTCAAGGACGGCGATTCGTCTGATGAAGGCGGCGCTTTCAAGTGTCCTCACGGATGCCGTTGAACTGGATGGACTCTTAAAGAGTAATCCCGCTTTGGCAATTACCTCACGGAAGAAGCGGAATCGAACAGGCACCAGTCGGCCGGAGGTCAACGCAATGACAGTCAAGCAGCGCGATGCCTTCCTTTCCTATGCCCTCTTGAGAGAACAACAACAGCTTCTTCCGTATCGCCTGCGGATCATGTGGGAGCTACGAGCCAAGACCGGATTGCGACCTGAGGAAGCCTACGCCTTGCATATCGGTGACCTTGATCTAGGGGCCAAGACCATCCGCGTGGAACGAGCGGTCAGCCTCGGCCGCATCAAAGCAACCAAGACCAATGAGCGGCGCGTGGTGGACCTGAGCGATGGACTTGCATCAACCTTGAGTGAGTTTCTCGAGTTTGTGAAAGCAGAAGCGGTAGCCGCCAACATACCTGAACCGTATTTGCTCTTCCCTGGCCGCGATGGCGGCCTTGTTTCGGAGGCCGATGAGCGATGGTATCGGGATTTGTTCAAGCATGTGGTGGCCGCCGCCAAGCTCCCGGCATTTTCGCCCTACGATCTGCGGCATACCTTTGCGTCACTCTTGCTCTCCAGCAATGTCCCACTCCTATATGTGTCTAAGCAGCTAGGTCACGCGAAGGCGACGACCACGTTAGAGCATTATGCTAAGTGGTTGCCAAGTGGGGAACAGCGATTTGTAAACGTCCTCGATACTCAACTTGAAAAAGTTGGCACCAAGAGTTGGCACCAAGTTGACATAATGCAGGAGAAGGGTTCGGAAGTGGTTGAAGAATTTGGTGGGCCGTGTAGGGGTCGAACCTACGGCCCGCTGATTAAGAGTCAGCTGCTCTACCAACTGAGCTAACGGCCCACCGGGTATGTTCGAGAGAGGTTGGCGGTCTTGAGTCTTCTTTGTGTTGGTGCGCCTGACAGGATTTGAACCTGTGGCCCTCAGCTCCGGAGGCTGATGCTCTATCCAGCTGAGCTACAGGCGCTCCTGGTACCAAGGGACGTCACATTAGCACAGCGTTTTGCGGTCTGTCCACCCGGCTTCGGACGGTGGATTAGGTGGTTGGGCAGTCTTTCGATCCATGACCTGCCCTCCTGAGTTCGAACAGATGAACCGCTCCGCGCACCTTTTCCAAGACCGTCTCGTTGGTGGCGGGCTTTCTAATCCAGTCACCGACTCCCTGCTGGCCGACAGCGTCCAAGAACTGCGTAGGGCCGGCTCCGCTCAGCACGACGATGGGAATCATCGGACGGTGTCTGTGGAAATGGGCAATGACCGTCGCTCCATCCATCCCTGGCATTTCCAAATCGCAAAGGATGGCGGCGATGCTCGCAGCCTGCTCATCCTGTTCCATCAGCGCAATCGCCGCCTGTCCGCCCTCGGCTAGGAGAGGATGATAACCGGCCTTTTTGAGCACTAGCTGCAAAGCATTTCTGATCTCTGCATCGTCATCGATGACTAGAATCGAATGTTGCACCATTATGCCTTTCTGAGCCGACAGGGCGGTGAGTCCTGCATCCGGCTGGCCTCATCTGGTGGAACTTCAAAGGTGTTTGTCATGCCCGCTCGGGCCGGCTTGTGCGGCCCCAACCTTGATGCGTCGGGGCACAAGCGCATAAGGGAGCAAGATCTCCTCGCCTTCAGCGGCCACCTCCGGCAGCGCGGCCAGTTCTGCCGCCTCAACCGCCGCCAACTCTTGCTCTTCTGCCTCGAGTGAAGCTGAGAGTCGGGCGATCGGCACAAACGTTTGGACGGCGCAGGCGCCATTTACCATGGCGTCCTGTCGTGCCGGAATGCCCATCGATCGACAGGTCAGCGGACGATAGTCATATAGCGAGCAGAGACCGTCGTCTCCCAAGGCGGGGCAGGGCGCGTCATGAAACGCAGTCACGGCTTGGTCAATCTCCTCGTCTGACCAGCCACCGATGGACGGTGAAGGCTTGAGCCGGGGATAGGCGGTTTCGAGTGCGGTTACCTGCTGAACCGCGCGTCCTTCGATACGTTCGCGCTGGTCGATTGGCAGATGTCTGAGGCCTTCCTGTAACAAGTGCACATCGAGCTGGGTGATGGGAAACAATCCGATGCAACAATGAGAACAGCCGGCCCGACAGGGGATTTGGCTCAATAGGGCGGCGCTCGCCCGTCGAAACCAGTCGTCAGTTTTCCTGGCGAGTGTGCTGAGGTGCGAAGGTGTTGGGGGCTGCATGCCCCTTATTCCTCCGGTGAGGTGGCAGACATGTCGACGATCAGGGTGCCTTTCGGTGAATAAAACCCCTGACCGTCAACTTGAACGATTCCATCGCAATTCTCTTGATAGAACTCAAGGATCCAACCGTTGAAATCGTAGCCTTCGTCAGTGATATCGGTCGGGTCCAATCGGGTGAGCAGTATGAAACGAGCTCTTTTGAGTTGGTCGGCCACCAGCGTGGCTTCCACATCATCGTAGGATGTCAAGGCCTCCAGGAACTGGCCTTTTTCCTGTTCAAACGCGTCTTGATACGTGCCCCGGTCGCGGAAGCAAAAAAGCTGAACAGGTTTTCTGGCGCGGTCGTATTGCAGGGTCACGATGCACCCAGGCCCACTCGTCTAAAGCTTCCTCTGTCATGTCCGTCGGCAGGATTGGCAGTTGGCCGCGGGACTTCAAGAACTCGATCAGGAGACGGAGAGGGGAGGGATTTTCCTTTTGGCAAAACACCCGAGAATGGATAAATTTTTCCGCTGCAGTTCCAGTAGGTTGCGCTGTTGCCGGCAGAATCGGAAGTTGCTTGCCCATAAAAATCCTCAATACATGGGGGCGTGAAACCTTGTCACTTGCCCGCAAAGTTTCTGTACTGTACGCCGCTTGGTCTCGAAACTGCAAGGCCTCGTTGAAGGCAAATCCCTACGCCTGGAGCGTGTTTTTCGGTTGACAGGCTATGAGCGCTTGGATAGACTCCCGCAGGTTTTTGGCTGAAACACGAGTTCATTACGGTCTCTTTGACGAGTCACTTCTTCGCACGAAGTCTCCACTGAGAGGCAGCAGTTCGCAATTCACCTACATATTGTTTCAAGGAGGGTTTCTCGCATGGCTAAATCAATGACCAAGTCGCAGATCGCCGATCACGTGGCTCAAAAGGCAGGGCTGACCAAGAAAGCGGCCGTCCAGTTGTTGGACGATTTTGCCGCCTTGGCCTATCGGGAAGCGAAGAATGTCTTCGTGGTTCCCGGGATCGGAAAGCTCGTGTTGGCAAATCGGAAGGCACGAATGGGGCGCAATCCTCAAACCGGTGAGGCGATCAAGATTCCGGCCAAGCGGGTGGTGAAGTTCCGCGTGTCCAAGGCTGCCAAGGACGCCATCCTCGGCAAGAAATAATCAAGCATCAATCGGGCTGTCGCGCGAAGCTCTGAGAGCTTTCCGCCTCAGACTCTGGAGACTAGGGCCGGCTCCCCATGGGGCGCCGGCCCTTCTCATTTTCCCATCATGACTCGCTCGCTGCGGCCCTTGTTGGGTGGGTTGGGAGGTATGAAATGCCCTATCCTACCTTGTCCTGCTTTAGCTATGTGTGCGTCGGTCCGAGGCCACTTCCGCCGAAGCCGTCATGGCCGACGAGACGGATGGCATCGCCGTCATGGACCAGGGAATCGTCGCTGGCGATCTTCTTGTTGATCGTGACCAGCACCTTCTTTTCGCGGATCAACTGCAGCAAGTGGCGAAGTTGCACGCCCTGGCGCTGAATCACCTGTCGGACCGTCATGGGCGAGGGCACTTCGCAAGCGAGATCGCGTTCGCCGTCGGCCGTTTGGAGTTGTCCCATCAGGGAAATCGTCACCATCTGAGGACAGCACTCCTGTTCAATGCCGTTGACTCGATTGCGCAGGCGCAACCATAATGCCCCACCATGCCCCAATTGGATATCCGAAATCCCGGGATGCCGGATTTGCAGTTCGTCCTGTTCGTGACTGCGCTCTGTACCTCGAATCGTCGAGAACATCAATGTGCCCGAAGACGCTTCGCACCAGCATCTTCGACCGCTGTTGGGCGTTGGTCAACACGGATGCACCTCCCGTCGATCCCAACGAGCGGGTGCTCGACCTGCGCCATGGCACGGATCTGACGCTCGAAGCCTGCCTCTCGACCATCCGATCATTGTTGCTGGAGGCGGGGATTACGCACCTGGTGTGGGACCACCCGGTCAGCAATCCGACGCGCGAGAGTTCTCCCGCCGCCCAACCCTTAATCGATCGTCTCGGCCAATTGTACCCCGACCATCCTGATATCGTCGATCCCCAGCCGCCGTCTTCGACGATCGTTCGCGCGGTTGACGAGCCGAGAGGACTTGCCGAACGTGAAGGTCACCGCGTTCGACATTCCCGGCGTTCTGCTGATCGAACCAGCGCTATTCCGCGATCAGCGGGGACTCTTTTGTGAAACATTTCATGCGCAGCGATATGCCGAAGCAGGGCTCACCGAGCGGTTTCGTTCAGGATAACTTTTCCCGTTCCGTTCGCGGGACGCTGCGCGGGCTCCACTATCAGGAACCGCATGCCCAAGGGAAACTGGTCATGGTGTTGGAAGGGGCGGTCTATGATGTGGTCGTAGATATCCGGAAGGGATCTCCTACGTTCGGGAAATGGCATGGATTCGAACTTGTCCTCGGCCAACTTTCGGCAGCTCTTCGTTCCCCCGGGCTGTGCGCACGGTTTCTGCGTGACCAGCGAACAGGCAGCGGTGCTGTACAAGTGCACTGATTTTTATTCGCCGAAGGACGAACGGGGCATTATCTGGAACGATCCCGGCTCTGGCCATCTCGTGGCCGGTGCCCGCACCGCTCCTCTCGCCAAAGGATCAAGCCTATGGCACCCTGGCAGCGATGGAAGCCCAATTGCCCCTGCTATCGGCCATCGACCGGTTGATCCTGCAAGGACCACTGGGCTATCTTATAGCGCCGCAAAGGGACGTGGGCCGGTGTCCCGATCCGTGCTTCCTATCCCGAGCTGAACAGGAGGGTGTTCAGATGAGCAAGAGTCTAAAGGGAACCAAGAGTCATGAAAACTTGAAGGGGGCCTTTGCCGGTGAATCGCAGGCCAACCGCCGCTATCTCTATTTTGCGCAGGCGGGCCGATATCGAAGGCTATCCTGACGTCGGCGGTCTGTTCCGCGATACTTCCGAGGCCGAAACCGGCCATGCCTTTGGGCATCTGGACTTTCTCAAGGAGGTCGGGGATCCTGCCACCGGCGTGCCGATCGGCAACACGGAAGCCAATCTGAAGTCCGCCATCGAGGGCGAAACCTACGAATACACGCAGATGTATCCGGGCATGGCCAAGACGGCGCGTGAAGAGGGCTTTGCCGAACTGGCGGAATGGTTCGAGACCTTGGCCAAGGCCGAACGCTCCCATGCGAACCGTTTCCAAAAAGGGCTCGACAGTCTGAAGAGCTGATCGCCGAGCTAGACGGCAATACGAAGGGTGGACTGGATCGGACATTCAGCCCACCCTTCGTGTTTCATGGCAGGAGACAACATGAGGGGGCTCTCCCTTATCCAACCGGTCGATCCCGCGCAGCTGGACAAGGAAACACAGCGCATCTATGAGATCTGCGACGGGTGCCGCCGCTGCTTCAATCTCTGTCCCTCATTCAACACGCTCCTCAATGGCATCGACCGGCACGAGGGAGACGTGGCGAAGCTGACGTCGGAGGATCATCGCCGGATCGTCGACGAGTGCTACTATTGCAAGCTCTGTTTTAATCACTGCCCTTATACGCCACCTCACCAGTACGAGATCGATTTTCCTCATTTGATGATCCTCAGGAAACAGCGGCTGGCCGCTGAGCGAGGCGTGCGCTGGCGAGACCGCTGGCTCATCGCCACCGATGTCATCGGCAGGCTAGGGAGCCTTACGGCCGGACCCCTCAACTGGCTCATGACGCGTTCAACCGTCAGGCGGCTGGTCGAAGGCATTGCCGGCGTACATCGCGACCGGCACATTCTGCAATTCTCGGCAGAGACGTTTCCCCGATGGTTTTCCAGGCGTCCAAGGCCGGTGCGCAGGGATGTTCCAGTGAAGAAGGTCGCCTTGTTTTCGAGCTGTCTCGTGAACTACCAGGTTACGGACGTCGGGCAAGGCCGCCGTCCAAGTCTTGGAAAAGAACGGGGTCGAGGTCGTCATCCCGGAGCAGCGCTGCTGCGGCATGCCCTCCTTCGATCTCGGAGATCTCGCCGCCATCCGGCAGGCGGTCAGCGCCAACGTCGCCTCGCTCCATCCCTGGGTCGCGCAAGGGGTATGATGTGGTCGTGCCGACTGCCAGTTGCAGCTTGATGTTGAAACGCGAGTATCCGGACCTGCGCCCCGACGAGCCGACGAAAGAGGTGGCTCGCAGCACATACGACATCTGCGAGTATCTGATGAAAATGAAGAAAGATGGTCTGCTGGTCATGGACTTCGTCAAGAACCCCGGCCGCGTCGCATACCACATCCCTTGTCATCTTCGCGATCAAAATATCGGATTTAAATCGAAAGAGCTGATGGAGTGCGCCGGGGCACACGTGGAGGTGACAGAAAAGTGTTCGGGGCATGACGGAGCCTGGTCCGCGAAAACGGAGTTTTTTGAGCTGTCCATGCGCATTGCCGAAAAGGCCGTGCGCGCCATTCGACAGCAGCCGGCCGATGTGGTGGCGTCCGATTGTCCACTGGCCGGATTACAGCTCGATCAAGCCGGGGCGTCGGCGCATGTCGGCGGGAAGGCGACGCTCCATCCGATCCAAGTCGTTCGCGATGCCTACGGGCTGCCGAAATGAAGCCTCTGACCCAGGAAGATTTGCTGCCGCTTGACGAGTATGAGCGGCAGCGTGAAGCCTATCGTTCCCGCATCATCGCGCTGAAGCAACGGCGACGCGTGGCACTCGGGCCCCTCATCACGCTGGTGTTCGAGAACCGCGAAACTTTGCAGTTTCAGATTCAGGAAATGATCCGGGCCGAGCGAATCTTGGAGTCGGCCAAGGTGAACGATGAACTCGATGTGTACAATGAACTGTTGCCGGCAGCGAACGAGCTGAGCGCCACACTCCTCATCGAGATCACGGAAGCGGCTAAAATGAAAGAGTGGCTTGACCGGTTTATGGGATTGGATCACGGCCACACAGTGGCGATCATGGCGGGAGGAGAATCGGTCTTCGGACAATTTGAAGGCGGCCATAGCCACGAGACGAAAATCAGCGCCGTGCATTTCGTCCGGTTCAGACCGAGCGAGGCCATGAAACAGGTGTTTGCGGATCTCCGTCAGCCGGTCTTGTTAACGGTGGACCATAACGGCTACCGCGAGACGGTGCACGTGCCCGGTAGCCTTCGGGAGGAATGGCTCGCCGACTTGAGCGCATAGGCGGTACTCTCAATGGTGATCATTCCAACCTCTGACGTCGGAGATGAAAATGGCTCCCGTGCTCCTCACCAAACGGATTGAATTTGCTGCCGCCCACCGGTATCACAGGCCGGAATGGGACGAAGCCAAAAACCGAGCGGTCTTCGGGCGCTGCTACAACCCGCCGGCCCACGGCCATAACTATCTCCTCGACGTCACGGTATCCGGCGAGGTCGATCCGAAGACGGGGATGGTGATCAACCTGTTTGATTTGAAACGCGTTCTGCTCGGCGTGCTGGAAGAATTCGATCACAAGAACCTGAATCTCGACATGCCGTATTTTGCCGATCGGATCCCGACCTCCGAGAACCTGGCCCTGGTGCTCTGGACCAAGCTCGTCGAGCAGAAAGATATCGGAGTCCTTCACGCGATCCGGTTGTACGAAGACGAGGATCTTTATGCGGATGTGACGAGGACCGGAGGCCTCGACCGTGCGAGCGTCACGAGACGATATTCGTTCGCCACCGTCCAAGAAGGCAACCAGGGACGGGAATGGGATTGCTTCATCACCGTGCAGGGGACGATTGATCCAGTGACTGGCATGGTGACTGATCTCGGTGTACTCGACCGCCTCGTGCAGGAGACGGTGATCTCGCGATACAACTGCCAGGACTTGCGTCAAGTAGCGGGCGGCGAAGTCGTCAACGGAGAAGACCTTGCGCAGCGGATCTGGCACGCCCTGGTCTCCAAGATCACGCCGGGCCGCCTTTCCCGCGTCCACCTCGTCCAATCTCGCGATCTTTCATTCGATTATTGCGGCTAAGCCGCTCTCTTCCTCGGAGGATCCCATGACACGTCTAGCCTGCAGCGTCATCATCGGTCTCGTATTCTGGGCATCGGTTTCGAAAGCCGCAGGCGATGAGGAAGCGATCGAAAAGGTGCTGCTTGCGGAGGCGAAGTCGTCGGCGACATTCGTCGAAACCAGAGACAAAGAGGCGGTGCTCAAACTGTACACGGCCGATTACAGCGGAGTGCAGGACGGGGAAGTGGAAACACGCGAGACCATCGAGAAATGGCTCTCTGAGTACGGATCGGCACTCGAACAGGGCAGCCGTGTGCACTTCCTCGGTGCCGTCTCAAACCTCAATACCCATATATCTGGCCCGACCGCGTGGGCTTCCTACGACTACGTATTTCAAGCGATAAAAAACGGCGAACTCGACGCCCAAGAGCAGGGCAAGTGCACGAGCATCTTCCGCAAAGAGAGTTCGGGTTGGCTCATTCGACACGAGCACTGTTCGAAAACGAAACCGCAGGGGATGGAGCGGTAGATCCTCTACGAGGCTTTGGCCACGGACGCGCGCCCACTTTGTCCCCGAGGCTCACTGCAGGACGGCTCCGTGGACTTATTTGAGGAGGTAATCTGAAATCAGCGCCGCGAGTTCGGCCTTCTCTACTACCCCCTCGCGGGTGAGCAGCAGCTTGCCGTTTGCGAAGAAATGCGTGGTGGGGTAGGTCTCGAAGGTGTGGGTCTTCTTGATCTCGCGGCATCGGCCGGGGACATGCATCTTGGCCTTGCCGACTTTGATTTCCGGAAACTTGGCGGCGGTATCTTCGAGAATGGGGTCGTAGGTCTTGCAGGGCTCGCAGGTGGCCAGTCCATAGGCCACGACCGCGCCGGAGCTGTCCGTAAACTCCTTGTAGTTTGCGTCGCTGACGTCTTGTACGATCCCAGACATATGAATGTAGAGAGGACTGAGAGACCGGATAGCCTCCGGTTCTCAGTCCCCCGCTCTGATTAATTGAGTTTCGAAAGGGCAGCGAGGATGTCCTTGTCCTCGCGCGCCACCTTGATTTCCTGGACCTTCACATAGGCTACCTTGCCGTTCTTATCGACGATCACGGTCGCACGCTTTGAGCAGTTCAACGGCTCGAAGTAGAGCCCATACGCCTTTGCGGTCGTCCGATGTACATCGGAAAGCAGCCGGTGTTTGAGATCCATTGAATCGGCCCATGCCTTGTGGGAGAAGAAGCTGTCGCAGCTGACGCCGAAGAGCTCGGCATTCGCATTTTGAAACTTCGGGAAGTCATCCGTCAGACACTTATTTTCTCCCGTGCAGACTGGACTCCAGTCCAGTGGATAAAATGCCAGGACGACGTTCTTTTTGCCTCGATACTCGCTGAGCTTGACGTCCTTTTGGTCTTGGTCCTTCAGATTAAAGTCCGGGGCGGTATCGCCCACCTTGATTTCCGCGGCTACGTCACTCATCACTTCTCCTCCTTCGCAAGGTTAAAGCCGATCTTAGGCCATGTTAAGAAACCTTAGATTTTGTACCGTGCGGTTGAAAAGCTTGTCAACGGGCCGGAAGACCTAGGATTTTCTGTGGATTATTTGCCCCTAGTGGCCCTAGTTTCCCCCTCTCAACACCCTTGTTGTCGGGACAGGATGTCCCCAAGTCGAGGACTAAACGGACAGGTTGTCCGGACAGATGGATGCACGATAGTTCAAAGGCTTGTAATCCTTCCCTCTTTTCTCGACATCGAACAGGTCCACTTCTTGAGTAGGCCCCTCGTCGCCATCGAAAAAACCCTGAGAGTGTGTCCGTGGAACGTACCACCAACCGTGACAGTCGGTTCGCATGGGTGCTGGGGTGCTGTTGTCTATCGCTCGTTCTGATTTTAGCGCTTGTGAATCCCGTACAAGGAGCCGAAGAGCACAAGGAGTATGACTTTGAACTGGCGAAGGGGCTGTATCTGTACAACCAGGGCCGCTATAAGGAGGCTGAGCGTTATCTCAAAGAAGCGTTAAGTGTGAAGCCTGGCGATCGGACGAGTGGTTACTATCTTGGCCTCACTTCTCTGAGATTACAACGGTATAGAGAGGCAGAAGAACAATTTAGAGAGGTGCTCAAGAGGCAACCCGATGATGCGCGCGCCCACATGGGATTGGGTATGGCCTTGTACCATCAAGGTCGCTATCGGGAGGCCTCAACCGAGTTGACCGTCGCCGAGCGGACGCTGAAGGATGATCCGCTGCTCTATGACTATGCGGGGCTTGCCGCTGCCGAGCAGCAGTCGTATGAACAGGCCTCCGAGAAATTCCTGCGTGCTGGGAAGCTAGACCCGGAGCTGGCGAGTGATGCCCGGTACCAGAGAGGAGCGGCGCTCCACTCCCAACGTCAATTCCAACAAGCGACGGCGGAGTTTCGCTCGGCAGTCGAAGGCGGGACGGCCATAGCGGCGCAACAGGCGCCGCCACCGGCAGCTCTCCCCTCTCAGCTTCCCTCGAAGCGGTGGAGCGCCACTTACGGCCTGAGCCTGCAATACGACTCGAATGTGGTGCTGCTGCCGGGCGGATCGCCGCTGCCGACCGGCATCTCTCACAAGGATGATTTCGTCACGGCCCTCGCAGGCAGTTACGAATATCGTTTCTTCCAGACCGACAAATGGACCATCGGTGCCGGTGGCGGATTATTTACGAATTTCCATGCCCGCCTCAGCGACTTCAACGTCTTCGATCTCGCTCCAAGCTTGTACGTCGAGCGGCGCTTGGGCTCGGCGCAGCTGCGCCTACAGTACACCCTGGACTACGTCACGGTCGGCGGCGATGCCTATCTTTTGTCCAATGCGATACAGCCGACGTTGACGATACCCGAAAGCGAACGCACCTACACGCAGGCGTTTTTCCGGTACCAGAACAAGGACTTCAAGTCTTTTCGAGATGATCAGCTCGGCGCGCCGGTAAATCAGACTCGCGATGCGAACAACTACATGTTGGGGGCGATGCAATACTGGCGGTTTCCCAACGATCGCGGGTATGTCCGTGGGGGCTATATCTTCGATACCGATCAGACGGGAGGCGGGGATGTGACGACCGCAACACCGGGAGTTCCCACCAGCGCCGATTGGCAATACCTCGGCCATCGACTGTCCACCGGGATCGCCTATCAGCCGGTGGCCGCGACCACACTGCAGCTGGCCTTCGATTATTATCGGCAGAACTACAGTAATCCCAACTCCTTCTCGCCGGACGGGACAACCGTTCGCAGGGACAACGTCTATCAGTTGACCGGTACGGCCGTGCGCGACATTCGCTCATGGCTGTGGCTGGCCTTTCAATACTCCTATACGAGGGATGAATCGAACGTCGAGGCGTTCAATTACACGAGAAACATCATTTCATTGACGGTCGGAGGGGCATTCTAGGAGGCACCATGAAGATGCGCGGCTTCATCCTATGGCTTGTGGTTGGCCTTTCAATTGGACAGGGCACCGTGGCCGTCGCCGAGGAAGAACCGGTCGGGATCGTGCTCGCGGTCCAAGGGACCGTAACGATGCAACCGGCGACGATGACGCCTCCTGTGCCGCTCCGTCAATTCGATGAGATCGGCCGGCTGTCGATCCTTGAGAGCCAGCCAGGCTCACGGTGCAAGGTGCTCTATGCCGACGACAGTCTGCTCACACTCGGAGATAACAGCCGCCTGGTAGTTACGCGAACAGTCCTACGAGGCAGGCGGCGATCAGCGCGCCTTCGTCGCCCATTTGGCCCGAGGAACGGTTCGCGCGCTCGTCGCCAGGCAGTTCGAAGGAGACAACTCGACGTTTGAAATCGACGCGGGTACCTCCGCCGTCACGGCCAGGGGCACCTACTTCGTCACCTGGGTGAACGGGAAGCCGCCGGCCGGAAAGCGTCCCACGGACGAAGAGGGATTGGAAATGGAGGGCGCCAGCGGTGTGGCAAACATCGGACGGACCGGCAACGTGGCCTTCACCTCCGGCGGTGCCACCGTTCTGGTGCTGCCCGGCCAATTTTCGATCGCTTTGCCTGGTGCACCGCCCAGCATGCCGAGTTCAATCCAGACGCACATCGTTCCTGTGGCGTCGGCCATCTCAGGGACAGCGTTGCCGGATACTCCGAAAAAGGAATCACCTCGAGAGGCGCTCGCTGCGGCGGGCATTGGAGAAGCGGCCGCTCCGGGGGAGCGGCTGACAGCTGCGCCAATCGTGGCCAAGGCCGGCACGCAGGGGGGGAATGCACCATCCACAGCGTACATGCTGCCGGACTGGCCTTTGCCCATTACGCCTGTCACGCCGCCTGCTGTGGTCTCGGGCGCGGTGCCTATTGCGGGCAGCTCGACGGTCAATCTAACGATCAGGTTGCCGTAGCACGGCGAAGGTAAAGGTTGTTACAGGGGGGCGCAATGCGTATTTTGAACAAATCCACCGGTCTCCCTTCGGTATGGGCTCTTCTGCTCATCGCGGTGCTCGCGGCATGTGGGTCGGACACGGACGGCAAAACGGTTGCCGTGAATTTGTCCTTGATTGTCGACGGACGCCAGGCGCAGCATCAGCCCGCCGTTTCGCGTCTGTTCGCATGGATCGAACGTTGGTTTCCAGGTGCAACGCCCGCCTGGGCGCAGGCTGTCTCTGAGATCGCTACCATTCAAGTCCAAATTTCGGGACCGGGAATGCCGGTTCCCGCGACATCGACCGTTCCCGTGTCCGATCCGACCAGCGGGCAAGAAATTCCGGTGAGCCTCCAAGCGCCGGTTGGGCCCAACCGGACAATCACGGTGACAGCTTTCAATGCAGCGTCGCCCCCTCTGAAAATATTTGGTGGAACGCTGCCCGGCGTAAACTTGACGGCCGGAGCGCCTGTCAATCTCGAGGTCACGCTGGTAAGGCTCTTTACGGTCACCGTGCAGAAGGAGGGGAATGGCAGCGGCACCGTCAGCTCCTCGCCCGCCGGCATCGATTGCGGAGGCACGTGCTCCGGGCAGTTTCAACAGGGTGTGACCGTGTCTTTGAACGCCGCAGCGGCGCCGGGATCTGCGTTCGCCGGCTGGAGCGGCGCCTGCTCCGGCACCGGTCCCTGTTCGGTCACCAACAATGCCACAGTCACCGCGCGCTTCGTCGTCACCGTTGCTACCAACCAATTAAGTGTGGTCAAGGGAGGAAACGGTTCCGGGACGGTGACGAGCAATCCGAACGGAATCTCGTGTGGTGCGGTTTGCTCGTCTCAGTTCCCCACCGGCAGCTCTGTCGTGCTCGAAGCAGCGCCAGATAGTGGTTCCACTTTTACCTGGAGCGGTGCAGGATGCAGTGGCAGTGGTGCATGCGTCGTTGTGATGATCGGGGATCAGACCGTAACGGCGACCTTTACGGCGACAGCTCCGCCCCCTCCGATGACGCTTACGGTCACAATTGACGGGGCGGCGGTCGGCACCGTCACCAGCAATCCCAGCGGGATATCCTGTCCCGGAATCTGCAGCGCCGGCTTTGCACCGGGGTCCACCGTCGCCTTGACTCCCGCGCCAGCTGTTGGTTCGACCTTTGCCGGGTGGAGCGGGGATTGTAGTGGAACAGGTTCCTGCTCGGTTGTCATGGACGTGAATCGGTCGGTGACAGCCACGTTCAATCCGGCACCTCCCGACTTGGTGACGTTGACTGTTGAGAAAAGGGGACCTGGTGATGGAACGGTGACATCCGACCCCGCGGGTATTTCTTGCGGTGGCACCTGTCAGGCTTCTTATCCCCGAGGGACCGTCGTGACTTTGACCGCAACGCCGAATGAGGGCTCCTCTTTCGCTGGGTGGCAAAGAGGAGGCGGATCCTGCGACAACGACTCGGGACCCTGCGTATTGCCGATGGATGTCAATCGCAATGCGAACGCCCGATTCGTGGACAACGGCGGCGGTGGGGGACCGGGTGGCGGTGGGGGACCGGGCGGCGGTGGCTAAATAGCAGCCGTGCGGGACGATTCGGTTATGACCACTGCAGCTCGCGGAATCCGAGCATGCGTCCTCCGGGAGCCGCCGTCCGGTGATTCGCGATCGTGATTCTTCGGCTCAGTAGAGGGAGGTCGACAGATGCGCCAACCTTGGGGGATTGACCGATTCGGATTATTTCGCGAACTGACTGGACAAGTAATTCCCTGGCCGCTCGGTCAGACGTGCCCCGGGGCAAGAACGTCTCCAGTTCGTCGAGGCCGAACTTGGAGAGGCCGAGGCTGTAGCACCAGACGACATCAGGCTTGGCTTGATCGTCCTGCACGATTACCACATGATCCTCGGCCGAGAAGGCTTCAAGGCCGCGGTCCTGCCAGTCCGATGGATTGAGATACTGCTGCGTGGCGATGTCGTAAGCCGTTCCCTGCGTCAGCAACGTCAAACCGCGGGCGAGGCGCGCTGCGAGGAGCAGTGTGTCCGGCATCTCGCGCGGCGGCATGACCGCTGGAGCGATGGCTCCGACCTTGTCATGCTCCCAGGCCAACTGATCCACCAGGCCGGCTGTGTGGGTTGAGGGAAGCGGGATAACGATGTGGGCGCTCCAGGGGCCGTGAGTCACCTGCCAGGAGTCGGGCGCCCGATCCTCGTGAACGATTCTCAACGGGCCGCCGTACGCCTGGTCATACCACAGGGCCAGCTCTTCCGACATTGGGCGAGTGCCGCGATAGCCGAGAAAGTACAAGGGCGGGCGCTTGGCCGAGGGTTTGGGTGCTTTCTTCTTGATGCGCATGAAGAGGGCAGAGAGCCCTTGCCGCTTCGCTTACTTGGCCGCTTTCCTGGCTTTGCGCCGATCTTCAGGATGGAGGAGCCGTTTTCGAATACGCAGACTACTTGGCGTGACCTCCACCAACTCATCCGGGCCGATATATTCCAGAGCAAATTCCAAGGACATCTCCTGCGGCGGCGTCAGGACCAAGGCTTCATCCGACCCTGAGGCGCGCATGTTGGAGAGGTGTTTTTCCTTGCAGACGTTCACATCGAGGTCTTCGTCGCGGCTGTTTTCGCCGACCACCATGCCCCGATAGACTTCCACGCCCGGCCCGATGAACATGACGCCGCGCTCCTGCGTCATGAAGAGCGCGTAGCCTGTGCTCGTGCCGTCTTCGAACGCACAGAGCGAACCGTGTGCCGCGACCAGGAGATCCTGTTCGTTGGCGGCCTCATACGCCGTGAAGACATGGTGCATGATGACCGTGCCGCGGGTTTTGGCGAGCAGCACGTTCTTCAGGCCCATGATGCCGCGGGTTGGAATGTGATATTCGAGGTGCATTTCGCTCGGACCGGCATCGGAATGCACGAGTTTCATATGCCGCATTTCGCCCGCGACGTTTGCCGATCTCTTCGATCACGGCGCCTTGATAGGTTTCCGGCACCTGGATGGTCAGCTCCTCATACGGCTCAGTGACCTTACCGCCGTCCCGATGCAGAATGACTTCCGGTTGCGAGACTTGCAGTTCGTAGCCTTCCCGGCGCATCTGTTCGATCAAGACGCCGAGATGCAGCTCTCCACGGCCAGCGACCAGGAACCGGTCCGGACTGTCCGTTTCCTGCACGCGCAGGGAGACATTCGTTTCGAGCTCTTTGAACAGTCGCTCGCGCAGGTGCCGCGACGTGAGGAACTTGCCTTCACGGCCCGCGAAAGGGCTGTTGTTCACGGAGAAGGTCATCTGGACGGTCGGCTCATCGATTGTGACGCGCGGGAGGGCCACCGGCTGCTCGGCGTCGGCGATGGTGTCGCCGATGCTCACCTGGTCCAGTCCGGCGACGGCGACGATTTCGCCTGCTTCCGCCTGCTCAACATCCGTCCGTTCAAGGCCTGAATAGACGGCAAGGTCCGAGACTTTCCCGGCGAACTGGGCGCCGTCCTTTCCGAATATGCGCTACGCTCTGCCGGCGGGCGATCGAGCCGGATTGAATTTTCCCGACGCCCATTTTGCCTTTGTACGAATCATAGAGAAGGGCCAGGACCAAGGATCTGGAGCGGCGCGTTGGCGTTGATGGCCGGAGCAGGGATCTGCTCCAAGAACGGTATCCAGCAGCGGAGTGATGTCGGTGCCGGGCTTGTTTACGTCCAGCGTCGCGATGCCTTTGATTGCCGACGTGTAGACGATCGGAAAATCGAGCTGTTCGTCCGTCGCTCCCAGATGGACAAACAAATCGAAGGTGCGGTTCACCACGTCATCGATGACAGCATCCGGACGGTCGATTTTATTGATGACCACAATGGCTTTATGGCCGAGGGCGAGTGCCTTCCGGAGCACGAAGGTGGTTTGGGGCATCGGACCTTCCTTGGCGTCGATCAAAATAAGCACCCCATCCACCATGCGGAGCGTACGTTCGACTTCGCCGCCGAAGTCGGCGTGGCCGGGCGTGTCGACGATGTTAATCTTCACTCCTTGATACGTCACACTCGCGTTCTTGGCACGGATGGTGATGCCCCGCTCACGTTCCTGATCCATGGAATCCATGATGCGTTCGCCCATGTCGTCGATCTTGCGATGGACATGTGTCTGACGTAAGAGCGCATCCACGAGTGTGGTTTTGCCATGGTCGACGTGGGCAATGATGGCAATATTGCGAATATCGTTTCGACGGTCGTTGCGGGGCGCGCAATTGAGTCATGGCGTTCAGGTGTCCTCTACCGAAAAAAAAGACGCCCGGACTGTCGGGCGTCGAACAAACAGTATACCCGAAGCGTCTCGGTGCCGACAAGTCAGTAAGTTGCTTGTGTTTTCACAGGCTCCACGGTATCGTGATGTCGGACCTCCCTAACCACTCCCATGACATTGATCGATCGGCCAGTTCAGCTCTCCGATACTCCTCGTCAGCCGCCGCCCCGGCGTCCTTGGCGGCGGTGGCAAATCGCGCTTGATTGTCGCGGCAGCCGTTGTGTTGAGCGGCATCCTCGGCGTCGGCGGCCTCCTGTGGTACTACGCGCAAGATCTTCCCGATCTCGGACAGCTGCAGAACTACCAGCCGAGTCTGGTCACACAAGTCTATTCCAGCGATAAGCAACTCATCGGGCAGTTTTTCATCGAACGGCGGATTTTGACTCCACTGCCGCAGATTCCGGAACATCTGCGTCGTGCCGTGATCGCGGTCGAAGACGTGCGATTTTTCGAGCATCCGGGCCTCGACTACATCGGCATTCTCCGCGCAGCCTGGACGAACCTCCGCCGAGGCGGCAAGGTCGAGGGAGCGAGCACCATTACCCAGCAGCTGGCCCGATCGTTATTCTTGTCCTCGGAGCGGACGTTCGATCGAAAAGTGCGCGAGCTAGTGCTGGCGTACAAGATGGAGCTGGTCTCCAGCAAGGAACAGATCCTCGAGACGTATCTCAACCAGATCTATTTCGGCCAGGGCGCCTATGGAGTCGCCGCTGCGGCGCAGTCGTATTTCGGAAAGGATCTCTCAGCCCTGACCATCGCCGAAGCCGCCTTTCTCGCGGGACTGCCGAAATCTCCGAACCATTTTTCGCCGTTTAAAAATTACGCCCGCGCCAAGAAGCGGCAGGAGCATGTGTTGGATCGAATGGCGGAAGCGGGGTTCATCACGCCGCCGCAGCACGACGAAGCCATGGCAGAGCCGCTCAGCTTCCGGCGGCCCGGCAGTGAACAGGCCGCTCCATATTTTGTGGAATACGTGCGGCAGTTGCTGATCGCAAAGTACGGCGAGACCATGGTTTACAAAGGCGGGCTTCAGATCAAAACCACGCTCAATCTGGATATGCAGCGGGCAGCGGAAGCCGCCTTTAAGACCGGCTTGCGCGAATTGGACAAGCGTCAGGGATGGCGCGGACCGCTGCGCAGCGTCGATCCCGCGTCGCTAGCGGCAGGGAACGCGCCGGTCGCGACGACCGATCAGCCGCTCGCCGTGGGCGATGAACGGGAAGCGGTCGTGACCAAGGTCGGCAAAGATCTCTTTTGGGTCCAAATCGGCAATGTCACCGGCAAACTCTCGTTCGATGACATGGCTTGGGCCAAGCGGCGCCTAACAGGTCAGGACCTCGTGAAGGATGTCGTGGTGACGGCCAATCCCAAGCAGGTCCTCAAGCCGGGGGACGTGATTGAAGTGAGGGTGAAGAAGATTGAGAAGGAGCAGGTCTCCGTCGTAATGGAGCAGACTCCGCTGGTGGAGGGCGGGTTAATTGCCATTGAGCCGGCTCAAGGAGCGATCCTGACGATGGTCGGAGGCTATGACTTCAACCGCAGCGAGTACAACCGGGCCGTCCAAGCCCATCGGCAGCCGGGATCGGCCTTTAAGCCGATCATCTATGCGACCGCCATTAATCAAGGCATGAGCCCCGCCTCAGTGGTGCTCGATGCGCCGGTTGTCTATGAGCAGGTGGAAGAGGAAAAGACGTGGAAGCCGGAGAACTATGGAAAGAGATTTCACGGGATGGTCAGCCTACGGGATGCATTGGCCCATTCTCACAATCTGGCGACGGTCAGACTGCTTGACAAGGTTGGCATCAAGAACGTGATTGATTTTTCCCGCCAGGTGGGAATTACCAGTCCCCTGGCTCCTGATCTTTCGTTGGGATTGGGGTCGTCGTCGGTGGGACTCATGGAACTGACCGCGGCCTACAGTGTCTTTTTGAATCAGGGCAGCCGGGCCGAGCCGTTTGCAGTCCTGTCGGTGACAGACAACGGCGGACAGGTGCTCGAAAAGCAGGAACCGCAAGCCGAGGAAGTCGTGTCGAAAGAAACGGCGTATCTGATCACGAACATGATGGAAGATGTGGTGCAGAAAGGCACCGGTCAGGCGGCGAAGGCGCTTGGTCGTCCCATCGCGGGCAAGACGGGTACGACCAACGAGTTCATCAATGCCTGGTTCATCGGCGGGACGCCGAATCTCGTGGCGGGAACATTTGTAGGATTCGACGACCGCCGCTCGCTCGGTGAAACGGAATCGGGAGCGCATGCGGCACTGCCCATCTGGATCACCTTCATGAAGGAAGCGCTGAAATCGTTGCCGGTGGTGCCGTTTACCATTCCCGAGGGGATTACCTTCGTCAAAGTCGACCCTGCCACCGGCCTCTTAAACTCTGAACAGGAAGACCAGCCTGGAAGTGTCGAGATCTTTGCGCGGGGGAGTGAGCCGACGCAGGCGGCGCAACGCCGCCTGGATCCGATGGATTTCTACAGAATCGATCAGCCGGAATAAACCAACGCCGAAGCCCGGCCGGGTCAGGACTTCGAGTCCTGGTACTCTTCGTGCCAGGCCATCTGAATGGTTTCCAGGATCTTTTCGTTCGACTTCCCGGGGTCATCTTTAAAGTCCGGCAGGGCCACAATCCAGGCATGCATGTCTGTAAAGCGCACGGTCAACGGATCGGTCTCCGGATGTTCTTCCACGAGCCGGATCGCGATGTCTTCCGAATCCTGCCACTTCAGATCCATGTAAACTCTCCTGCCGGCGGTCGGGGTCCCGCTTTACGGTTTTGTGACCTCTGAGACTTTCTTGCCTTGCAGTCCGCGTTTGAGCGAATCATCCAGCATCGCGACAGACAACGGTTTTCCCGATTGCTCGAGGTCGGCCATCCGAGCGCGGATGGCTTTCGGATCGCTGCCATCCTTGGCAGCGTTCAACGCCGAGAGGGCGTTCCGGACTGCATCGGCATCCTTCTCGGCGATGAGCTTGCCGCCTTCGGCCAGCGACTTCTCGGTCGTCGTGATCAACGCGACGGCGTCCAGACGCGCTTCGATCAGCTTGCGGGCACTCACATCTTCCTGCGCGAATTTGAAGGAATCCTCGATCATGCGTTCGACTTCGCTGTCCGAGAGTCCGTAGGACGGTTTGACTTCGATGGATTGGCTCTGGCCCGTCCGCATGTCGCTGGCTTTGACGTTCAAAATCCCGTTCGCGTCGATCAAAAAGGTCACCTCGATACGAGGCACGCCGGCCGGCAGCGGCGGGACCTTCAGGCGAAATCGCGCAAGGCTGCGATTGTCTTTCACCAGTTCCCGCTCGCCCTGCAGAATGTGAATATCCACACCCGTCTGTCCGTCGACGTAGGTCGTGAACATTTCTTTTGCGCTGGCCGGAATCGTCGTGTTCCGTCTGATAAGACTGCTCATGACGCCGCCCATCGTTTCGATGCCGAGCGACAGCGGTGTGACGTCCAACAGAAGCATGTCGGTCGTGCCGCCGGTGAGAATGTCCGCTTGAACGGCCGCGCCGAGCGCGACAACTTCGTCCGGGTTTAAATGGCAATGCGGCAGCTTCCCGAACAGAGCCTCCACACGCTGACGCACCAGCGGCATGCGCGTTGATCCGCCCACAAGCACCACTTCGTTGATGCCCTCCGTCGTGAGCCCTGCGTCTTTCAACGCCAAGCGACAGGGCGCCAGCGTTCGTTCAACAATATCCGTCGTCAACGCTTCAAGCTGATCTCGGGTCAATTCTCGGGTGAACCGTGCCTTTTCCCTCCGGCAGGTCGATGGCGACCTGGGTCTTCTGGGTATCGGACAACCGGATTTTCGCGCGTTCCGCCTCCAGCCGGACAGCCTGCATATGGTCTGGATAGGCCATCAGATCAATGCCGAAGGCGCTGCGGATTTCGTTCACAAAGAGGTCGCCGACGCGGCGGTCGATGTCGTCGCCGCCCAAGTGGGTGTCGCCGTTGGTGGCCAGCACTTCAAAAATGCCGTCTTTCAGTTTGAGAATGGAGATATCGAAAGTGCCGCCTCCGAGATCATACACGGCGATCGTGCCTTGCGTTTTCTCCTGGAGCCCATAGGCGAGTGATGCCGCGGTCGGTTCGTTGATGATTCTCACAACTTCGAGTCCGGCAATCATGCCCGCATCCTTGGTCGCCTGCCGCTGGCTGTCGTTGAAGTAGGCCGGGACGGTGATGACGGCTTTGGAGATGCTCTCACCGAGATGCGCTTCCGCCCGCTGCTTGAGCTCTTTTAAGATCATCGCGGAAATCTGCGGGGGCGAGTACGACTTCTCGCCGAGCTTGATCCGGATGACGCCGCCCTGTTCGGTCAGCGAGTAGGGGAAATAGGCCAGCTCGCTCTGTACGTCTGCCAGCCCTTTGCCCATGAACCGTTTTACGGAATAGACGGTACGCTCAGGATTCCGTGTGAGATGCTCCTTTGCCGCATCTCCCACAATCAAGCCGTTGTCCGTCATGGCCACGACCGAAGGCACCATGGTGCGTCCGTCACGGCCGGGAATGACCGTGGGCGCGCCGTCCTTCATGTAGGCCACGAGCGAATTAGTGGTTCCGAGATCAATTCCGACAATTCGAGGCCATAGTGTTATCCGATTGTTGCGACGAGGTCGTTGACGATGTTTTTGACATAGGTGCGGTTCGAAAGGATCTCCCGCATCTGCTTCAAGAGGCGGTCTCGTCCGGCGCGGGTTTGGCTCGTGGCCTCGCCTCGATCTTGCAGCGCATCCCATTCGACGAAGAGTCGTTCGAGCTGCGTCTCCATCTCCTGCTTGTCGCTCTTCCAGGGTGTGCTGCTCTGCCTGCAGTTTCGAGCGCAGCTGCTGCCCGGTCTCCGACGACTCGATCCGACGCCCGGTACTCTTCGAGGGTGTCCTGCAGCTCGAGAATTTCTTCGAACAGGTCCGCCGGAGGCGAAGTCCGGATTTCCTTGACGGCTCCGGCCTCAGATAGCCAGCAGATATTCCGCGCGTTGGATCGGGTCTCGAAGTGTCCGGTAGGCGGTGTTCAGCGTTGCCGCATTGCCGAGACTGATCGCCTGTTCGGTCTCGCTCTTGTTCTGATAGAAATCCGGATGAAAGGCGCGGCTCAGTTCGTAAAATTTGGCTTCGAGCTTCTGCGGAATCGATGGTCAAGCCGGCGCGGAAACCCGAGGCACGTAAAATAATCCGCCTCTTTCGAAACGCGGTTGCACCTTGACGCAGCGCTCGCAGAAATATTCCCCGGCCACTTCGGACTGGCAGTGCCAGCACATGCTCCGGGCCATCTGCAGTTCGCGCCGCCCGCTGCCCTGGGTATGTGAGTGATCCATGTCGTCCGCCGTTCTGACAAAACAGGCATGGCTTCTGGCCATGCCTGTTTAGAAATCCGCTCTGATAGCTCTCGTGCAGTTATGCGGAGAACGACTCTCCGCAGCCGCAGGTTTTGTTGGCGTTCGGATTAACGAACTTGAAATTTCCGCCCATGAGATCTTTTTGATAATCGAGCTGGGTGCCTTGGAGATAAATCGCGCTCTTGGCATCAACGATCACTTTGACGCCGTCGAAGTCATAGACCTGATCGTATTGTCCGATCTTCTCGTCGAAGTTGATCGTATAGCTCAGGCCCGAGCAGCCACCACCCTTCGACGCCGAGGCGGAGCCCGCCTTCCGTGATGCCCTGGACGTTGATCAGGCGTTTGACTTCTTTGATCGCCGCCTCTGAAAGCGTGATTACCGGAGCCTGGGTTTCTGTGTTCGTCGTATCCATCGAGCGCTCCTTTTCCTACTTGGGTTCGGCTTTCTTCTTATAGTCGGCTAATGCTGCCTTGATCGCGTCTTCGGCCAGGACTGAACAGTGGATCTTCACCGGCGGGAGGTTCAGCTCCTGCACGATGTCCGTGTTCTTGATCTTTTGGGCCTCTTCGATCGTCTTGCCCTTCAGCCATTCGGTGGCCAGGCTCGAACTGGCAATCGCGGATCCGCAGCCGAAGGTCTTGAACTTCGCATCCACGATCGTATCGTTCTGCACCTTGATCTGCAGTTTCATGACGTCGCCGCACTCCGGCGCGCCGACCATGCCGGTGCCGACGCCTTCCTCTTCCTTCTTAAAGCTCCCCATGTTGCGGGGATTATTGAAATGATCGACGACTTTGTCACTGTACGCCATGGTAGCCTCCGCATGAATTTGAGATTTGAGCTCTTAAATCTGGAATGGTCTTTCCTCTAATGAGCGGCCCACTGAACGGATTTCAAATCGACCCCTTCTTTGGCCATTTCATACAGCGGGGACATTTCCCGCAGCTTCGTCACTACCTCGATAACCTTCTTAATAGTATAGTCAATCTCGTCGTCCGTGTTGAACCGACCAAGGCCGAAGCGAATAGAGGAATGAGCCAATTCAGTCCCGACGCCGAGGGCGCGAAGCACATAGGACGGCTCCAGCGTAGCTGACGTACAGGCAGATCCGGATGACAATGCGATCTCCTTCATGCCCATCAGCAAGCGATTCGCCCTCCACGTAGGCGAAGGAAATGTTCAAATTCCCCGGGAGCCGATTCGTCGGATGGCCGTTCAGATAGCTCTCTTCCAACGCCGCCATGATGCCGGCTTCGAGCCGATCGCGCATCTTGGAGAGGCGCGCCGATTCTGAGGCCATTTCCTGGTCGCAGAGTTCGCAGGCTTTGCCGAACCCAACAATCAGCGGGACGGGAAGGGTCCCCGAACGCATGCCGCGCTCGTGCCCGCCGCCGTCGATTTGCGCGGCGATACGCACCCGCGGGTTCTTTTTCCTGACATAGAGCGCACCGATGCCTTTCGGACCATAAATCTTGTGGGCTGAAAAGGACATGAGGTCGATGCCCATGGCCTGGACCTCCACCGGAATTTTTCCCACACCCTGTGTGGCATCGCAATGAAAGAGCACGCCTTTTTCTTTGGCAATCTTGCCGATCTCCTGGATGGGATTAATCGTGCCGATTTCATTATTTGCCAGCATGATCGAAATCAGCACCGTCTTATCCGTGATGGCGTTGCGGACGTCCTGAGGATTGACCATACCCTGCTTGTCGACGGGCAGGTAGGTGACCTTCGCCAGTCCCTTGGCCTCGAGTGATTTGGCCGTGTCGAGCACCGCCCGATGTTCGGTGGAGGAGGTGATGATGTGATTGCCCTTCTCCTTGTACATCTCTAGCACGCCTTTGAGCGCCAGATTGTCGGACTCGGTCGCCCCGCTGGTAAATATGATTTCCTTCGCATCCGCCTTAATCAGCTTGGCAATCTGCTTGCGGGCATTATCGACCGCTTCTTCCGCCGCCCAACCGAAAGCATGGTTCCGGCTCGCCGCATTCCCAAACTTTTCGACAAAGTAGGGAAGCATGGCTTCCAACACACGAGGGTCCATCGGCGTAGTGGAATGGTTATCCAGAAAAATCGGAAGCTTCATCGTTCAACTCCTTGTGCTGTCGGCGACTGAATCGTAATCAAGGGTGTGCCACCCAACATGTCTTGCAGGGTCATGTTGTTGAGCAGTTGGTAGATGCTGTCTTGCACTTTCAATAGCGGCGTGCGGATATTACAATGTTCCCGTTGCATGCAGAATTCCCCCTCTTTTTCATGCGAACAATCGGTGATGCCGAGGGGTCCTTCTATGCTTTCCAGAATCTGGGCGATGGTAATCTGCCTGGCGCTGCGAGCCAGCAAGTAGCCGCCCTTGGGGCCGTTGTGGCTTTCAATCATGCCATTTTTAGCCAGGGCTTGGAGTACCTTGGCGAGTAGCTCGAGCGGAATGTTATATTCCTCAGCAATCTCCTTCGTGTTCACGACTCGGCCGGGAGTCACGTCGCCGAACTGTACGGAAGCGATATGCTGGAGCGCCATCAAGGCATAGTCAGTTTTTTTTGAAATCTTTAACATGGGCTATTGCCGATCCATCTAGTCGGAGACTATAATGATCTCCGATCAATTAGGTCGGACTAAGAATAGCACGTAGAATTCAGACCTGTCAAGAGCGGGTCCAAGGAAGGGGCCTCCAGAGAAGGGGCTTCAGAAAGGATTTGGGCAGATGGGTGGGACGAACCCTTATATTGAAAAGACAGAGGTTGAGCTTCCGCAGAAACCCTATACCGTAACCTATGTTGCCCCGAGCGGGGTCACTACCAAGGTTGAGGTCGATCCAGCCAAAATTCCCTATGGCCCAACCGGATTGCCAGGGAGTCTGCTGGACATTGCGATGGGTAATGGGGTGGATTTGGAACATTCCTGCGGCGGAGTCTGTGCTTGTTCCACCTGTCACGTCATCGTGAAGCAGGGACTGGAAACCTGTAATGAAGGAACTGACGACGAGTTCGACCAGCTGGACGAGGCGCCTATGACAACCTTGCAATCGCGCCTAGGATGCCAATGTGTTCCGAACGGCACGAAGGACATCGTGGTGGAAATCCCGGCGGTGAACAAGAACCTCGTAAAGGAAGGACATTAAGCGCGGCGGTCTAGTCGTACATCAGTCATAGGTCTCGATTTTCACTTCTTTCCGTTCGTATCCCGCTTCCACAAAACAGCTTCGCAAAGGTCTCACGAATCCTTTTGTTCCGCACAGCATGGGGAGGACTTTCGCAGGTCGATCGAGTAAGGGACGCAGCATGGAGAATGTCAGGTCGACTGCCTGTTGTTCCCCGTCAGCGGCGACGAGCGGCAAATACCGGAAATCCGGATGGGTGACGGCCAACGACAGCAATTCCTGATGGAACAGCAGCTCGTCCTCCGCCGGCGCGACGGCGATCAAGAGGACAGGACCACGGTAGCGTTGCCCATACAGCTCCTTGAGCATGCATCGGATAGGCACCAAACCGGTGTAGCGGGCGATAAGGATGAGTTCACGATCGATGCGATGGTGGCAGCACGAAATTCCCAAACGGCCCTGAAAGTGCCAGTTCTTCACCCGGCTTCATTTGGGACAGGTAACTGGAGCCCAATCCATCGGTCACGCGGTCGAATATCAAGGTCAATTCGCCTGAGGTCGTAGCGGGAGCCGCCATGGAATAGGCCCGATTGAGCGGCGGCCGGGTTCCAACCGGAAGCTTGAGAGACACCCATTGTCCCGGCTTGAAGCCGATCGGCTGCTCTCTCGGCAGGACGACGAGTTGCCGGACCTGCGAGGTGAGCTCAGTGGCGGAGAGGACCCTGGCAGATTGAATGTGCTCTGCCATGATGCTCGGGGCGTGACCGCTTATGCAGTCTTATCAAAATATATGGGCGCTTTTCCACGCACGTTCACGCATGTTATAGATACCGGCCCTTGATCAACTCTGAGAGATAGGTCATGATCCCAGTCCGTGTCCGCTTTGCGCCTAGTCCAACCGGGTTTCTGCATATCGGCGGTGTGCGCACCGCACTGTTCAACTGGCTGTATGCCAGACAACAGCAGGGCGTCTTCATTTTGCGGATCGAAGATACGGACCAAAGCCGGTCAACCGATGAATCGATCCAAGCGATCATCGATGGTTTGCGGTGGGTCGGTCTCGATTGGGATGAGGGCCCCTATCGGCAAACAGAACGGATGGACGTATACCGCAGTCATGCGATGAAGCTCTTGGAGGGAGGACAGGCCTATTGGTGTGTGTGCAAAGCGGACGAGTTGGAAGCCAGAAGAAAAGAGGCGGAGGCGAAAGGTCTCTCGCCCAGGTATGACGGCCGTTGCAGGAACCTGGGAATCACGCAGCCCTCCGGCGAAGCCGCATTGCGGTTCAAAGCCCCACAAACCGGTCAGACCGTGGTGGACGATTTGATCAAGGGCAGGATTGTCTTCGACAACATGGTCCTCGACGATTTAATCATTCTGCGGTCGAACGGCTATCCGACCTATAATTTTTCCGTCGTGGTTGACGATGCACTAATGCGCATCACGCATGTCGTTCGTGGAGATGATCATCTCACGAATACACCGCGACAAGTGCCGATGTTCCAAGCGCTGGGTTTTCCCGTGCCACAGTTCGGTCATTTGCCGATGATTCTGGGGTCCGATAAGGCGCGGCTCTCCAAGAGACACGGCGCGACGTCCGTCATGGCCTACAAAGAGATGGGATATCTGCCTGAGGCGTTGGTGAACTATCTGGCCCGACTCGGGTGGTCGCACGGCGACCAAGAACTCTTTACGAGGTCGGAATTGATCGAGAAGTTCAACTGGAAGAATGTCCAGACGTCTGCAGCCGTCTTCAATCCCGACAAACTCCTGTGGATGAACGCCGAATATATTAAGAACAGCCCGCCCGAGGCCGTGGCAGGGGCCTTAGTGCCTTTCTTGGAACAGGCAGGCCTGCTCGATCCAGCGCATCCTGTGCCACAGGAGTGGCTGGTGCAACTCGTGGTTCTCGTCAGAGAACGCGCCAAAACGCTGGTCGACATGGTCGAATGGGTGAAGCCGTACTTCGGCGAAGCGGTCGTCTGGGAAGAAGAGGCGGCAGCGAAATTTTTGACGCCGGCGAACGCTCCCGTGCTGCGCAAGCTCCTCGAGCGCTTTGTCTCGCTATCCGGATTTTCAAAACAGGCGTGGGAGGAACAGTTCAAGCGGCTCGTTGAGGAAGAAGGAATGAAGATGGGTCAGCTCGCACAGCCGGTGCGCGTGGCGCTGACCGGCCGCACGGCGAGTCCTGGTCTGTTTGACGTCATGGAGGTGCTTGGCCGCGAGCGGACGTTGTCCCGGCTTCAACAAAGCCTCGCGCGCGCTGAAGCCGCGCATGCTTGACGGACTGATCGGTCGTGTATTAGGTTGAACGCCGGTTGGGGGATCGTCTAGCGGTAGGACGTCAGTCTCTGGATCTGACTACCTAGGTTCGATTCCTAGTCCCCCAGCCAACCATTCACCCTTCGAATCCCGTAGCTTTCCGCGCCGTACCGCGCTGGGGGATCGTCTAGCGGTAGGACGCCAGCCTTTGGAGCTGGCTACCTAGGTTCGATTCCTAGTCCCCCAGCCACTATTCCCAATTTCTTCCTTCATCAGGCGGCGAGCGGTCGACCGGAGGCCGTCGTCTTCACGGGTCGAGTTGGAACGGATGTGGGCACTGTCTCGTCCCGCCACAGCGCAATGCCCCCGTTCAATCCATTGAGATTGGATATGATCGTGACATGAGCGGGAAGCAAGCCGACATCGACTTCCTTCGAATTGCCGCCGCCGATATATAATTTTGTGAAGTGAAAAATCTCTTCAAGGCGATCGATAAATTTGATCAGGCGCTTGTTCCACCTTTTCTTGCCGACTTTCTGTAACGCCGCATTTCTCAATTTGTCGTTGCCGATTTCAAGATTTGGTATGAGTCGGCCATCCATAAACAGTGATGTTCCCACACCGGTACCCAGCGTCACGACCAACTCAACGCCGTTGCCAGCAATGGCACCGAAGCCTTGGACGTCTGCATCGTTTGCGACACGAACTGGTTTGTTCAGCTTTGCCTGGAGGATCTCCGCAATGTTGAAGCCCTGCCATTCCTTCGCCAGATTCGGCGCTTGCTTGACAATGCCGTTGATGATGACACCGGGGAAGCCGATTGCAATACGGTCGAAGGTCTCAAATTCGTTGGCTAAGGCGATAATGATGTCCATGACCGCCCCCGGCATACCCGAGGCCGGTGAATCTCGCCGCAGCCGCTCGCTGACCGCCTTCCCAAGATCATTCAACAAGGTCGCTTTGATCCCGCTGCCGCCCACATCAACGACGAGCGTTCGTCGGCTCGAACCGTTCTCATCGGATTGCTTAACATCGCGTCGCTTGGCAGCGGGTTGCTTGACACCGCTCTTGGCCTTGTCTGTCTTTCGACTGTTTTCTTTCGGCATAAGAGACCTTGCTAGCGAGACGACTTGTCCTCCCTTGGAATGATCTGTCTCCCATGGTCGGACCGTTCGAGGGGTTCCCGGCCCCGAAATGGCCCAACATCGGTGACTCCCGGCCCGTTCCCGGCCCGCGGGACTACGCCGTTTGCAGGAGTTAGGCCAGACTATTGAGGCGATCACGAAGCGGAACCGAACGTCACCGCGTAGGACGCGCTCATAAGCCTCGTTGACCTGTTGGATGGGGATGGTTTCGACATCTCCTCGATGTGGTGCTCAGCGCAGAAATCCAACATTTCTTGGGTCTCCCGGAAGGTCCTGACCGCAATTAGCTGTTTGAGCGCTCGCCGGTGTCGGGGTCTGCTTCCTGCGTGGATTCGGTGGGAAGTTCCATCAAGAGATTCGGGCCGGGAACTCGATATTGTTCAGCTGCCCAGGTGCCGAGATCGGTAAGTTGACAACGTTCCGAACAGAAGGGACGCCAGGGATTGCCTTCCCAGGCGGTCAGTTGATGGCAGAGCGGGCAGACCATCCCGAATCTTACTACACCCGGAGGATAAAAGGATCAGCTGGGGCGGATGGGGTAAGTCGTTTTGGTATGCAGGAGACGGTGCAGCCGATTCTGATCGATCTCCGAGACCCCGAGAAATTCGACTCCGAACTCCCCGTGTTTGCTCCATCGAACCGCCGCCGACTCGATCGTGATCGGAGACCCCAGGTCCGTGGCCCGAATAAGGATTCGGACCGCTGAACCGGCCTTCACGGCCGTCATACTCGTGACGGCACACCCCCCTGCCGACAGGTCGAACATGGTACCTTCGCGAATCGAGTTATTGCCGGTGGTGGAAAAATACACCTGGAGCTCGACTGGAACTCGTGGATATTGCCGACATTCGATCATCTTCGACTCCTTGTGCTTCGTGCGATCCAGCAGGTCCGGGTTCAGTGTAGCAACCCGGCCCCTCGTGTAAAGCAATCCTTGATTTCCCCGCATGCCATCTCAAGCCTAGCAGGGATGCCTGATCTGTCTAGGGAGCTCAAGCCGTCGGATCTAGAGACGTTTGTCGGAGCCCCGAATCGAAGATCAGCGGGCGGGCTGACGTTTGTCGAGCCTGGCCCAGGCGTCTTTGAGGGACACCGTGCGATTGAATACCAGCTGATCCGGGGTGGAGTCCGGATCAACGCTAAAGTAGCCCAATCGCTCGAATTGAAATCTGGTCCCTGGGCCGGCCGACTTGAGGCTCGGTTCGACCAGGCATCCGGTGAGCCGTTCTAGAGACTGCGGGTTCAGATAGGCCGTCCAATCCTGAGCCTGAGGCACGCTCGAGAGGTCGTCTTTCAGCAGCGGGTTGTAGAGGCGAACTTCTGCTTCCAGCGCATGAGCAGCAGAAACCCAATGGATCGTGGCCTTTACTTTCCTTCGGGCATCGGGACCTCCGCTCTTGGTCTGTGGATCGTACGTGCAGTGCAATTCGGTCACTTCTCCGGTCCGGGCATCCTTCGTCACACTGACGCATTTAATAATGTAGGCGTAACGAAGGCGAACCTCTCGTCCTGGCGCGAGCCGGAAAAATTCTTTCGGAGGATCTTCAAGAAAATCGTCCCGCTCAATATAGAGCGTCCGAGAAAAGGGAATCGAACGTGTGCCGGCCGTGGCATCCTCCGGATTGTTGACCGCGTCCAGCTCCTCGGATCCTTGCTCGGGATAGTTGTCGATCACGACCTTCAGCGGCTTTAGCACGGCCATCACCCGAGCTGCCCGCTTGTTCAAATCCTCTCGGATGAAGTGCTCCAGCAGCTGCATTTCGACCACGGCGTCTCGCTTGGACACGCCGATGTGCTCGCAAAAGGCCCGGATCGCCTCGGGCGTGTAGCCGCGGCGGCGAAGCCCCTTGAGCGTCGGCAGGCGAGGATCGTCCCACCCGGCCACCTGCTTGTTCTCCACGAGCTCCAGCAATTTTCGTTTGCTCATGACCGCGTGGCTGATGTTCAGGCGGGCAAACTCGATCTGTTGCGGACGGTCGGATGTACCCGCGCGTTCGACAACCCAGTCATAGAGCGGTCGATGGTCCTCGAACTCCAAAGTGCAGATCGAATGGGTCACGCCTTCGATCGCATCGGAAAACGGATGGGCAAAGTCATAGGACGGGTAGATTGGCCATGTCCGGCCTGTCCGATAGTGGGCAGTGTGCCGGATTCGATACAACACTGGATCGCGCAGATTGATGTTTGGAGACGCCATGTCGATTTTGGCTCGCAGCACGTGCGTTCCGTCCGCAAATTCGCCGTTGCGCATCCGACGCAAAAGATCGAGATTCTCCTCTACAGAGCGGTCGCGGTAGGGGCTGTTCTTTCCCGGTTCGGTCAACGTGCCTCGGTATTGTCTCATCTCGTCGGCAGTGAGACTGTCGACATAAGCCGAGCTTGTCTTGATCAGGCGTTCCGCAAAGTCATAGAGCCGCTCGAAGTAATCCGAGGCAAAGTACAGGTGGTTCCCCCAGTCGAATCCAAGCCAACGGACATCCTCCTGGATCGACTGGACGTATTCGGGATCTTCCGTCGTGGGATTCGTGTCGTCGAATCGCAGATGACAGACACCGCCCGGGTGCTCCGCCGCCAGACCGAAATTGAGGCAGATGGATTTGGCATGGCCGATATGAAGATAGCCGTTCGGTTCCGGGGGAAAGCGAGTCACGACACGGCTGCCATGTTTTCCCGCAACACGGTCCCCCGCGACAATCTCACGGATAAAATTGGATGCACTTGTTCCTTCAGGCACGGTCCTTCCGTAGCCTCCTGGCGTCCATAACGATGGCGGGATATCGAACCATTTCTATCATAAGAACCACGTGGGGGAGAAGAGCCAATCTCGGCAAGGGGCGGGAGAGGAAGAGCTTTCAGGCTGTCTGATGGGTCGAGATCTGTATGACGTTGAAATCCTTTTGGGCGATCAAGTGCCCTTCCATACGGAGACGGAACTCATAGCGGCCGGGGGCCGGAAAGATCAGCGACGGGATATTGATCCCGAAGTCCGAGATCTGCAGACGGTCCGCGATCACGATGTTCGGGAGTGTGGCGCGGCAGACGAGTTGTTCGTTGTTGAGGTAAATGAGATCGATGTCGAACTGGTAGGTGCCTTCAGCGTCGGTCAGGCAGAAGTACAAGCCCATCTGTTGGTGTTGGAAGGGAAAGCTCAAGGCTTGCAGATGCGTGAACAAGCCGATCAGGCTCTTTTTCTTGGTCACGCTGTCTTCGATGACTTGGTCGCAGACAAGGAACGCCTGCACGCTGGGTTTGATGATTTCAGACATCATACCTATTCTACGGGAGTCTCATAGGCTGTCAAAGGGATATGCCTTTCCGTGGGGGACGGGAGCTGGGAAGGCCGGCCGCAGGCTAGCCGATTGCCGCGGTCCCACCGCGGCCTTCGACTACATCACCGAACATCGTCAAACCGGTGCTGAGGCGGCAGTAATGTGGGCTGATCGATACCACTTCGCCTTTGTGGGTATGAAAATGTGCGGTCGTAAATCGGATTTTCCGTCGGTGGAACAAATACACCTCGACCACCGTGCTGCCGGTTGCCCGTTCGGAAACGGTGACCGTGAGAGGATCATCGAGGGTTGGGTCATGGAGGCGCGGTCACGCCCACTGCAAATCGACTCGCTCCGACGGCGGAGAGTTGGTTTCGTCTCAAATGGCCGATGCGCTGCCCCGCCTCATCGTAGAAATCCATCGTCAACAGCAACGACGGCGGGTCGGGCTGGACTTCCAACACAATCTGTTCTTTGCCCTGAAACTTGATGACGCCGTTCGTGGATCGAAAGATGTTGGAGCCGACGTGCAATTCCAATCCGATTTCTGGCTTTTCTTCCTCGACGATCGCTTCGGCGGCTTCGCCGACGTCCATCATATTATTGGCGTCGGTCTGAAACGGATTATGCATGAGGCGGACCTTTTGCGTGAGCGCTAGTGAGGAATCGTGTCGGGACTTGATGACCTGCGAAAAAATAGGCCAAGCAGTCGGATCTGTCAAGATGCCGGCGCCAAAAAAATATCCCGGTCCGCCGCATGGCGATGGAATTGAAAACGCCACGGGGCTCATGGTACCGTCAGCATTCCGTTTCCAAGTCTGCGCCCTGGTCCCATCGTCTAGCCTGGCCTAGGACGGAGCCCTCTCAAGGCTCAGACACGGGTTCAAATCCCGTTGGGACCACCACAGTTTTCTCCGCTTCTGGCGCAGCGTTTACTACTTTTCTGGTCTGCGAAGTTTCTGGACAGCTTGTCCATCGGACAATCCATAGGACAAAAGTGCCGTGTGTAGGCGAGTCACGGCTTCACGAAGTTGGTTGGTTCCATCCGTAACCACCCTGTGAATAGCGGCTCGTCATCACTTGACCGCCAAGCGCATCGCCGCCGCCACCTCGGATGCGATGCCCCAGAAGACGGTAACCCTCAATACCGGCCTTCGGGAGGCCAAGATTCTGGAGATCGATCGCACCTGGCTGCGCAAGCGCGATGACGGGTGACCTACCCCCAACACTCTCACTTACGGGTCCTCCTTAGCTAGGGTAGTCCAGAGTTCCATCCGCTCTAAGTAAGCGTAGCGTAATATCCGTCCGCGAAGGGATAAGTCTTGATTGGTGAGGCAAATTCGTTGGGAGCTCGCATACGGTCCAGAAGGTCTAGGAGGTCGGCTACCTCAACCACTGAGTCGGCGTGTTGACGCCGATCTGAAAGGAAAGGAGCGGTGATCATGGAGAGACAAATTTGCGGCGCGATCCGCAGTGTGCGGCTAGTTGCCGCGCTGGCAGCGTCAACACTGGTCTTGAGTGGATGGCTATCCCCTGCCTGGGGCGCATCGGCGAAGGAAATTGACGCTGACGTTGACAAGGCGCTGGTGCAGTTCGAGAAAGAGGTCAAAAATGCTAAGAGCTTCCTTGACAGCGCCAAAGGCGTACTCGTATTCCCGAATGTGCTCAAGGCAGGACTTGCAGTCGGGGGAGAGTATGGTGAAGGTGCGCTTCGGATCGGGGGCAAGACAGTGGACTACTATAATACCGCAGCCGCTTCGTTTGGTTTGCAGGCCGGAGGGCAAATCAAGACTGTCATAATTGCGTTTCTGGACGCCGATGCCCTGCAACGCTTTCGGGAGAGCAAAGGATGGAAGGCAGGTGTGGACGGATCCATCGCCGTGGTCACTTTGGGAGCGGGAGGTGCCATTGATACGACGAAGCTTAAAGACCCGATCGTCGGATTCGCGGTCGATCAGAAGGGTCTGATGGCGAACCTGACGTTCGAAGGATCAAAATTCACGAAGTTGGATAAGAAGACTTAGGTTCCAGTGAATCGACTGGGTTTTATTTGGGGTGTAGGGTTCAACGCTCTCCCTACACCCAAATCCTTTAGCTGATCGATCGAAATTCCTAAACCGCCGGTCGCCTGCATTCTTCCGTCATCCGTTCTTACGGTTTATCAGCCTTTGCCCCCTCTGCAAACTTGCCGGAACGGCAGCGGCAAGTTCCTGTGTTGGTCGGTTTGAATCCCTACATCTCCAAAACAGAGGAACCTAGTCGGAGAGTGCAAATTATTCTTTCTTCTTTTTGCTGAATTTCGTTCCTTCGAACGACAGATTATACATCAACCCTTTCTGCCCCAAGACGAATGCGACGATTGGGTCTTTCAAGTTCTGCGTGTCGATGGTACCCCCGGCTCCCAAGGTGACTAGGGAGACGGAGCCGTCCACACCTGCCTTCCAGCCTTCGCTTTCCCGGAACCCTTTGAGGGCTGCCTCATCCAGAAACACGATGACGACGGTTTTGACCTCCCCTCCGAGTTGCAATCCAAATGAACCCTGTAACATGCTGTAGTAATCCGTCGTCTTGCCTGCGACCCGGAGTGCGCCTTCGCCATACTCTCCTCCAAAGCCCGCCCCTCCCTTCAGTACTCTCGGGAACACCAGCATACCTTTGCTACTGTCGAGGAAACTCTTTCCATTTTTGACTTCTTTTTCGAATTTCATGATGGCTTCGTCCACGCCAGTGTCAATTTCTTTCGCCGAGGCGGCCAACGCGGAGGTGGGGAGCCACGCATTCAACGCAATGATGCACGCCGCAGCTGTGAACCATAGGCTATCGAATCGACCCAAGATGCACTTCGTCATAATGAACTCCTTTAGTGAAAAGTCGGCGCTGAAACGCCCACTCGATGGTAAAGGTCAGCTCTCTCCATTAGGAGATATTTTTTGAGGTGCACTATGCCAGAGAACTACTTACGAGCAAACTGTTACTTCTGACAGGGGAGGATTTCCCTAGGAGGCGCCTGGTTCATTCTCAGGCCGTACGGTTCCACCTGTATGTGTTTTGAACATCTGCGAATCGCGCGTGTCGGCGAGCCACTCGATAGCATCTTGCGGAGTCTCAAATGTTTTGACATTCATTCCTCGATTCACGGCAATGGTTTCATAATCTTGTCGGATCACGAAGAGGCTCATGCATAACATACGAAAACCGCGGCACAATTTTGTGCTCAATGACCATCTTGTGAGCTTCTCTGGCTACGAATTCGCCGTAGTAGAAGCGCTCCATGTCCTTGGGCTTCCCCTTCATGTTCCGGGCATCGAACAATATTTTCTCAGCTTTATGTAGGGCAACAGCCTCAAGCATTTCAAGGAAGGCCTGTTTGGCATCTTCCAGCGAGAACTCTCCGCTGGCATCCACGCTGAGAAGTCCCGAGTGAAAATGCATGATCTGCTGCATGCTCATTTCTTCAAGGTGGATTCGTGCCCCGGCAAGACGTCTCTTGAATGGCGGCATATAATTGATCCACGGCTGCTTCCTTCGTGATCAGCGACGTGGCCCCAGCCTTCTTCATCGCTTTCTGGTTCTCCTCTCCTGCGTTGACCGATAAGCCGATGATCGTCAGGTCGGGATACCGGGCTTTCAGGTGAGCCGTTGCTTCGATGCCATTCATCTTCGGCATATTGATGTCCATGATCACGACCGCAGGATTCAATCGTTCGGTACACACCAACGCCTCTTCTCCGTCGCACGCCTCGCCCACGACTTCCACGTCGGCATAGCTTTCCAGCATCGTCCTCAGCCCTTGGCGGACCATGGCATGATCATCGACCAATAACACCCCGACGGGTTGCCCCCGGTCTCGCTGGTACAGGCCCCGCACTCTGCCGTCCTGACCCGTCCTGTGACACCCAGAGAGGAGTGGACTCCGCTTTCGTCCCGCTCCCTGCGGCTCCCAACGGTAAGGTCAGAGTCGCCCGAGTCCCTTGGTTGATCGCCGATTCGATCGCAAACGAGCCGCCCAGGGCGTTCATCCGCTCGCGGATACTGAAGAGGCCGAATTTTGACGCGAGCTTGGTTGACGTCGCCGTCTCCGCGGCCGCAGCCAGGTCAAAGCCCCGGCCATCATCGTGTACCTGTAAGCGCAGGCGATCGCCGTCCAACTCCATGGTGACATCGGCCGTGCCCGTTGCCGCGTGCTTCAAGGCATTCATCAGCAGCTCGCGCACCGATTGGAACACCAGCAGCGCCTGATCCTCGGGCAACTGGAGAGTGGCCTCGGGCACCGTCACCGTGACCGCCATGTCATGCTTGTGCATGTACGCGCCGAGCCATTTGAGTCCCGCGGCCAACCCGTGATCCCGCAACACGGGAGGGCTGAGTTCCGCGACCAGGGTGCGGGTGTAGGTTAAGGCCTCAGACAGAATGCCATCGGCTTCGCTGATAAGCTGTGCACACTTTGGGAGCGTCTCGACGAGCTCTTTCCCTTGGCCCAGTTTGAGGCGGCCCAGCACCAGTAATTGTTGGAGGTGATCGTGGAGCTCCGCGGCCAGTCGCTTGCGTTCCCGTTGTTCGGCAAGGTTCAGCTCGGTGGCGAGCCCTCGCAAGCGGTCGTGGGACTGTGTCAGGGCCTCCGTACGTTCCTGGACCAACTGTTCCAACTGGCCAGAGAACGCCCGCAGCCGATTCTCGCTGTCCCGTAAGGCTTTCTCCCACTCCTTGCGCTCGGTGATGTCACTGGCGATGCCGTAATGGCGGATCGGTCGGCCCGTGGTACTGTATTGGTTGCGCCCTAGATTCGCGATCCAGCGCAGGGTCCCGTCCGGACGGACAATCCGAAACTCATAGGCACAATCCTCGCCGCGGTGGAGTGCGTCCGTGAACTGTTGCCATACGCGTTCGCGGTCTTCTGGATGGATGCACTGCTCCAAGGCTTTGGGGGTCGGGACAAACTCGTCCGGGGAGACGCCGAATAGAATATACGTTTCCGGCGACCACCAGAGGGCATCGGTCACCATATCCCAGTCATAGACGCCCATCCGCCCCGCCTGAAGCGCGAGCGTGAGGCGTTCCTGTTTCTGCCGCAATGATTGCTCTCCCAGCTTGCGCTCAATCCCCAACGCAATGTGGTCGGCGACCAACGACATCGCGTGCAGGGTCGATTCGGACAGCGCCTCGCGGGAGAACATCGCCATCACCCCGATGACGCGCTCCTCGACGACGAGCGGATAGCCGGCGAACGCGACCATCCCCTCGCGTCGAGCCCATTCCTGTTCGGGGACGCGGGGATCCCCAATCACCTGATTGGTCAGATGCGGTTTCCCCTCTGCCGCGATCTGGCCTATTTTTAGCTTGCCCACGGGGATGCGGGCGTGACGGCCCTCGAGGTTGGTATAGAGACCGGAACTGGCCTGGAGTTCGAGCACGTTGTGTTGTTCGTTCACGGTCCAGATGCGGGCAAAGGCGGCACCCAGATCATCCACCATGGTCTGCGTGCAGCGCCGCAGCATCTCGGCGAAGTCACCGCATTCGATCAGATGAGTCCCGATCCGCGCGCTGAAGGACTCCAGGCGGGCTTGTTCCTTAGACTTTTCTTCCGCTGGGGTGCGCTGGGTGCGATCCATTGGTGAGCTCCATGATTCTCTTTCGCACCATCACCCCATGAGTCTTGCGCCAGTCTTGAGCGAGCCGCATGAGAAGAATCGCGAGTCAGCACTGACAGCGATAGGATTCTTAGGGATCGGCACTATGCCATGAATCTCCCTAGTTGGGAACTGACACTTTTAACAGTCACTTTTGTCCTACGCAGTCAGTAAGGTCTGCCGAAATGCCGTGCTCGGCCTCGATGTCTTAACGGGGTACTACTTCACTGAACGTATCGCGCTGTTTCCATCCGAATGGGGAGCAAATTTTAGTTGCGAGGTTCCTTGCGAGTGGGGGGCAATGGCAAGTGCCTTGAGAAATGACCTTATCGAGGTCATCGCCTGAGGTATGATATTTGGTTCAAGCTGAGTGGTGATCATCAACTGGTAGAGATCGACATACGGGGTAGCAGGAATTTTTGAACGTTAGTGCTGCGAATCAGCGCGCGCTGGTGAGCCATTCGATAGCGTCTTCTGGAGTCTGAAATGTTTTGACATTCATCCCTCGATTCACGGCAACGGTTTCCCCTAATCTTGTCGGGTCACGAAGAGGCTCATGCATAACATACGCAAACCTCGGCGCAATCCTATGCTCACCGACGATCCTCAGGGTTTCTCTCGCTGCGAATTCGCCATAGTAGAAGCGCTCCATGTCCCCGGGCTTTCCCTTCACGTTCCGTCCATCGAACAATATTTTCTCCGCCTGGTATTGCTCAATAGCTTTGAGCAATTCCAGAAAGGCCTGTTTGGCATCTTGCAGCGAGAACTCTCCGCTGGCATCTACGCTGAGAAGCCCCGATTGAAAATGCATGTTCTGCTGCATGCTCATCGCCTTCCTTATCATGAAAGAATCCTACCTGCCGCAGCAATCCTAGGGGCCGGCGCTGTTTCGCCGGCTTACAGAGTTACCGGTACAAGCAATTGACGCGCGGATGTTGTCCCTTGTCGTGCACCGTGTTTGCCTTTGACGATCCTTGTAGTCATTCATCGCGGTACAACGAACTTGGCAATTCCCGACCTTCACCCACTCCCAGCCGTTTATGACTCGATGAAGTGGATGGTTCTCCTTCATTCAGCCATGTAAAGGCCGCTTCGAAATCGTGGAAGGCTTTCAGTTGATATCCTCGATTCGTCGGGCAGAGCTCAAGAGATGCCGCTCCAGCAAAATCGTCTTCCGGCCTGTTCAACACTGCTACTCGGTCCTTGTGGCTGAGTTCCGAGTGTATCAGCTTGCTTGCTAGAGTCCACGCATCCAGCACGCTGGCGCTCGAAGTCGCTTCACGAGTATCGATAAGAAGTCGGTGGACGTTATGTTCTTTGCACGCTTGCAGCAAGTCACGCAGGAGAATAAGGCTTGTCTCCATGAGGGTACCCGAGGCATCCGTCAGCAGGAATTCTGTGATAGGGATTATTCGCACTTCGACAGGCATGTTTCATCCGCGTCTGCTATAAAATCCGACAGCCGCCAAGTCAACGTAGTGGAAGAGAGCCTGCTAGTTCAAAGGAAAGCCTGATCGCAAAGAACAATAGTGGTCATCGTGTGTCAGCTGGCTTGGCACCGGCTTCTCCAAATTCAGTGGCGGTGCAGTTCGCATATTTTGTCTTGAAATTGGGAGCCTTCTTTCTCACAAAAATGAGCATGCGGATAGGCGCAAAGTAGCTTAATAGGTTTCTGGGAGATCAACTCATTGAAGAGTTCCTCTAGGCGTATGACCGCGTCTGGCGTGGTTTGAATCCAGAGAAGGGATGTCATTTCTTGGAAGATGCGAACACGGGCACTTTTGGACAGCATCAGGCCTATGCTCATCGCATCCATGAATCGAGATTCGTCCGGCCAGTCGTTGATGATGAATCGTGATAACCATTCCTCGGCGTCAAAGAAAAATAAACTCTTCCTTGCCAACTCCTCTGGCCGTAACGCGCCAGCAACAGCTTCCCGGAGCGTTTTTGTTGCAAGGACTAACACTGCGTCCTGCATTTCCAGTCCGACCCTAATGAAGTCGATGACCACTTCGAGCAGTAATTCTTTATCCCTATAGAGGTCCAATGAGTGGTGATCAAACACGCGGAGTATAGGCGCCAACGCGGACCGCAGAGCCCTGACGGGTGGGGATTGTTGATCCCTGAGACGAGTGGCTTCTATCTGTAGGACTTGTAACTGGGCCGCTAGAATGTGCAGTTCTAGTTTAGAAAGACCCTGTCCTTCTGCCTTTAGGTGATAGAACAGAAGGATTCCGGAGGAGACAAATTCATCGACGGCACGAGAGATATCCATAGGAGCGAAACTCCTTACTCAGGAGCAAAACTCCCTGATCGTCTCCTCTTAGGAGGAAGTGAAACCGCCGAGAGTATATGCCGAAGGGCGATTAGAGAAAACTGTCAGAATTGACAGCTGACGGCAGTCAGACGAATGCGGACTGCAAATCAACTACGTTTATAGCCAACATCATCAGTGCGAACCTAAGAGGGCGTTTGCTAGGGACCTTACGAGTAGGCCGCTGATTGGCTCGCAAATATTATAATCAGTCTCGTCGCAGTAAATTGTTACTGCCTGACAGTTCAGCGCCGGACGATACGTATGCGATGCCGACCGCACTTCGTCATGATCGTAAGCATTGCTCTGCTGGGCCTGGCAATGCCCGCCTTTCCTGCATCCGCCCCGTCCACCTATTCGGGCTACACGGGGACTGATCCAAAGCCCATCCCGTCTCCTCCGCCTGTCTTAGGGCCGGCGAACTCTATTTTGACTGACCCCACCTTTGCCTCCCGTATCCTGCGTGTAACCGACTCCAAAACGGCAGGAGGCGCGTCATTAATTTCGGAGGATGCCGGTTTCTTCAGGACTTGGAATGCTGATTCGACGGCGATAAAACTGATGACCACGACGGGCAAGTCCTGGTGGGTCGAGTTTGATCCCGCCAGCTTCAAAGTCGGCGATGGATCATCTCGGCCCACGTTGCATCAGTTGAACTTCAACTATAAATGGGAATGGTCGGCAGTGGATCCTGATGCCCTCTATTTTCTGAATGGCAACCAACTCGGCAAGTACAGCAAATCTACTCAGGTGGTGACAAATCTGGGAGGGCCACCCAACGGCGATCCGGTTTCCTATCACGTCGCTGTGGTCGGTCAAGACGACTGGGTCTGTTCGGCCGCGGGATCCGGTGCTCAGGACACGTATACGAAGCTCTTCTGCGTGAATCCTAACAGCTCCTCTCAAAGCAAATTCATCGACATTGCGAACAAGACGATTAATGGGATTTCTCAAGCCGATCCCAACTGGCCAACTGGCCAGAAGATTGGAATTCATTCCATCTTTGGTAGTGCTGGCGGAACCTGGCTTGGGGTCATCTTCCATGGGCAAAGCTGGGGCAAGGGGGTGGCAGTCTTGAATCTCGCAACAAATTCGTGGGCACTGGCGAGCGGCGTTCTGAATCAGTCAGGGCACCCTTGCCTCGGCAACGGCAGATACGTCAATGGGAGCGGCTCTACTAATGGAAAGGATTCGCGTGGCGCGATCCTTCGAGACCCCGATAATCTGATGGATTCTTCCAGACAGAAGTTTCTGATGCAGCCTGAGTTGACCATTGGGTGGCACGACGCTGAGCACAGTTCGTGGTTTAACGCTTCGACGAATCCAAACGCGCCGATTTTGTTCTCCCGTTACAACATCACCAAACCACCAAGTCCCTTGCCCTGGTACGGGGAAATTATCATGGCGGCGACGGACGGGTCGAACACAGTCTGGCGGTTTGCTCACAACCACAACGGTGGTGGCAGCTTCTATGGCCAATCGTTCGCCCAGATCTCCAATGATGGACACTGGGTGCTCTTTTCCAGCTATTGGGATGGCTCGCTGGGGGCCTCTACTAATAATGATTCCGGTATCTCGACCCGCATCGATACCTTCATTGTGGAGCTTGTACCGACCCTAAGATCTTTGAATGAAAGCGTAAAATAGCTCGCAGAGTGTACAACGGCTTGTCCTGTATCGCACAGCGATTCTGTAACTCGTTGGAAAGCCTTGTCACAGGCAGCGATGGAACAAGCGCAGCCACTGCGGGTCGTCACGCAAACACGGCAGCTCTCTTCCAAGCACTGGGCGGTGGCTGGTGGAGCAAAGAAGACGATCGGAACGGAGAATCAGGCTCATCTGTGAACCAGGAATCCGTAGATAAGCAAATAGACGAGGCCGCTGATGTTAAGAGCGGGTCCTAAACAGTCGAAACGATGTGCCATGGATGAGGACAGTGCGCTAGGCGAGATTGTTGGTAGGTCCTCGCATTAAGAAGGGGCGGAACGAGAGATCGAATTGAGCTGGGTTCCTGTGATGGGAGAGTTGACGTCCAAGAGGCTAAATAGCAAGAGCTAAGACTTTGGGCTCTCTTCCTCTGGTCCAGACGGACCCCAGAGATCGCCCAAGCCTAGGGATTCCCATAAGTCTTTTTCAGACTGAGGAGGGGAGCCTTCAAGAAAGCTGGCCAAGATCTTCGATTTGTAGGCTGCGGCGTGGGGCCTGCATTTCTTTACCGCATCTGCATATTCCTGTTTCGATATACGCAAGCGTTGAAGGAGAACCCCCTGAGCCAGTAAGAGAGCGTGATGAACCGAAAGCGTATGGGCCAGCCTTTCAATGAGTTTGCGATTTGTCATGAGTGAACCTCCGTAGGAAATGATGTTCTCAAATCCCCAAGAATCAGGCAGAAATTATAGGTCCAACATTACAGCGCAACAGCGGCCGAACCAAACTAGCCGGTTCAATACCTGCGTTCTCCGCTTGCACCTTAGTCCTCACCGGGCTTAGAATACACCTATCAGCGAATAAGTGCGTTGAATCGCTATTTTTATGGAGATGATAAGGAGTCAAGGGTTATGGCTTTACTAATTACCGCCGAATGTATCAACTGCGGAGCCTGCCTGCCAGAATGTCCGAATGAGGCAATCTTCGAAAAGCGCAGTGACGCGGAGGCAAAAGGAAACCACGTGGGCGACGGCCAGGGCGTGGCAGACGATCTTTACGTCATTACGCATGACCGGTGCACAGAGTGTGTCGGACATTTTGACGAGCCTCAATGTACAGCGGTTTGCCCGGTCGATAATTGTTGCATCTCTGATCCCGCCTATCCGGAGCCGACCGATGTTTTGCTGGAGAAAGCAAAGAAGCTCAATCCTGACAAGGCCATCGACCCGGCAAAAGTTTGGAGCGGTGTACGGAACTAATCGTTTCACCTTTGAAGAACCGCTTAACGCGTCTACCTAAGTCTAATTCGTTAAGCTGCTGAAAGGAAACCGCAGCTCGCCCTTCTATCCGCTCGCTGCTTCGCTACACTCGAGACACACAGCACGTATTAGTCAGCTCGTCCCGCCGCGATTACCTCCCCTGGGAACGGGATTGCCCAGAAGCCGATGAGACCCTTCCAAAGCCCCTCTGTTCCCGTTGGGACCACCACGACTTCCCGGTCGCAAAAGCCGTCCGGACTACACATGATCTTGGACAGATGTAGATCTGGCTTCTCGTTGCCGCACCAGTTCGGCAGTAAATAGGCCGTTCGCTTTCCTGTTCTCTCTTGCATACACACCTACATCTCGTATTCGGCACCTAGGATGAAATTAACGGCTTCTGACGGGCATGGACATTGCTGTTCAAACTACTTCTTATCCCCGTCCTTTATATAAGCAAACCTCGGAGACTCATCGATGAACGGTCGCCAGCCGATTGCATACCGATATGGCGTTCTCTTGTTTCTGCCCGTTTTCTTTCTCACGATGAGTGCGTGTGCACGCGGTAAGTCTGTGATGGAGGCTCCGAACGAGGATCTTGTTCGACTCGAAGAATCAACGAAGGAACTCCGCCAATTAGCTCAAGGAGGAGATGCCTCGGCGCAAAACGAACTCGGCCTGCTGTACTACGAAGGCAAGGGCGTTCCTCAGAACCATAGAAAAGCGAAAGAGTGGTTTGATAAGGCCGTGGAGCAGGGACATGCGGGAGCCCAAGTGAATCTGGGTACGTTGTATCTCAGAGGTGAGGGTGCTCCGCAGAGCAGTCAAATGGCGTTGTTTTGGTTTAGTCGGGCGGCTGGACAAGAAGATGCTCTGGCTTTTGCGAAACTTGGGCTGATGTACTCGCAGGGACGAGGAGTGCTTCAGGACTTCATTCAGGCCCACATGTGGTACAACCTGTCGGCAGCCCACGGAGAAGGAAGGTCAGCAGAGGCGCGAGATGCCCTTGCGAGACAGATGACACCAGCCCAGATCGCCGAAGCGCAGCGGCTTGCACGTGAGTGGAGGCCAAGGGAAGAAAAGTCACGAAAGACTGTCTACTAACAGACTATTGATCAATCTCCAGGCAATTAGTAACCATCGCCTTTCACTGGCTTCTTTTTGAGACGGGATCTTTCCAATGCCCAGCCGCGTGCCCGCACCTGAACCTCTACTCAGGCATTTTGGCCGAGTCTCTTCCACCCACCCTGCCGAGTGCCCCGTGTCTGTAACTTCAATTTTCGACAGTCCGGTTGAATGGCTTGTTGCAAGATGCCGCTCACAGTGGGTGTAGACCCTTCTCCGCTGCCGCATCGCTTCATTCGTTCGTTGACGCCTCCTGCATCGGTTGTGTATAACGGAGGCGCTTTCACTTGTTCGATTCTTCGCCACAGGTCGACTCACCATGGGTGCACGCGAATTCCATGATGGCGCAAAAGACGGCTTCGAAGCCCTCGAACCGCTGAACCCGGAAGCCATCCAGTCGTTCGACGATCTCTTGGTCGCCATGCGCAAGACGGCATTCGGAGGCCGCCGCCTGGGCGAGGCCTATGAAGTGCTGTGGGCCATGATCGAGGATACGGACTGTTCGGTTGTAATGACACTCTCCGGGGCGATGACGATCGCCAAAATGGGCAAGATCATCAGCTCGATGATCGACCATGGGATGGTGCAATGTGTGGTGTCGACCGGCGCATTGATTGCTCACGGCCTGAGCGAGTCCGTGGGCAAGACACATTACCGCGTGCCTCCGTCGGTGAGCGATGAAGAGCTCTTTAAGAAGGGGTACAACCGGGTCTACGACACGTTGGAGATGGAAGCGAATCTAAACTACGTCGAGCATGTCGTGGGCCAAACCATGAAACGAATCGATCCCGATCAGCCGCTGTCCTCGGAACTGCTCACTCGCGAGTTGGGACGGACCTTGGCCGAAGGATTCGACGGAGACGGGATCCTCAAGAGCGCCTATCTGAAAAAAGTCCCGGTCTACATTCCGGCCTTCACCGACTCCGAAATGGGCCTGGATGTCGGCACATGGGCCATGGGGCGGGTGGTGGACCAGGCCCGTGCTCAGGCGAAAGGAGGCAGCGATCTCGATATCCTGCGCGCGATCAACAAATCGTATCCGTCGTTTAATCCCTATCAGGATTTGAACAGTTACACGCAACACATTACGGCGGCGAAGCGGCTCGGTATCTTTACGATCGGCGGCGGCGTTCCGCGCAATTGGTCCCAACAGGTCGGACCCTATATCGAGATCAGCAATATGCGGTTGGGGCTGAGCGTCAAGCCTCCACGTTTCCAATACGGCGTGCGAATTTGCCCGGAGCCGGACTATTGGGGCGGCCTGAGCGGCTGTACCTATCAAGAAGGCGTGTCTTGGGGAAAATTCGTGCCGCCGGAAGAGGGAGGGCGTTTTGCCGAAGTACTGAGCGACGCCACAGTGGTATGGCCGTTGCTCATGGCTGGACTGCTTGAGCGCAAGAAGGCCAAGCATGCGGCTCGGACATGAGGAATGCACTCATGCTCGCCGGGCTGCTGCTGGGTTTCGTGCTCGTGGTCGCTGGGGCAGCCGATGTCGGTGCAGGTTCGGTCGCGGATGACGGACGCGTCCAAGGCAAGGCCGATGCTCCGCTGACCTTGATCGAGTACTCGGATTTCACTTGTGGCTATTGCATGAAGTTTTTCAAGGAGACCTTGCCAAAGTTGCAGGCCACGTACATCGATACCGGCAAGATCAAGTTCGTCTATCGAGACTATCCGCGGGCAGATCGCGGCGTAGGAGTAGAAGCTGCCGTGGCGGCCCGCTGCGCAGGAGCGCAGGGACGCTACTGGGCCATGCATGATCGGTTGTTCGGTGAAGGCAGCCGGTTGGATTCCGGCTCATTCAAGAGTGTCGCGAAATCCCTAGGGTTGGATCAGGGGGAATTCGGAAAGTGCTTCGATGAACGGCGTCATCTGGAATCGATTTTCCAAGATCGGCGCGAGGCGAATCGTTGGGGATTTCATGGAACACCGGGATTTATTTTGATGCAGACCGTCGCGGGGGCCACGGAACAGGTCCCGGCCGTCGCGATCCCCGGAGCGTTCCCCTTTGAGGCCTTTGCCGAAGAAATCGACCGGATGTTATCCAAGGTGCCCGGGTCATAACTCTCACACCATCTCATTGACGAAGGATTACCGTATGTCTGATATACAGTCGTTCTGGCCGGTCGCGCAGCGCGATGGTGAACCGCCGTTCTGGGTCTGCATGTCGTGCCTTTCCGAAGTGTTCTATCGCAAGGTTCCGATGCCGGATTGTCCGGGTTGTCATGGCGTCTCCACCTATGAAGCGTTCGCCATCGAGGCGATCGCTGACTGGGGCACAGAAGATTTGGTCGCGAGGGCGCGGGCAGCCGAACAGGCGGCGAACATGGAGCCGGCTTCCGCCTCTTCGGTCGAGTCCACGCCCTAGGCCAATCGTCCAGCGCGGAGTGTCTTGTTGCAGGGACCACGTCCATTTCTCATCGGCGGCCAATGGCGCCAGGGGGACACCACTGCTCCCGTGCACGATCCCTTCACGGGGAAGGTCCTCGCCGAAGTCTCCCAGGCGAGCGAGACCGACGCCGAGGCGGCCATCCAGTCCACCGCTGAGGCGGCAACACCGATGGGCGCCTTACCGGCGCATCGCCGCTATCACATCCTCCAGCACATCGCCGGTTCGTTGTATGACCGTCGCGAGGAGTTTGCCCGGTTGATGTCGCGGAGAGGCTGGAAAGCCGATCTCCGATGCGCGCCGTGAAGTGTCGCGAGCCGTACAGACTTTCACGGTCGCCGCTGAAGAAGCCAAGCGGATTGGGGGCGACCTCATCCCTCTGGACTGGACGCCAGGAACAGATTCCCATCTCGGCATCCTGCGCCGCTTTCCCATCGGCCCGATTCTGGGCATTACGCCGTTCAACTTCCCTTTGAACCTCGTCGCCCACAAGGTTGCGCCCGCTCTGGCCGCAGGGAACCCGATTCTGATCAAGCCGGCGCCGCAGACCCCTTGACGGCCTTGTTGCTCGGAGAGGTGGCGTTGGAGGCCGGCGTGCCTCCCGGCGGACTCAACGTGCTGCCGTGCGAGAACCAGATCGCGGAGCGGTTGGTTGTCGATCCGCGCTTTAAGCTCTTGAGCTTTACGGGCAGCGCGGCGGTGGGGTGGCGGCTCAAGGAGAAGTGCGGTAAGAAGAAGGTGGTCCTCGAACTGGGAGGCAATGCCGGCGTCATCATTGAGCCGGATGCTGATCTGGACTTCGCAGCACAACGTTGCGCCACCGGCGGATTCGGCTATGCCGGGCAAACTTGCATTTCCGTTCAACGGATTCTCGTCCACCATTCCATTGCCGACCTCTTTACCACCAAGCTGTTACTCCAGGTGGCCCGGTTGAAAGGTGGCGATCCGAGCGACGAAGGTACGGTCGTGGGCCCGCTGATCGATCAGAAGGCTGCCGATCGAGTCGAGCAGTGGATCGCAGAAGCGGTGGCCCAAGGCGCCCGCGTCCTTTTGGGCGGCAAACGCATGGGGTCGGTGGTGGAGGCGACAGTGCTCTCCAACGTTACACCGGACATGAAGGTGTCTTGCCAGGAAGTGTTCGGGCCGGTGGTGACCGTGACGCCCTATCGCCGGCTCGACGAGGCTATTGACGCCTTGAACGCATCGGAGTACGGGCTGCAAGCCGGTGTCTTCACCCAGGACGTGAACAAGGTCTTTCATGCATTCCGTCACCTGGAAGTCGGAGCTGTTCTGGCTAACGAGATTCCGACGTTTCGCGCCGAGCATATGCCGTACGGGGGTGTGAAGGATTCGGGCCTTGGTCGCGAGGGCTTGAAGGCGGCGATTGAAGAGATGACCGAGCCTCGGGTCCTTGTGGTGAATCTTCGACCGCCCTCGGCTGGGTAGGGGAAAAAACGTCGGGGATATTGCGATCCGCAGACTTTCTTGATACAACAGCGACCCTGTGCCTGAAGAAACCTCGCGTCAGGCTTGGCGTTTCTTGCGGTCGGACGAAGCAAGGGAGAAGAGACGATGGTACCTACGCACATGTTTCTGACCAGGGGAGTCGGCGTCCACCGCGAAAAGCTGGCCTCGTTCGAGCAAGCGCTGCGCAGCGCCGGTGTCGCCTACTGTAACCTCGTCAGCGTCTCGTCCATTCTTCCGCCCAACTGCAAGATCATTCCGCGCAAGCGCGGCGAAAAATTGTTGAATCCGGGCGAAATCACTCATTGTGTCATGGCACGGTCGGAAACCAATGAGCGCAACCGCCTGATTTCCGCGTCGATCGGACTGGCGATCCCCACGGACCGCCGCACGTACGGGTATCTGTCGGAACACCACGCACACGGAGAAACCGACGAGGAGACGGGGGAATACACCGAGGACTTGGCCGCGCAAATGCTTGCGACGACCTTGGGCGTCGAATTCGACCCGACTATCGCGTGGAAGGAACGTGAGCAAGTGTTCAAGATGGGCGGCAAGATCGTGCGTACCTTGAACATTACGCAGTCGGCCATTGGAAAACCGGGGCGATGGACCACCGTCGTCGCGCTGGCGGTGTTCATTCCTCTGGAAAATCTGCCGAAGCGGGCCCGCCGCTAACCTGCCGGAGCCGAGCGGCGCACGAGCCCTCTCTTGCAGCCAGCGAGTACATGTCTATGACGCTTCCCGCTGGATGGGAAGGCTATCAGCACAATTTTCTGGGACTCGAAGAACCGTGGTGCCATCCCGAGCAGGCTGGCGTCTATGTGCTTCCTGCTCCTTACGAGCACACCTCCAGCTATATCCTGGGTTCTGACGAAGGGCCGTCGGCCATCATTGAAGCCTCCCATCAGGTCGAGTTCTACGACGAAATGCTTCGCTGTGAGCCGTACCGCGAATGGGGCGGGATCGCCACTCTCACGCCTCTCGACCTGAGGGGCAAGGTCGACAAGGAGGCGGTGGAAGCGATCGAAGCATTTGTACGCCCTCATGTCGCGACCGGGAGGTTTCTCGTCACCTTGACGGGCGAACATACGGGAGCGTTAGGCGCGATCCGGGCGCACGCGAAGGGGTATCCCAGTTTGACCGTTGTACAGATCGACGCCCACGGGGACCTCCGCCATGCCTACCAAGACAATCTCTACAGCCATGCCAGCGTCATGGCGCGCGTGGTCGATGATGGATTGCCGCTTGGTGCAGGTCGGCATTCGATCGATTTGTCCGGAAGAAATCGCCCGGATCGCACGCACCGATCAGATCTCGACCTTTTTTGCCGCCCAACTGCTGGACCCGCTGGGTCCCTACGAAGGGAAATCCGCTCGTTGGATTCCCGATGTCGTGAAGGCCTGTCGCGGACCGGTGTATCTGACCTTTGATTGTGACGGCCTCGACGCCTCGTTGGTTCCCGCCCTGGGGACACCCGAACCAGGCGGGCTCGGTTGGTATGACACGTTGAATCTCATCACCGCTCTGGCCAACGGGCCCGGGATTCTCGGAATGGACATCAGCGAGATTGCGCCAATCAAAGGATTCGTCGCTCCCCAGTTTTGTATCGCCCGGCTGATCTATCGTATCTTGGGAAGAGTGAAGGCCGGCCGGCGCGTCCACTAGCCCGCTCTCTCCGTGACTGACACCATTCGCATCAACAAGTTCTTTACCGAGCACGGTATCTGCTCACGCCGGGAAGCCGACCGGCTGATCGAAGCGGGACGCGTCACTATCAACAATGTCGTCGCAAAGCTTGGAGACCAGGTCAGCAGCCGGGACGTGATCGCCCGCGACGGGCAGGTGATCCCCTGGGGCCAGTCGCGCATTTACCTCAAATATCACAAGCCGGTGGGTGTCACGACGACGAGCGAAGCCCACGTTCCGCGCAATATCATCAGAGAGATCGGCCATCCTGAACGCATTTTTCCGATCGGCCGGCTCGACAAGGACTCTTCCGGCCTGATTCTCCTCACCAACGATGGCGACATCGTGAACGAGATCCTACGGACCGAGTTTGGGCATGAACGTGAATACGAGGTCACGGTGGATCGCCCGTACGATCAAGAGATGTTGGACCGTCTCTCGGCGGGAGTCGTCATCCTGGGAAGCAAGACCAAGCCTTGTCGCGTGGAACGCCTCGGGCCAATACGGTTCAGGATCGTGTTGACGGAAGGCAGAAATCGACAGATTCGACGAATGTGCCAGGCAGTCGGCTACAGGGTCATCACCCTGCATCGGGTGAGGATCATGCATATCACCCTGGCCGGTCTGCCGTCAGGGACTTGGAAGCCGCTCTCGCCACGGGAGCAACAGGAGCTGCTCACCGCTGTCCGGCGGAATCACTGAAGCGGTCGAACGCTGAAGACCTCCGAGGAGGGTGGGGGTGGCCGCTGAGGGGTATGGCCAGGACGTAACGGTTCGGGATCAGGCTCTGACGATTGGCCCGTTTCCCGGCCCGAGAGCCCGTGGTTTCGTGAGAAACAAATTGAGCAATGCGATGAAGAAGCTTCCCCCGACGAGCATGATGCTGGTCGACTGAATCGCTTTCGTGCCTTCGTCCCGCATGTCCTTGGCCACATCGGCGACGGTATCCAACAGACGGTCCAACGCGAGGCTGACCTGGATCATCTTGGGGCCGGCGTTGTCGGCAGCATGCTCTTCGGCATTGCGTCGTAGGCGATCGCGCTCAGAAGGGGATGAGGCGTTCCATTCACGCGACAGGAGATCGATCGTCGTGCTGGCCGCAGAAAAGTACTGATCCAGACTTTTGCGGACGGCTTCGATGTCTTCCGGTTCGCTTCTCCCGCTGCGGGAGACACGTAGGCCGGCGGCCGCATACCGGTCCACGGCGAGTTGGACCCTTGCCCGCTGACCGGGGAGGGACTCGGTAATCCGTTCGAAATCCTTTTTGCTGTCCGCTTGCAGCGCGCGGATGATCGTGTTGCGATATCGCATCACGTCGGCGGAAATATGCGCCAGATCGGCTGCGCCGAGCGTGTACTCGGTATACATGATGCGCAGGTCCTGGTCGACGCGGCTCAGCGCACCACCGCTCATCCAGCCGAGGCCTGCAATCAGCAGACTGATCAGCACCTGAGAGGCGCTGGGACGAAACGATCGCAGCCACCGTAACAAAAAGGCCTCCTTACTCCAGAATCAGCCGCCGATCGACATGGGGCGTCAGATTCGGATCGTTGGATACGAAAATCACCGACCACGGTTCGTCTTTCGAACACAGCCGCCGGAGCAGCGTCTCACGCAGGACTGGCTGCAGGTTGTGGAGAGTGCCGTCGAAAATCATTATCTGCGGCCGGGCCAGCACGGCGCGCGCCAGCAAGATGCGCATGATATGCGTTGGCGCGAGGATTTTTCCCGGAGCCCGGATGTGCGTTTTCAGCCCCTGTGGCAGCGTATCCACGTCCTCTTCCAATTCGGCAAACCGCAGGGCCCAGCGCACGTCGCTGTAGGGAATATAGGACCGTCCCAGCACAATGTTGTCTTCGATCGTGCCTTCGAAGAGCGTCAGCTGCGAGTCAATCATGAAGCCACGGCAGCGATTGATGGCGCTCATGTCGATATGGCGCAGATCCACGCCGTTATACCGAATCAAGCCGCTGGTCGGGGCCTCGAGACCAGCTAACACGCGAGCCAAGGCCGTTTTGGCCGCCGTCGAGCTGGCGTAGATGCCGATCTTCTCGCCGGGCGTCACCTCGACATTGAACCGCTCGAAAATCGCCGGTACGCCGGGGTGATGAACTGTCAGGTCTTTGCAGGTCAGTCGGATGCCGTGGACCGTCGGATCGGGAAGCGGGACCGACAAGCCCGACGACTCTTGGTCCTTCGGGAGCGACAGGACGAAATCCAGTTCGCTCAAACCGGTCATAAAGTAGAAGATATGACCCATCCGTTTCACGACCTCGTCAAAACTGGCCAGCAATCCGCTGACGACGACTTCGGCCGCGACGAGTTGTCCGAGCGTCAACTGGCCGATCGACAGCAGCCAGGCAGCCGTGGCAATGAGTCCACCGTGCGCGATGGCCTGCCACCCCACTGAGCCCAAGTATTGCCGGATGAGAATCCCGAAGCGGGTCTGCCTCAGTTCGACGTATTTGCCCACCAACTCGTCGGTCCGCTGCATCAGGATCGCCCGGCTGTCCGTCGCTTTGAAATGCAGCAGGTTGTACGAAATCTCCTGCATCCAATGGAGGGTGTCGTACTTGGCGTGCGACATCTCGATGGTGGCCTTGAGACCCCCGTGGGAGAGCAAAAACACGATGCCGAACCCGGCCAACAGGAGTGCGTTGTAGAGAAGAAAATACGGATGGTAGAAGACGAGGATTGTCATCCCCACCGCGCCTCCGACGACCACGTTGATGAGGTCGACCAAGAGCACGGAGAGCGCCCGCTGCATGAATACCGTTTCCATGAAATGATTGGCGTAGCGAGGCTTGAAGCCGAGTACCTGCAGATGCGGAATCTGCTGAGCCATTCCGATGGCGACCCGGGCGAAGAGCCGCCGTTCCAGCACTTCCACTGCATAGTACTGCAGCGAGCGGAACGCGCCCACGAAGAGCAGAGCGGCAATCATGACGCCGGCGAGCGTGACGATGGTCACGGGCTGGATGGCGAACGCAAAGGTGTTGGTCAGCTCTTGGACCGTCAGAGGTACGATCAGCGAAAACAGGCCGATCGCAAGCGAGTAGGAAACCACGAGGGCCAGCAGGCGCCGCTCAAGCCGTAACAGCAGGCCGATGTACCCCACCACGGACTGAAACAGGTTGGGTTGTTCGTCCACATGACTCTGCACGGACACCCGCCTTTGTTCATCAAGCGGCCGGGGAGCCGCTTCCAGAACCGTTCCCTAACGCTATCAAAGTACAGGGGAAAAAGCCAACTCTTCCCCGTTCAGTCTCGCGCCCGATACATGACGGGGACGCTCGATGGCATCGACTTACCCCAGGCCCCGATCGACCATTGATACAACGCCAATGCCTTCTGATAGTCGGCTTTGGCACGTATCACTTGCCCTTCAGAGTCCACGGAGTTGCGCTCACGTAGATTCACGAACAGCACGCTGGTGGCGCCCAAACTGAAGCGGAATCGCTCTCCCTCTTCCAGCGTCTTGGCCAGGCGGAGCGACTCCACCGCGGCGGCAATACGTTCCTTCGCCCGCTCAATGGCCGACAGAGCATTGTCCACGTCGATGACGACCTGCTGTTCACGGAATTTCTGCGTGAGCACGAAGCGGTCGGCCTTGCCCTGCGCTTCCAGGACTTCGCCGCGGCTCTTCCGCTGCAAGATCGGAATCCGAAGCTCGAGCCCAAAGCGGTAGCCGAGACCTAGCACGAACTTCTCCGGCTGCCGTGCCGGTGCCGCCTCGGCATCCAGGCTGGGGAGCAGATTGTTCTTTGCCAGTTCGAGATCGATGTTGTTGAGCTTCGCCTCGATGTCGATCTCTTTGATCTCCGGGCGATCGGCCTTGGCTTGGATCTTGTGAGCTTTGATCGTTTCCGGAGTCGGAACCAGGACCTGCGCCGGAAACTCCGGCGAGCGCTCCAACGGCGGCAGCACCGGGGCGTTGTTCTCCCAAAGAAACATGGATAGCTTCAGCTGCTCTTGTTCCACGAACCGTTGCGCGGCGATGCCTACCTCGCGCCGGCGTTGCACTTCCTGATTGGCTTCGACGACGTCAAGCGGCGCGACGGCGCCGGCCTTGGCACGGCCTTCGACTTGGCGGAAGCGATCCTCCGCCACGCCGACGGCGCGGCGTTGCACTTCAAGGAACTTCACCGCCGCCACCCAGTCCCAGAACTGTGTGGCCGCGGCGAGAAACAGATCCTGCCTGGTTTGGGCAATCCGGACGTCCGCGCGCGGGTCCGCGAGTTCCGATCGTTGCAGTTCGGCATTTTCCGGGTTCGTCATCAGCCCTCGCAAAAGCGGGAAGAACCCGCCGAGGAGGACTTGCTGATTGCCGTTATTGAAGGAGAGATCCGGAATCTTGGCATCGCCGATCGGTTGTCTGACGCCGGCCATGTACCGAAATCCCCAGGGATGCCGGGCTTCTACCAGCGTGTCATTGAAGCCGCCGGTCTGGGTACCTTTTCCTGGGTCGCTGCTCGAGATAAACCGCTCGAGTTCGGTGTCATTCACGACGGTCGGCTCGAACGCCCCCAACGCTTTGAGCATCTTCCCGCGGGCCATCACCTTTTCGGTTCCAGCCCCCTTCAAGAGAGGGTGCGTGCGGTCGATCCACGCATGGATTTCATCGATGCTCAGCGGGATCGGGGGAAGCTCCCGCTTGTTGGAAGGTTCGGCGGCAATCGTACGACCAGCCAAAAGGCCGCAAGCACAACACCAGGCCAGCGACAAGCAGAAATCGTTGGGGCATGGGACACACTCCTTTCATGCAGGCGACCCGCGAGCGCCTGAGATGGCGATGAGCAAACGAGAGGCAAGATGGACGAGAAGGAATTGGCGAGAGCCTATTTCGCACCTCGTCCTGCCTTCGGCAAGAGGGTGTCGATCAGGCTCGGAGGACGCTCTTGATAGTCGGGCGGGAAGAGGTTGAAGCGCCGCCACAGTTCATACCACAGCGGCACACGGTTCAGGATGACCCATCCCATGACCTTGGTCCCCTGGCGGACGTGTTCTTGAGGAGGCCAGGGTTTTTCTTCGGGATCAGGAACGACCCAGAAGCGGAAATTGCCTTTGCCATCGTCGACCTGATCGATGACCTTGATGACGCCCTGGTAGGTGCCGGCCATCAGTTCGGGCCAGGCCGGTAACGGAATGGCGGGAATGCCGTAAAACAGGATCTTGACCTTCCGGCCGACATTCAACAGCGGCGCGTCGATGCCGTCGGCGACCATCTCGACGGCCTTGTCCGCACTGGCCGGTGAGATTCTGACCAGTTTGTCGCCGGGCCGGACGGTCTCGCCGACGCCCGTTTCGGCCATCTTGACCACTGTGCCGTCGATGGGGGCCATGATACGGCTGGCGACGCGACGTTGCTCGGCATTCGACATGCGAAGCGACACATCCGCCAGTTGATCGGTGGCCTTGGCGGCTTCGGCAACCGATGCGTCCCGTGCCGCTTCGGCATCCAACAGACGTTGCAAGACTTCAGCGCTGACCTGTTCCCGTCCGAAACTCAGCGCCTTCATCGCTTGTTCCGCCGCCTTGAGATGGGCCTGCGCGCCGTTCAGATCGGCCTTTGTGCCGATGGCCGATTGAATGGTCACTTCGAGCTCACGCTGGGAGACCAATCCCTGTTCGGCCAGTTGCTTATGGCGGTCGACGTTCAATTCGGCGGTGGCGACGGCGATCCGGGCCGCTTCCACCTTTTGATAGGCTTCACGGACATTATTTTCCGCTTCTACCACTCGCGCTTGAGCTGAAGGCACCGCGGCCTTGACGAGGTTCTGCATCTCCTTGATGCGCTTGTCGAGTTGCTCGGCGCGTCCCAACGCGGCACGCCGGGTCTCGACCAAGGCCTGTTTGCGTTGCTCGAGGAGCGAGAGGAGATCCGGCGACATGAAATTAGGATCGTAATCGTCGAGTTCGAGGATGAGGTCGCCCTGTTTGACCCGTACGCCTTCGAAGATGTGCCATTTCCGGATGCGGCCGGTAATTTGCGATTCAATGTCCTGCGGCCGCTCATAGGGGGTATAGGCGGACAATTGGCCGGTGACCGTGATGGTCTGCGTCCAGGGCACAAAGGCAATGATCAGTAAGAACAACAGGACGAGCTTGATCGCGAGTCGGGAGGAAAACCTGAGACGTTCGGGGATTTGGACGGCTTCCCAGGAGCGCAGCTTACTCGAGGTCGCGAGATCGTCCACCGCGATTTCATCCAAGCCGCTGGGCCGCTGGACGAGGTGACGGACTTTTTGACGTAAGCTTTGTCCTAGATTTGCCACCCAAGGACCTCATCGGACGCGGCAAACGGTCGAGCGTCCATCATAGAGGAAAGTGACGTAATGGGTCAATTTCTCTTGAAGAACCGGTATTTATTGCCTCTTCGGCGCGCTTGACCCGTCTGGCGAGAGCCGATAAGGTGGGGCCCGGCAGTGCCCTTTCACATCGCAGGGAGTGTGGGGTGGCAGGCAAAGCAAAGCGTCCCAATGTGCGATCCAGATCGATCGTTTCTTCCCGTCCTATCGTCGGCGTCCTCGGCGGAAGCAAATCTGATTTTCCGATTCTCGAAAAAGCCGTGGCCGTGTTGGCCGAGTTAGGCATCCCCAACGAGTTGATGGTTGTGTCCGCTCACCGGACGCCTGATCGCTTGTTTGCCTATGCGGAGCAGGCGCCGACCAGGGGGATTGAAGTGATCATCGCCGGCGCCGGCGGAGCAGCCCATTTGCCCGGCATGCTGGCGGCGAAGACGCACCTTCCTGTGATCGGCGTTCCCATACCGACCGAAAATCTCCGCGGACTCGATTCGCTCCTGTCCATTGTCCAAATGCCGCGCGGCATTCCCGTGGCAACCGTGGCGATCGGCGGCGCGGAAAACGCGGGCCTGCTCGCCGCGCAGATTCTGGCCGGCCGCTATCCGGAGATCGCCGAGCGCGTCAAGGCGTTTCGAACCACTCAAACCAGGACTGTGCTGCAGTCGCCGGAAGCCAAGGGCTCCATCGGCGGACCTCAGGACTCCTCTCGTCGTCGGTCGTGACTCCTACAGTGATCGAACCGGGATCAGTGCTCGGCGTCCTCGGTGGCGGCCAGTTGGGGGCTCTCTTCACGCGTGCTGCCGCAAAACACGGCTATCGCGTCGCCGTGTGGGACCCTGACCGTGACGCTCCGGCGCACCGTCTTGCGGCCCATTCGTTTGCGACGCCGTTCACTGACCGCGAGACACTCACCCGGTTCGCGTCGGCAGTGTCCGCCGTGACCTACGAGTGGGAGAATGTTCCGGCTCAGCTCTGCGAGCAGCTCGAGAGGCAGCGGCCCATGCGGCCTTCGGGCGGCGTCCTACGGTCTATCCAGAATCGCCTCGTCCAGAAAAGATTTCTTGCCGGGCACGGCTTACCCGTTTCTCGGTTTGCCCCTCTGACCGATCCAAATGACCTGCCTGAGATCGTCCGGGAAGTGGGCTATCCCGCCATCTGCAAGACGGCCATGGCCGGCTACGACGGCAAAGGCCAATGGAGGATCGATGAGCCGTCGGCGGCGCCTCGCCTCATTCCATCGGTTCAGGCGTCTGCGCTGCCAGGGATGCAATGGATTGTGGAAGCCTGCGCCCCATTTGAACGAGAACTCTCAATTCTCGTCGCGCGCGGCGTCGACGGAGAGGTGATCGTATTTCCGTTGGTGGAGAACGAACACGAGCAGGGGATTCTGCGGACGACGCTCGTCCCTGCGATGGTGCCTTCCGGCGTGATCGAACGGGCCGAGACGCTTGCTCGCACCGTCATCGAACGCATGGATGGGGTCGGATTGTTCTGTCTCGAATTGTTTCTGCTGCCGGACGCCGTTGTGTTGATCAATGAGGTCGCTCCACGCCCGCACAATTCGGGGCATTATACGCTCGATGCCTGTAGCCTTTCCCAGTTCGAACAACAAGTCCGAGCGGTGTGCGGTCTGCCCCCTGAGCCCGTGCGACTCCTGAGCCCGGCCGCCATGGTCAATCTCATTGGGAAGGATATTGAGACGATCAGGCAGGACGCTGAATGTCAACGATTGCTCGGGCTTCCCGGAGCGTTCCTTCATGACTATGGGAAACGTGAGATACGCCCGCGCAGAAAGATGGGGCATGTGACATTTCTTGGCCAAGACCGCGACATCGCGCGCGAGCGGGCCGAATACTTACACCGACGCCTTCTCCACGCGATCGACAATCATGACGTTCCTTGATCGTCCGGACAGCTGCCTTCGGCTGTCTCCCACCTGCTCCGCGGCGTTCGATTTTGTGACTTTCTGAAGGCTCCGGCCGAAACTGCCCGCCCTTGCAGACGCGTTGATGCCCGGAACATCAAGTATCTCATAGCTCTCAGCGACGGTATGGGACTTGCTGGGTAAGGATGCTCGGCATTCAAGGGGGAATGATGCATAGCAGTGCGACCTTTCCCGACACCTTCCCGTCTCCTGCCACAGAGGATCACGTCGGCGCAGTCTCCCGAGGGCGGTATGTCATTCTCCAGGCGCTGGTCGGCATCATGCTGGGATACCAGTTGTTGTTCGGCCCAGAACCCATCGTTTCTAGGGTCACGAGCGAGTTCATCGTCGGCGGGCTGATCGTGTTGATCGGCTGCTTGCTGGCCGTTCCCTCCTCCATGCTGCAGGCGGCCTGGTTCAGCGGCTCACTGATTACCGTCGACACGGCGCTGGTGACCGGCACCATGTACCTCTCGGGCCATGCCAGGTCGGAACTGTACCTGGCCTACTTCATCCTGATGCTCATCGCCGCCTCGCTGCGGCGGCTCTCCCATGTCATCGCGTTTTCGCTTCTGCTCTGCGCCGGCTACGGCGTCGTGCTGTATCAGGGCATAGTGCAGACGGGGGCGCTGTCGGTCGGCCATCTGCTGGGCGTGCCGGTCCTCCTCGTGATGGCGATCTTTTACGGCATGGCGCTTGAAACCATCGGATCCGAGCGGCAACAAAAGACGCAATTGCTCCACAACATCGAAGCATTGAAACACACTGAAGAGACGCTGCAGGCGTCGCGCGAGCAACTGGAGATCCGCATCAAAGGATTGAAGGATGATCTGTCCAAGGCCAACGCGATGGTCCAACAGGAAAAGTCTGAACGCCAAGGTCTCGAGCGGCAGCTGTTCGAGGCGCAAAAGATGGAGGCCATTGGCCGGATCACGAGCGGCTTGGCCAACGAGTTCAGCCATCTCTTCTCGGTGATCGGCAAGCAGACGGGCGTAGTGCTGTCGCACCTGCTTCCTGAGGACCCGTTGTACGGGGCGGTCGATGAGATTTTTCGAACGGGGGAGCAGGCGGCCGCTCTCACGGCGCAATTGGCGACGCTCGACCTTCAGCACCGGCAATTCCGTCATGTCATTTCAATGCGGACCGTGATGGAAGATCTCAGTGTCACCATTCGCGGTCTGCTGCCCGAGCGCATCCAATGTCAGATTGCCATTGAACCAGGCTCGCTCGATGTGGAGGTGGATCGGGAAGGCATCGAGCAAGTGCTGTTGAATCTGGTCGTGAACGCCCGGGATGCCATGCCAAAAGGCGGCCGCTTGACGATCGGAGTCTCACCCGTCCGCGCAGGCGCCGACGGCAGACCATTGTTGGGCGACCAGGGCCGCGCGTCGGCGGTACGGATCGAGGTATGCGACACCGGCAGCGGCATGACGAGAGATACGCAGTCTCGGATGTTCGAACCGTTCTTTTCGACGAAGGAGACCAACGTCGGCCTCGGATTGACGTCGGTCTATGGCATCGTGAAGCAGCACGGCGGACGCGTGGACGTCACGAGCCAACCCGGCCACGGAACGACGGTTCGCATTTACCTGCCGGCCTTGACCGGTGTCGTCACTGCCACACATCCGGCGGAATACTCGGTCGCCGCGAAAGGCCAAGAGACCATCTTATTGGTTGAGCCTCATGAAATCGAACGCAAATTGGCGCTGTCCACCTTGAGGCGACACCGCTATCAGGTCCTGGAGGCGAGCTCGCCGGTCGAAGCCATCATGCTGGCGCAGCAATACACGGGCGCCGTGCATGTCACGGTCAGCGGTCTCCTCATGCCGGAGATCAGCGGCCGGGAACTGGCCAAGCGTCTCCTGAAGCAATATCCACTGATGAAGGCCCTCTTCGTGACGGGCTATGACGACGAGGCCATTATCTCCCATCGCATCAATCGGCGTTTTCTCCTGAGGCGGCCGTATCGCCAACGCGGCTTGATGGAGAAGGTCCGCGAGCTCATCGACGCCTAACGCCCTCGATCGATCAGAGGTCCCAACGGCCGCGTTTCGCCGGCGAGAAGAAGGGCACGTCCGGGCGCTTGAATACACCGATCAACGCCATTCCCGCGACAAAACCTCCGATGTGCGCAAAAAAGGCCACGCCTCCGCCGGGGCCGCCGATGCTCATGCCGCCGCTCAAGAGTTGCATGACAAACCAGAGGCCCAGCACGACACCGGCGGCCACCCTCATCATGCCCACTCCCGGCATGAACACGAGCACGTGTGCACGCGGAAAGAGCAGGATATAGGCACCAAGCACGCCGGAGATCGCGCCGCTGGCGCCGACCATCGGGATCGTGGACGTGGGATCGGTGACTGCGTGACTTAACGCCGCCAGGATGCCGCAAATGAGGTAGAAGACTACAAAGCGCGCATGCCCCATCACGTCTTCGACGTTGTTGCCGAAGATCCAGAGATAGAGCATGTTGCCGATCAGATGCATCCAGCCTCCGTGCATGAACATACTGGTCACGCAGCGTGGCGTAGGCTGGGATGCCGATGGCGATCGAGGGCGGGCAGATCCGCTTGGCCGAATACCAGCGCCGGAATCGCCCCATATTGAAAGACGACGGCTTCGGCATGGGGTGGGGGAAGGCTGGCTTGGTAAAAGAAGACCAGTACGCAGAGGACGATGAACGTGATCGTGACGACCGGAGTGAGTTCGGTCGGATTGTCGTCCTGGAGCGGGATCATACCGCTGCGCGTCTAGGAGCTGTTACGACGGCGATCAATGAGGGATCGCGGCAATGCGGGATTCGGCGGCAGCGATCCATCAGGACCAAGCGGGATCGAAAAGCCCGCCGCATGCGTATGGCCGCCGCCTCCGAATGATGCGGCGATGGCACCGACGTCGGTGCCGTCCTCGCGCGAACGCATGCTGTAATACCGCCGTCCATCACGGTCATGCCAAATGATGCAGAACGGCGCCTCCGCCGAGAGCCGTTCGCCGATCTGGCTGGTCAGAATGGCGCTCTGAACGGAGGGTACCGTTTCCCCCTGAAATTCAACGAGCACCGCTTGACCGGCGAGCTTGTTCACCAGTTCCTGTTCATACCGTAGGATCGCCCGGCCTTCCTGTTCCAGTTCCTTCTGCTTGAAACGGTTCCAGAGTTGAAAGTCGAACGGGTGGGACGCCACGGCCGCGTTGATTTCGCGACTCATCGGTAGCGCCCAGGTCCACAAGTCTTTGTCCTGAATATAGTCCAGCAACCAGGGCACCGGATGGTCATGCGCCCATTCCCACGCCAGGACGGCGCCGGATTTTTTCATGTCGAAATACGCATACGGCAAGCCGGCCAGAGCCTTCTCGGCGGTAATGTGATGGTCCAAGACCAGCAGCCGATCCGTCTCTCTCGCCATCGTTTCCAGCAGGTCTCGCGCATAACTGAAATCCACGATCACGACGCGTTCGCCCTTCAACCCTTCGGGAGGGGGAACACCGTGCTTGACGGGCACGAATCGCGCCTGGGGAAAACGGCGCCAGAGGGCCCAGGCGGCGCCGAAACCATCCGCACATTCCGCGTGATAGAGCGCAACGGTGGGCGCGAGAGGAAAATGTTGTCGAGAACCGGAGTCGGCCATCGACGCCGAGCATACCACGGGAGGTGCCGAGACTAAAGCCTGTTATGCGAACGCAGGTCGAAGGTCCTTCGCTGCGGCGTGCCGCCAAGGGCCACACGGGATGGTCTATAAGCGGTTGACGTGATCGATCAGCTGCCGCAGTCTCGCGGCGCTGCGACGGTTGGAGGCGAAGACCAGACGAGGCAGGTCTTTGAGGTCCGGTTCGTCGAGTTCTTCAGGCAGGGCCCCGCGAAGTTCGAACGTGCCCTCCAGCAGCAGATCGGCAAACTGCTCGTGAATGGCGGCGACCTGTTCTGCAGAAATGGGACTCTGAAGCCGCATGGCCAACTGGCGGCCGACGTAGCGGGTCGAGTGGAATCGTCTGTAAAAACACCGGATTTCCTGGATCGCCTCTTCGACCGAGCTCGTGATTTTGAAGAGGCCGAGATCTTCGGGGCTGATCAGCCGTCGATCCAGCATTTGGCGTCTGATAAAGCGGTCCCATTCGTCCCAGTAGTCGCAACCCTCCGCCTGGAGGCAGAGAATCGGCTGAGGATCGCTCTTGCCGGTTTGTGCCAGCGTCAGGATTTCGAAGCCTTCATCGTGCGTGCCGAAGCCCCCGGGAAACAGCGCGATGGCGTTGGCTTCCTTTTGGAAGATCAGCTTTCGCGTGAAAAAATACTTGAAGGTCACGAGCTTGGGATCGTCGGCAATCGTACTATTCGCGCCCTGCTCGAACGGCAGCATGATATTCACGCCGAAGCTGTTCTCGCGGCCCGCACCCTCTTGCGCCGCGCGCATAATGCCGTCCGCGCCGCCCGTAATGACCATGAAGCCTTCTTCGACGATCCGCCGGCAGAAATTGAAGGCGATCTGGTAATTCGGGTCGTCGGGCATTGTGCGGGCGGAGCCGAAGATGCTGACTTTTTTCCGATGGTGGTAGTCCCGAAACACGCGAAACGCATGCCGCAGCTCCTTGATGGCGCGGTTGACGATCTTGAGGTCCAGGGGTTCGAGATGCGCGTCGTGGAGCTTGAGCATGCCGACCAAGATCTCCTTGACCAGGGCGGAGGAAACGTCGTCCTCGGGCGATTCCAAGAGCGAGCGGACTTGGCTCAGCACATCCTCATTGGACGGCATCGTGCGCGAGCGGCTGGGGGTGGTTTTCATGAAGTCTTATCCATTTCTGTAAGTGGTGGTCGAGAGAAAAATCTTATCATAGAGCGGCGTTTGGTCAAAGAACTGACGAGACAATGATCAGGCCTGATCGGGGGGAGCAGGAATGGCTTGCAGTGCCCACGCTTTGAGGCGGGTCATGTCGGTGTGCGACAGATCGGCGAACTGGACTTCGATGGCGAATGCGCGCTGTCCGATGAGAATCGCCAGCTGCCGGTGGCAGAGAGCCGGACGACAATACCTTTCCGTGAATGGTCAGAGGTGCGTTGTGCCCGGGCAAGGAAAATGCCAGCATCACGTGCGTCCGGCTTCGCAGGCTTGAAGCCGATTCCAGACGGGCACCGGAGTGACTGAGTTCGACGATATTCGCGTTGTGAGCCTGCTGCTGAGATGCGCGTTCATCGAAGACGGTGACGACGGCGGAGATGTTCGTCGAGCGTCGTGGGGGCGTCAGCATGAGGTCCTGGGCGCTCAATACGCCGACCGGCTGATTATGTTTCGTGACGATCAACAAGGAAGCCCCAGTCGCCACCATCATCGTCGAGGCTTCTTCCAGCGCTTGATCGTATTCGATGAACTGCACGGGGCGCGTCATGATGCTGCGCACTTCGATGTCATGGGGCTCCAGGCCTCGCGCTACGACTTTTTTCACGATGTCGCCGGGCGTCATCAGCCCGAAGACGGTCTCGGTCTCTTTCACCAGGAGGCAGGGCGCATGCTCGCGTTCCAGCAGCAAAGCCGCCTCGCTCACGGATACATCACCTGGCACTTGTACCACTCCCGGCGTCATCATATGGGCTACCACCGTGGGTACAGGATGTTGCGGCTGTGGGGGTGGGTCATTGTGACCGAGCATCGGCCTCTCGCGATTCGGCGTGATTCATTGACCATTCGTGAGGGGCCGACCCCCTGCGGCGCAAACCAAGTATACCAGACAGGGTGAGTCGTCCCTCATCGGCAGTTGCCTTGTCAAACAAGGGTTTGTGAGACTAGACTAGGCCAATTATTGTCACAGCACAAGAGTGATCCTGGAGCAATCGGATGTCGGTTGAACAGCAGTTTCAGCGACGGGCTGAGGCGGTCCCAAAGCTGGGCTTGGGGTTGTCGGTCGACGTCTACTCTCCTGATCTCTTTGAGCTCATGAGCCGGTTCGAAGGCCTTGCTGCTCGGCCGGCCTACTTGGAAATTTTTCGAGCAACAACGACCGCGCTGCAGGCGGTGAGGAACTACCTGGCCGGCGTGCCCCTGGCTTACCATGGTGAAGGACTGTGGGTTACACAGCCAGATTTCTCCTCTGCGCCCTTTATTGAGAACGAACTCGACGAGGTTGCGTCGCAACTGGACACCCTTTGCAGTCCCTGGCTGAACCACGAATGCGCGACCAAGCAGATGGCGGGCTATACCTTCGGCACCTATCTGCCTCCTTTATATACGGCTGAAAGCGCCGAGCTTGTGGCAGGCAACATCTCGCTGGTGCAAGAGCGGCTGGATCAGAGGCGCAGGCCGGGAGCGGCCTTTGGACCACTCTTTCTCCTGGAAATGCCGCCGCTCACCTATTTTATGGCCGGGACGATCAGCGTGCCTGAGTATTTCCGACTGGTTACTGAGCGGACGCCCTGCGGGCTTGTGCTGGATATCGGGCACTTGTGGACCGTCTATCGCTATACGGCTGCCAGCCGACAGTCATCACTCGCGCAATTCGTCGAGCGATTTCTTGATGAATTTCCGATGGAGCGTGTGATTGAAATCCATATCGCCGGCCTATCGGTGCACGAAGCAGGACAGCACGCGGCTGTGCAGGACGGCTTTCCCGAATGGATCGATGCGCATGCGGCACCCATTCCGGCCGAATCTTGGACAATCCTCGACCAAGTCTTGCATGCACCCTCGTCTCCGGCATCTTCGCGGCGTAGCGCTCGAAGTCGATACGAAGCCGCTCGAACTCATCGCTTGAGGAATTTACCGATGCTCGCGGGCGTGTCGGACCGATGATCGAGCGCCTGATGGACAGCGAGACGCCGGCACCTACTGCCATTTTTGAGCCACTGAAAGGTGATGGTGCGACCCCATCAGGCCGAGGTGGATCATCGCAGACTCGAAGCCGACTATGTCCGGTATGCGCGAATCGCTTCAGGTCAGGAACCGCCGGACGGACCTGCGTGGCAGGCCGTCGCAGAGGATCCGTCTGGGCTTGGAACGCTACATTCATGCCTATCTTCCCCATGAAATCCTGCATTGGGGAGGAGAAGTGCCCGACATGTTTCCCGAAACCTGCAAAGGTCTGAACGAACAGGGCCTCTCTCTGGATGACTTCGTGCCATGGTGGTTTCACAAATCCAGGCCGGCCGACCGGCCGTACGATTTTTTTCTCGTGAAAATCGATCGTTTCGTCGAGTTCGTTGCTGAACGCGCTCCGACGCTTCTCGTCCCCGTCTGCCGTGAAGCCAAAGCCTTGCGGCAGGCGTATGAGGAGGTCAACGCCGGAAGCCGGTATCTCACGGATTCTTGCCCATGACCTTTTGGAACAGTCTTCCGACGCCGGTCATCGGTCTCTCTCCCATGGACGGAGTAACGGACTCCGTCTTTCGACTCATGACGGCTCGGCAGGGGAAGCCTGATGTGATCTTCACCGAGTTTACCCATGTGCATGACGTCTGCCGCGGACCAGAGTTTCTGTTGGACTCGCTGCACTATCATGAGGCCGAGCGTCCGATCGTGGCGCAGTTGTATGGAAAGGACCCGGAGCTGTTCTATCAAGCGGCGCACGTGGTGTGCGAACTGGGCTTCGACGGTCTGGACATTAACATGGGTTGTCCTTCCCGCAATGTGGCGTCATCGGGCTCGGGAGCCGGACTCATCCGAACACCTGATCTCGCGCATGCGATCATCCGTGCCGCGCGGCAGGGCATCGCTGATTGGACCGCCGGTCACACGCTGGAGACCGCAGGGCTGAAAGCCGCCAGAGTCGACATCGTGAATCAATTGAATGCGCGCAGGAACCATGCGCCAGCCCCGATTCGATCGACGATTCCGCTCTCCGTCAAGACGCGTCTCGGTTACGACGAGGTGATCGTGGAACGCTGGATCGAACATCTGCTTCTCGAGTCCCCCGCCGTGATTTCGCTGCATGGACGAACCTTGCAGCAAATGTACAAGGGAGAAGCCGACTGGGCGGCGATCGGTCGGGCGGCTCAACTCATTCGCGGGAGCGGAACCCTGCTGTTCGGCAATGGGGATGTCCAGAGTTTGAGCGGAGTTAGTGCGTCGTGTCACGGAGACCGGTGTGGACGGCGTGCTGGTGGGGCGGGCGGCGTTGGGAGCGCCATGGTTCTTCCACGGCAAGGAAGAAGCTCGGCACTACGCGAAGATCGCACAGCCGTGGGAGCCCGATCCCTGGACACCCTCACCGGCCGCCCGGTTCGAGATTCTCCTCGAACACGCACGCCAATTCGAGGCGCAATGGGGGCCGCAACAATTCAGGCGCATGCGAAAACATCTGGGATGGTACTGCAAGGGATTCCCGCATGCCGCTGCCTTGCGGGCCCGCATGTTTCGCGTCTCTTCCGTCGCGGACGTCGAAGCGGTGCTTGCGGAGTATCGAGGCGGCCGGCTGATCGACGGCGGCCAGACCCATGACTCGTCCATTACCGAACGCGAGACCGCTCATCTGGCATCGCGATGCGGCTAGTGCTGGCGTCGACGTCGCCGCGCCGTCGCGAATTGCTCTCCCTGCTCCATATTCCCTTCGAGGTCAGAGCTCCTCTCTGCGAAGAGTTGATGCCGCCGCACCGTTCTGCCGGCGATCTCGTGGCGGATTTTGCCAGGGTCAAAGCCGATTCCGTCGCGGCGCAGGAACCTCAATCCCTGATCCTGGCCAGCGATACATTGATCGAGTGCGATGACGTCGCCGTCGGAAAGCCTCGCGATCTCGCCGAGGCCCGCTCGATCCTGCGAGACCTTGCCGGCCGCGCTCATCTGGTCAAGACGGCTGTGAGTGCCGTGTGCCGTGACCGGCGCTTCCAGGCCACCGAAATCTCCACGGCCCGGGTATGGATGAAGCCGTTTGATGAGAAGGTACATGAACGCTATCTCGGGACTGAGGACAGTCTTGGCAAGGCGGGCGCCTATTCCATTCAAGGTCTCGGTGCGGAATTGATTGAACGGCTGGAGGGCGATTTTACGACCGTCGTCGGATTTCCGCTCCGTGTCGTGGCACGGCTGTTGGTACAAGGAGGGATGGCCGTTCCGGTCGACGTCGATACGCTGTATCTCAGCAGGCCTTACGGCACCTGGTCACGTTTCCCCGCAGATTGAAAAGGAGAGGGGCTTTTCGTAGAATGCCGCCTTCATTTGCTTTTTTAAGGAGGAGGGGTCTCATGGTCGCTCAAGGGAACCTCGTTACAGGCCTGCTGGCTGGTCTCTTTTGGGTCCTTATCAATCCGGCCTTTGCCATCGACGTCAAGCTAACGAGCGAGGAAGCCCAGAAGGCATTGGAAGCCGGCCGGGCACCGATGGAAAAGGCGAACAGCCCGGAAGAAGTGAAGAAGGTGCTGCAGCTTGCGTCTATGGCGACCCGCGTCGGCGCTGATCCTGAAAAGGATGCTTGCGGGGCTAGCGCGATTCTGAGGACGAAACGTTACCGACTCGAGGCATTCGGCCGGCAGGAGGCCTCGGAGTCTAAGAAGCGCAAAACCGACATCCGCATGCCGGACGAATTCATCAAGAAAGTCGTCGACATGCCGAATATGGAGGTTGAGGTGCAACTCTGCGGCGATGATGAATATTTCGCCGAAGGCGCACTGATCGAGTTGCAGCAGGGGAGCAAGAAGGTGAAGGCGATCGATGTCGGCAAGGCGGAGCGCGGGCGCAAGAATGAAGGCAGCGGACCCGCCTACCGGTCCCGGTTCACGGCCGTCTTTGCCTACGAGAGTTTTGATCCCAACGCCCAGTCGGTGTTTGTCGTCAACCTGCAGGACGGCAAGGAAATCCGCATCCCCGCCGACTTTTCAAAGGTGAGGTAGACCGCAGCCATTCGGGCGGTCCTGAACCTTAGCGGCCCTGCGCGACGGCGCCGGCCTCGCACACCGGCTTCCAAACCCGTTTCACTGCGTCGTACAGTTCGTTCACCGCAGCCTCTTTCGTGATCAACATCGCGGCTCCGGCGTTCACCATGGCAGTGATCGATTGCTGATCGGCGTTCACGGACAAGCCAACAACGATCGTCGTCGGTTGCCGTCTCTTGATGTGGGCCGTCGCCTCGATGCCGTTCATGTCGGGCATACTGATGTCCATGATGACGACATCGGGCCTGAGCTGGGCCGACGCCTCGATGGCTTCCCGACCATTTCGCGCTTCACCCACGACTTGCACATCCGCATAACTCTCCAGCAGACTCCGCAATCCCTCCCGCACCATGGCGTGATCGTCAACCACAAGCAGTCGAATGTGATGTGCGTTCAAGCCGGAACGGCTCTCCATTGCTTCCACTGGGAGTGCCGAAGCCAGTTCCAGTCCTTCTGAAGGCGAAGGCTGTTCTTTTGCGGGCAAAACCATCAGCGGCAGTCGGAGCGTCGCCTCGGTACCTTGTCCCACAGCGGACCGGATTTCAAAAGAACCGCCGAGTGCAGTCATGCGTTCCTGAATACTGAACAGACCAAACTTCGAGGAGAGTGTTCTATTGGACGGTCCTTCCGATCGTGAGACCACCGTGTGGTTAAACCCTGCGCCTTCATCTCGTATCTGAATGCAAAGGTCCCTCTCGAAGACATTCAGTTGTACGCTGGCGCGTCCAGTCCCTGCATACTTCGCAACATTGATGAGCAATTCCCGAACGGATTGGAACAACAGCACGGACTGGGCTTCTGGTAGGGGGACGTACTCCACGTGCGTCTCCACGGTCACTGATAAATTCATGTGCTCCATCCATTCCGCAAGCCATTGAATTCCTGCTACGAGCCCGTATTGCTGCAGGACGGGTGGGCTGAGCTCGGCGACCAGCGACCGGGAATAGTCCAAGGCGGTATTGACCGCCTCGTCGACCTGCTCGAGCAGTGAGACGCCGAGAGGTACGGCATCGACCGCACGTTTCGCCTGGGTAAGTTTCAGCTTGCTGAGCACAAGCAATTGCTGAAGATGATCATGCAGTTGGCTCGCAAAGCGCTGGCGCTGCCGTTGCTCGGTGAGGGTCAGCTCCGCCGCCAGGGCGCGTAGCTGCTCCTGCGAGTGACGCAACTCGGCGGTCCGCGTTTCGACCGCTTTCTCCAACTCGTGGGCAAAGCGCTCAAGGCGCACCTGCGCATCCTTTCGTTCCGTAATATCGCTGTGGACCCCCACGATGCGCACGGGATGCCCGTCGGAATCCATGAGGACCGTGCCTTGGCCGTTGATCCAACGCAGACTGCCGTCGGGGCGGCGGATCCGGAATTCCTCTTCAAAGCTCCCTCGTGCGCTGGTAGCTCTCCAAGCCGGCTCGGACCCGCTGTCGATCATCCGGGTGCACGAGGGCATAGAACTGATTCAAGATTGCGGGCACTGTGTCGGCCGTCAGGCCGAAAAGCGCAGCATGCTTGGCATCCCATGTCAGGGCACTGCTTGCAAGGTCGATTTGCCACGCTGCCATGTGTCCCGCCACCAATGCAGTTCGAAGATGCTGAGCACTGTCACGCAACGATGCTTCCGCTTGTCGTAGCGCCGTGACGTCGGTCAGAGTAATCATGACTCGTTGCCAATCCTCCTCTCGTTTGGGCACGACGAGGGTAAAGAGCACGGTCAGCTCATCCCCGTGCAACGTCCGAAGAGGGGCATGTCCACGATAAAGATCTCGGCCTTCCCACGCCGCGATGAGTTCTTCCTTGAACACCTCAATGGTCTCCGGCAGAAAAATCCGGTCCAGGGCTCCTAATAAGGCCGACTTCGAATCCGCCTGGAATAAATGCAAGGTGTACTGATTTACATCCGTGATGAGGACGTGCTGAAGCGCTTGGCGAACCATCTCGGGATGGGCGTTCAACACGGCTCGCAAGTCCGTGACGCCGGTTGAGCGCACCTCCTTCAGCATGTCCCGGATGCTGGTCCAGTCTTCCTCAAAGATCGCGACGCCGACCGTGTCAAAGATGTACTGGTATCGTTCCTCGCTCGTACGCAAGTCTTGTTCTGCTCGCTTTTGCTTCGTAATGTCTGACACCAAAACGACGACGCCGACCACGACGCCGTCTTGATTGCGATGAGGGGTATACACGGCATGGATCCACCTGGTGCCCCCGTGCCGATACGGAATCTCGGTTTCGTAGTCCACCAGTTCTCCGGCGTAGGCGCGGTCAAGCCATGGACGAATGATCGCCCATGCGCTGTCGCCCACGAGTTCCTGAACGTGGAGACCGACAATCGCCTGCTTCGGAAGGCCGAACCAGGCGGTAAAGGCCTGGTTGACCGCCCGATAACGGCGTTCCTTATCCAGGTAGAAGATTCGAGTGGGCACAGTACTGCCGAACAGAGCCGCGTCCTCCCGATCGGACCGCGACCCGTCACTGTCTTCACGACCCGAAATGTCCGCATCCATTTCGGAAATAGCCACTGGCTCGCCGTTCTCATTCTGATGGAGCGTCCAATGGCTCATCACGAGCACCGAGCGGCCGTCCTTGGTCCGCCGTCGAATTTCGCCATGCCACGTTCCCTGGCGCATGAGCAGCCCTTTAATTTCTGGCAAGGGCTTGGGATACACGCTTTGCAGCTCATCATCCAAGAATCGACCCAATGCTTCCTGACGGGAAAAACCGTATAACCGTTGCGCGTCGCTGCTCCAGTCGACGATTCGATCGTCGAGATCACGAACAAGCAAGGTCGGGAGGGGGTGACGCAGTTCAGGTTCTTTCAGTCCTGCGTTGCCATGGGCCCGCGCCCGTCGCTCGCTAAAGACCACCATGCTCACTCCCGTCACTCCGAGTGCCAGGGCTGCCAGCAGCATGAGCCATTGGCTGCTGTGTGCGGTGGACAGGCTGTGAGGGATGCTGCGCGCAAGAACCGTCTCTGACGGCCTCCGCATCTCATTGATTCCCGGGACGGTAGGCATATGAAGATAGTGCTCAGAGGCGGGCCCGGTTAGCGACACCGACCCGCACAGCACGAGGACAAAATGAATGACGGACCAGAGCGTATACATGCCAGCCTCCTCGAATCGCACCGTTGCAAAACGTGGACAAAGAAATGCGTCGTTGCAGGTGTCCGCTACGCGGAGACGGCCGAAGGGGGGGCACGAAGCCCGTGCGAATCCTGTGACCAAAAAGTCTGAGGGTGGGCTGCAGGAAGATCATGGAGCAGCTGAAGCGTCTGAAGGGAAGGAGGGATAACACGGAAAAGGAGCACGGAAGCCGACTGTCCCAGAGGTTTGCGTTTGCCGTCATCCAATGAGGCCGAAGCGACAAATCCGAGTTCCTGGGCATGGAATGCCAGAGCCGAAAGTTCTGCTTCGTCCCATGCCGTCCTATGGCTGAAGGCAGAGAACTCGCCGGGTAGATCGGAAGAGAATACCGTGTGTGGCAGACCGACAGGCTTCTCGAACGCGCCAGGTAGATGCGTGTGGAACAGAGGGAGGGCCGCGACCCACACACACGCCCATCCGATGATGAGGAGCCTGGATAGGACCACAAGCGATGCTTTCATGCGCACGACCATTCCTCCAGCAGGTCGGTAGAAGCGGACCTATGATGGCGTTAAACGCCTGGACCTGTCAACGGTCAAGAAGAGGGTCTCCATGCGCATCTTCCCCTTGCGGGAAACGCACCCGACCGGCTATAAGTCTCATGCTTTAAGAAGTCCCTCGCGAACCCGCCAACACTCAGCGGGGGATTGCCATTCACGTAGGGAGAGGTGGGCAATGCCAAAATGGGTGATTCCACGCGTCATCTCAGGGGTACTCCTTTGTTCCATCATCGTTGCACCAGTCATCGGCTGTGGGAAAAAGGTGACGTCCTCGACAGGAGAATCCGCTTCGAGCAGCAAGGGCAAAAGCGCCACCGGGCCGGTGGAGAAGATCACGCCCGACACCATGGCAACCTTTCCCGAGGAAAAAAGCGCGAGCACGACGATAGACACGGCACGTGAACCGGTAGAGGCCGCTCCACCGGTGTCGAGCGCAGGAGGCGGTACAGAGTCTGGTGCTGCTCCTCCAGCCGCATTGTCCGCTCCCTTTGGCGCAGCGCCCTCGGGAGAAACGCTCAGCCTCGGAGACATCTTCTTCGATTTCGATCAATATACGATCAGAAGGGACGCCCAATCGACCTTGAACGCCAATGCCGCCTGGATCAATAGCAGATCGGGAAAAGCTGTGGTCATCGAAGGACACTGCGATGAGCGCGGCACGCAGGCCTACAATCTGGTGCTCGGCGAGAAGCGGGCCCGCTCGGTCAAGCGCTACCTGGAGGATCTCGGGGTGCCCGCGTCGCGGCTGAAGACGACCAGTTATGGAGAGTTGCGCCCGTTCTGCAAGGAGCGCGACGAGAGTTGTTATCAGCAGAATCGACGAGCGCATTTTGTCGCCCAGTAATCTCGTAGAGTGCTGGCGGTCTCATAAGACACAGGAGGAACGAATGCATCGAGTGAGAATTCTAGCCGTCTGTCTCGTGATACTCGCAGGCTGTGCCACTGGTGAGCAAGTTGATGTTGTCATACCCAGTCCGTCAAACGGCTCTGCGACCACAAATGGCGCAGCGACCGTGAGCGCCGGCAGTGGACTTCGGGTGGTTGTGAAACCGTTCGATGACGCCAGGATGGACCGCACTCACCTCGGAAGTCGGAACCACTTTTTGGGCGATACCAGTTATTTTGACCTGCCGAAAGGCACGGTCGGAGAGGCGGTCGCCAAGGCGGTGGTCCAACAGTTGAACAAGCGCGGCTGGCAGGCCAGTCTGGACAGCGGCGGCGGAGCGGCGCCCGATGCAACGATTACGGGAACGATTCAGGATTTATCGGTGATCGCCGTCAGCAAGTTCGGCCGCACCGTACTCGTTGCGAAGAACACGATGATGATGCGGGTGGCGAACAATGACCAGAGCACGATCCAGGAACGTGTTCTGGGCAGTGGGACCGATCAAGTGTTCTGGTTCGATCCGGAGGACGCTCAGCAGCTCCTCAATGAAGTGCTGGAAAAGAACATCGAAAAGTTCATTGCCGACACCAAGGTCGAGGGACGGGTGGTGAAGCTGCGGTAGGACTGTTCTTCGCCTTGACCGTCAACCCTCGACGGTCACCGTGATTTCGTGTATTCCGGACGCTCCGTCGGGTGCCGCATCCTGCTCAGTGGATGACTGGAGAGCGCCCGTGCCGTCGGTCGCTCGCACTGACAACGTATAGCTTCCGTTTTGTGGAACGATCCAGTCATAGTGCCAAAAGACCCAGGATGCCGTGGATACCGGCACTTCGAGCGTGGCATTGGTCCATGAGGCGCCCTCGTCGGTTCGGACCTCGACCGCAGAGATTCCTCTCGTACCGGCAAAGGCAAGGCCGGCCACCTTGTGACGCAACCCTGTGAGAGTTGACCCGTGTCCGGGGACATCGATGCGTGAGGTGGTCTTGATGATCGCCTCGTCGGTCCAACCTTTCCTCGCGTAATACCCTTTATAGTCATGGTCGACGGCCTCGATATCCGTGAGCCACTGGACGCTCTTCATGCCGTAGTGGCCCGGCACGATCATGCGTGCGGGAAACCCGTGGCTCTGCGGAAGAGCGACCCCGTTCATCCTGAATGCAACCATCACATCTCCAGCCATCGCCCGAGTCAGGGAAATGCTGTCCGAATACTCGTCGGCCGCTCGAAACACGACGTCAACGGCATCGGTCCTGACCCCTGCCTCTTCGAGAAGCGACCGAAGCGAGCAGCCTTCCCACCGGGCAGTCCCGATATACTCTCCGGCGACCGTATTCCCGACGCATTCGAGCGTGACGACGTGCGAGACGGAGGGTCGGGCGCATAGCTGCTCATAGTCCAATGTCATGGGCCGCTCGACTAGCCCTCGCACGGAGAGCGACCATTCGTGAGTACGGACCGTGGGCGGGCTTCGATACGACGTGAGATAGAACTCTTCGTTCGGCGTAATCGGGGAGGTCAGCGTCGATGCACGCCGGCTGAACCATTGCTCGAGCCACCCCCCAGACGACGGACGGATGCCTCCCAACAGCCAGGCGAGTCGCAAGGCTCCCAAGAAGAAGGATGCGGCGGCGTGACAAGTCAATCATGAGGGCGCAGCCTCATCTTATAACATCCACGTTGAAACGGGCACTGTCGCACGACGCTGTTGGGCGGTTCACTGCCTTGCAACAACGACGGCCAGGTCTCGCACGACTCTTTCAGTTGTCCCCAGATGCTCCGCCACGACCCGCCGGGCCCGTTCTCCCATGACTCTCGCCTGTTCCGGATCTGAGAACAGCCGATCACATGCAGTGAAGAGATCGCGTTCATTTTCGGCTTGGATCGCGCCACCGGCCTTGAGGAGCCATGCTGAGACATCCGGAAAATCGTGCATGTCCGGACCGAACAGCACCGGCTTTCCGCAGGCCGCCGGTTCAATCGGATTTTGCCCGCCTTGCGGCACGAAACTTCCCCCGACCACTGCGACGTCGGCAAGAGCGTAAAGGCGGCTCAAATAGCCCATGCGATCGACCACAACGACCGGCGTAGAACGGCTCAGCCGTGAGGCGAGCGCCGCCTCGGTACCGTCCTGCTGAAACAGCTGGAGCACCTCGGGGCCACGGTCTGGTCGGCGCGGTACGATGATCAGCCGAAGGGTGGGAAAGCGGTGTCTGAGGCGCAGAAAGCAAGAGCGGACGATCTCCTCCTCTCCACGATGGGTGCTGCCGGCTATCAGGATGTGCGAATCGGGAGAGACAAAGAATTCCTGTTGAAGAGCCGCCACGACAGTGGGATCGGGGACCGACGCGGCCACATCGAATTTCAGATTGCCGTGATGGCGCAGTCGATCCGGCGCAACCCCGACGGCCAGAAACCGCTCCGCCTCGCCGGCCGATTGCGGATAGATCCCGTCAAAGGTATTGAAAGACGACTGGAAGAGGAAACGTAGGCCGCGGTAGAGGCGGAACGAATCGGGAGACAGGCGCCCGTTGACCAGGACACAGGGAATCCGTCTCCGGCGAACGTCGTCCAGGAATCCTGGCCAGATATCGGTTTCAACGAGGACGATCAGCGCCGGATCGACCGCGTCGAGGCACCGGTCGACCGCAAACGTCACATCGTAGGGGAAATAGAACATCCCGTCGCAAAATCGGGAAAAACGATCTTGCGCCATTGCAAAGGCGGATGCGGTCGAAACCGAGAGATACAACGGCCGGTCCCCGAGTTCGCGCCGTAGACTCTGAATGAGACTGCCGGCCGAGAGCAGTTCTCCGATCGAGAGGGCATGGATCCACACTGGCTTCCCGGAGGACGGCTTCGACTGAGGATATGGTTGCCATCCCAACCGCTTGAAAAGGGTGACACGGCGTTTTGCGCTGAAGATCCATAGCGGAAACACGATCACGAACAGGAAAATCGCGAGCGTGAAGGCCGCACGGTACAGTCCGAGGAGCATCCAGTGGCGCCAGCGACCGTGCAAGACGTCTCCCCTCATGTCGAGGCACTAAGGGGCGCCGCCGCGACTTTCTCCATCACCGCATGCGCGACTTGATCCACAGTCAAGCGCTTCATGCAAGCCCGTTCCTCATAGGCCGTGGTCAAGCACTGCTTCTTGAAGCAGGGACTACAGGTGAGATCGGCTCGGAGCACCACATGGCGTGGCCCGTACGGCCCCGTTCGCCAGGGTGCAGTGGGTCCGAAGAGGGCGACGACAGGCGTTCCGACCGCTGCCGCGAGGTGCATGGGGCCGCTGTCTGTCGTCACCACGACCTGCGCGCGCCGGTAGAGGGCGGCCAGCTGGTTCAAACTGGTCTTTCCGTCGAGGCGCCGATGGTGGCGAGTCATGAATCCGCCGATCTCATCGAGCGCCGGGCCATCCTGGGGGCCTCCCGTAAAGACGACGCAAATGCCTTCCCCCTCGAGCCGGTCTGCCAGCGCCGCAAACGACCGGGAGTCCCAGAGCTTCGTCGGCCAACGGGCTACCGGATTCATCGCGACCATCCGATCCTCTTCTCGCACACCGCACGCACGCAGCAGGGCTGCCGCCTCGGATTCATGCTGCGCCGATACGGGGATCTCATAGCGAAGGTCCGCGGCAGGCACTCCAATGCCTTTCAGTAACAGCAGGCTTCTGTCGATGGCGTGTTGATTCATGTCCACCGCGGGTACTCGTTCGTTGAGCGCCAGGTAACTGTACTCCGCGTGCTCCATACCTTGGCCGAACCCTGCTTTGCGCACTCCCCGGGCCAGAACCACCCACATGGCGCTCTTGAGGAGGCCTTGGAAATCGATCACGAGATCGTAGCGCGTGTCCCTCAGCTCACGGACGAATCCCAGGAATCCGGAGAGCGCGCGGGAGACGCGGCCGGAACGCAGGTCCTTCAGCCAGGTTTTTCGACGGGCCACCAAAACGCGGTTAACGGCCGGATGGCCGATGACGAGATCGGCGGCCGATTCTTCCACGAGCCAGGTGATCTGCGCCTCGGGAAAGTGAGCGCGCAGCGACCAGAGCGACGGGAGCGTATGGATGACATCTCCAATGGCGCTGGTTTTGACGATCAGGATGTTCACTGGTCGGATCAGACTCCCTGAGGAGCGCGCGGGCCGTGGTGGCGTCATCGGTAGAGGCGGCAGGCGTCGAGAGGCGCTTACATCTTCTCGTATAACGAGCGGATCTTGTCGCGGGTGATCAGCTGCTTCCAATTCTCTCCAAGCGCGTTCTTCCACAAAGGTTCAAGCCCAAGCGCCGTATCGATCATCTTGCTCATGCCGGGTTCGTCGATGCCCTTGGTGACGCCTGTCGGCAGGTCGATCCGGTTCTTCCGGATCATCTGCTGGAATTCACGCACATCCTGCCCGTAGTACTCGTCCAATTGGTTGAAGACGATGCAATTCCCCACGCCGTGCCGCACGCCGAGCACGTACGACAGGCCGTACGACAGCGCATGACAGACACCGACTTGAGAGTAGGCGATGCTCAATCCGCCAAAGTAGGACGCCACCATCAATCGCTCATCGGCAACGATACTGTCCAAGTTGTTCAGGAAGACGTCGCGGCACATGTCACGGGCGCTCTCGGCGAAGGCGCGGCTGAATTCGTTGATGAACGTCCCCTGGAGCGACTCACAGGAGTGGATGTAGCAGTCCATGGCCGTAAAGAACCGTTGGTTCGACGGGACGCTGGCGATGAGATCGGGGTCCATGAGAATCTGGTCAAAGGGGGTAAAATCCGAATTGATGCCCAGTTTTTTGACCGGTCCCGTCAGGACGGCCGTGCGAGAAACCTCCGCCCCGCTGCCGGCCAGCGTGGGAACGCCCACATGGAAGATGGCCGGATACTTCACGAGGTCCCAACCCTGGTAGTCGGCTGCGGAGCCAGGATTGGTCAGCATGATCGACACGGACTTGGCTAGATCCATGGCGCTGCCGCCGCCGATTCCGACGATCGCATCTGGTTGCCGGTTCGAAAACGCCTTGACCCGTTCGGTGAGTTCATCGACGTATTGCGTCTTGGGCTCCGTTCCGACGTCGACGAGGATCACGAGGTCGTTCGCACGCAGCGGCAGTTTCTCGAGAAACGCACGCTTCTCATGGACGCTGTCGATCAGAAACACGACCGGCGAGCCGGCATCGGTGCGTTGTTTGGTGAGAATGTCGCCCAACTGATTGATGCTGCCCCGTCCGTAGATCAGTTGAGGGACTAGACGCAGATTTCGATACATGCGATCGCCTTCACGCTTCACAAGAGATTACCGAAACGGAAACCGTTCTGTCACGACCTGTTCAAACTCAACCGCCTGTTCTGGGGTGTCGATCTCGATCAACACTTCCTTGGTCACTCCGACTTTGATCCGATGCCCGCGTTCCATGGCGCGCAGCATCTCGAGCTTCTCGACCTGTTCGAGCCTGCCCGGCGGCAGTGTGCAGAACAGCTCGAGGAATGACGCCGTGTAGGCGTAGAGTCCGAGATGAATGAGCACCGGGATGCCGGAGGCCAGTTCGGCGTCGAAGGCCCCATGCGTATCGCGCAAGTACGGGATGGGCGACCGTGAAAAATAGACCGCATAGCCCTTGTCGTCACACACGAGTTTGACGTGATTCGGATTGCGGTAATCCTTATCGTAACGCAGCGGCGTGCCCAGCGTCGCCATCTCGGTATCCCGTTGAATCAGTTCAACCAGTTGTCGGATCTGCCCGCCCGTCACGAGTGGTTCGTCGGCCTGGACATTGACCACGTACTTGGCCTTCAGTCGACGGTTGGCTTCGGCGATCCGGTCGGTACCGCAGGTATGGGCCTGATCGGTCATGATGGCTTCATAACCCTCCCGACGAAGCACGTCGGCCAGGGATTCATGATCCACGGCGAAATACAGGGGAAACTCCGGCGCCTCTTTTTTGATGCGGTCGGCCGTCCAGACAATGACGGGTTTGTCTTTGATCCGGTGCAGCAGTTTCTTCGGGAAGCGCGTCGAGCCGATACGGGCCGGGACGATAATGGCGGCGTCCATCAAGTTCTGCTTTCGATTGGCAAACGGAGACGGGGTCAGGCCAAAGCGGATTTCATTCGCGCGAGTCTATCACGCACCTGCTCCGGCGTCCACCGCAGTTTGACCAACATGGAAATGGTCCGGCTCATGAACGCGTCGGACTGCGGCAACTCGATTTTCGTGAGATCGGTCCCGTATCCAAAGCGGTCAATGGGCAGCGGCCCGGGCGATGCCAGCGTCTTAATGTGGTCCCATTTCCGGTGGTAGTGCCAATTGTTGTCGTACCAGTAAAAGCATCCGTCGACGCCCGCGGCTGCCAGCGCCTTGGCGGCCTGCCGCGCCTCATCCTCGGTGGGCAATAGGAAACTCAGAAAGGTGGCCGAATCACCGTCTGGATCGGGCAAGGTCCGAAACTCGAGACGGCGAAGGCCCGTAAGCCCCTCTTTGAGGATGGCTTTGTGGCGGCGCTGCAGTTCCAGGATATGGTCCAATCGGGCGAGCTGCGCCACACCGACCGCCGCATGAAGCTCGCTGAGTCTGTAGTTGATGCCGATGTGCGGATGTTGGTCGGCCCCTCGATCGGCACCGAGATGATCGTGGCCGTGATCGGTGAAGGCTTGCGCCAGGCGATAGGCCTCCTCGTCGTCGGTGAGGATGGCCCCACCTTCACCACACGTAATAGTTTTGACATAGTCGAAAGAAAAACATCCCACCTTCCCGAAGGTTCCCAACGTTCGCCCGCGAAACGTCGCTCCGGCCGCCTGGGCCACGTCTTCGATCAGCGTGAGGTGATGCCTGCGGCAGACGTCTTCGAGCGCATCGATTTGCGCCATGGCGCCGCACATGTGTACGACCAGGACGGCCTTCGTTTTTGGCGTGATCGCCTTCTGCACCGACTGCGGATTTAGGCACAGCGTCTGATCGATCTCTGCGAAGACGGGGACGGCGCCCGCGAGCAGGACAGTTTCCAGATCGGCGACGAAGGTAAACGGGGGAAGGATGACCTCGTCGCCCGCTCCGACGCCGCAGGCCGCCAGTGCCGTGCTGAGGGCTGCGGTGCCGCTCGAGCAGACATGGGCGTAGCGGGCTCCAAACCGAGCCGCCAATCGCTGTTCAAGTTCGCGGCATTTCCATTGGCCGTTTCTGGCCCCGTCGAAGCCGTAGCGCATCAACACGCCCGAGTCGAGCACTTCCTGAACTTGCCGTCGTTCGTCTTCCCCGATCAATTCAAATCCCGGCATCGTGTTCCTCTGTTACAGTGCTCCGGCCGCTTGCGCTTCTTTGACAAATGACGCGATGCAGTCCCGGACGCCGTGCTCGATCAGCGAGCCGCTTTTCATCCAGTCTTTGACTTGCTGGTGCTCCGACCGGCAGGAGGTCGTGAACGCCGGAGTTCCCTCGCGCGCGACCAGGAACGTGGTCTCGATCTTGAACAGTTGATCGTGCTGGCCGACATAATCGAGATAAAACTGCTCGATGTTGCCTGAGACGGCTCTTGATGAGTCCGACCGGGGTTCGTATCCCGCGAGGACCAACTCCTTCTTGAGCGCAGCGGCGAAAAACTCACCGATGTCCTGCGAGAGAAACAGGACTTCGGGGTCCTTCTGACCCGATTCCACTTCCTTTTGTCGCATGAGGCCGGTCGGATGCCCGGCATACGTGAAGACACCCACTCGAACGGGCCCGCTGCCTTTGAGCGACGCCGAAGGCTGATAATCCAAATACAACACGCGCGGACAGCCGGTCAGCACCGTCACAGCTAGGAGGGCCGCGGAGATCCGTTGGACCATCAGACAATGTGAGGTCATGTGCGTCGGCTGTGCCGAAGCCTACGGAGAGAGGCGCCGTGCTGTCAATAGCGAATGGCAACAGGTGAGAAGAGGAGACCCGCTGGCATTATTGAGGGAGCGGTTTGGCTTCGACCCGGTGAGGGTGCCGCCGCAGGAAACGCAGGCGCATGCGGTCGAGGTAGAGATAGACCACGGGCGTCGTGTAGAGCGTCAGCAACTGGCTCACCAGGAGACCGCCCACGATGGCAATGCCAAGCGGCCGGCGTAGCTCGGAGCCGACTCCTGTGCCCAGTGCCAGCGGCAGGGCGCCAAACAGCGCGGCCATGGTCGTCATCATGATGGGTCTGAACCGCAGCAGGCAGGCCTCGAAGATCGCCTGGTCCGGCTGCTTGCCTTCCTTCCGCTCGGCATCTAACGCAAAGTCGATCATCATGATGGCGTTCTTCTTCACGATGCCGATCAAGAGAATGATGCCGATCAAGGCGATCATGCTCAATTCGGTCTTGAACAGCAGGAGTGCCAGCAACGCGCCCACCCCGGCGGACGGCAACGTGGACAGAATCGTCAATGGATGGATGTAGCTCTCGTAGAGGATGCCCAGCACGATATAGACGGTGACCAGCGCCGCGAGAATAAGAATCGGCTGGTTGCCAAGCGAGGACTGAAAGGCCCTCGCCGTTCCTTGAAAGCTGCCTCGCACACCGTCAGGAAGGCCGATCTCGTTCATTGCTTTCTCGATTGCCGCGACGGCGTCACCAAGAGACAATCCCGGCGCGATCGCAAAAGACAGCGTGACTCCCGGGAATTGACCCTGATGATTGACCGACAAGATCGTATTTGACGGTTCGAACCGCGCCACCGCGCTCAGCGGGATCTGCGATCCGGTCCGCGAGCGCACGTAAATGTCATGCAGCGTGGCGGGATCTTGCCAGTACTGCGGGGCGACTTCCATCACCACATGGTATTGATTGAGCGGCGTATACAGGATGGCCACCTGGCGTTGCCCGAAGGCATCGTACAGCGTGTCGTCGATGAGTTGGGGACTTACCCCGAGCCGCGACGCCGTCAGTCGGTCGAAGACCACCAGCGACTGCTGTCCTTTGTCCTGCTGGTCGCTGTTCACATCGGTAATCTCCGGCAGCGTCCGCAAATGACGCTCCACTTTGGGAGCCCAGGTGTTCAATTCGGCAAGGTCCACGCTCTGCAGCGTATACTGGTATTGGGCGCTGCTTGCCCGGCCGCCGATGCGCAAATCCTGGATCGCTTGTAGCACGGTCGGCGCTCCCGGAACTTGCGCGAGCTTCGGACGCAGCCGTGCAATGACCTGGTCCACACTCAGCCGCCGTTCATGAAGCGGCTTGAGGCCGATGAACATCCGGGCGGAATTCGTGCTCCCTGGTCCGCTGAATCCCGTCACCGTCTCGACGGCAGGGTCGTTACTGATGATATTCAGCACTTCTGTCAATTTCTGGCGTATGACGGCAAAGGAAATGTCCTCCGCAGCCTGAATAGTACCCGGAAATGCGGCCGGTATCCTGTTGAGGGAAAAAGCCCTTGGGAATGATGGTATAGAGATACACGCTCAGCACCATCGTCCCGAGGGTCAACGCCAGCATGCTGCCGGGATGATGGAGAACCCATCCCAAGCTGCGTGCATACCCGTTTCGCATGCCGTTAAACATCCGCTCGCTCACACGATACCACCGTCCGTGAGTGCGATCTGGCTTGGAGTGTTAATACCCTGGCGCACATCATGGGCGTGGTGGTAAGTGAGACGACCAGCGACATCAGAATCGCCACCGACAGCGTCACGGCAAATTCTCGGAACAACCGTCCCATCATGCCGCCCATGAACAGGATCGGCACGAAGACCGCCACCAGCGAAAGCGTCATCGAGAGGACGGTGAAGGTGATTTCCCGGGCGCCCCGCACGGCGGCTTCAAGCGGGGCCATGCCCTGTTCACGGTACCGGCTGATATTTTCCAGGACGACGATCGCGTCGTCGACCACGAATCCCGTAGCGATGGTCAACGCCATGAGCGACAGATTATCGAGACTGTACCCGATGAGGTACATGACGCCGAACGTGCTGATCAAGGACACCGGTACTGCGACCGAGGGAATCAACGTCGCGCGCACGTCCCGAAGGAAAAAGAACACAACGAGGATCACGAGAAGCACGGAGATGGCAAGCGTTCGTTCCACATCGTGCAGCGATGCCCGAATCACCGGTGTGCGGTCCACCACCACGGCGAGGCTCATGCTGCCGGGGATCGAGGCTTCCAGTTGAGGCAGTAAAGCCCGGACGCGATCGGCGGTTGCAATGATGTTGGCTCCCGGTTGACGGTTGATGACGATCAGAACCGCCGGGGTCCCGTTCGCGAGACCTGTCGTCCGGACGTCTTCGACTGAATGCTCGACGGTCGCAATGTCCGAAAGCCTTACCGCCCGGCCCTCGCGATAGCTCACGATCAATGGCAAGATAATCCTCTGCTTTTTGCAATTGATCGTTGACCCTGATTTCCCAAGTGCGGGTCGCGTCGCTGAGCTGCCCTTTGGGTCGGTTCACATTCGTTCGACTCAGGACCTGCCGCACTTCGCCCAATCCGATGCCGTACTTGTTCAGCGCCGTTGGGTTAAGGTCGACGCGGACGGCAGGGAGCGAGCCGCCGCCCACGTGCACCAGCCCCACACCGTCGATTTGCGCCAGTTTCTGTTGGAGGATACTCGTGGCCACGTCGTACATCTGGCCTCGGCTCACGATGTCCGAGGTCAGCGACAGAATTAAAATGGGCGCATCGGCCGGATTCACCTTCCAATAACGCGGGTTGCTCGGCAGGGCTGCAGGGAGATCGGCTCTCGCGGCCGCGATGGCGGCCTGAACGTCCCGTGCGGCGCCGTTGATGTCGCGGCTCAGGTCAAATTGAAGCGTGATCGTTGTTGAGCCGAGTGTGACTCCCTGAGGTCATCTCCGTGACGCCTGCTATCCGTGTAAATTGACGCTCGAGGGGAGCCGCCACCGATGTCGCCATGGTTTCGGGGCTGGCTCCAGGAAGGCCGGCGCCAACGTTGATGGTTGGAAACTCCACCTGAGGGAGCGCGGCGACGGGAAGAAAACGGAATGCGACGATGCCCACGAGCGTGACGCCGATCGTCAGGAGGGTGGTCGCGACAGGACGATGAATAAAGGTCGCCGTAATATTCATGCCGAGCCGGGGGTCAAAAGTGGCGCCTGCGGCTCTGACATGCGGCGGGCATTGACGCGGCGGGCCAACCGGTCAAACGCCAGATAGACGACCGGCGTCGTATAGAGCGTCAGCACCTGACTGAGGATCAGACCGCCGATGATGGCAATGCCGAGCGGATGCCGCAATTCCGAGCCCACGCCCGACCCGATCGCCAAGGGCAGCGCGCCGAGCAGGGCGGCCATGGTCGTCATCATGATCGGCCGGAAGCGAAGGAGACAGGCCTCGTAGATTGCTTCGGTCGGCGGTTTGCCGTCTTTGCGCTCTGCATCGAGCGCGAAGTCGATCATCATGATCGCATTTTTTTTCACGATGCCGATCAGCAGAATGATGCCGATCAGCGCGATCACGCTGAATTCAGTGTTGAACAGCATCAATGCCACCAGCGCGCCGACGCCGGCGGAGGGTAGCGTGGACAGAATCGTGAGCGGATGGATATAGCTCTCGTAGAGGATGCCGAGCACGATGTACACCGTCACCAGCGCTGCGAGAATCAGCCACGTTTCGTTTCCCAAGGAGGCCTGAAACGCCTGGGCGGTGCCCTGGAAGCTCCCGTGAACGCTAGGCGGGCAGGCCGATGCGTTCCGCGGCCTGCTCGATCGCGTCGACGGCGTCACCGAGCGAATAGCCCGGAGCCAGATTGAATGACAGCGTCACCGCAGGGAATTGCCCTTGGCGGCTGATGACCAATGGCGTGGTGGTCTCGGAAAATTGGGTAAACACGTTCAACGGCACCTGGCCTCCGGTCAACGAACGGATGTCCAGGAACTGGAGCGCTTGGGGGCCGCTCTGAAATTCCGGCATGACCTCGAGCACGACCCGGTACTGGTTCAACTGGGTGAACATCGTGGACACCTGCCGTTGCCCGAAGGCATCGTAGAGAGTATCGACGATCAGTTGCGGCGTAATGCCAAGACGGGAGGCCGTGCTCCGGTCGATCACCAGCAGCGAAGCCAGGCCCTGGTCCTGCTGATCGCTGCTGACATCGCGCAATCCCGGCAGCTTCTGTAGTTCCTCGACCAAGCGCGGGCCCCCACCGGCTCAATTCCTTGGGGTCGGCGTCTTCCAGCGTGTATTGATACTGCGTACGGCTGACGCGGTCTTCGACCGTCAGGTCCTGCATCGGCTGAAGGTACAACGTGATGCCGTCGACGGCGGTGACTGCCTGCTGCAGCCTCAAAATCACGTCCTGCGCGCTGCTCCCGGCGTTTGTCGAACGGCTTGAGATTGATCTGGACCCGTCCGCTGTTGAGGGTCGTGTTGATGCCGTCCACTCCGATAAAGGAGGACAGGCTCGCGACGGCCGGATCCGCGAGGATGGCGGCAGCCAGCGCCTGTTGGCGCTCGACCATGGCGGCGAAGGAAATAGATTGAGGCGCCTCCGAAATGCCGAGGAGCACGCCGGTGTCCTGCACGGGGAAGAACCCCTTCGGGATGGCGACGTACATGACAATTGTGACCACGAGGGTGAGGACCGCCACGGTCAACGTCGCCGGCTGGTGATTGAGCACCCAGCGGAGGGTCCGCCCATAGGCGGCGATCGTCCGATCAAAGACGGTCTGAGACCATCGATAAAACGCGTTCTGCTCCGTGTCGCGTCGGTAGCGGAGCAGGCGGGCGCACATCATCGGCGTCAAGGTCAGTGAGACGATGGCCGAAATCACGATCGTCATGCTCAGCGTCACGGCGAATTCCCGGAACAGCCGGCCGACGACGTCGCCCATGAACAGGAGCGGGATCAGCACGGCAATGAGCGAAATAGACAGCGAAAGAATGGTGAACGCGATCTGTTGGGATCCCTTGAGCGCGGCTTGCAGCGGCGAATCGCCGCGCTCGATGTACCGGGAAATGTTCTCGATCATGACGATCGCATCGTCGACGACGAATCCGGTGGAGATCGTGAGCGCCATCAGCGTCAGATTGTTCAGGCTGAATCCCATGAGGTACATCGCCGCGAAGGTGCCGATCAGCGACAGGGGAACGGCCGCGGCGGGAATGACGGTGGCCGACAGGGTGCGGAGGAATAGAAAAATGACCATGACGACGAGCCCGACTGCGAGCATGAGTTCAAATTGGACGTCGCGGACCGAGGCGCGGATCGACGTCGTCCGGTCGGTCAAGACGGTCACCTGCACCGAGGAGGGCAGGGTGCTCTGCAGTTGAGGCAGGAGCTTCTTGATGCGGTCGGCGACTTCAATGACGTTCGCGCCCGGCTGCCGCTGGATATTCACCAGCACGGCCTGGGTCTCGTTCATCCAGGCCGCTTGTCTCACGTTCTCGACGTCATCGGCGACCTCCGCCACGTCGGAGATGTGCACCGGGCCGCCATTACGATAGGCGATGATGAGCGGCTCATAGTCGCGGCTGGACAACAATTGATCGGTGGCATTGATGATGGATGCCCGCCGGGGGCCGTCGAAGGCGCCTTTGGCCTGGTTGACGTTGGCTGCAGCCACGGCTGCCCGCAAATCCTCGAGCGTCAGTCCGTAGGCCGACAGCGCCCGGGGGTTGGCGCGAATGCGTACGGCCGGACGTTGTCCGCCGCCGAGGCTGACCAAGCCGACGCCCGACAGTTGCGAGATCTTCTGCGCGAACCGCGTCTCGGCCAGATCTTCGATCTGGGACAGCGGCAACGTGGGAGAAGTCAGGGCCAGCGTCAAAATGGGTGCGTCGGCCGGATTGACCTTGCTGTAGATCGGCGGACTCGGGATGTCGCGCGGGAGAAACGTTGATGCCGCGTTGATCGCCGCCTGTACTTGTTGCTCGGCGATGTCCAGGCTCAGGTCCAGCGAAAACTGCAGCGTGACGACGGAACTGCCGCCGGAACTTGTCGACGTCATCTGATTGAGTCCCGGCATCTGTCCAAATTGCCGTTCGAGCGGCGCCGTGACGGACGACGCCATCACGTCGGGACTGGCGCCGGGATAGAAGGTGAGCACTTGAATGGTCGGGTAATCGATCTGAGGCAGCGCGGAAACAGGCAACTGGCGGTACGCGATGGCGCCGGCCAAGAGAATGGCGACCATGGTCAGCGCGGTCGCCACCGGCCGCATGATGAACAGGCGCGACGGGTTCACGGAGCGTTTCCTCTGGGCGGCGAGGCGGCGGCAGACGGCGTCTCGGCTTGGGCGGCGGGCTTCTCATTCCGGTTCCGTACTTCGACCTTGCTGCCCTCGCGCAGTTTCTCCGTCCCATCCACGACGACGAGTTCATCCGGCGCAAGGCCGGAGTTGATGGAGGCGTCCTCGCCATGTGACACGCCGAGGGTCACAGGCCGGACGGCGACCGTCTTGTCCTCCTTTACCACGTACACGAAGGTGCCTTTGGCCCCGCGTTGGACGGCAGCGGACGGGACAAGGGTCACCGCCGTGCTTCACCTCCAACAACAGCCGCGCATTGACGAACTGATTGGGAAACAGGGCGCCGTCCTCGTTGGGGAAGACGGCCTTGAGCCGCACGGTGCCCGTGTTGGGATCGATCTGGTTATCGACGGTCAACAGCGTCCCGGTCGCGAGTTTGTTTTTCTGCTCACGGTCAAAGGCGTCTACGGTCAATTGCTGGCCGGCTTTCAGCCGTTCCAGCACCGCCGGCAGATTGTCCTCGGGAATTGTGAAGACTACGGTAATGGGCGTCAGTTGGGTAATGACCAACAGTCCATTGCTGTCGTTCGCACGGACCATGTTGCCCTGGTCCACCAGCCGCAGGCCGACACGGCCGTTGATCGGCGCCGTGATCCGGCTGTAGACCAATTGCAGCTTCGCATTGTCGATCTGCCCTTGATCGGCTTTCACGATCCCTTCCGATTGACGGACTATGGCATCTTGCGTATCCAACTGCTGCTTGGGAACGAAGCCTTGTTCGTACAGTCCTTTATATCGTTCGTAGTCCAGCTTGGCATTTTTCAATTGCGCCTGATCGCGCGCCATTTGCCCTTCGGCTTGAATCAACTGCACTTCGAACGGGCGGGGATCGATCTGGGCCAGCAACTCGCCGCTTTGGACGATCTGTCCCTCCTGGAACAGCACCTTCATGAGTTGTCCGTCGACCCGGCTTTTCACGTTGACCGTATTCAACGGGACGACGGAACCCAGTCCGTTGAGATACACGCCGATGTCGCCGATGCGTGCCGCAGCTGCAAGCACCGGCATCGAGCGTGCGCCGACCGGCGTCTGCCCGGCCCGAGAAGGCTCTTCACCCGACTTGGCCAACAGGGCGTATCCTGCCAGGGCCAGGAGGCATGCGGCCGCCAGTCCGAGGAGACCTCGTTTGACGGAGGTTGCAAAGTGAGTGGAGTCAGGCATGCTGTCCTTTATGGGCCGGCCGGCGCATCATGGCGACCCCAGTTTGCGTTTTTGTGCTTCTAAATAGTCGCGCGAACTCTGCCACCGCCGTTCCAGTCCTTGATACATCCGTTCCAGCTCGGGCTGTTGGGCCGGCGAAAGCTTGGCCTTGAGATCGGCCATGCCTCGGGTCAGAATCTGTTCAACTTCGGCCTGGTGCGCGAACCGTAACTCCAGCAGGGCCACATGCGCGCGCGAGACAATGGGCTCGATCTCAGCCTGCTGTTGGGCGGTCAACGACAGGCCTTCCGTGAGCCGTTTCATCATCCGGTCGTGATGGGCAGCCGGTCCATGCTCAGCGCGGGAACCGGTTGGCTCAGCGTACAGGAACATCGAGCCCGCAACGGCGCCGCCGAGCGCTCCGGCGCAAAAGAGGACGATGAGACCGCCCCACAATTTCAGTCGAGATGTCATGGTTCCTCCAATCCGCTACTCCCCAAAGAAGGGAACGGACTCCAACTCTTCGGCGACCAAGGCGGGGCTTTCCTCGTTTGGCGGCCGCCAGAGGCCGACCGTCAACACGGTGGCCATCAACACAACGGCCGCGGTGATGGTCGCGGTACGCCAGACGAGCTGATCCAAGACGGCGGCCGGCGTCCACCGGCTGCGCTCCGTCGATGACAGCCGGATATCCCGCATGACGTCTTGCGTGACGTCGAGCGCGTGCGAGACGCGGGATTGCGAACGGTAGCCGTCGATCAAGGCACGCTCAAGCTCGTTCACGCTCTTTTCGTCATGGTGTGTCATGAGCACTCTCCGTAAGTGTGTGGCGTAACAATGCACGCAGGGCCCGTCGCGCCCGATGCGCGCGAACCTTCACATTGACTAGACTCCAACCCAGCAATTGCGCCGCCTCCCGTACCGAATAGCCGTCGAGGTGAACCAATGTCAGAACGGCGCGATTTTCTGGAGACAATTGCCGCATCGCCCACTCCAGTACCTCTGCCGCGTCCTGTTTGGCCGTCTGATCGCGGAACTGGCGATCGGACTGTGAGGATAGCGTCTGTTCGATCCAGCGTTGGTGCTCCTCGCCCAAGGCGCTCACCGGCACTTCCTCACGAGCGCGCTCCCTCCAAAAATCGTAGCAGGTGCGCACGGCGATTCCGGCCAGCCAATGTTCGAAGGGAACCGAGTCCGAAAACTGCGCCAGATTGACGTAAGCTTTGACGAAGACCTCATGGACGAGTTCCCGTACCCGCTCAGCCGGCACGCGCCGGCCGACGATGCGGCCGACGTGGCGTTGATACCGGTCGATCAGCTCGGCAAACCGCTCGGTCTCGCCCTGTCTGATCCGACGGACAAGATCGCTCTCCTCGCGCGAAGAGCGTTCAACGGGTAACGAGTCATCGGCCATCGACAGATGAATTCCCGGAATGATCCCTCTGACCGTCAGCACCGTAGCGTGGCTCATGATACCACCGTGGAAGAGCCGAGCGAATGTGAATCGGGTTCAGCTGGCCGACTTCGACGATTCTGGTTCCTGAAGATCGCTCTGTGGCGAGCGCTCCGGCTGAGCGGGCGTCCGCTCATGATGCCGAGACGCGTGCCGTAGCGTCCTGAGCTTGGTCTGCTGCTCCGGCGTCAGTACGGCCATCAGTTCGCGCTTGGCACGAATGCCGATGATCCGAACAGCCGCCTCGAGCGATTCTGCTTCCTTCACCTTCGCCTCGATGGCCGGCATATCGGCCTTGGCGTCCCACATCATCGCGCGAAGTTCCCGTTCACTGACCAGCCGGTCAGCCGAGGCACGAATGGCGGAACGGTCAGCCTCGAGCGCCACGGACCGTAGTTTTGCGACCTGCTCATCGCTCAAACCGATCTCCTGTTGATGGGACAAAAGCCGCCGGAGCATGTGGCCGGTGACTCCAGTCTGCCCGTGCCCATGGTGGGACATGGCATGTCCCTGGCCGCAGCGGAATCCGTTGTCGGCCCAGGCGGTCGGAATGATGAGCAACGCACTGCCGAGGGCAATCGTGAAACCAAGCGCTAGACGTGTGTGCATGGGGGCCTCCTTCAACATTGTTCGAAATGCCTGCCTTCTCCTCTCCTTCCTAGTCGCGGTGGAGTCGAAAAAGGTTACAGACAGCTGAACTTATTGGAACTATTGAGGAATGAGGAAGGGCCGCCTCTTCGGCAGCGTTCAGGTGACACTCACTCGTGAAACCGGAGCGCACAGACTGGAGGATTACTGTGTTTGGAATTCTCCGTGAAGCCCATCGGGGATCGACGGCACGTAGGCCGGATCGATCGATGCTTCCCAGGTGTCCTCGTTCTTGCCTGAGTAGTCCCACCCGCGCGCATACATCAACAATAAAATCGGTTCCTGATTTGTCGTGCCGATGACGCGTCCGACGACCGTCATGCGGGCCCATTGTCGATACCGGGGTGGGAGTTGCTCACGGTTTGCGACGGTCACCCAAAAGTGTCCGGCTTCGGGTCCATCGAGCGAAATAGGACGATGAGGATGATACTTGGGATCGAGCGGCCGATTTTTCAGGTGGAGCCACACCTGACCGCCTTCTTCCCGCTCCTTCACGAGGACTCCGCCGAGGATCACCACCTTGTCGCGATACTGTTGAGGGGAGGCGGTCAGTGACGTGAGGGTGACTCCCTGTTCGGCCTGCTCGACATATTTGGCGGGGAGCGTGTGGCATGCGGTGAGGACGAGCGCAAGCACGATCGATGAAATGCTGTAGGCCCGTCGCCGTTGGCTGCTCGGCGTCTCCCTGATAGATAGGGCGTCATCCAACGGTATCACAGAGGCCTCCATATTATTAGACCAGAAGCACCGCGTCATGGACGGGATGATCTCGGTGTTCGAACGAGTTCAACTGCCGCAATGTCCTTGGCAACGTCGATGAGGACGGCCCGCAACGCCTCGGTGAGCCCACGGGCCAGCGCATCGGACGACCGATCGCTGAGCGCCACATCCTGATGGTACGTTCGCCGGAAGAACGACTGGCGTTCATGGATCGCGTCGAGCAGATGCAGCTCAAGACCGAGCACCGCCCGGGGAGCCGCGCGAAAGTCTCCATAGAACTCGGTGACCGTACCTTCCAAGAGATGCGTCGGCTCTACGTGGTTCGTGCCCGACGATTACCATTTGGAAGCCTGCCGATCGGGAGAGCCACTGGTGAACCTGCTGCGTCACCAACGTCCCTGGAGCGACGAACCACTCGTCGTAAAAGTCGCTCTCGTACTGAAGATCGGCGACGCGATACACCATGGCGCGCCCCGCAAAAAGAGGAGAGACACGGAGCTTGTTGATTTTCAATACGATGGCGCCGTTGGCTGGGGTGTCCTGCGGCGGTGCCCCCACGTCGAGGACAAACGAGCGCTTTTCCGGATAGCTCTTTTTGAGGTCGAGACAGCCGGCTGGAGACGTCACGATGACGGCTAGGCACGTGCATGCTGCCGTCTTGGACCATGCCATCATCGCTTCACCGCTTGCGAATGCGAGGGCGGTTCGCCGAACAGCACCTGCGAAGGATAGTGCTCGACGGTTTTCGTCAGATAGTTCAACTCCTCTGAGACCGAGCGCAGATTCTCCAGCACATCCTCGATGGTTTCACCCTTCGCGGCCAGCAAGGCATCGATACGGCGCAAGCTGGCGTTCAGGCGGGCGGTGATCTCAGGCAGTTGCGTCATCGCGTTACGCATGTCCTTCGCCATGTAGCTCAGATCCGACGCCGTACGGCGGAAATCTGCCATCGCGGCGGACGAATCTTTCAGCGCCTTACTGAGATCCGGGCTGCCCAACACCCGCCTCGCGTCCTCCACGGAACCGCGCAGTTCTCCCACGACCCGTTTGATTTCCGATGCCGAGCTGCTCTCCCTGGACATCGTTGACCAAACGAGTCACGGAGGTGATCATGGTATCCAGATTTTTTGCGATCTTGTCGATATCCGCCTGCTCCAATTTTCTGGTGATCGACCGCAAATCTGCACCCAGCTCGGTAATCGTGCTCGGTGCCGAGGGAATATAAGGGGTTTTTGGCGTCCAGACGATTCGGATCGGCGGATACCGTTCGGGGTCAAGAAACTCCGACTCGAGATAGAGCACTCCGGTGATCCCCTGCGAGGCCAGGCGGAACCGAAACCCGGCATCGACGGCCTTCTTCATGAGCTCGGCTTCGTCTTCTTCCCTGATATGCGCCGCGACGCTGGGACGGACCGACATCCGCACGAGGACCAGTCCTCGGTAGGGGAACGAGTCGGTCTTGGGATCGAAAAAGACGCCGTACTCCTCTCTGGCCAATCGTATGGACTCGACCCGACCGACGCGAACACCGCGGAGCCTGACGGGCGCGCCGACCTCGAGCCCCTGGACCGATTCAAAGAAATAGGTCTCCACCATTGTGGAGCGTTCGAACCATTTGCCTGCCCCTAGGACGATGATGCCGATCACGGCGAGCGCGGTTGCGCCGACGACAAAGAGACCAATCTTGAAGTAGTGCGCTTGCTGACTCATAACGTGGTCCGACGCTATCCCACCGCCTCCACTTGCCGATTGAAAAACTGCCGCACCCACGGGTTCTCGGAATGGTCCCGCAGGTCTTGCGGGCGTCCTTCGGCAATGATGCCTTGTGTCCGTTTGTCGAGCATGATCACCCGGTCGGCAATCGTCTCGATGCTGGGGAGCTCATGGGTGACGACGACGAAAGTGATTTTGAGATGTGTGGCTAGACTGATGATCAGCTGATCGAGTTCGGCCGAGGTGATCGGATCGAGGCCGGCAGATGGCTCGTCCAAGAATAGGATGGGCGGGTCAAGCGCCATGGCCCGAGCGATGGCGGCCCGTTTTCTCATGCCTCCGCTGATCTCGTCCGGCAGTTTATAAGCCGCAGGACCTAGCCCGACCAATTGCAGTTTCATGAGCGCAATCCGATCAATGGCATCTCCCGGCAGATCCGTGTATTCCTCCAGAGGCAGCCGGACATTTTCTAGCAACGTCATCGATCCGAACAGGGCTCCCTGTTGGTACATCACCCCGATTCTGGCCAGAATATCCAGGCGTTGTTGGCCCTGGGCGGTCACAATGTCCTTGCCCTCAATGTGGATCGACCCCTTCAGCGGCTGATAGAGCCCGATCATGTGCTTGAGCAGCGTGCTCTTGCCGCATCCGGAGCCCCCGAGGATCACGAACACTTCACCTGGGTAAATGTCGAAGGAGAGATCTCGCAGTAGCACATGGCCGTCATATCCCGCGGTGAAATGCCGGACGGTGATGATCGGAACCTGGTTGTTGAATTCTCGACGGACCATTTCAGATCCCGAGACAATAAAAGACCACGGCGAAGATTCCGTCCACGACGGTGATCAGCACCAGGCCGCTGACGACGGCGCGCGTGGTGGATTCGCCGACGGCGCTCGCCCCGCTCTTGGTCTGAAGCCCGCGCAGACAGCCGATTGCCGCTACGACAATGCCGAACACAAACGACTTGCCTAGCCCGCCGATCAGATCACCGACCGTCACGGCGCTTTTGACCTGGATGACATAGGTGACGAGCGGAAAGCCCAGCGAGAGCATGACGACCGCTCCGCCGATCAGGCCGAGCAGACCGGCGAATACGGACAGCAGCGGCGTCATGGCGACTGCTGCGATGACCCGTGGAACGACCAGGAAGCGGACCGGTTCCAAACCCATAGTGGTCAGGGCGTCGATTTCTTCGCTGACTTTCATTGTGCCGAGCTCGGCAGCAAACGCAGAGCCGGATCGACCGGCCAGGATGATGGCCGTCAGCAAGGGACCCAGTTCACGCAACATGGAGAGCCCAATCAGGTTGGCGACGTAGATGTCTGCGCCGAACTGCCGCATAGGAATCGCCGATTGAAAGGCCATGATGAGGCCCAGCAGAAATCCGAGCAGCATGATGATGGGCAGCGCGTTCACGCCAGCCAATTCGGCCGTGAGGAGCGCGTCCTTCCACCGCACGAGGCGGGGGCGACGCGCGGCACTGGCCAAGGCTGCAGAGAGTTGCCCTACGAATGCGATCAGGACGACGACGTCGCGCCAGACCGCCACCGTGGCGCGGCCGATTTGTTCGACGGGTGAGTCGGCCGGTGCAAGCGGTTCGGGTCGCTGCGCATCCCACCGACCATACAAGTCCAACAAGGCCTGATAGGCCGGATCGAGCGACTGAATTTCATACGGCTGCCTCCGGCTCTCTTGGCGGCGGCGCAATTCCAGGAGCAGCGCTGCTCCTGCTCCGTCGCAATAGGTGAGGTGGGAGGCATCCACGATCAGCCGTTTCGGCTGGTGCTCAGTGATCAACTGAAGAGCGCGGCGCCAGGCTTGACCGGTGCTGGTGGTATCGAGCGCGCCGTTGATCGACAAGATCAGCGCTCCATCGGAGGAAGGATGCCCCTCAAGGACGCCCTGGGCCATCAGACGAACCTCCATCGATTGGCCGATCTTCTACGCTGTCAGGAAGGGGGGTCGAATTGTATGAAACAATTGGCTGGGGATTCAACCGCAGGACGGCAGAGCTCTTCGACGATAATGAGGGCCCTGTCCCGGCCAAAACATGATGAGCGGGGAGCAGGGCCTCGAACTGAGCGGCGCAGCGCGCGACGGCGGCTACGCTATTTGTCCTTCCGCCGGCGAATCAGCTCTGCTGCGCCAAATCCGGCGAGGCCGGTCGCGAGGAGCGCCAAGCTGAGCGGCTCGGGCACATTGCCCACGGTGGTGCTGGCGTTGGCCTGTATCGGCAGGATCAAGCCTGTCATGAGAAAGAGGAAGACTGACGTGATGTTTAAGTTCATGCTGAGTACTCCTTTAATGCTGCGTACGATGAAGAACGCTATTTCTTCCTACGCCGACGAATCACTTCTGCTGCGCCGAGTCCAGCGATCCCAGTCGCGAGGAGGGCCAAGCTGAGCGGTTCGGGCACAGGCGCAGGAACGCTGGCAGAGGCTTCAGTTGGAACGAAGAAGCCCAGAGCCAGTAATGAAAAGACCAATCGGATATTGCTCAGAAAGTTCACGGTCACCTCCTGTTGCTGTTGCCATCTCCCCGACGTTTAACACAGCATTTCTTGTACCGTGTGCTAAGTATTGGATTTTCAAGTGCCTTCCGGCAGAGGCCCTTATAGGAGTTGTCAACGGGCTTTACGGCAAGAGAGATACAATCCCCAGTCCCATCCCATTCAAGTCTTTGGAAGCTCAACAAATTTTGTTCGCCTCTTCATCCGCCCCCGGCCTGTCAAGAAAATTGACATGGGAAAGGAATACCGTTGCGTTTTCTGTACGCCCGTGGGCTACACTGGCGGGCCATGGATTTCTTCACGGTGGATATAGCAACTCTGCGATGGGTGGTAGCTCTCGTTGTCGTCGCTGTGGTCTTGGGCGTGGAATGGGCGGTGCCCTTTAGAATTCCGATTCAATCGAAACTTGAGCACGTCTCGACGAATCTCATCATTTTTGGAGGAAACTCGTTCATCGCGCAATTGCTTGCCGGATGGACGCTTCTCATCTGGAGCAGTTACGTGACCAGCGAGGGGTGGGGATTCCTGCACTCACTGGATCTTGCGCCGGTCTCTCACGTGCTTCTCTCGGTCATCGTGCTCGATCTCGTCGGGTATGGCATCCATCGCTTTTACCATCGCGTGCCGTTCTTCTGGCGTTTCCATCGAGCCCATCACAGCGATCTCGACATGGACGCAACGACCAGCATTCGCTTCCATCTCGGCGAAGTCATCATCACGACCGGCATGAAAGGGCTCAGCGTGTGGGCTTTGGGCGTCTCTCCCGCCGGGTTCCTCATTTCCGAAACCCTCACGCTGTGTGCCGGCTTGTTCGCGCATGCCAACGTGAGATTGCCGAGCAAGCTCGAGCCACGACTCCGTCTCGCGATCGTGACGCCTACCATGCACTGGATTCACCATTCGCGCCGGCCGTCCGAGCACAATGCGAATCTCTCCCCGGTCTTCTCCGTGTGGGACCGGTTGTTTGGCACCTATTGTATGGGTGATGCGCAGCACGAGATTCAATTCGGATTGGACGAGTATCCTGCGCTCAAAGACGTCGGTTTCTTGCGGTTCTATCGTATGCCGTTTGATCGGCCATGCCGTTCCATGGAGCAGGACCAGCTTGTGTCGGCTTCGACCGCTGCTCCAGTCAACCTGAACCGTTAGCGCAACGACCGCACAATGAATGACAGGCCCCTCGGACGACTGCTTTCGCGTCGTGAAGCCATGCGGTGGCTTGGCGGCGGCGCGGCCTGGTTGATCACCGGCCCCATGCTGGTTCGTGGGAGTGCGGCCAGCGGAGAGAGTCCTGTCTGTCTCTTCCGCCCAGAGCAGACGGAAGGGCCCTATTTTGTCGATGAGGAATTGCGTCGATCCGATATCCGGTCGGATCCGACCACTGGCGAAGTCAAACCCGGAGTACCATTGGCGTTGACGGTAGCACTCTCCCGTGCCGATCATGGGCGTTGTCAGCCGCTTCCAGGTGCGCACGTCGACATCTGGCACTGCGATGCGCTTGGTATCTATTCAGATGTGAAGGATCCCCAATTCGACACGACCGGCAAGAAGTTTTTACGCGGCTATCAACTCACCGATGCACAGGGTGAAGCCAAGTTTCTCACGATCTACCCGGGCTGGTATTACGGCCGGACCGTGCACATCCACATCAAAGTCCGTGCGATAGCCGGCGCCAAGCAGACGTTTGAATTTACCTCGCAGATGTATTTCGAGGACAGCCTTTCGGACCGCATCCATGCCGCCCCTCCTTACGCGACAAAGGGCAAACGTACTGCCCGCAATCAAGATGATCGGATCTTCCGGCGCGGCGGCGAGCATCTCGTGCTGGCGCCGACCCAAGCGGCCGATGGCTATGCCGCAACCTTTGCTGCGAGCCTGCAACTTCCTCCGGGCTAAGCGGACCCCATCCTTCATCACCTCTTGAAGCATTAAGAGCAGAGGCATACAGTGTGGTCCCCGGGAGGGAGCCTCGTGCGGGCGATTCTCCTCATCCTGCTGACCTGTCTGTTGACGAGTTGTCTTTCTGCGGCACGCGAACGAGAGGCCAATTGCCTGGCCGCCACCATCATGGATGTGTGGCAGACGGAACATGAGCTGACGTCAGCCGAAGAGGTCTGGCGCACGGCTCAACAGGCCCGTTCCGAACGAACAGCGCAGCGCCGCGGTTCCTCAGGGCTATCCGTACGGGTTGCAGATGCTCCTTCGATCATCGGAGAGACTGCTGCTCGGTTCGAGAGCTTCGGGTTTCCCCCGTCGAGAAGCCAGGAGGACGCAAGGCTCTATCAACGCATGATTGATGCCCGTGTCAGTCATGGGCAGGCGTCGAAATGGTACGGTCTTGTCGCACGCCGGGTGCAGACCAGAATCGAAGAAGATGAGATGCTGTATCCGGTGCTGGGGATGCTGGCGACCTCCACGGCGATCGTGCTGTATCCGCTGGTGCGATGGAACGTGCGCTCTGTGCTGTGGGACGGGGCCGACCCTGATGCCGACGATGATCCGGTTCAACGCTTTTGTGCAGCGCGGCTGGAGGAACGTCACCGGTCGTTCGTACCGTAGGAAGCCACCAAGACCCTCTGGCGTCAAGGCCACTTTCTGGGATCCTGCCTGGTTGACACCTCCTGTCCTGCCACGTAGCGTGGCCATCTGTCCCTTATGGCTGGCAAGCGGATCATCATCATCGGAGGCGGATTCGGCGGACTGACCGCGGCCCGAGCGCTGCGTCGGGACGAGGTCGTGCTCATCGACCGGACCAATCATCACCTGTTTCAACCGCTGCTCTATCAGGTGGCCACGGCGGCGTTGTCACCGGGCGATATTGCGTGGCCGTTGCGCACGGTGTTCCGTTCACAGCGCAATGTCCGTGTCCTGATGGAGGAAGTGATCGCAATAGATTGCGCGGGCCGTTCCGTTCGCTTGCGCGAGAGTCCCCCGATGTCCTTCGATGTACTCATTATCGCGCCCGGTTCCCGGCACGCGTACTTTGGTCATGACGAATGGGAGCCCTTGGCGCCGGGGCTAAAGACGCTGACGGATGCCGTTCTGATGCGCGAGAAGATGCTGCTCGCGTTCGAGGAAGCTGACCGCCGCCGCGCTGCCGGCGGGCCGAATGAGCAACTGACTTTTGTGATCGTGGGCGGCGGTCCCACCGGCGTCGAATTGGCTGGCGCACTCGCGGAAATCGGTCGGAAGGCCATGGGGCCGGATTTTCCCACTCTGCGGCTCGAAGACCTGTGCATTCTGCTCGTTGAAGGCGGTCCGCGCATACTTCCCGGCTTCAGTGCGGATCTTTCAGCCAAGGCGGAGGCGGCACTGTCACGGATGGGAGTGACGATCAGGCTGAGAAGTCTCGTGAGCGCCGTCCGAGAGGACGGCGTGATGATCGGTCAGGAGTTTGTTCCTTCGACGGGCATTATCTGGGCCGCGGGCAACAAGGCGTCGCCTTTGCTCAAGACCCTTGGGGCTTCTCAGGATGGAGCGGGTCGGGTGAAGGTGGCCGCCGATCTGACGATCCCGGGCGAGCCGTGGATTTTCGTGCTTGGCGATGCAGCAAATTGTACGGGAGAGGATGGGAAGCCCTTGCCGGGCTTGGCTCCGGTCGCCATTCAGCAGGGCCGCTATGTGGCCGACGTGATCCAACATGACACGCCTCCGGGCGAGCGCCGGCCGTTCGTCTACGTCGACCGAGGCATGCTCGCGACCATTGGACGGGCCAAGGCCGTGGCGCAAATCGGTCGGCTGCATGTGTCTGGACTCTTCGCATGGCTGCTCTGGTGCATCGTGCACATATTCTTTTTGATCGGCGTCCGCAGCCGCCTCCGGGTGATGTCGGAATGGATCTGGTATTACGTCACGTTCAAACCCGGAGCGAGATTGCTCTTTGAGCAGCCGGCACGATCCCACAACGAGCCGGCGACGAGGCATCAGTCGAGCGAATAAGCGAGGTTGTCCGAGCCTCTTCTCTTCAGCTGTTCGCGCGCTTTCGCTCATCCCGCGCAGCTCAAAAATGAAATCGCGTCGATGATTTTCCGTGAGCACCATCCTCCCGCAATGGAGAGGCTTGTTCCATCCCCCTGTATTGGTTGATGTTATTTCGGTTCACTCCTGAAAGCTCTTCAATCCCTCAACGGGAATGCAATTTGCTGATCGAACATTCCAACGAGGGAGGGGTCTATGCTCAATCAAGGGGTCGCCAGCCAGATTCTCGAAATCGTGAAGGCTCATCCGGGTTGTGGCCTGGATGAGCTGACATCGCTCCTGCCGGATTTTAGTTGGTCTGAGATATTTGTGGAGGTAGACCGGATGAGTCGTTCTGGTCAGCTGCGCCTGACGAGGACTGGCTCAGAGTTTCTTGCGAGGGTTCACGCCGTCTAGGCTTTGCGTTCAGCGACGTGGAAACGGGTGGAGTGTCTGGCAGTAGGTGCCCCTGCTGACCGGCCTGTGTCCTCTTTTCTCCTGGGAGGCCTCCACCCACTTCCATTATCAATCGGACGGCTGAGCTACCTTCCCTCATTGCCGCGACCATCCTGAATCGATGCTCCGCAACACGCGCTTTTAGTGCACGGGACATTCCGTTGACAGGGGCGCGCACGACTCGTAGCCTACGCGGGCAGGAGGTCTTGTATGAGACCGCGGATCTCAATCATTACACTCGGTGTCGACGATCTTGAACGTGCACTGACATTCTATCGGGATGGACTCGGGTTGCCCACACGAGGCATCGTCGGCACCGAGTACCCACATGGGGCCGTCGTATTTTTTGATCTGGTGAACGGCCAGAAGTTGGCGGTCTGGTCCCGCAAGGACATGGCCCATGAGGCGAAAGTGCCTCTAGGCCCGCGCAGCGCGACCGAATTCTCGCTGGGACACCTTGTGCGTAGCAAAGCTGAGGTCGATGCGCTCATCGATCAAGCGAGGCGAGCCGGAGCCGTCGTGACCGATCCGCCGCACGACGCGTTCTGGGGCGGGTACACCGGCTCGTTCCAGGACCCCGACGGCCACCTGTGGGAAATCGCCTGGAACCCTGAGATGGATCCCGGCGACTGACCAGGCGCAGAAATATGCCTGTCTCGATCCAGAGGCGTTGAGCGCTGACCATCTCATTGGCCGGACACGTGTCGCGCGAATGCCACCGTGCCTGTGTTGACGAGGACACAGAGCCATGCGGGGGTCCGCATGGAATCCTGATCGCCCTACCGTATCTCGTTCATTACAAGGCTCCACACGCAGGATCTTGAGTCCTGCTCAAGTCTGAGCGCCAGCGGAATGCGCTTTGCTCTCGTCCCTTCGGTGAGGAGGGCCATCACATGCGCGATCCCGCCTTATGGACGAGTTGGTACGTCGTTCTCTTGCTGTTCCCGTTCATGATCATCATCTTGCTGGTACGTGATTTTCTCGCCGGCCGCGGACGCCGCCACTGAAGGGACTGCCGCCTTTTGGTGAGCGTTGACTTCGCTCGCGAGTCATCACACACTGGCCTGAATGGCACGGTGAAGCGGCGTGGTTTGCCGTCGCCTGAGGAGTTACGCTGCGATGAAGAGGAGATGCACGGTTTCGGTCCTGGCTGGGGTGCTGGCCATGAGCGTGGTGACGTTTCTCGACCGAGCGCAGGGAGCAGGAAAAACCGAAGTCATGCCGATGGTCAAGTCCGCGCCAACGGCCGTTGTGATTGAAGCGACCGGGAACGAATCGGACCTCCGCAAGCAATTACGGAGCAAGAATGCCGTTATGGAACTCGGCGCAACAGGGGTTCTTTTTTCCCAGGCGCCGACGGGAACCTACGGGTTCATTGCGCCGCAAGCTCTCGGGTTGGCGCTGGTGACCCAGAGTCCCGATCTCCTGCTGGAACGCAGCGCTCCTGCGTCCAACGCGTACGAAATTCACAAACTCGCAGACGGCAGCGGCATGGTGGTGGGATTCATTGAGAAAGCGCTCATTGCCCAGGTGACGCCAGAGAACCGCCCGCATCACATCCGGATTGCCCTCTGCTCGAATCGATCAGACAAGATGCCGTACATCGCCGCCGTGCCGCTGACGAAGCTCATGGTCGATCGGATGCCGGTCCGATTGGAGCCCAAGAATGCAGATGGTCCGGTCGTGCTCGAGATGGATCTGCAGGGGACGGCCAACCGCAAGTCCGTGCCGGGTCTGCAATAGCTTTTGCAGATGCGGGTTTGTAGAATCCCAGCTCTTTTTCGAGATCGGCCTGACCCTTCTTGAATTTGCTCTTTTCCGCCTCGTCCTTTTTCTTCGTCAACGCGTCGAGCTCCTCGGCCTTTTTCTTCGCAGCCGCATCTTCCTTCTTGCGAGCGAGGTCCTGCTGCTCTTCTTTCAAAGACGCGACTTGCGCCGACTTTGAGGGCCTCGTCGGTCACCGTCATCCACACGAGGCGATATCCCGGCTGTCTGAGCGCTTGATCCTGATAGAGGACCACGTAGCGGGTGGGGTAGGTGCGCTGGCCGATTTGCCGCTCTTCAAGCACGTAGACGGTCGGCGAACCGTAGAGATTGGGCTGATACATGTCCAAAGACAGTCTCATCATGTTACGGCCCTGCATGGATTGAATCCTGCCCATGTACTCCGTGAACGCCTGCATGTTCTTGGGATCAGGCGGCTTCTCGGTTTCCAGTTGCTTGCTTGCGGCATCCTGCGCCTGATCGAACGCCTGGTGTTCGTCCTGCAGCTGGTAGCGGAACTTGTCCTGAAAGTCTTCGAGTTTGAAGGGCCCTTTCTTGGCCTTGCTCTTGAAAAATCCCGCCGCATCGGCGCCCTTCGTGACATAGGAGACACGACCGAGCGCGGTGTTACTTGAATCAAAGAGATACGCACTGCTGGGCGCGACCGTCAGTCCCAACTTGGCGGGATCCGGCGGCTGATCCGGAATGTGTTGCCCGATCGCATGGAGACGATACGTTGGCTCAATAACGTGAGCGCCGGGCCCTTTCCACGGGCCACCATTTGCATGACGGCTCGCCGCACATCCGGCACCGGATCGTTGGTCAATGGAATCAACGCATCGACGTCGCTATCCTGAGGGCCGATCATGCCGATGGCGTCCGCCGCGGCAATCCGCAACTCAACATCGTCGTTCTTAAAAATCTTCAGGATAGTGGGCATGTAGGTGCGATCGGCCGATGACCCAAGGGTGTGTAAGTCTTCTTTCACGATTTCAACCGCATCCTTCCGGACCTTCCCGCACTCTTCTTCCTTCGCAGGTTGAGCCAAGGCAGCTATTGACGTACTTGGCCACGATGTCGTCTTTTGTGAGATGAGCCACTTTTGGCGAGGCACCGGAGCTTTTCCCTGGTGACGCGTCTCTCGCCGCGAGCGAGGTCGCGCCGGAGGGAGTAGGTCCTGCCGCCGACCCGGCGAGAAATACAGCAATTGCTGCAACGCCAGCATAGATTGAACGCATCTTCATACGAGTTCCTCCTGAACCGGATCCCAAGGCTTAGGCTATTTTTTGGCGTCCGCCACGCTTTTCACCCGGGGATAAGCTTCCCCTTGCCGTTCTTTCTCCGCTGCGATCCTGCCTCAAGGCGTCTTGGACGCTGCGATCGAGTGAACAAAACGGTTTCATTTTGTCCAGTTCAGTCTTTGAGTCTCTCCAGTTCCTTCCGGTAGCCGGCCTGTTCTTCCCTCATGTAGTCCACCACGCGTTGCTTGTCCCGCCAATCCACGAAGGGATTCACGCTCTTGTTCGCCTCGCAGGCTTTCTTATGGACCGACTCATGATCTTGCAGTGCGCCGCGCAGGCAGGGCGTGGCGTCTGGATCGATGGTGGTTGCGCAGGTGGCATCCGTTTCGGCTCCAAACGATCGCGCGTTCGATATTCGGACGCCGGACATTCGAAACCCTACGGAGCCTTGCACGCTGCCTCGGTTTTCGTGGGTGAGGAAGAGCGATTCCTTCGCCCCCTTCTCTCTTGGTCTCCCATTCCTTAATTAAGGCCTCATATTCCTTGATCGCAGCTTCCACTTGCTTGATACGGCTTTCCAGGTCCGTTTTGTCTTGATCGCTGCAGCTGCAGGCGACTGGGACATTCAAATTCTTTTTGATCTCGGCGGCCAAATCAACTCCTGGCGCTCCCATGGAGGATGGGGGCCAGAGGAAGGCCATGAACAGGAACAGACGAAAGGTCGTAGCATTCAAAATCGTCATAGATCCCCCTATACCATCAAGGCTCAATGCAGTATAACGACGCCGTGGATCTGTCGAGACTACGTGACGCGCTTCTTTTTGCCGTACTTGTCACAGCTGGCCTGGCCGTTTATTCCGGCGCCTTTCGTGGCGGCTTTCAGTACGACGACTATTTCGCCATTCTCACTCAATCCCCATCTTGAAGGATGGCAGCACCTTCGTTCAGCGATCTCGATCATATGGTTAGACCTCTGTTGCAGGCGACGTTCCTCTTGGATCGTTCGCTCTATGGAAACAGCCCGGCCGGTTATCATGTACTGAATCTCGTTCTCCATTTCGCCTCGAACGTTCATCGTCTATCGAATTCTCACTGTCGCTGTTACGGAGAAACGACAGATCAGTTCCTTGCTGGACGGCGCTCGTATTTTTCATCCATCCCCTCACAACGGAAACGGTCACGTACATTTCCGGACGGGCCTCGGGCCTCATGGCATTTTTCTATCTCTTGGCATTCTTTCTCTACATCAAGGCGTCGAAGGAGGCACGATAATGCCCCGGTCTCGACGCCTCTACCTGGCAGGGGCGGTCGTGTCCTACCTGTTCTCGTTCGGCTCGAAAGAAACAGCGATGACATTTCCGTTCGTCCTCCTGCTGTGGGATGTGGTCGATCCGGCGGCATGATGCTGTCTCGCTCCGCCGAAGCATTTCTCACCAATCATGTTCCGTTTTGGATCGTGCTGTTGTGCGGTCGCACAGCTGGGCATGGAACCATCCGCGCTATACGACTCTCGCAGAATTCAGTCTTCACCTTGCGCCCCTTATGGAACAACTTTCTGAGCGAAATCCACGCGGTCGCCTATGCCGTTCTTCTCTTCTTCATTCCCTGGAAGCTAGAACATCGACCATGATCTCCCGGAATTCCATTCGCCGTGCGCAATGGCCGTTGCCTCTCGACCTGGTTTGCTTCTCGCCGGATTGGTCACCGCGGGCCTCGTCGCTGTCCGGAGACTGCCGTTGTTCTCGTTCGGCATCGGATGGTTCTTTGTCTTGCTCCTGCCGACCAGCCTTATTCCACGTGCCGATCTATTAAGCGAACGAAACCTATACCCGGCTTTTCGTCGGCTTGGCGCTAGCTCACTCGTCGTCTTTGGCCTCGCGGTTCGTCAAGTGGCTCATGAGGCTCCTGGGACCGCACGCGAGATTAGTTCGGTTGAGCCGCGAACGGTCGTGCGATTGGGCTCTTGCTCATGCTCTGTTTCTTCACGTACCAACGGAATGCGCTCTACCTAGACGAGATCTCGCTCTGGGCTGACGCAGTTCAGAAGTCACCGACATAAGGCGAGACCGCACAACAACCTGGGACATGCCTATGCAATGCAAGGCGAATTGGGACCGAGGCCATCGAGGAATTTCGCATTGCCGCCCAATTGGACCCAGAGTATGCGCTCGCCCGGAAAAATCTCCGTGACGCCTACCTCCACGTCGTCGGCCGGAATTAACACCTAGCCGTCTCGGCGTTTCGCAATGCCATCTGTCCGTATCGAAGGAGCCTGCGTGGCCTGTTCCCAGCGATCCATGACATTCAGTCCCACCAACAACTAATCGATGTCCATCTTTAAACATGCTGGCGATGAGGCAGCGTCCGGCTTTGCTGGTATAGCCGGTTTTCACACCGTTGACGTCCGGGTCGACGAGGAGTTCATTGGTGCTGTGGAGAAAAACATGCCGCGCGCCATCAACCGTGCTGATGTCGCGGACCACGGTTCGGACCATCATGGAAATCGCGGGCAATGTCGAGGGCCTGTTGCGTGAGCTTGGCCAGATCCGTCGCCGAGGAATAGTGACCGGGCGCGTCGAAACCGCAAGGCGTTGATGAAATGGGTATTCATCAATCCCAAACGTCCGCGCGCGCTCATTCATCATCGTGACGAATTGATCTGCATCCACCCCCGATATGCCAGGCCACGGCCTCACAGGCATCGTTCGCACTTGTCACCAGCATAGCGGTCACGAGATCGCGCAGGAGAAATTCTTCGCCGACCTGGAAGCATAGGAGCGAGTGAATGGTACGATCAGCGCCCGGCTATCGATTTTCACCACTGCTTGAAGCGGGGCCGTTTCCAGCGCGACCAACGCCGTCATGATTTTCGTGAGACTGGCTGGGGGAAGCCGGCGGGTCGCGTTTTTTTCCAACAGGACCCGCCCGGATTGGAGTTCGATCAGGTACAGGGCTGAGGCATTGATGATAGGTCGGTCCGCGGGATTTCCCGACGCGGGGCGTGCAATGAGGAAGGCGGTCAAAGCTATGGTCGCCGATCAAAGTGGCGACGGACCAGCAATCTTGCCCCGAGGACGGTCGATCATGCTACGCTCGGCCTATTGGCCGAACAGGCCCTTCATGAAGTTGGTGGCCTTTTCCATGTCTGACTCGGCTGGCGGTTCTTGCTCCGAAGCCGGAGGCTCTTGTGGGGTCATGACTTCTGGTCTCGTGCCGGGCTGGCGCGTATTCGGTGCCGGCATACCGCTCATGTCTGGCCGCCCCATCGGCTGACCGGGACGGCCCATACCGGGCCCACCCATGCCTCCCATCATCCCGCCCATGTCTAATTTCGTGAATCCGTCGGGGATCTCGAAGAGTTTTGGGTCTTGCTTGCCGATTTTCACATTACTCAATTCCGTCAGCATCCGCTTCTTGTCGTTGCCTTCCTTATAGAGCAGATCTTGCTTAAGATTGATGCCTTCTTTGGTCCGCCACGAGAAGCCGCCAAATTTCTTCCCGTCCGTGCTTGTGGCGATGGTCTTGTACTTCGTGACTTTCATCCCGTTCAGCGTTTCTTCTCCAACCGCAGTATCTTCATAGGTCCATTGTGACGGATCATTTCCTTTGGATGGACCTCCTGCGATCGAATGCTCCATGTACATCTTTTCGGACGGCATGAGCATCCACATGACTTTGTTGTCGTACCGGAAAATCTGAACCGCTCCATCTCCGGAACCTGTGAGTATTTCCTTGCGCTCTTTGGTCGGCGTGACGTACACACGTTGTTGGATCGTGCCTTCCTCATTTTGGATTGTCGAATCGGCTGAATACTCGGCTTGAGGACGATTCATTGGCGCCGCCTGCGCAGGCACCCAGGCCGAGAGCGTCGCAAGAGCGACTAGGGCGACGAGAATCTGTGGCATGGCAAACTCCTTTTGAAGTTTTTGAGGTGGGTCAAGTCTGTTCAGCTGAACTGTTTTATAGGACAAAAACGGACGTCGAAGGGTATCGCTGGAAGGACAAGAAGTAAAGTGGGTATTTCAGTAAGAAGAAGCTACGGGAATGACCAATTGGTGTCTGCCTCACTTTCCCGATTGCTGAATCAGCTTCGCCACTAGTCCAGTCCAACCTGTTTGATGACTCGCGCCGATTCCGGCGCCGTTGTCGCCGTGAAAGTACTCATAAAACAGGAGATGGTCCCGCCACTGCGGATCCCGTTGGAAGAGCTCTTCTCCGCCGAACACCGGCCGCCTGCCTTCGGCATCGCGAAGAAAAATGCCGATCAGCCGCTGAGAAAGCTCTCTCGCCACCTGCCAGAGCGTCGCCTGCTGTCCTGAACCGAACGGATATTCCACCTGATACTGATCGCCGAGAAAGTAATGAAACTTTTGCAGTGATTCGATCAGCAGATAGTTGACGGGAAACCAGATCGGGCCGCGCCAGTTGGAATTCCCGCCGAACTGCGTGAGTGCTCGACTCCGCCGGCTCGTAATCGACCCGGTGTTCGTGCCCCATGACGTTCAGCACGTAGGGATGATCCTTATGGTACCGAGAAAGAGCGCGGATGCCGTAGGGGGAAAGGAACTCGTTCTCGTCGAGCAGATACCGCATGACCGAGCGCAGCCGGTGCCGGTTGACGAGCGAGAGAAAACGACGCACACCGCCCTCATAGGTCTGCGTTTCCACGTGCTGTGAAAATTCCGGCCGATTCTCGAGGAACCACTGCATCCGATGTTTGAACCGCGGCAGACGGTCGATGAGCGTCGAATCGAGGGTTTCCACCGCGAACAGCGGGATCAATCCCACCATGGAACGGACCTTCATGTGGGTCGTGTCTCCGTTCGGCAGATGGAGCACGTCGTAAAAAAAACCGTCGGTGCGATCCCACAGCTCGATGTGCTTGTCGCCGATATTGTTCACTGCACGGCAGATGTACACGAAATGCTCGAAGAATTTGCTGGCGACATCTTCGTACGCCCTGTTGTCACGCGCGAGCTCCAACGCCATGGTCAGCATGTTGAGGCAGTACATGCCCATCCAGCTGGTGGCGTCGGACTGTTCGAGGTGCCCTCCCGTGGGCAGGGGTGCGCTACGATCGAAAACTCCGATATTGTCCAGGCCGAGAAAGCCGCCCTGAAAAATGTTCTTACCCTCCGTGTCCTTGCGGTTGACCCACCAGGTGAAATTCAACAGCAGTTTGTGAAAGACCCGTTCGAGAAAGACCCGGTCGCCGGTCCCCTTGCGTTTTTGATCGATCTTGTAGACCCGCCAGGCCGCCCAGGCATGCACCGGGGGATTGACGTCCCCAAAGGCCCATTCATACGCGGGTATCTGACCGTTGGGATGCATGTACCACTCCCGGAGCATCAGCACGAGCTGTTCCTTGGCGAAAGTCGGATCGACGAGGGCGAGCGGGATGCAGTGAAACGCCAGGTCCCACGCGGCGTACCACGGATATTCCCACTTGTCCGGCATGGAAAGGACGTCCGCATTGTAGAGGTGGGTCCAGTCGGCATTGCGGCCATGCTCTCGCTCGGGCGGTGGTTCCGGTCCCATGGGATCGCCCTTCAGCCAACGACTCACATCATAGTGATAGTACTGCTTGCTCCAGTAGCAGCCCGGCGAAGGCTTGCCTCTGGACGCGTCGTGCGTCTTCGGACAGGCGGCGGGGAGCCAGCGTGTCGTAAAATTCGTTCGCTTCGTGGATCCGGGCATCGAAGACCGCCTCGAAATTCTGCCGCGTGAAGGTACCCGCATGCGCCTCAGCCCCATTGGTGAGGCGCAGCCGGATGCTGGCCGTGGCGCCGGGCGGCAGCGTCAGGGTGTATTGGGCCGCGGCTTTGCTGCCGACGTGATCAGGATTGACCGCCGCCTTTTGCCCATTCACGACATAGTCATGAAAGCCGTCCTTGGAATAGCGCGGCCCCTCTTCGTCGTCGTACAGGCGTCTCGAGTTCGTTTCGTTTTCGGTGAACAGGAGCGTCGGCTGTTTGTCGCAGAGCAAGCGGCGCAATCCGTAGTATTCGTGAACGGTCTCGATGACACTGGCATCATCGACCGGCTCGCCTGCATGAAAACGCGGACGTCTGATATCCGAGCCCCATGACCAGGTGTTGCGATACCAGATGGTGGGCAGCACGGTGAGTTCTGCCGTGTCGGGCCCACGATTGACCGCCTGTACCCGTATGCAGATGTCTTCGGGAGACGCCTTCGCGTATTCGACGAAGACATCGAAGTAGCGATGCTCATCGAAACAGCCCGTGTGGACTAGTTCGTACTCAGGCTCGAGGCGGCTACGACGTCGATTCTGTTCGACTAACCGATCATAGGGAAAGGCCGTCTGCGGGTACTTATAGAGGTACCTCATGTAGGAGTGGGTCGGCGTGGAATCCAGATAGAAGTAATACTCCTTGACGTCCTCGCCGTGGTTGCCCTCATGGCCGGTGAGGCCGAAGAGGCGTTCTTTCAAGATCGGATCATGACCATTCCAAAGCGCCAGGGCAAAGCAGATGTACTGGTGACGGTCACAGATGCCGGCGAGCCCGTCTTCATTCCAACGGTAGGCGCGTGATCGCGCGTGTTCATGCGGAAACGCTTCCCAGGCGGTACCGGAGGCACTGTAGTCTTCGCGCACGGTGCCCCAGGCGCGTTCGCTCAGATAGGGACCCCAGCGTTTCCAATGCTTTTCGCGGCGTGCGTCCTCTTCGAGACGTTGCTCTTCGGCCGTGAGATGGGGGACGTGTCGTCAGACGGGGTTGTCGGCGTGAAGCCATCAGGAGCCCTTAGCAGGAGGATGACAAGACATCGGTCGGCCAGCCACAATAGAGACAGGGCAGCCTAGTTGCGCCTCCAAGCGGAGTCAAGCGACCGGCGCAAGGCAAGAACGGCTCCGAATGCTCAGTGATCATTCCCCATTTCGCTAGAATGTTTCCTAGTTCTGCATTTCCTGAACCGGCGAACAAATAGAATGAGGTCATTATGATCGAAATAGCGATCGTCGTGCTGTGCCTGCTCGCCAACGCGCTCATCGCCGGCGCTGAAATGGCCTTCGTTGCCGTCTCCCGTCCGAGCCTCCGCGAATTGGTCCGTCAGGGACACAAAAAGGCCGACATCCTGCTTCGCCTGAGGGAACGTCCCGAACGGACGCTCGCTGTCATGCAAATCGGCATCACTCTTGTCGCCGCACTGGCAGGGGCCGTGGGCGGAGCGGGCGCGGAGGAACAACTGAGCCCGTTGTTCGAGAAATTGGGCGTCAATGAGAGCACGGCGGATACGCTGGCCATTGGAGTAGTGGTCGTTCCCCTCACGTACTTCACGGTCGTCATCGGGGAACTCATCCCGAAAACACTTGCGCTCAGGAACTCCTTGACTGTCGGTTTGGCAGCGGCTCCATGGCTGTCGTTCTTCGATCGCGTGCTTGGACCGCTCGTGACCATCTTTGAGTGGTCGACCAAGAGCTTGCTCCGGGTTCTTCGATTGACGAGGGGGTCGCAGAGCGCAGCCCGCGGTGAGGAGGCGCAGGCGGCTACGGTGGAACTTGGATTGCTCTCCAGTCAACATCGGCAGTATGTGATGAACCTCGTCGATCTCGAGCGCAAGCGGGTGAAAGATATTTATCTGCCCTGGAAGCACGTCGTCAAAGCCGATGTCCGGTTGAGCGCCCGTGAGGTGGAGACGATCCTGCTTGCCTCCGGCCACACACGTGTGCCGGTGCTCGATGAAGAGGCACTGGTTGGCATCTTAAACGCGAAGGAGTTTTTTGCCCTCCATGCCACGGGATCGGGGCAGTGGCTGTCTCTCGTGCGGCCGGCCGTCGAACTGCAGGACCATCTGCCCCTGTTGGCGGGCCTGAGGATGCTGCAGGACCGGCGCGTGCACATGGGCGTCGTGTATTCCCACCAGACGCGGGTGGGAATCGTCACCCTCGAGGACATCCTAGAGGAAGTCGTAGGCGAGATTTACGATGAAGACGACGATGGAGCGCTGAAAGCAATTCTCACGGCTTCCCCGAAGACGAGGGGATACTGGAGCGAATTTTCTCTCGGACCCTCACGACATCAATAGTTCGTTCGACGCAACTCACGGGATACCTATGCGTGTGCTGAACACGAAGACGCAGTCTGAGGACGACGCACACGCCGAATCTCTGTCCGACAGCGTGACGCACATGCTCGAGGAATGCCGGATGGTGCTGCCCGGCATCCAGGCGCTGTTCGGTTTTCAGTTGGTTGCGGTTTTCAACTCGACCTTTTGGACGAAGCTCGACCGCTTGGAGCAGCTGATTCATTACGTCGCGCTTGGACTCGTCGCCTGTTCCGTGGCGCTGGTCATGACGCCCGCGGCCTACCATCGGCAGGCGGAGCCGATGACGGTCTCCAAACGCTTTCTGACCATATCCACACGATTGTTGTATTGGTCCATGTATCCGCTGATGAGCGCCATCCTGCTGGATTTTTATCTGATCGGCAGCCTGATCCTGGACAGCCGGCTTCTTAGCCTACTTGTCGCAGTCGCCATATCGGGCGTCTTTCTCGTGCTGTGGGTATTCCTTCCGCGTGTCCGCAGGCTTCAGAGGATGCTGAGCGGGTCCGATTGACGATTCAGGCGCTTGAGGCAGGCGCTTCCGCGAGCCGTATGCTGTACAGATAGTGATAGAGGCCCTGCCGCGCCATCAACTCGCCGTGCGTGCCGGACTCCACCACGCGCCCCTTGTCCAACACCAGAATCCGATCGGCCCGCTGAATGGTCGTCAATCGATGCGCGATGACAACGGTGGTGCGGCCTTTCATCAGCCGCTCGAGCGCCTCCTGAACCAGTCGTTCCGATTCAGTGTCCAAGGACGACGTTGCCTCATCGAGCAGCAAGATGCGTGGATTCTTGAGCACTGCCCGTGCGATCGCAATCCGTTGTCGTTGCCCGCCTGACAGGTTGATGCCCTTTTCGCCGACCAGCGTCTGATACTGATCGGGAAAACCCATGATGAAGTCGTGGGCGTAAGCCGCGCGGCTCGCCTCCTTCACGGCCTCTTCCGTCGCGTCTCGATTCCCGTAGCGAATGTTGTCGAGAATCGTTCCCCCGAAGAGAATTGTCTCTTGAGGCACGAGAGCGATCTGGCGGTACCAACTCTCCAGCGTCACCTGACGCAGATCGATTCCATCGACAGTGATGCGGCCTTCCGTCGGATCGTAGAAGCGATGGAGCAGATTCATGACTGTGGTTTTGCCCGCGCCCGTCGGACCGACGATGGCCACAAGTTCGCCCGGGGTTGCGTGGAAAGACACGTCCGTCAGCACGGGTTGGCGGGCATCATAGGCAAAACTCACGTGTTCGGCCGCGATGTGGCCGGAGACCGGGGGCAGGGCGATCGCGTTCGGCAGGTCACGGATCTCCGATTGGGTATCCAGGATTTCAAACACGCGCGCCGTCGCTCCTTGAGCCTCGCGAATCTGGGCGAAGACGCGCGCGGCCGAACTGAAGGGCCCGATGAGAATACCGGCGAAGAGCACAAAGGCGAACAACTCGCCGGGCGATACGGCGCCGTCGATGACCTGACGCCCCCCGTACCACAAGACGGCCGCCGCGGCGGAGAAGGTGAGCAGACTGATGATCGGAATGAATACGGCCATGATGCCGGCGCGCCGCATGGTCAACGACAGCGTCTGTTCGATTTGTGCCGAAAAGCGTGCCTCCTCCCGAGTGGTTTGGACGAACGATTTCACGACGCGAATGCCGGCAATGACTTCCTCGATCAGCGTGCTGAGCGCGGCGGTCTGATCCTGGATCGAGGTGGAAAGCGACTTGAGCCGGCGGCCGAAGAATTTCGCCACAAACACGAGCAGAGGCAACAAGACCAGGATCAAGAGGCAGAGGCGCCAGTTCATCGCCAGGAGAAAGGCGATGCCTCCGACGAAGGTGACGAGCTGCTTGGCGGCGTCGATCGGCGTCTCGGTGACGACCGATTGAATGACCGTGACATCGTTCATGAGGCGGGAGAGCAGTTCGCCGGTCCGGCGCCGTGCAAAAAAGCCCACCGAGAGGGTTTGCAGATGCGCAAAGAGATGGCGCCGAAAGTCGGCCACGATGCGTTGGGACACCGATGCGGTCAAATAGCTGTGTCCCATCGAACAGAGCCCTTGAATGACGACCAATCCGAGAAACAGGGCGATGAGCTCGTTCATTCGGCCGGCATCGTGCTGGACGGTGATGACGTCCCACAGCACTCCGGCAAGGCGCAGCAACGCGAGATTGATGGCGGCGACCGCCATCACAAGCAGGCCGGCCAACACCATGCGGAAGAGATACGGTTTCAGGAATGGACGGAAGCGCGCAAAGGTCGACATGGCGAAGGGTGAATGTTAGAGGACCCCGGCACAAAAAACCAGTCGGGCGTTGCCGACATTCGAGATTCCGGCGAAGACGGGTAAAGAGGGCGAAGGACCGAGACGATGACCTTAAATTTGCGCGATGGATTCGATGAGGTTCTTGTTGACGGCCACGAAATCCGAGCGGTCTTTATCGTTCACGACAACATCGGTGAGACTGATGAACAGCCGCTGCTCCTCGTTGATCGCGTCCGAGACGCGGTTCCGCATGGGCGGAATCAAAAAATCGCCCACGTACACGCAGTTGACCGTGCGGACGCGAATGCGAACCTTCTTGCCTTCAGGCACAGGTTCCTCCTCCCGGATCCGGTATTGCGATTAGCTCTTACGACGCAGGAACTTTTGACGCCGGCGCAACTTTTTATACTTATGCTTGCGCATTTTCTTGCGGCGCTTTTTGAGCACGCTGGCCATACGGTGTCTCCCTTACGAGCGGGAGTCTAGAAGTTTTCGGCCGAAATTGCAAGACAACGGCGCGATCATGCTGCCGTGTGTCCACGAGACGTCGCGCGCTTGACCTGCCTGATGAGCCGTTCCTATACTGCGCACACGATGCATGTCTCGAGACGCTTCAGTGTTGCGCTGGCGATGATCGGTCTTGTATGGAGTGTCGGCGCCGGGTGTGGTGGCAAGACGATTCAGTATCCGGAAGACCATGAGCGGTATCTGCGCATCGACAAGGCCGTGGAATCGCTCCGTCAGGCCTACGTGGGCAAAAATGTTTCCGGTCTGGCCGCGCTCATGGTGCCGATGGAGGCCACCGACCGGTTGCAACAAGAAGCCGAGAGCGATTTCGAAACCTTTCACGACATCGTCATGGATTTTCGCGTCGAACGGATCATGATCGACAATGACGACGTCGATGTGTATGTGCACTGGTCCGGATTGTGGAAAAAAGATCCCGAGGATCCCGGCATGCGTCACCGCGGCCATTCGCGCCTGAAGTGGGTCGGCACGCAGTCGATCTTGTTGGTCGGCATGCAGGGCGATGTCCCTTTCGGCGCAAAGGGTCGTCAGTCGTTGACGAGCCAGTCCCCTCTGCCAACCAAGAAGTAACTGCCATGCGAGCCCGCCGGTCACCATCTCCGCCCGCAGCCGACTTTCTCGTCATCGGCAGCGGCGTCGCCGGTCTGCGTGCAGCGATCGAACTCAGTCGAAGCGGTCGGGTGCTGGTGCTGACCAAGGGCCATCCGCTCCAAAGCAGTTCGATTCATGCACAGGGCGGTGTCGCGGTCGCGTTGAGCGAAGAGGACGACGTCGCCATTCATTTGACCGACACGCTCAAAGCCGGTCACGGGCTGTGCCGCAAGGAGGCGGTGCGCGTGCTGGTCGAAGAGGGGCCTGCTCGGATTCAGGAACTCATCCGATGGGGCGCCAGTTTCGACAAAACCGGCGGCAAATTTGCCTTCGCTCGCGAAGCGGCGCACAGTCGAAGCCGTATCTTGAGAGCTCGCGGCGACGCGACCGGAAACGAGATGGTGCGCGTGTTGATCGGTGAAGCGATGCGGCAGCGACGCATCCAGCGGCTGGACTATCATTTTACCGTCGACTTGATCGTCGAAGGCGGCCGCTGCGCCGGGGCGCTTGTCCTTGACGAGCATTCCGGGCGGCGGTTCCTCCTGCCGGCCAGGGCCGTCGTGCTGACCACCGGCGGAGCAGGACAGATCTTTGCCCGAACGACCAATCCGGCGAACGCGACCGGCGACGGGGTGGCGATGGCGCTTCGGGCGGGCGCCGTGCTGCAGGACATGGAGTTCGTCCAGTTCCACCCGACGGCCCTGTATCTGCCTTCGAGCCCGCCCTTCCTTCTGTCAGAGGCGATGCGCGGAGACGGAGCGCAGTTACGCAACAACAAGGGCGAAGTGTTCATGCAGCGGTATCATCCGATGGGGGCGCTGGCTCCGCGCGACATCGTGTCGCGCGCCATTTGGGCCGAGATGGCGGCGACCAAATCCCGGCATGTCTATCTGGACGTCACGCATCTCGGCGCCGAGTTCGTCAAACGGCGATTTCCGACGATCTATTCCACCTGTCTTCGGTACGACATCGACATCACCGAAGAGTGGATTCCGGTGTCGCCGAGTGCGCATTACATGATGGGCGGGGTCTGGACCGACCTGAACGGTGCGACGACGGTTCCGGGCCTGTTTGCGGCGGGTGAAGTGGCATGCAGCGGCGTGCACGGCGCCAACCGCTTGGCGAGCAATTCCTTGTTGGAAGGGCTGGTCTTCGGCGCCCGGGCTGCAGCAGCGGCGGTCGCCTATGCCGACCGTCACGAAATGCCGTCCGTTGCCGTTCATGAAGCGGCCTTGAAGGACGAACACTACGGCTCGTTGGACGACGCGGAAAAATTGCGAAGCTCGCTGCGCCGGACGATGTGGGGACAGGTCGGCGTCATCAGGTCTGGCGAATCGCTCATTCGTGCCTGCGCGCAGCTCTCGCGCTGGTCGCAGCTTGTTGCGCAACCTTTTTCTCAACGCGGCGCATTGGAAGTGAAAAACATGGTGCAGGTGGCACAGTGTGTCGCCGAAGCGGCGCTGTGGCGCGAAAACAGCATCGGCGCCCACTACCGATCGGACTTTCCTCAAGCCAAACGGCCGGGATGGCAGCAACACAGCCGATTGTCGATGGAAGATGGAATCAGCGGAACGGCGCCACGGAAATCTCGGGGTCTTCTGCTGGCGCTGAAGGGGCGAGCTGGGTGACGGGCCGCTCGGTGATCACCCCGTCGCGCACGAGGAAGGTCCGGTAATAGCGCAGCACCTTGCGGACGTATTGTCTGGTTTCGTCGATTGGCGGCAACGACTGATACCGATCGACGATGTTTTCGCCCGCGTTATAGGCCGCCAGAGCGAGCGGCAGGTTGCCGTGGAACCGGTCGAGTAGTTGCCGCAGATATTTCGTGCCGCCTCCCACATTCTCGTCCGGATCGAACATATCCCGTACATCGAGCCGCACCGCAGTCTGGGGCATGAGCTGCATGAGCCCGATGGCTCCGGCGCGGGACACGGCGCGAGGATCGAAGTTCGATTCTGCCTTGATGACGGCGCGAATCAATGCCGGATGCAATTGCTGTTGAGATGAATGCCGCTTGATCAGCGGTTCTAATTCACGCTCCGACAGGATGGAGTGGAAACGCGCCGATTCGACCTCGATTTTACGGTAACGGGCATCGGAGGGAACGTTGGTGAGCGAGATGGTGCCGTTGGGGCTTATATATTGGTAGATTTCCGCCTGCAGCCCCGCCGGCGCGAGCAACGCCGATGCGACGACGGCAGCGCGTACCGTGCCCATTTGGTACCGGGTCATTTGAGATTTCCTGGTCATACGCATCCCAACGATAGCAGCCTGTCCCAGCCTGTCAAGAAAATGCAGATCCCATGCCGGATGTCAGCATAAAAATAACCAAGTAGAACAAGAGGATCGAAGGCGGGCCCGCTCACGATTCGAGAAATTTCCGGCGCTGAGCGACAAAAATTTGATGAAGGCGGCCGGTCAGGGGTCCGGGCGTTCCATGGCCAATCGGCTGTCCGTTCAGCTTCGTCGCCGGCATCACCTCCATCGTGGTATTGCTGAGAAAACATTCTTCTGCGGCCATCAGCGCCTCGGCGGTGAACCGGCCTTCGTTGACCGGGATCCCGGCTTCCCGCGCCAAGCTCAGAATGATGCCCCGGGTGATGCCATCCAGAATGCCGCAGGATAGGGCAGGTGTGCAGAGCCGGCCGGACTGCACAAAGAACAAGTTGCTCACCGTGCATTCGGTCAGGTGCCCCTCCCAATTGAGCAAGACGCTGTCGAACGCGCCTGCAGCGATCGCCTCCCGTTTGGCTTGAATGTTGTTCAAGAAATTGGTGGCTTTGATCTGCGGATCAAGCGCGCTGGGGAGGTTTCGTCTCGTCTGGGCCACGACGAGGCTCACGCCTGTCCGATAGCGCTCGGGGGGAGGGGGCGTGAGCGGTTTGGTCATGATCACGACCGTGGGCGTGGGACACAGCGCCGGGTCCAAGCCGATGTCGCCCGTGCCGCGCGAAATGGTGATGCGAATGTAGGCGTCCGTGCGATCGTTGCCGACGCCGTTACGCTCCATTGATTCATGCAGCAGCGACGGCCAGTCGCGCTTGGGAATCGTCAAGCCGATGCCATCTGCCGAGCGCTGCAGACGCGCCAGGTGCTGATCGCGCATGAAGATTTTGTCGCCGTAGGAGCGGATGGTTTCGTAGACGCCATCACCGTAGAGGAAGCCGTGATCAAAGACGGAGACTCGCGCCTGTTCTTCTTTCACGAACCGGTCATTCAGATAGATCCACACCATCATGCCCGCTGGAACGAACTGAAAAACGCCTGCGCTTTGTGGAGCGTCTCTTCGTACTCTTTGGCAGGATCGGAATCGGCGACGATTCCGGCTCCCACCTGCAAATACGCCTTCGGCCCTGTCAGGACGAGCGTCCGGATGACGATGTTCAAATCCAGATCACCGTTCCAGCCGATATAGCCGAACGATCCCGTATAGGGACCCCGACGGACCGGCTCCAACTCCTCGATGATTTCCATGCAACGGATTTTCGGAACGCCCGTGATCGTGCCGCCTGGAAAGGTGGCGCTGATGAGGTCGAACGGTGTGGCGTCCGTCCGGAGGATGCCGCACACGTTCGACACGATGTGGCTGACGTGCGAATACTGTTCGACGGCCATGAACTCATCGACCCGCACGCTGCCGAAATCGCAGACGCGTCCAAGATCGTTCCGTTCCAGGTCCACAAGCATGACATGCTCCGCCCGTTCCTTCGGGCTCGCCAACAGTTCACCGACGAGACGTTGGTCATCGTCGGCATCGGATCCTCGAGGGCGGGTGCCCGCAATCGGCCGGGTTTCTGCACGCCGTCCCCTGAGGCGCACCAACCGTTCGGGCGACGAGCTGATCAGCGAGAGATCCCCAAAACGCAGCAGGCCGGAGAACGGAGACGGATTGACCCTGCGAAGCTGCCGGTAGAGCGCATGCTCATAGCGCAGTCGTTCCGAGGCCGAACGATGCTGAGTCGGAAGGTCCGCCGCAAAGCGATGAGAGAGGTTCGCTTGATAGATATCTCCGGCGGCGATGTAGGCTTGCGCACGTCTGACCCGATCGAGATAGGCCTCTTTGGGTTGTTCCGGCGCAAACGACAAGGGCTCGACCGCCAACGATTCGCGCGCCGGTGCGCGAGCCTTGAGCCGGGCTTCCCATTCTGCCAGCCGATCTTGTCCCTCGCGGTAAAGTTTCTCGCGGGTCTCGCCGAGAAAGCGCTCCATCGGAGGACAGAACATGATCTGCAGGCGGTCAGTCCGATGATCCACCGCCGTGACGAGGTCGTAGAGCGCAAATTGCATGTCGGGAATATTGAGATCGTCCGCTGCGAGCGGAGGCAGCGATTCGAGACGGCGTGCGAAGTCATAGCTGAAGTATCCAACGGCACCGCCGAAGAAGGGCGGGAGATCGGGCGCCTGTTCAATCCCAGGCTTGCCAATCGCCTGGCGGAGAGGTTGGAAGGGGTCTTCACCCGATGGTCCGATCGACCGGCCGGGGACGGAGATGATGGCGACCGGTCCGCTCCCTAAAAATGAATAACCCGGGGCGGTTGTCCGCCCTTTTCCGCTTTCCAATAGGAACGAGGGCTGGGAAGCAGCAGCGATTTTTTCGTACAGCTCGAGGGGATGCTGGCCCTGGCTGTCTATGGAGAGCACCAGCGGCCGCGGCGCGCCGCGCAGGAAGGAAGGTTGCGAGAATCGGGTCATCGTATGCGGTATGCGGCTCGACTGGGCCGAGACCGCTCACTATACCCCATGCGATTCGGTGATTTCCCAGCGGCCAAACTTGACAACTTCACGGGCATTCTGCTTGAATTGCGCGCCCGCCCTTCGGGAGAGTCCTTACTCAGGTACTCGCCTCAGTGGGTCACGGACCATGCCCCAGTCACAGGATCCGATTTATGCGGGGCTCGGCCAAGCCATTCGGATCGGAACGGAACTGCTGGCTGCGCTGATCGTCGGTGGTGGGCTCGGATGGGCCATCGACACGTATCTGTTGGACACGGGTCCATGGGCGATGGTTGTCGGGTTGATGTTGGGTGCGCTGGCCGGCGTCAGAAATGCCTATCGCATGGCGCAGCGGTGGCCGAAGTAGTCGATTGATGCATCGCGAAAGGTTCCATGGAAGAAAGTCCCCTGCATCCGTTTGAACTCCACAATTACATTCAGATCAATCTCGGCGGCCTCGATATTTCCATCAACAAAGCCGTCATCATGATGTGGGTGGTGGTGGGGCTCATCTCCATCCTCATGATCATGGCAGGGTCCGCCCGGCGGCTGGTGCCGGGGAAGCTGCAGAGCCTCGCTGAGATGATGGTCGATTTTATCCGCGGCATCATTCTGGATACGATGGGAAAAGACGGCATGAAATTTTTCCCATTGATCGCCACGCTGTTTCTGTTCATTCTTGTTTTGCAATCTCATCGGCTTGATTCCCGGGTCGTACACGGTCACCAGCCAGATCGTGGTCACGGCGGTGTTTGCTTGCACCGTGTATGCGCTGAGCCTCGCTCATGGGCTTCCTCTTACACGGCGGCAAGTTTCTTGGCATTCTGGTGCCGCCCGGCACGCCAGGCTGGCTGCTGCCGTTGATGATTCCCATCGAGCTCATTAGCCAGCTCGCTCGTCCGATCTCGCTCGCCGTGCGGTTGTTTGCCAACATGACCGCAGGCCACGTCATTTTGGGCGTGCTGTTCGGGCTGGCCGTCAGCGGAGGGCTCTTGATCGGCTGGCTGCCGTTTGTCTTTACGATCGCAATGAATGGATTGGAAGTCGGCATCGCATTCATCCAAGCGTATATCTTCACGGTATTGACATGCGTGTACTTGGGCGATGCATTCCATCTGCATGGGCATGACGAGCATGCGCACTAACGAAGGTGAGCCGCCGCCGTGAGCGGCCGGCCTCAGTTCGCAGGGAGATTCTTACTAGCAAGAGAGGAGTAGGACACGATGGATTCAGCAGCCGCAGCACTGTTGGGCATGGGCCTCGCCGCCGCTGGATTTGCCGGAGCAGGCGTGGGCATCGGATACATTTTCGGAAAGATGATTGAGGCGGTCGCGCGTCAGCCGGAAGCGGAAGGGCGTGTCGGCAAATACATGTGGATCGGATTCGCGTTGGTCGAGGCCATCGCGCTGTATGGGCTGGTCATTGCGTTCATCATCATGGGCTTACGCAAATAGCCCAGCTCTGGATGCCGAGTTCTGAGCGTTGATCCTCGATTTAGGACTCACCATTCATTGATTGCCGAAGGTGTACTATGCCGCAGTTTGAATCGCATTTCTTCTCCTCCCTGATTTTCTGGGAAGTGGTGTCCTTCGGGATTCTGCTCTTCATGCTCTACAAGTTTGCGTTCCCCGGTATTCTGAGCGTCCTGGAAGAACGGGAAAAAAAGATCAAGGACAGCTTGGACCAGGCCGAAATGCACCGGTCGGCCGCCGAGCGGAAGCTTAAGGAGTATGAGGCGAAGCTCGAAGGCGCCTCACGGGAAGCCGAAGGGATTCTGTTGGCGGCGAAGGAACGGGCGCAGCGAGTCATGGAAGAAAACGAGCAGCGCCTGATTGCGGAAGCCGAACGCATCAAAGGCGATGCGACCCGTGAAATCGACCACGAACGGCGAAAGGCGATTCAAGAGATCCGCACTCAAACGACCGATCTGGCTTTGATGGTGGCCGAAAAAGTCGTCCAGCGGAGCCTTACGGACGCGGACCACCGGCGGTTGGCCGACGAAGCTCTCGACGCGCTTTCGAAATCCTCACGCTAGCTTGCGGCCGTCGCCACGCGCGGCGTCTCTTAGACACTTTCCAAGAAAAGGGTACGACGACCGTGGACGCTCGGCCGCAGGCCGAGCGAGCGCGCTCAGGGTAAGCCTGAGCCACCCGGACGATACCCGTCCAGATCCACGCAGATGAAGCGGAAGCCGGCCTCGCGCAGGCGAGCGCTGATCGATGCGCGGAGGGCCGGGTGGTTAAGTCGTGCGAACTCGTCTGGCGCGATCTCGATCCTGGCGATATCGCCGTGATCCCGGACGCGGACCTGGCGGAAGCCTTCGGCCTGCAAGATGGCCTCGGCCTGCTCAACGCGGCGCAGTTTCTCGACGGTAATGGGGACGCCGCGGGGAATCCGCGAAGACAGACAGGCCGCCGCCGGCTTGTCCCACGCTGAAAGGCCGAGCGCCTGAGCCGCCGCTCGGACATCGGCCTTCGTCAACGCCGCCTCCACGAGCGGACTCCGCACCTGCCATTCGCGCGCCGCTTTGATGCCCGGCCGGTCATCGCCGAGATCGTCCATGTTCGTGCCGTCCAGGATCCATTGCGTGGACCGAGCGGCTCTAAGCCCTTCCATCAAGCGATACAGATCGGTTTTGCAATGGAAGCAACGGGCGGCGTCGTTTTCGACGAAAGCGGGAATCGCCAGTTGATCGGTCGTGACGACTTCATGCCGGGCGCCGATCTCCTGCGCGGTACGAGTCGCGCTTTCCAATTCGGCGGCCGGGTAGGTTGGCGACACGGCCGTGACACCGACGGCGTTCGGTCCAAGCTCATCGTGTGCGATCTTCAGCACCAGCGTGCTGTCGATGCCCCCTGAAAACGCGACCAGGACGGAGTGCATCTCCGCCACGAGATGACGAAGACGGTCGAGTTTATCCGTCAGAAGTGCCGTGACCATGGTCGATTACTGTTTGAGCTTGGCCTTTGCCGCGTTGCCGACGACGACGAGCGCATACCGATGCGGATTGAGGTATTGCTTGGCGACCCGGAGGACGTCCTCCTTGGTGACCCGCTCGATCCACTTGGGATATTGGGAAAAGTATTCGAACCCCAAACCGTAAAACTCAACCTGGGCCAATACCTGGGCGAGCTTGGCGGTGGAGTCGAGCCGCAGCGGGAAACTTCCGACCAAGAAGGACTTGGCCTCCGAAAGCTCCTGATCGGTGACGGGCGCTTCGCGGATGTTCTTGATCTCGGCCAGCACCCCTTGAATCGCCTGGTTCGTGGCTTCCGTACGGGTTTGAAAGTTGACCCAAAACGACCCGGGCATGAGCCGCGCATCAAAATGGCTCATGATCCCGTAGACCAAGCCCTGTTTGTCGCGGATGGAATCCATCAGCCGCGAGGAGAATCCGCCGGCCCCTAGGATGTAGTTCATGACGGTGACGGCGTAAAAATCGGGATTGTTCCGACTGATTCCGCCGTGGCCAAGAATAACGTTTGACTGCGTCAAATCCTTCTCGATGAGCTGTACCGTCTTCTTCTCGACCGGTGCCGGATTTTTCAGGTTTCGCGGCGGCGCTGCAGACTTCTTCCAGGCACCGAAATGGGTCTGCACGAGTCCAGTCACCTGTTCCGCCGTGACGTCGCCCACGATCGTCAGAATCACCTGACTGGGAGTGTACTCTCGGTTGTAGAAGCCCACCACGTCGGCATGAGTAATTTTGTTGAGCGACTCTTCGCTGCCGTTCAACGGCCAGCGGTACGGATGCCCGTGAAACACCAGCTGGTTGAATGATTTCATCGCGACGTGACCGGGATCGTCGTTGTCACTGGCCATTTCCCCGAGTATCTGGGAGCGTATCCGTTCGAACTCGGGCTTGTGAAACGCCGGGTGCTGCAGGATGTCGGCCAGCAGTATAAAGCCCAACTCCACATCCTTCTTCAACACGCGGACAGAGGCGGTCGTGAAATCTTCGGCAGCCTTGACTTCCAAGGCGCCGCCGACGAAGTCGATCTGCTCGGCGAGTTGTTTCGACGACCGGGAGGTCGTGCCTTCGTCAAGGAGACTGGCGACCAGATTCGCAAGGCCGGCTTTCTCGGGGGGATCATGCGCCGAGCCGCTCTTGACCATCGCATGGACTTCGACAATCGGCAGGAAATGCTGTTCCAGCACGAGGACTGTCATGCCGTTGGACGTCACGAATTTCGTGGGAACAATCTCGGCTGCCGAGAGAGGGGTGGCTGCAACGGCGACTGCGAGAGAGCCGAGCAGGAGCCAACCAGGTCGCGTATGGAACACCATCGAGCGTAACAAGCGTGGCGATCACGGTTTTCCCTGCACTGCCGCAGTGGGCGATTCCGGTGGCTTGGGTATGACGGGAATCAAGGTGCCGACGGTCCGCGCGTCCTCGATCAGATACTGTGCTGCGACGCGCTGTACCTCCTTCGCCGTGACGGCGTGGATCCGCTCCAAAAACTGATCTACTTTGCGCCATCCCGCTCCCACGGACTCCGCCTGGCCCAGCAGCATGGCGTGCCGGAAATTGGAGTCCTGCTCGAAGACCCTGGCCGCCTCCACCTGGTTCTTGGCCCGTTGCAGTTCCTGTTCGGTCGGAGGCTCGGTCTGGAGCCGCTTGATTTCCTTATGGAGCGCCTCTTCGACGATCTCGACCTTCTGGCCGGGACTCACGAGAGCATAAAAATAGAACAGGCCTGGGTCGGTCTGCATCAAGCCATACTCGGCGCCGACTGCGAGAGAAAGTTTCTGATCGTAGACGAGACTTTGATAGAGTCGGGAACTTTTCCCGTGAGAAAGGATGGATTCCAGCACATCCAAGGCATAGGAATCTTCGCTCGTATAGTTTGGGACGCGATAGCCCATCATCACAAACGGCACCTGCGCTTCCCGTTTCAGCAGAAACCGCCGCTCGCCCTTCTGCTCACCCTCCATGGTCGCCACCGGCTTGGGTTCCGGTCCACGCGGTATGGGCTCAAACAAATGCTTAATCGTCGGCAGCAATTGGTCGGCCTTGATGTCACCAACGACGACCAATGTGGCGTTGTTGGGAGAATAATAGGTGTCGTAGTGCCGCTGAAGATCGTCGAGCGTCATCGCATCCAAATCGCCGAACCATCCAATGACGGGCCAGTGATAGGGATGGCTGAGATATGCCTGGGCGAACAAGGCTTCCACGAGGGCGCCTTGCGGATCGTCTTCCGTGCGCAGTCGGCGTTCCTCCTTCACGACCTCTCGCTCGGTCTTGAGCTCGTTCGCGTCTAGAATGAGGCCCTGCATGCGATCGGCCTCCATTTCCAAGGCGAGCTGCACGCGGTCCGCCGCGAGATTTTCGAAATAGGCCGTGAAATCCTGACTCGTGAAGGCGTTGTCCATGCCGCCGTTCTTGCGAATGAGGCGCGAAAACGATCCCTTCGGATATTTTGCCGTGCCCTTGAACATCATGTGCTCGAGCATATGCGAGAGCCCCGCACGGCCCATGACCTCATTGCGGGAACCGACCTTGTACCAGACCTGAACAGTGGCAACCGGCGCTTTCGGAACCTCCACCAGCAGCACCTTCATGCCGTTCGAAAGGATGTACTCATGAGGCTCGGCGGCGAGGGTTGATTGGATGGAAAAACACCAGACCGCGGTCAGGATGGGAAGCCACCAGAAACGGCTGTGTCGGAGGCGCAAACTGGTCATGGTTGGTGGTGAGGAAGAACCGTTGCATGCTAACAACGGGATTCAATATGTGTCAAGGTTCGGACGCGAGGAGTAGGGAGATTCCCGAGTTGTCCGCAGGCGCCCAACACGTCGCGGCCACGACTTTTCCGGATGAAGACGTCGATGCCGGCCTCGCGCACGATCGATTGGAACGCCAGGATGTCGAGGTCGGACGGCCGGCGGAAGGCACTGCCGGGAAATGGGTTGAAGGGAATCAAATTGACCTTGCATGTGATCCCGCGGATCAGTTTGACCAGACGCAGGGCATCGGCCTCGCCATCGTTCACGCCGGCGAGCAACACATATTCAAACGTCAGCCGTCTGGTGCGGCGCCAAGGGATACCGGCGGCAGGCGAGCAGCAGTGTTTTGAGCGATGCTATCCCGTTGACCGCCGGCATGAGCCGAGCGCGCTGCTCGTCCGTGGTGGCGTTCAGTGAGACGGCCAGGTTCACGCCCAGCGGCGCAACCTCCTTCATGCGGGAGGCCAGACCGGCCGTCGATACGGTAATGCGGCGCGGGGACCAACCTAGCCCCCAGCGCTTGTTCGTCAGCCGGCGGATCGCTTCCGACATGGCGTTGAAATTCGCCAGTGGTTCGCCCATGCCCATGAACACCATGTTCGACAATCGTTCGCCATCCTCGAGTTGGTCTTGAGCGGCCAACACCTGCTCGATGATCTCGTGCGGCTTGAGGTTCCGCTTCAAGCCCATCGTGCCGGTGAGGCAGAATCCGCAGTCCAACGTACAGCCGACCTGGGTGGAGAGGCACAGCGTCAACCGGCTCTCGTCGGGAATGAGGACGGCTTCCACCTCGAGTCCGTCCTCCAGCTTCAGGACCAGCTTTCTTGTGTCGTCTGCGGAGCGAAACACGAGGCAATGAGGGGTCCGTGCGATGCTCGCGCGGCCGCTCAATTTTGCCCGGTCCGCGTGGCTCAGATCCGTCATGTTGCTGATGGATCGTGCTCGCCGCTGATAGAGCCAGCGAAGGATCTGTGGGGTGCGATACGCAGGCCAACCGAACTCGGCGACGAGACCGGCCATCTCCGTTTCGTCGAGGGAGAGCAGATTGATGCTGGATTGAGAAACCACCGCGTTCGAGCCCTGCATGGCGCAGCCTACCATATACGCGTCCTCTGCTGGCAAGGATGGAGAGACACTGTTATATATGGTAGAGCCATGAACAGCGGGAGAGACGAGTGCTGCCTACCGTGATGCGGTTGTGTGTGTGCAGTTTGCTGCTCCTTCTCGGCGGCGTGGCCGGATCTGCCGTTCTTCCAGGTGAAGTAGAAATCTGCGATCAGCCGGAGCCGTGCTTTCAGGCTGCGGTGCTTCCCAAGGAACGCCTCGGAAAGGCCTTGGCCAAGGAGCAGGTATTGGCGCTCAGGCTCGAGCGTCTTCGGAGCTTGAGCGAGCGGTTCCCGGATACTCTCTGGGCAAAACGCGCCGGGCTCTTGTCCGGTGTGCTGTCGATCGAGCCGAACCCTGCCGCAGCCATTCCATTCCTTCGGGGTGCACAACGTGATTTCCCGGTGCTGGATGATTACATCCGTCTTTGGATCGCTCAAGCACACCTGAATCTCGGCGAAACGAAAGAGGCAGCGGTGCTCCTGGAAAGTATCCCGATGGCGGTGCCTGATTCGAACATCCTGGCGAGGGCTGCCTATAAAACGGGCGAAGCATGGTATCAAGCCTCCGCTTGTCAGGAATCGACGGTCTGGTTCACGAAGGCCGTCGCCATGAATGACAAGGATACCAGCGCTCCACAGGCGTTCCTGCGCCGCGCCGCGTGCCGGTTGCGCGACAACAATGTCGCTGAAGGGCGCGACCTGCTCCAACAGCTGTGGGTGCGGTTCCCATACACTCCGGAAGCCAAAGAGGCGGAAACATTGTTGTCGTCCAATTTGGGCGGAGAAGCATGGGCCGTGCAGCCGTCCGACCGACTTACCCGCGCGCAGGCCTTTTTAGGACAGGCGTTTCATGCCGAAGCCATCGAAGAGCTGAAAAAATTTCTCGCCGCCGATCCGCATTCCCCCCGGCGAGCCGAAGCCAAGTTGAAGTTGGGCATTGCGCAGGTGCGGCTCAAGCAATACGACCAAGCGCGTGAAACGTTTCGCGTATTGGCCAAAGAGGGCGGAGGACCCGAATCCCACGAGGCGGCGGTGTGGCTGGCTCGCGTCTATCTCCGGCAGGGACAGGGCGACAAGCTCTTGGAAGCCGCACGAGTGCTGCCTTCCACGTCGCTGTCTGCGGAACAGAAAGGACAGGTTACACTCTTTGTCGGGATGTGGCTCGAAGACCAAAAACAATTCGACGACGCCATTGGGAAATATCATCAGGTGGCGAAACAGGGCGAGCCTGCGTCACAGCGGGCGGAAGGCCAGTGGCGGGTGGGGTGGGTCTACTATCGGACCGGTCGGTATCGGGAGGCCGGTGAAAGTTTGCGGACGCTCGCTGAACTGCATGACAGCGAGTTCGAGCCCCAAGCCCTGTACTGGATGGGGCGTGCCGGTGAACAACAGCAACAGTCCGAGGCGCAGGAGTACTATAAGAAGCTCTGCCAGCGACATCGGTTCACCTATTATTGCCAACTTGCCCGGGAGCGTGTGAAGACATTGCCCGTTGCTGACGCTCCTCTTGAAGTGACCGTCGCCTCCGTCGAACCATTGAAGGACGGCGAGACAGCCGCGCCTGTCGTCACGCGCGCCGACATCGCCCAGCAGACGGCATATCGACGAGCGATTGAACTCAAAACATTGGGGTTGGATGCCGATGCCGCTCAGGAAGTCGCGGTGTTGACGGACCGGTATAGCCGGGAGCCAGATGCCCTGGTGGCGTTGTCGACGATGTTGAACGAAGTCGGAGCCTACCATCAGGCGCTGCGGCTCGCACGCGCACGATTCCGGGATCAGTTGGAGCGGACAGGCGGAACGTTTGCCCCTTCTTTATGGAACGTCGCCTATCCGACCGGTCTGCTTCCCACGATCAAGCTGCAAGGGGCCAAGGGCGTGGACCCGTATTTGATCGCCGCCATCATCCGTGAGGAAAGCCAATACGATGTCAAGGCGGTCTCCCGAGTCGGGGCTATCGGCTTGATGCAGGTGATGCCTGCGACGGCAAACAACGTGGCCCAGCGGGTCGGCCTTCCCGCCGTGGGACGGGAAGATCTGTTTGACCAAGAAACGAACATCCGGATCGGTGTTCGCTATGTCGAGCAGTTGCTGGAGCAGTTTTCCGGCAACCTGGTGTATACCATCGCCTCCTATAATGCAGGACCTCTCGCGGTCGGCAATTGGATCGGTCAGTATCGGGGACAGGGGCAGGACGAATTCGTCGAACTGATCCCCTATCAGGAGACCAGACAATACGTGAAACGGGTCCTGCGGACGTACCGCGAATACGTGCGCCTCGGCGGTTTGTCCTGACAGCGTTGACAAGCTGTGGGTAAGTTCCTATAGTGCGCCACAATCGGTGGTGGTAACTCCGGAGTGTGTACATGGCGTTGGATCGTTTGGATGCGCTCGAGACGCGTATCAAAGACTTGGTGAAGCTGATTCAAGAACTGAAAAAACGAAATGCCGGTCTCGAGGATGATCTTCGATTAGCCCGGCAGCGGCTGGCCGACGAAAGCGATTCGAATCGGCGTTGGGTGCGGGAACGCACGGATATCAAGGCCCGGATCGAGAAAGTCCTTAGCGATATCGAAGTGTTGGAGGGGTTCGAAGAACGCAAGGAGGTGGCCTTTGACTAAGACGACGGATGTCGAAATCTACGGCCAGCGGTACACGATCAGAGGCGAGGCGGACGAAGCCTATATCCGCCGCCTGGCAGGCTTAGTGGACGGGCAAATGCGTCAGCTTGCGGAAGGGATGAATACCACAACCCCGTCCCGCTTAGCCGTGCTCACAGCGCTCAATCTGGCCCACCAGTTGTTCGAAGCGGAAAAGAAGCGCACCCAGGGTGAAGCCGATGTCGAACGTCGGATGACGTCCCTCATGGAATCGATTGAAGAGCAGGTCCCCACGTCGCTGTTTCGATGAATGCGCTTGCAAAGGCCGCGAAGCCTTTGCTATCGTGGTGTTGTGGTAGTGGTATTTGCGGAAGCAGGTTCATTGATCGGGAATAGGAAGAGGTCAATCAGACGCCGGTAAGGAATCCGGGATACGATTACGTCGCTGCAAGAATGAATGTGGGTTTGTCGATGCTGGTCCCGTTGAGAGAGTGGAATCTGTCGCAAGGAGTCCTGTTCCTCCTATCGACCCTCGCTGCCATCCTGGACAGAATCGCCGAGTACGTCGTGCCGGCCGAATGGGAATTCCGTGCCGGTAGACCGGCGGTCGTGACGGTGTCAGTGCCGTTACGGTCGGTCAGATCGCGTCTCGGGCGAGTGCGTCCTCTGAGACAGACAGTGGGAGGTCAGGTGTGGAGACAGGCACGCTCCGCTCTTCCAACAACACGTTCATCCTTCCGAAGTCGTTCCTCAGGATAGCCGGTCGGTCGGCCTCCTCTCACGCTCCCATCTGTCCCCTTCCCTTTCCGCTACCCTTTTGAATCTCTGCCGTAAGAGTCATACGGTGGTGTGACCTCAATTCTGAAAGGGTCCATCCTATGTCGACCTCCATGCTGTTGTACATATTCGTGGGTCTGATAGGCGCATTGCTCGGAGTCGGTCTCTACGAAGTGGTCGCGCCGCTCCTCTGCGAACTCGAAGCGCGCTCAAGAAGCGGAGCAGTCACGCCAAATGATCCAAAACGCCCAACGTGAAGCCGAAAACATCGTGAAGGAAGCCAAGCTCGAGGCAAAGGATCTGGTCTTCCAATCCAAGGCGGAACTAGAGAAGGAACAGAAGGCGAAGCTTCTGGAACTCGCCACAACTGAGAAGCGCTTGGTCCAACGCGAAGAAGCCATCGACAAGCGGATCGGTGTCCTGGACAAGCGCGATGGCGAAGGCCAAAAGCGTGAACAGGACTTGATGAAGAAAGAGGAGAAGCTCCTCGCGAAGGAAGCGGCATGCGCCCAGGCGGAACGCGAGCACCGCGAGGCGTTGGAGCGCGTCGCGGGCCTGACGGCCGATGAAGCGAAGAAGCAGCTGCTCCAGGAAATGGAAAGTCAGGCCCGGCTGGATGCCGCCGGGATCGCCAAGCGGACGCTGGAAGAGGCTAGAGAGAATGCCGAGCGGGAAGCGCGCGAAATCATCACGACATCCATTCAGCGCGTCGTGCGCGATTATGTGTCGGAATCCACGATCTCAGTCGTGCCCATTCCCAACGATGCCATGAAGGGGCGCATCATCGGCCGAGAGGGGCGCAATATCCGCGCCATCGAAGCCGCGACCGGCATCGATCTGATCATCGACGAGACGCCTGAAGCGGTGATCATCTCGGGATTCGATCCGTTACGACGCGAAATTGCCAAGGTCTCACTCGAGCGGCTGATGCATGACGGACGCATCCATCCCACGCGGATCGAGGAGATCGTCGAAAAGGTCAAGGTGGATATCGACAAGCTGATGTATGAGGAAGCGGAGAAGATCATCTTCGAGCTGGGCTTGTCCGACTTCCATCCTGAGTTGATCAAGGTCCTGGGTCGGCTGAAATACCGGACCAGCTACGGACAAAACAACCTTTACCACGCGCGTGAAGCCTCGTATATCTGCGGCATCATGGCCTCCGAACTCGGATTGGACGTGCGGCTCGCCCGACGAGGCGCCTTGCTGCACGATATCGGCAAGGCGGTGAGCCATGAAGAGGAAGGGCCTCATGCCATGCTCGGTGCAGAAATCGCCAAGAAATACGGGGAGAGCGAAAAAATCGTCAACGCCATCGCGGCACACCATGAACAGGTGCCGCCCATTTGTCCTGAATCCGTGCTCGTGGCCGCCGCCGAAGCCTTGTCGGCCGCCCGCCCGGGGGCGAGGCGCGAGGCGCTCGAGTCCTACGTGAAGCGCTTGGAGAAATTGGAATCGCTCGCGCAGGCGCTGAAAGGCGTGCAAAAGGCGTACGCCATTCAAGCAGGCAGGGAGATTCGCGTGATTGTCCGCCAGGAAGACGTGACGGACAGCGAGTCGTTTCAGCTGTCGAGAGAGTTGGCCAAGAAGATTGAGCAGGAATTGACGTATCCCGGCCAGATCAAGGTGACGGTGATCCGGGAAAGCCGCTACATCGAGTACGCCAAATGAAAGTGTTGTTCATCGGGGATATCATGGGAGAGCCGGGACGGCGCGCCGTGGCGCGAATGGTGCCGCGCCTTGTCTCCCAACGCCAGATCGACGTCGTCGTGGGAAATGGTGAAAATGCGGCGGGAGGGTTTGGAATCACGCCGGAGCTGGCTGAGGAATTGTTTCGCGCTGGGCTTGTCTGCGATCACCACCGGCAACCACGCATGGGATAAGAAGGAGATCCTGGATTATTTTCCCCGCGAACGCCGCTTGCTGCGGCCCGCCAATTATCCGGACGGCGTGCCCGGACAGGGCAGCGTGATCGTGCAGGCTAAAAACGGAGAAGAAATTGGAATCTTACAGTTGATGGGACGCGCGTACATGCCAACCTTGGATTGTCCCTTCCAGGTCGCCAAGCGGGAAATGGGGAAGTTGAGGAAGCGGGTCGCCGCGGTGCTCGTGGACATGCATGCCGAGGCCACGTCAGAAAAAATGGCGATGGGCCATTATCTTGATGGCGAAGCGACGGCCGTGGTCGGCACTCACACGCATGTGCAAACCGCCGACGAACAGATTCTTCCCAGGGGCACGGCCTACTTAACAGATATCGGCATGACCGGCCCGCTGCATGGCGTCATCGGAGTGAAGAAGGAACTTGCGATCGAGAAGTTTTTGACCGGGATGCCGAAGGCGCTTCGAGGTCGCCTCCGGTCCCACGGTGTTTTGCGCCGCCCTCCTCGAGTTGGATGCGCGGATCGGGAAGGCTCTGTCGATCGAACGAGTGCGCATTCTCGACTAACGGATGTCGGCCACCAAACAACAGACGTTGTTTCACCCCGCCAAGTCGATCCTCACCGTCTCCCAACTCACCGGCCTGCTCCGGACGTCCATCGAATCACAGTTTGCCGATCTCTGGCTTGAAGGAGAGGTGTCCAACCTACGGATGCCGGGATCCGGACACGTGTACTGCACGCTCAAAGATGAATTCAGCCAGATTCGGGCCGTGCTGTTCCGTTCCAGCGCAGCGCGTCTGAAATTCACCCTGCAAGAAGGTATGTGCATCATTGTCCGTGGCCGGCTCACCGTCTATGAGCCGCGGGGAGAGTATCAGATCGTCCTGGACAGCGTTGAGCCCAAGGGGATCGGCGCGCTGCAGTTGGCGTTCGAGCAGCTCAAGGCACGGCTCGCCGGCGAAGGGTTGTTCGATGAGGCCAAGAAAAGACCGTTGCCGACGTTTCCGTCCAGGGTCGGCATCGTCACGTCCCCGACCGGGGCCGCTATTCGGGACATGCTTTCGGTGCTTCATCGGAGGTGGCCGACGCTCCATATCATCGTCGTCCCGGTGCCAGTGCAGGGAGAGGGCGCTGCCCAGCACATTGCGAATGCGGTGGCCTTGTTGAACGAAGAAGATCTCGTGGACGTCATCATCGTCGGCCGGGGCGGCGGTTCTCTCGAGGATCTCTGGAGTTTCAATGAAGAGGTCTTGGTCCGCGCGATTGCGGCTTCTCGCGTCCCGGTCGTATCCGCCGTCGGTCATGAGACCGACGTGACGCTCACAGATTTTGCCGCAGATCGTCGAGCGGCTACACCGTCCGCTGCCGCGGAAACCGTCGTGCCGGTGCTCGCCGAAGTGGTCGAGCGCTTGCGCGTACTGACGGTGCGCGCGACACAGATGATGGGCAGACATTGCGTGTTCGAGCAACGGCGACTTGAGACCCAGATCGGCAGGCTGGCCCAGGTTCGGTTCCGCATCCGGCAAGAATGGCAACGAACCCTGGAGATCGCCGACCATCTGAGGAGGCTCACCTGCGATCGGCTGGCGGAAAGCCGAGACTCGGTTCGACAACGTCAACGTGAATTGGCCGGCCTCAACCCGGCATTCCTCGTCAAACGCAGTCTCTCGCTAATTTCATTTTTGGCGCAGCGACTGGAACGCCAGATGATGGTGTTGGGGGATGGCCGGCGACGCCGGATGGCGGCCATTGCAGCGCAACTCACGCATTTGAGCCCGCTGGCGATTTTGGGGCGCGGATACAGCATACTCTCGCGCGTCCGTGACGGAGCGATTCTTCGAAAGGCGGCCGATGCACAACTTGAGGAAGAAATCATCGCACGCCTGTCCCAAGGCCAGCTGCGGTGTACGGTCAAGCGCGTGCTGCCCGATCCGTTGATGTAAATCGGAACCGGGCCCGGTATAATGGGATTTCACATTGCCATGAAAGGAGAGGTGCCGTCGTGGGCGGGGTCAAATTTGAACAGGCGATGGCGAGGTTGGAGGCGATCGTCGGAGAATTGGAAAAAGGTGATTTGCCTCTGGACGAATCGTTGAAGATCTTCGAAGAGGGCATTCGGCTCTCGAAAAGCTGCCTGAAAATCCTGGAAGATGCCGAGCGCAAAGTCGAAGTGTTGGTGCAGGATAGGAACGGTAAAAAGCGGCTTCATGCCTTCTCGCCGGATGAGGAAACGGATGATTCCTCCGACGAGTCCGCCTCTTGATTCCACTGTGGGGCTCTTCTCGAGCTGTCCCATCTTTCATCCCCAGCGCCATGCACGCGAAGCCGCCCATTGAGAAAGAGCGGTTGGATCGTCTGCTGGTCCACCAGGGCCTTGTCGGCAGCCGGGAGGCCGCGGTACGGACGATTCTCGCCGGTGGCGTGCTTGTGGACGGTATGATCGTTGACAAACCTGCCAGGCTCGTCGCCCGTGACGCACGCCTTGAGATCGAACGTGCCGCCCCCTTTGTCAGTCGGGCCGGAGAAAAATTGGCGGCCGCCCTCGACGCGTTCTCCATCGATCCAGGCGGTCTGGTCACGCTTGACGTCGGTTGTTCGACCGGGGGTTTCACCGACTGTCTCTTGCAACGGAGAGCCGAGCGCGTCTACGCCGTTGACGTCGGGTATGGCCTTATCGACTGGAAACTCCGCCAGAACCCGCGAGTCGTCTTGCTCGAGCGGACCAATATCCGGTACATAGACCGGTCGCTCATTCCCGAGCCGGTTGATCTCGCCGTGATAGACGTGTCCTTTATTTCCCTGACCCTCGTACTGCCGAGCGTGGTGCCTCTCTTGCGTCAGGGAGGACGAGTGGTGGCACTCGTCAAACCGCAATTTGAGGTCGGGAAAGGACAGGTGGGCCCCGGAGGAATCGTACGGGATGATGCTCAGCGCCGCGCTGTGACCGAAAAGGTCATCTCATCGGGCGCCGCTCTGGGCCTTGAGGCGACTGCGGTCTTGGATTCTCCAGTCAAAGGGAGAAAAGGCAATCGGGAAATCCTTGTCGGATTTCGGTATCAGGGTATAATCAGTCCCTCTGAAAGGCGGTCGAAGGTGGAGGAGGCATGAAAGTATTAGTGACGGGCGGTGCAGGATTCATCGGATCTCATCTGGTTGATCGGCTGGTCATGGAAGGGCATGAGGCCGTCGTGGTCGATAATCTCGCGACGGGAAAACGCAGGAATATCAATCGAGCCGCCCGTTTTTACAAGATGGACATTCAAAGCTGGCGTTTGGAGCGCGTGTTTCGCAATGAACGACCGAATGTCGTGATGCACTTGGCTGCACAGATGGATGTGCGGAAGTCGGTCGAAGATCCGATGTTTGACGCCCAGGTCAATGTGCTCGGCACCTTGAATGTGTTGCAACAGGCGGTCAAGCATGGCGTGCGGAAGGTCATTTTCTCTTCCTCAGGGGGAGCGATCTATGGCGAGCAGGAGATCTATCCCGCTCCAGAGATTCATGTGACGAAGCCGTTGTCTCCCTACGGCTTGAGCAAGCTTTGCGGTGAGCAATACCTGTCCTACTATCAGCGTGTCAGCGGCCTTCAAGCGGTCAGCCTGCGTTACGCGAACGTCTATGGTCCCCGCCAGGATCCCGAGGGCGAAGCGGGTGTCGTGGCCATTTTCATTCAGAAAATGCTGAACAACGAGCAGGCCGTGATCAACGGAAACGGACGACAGACCCGAGACTTTGTCTTCGTCGATGACGTCGTGGAAGCGAATCTCTGCCATGATGGGGCAAGACACTCAGGGCACGTATAACGTCGGGACGGGCGTGGAAACGTCCATCAATGATCTATTCAGGATCCTCGTTCAGCACACGGGCTCCACTTCCAAGGAGATCCACGGCCCGGCCAAGAAGGGTGAGCAGGCGCGGAGCGTCATCGACAATACAAAACTCCGGCACGAGGTCCCGTGGGAGCCGAGGGCCGATCTGAGCGACGGGTTAAAGAAGACCGTTGAGTACTTTCGAGAGCGCTTGCGTTGAACAGCGACTCTGTCTGGGCGCAGAGCCGATGCTAATATCTCGGAACTGAATGGTCCACCTGGGCCGACCAGGCATCAATTCCTCCTACCAGGTTCTTCACGTTTGAGAATCCCTGTTGCAGAAGAAAGTTGGTGGCGTCGGCACTCCTCATGCCATGGTGGCAGATAGCGATAATTTCGGCATCCCGGTTGAGTTTGGCCAAAGACTGAGGCAGCGTGGCCAGCGGGATCAGTGTGGATCCGTTGAGCTTCGCCAGATCAAACTCCCATTGCTCGCGCACGTCGAGGAGAACGAGTTGCTCGCCTTTATCAAGTCTGCTCTTGAGTTCGGTGGGACTAATGGTATAACCCATAATTGCCTCCGTGGGTGACTCGTCGAGAGGGCATCATAAGTGAGCCTCGAAAAGAGTGTCAATCCAGTCTGGCCCTGGCGACTATCCGTGATATTTACTGGAGCAGAAGGTCATCGACGCATCGAACGAACCTTGCGTCCGCTACGCAGTTCACCCGATGACAATATTTGTTCATTTTTGTCATAGATTACTGTCTCTTCACACAGGCCTACGGGAGTACACGCGTAAGAAACGTGGTTGACTAGGCGCAAAATTGAATGTAACTAATTGATTTAGCTTACTGTGTGGCATTTTTGCTTCTAGGTAGGGCACAAGACTTGCTGAGGAAGGCTGGTGTTAGTTGGTGAGAGCATCATCACGGAGGGTATTGGTTGTGTTGGTCATGACATCGAATCGCCGGGAAGCTGGGAGGATCGCGGAAGCGGCGGTCAGGAGCAAAGTTGCAGCCTGCGTCAATCTGGTGCCATCCGTGACCTCAATGTTTCGCTGGAAGGGCCGAGTGCAAAAGAGCCGAGAGGCTCTGCTCATTATGAAAACAAGCGCGCATCGATACTCTGCGCTCGCAAGGTTAGTTCGGTCGATGCATTCATACGAGGTCCCCGAGATCATCGCATTGACCGTTGAACAAGGACTACGTCCATATCTTGAGTGGGTTCACAAGGAAACCGCTACAGATTGAGTCTCAATGGCAACTCATGACTAAATTGAGGGGTTGACCAAAGCAGCCTAGATGGGTACACTCGGAATCGATACCTAGGTGTGTGAGGTCCCCTTGCAGCAGGGGGTGAGGGACATGGGACAAGTGCACGGCGTAGAATCGAACGATTCCTATACGGTGGTCATTTTCCGCGGTTCGACCGCCAAACCACTCCGCTTTAGCTTCCCCAGAAAATTTGTCCGTAAGATATTGATTCTAGGAGCGCTTCTTCTCGCTGCCGACATCTTGGTTATCTCGCATTATGTGGTCAGAACTGGCGAGGTATGGGAACTCTCGTCTTTCCGCGCTGAAGCGCTGAGCGCTCGCCAGCAGACGGTTGCCTTCTCGACAGCGGTCGACGACCTGAAGAAGCGTCTGACAAGCATGAAGGAAGTCAATCAACGGCTTCGGGTCATGCTCGGGATCGAAAGCCCCAAGACAGGGGATCAGTTCAACGGTCGAGGCGGTGAGGAAACCCCGCTCCCTGAAGGTAGCATGCTGACCTCGGCAGACAAGCCGGCGAAAGGCGAATCTGAGCTGCAGTCGAGTGCAGTCACTGGCCAGAGCGAGCTCGCCGGGCCAGGTCCGAAGGGGCTTGACCAACAAGAACTCGTGGCTTCGGTCAAGCAAGGCATCGTCTGGCTCGCCAAAGAAGCGAACGTCCAAGAGCAAACGTTGCAAGAGCTTTCTCTGGCCGCGGAACAGAAATCCTCCCGGTGGGCAGCGACCCCTTCGATTTGGCCGGTCAAAGGATGGGTGACCTCAGGGTTTGGACCGCGCGTGTCCCCGTTTACTGAAAAGCCAGCCTGGCACGATGGGCTCGATATCGGCGCCGCCGCCAACGCGCCCGTGCAGGCTCCCGCGCAAGGACGTGTGACCAGCGTCGGCTTCGATCCGAAGTTGGGGAACGTGGTCAAGCTCGACCATGGATTCGGGATCGAAACGTTGTACGGCCATCTTGCCAAGGCGCTGGTGAAAGAAGGGCAACGCGTCAAGCGTGGCGATGTCGTGGGTTTGGTCGGAAGCAGCGGCCTTGCCACCGGCCCTCATCTTCATTACATGGTCAAGGTAAACGGGCAGACCTTTGATCCAACGAAGTACATCCTCGACTGACACGTTCTTCCATCACATCGATCACGCGCTATGTCATCAGGCATAGCGCGTATTTTTTTGACCGCGCGGGCTGTTGATGCCATGAAAAGCGTTGATCTGCCTCTAGGATGCTCACCTCAGCTCAGGCCATGAGCGACCTCGATATCGCGAACGCGTACCAACCCCTTCCGATCCAGGAAATCGCCAAACGGCTTGGACTTTCTCCGGACGAACTGCATCCGTACGGCAGGCACAAGGGCAAAATCAGCCTCTCGGCACTCGACCGCCTCAAACACAAGCCTCGAGGCCGATATATCCTCGTGACGGCCATCAATCCCACGCCATTAGGCGAAGGCAAAACGACGACCTCCATCGGTCTGGCGATGGGACTGTGCAGGGTCGGCGCGCGCGCGGTGGTGACGCTCCGTCAACCATCGTTGGGGCCGGTCTTCGGCATCAAAGGAGGCGGAACAGGAGGCGGACGCGCACAGGTCGTCCCGATGGAAGACATCAACCTCCATTTAACAGGCGACGCGCATGCGGTTGCCGCGAGCCACAATTTGCTGTCGGCCTTCGCCGATAATCATGTTTTTCACGGCAATTCGCTTGGCATCGATCCGGCGCGGCTTTCCTGGCCGCGAGCGGTGGGCATCAGCGACCGTGCGCTCAGGCAAATCTCGCTGGATGAGAGCAGCGGACGCCGCACCGCTCAGTTTGTCATCAACGAAGCTTCCGAAGTGATGGCTATTCTTGCGCTAGCGGGAGATCACGCCGATTTGCGACGCCGCCTTGGACAGATTGTCGTCGGCCTGACCAAGGAGGGAACGCCGGTCAGGGCAGAAGCTCTCGCCTGTGCCGGATCGATGGCCGTGCTCTTAAAAGACGCGCTCCTGCCCAATCTGGTTCAGACCCTCGAGGGAACCCCCGCGTTCGTCCACACCGGGCCGTTCGGTAATATTGCTCACGGAAATTGCTCGATCATCTCCGATGCCATCGCCTTGCATTGTGCCGATTACGTCGTGACGGAAGCGGGCTTCGGGAGTGATCTTGGGGCTGAAAAATTTTTCAACATCAAATGCCGGCTGTCAGGATTCGCGCCGGCTGCGGCCGTCGTGGTCGCGACGCTACGGGCGCTGAAGCTGCATGGAGGCGGGGGCGTCGTGAAGGCGGGCACGCCGGTTCCTATCGGTCTATCGGGGCCGAATCAGGAAGCGCTTGCACGGGGCTTTCCGAATTTGGAGCAGCACATCGCGAACGTCAAGGCTCACGGTATTCCGGTGGTGGTCGCGATCAATGCATTCAAAGATGACCCGGCGTCTGAACTGGAGTGGCTTCGTCAACAGGCCTGTAGGGCCGGGGCGGCGGAAGCGGCTGTCTCAACTCACCATGCCGACGGAGGAAAGGGCTCCGAAGACCTTGCGCGCGCGGTCATCCATGCGGCCGGCTTACCGTCGTCCTTCTCCCATCTTTATGATCTTGCCTGGCCGACGAAGCGTAAAATCGAGACGATTGCGATGAGGATGTATGGCGCGTCAGGAGTGTCCTTTGACGCGCAGGCGGAACGGGACATGGATCTCGCCCGGCAGCTGGGATACGAAGCGCTTCCCATCTGCATGGCGAAGACCCCGCTGTCACTGTCGCACGACCCCGCCCTCAAGGGCCGCCCAAAGGGATTCATCTTGCCGATCAAAGAAGTGCGACTGCTCGCCGGCGCCGGATTCCTCACGGCCGTCTGTTCGGGGATTCAGTTGATGCCAGGGCTGCCGAAAAAACCGGCGGGGGAGCGGATCGGCCTGGATCCGAAGACGGGCCAGATCGTGGGCCTATCCTAGTGGTTTACCGCTGCTTGAGATAGCGGAAAAACTCGGAATCGGGGGTCATCACGAGCGTCGACTTTTCGTCGAACGATTTCTTGTACGCTTCCATTGAGCGCGTAAAGTCGAAAAACTTCGGATCCTGCCGGTAGGCGTCCGCATAGATGCGGAAGGCTTTGGCATCGCCCGCGCCGCGAAGCTCCTCCGATTCCTTATAGGCCTGTGCCAAGATGATCTCGCGGTCCTTTTCGGCGTCCGAGCGGATTTTCTGCGCCTCTTCGGCCCCCTCGGCGCGATACTGTTTGGCCTGCTGTTCCCGCTCCGCCTGCATGCGCAGGAAGACCGTCTTCTCGTTCTCCTGCGGCAAATCGGCCCGCTTAATCCGCACGTCTTGGATCGTGATCCCATACGCCGAAGCCTTCTCATTTGACCGCTGGGTCACGACCTTCATCAATTCCGCTCGCGCCGTCGAAACGATCTCCGCCAGGTCATGACGGCCTAATTCCACCCGCAGCTCAGAATAGATGATATCGTGCAGACGTTGAAGGGCCCCGCGTTGACTTTGGAAATTTTGATAAACCTTCAGCGGATCCATGATGCGCCACTTGGCAAAATTATCGAGCAGCAGCGTCTTCTTATCCTGGGTGATGACGTCCTGGGCGTCGGAATCATAGTCGAGGAGCCGTTTGTCGAAATAGGTCACTTCCTGAACAAACGGCACTTTCACGTAGAGGCCTGGCTCCATGACGATCCGGACGGGCTTACCCAACTGGACGACGATGGCGGTCTGGGTGACGTCCACGACAAAGAGAGGCGAAGCGCCCAGGATGAAAAGGACGAACAGGATCACAATCACAGCGATGGTCATGCCCTGCTTCGTCATCGGTCGCGTCCCTCTGTCGTCGCGGGCGGCTTCTTGGTCATCCGATCTAACGGCAAATAGGGGAGCATGCGCTCGCCGGCCTTTCCATCGATGATGATCTTCTCCATTTTCGGCAAGATTTCTTCCATCGTTTCGATGTAGATGCGTTTGCTGATGGTATCGCGGGCCAGGCTGTATTCCTTCAGCGTGGCCAGAAAGCGGTTGGCTTCGCCTTGCGCCCGGTTCAATCGCGCCTGTGCATAACCCTTGGCCTGGTTGACGATCTGGGCCGCCTCGCCTTTCGCTTTGGGCAGAATGTCGTTCCGGTAACCAATCGACTGGTTGATCAACTTTTCGCGGTCTTCTTTCGCGTTCGTGACGTCCTTGAAGGCGGCAGCCACGGCTTCGGGCGGATCGACATCTTGCAGTTGCACCGCCGCGATCTGCACGCCGGTCTGATATTGATCGAGAATTTTTTGCAGCAGGTCTTGGGTGTCCTGCTGGATTTGTGCTTTGCCGGTTGTCAGCGCTTCGTCGATTTTGCTCTTGCCGATGACTTCCCGCATCGACGCTTCCGCGGCCTTGCCGATCGTGTCATGGATGTCGGCAACGTTAAAGAGAAAATCCGATGCTTCCTTGATCTTGTACTGCACGATGAACTCGATCGCCAGGATGTTCATGTCGCCCGTAAGCATCAGGGCTTCTTGCGGAATCATCTGCTGCCGGCTCTGTCGATCGGTCCGAAATCCGATTTCGACACGATGGAGCTTGGCCACTTTCGGTTGCAGCACCGACTCGACAAGTGGAATCTTCAGGTGGGGGCCGGGCCCGACGGTCCGCACGGGAATGCCGAACCGTTTGACCACCCCTTCTTCATCAGGTCCGATGATGAAGGCGCTCTGCCAGACCAGAAAGATCAGCAGCCCAGCGAGGAGGACATTTCTGAAGCCACCCGAAGGAAGGAAATTCCTGAACTGCATCTGCGCCTGCTTGAGCACATCCTCAAGCGGGTCGCTTTTCTTGCTCCATGGGTCTTTGGGATCCCAAACCATGCGGCGATAGCGGAAGGTTTAGTGCGCGAACGCGCGACACCATAGCAGACTGCCTAGGCCTTCGCAACACGCGGAACCACGGAGATGGAACGCAGCAGGCTAGGTGGTGACGGCTCCGCCGCAGGAGGAGCCGGAGCCCCATGTATCAGGAGATTAACGCAACCGTCATCTGAACAGCAAACAGGCTCAGAGAGAAGGGGCGGCCATGTATGCCGCCCCTGCGAACCATCCGATTACATTGTCGCCCTCGTCTGGAAGTATTCATCGTGATAGTCGAGCGGGAGGGCCATGGCGCCATCCGGACCTGCAGCCATCGGGGAAGTCACGATATCTTTTTTCATCGGGCCGAGCGCGCCGAGCAAATCATTCTTCTCACGCTCGCCGACTTTGAATTTGTTGAGGGTGGCCACCAGATCGCCGACGAGAGCGTCGAATTCTTCGCCGGTGATGCCCATGCCGGCGTGGCTGCTCTTCATGTCTCTTCCCTTGTAGGTACAGGGGCCGCCGGAGGCCTGGCAAATCTGCTCGGTGAGCATGGTCTTCAAGCGGGGAATGTTGGCGTTCGCAAACTTGCCATTGATGCGACTGTCGGCGGCGACGCGTCCGACGAAGTCTTCCACGACGGCGGCGATTGCGGGTTTACCGCCAAGACGATCGTAGAGCGATTTCTCGCCCGTCATTGTTGCGCCGGACGACTCCATGGTGTTACATCCGCCCAAGCTGAGCACGAGACCGCTCAAGACTATATACGAGGCAATCCATTTATTCATGACTCTCCTCCTCTCTGTTAAGAACAGTCCAGCTTCTCGACACCTAGACGCTGTTGTTTCTTACGAGAGGCGAGCCAGAACGGATGGCTGCGCCGTCACAATAAAAATTGTCCTCGGATAGATCCAATCTCCGCTGAGGGTCGTAGGGCAATCAGGCGAGGCCCGTCCATTATCTCCTCCGCCACAGCCAGGCATAGATCGTTCCATTCAGGGCGAGCACCAGAGTGCCCAGTATGATCTGGATGCGGTCGGTGAGGAACGCGGGATAGAGCAGCGGCAGAAGCCAGTGTGAGAGAAAGTCGCCGTGGTAACCGGAGGCCCCGCCCTGTATGCGCAGCCAATTCTCCAGTGGTGTCAGCGGGCACATCCAGCCGTTGAACTCCACGAGGCAGCCCCAGGCGAAGGCCGGGCCATGAATCCACAGTACCAGAGGCCATTTGGCGGCCAACAGTCCGCCGAACAGCACGAAGACCACGAAGAGTAAATGCAGGAACACGACCAGATCGGCCAGCAGGATGTACCACATGCAGTCACGAATTTTGCGCCGTGAGAGGGTCAGAGGGCGGGTAGGTAATCCGATCGTGATCAACCACCGCAAATGGTGTTAATCGGTGCCGATCCGCTTTGGTCCTCGTCATAATATGCCGGACGGTCCATCCGCGGACGGCGAGCGCATCAGCAATCAACGATCGATGGCAGCGCCAAGGCACTGCCTCCGCGCACATGATGGCCGTCGGAGTATTCCGACTCTCCGTCATGAGTGTCTCGAGGGCAGCTCGAAACGGCTCGGTGTGCATGTAGTCGGCATAGCCGCGGAAGCTTGTGTTCTTCCAGCCGGTATTGATGGAATCCTTCTTGGGCTTTCGCAGCCCGCCCAAGCTAGGCTGGTGCAGATAAGTGATTTTCACATCTGTCAGATGCTTGGCCAGCGTATCTGTATCAAACTGCGGATTGTGGCGGGAACGCGGAACCGTTCGCACGTCGACGAGGCGTCTGATGCCGTGGGATTGCAGCAGCGCCAAGAATTCGTCGATGGGTTTCGTCGAATGGCCGATGCTCCAGAGCTGCCGGTTCATTGGACATTGTCCCACAGGGGGTGCATGGTACCCAACCCCCTGGACCTCGGGCAGAGTCACGGTGTATGCGCGATGTTTCGAGAAGTGCACGCCTTACTCTGGCGGCATTTTGCGTGGATCCACTTCCAGAAGTTTGAGCCGTCCGTTGCCGGCATGCTCCGTTTTATAGAAGCGGTCTCCCACTTGCAGGCTTCCGACCAAGAGATTTCCTGTGGCTACCAAAGTGAAGTCGCCTCGAGACGGCGGCTTGAACGATCCGCGGAGCACAGCCGTATCGTTAAAGCGTGACACCGTGGAAGTGATGTCCAGTTCATACCGATTTGAGTCGAAAAAGTCGACAGTCATGCGCGGATGCGGCCGCGCGGTCGCATCCTTGAGGACCTGCAACAACTGTACGTCCAGAACGATGTCTCGCTCTCGGATCACCCAGGGCTTACGTTGGGCGGGAGACTGATCACTCGTCGGAGCCGAGTACCATAAACTCGCCGGCTCCGCCGTCTCTCCGGCTACGGCGTCACGCGGTGTCGAGAAGAGGGATAGATTGACGACGGCGACGATCAGAAAGAAAAGCGGCGTCATGGTTGATAGGTTTCCTCTCGCGCACTGTGAGGGCGAACATGCTCATTATAGTCGGGGCCGGCCGATGGTGCGAGGATGAAGCGAGATCGTGCTAACGGTTGGCCGCTGCCACCGCCCACTCCACGAGCGTGTCGGCGGATTCGACAATGTCGACCGGCACCTCGTAGTAATTCTTGAGCGTCTGGCTGGCGTTGGGTTGAAGGGGTTCATGTGGCGGGCGCGATAAGCGGGGCCGTGTCCGGATCCGTTCTGAAGTACAGGCGGCCTTTGTGAACGATGCCGAAGAACCTTCCCTGAAGTGCCAGTCCATAGCCGCCGAACATCGGGCGGCAGGTCAGTCCATCGAGATCAGCGAGTTGGTCCAGAACGAACTCTTTGTATCCCTCTGATGTGGCTCGCAAGACGACTTCTCGCTAACGCCAGCCTCGTTACGCCGGCTTCCGTCCGGCGACGACCCGTACGGCAATCGGAAAGGTGATTCGGTCGCCCTGACGATACTCCGATGCCGCTTCGATAATGAGACGCTTCACTTGTTGCCGCTGCAAGTCGGAACACCCCTCCATCAGACTTTGAACCGGCGCGGCGATCTCCATCATGGCGGTGTAGTACTGCTCGGGCGACTCGTAAGACCATTCGGCAAGAAACTCCTGCTCAGTGATGTCGACGAGTCCAGCATCCTGAAGCATGCCAGCCAATTCACCGGGTTTGGCAAGACGAAAGATGCCGGGAGCCGTCGGGTCGGGCGGAGGCAGGTCGATAACCTGCTTGATTGCCGCCATCGACAGCCCTATCCGAGGATTCCGTTCCGGGGATGTCCAGACCATGGCAGCAAACCATCGGCCCGGCTTCAACACCCGTGCAATTTCCGCGGAGGCTTTGGGAACATCGGGGAGGAACATCAGGCAAAAGCGGCTGATGACTGCATCGAAGGACGCCGTCTCGAACGGCAATGTCGTCGCGTCGCCTGTACGGAATGTCACGTTCAGAAGGCCGAGCCGCTTCGCCTTTCGCTCGGCGACCGCCAACATCTCACCTGCGAGGTCGATCCCGGTCACCGAGCCCGAAGCCCCGACGGTCTGCGCCGCAAGAATGGCCGGATAACCGGTGCCGGAGCCGAGATCGAGGACCGCGTGACCGCTTCGAACGCGGGCGTCGGCGACCAACCGATGATTCAGATACCCCGCCTGTTCCTCGAAGAGGCGGTCCCACTTCTCCCAGCCGCCCGCGACGCGGTTCCAGTCTTGGCGTTGGCCCTCGATGAACTGCTGTGGGTCTTGTTTCGTCATGGTATGGATTTGATTCCGTCACCCTCCGCTCAAGGCACAGACAATGTACACGCGGTCCTCTTGCCCCAGAGGAGCCAGCAGTTCCTGCGCCTGCTCGTCATTCACGAATATTCGGATGTGGGGCCTGATCCTGTCCTGTTCCGTCACGATGCGAAAGCGAAAACCGGGATAGCGGACATCCAAGGCTGACAGCACTTCTCCAAGCGTCGATCCTTCGATCTCCACTTCGCTTTGCTGTTTCGTGTACGCCCGCAGCGCACTCGGGATATGGATTTTCATCGCCCGAACGTGGCGGCTTCCACGGCATAAATCTCCGGCAAGTGACGGGCAATGCACACCCAGCCCTGTCCTTCCGTGCGGCTCGCCCAAATCTCTCCGCTTGTGGTTCCGACGTAGAGGCCAACCGGATCATGGGCGTCGCGGCTCATGGCCTGACGCTTGACGGTCCACCAGGCATCAGCTCGCGGAAAACCTTTCTCGAGACGGGACCAGGTCTTCCCGGCGTTTCTCGTCACATATGCGGCAGGTTTCCCGCCGAGGCTGACCCGCGGCCACACGGTCGAGCCGTCCATGGGGAACACCCAGGCGACATCCGCATTGCGGGGATGAACGACCATCGGGAAGCCAATGTCGCCGATCGCCTTGGGCATGTTCTTGCCGATCCGTACCCATTGATTGGACGGACGATCGAGGCGATAAATCCCGCAATGGTTCTGCTGATACAACCGGTCAGGATTGCTGGGACACAAGCGGACGCAGTGTGGATCATGAAACGTCACGGTGGCGGGGTCGAACCCTTCAACGACCTCAAGCCCTTTGATCAACGGGAGAAAGGTCTTGCCTCCGTCCACCGATTCATGGACGCCGCCGCCGGACATTGCAAAATAGAGGTGCTTGGGATTGTGCGGATCGACAATGATGGAATGGAGCTTGGGGCCGTCCGGCGTGCCGTCCTGAACGGTGCCCATCCATTCAATGTATTGCGGATCTTCGTTGATGTACGAGAAGGCAGCCCAGGTCACGCCGCCATTGTCGGACCGGAACAGACCCTGGGGCGACGTGCCGGCATACCACGCATCGGGTTCGTTGTCATGGCAGGGAGTGAGCCAAAACACATGATTGACAGAACGGCCTTGCTCCCCCTCTGGCACCTTTCGGAAGGCCGGAGGCGCCGAAGACTCCTTCCAGGTCTTGCCGGCGTCAGTCGAACGGTAAATCGTTGGCCCCAGATGGCCCGTGCTGACGGCCATCAGCATGGTGCGTCCGTCGCGCGGGTCGAGCACCATGTGGTGCACGATGTGGCCGAGAAACATCGGCGCAGACAGTTTCCATGTCCGTCGAGATGCATCGCTGCGCAGCGTGAATGCGCCCTTCCGAGTGGCGATCAATAGGGTCACGGCCCCCTTCGTGGCCGCTGGTGTGCCGGTGATTGCTGTTTGAGCCATCTGTTCGCCTCCTCCCGAAATCGTCAACTCTCGTTGCTCAACGCCGCCGCCGCTTCGGCCGGTTCTTGGCGCGTCTGGCAGCCGCCTTTTTTTTCGGCGGCTTCTGGTCCATTTTCGGTTGCCACAAACCGAACGTAGCCCCCGTCGGATCGTTAATGACGCTCAACCAGCCGTATTGTCCCGCCACCATCACCTCTCGATGAATCGTCGCTCCCAGACCCCGGGCTTTCTCGGTGACGGCGGTGATGTCATCCGTCACAATGTAGGGAATCCAGAACGATTCCGATCCCGCTTGGGGGCTCTTCATCATGCCTCCCGTTGGGGAGAGCTGCTCATTGAAGAGCGAATAGGGCATATCCGGCAGATCACGGACCTTCCAGCCGAAAAGTTTCTGGTAGAAGTCTTTCGCCTTGTCGAGATTCTGAGTGATCAGCTCGATGTGCCCGAAGTTGGTCGCCATGGACGCCCTCCGTCGATGTGGCCGCCGGTTACTTGATGGTCTGCAATGTCTCTCGCAGTTCTTTGAGTTCCGCGATCGAGAGATCGAGATGCTGATCGCGCTGCGGCTGGTCATCCTTGAATTTCCAGAGGCGCCAGAAAATCGCGATCAGTTCTTTTTTATGGGTGACGGCCAGATCATAGGCCGGCGTTTTCTGCTGCTCCTTTGTGACATCGCAGTAGGAGTCCAGGAGGGCGTGGAATTGGTTGTGATAATCGTCGAGCGCGGCGTCTTTGCCCTTCCCGCCTTTTGCTTTAGCCGCCGTCGCTTCCATCATCGTCGTCAGATTGATCATGGTGTCGACGCCAGTGGCGCCCTTTGCCTGCGCGGCGTAGTCCCCAGCTCGTGGATAGAACAGGTAACTGCAACCGTTAGTCACGACCAAGAGAATGGCCAAGACCATAAGGCTCATCGCGCGTGCCATAGGCTCCTCCGTTTGCTTCAGTGTGGGTGGGTAGTCAAGCACGTTCGCAAGCGCATGGTCAATAATCGGCCGGCGTCTTTGGACAAGGCGCCGGCCTCCTGACGCGCACGGGACCTGTCATTGCTTTCGGGTATAGACGATTTCCAACATTTTCGTTTCTTTGTCGCCCTTGTGGGCTCCGTACATGTCGAACGTCTGGCTATTGTTGTCCACGATCTTCCAGACGGCACGATGCGTCATCTTCCCTCCATTCGGCTCCGGATGCGAGCCGTGGAGCGTAATGGTCTTTCCGTCCGGGCTCGCCGTGCCTTCCATGATAAAGAACCCGGTGCCCATCGAATCCATCCAGACCGTCCGATACTTCTTGGTCATGTTGTCGTAGGCATCGATGCCGACCCCAGAAAACGGTTGGCCCATCATCTGGCCGTTGTATTCCTGATAGAGGAAGCGCCCGTCGAGGAGCATCTTCATCTCGGCTGTGCCGGGAGCTTCCGTCGGCGGCTTGCCCGGTTCCATCCACTCCTTGGTCGTGGTGGTCCAGCTGCCTGCCAACGAGGCGAACAATTTGTGCGGCTCCCCGGGCATGGCCATCTTCTTCCAGAGCTCCATCATTGCCTGCTGATCCATCTGTTTGTCGTGTTTCTTTTCCTTTGCCTGAGCTGCAGGCGTCGCGAGCATGAGACAAAGACAGGTGAGTACAGTAATCGTCAACCGCATCGTGGCCTCCTTCATTGAGATGATGGATTGTTGCCGCATGCCGTTCATGGCCGGCAGTCCATCTGTTGTGTTGAGTTGTTTCGACAACCGACGACCGAATTATGGGGCCGCATGAATCATCCAGGATACTCCAAAACGATCGGTCACCATGCCGAACCGAGGCGAAAAGAACGTCTTCATTAATGGCTGGCTCACTTGCCCGCCCTCAGCCAGCGCATTGAACCGCCGGTCCGCCTCCGCTTCGCTCGTCACGGTGAGTGATAGGGCAAACCCTTGGTACGTCTGCGACCCCTGGCATTGCCCGTCTGACGCCATGATCGTCTGATCGCCGATTTGCAAGGTCATGTGCATGACCTTATTGGAGTCCGCGGCGCCGCAGAGGCTCGGATCGGGGCTATCTTTGAAGCGGATGAGCCTGCCGACTTTTGCGCCGACGGCCTTCTCGTAGAACTGCGCCGCTTCTTCGCAACGGCCTTCAAAGAATAAATAGGGTTGTAACTGCATCACCGTCTCCTTTCTTGCGAATCCTTGCTTGCTAACGCGTTTTTGCCGCTTGCGTTCGAACCCGCTCTTCCTGCTCTCGAAGCTCCGGAGTAAACTCTGCGCCGAAATCCTCGGCCTCGAACACCTGGCGGATCTCGATCTCGCTATCTTCGTTGTGCGGATTCGGACAGCGCTTGACCCACTCGATCGCCTCTTCTTTTGACTTCACCTTCCAGAGCCAAAAGCCGGCGATCAGTTCTTTGGTTTCGGTGAATGGCCCGTCGACGACCGTACGCTTGCTGCCAGAGAACTTGACGCGTGCGCCTTTCGAGGTGGGATGCAGACCTTCGCCGGCCAGCATCACGCCTGCATTGACCAACTCCTCGTTGAATTTTCCCATGTCCGCCAGGAGTTTCTCGCTGGGCATCACGCCGGCTTCCGACTCCTTGGTGGCTTTGACGATGATCATAAAACGCATACCGATCCTCCTTTTTTTGGCGCTGAACGGTGAACAACAGTTTTTCGCTCTCTCGATATTTGTCGAACGATTTTGGGGAAATCGACAGAGCCCCAAGTGAAACAAAATCCAAGTCCCTCCCGCACCTCGCAAAACACCTAGGGCCCAGGGACTACTGTGACCGGAGCGGGATCAGCAGACGCAGACGCTCGTCCCTGAGATACAGTCCGCCCCATAGCAACAGGCCGAGCAGCACGGCCATATGAAACGGTTCTCCGATACGCAGATGGGTGGCTGTCGCACCGCCCAAGTAGCCGGTCAACAGAATGGCGCCGAGTACGGACGTGCGAGGAATGACGTACAAGAGGGTGGAGAGCAGTTCGACCAGGCCCAGCGCAAGCGCCACACTGTCGTCATAGCCGAGATGCGCGAACCCCTCCACGACCGACGGCGGCTTCACCAGTTTCATCATGCCGCTGAACAGCAGCATCAGCACCGGCAGTGCGCTCATGATATATGAGACCCAGCAGCATTTTTCTTGAGGTCATGATGTGCTCTCTCCGCGTAATTAGCCCTCATAGGCTTTCTGTAACGTCTGAATGTCGATTTTCTTCATTTGCAGCACGGCCTGCATGACACGGTTGGCTTTCGCAGGATCGCCATTTTTGAGCATCTCGCCGAGCGCGGTGGGGACGATCTGCCAGGAGACTCCGTATCGATCCTTGAGCCAGCCGCACTGTTGCGCTTCTGCATCGCCTCCGGCGGAAAGCGCATCCCAATAGCGATCCACTTCATCCTGCGTATCACAATGGACTTGAAACGACACCGCTTCATTGAAGGTAAATACGGGTCCGCCGTTGAGCGCCACGAATTCCTGTCCTTCAATTTCAAACGTTGCGGTCATGACCGAACCTTTCGGCCGTCCAGACACTTGTGCCCCTGCGTCGCCGTATCGGGTGATCGTTCCCAATCGTGACCGCTTGAATACCGATAGATAGAACTGGACGGCTTCTTCGGCGTTGTCATCGAACCATAAACACGGCGTGATCTTGGGCATCCGATGCTCCTTTTGAGTCTGAGTCGTACCGATGGTGTGTGTTCCGTTAAGACCCAGCCGGTAAGCCGGAGACGTCTCTGATCGGACGAATCTCGATTGTCCCGATACGAGCGCCCGGCACCCTCGCGGCGATGCCGATGGCCACATCGAGGTTCTTTGCCTCGATGAGGAAGTAGCCCGCTAATTGTTCATGCGTTTCCGCGTAGGGACCGTCGGTCACCACGGGTTTGTTGTCCCTGACACGGACGCATGTTGCCGTGGATGTCGGTTGTAACGGCGCCGCGAGGTATTGCCTCCCCGAGGTGATCTCATGAGCCAAACGGATCGACTCTTCCAGCATCGCGGCGTGCGTGGCCTCTCCGAGCGCAGCAAAGCTCTGTTCATTGTGATACACGAGCAACATATATTTCATCAGAGCCTCTTCACTTGCAGGATCCGTTTACGATCGGATTGTGTGTGCTCACATAACATAGTCGTCTCCGATGGCCGAAATCGACAGGAGAGCCTGACGTGCGCCAAACCATTAATATTTCATGGCTTTGTGATGGGCGGGCGGGTGGTGTTTGCGAGTGCTGTCGAATTGACCGACGAGCATTGCTGCTCAGGCACTAAGTGTGTTGAGCCGTCGTTCCAGAAACCGTCGTTCCGGCTCCAGTACGAGCGAGGGCGAGCGCCCGTTCGTAGGCGTGGCGGGCCTCCTGCGTTCGTCCCAATCGACGGCAGAGTTCGGCGCGGGCCGAATGAGCCAGGTGGTATTCCGTCAATTCGCCGCGATTCAAAATGGCGTCGATGAGGTGAAGTCCCGCGAGAGGACCGTCGCGCATGGCCACCGCAACAGCCCGATTCAACTCCACCACCGTCGACGGGTCCACGCGCAGCAACACATCATAGAGACCGACGATCTGAGCCCAATCCGTGTTGGCCGAGTCAGGGGCTTCGGCATGGACTGCAGCGATTGCTGCCTGGAGGGTATAGGCTCCGAAGCGCCCTGATGACAGCGCCTGCTCGACCAAGGCGAGCCCTTCGGCGATCTGACCGCGATGCCACAGCGCGCGGTCTTGATTTTCCAGGAGAATAAGATCTCCGTCGGGCGACGTGCGCGCGGCCCGCCGCGATTCTTGCAACAGCATCAGCGCAAGTAAGCCGGTCGTTTCCGCGTCCGGCAGCAAGTTCAGCAACAGGCGGCCGAGACGGAGCGCTTCACCCGAGAGCTCGGCCCGCGTCAGGGATTCGCCCGAGGACGCCGAATATCCTTCGTTGAAGACCAGATAGATGACCCGCAGCACGGCATCCAGCCGGCTCGGCAGGTCCGAGGGAACGGGAACTTCATACGGGATGCGCGCGTCGCGAATCTTGGATTTCGCGCGCACGATCCGTTGGGCGATGGTCGCAGGCTTCGTGAGAAACGCGCGGGCGATTTCCTCGGTCGTCAGGCCGCAGACTTCCCGCAACGTCATAGGGATCTGGGCTTCCGGAGCGAGCGCCGGATGGCAACAGGTAAAGATCAACCGTAAGCGGTCGTCATCAATATCGTGATCCTCGGGCTCGAGCGGCTCTTCAGCGGCGATATCCACCTCCTTGGCAAATTCAGTCAGCGTGTCGTCGTAGCGGGCGCGTCGCCGCATGGCATCGATCGCTTTGAACCGGCCGGCCGAGACGAGCCATGCACGGGGATTCGCGGGCACGCCTTCGTGGGACCACTGTTCCAAGGCGGCGGCGAAAGCCTCGTGCAGCGCTTCCTCGGCGAGATCGAAATCGCGCAGGAGCCGGATTAACGTAGCCAGGACCCGGCGGGATTCCATCCGGTACACCTCGTCAACGTGGGTTCGCGCGTCATCGCCAGTCTGTGTCATTGCTGGATTCTCACCCTCCCACCCCAGGCGAACGTTTTTACCCGCCCGCCCTCCAATTGCCAAGCAATTGAAAGCCCGGGACGCGCCCTTTCTTGGATTCTCACGCGGCACGCCGAGGCGCGCCCCGTAGCAGTCTCACTTCCCGCACACCGCCTGTCGGAACAAGCGTTTTCCCGGGCGTCATTCGGCGCAGCCGAGTTCCTTCATCGGCCGTACTTCAATGCTTCCAAGGCGGGCGGCGGGGAAATGAGCGGCGATTCGGATCGCGTCGTTCAGGTCTCGCACGTCGATGGCGAGAAATCCGCCCAGCTGCTCTTTGGTTTCAGCAAAGGGTCCGTCGGTTGTCGCGGTTTTCCCGCTCCGGACTCTGACGGTCGTGGCAGTTTCAACTGGATGAAGCGGCGATGCGGCGATGAGATGTCCGTTTTTCTGCAGGTCATTACAGAAGGCCATGGATTCGTCGGAGAGCGATTGCCGCTCGGGCTTGGGAAGCGCGTTGAGCACGTGCTCTTCGATGTAGACAAGGCAAAGATATTTCATGAGTCGCTCCTCTGTTGGAGTGGAAGTTGTTGACACCAGATAGTCGTTTCCTGCCGCCGAATCGACAGGAATGAACCGTTATGTAGGCCTGTGTCTGGCTTGACATCTTACCCGTTGCCTTTCATTTCTTCGCCACCCCCTCTGCCGGTGGCTCTGACTTTCTTGACG
>CAWGQP010000013.1:0-330916 GCA_963824855.1 uncultured Nitrospiraceae bacterium
CGATGAAGGTACCTACGGGATCTGCGAGGATTGTGAAGCGCCCATCTCCCCGGCCAGGCTTCGGGCGCTCCCCTTTGCACGGCGATGCGTGGCCTGCCAGGAGCAATACGAGCTGTTCGAGAACATCATGCGACGTGAAGACCGCGAAGAGATCTAAAGGAGGATTCATGCCTGAAGGCCGATCACAAAACGACGACGTGGAAGAACGCGAGATGGAGGAGGAGAAGGGGGCGAGGACGTCTTCGAAATGTTGAAGACCGACCATCGCCATGTGCAGGACCTTTTTACGAAGTTTGAGGACGCCGATAAACGGGCTCGCGCGTCGATCGCCGACGACACCCTGACGGCTTTGGAGATCCATGCGACGCTGGAGGAGGAGTTGGTCTACCCAGCCATTGCCGAAGTGATTGACGACGAAGAGCTGGTCAAGGAGGCCAGGGAAGAACATCATGTGGCCAAGTTCTTGATCAAAGAGCTACGCAAGATGGATGCAGAGGACGATGGATTTTCCACCAAGTTCAAGGTCTTGGGCGAGTTGGTGGGCCATCATATCGAAGAAGAAGAGGGAGAATTGTTCCCTCAAGCCCAGGAAGGCGGCTTTGAGCCCCAAAGCATCTCGGAGGAAGTCTCCAAACGCAAAGCCAGATTGATGCAGAAATACGAAGGTGGCAAGAAGTCGTCGGGGTCACGACGGAAAAAGGCCGCCTAGAGCGACACCCGGCCGCCGCCTGTGGGCCTTGAGTTCCTCGCTGGGATTCGACCCCAGGCTGGCGCGACCGGTCAGGCGTCTTCGGCAACAATGCAGTCAGCCGTCGGACCGCCGAGAAAGACGGCCATGCACGTCGGCGACACATTGATCTGGGGACTGTTGGCCACCGGTCTCCTGACGACACTCCTGCGAGTAGGCCAGGCGCTGCACCTCACCCGGATGGACACAACCCTCCTGCTGGGCACGATAGTCACCCCCGATCGCGACCGGGCCAAGGTCATCGGCTTTATCATTCACTTTATCAACGGCTGGTGGATTGCACTCATCTACGTTCTGTTCTTCCATGCCTTTGGCATGGCAACGTGGTGGCTGGGAGCGCTGATGGGGATCGCACACACGGCGTTTATCCTGGTTGCCGTGCTCCCCGCCCTCCCCGGCCTTCATCCCCGGATGGCCTCCGACAGCACCGGCCCGCGGCCGACGAGAATGCTTGAGCCGCCGGGCTTTCTGGCGTTGAACTATGGTTATCGAACTCCGTTAGCGGTGTTGATCGCCCACATTGCCTACGGCACTGTGCTCGGCGCCTTCTATCGGCTCTAATACCGCCTCGATTGATCCGGCCTATGCTTTCTCTGCAATGCTCAACAGTGCGCCGAGATGCGCTACATGGGTCAAGGCGAGAGGAAAGTTTCCAAGAAACGCGCCGTCCTGATGACGGATTTCTTCGGGAAACAATCCCAGATCATTGGCGTGAGGCGCCAGTCGAGCGAGGAGGTCCTGGGCCTCCTCCGGTCGCCCGGCGGCGGCCAATGCTTCCACCAACCAAAAGCTGCATGGCAAGAAGGCCCCTTCCTCGCGGCCGGTCTCCTGCTCCGCGATATAGCGGTACACCAGCGGACCGCGCGTCAGCCACCGCTGTATGGTCGAAATCGTCGAGATCATCAGGGGATCGCGCCCATCTATGAAGCCAGTCAGGCCGAATGTGAGCGCGGCAGCATCTAGCCTGGTACCTCCAAGCACCTGAACGAAGCTGCGGCGAGTCTTGGAATACCCGGACTTAAAGATTGCGCGCACCAAAGCCTCCCGCGCCTGACTCCACGCCGTCGTTGAAGGCCTTACGCCCAGCTTGCGAGCCAGGCGTTCCACGCGATCCAACGCCGTCCAACACATGACTTTCGAATGAACGTAGTGTCGCGGTTCACCGCGGATCTCCCAAATTCCATGATCCGGATAAGGCCAGGACATGGAGAGAATATTCCCGACCTCGACAATCCAGCGTTTGGTGTCGCGGTCGACCGGATAGCCCGCGTCCACATACAGCGCGAGCGTATCGAGCACCTCTCCATAGACGTCGAGTTGCACCTGCGCAGACGCGGCATTGCCAAGACGCACCGGTTGTGAGCGCCGATATCCTTCGAAAAAGGGCCATGACCGTTCCGGGATCGCCGCCTCACCGTGCAGGGTATAGAGGACTTGTAACTCTGGATAGGTCAGCGTCGTGGCATGCGTCATCCACTGAGTGAAGGCCAGGGCTTCCGCATCGAATCCGAGACGAAAAAAGACATGCGCCGTAAACGAGGCGTCTCGGAGCCAGCAGTAGCGATAGTCCCAATTGAGGTCGCCGCCCAACCGTTCAGGAAGGGAGGTTGTCGGCGCGGCGACAATGGCGCCTGATGGCGCATAGCTGAGCAGCTTCAGCGTAATCGCGCTTCGGATGGCTTGGTCCCGCCATGCTCCTTCATACCGGCAACTGCGCGACCAACCAGTCCAATAGGTCTGCGTTTCGGCAATTGCCTCCTCCGCTTCGGACAACTGGGGGTACACGCCCGGCGCTTCCTCGGTATAGACCAACCACAACGTCAGCTTGTCGCCTCGTGAAACCACCGCACGCCCGCTCAGGAGACCTGGACTGATCTCCATCGGGCAATCCACGGCGACAAAGATCATCCGTCCTCCGAAATCGGCGCAATACCCGGCGCGTCCTCGTTGGACAAAGGACGGGACCGTCCGTCCGTCGTCCGGACGCAGTTTGATCTTTAATGAGAACTCCACCGTACCGTCCAGTCCCTCGACTCGACGCAGGACTTGACGCAGGGGGAATCGCACCGGGGCTTGCCCCCCGTCCGCTGCGACAGGCATCAGGTCCGTCAGCTGCGCCCTTCCGTCGGTGGTTTCAAATTCTGTGGTGAGGATCGCGGTATGGTCTTGGTAGGCGCGTTTCGTCCGGAAGAAGGACGTCGGATTCACTTCGCAGTACCCGCCGTGCTCCCAATCGAGCAAACGGTTGAAGCACGACGGACTGTCGAAGCGCGGCAGGCACAGCCAGTCAATCGACCCACGACTGGACACGAGTGCGCCGGTCCGGCAGTCGCCAACCAGCGCATAGTCGTGAATGGGGGGATACGCAGTGAATGGTAGGCACGCGCGCTGATCTCTTTCAGGTTTCGATGTCAAACCCGTCATCCTTCCACCAGCGCCACCCTCCGTCCAATTCCATGACAGGAAATCCCTGCCCGGCAAACTGCACGGCGGCAGACGCCGCGAGATGACACACTAGCGAATAGCAATAGACTACATTCGTCCGATCCTTGCGCAAACCCTGGAGGCTTGACCAGCGCTCCTTCGGCAGATTGACGGCTCCCGGAATATGGCCCTTGGCGTAGTCCTCGGCGGCGCGAACGTCCACGATGTTGACGTTGCCCTCTTTCATCATGCGTTCCAATTCCACCGGGCCGGTGGTAAACGCCAGTTTGGCCTCGAAATACTGCTTGGCTCTGGCGGGATCCTGCACCATCGTCGTCGGCATAATCTCCCTCCCCTTCCGCGCGCAGCAGACTTCCCCGTGCGCGCGCAGATCACAAATTTCCAGTCTCACATTTCAAACTTAAGCTCCCACGCTCTCAGATTTCACTTTCAAATCTGAGATTTGAGAGCTGAGACTGGTTTCCTATTGCACCATCCCATGCGGCACCTGACGACCGGCCTCCTGTGTGTTCTTGTCGACCTCTACCGCCGCCGCACGAAGTTCCTCCGCCAACTGCCGCTTTTTTTCGACAGCGGGAACGTTGGGCCCGACTTCACGCGCCAAGAGATCCGCCTCCAGTTGCCTGCGATCGGCCATCTCGCGCAACGAGTTGGCCTGCATGCGATAATCGGCGGTCTGCTCCGCGGCATCGCGCTGAGGAGAAGCCGTTCCATAATCTGCTGCGCCTTGTCCACCGGCACAGCCGGCGCTCGTCAGGAGAATGGTCACAATCAGCGATGCGCGTGCCTCCATGATGAACCTCCGTCATTGGGTCTGTCGTGCGCACTCCGCTTACATGCTGAGTTCCCCACGCGTTTCGAGCGCCTGTAAGATATGACTTCGCGAGAGCATTCCTTCCATCCGTCCTGCCGCGATGACCGGAAGTTGATTGAGGTCTTCCCGTCCCATTGTCTGAAGGGCCTCGACCACCGGCGTGTCGGGAGACACCGATCGGAGTTCATGCAGCAGATGAGCCACCTGGATCACCGGCGTGTGGTACCAGCGCATGCGTTCCACCTTGGCCAAGTCGGCAGGAGTAATCATCCCGACAATCTCGCCACGATCTTCGACGGCGTAGCAGCGCCGTCCGGTCTGCAGCACATACTCCTCCGCAAACCGCTGCACCGACAGATCGGCAGGCACTGTTAAGCACTCGTGGGACATCAGATCCCCGACGCGGACATTCGACAAACCTGTCAGAACTTCAGCTTGCACATAGCTGGCGGTCGCGGCGTCCAGCAGGAACCATCCCAACAGGCCGAGCCAAATGCCGCTGAGACTTGCCGCCGAGAGAAACTCCCATAAACCCAGGGCGAACATAAGCACGGCCACCCCTTGTCCCACCCGCGATGCGATCCGGGTCGCGCGAATCTCGTCTCCGCCGATCCACCACAGTATCGCTCGAAGAATTCGCCCACCGTCCAATGGGAAGCCAGGGATCAAGTTGAACATGGCCAACATGAGATTCAACGAGCTCAATGACAGCAGAATCGCCGCCACAGGCGGAATGCTAACGATATTCGAGCCGCGCGCCAGCCATGACGCCAGCCATGCGCACAGCATCCCCAAGGCCGCGCTCATCAGTGGTCCTGCCAGGCCCATCCAAAATTCTGCGATGGGATTAGCCGCCTGTTTTTCGATCCTGGTCACCCCGCCTAACGCAAACAGGGTGATGGTCCGGACGTGCATGCCGTAGGCTCGCGCCACCAGGGCGTGCGCCATCCCGTGCAGCATGATGGAGAGAAAAAACAAGGCGCTGATGACGATCGCAGCCGACCAGATGGTTCTCGCCGGCCACAGCCGATGAGTGTCGGACAAGTAGCCGATGAAGGATCCCGTGATCAGTACGGCGATGAGCAGCCACGAGTAATGGACACCGATCTCGATGCCGGCGATCCGTCCGATCCTGATTAACGGTTGCACGTGAGCATCCTTCCTCTGCCTATTGATGCACGACTTTTCTCAACGGTTGCCGAGGTGCGACAGCAACCTCTGTCCGCTCCAGTCCCGCATCCATGCTGTAGCGGCCCGCGCCATAGCGGGCGACGTACAGCAGCCCGCCCATGATCGACACGTTTTTCAGAAAGTGGACCATCTGGTTCGGATCGCCAAAATTTGTGTGGAAGATGAGCGTCGTGGGAATCAGGAACAGAAACAACAGCCAGCCGACCGCTCGTGCACGGTATCCAAGCAGCAGGGACAAGGAGCCCGCCACTTCCACGGCCACGGCCCCGATGTAGAACAGCGTGGTCATCCACGTCATCCCCATCATGATCATGTACTGCTGTGTCCCGTGAGGATCGGCGATCTTGTGGATGCCGGAAACGAGGAACATGAGGCCGAGGAGCACCCGGCCGATGAGAGTGAGATAAGGGGAGTCCAGCATACCCGGCAGCCTCCTTCACTCACGCGAGGTGATCCTTAATGTTCTTGTGCTTTCCGTTCTTCCCGTTGAAGGACGTCCGTCATGTGCTGCGTGTCGCCCGACGTCAATTTCCCGCGAGGCGCGTGACGGGCATCCTGATAGTCGCCGCATTCCAGGTCGGCGAGGTACTGCGACCAGGACAACAATGTCCCCTGGCATACCTCACGGTCTGCCGGCAGACACTGCATGTCCAGTTTGATTCGCCGCATCATCTCATGCATGAACCAGTCGGGTATGCGAAGCCGCTGCTCGGGATAGATGAACCCAAAGAGAATCACGTGACTGAACAGCACGCGCCAGTGGGTACCGAAGCGAAACAAGAGCCGCGCCCAATCCATGGTGTGAGCCCGAGCCCTCAGCAAATGCGCGATATCGCCCCCGTCGTACCGATTACGCTCCATCACGAACGCTTTGGACCAGAGCATTTCTTCGGCCGGAACCACCCGGACGGGGATGCCGAAAATCTCCGCTGGAAGCGCGTACCGGAACCACGCCTCATCCACGGTACAGATACCATTGCCCGAACTGTAGATGATGTCGATGCTGCGATCGTCCTTGTAGGCTTTGCCGAGCCAGTGAGGAAACCGCCATTCCGTGCGGAAGCCAGCGTCCAACAACCGTTGCATCAGCCGGAGACGGTCGGCAGGATTGACGAACAGATCAAGATCTTTTGTCCGCCGGACCCATCCAGTGTAGCTTTCCAAAGCGAAGGTCCCCCCGACCAGGAACGGAACTTTGGCCTTCACGAGACAGAGCAGGGCCTCCCGGTAGACGTCAATGGCTGGATCCGCTGGATTCCCGGCTGATTGCAGAGTTCCATTGCATTGTTGATCTAGACCTTGAGCATTGGAATTCATCAACAGTCCCTTCTCCGGCCCTCAGGAGGCGACCGGCGCAGCCACCGACGGAATTTCAATGAACCGCATGGCGCGACGACCGGGAAACTGCTTGTACAAAAGCGGCAGGGCGACGTTGTAGACCGGAGTCCCGCCCATCGTTCTGCCTTCAGGACTCCCGTTGTGGGCGTGGCCGTGGAAGAGCGCTGTCACCTCATAGCGATTGACCGGCTCTTCCAATCGGCTGGAACCGAGGAAGGCGAAAATTTCTGCGGGTTCTCCGCGAACAGTGTCGAGGATCGGCGCGTAATGCATGAGGACCACCTTCGAGGGCGTCCGCAGCTTGGCCAATGCCGACTCCAACTTCACGGTTTCCTCCACAGACTCGCGTGCAAACAGCTTGAGCGCGGCTTCGCCCCACGGCTGCAAGGCGCGGGCGCCAAAGCCCCCGCAGAACCCTTTGATCCCGGCAAATCCCACCCCCAGAATCTCCACGGCGGTGCCGTCGAGGACGGTGACTCCTCCATCGGAGAGTATCCGCATGATCTCGTCCTGCTTGCCGCATTCAAATTCATGGTTGCCCAGCACTGCGAGCATGGAGACCGGCCTCGCGTGGCCCAGTTGATCTACCAACATTCGCGCTTCATCCGGTTTTCCGTAATCGGTCAGGTCGCCGCAGAGCAGGAGGACGTCCGCCTCGCTGCCCAGATCATGAAACAGGTCCCGCAGTCCCTCGGATGACGTGCGGGGGCAGTGTAAGTCCCCAATGGCGGCAATCCGCAGACTTCCCGATTCCCGCACTGGAACAGCTTCCATATTAGTTCATTGCTCCTTACACCTCGCCCGAGGAGATCGTGATCGCTTGTGCCGCGGTGGCAGGATGCTCGACGGCGATGATCGTTTGTTTGATAGTTGGCCGGTATGACGCAGCCTGCCTCTGCCCGCTCAGACCTTCAGGAAGGCCGAGATAGTTCTCGACGAAGTGGTGGGCCCGGCACCGCCTGGTAAGACCTCCTTCGAGTGTCATCCAATCGGCGCCGGTACCAACCTTGGGCATTCACCCCCTATGCGAGCTCTCTCTGGCTTCTCGCAAGGCTTCCTTGCCGCTTTGCGCGTACTCTTTCGCCGAACGGCCGGCTTCCTGGACGGCCTCTTGACCCTTGTCATAGTATTCCTTACCGCGCTCGACGGCGCTGTCCCACGCGGTCCGTCCGCGCTCCCAAGCTTCATCTTTCGCTCGTGCGGCGTAGTTCCTCAGCATGCCCCTCAATTCCGTTCCTGTTTGTGGGGCAAACAGCAAAGCCAGACCGGCTCCGATGAAGGCTCCGGCCACAAAGGCGGACCACCCCATGGCATCATCTTCGTAGTACTCGTAATCTCCATTCCGCATAAGTTTGCCTCCTTAAAGGATTGTAAAAGGTTCTTCTCGCGCGGTGCCCCTATCGCATCTGCTGAATCTGCGCATTCCTCTCCCGTGGTATGTGCGTGCAATCTGCGGACCGTCTGAGCGTTGATACGAATCGCCTAATTTCAAGATGTTTGCATGTGTTCACGCATAGCAGCCGATCCGCAACGCCTGGATAACGACAGCATGTCCCCCGCCCAGGACAGAATGTCCGAGTCGTTCTGAGAATCGTTTCCAAACATTTACATCATTTTTACCTCGGACTTTCCTCTTCGGATTGCGTGCGATCGAATCGCTCATTACTATGCACGCGTCGTTCGACGACATTGCATCCATGTCCGAGCAACCAATCACACAAGAGCAGAACCGCTCCGCGCTGCAGCTCCTCCGCCGGGCAAGGCCGATCCTGGCGCCGTTCCGTGCCCAACTGGCCTGTCTTGCTGTCGTCGTCCTCTTCTCGATTCCGCTGAACCTCCTCACGCCGTTGCCTTTGACGCTGACGGTCGACAGTGTGATCGGTGATCGACCGTTCTGTTGACGAGGTTTCACGATCCCCGTGCGGGAGTCGTGCTGCTCGATGGGAGGGATCTACGTGACTACCGTCTGACAGACTTGCGCGATCAGTTCGCGATCGTCCCTCAGGATCTGCAGCTGTTCTCGACGAGCATCGCCGAAAACATCCGGTACGGCAACCTGCAGGCCACGGACGCCCAAGTCGAGGCGGCGGCGAGAGCAGCCCATGCCGGAGAGTTTATCCGCGCCCTGCCGGAAAATACGATACGCACGTGGGCGATCGTGGTTCCCGTCTTTCCGGCGGACAACGACAGCGGATTGCCCTGGCCCGCGCCTTCCTACGGGATGCCCCGATCGTGATTCTTGATGAGCCCACCAGCGCCCTCGACGCCGGTACGGAAGCCGACTTGGTTGACGTCATGGAGCGGTTGACTGCCGGCCGGACGACGATCATGATCGCGCACCGGCTCCAGACGCTGCGCCATTGCGATCTTCAACTCATGCTGCGGCAAGGCCGGATCGTCGTCCAAGTCCTCGATTGGGCCTCCGAGGAACATTCCGACGAGTTGGTGCTCCGCTGAGCGCCGCTCCCTCGTCGGCTCCAGCTATCGATCCGAGTGATCGGGCGAGCCAGTGATCTGTCGTTCAGCCTCCAGCCAATGTTCCAGGGCTCACGCCGGGCCCCCACCTCTTCTGTTTGTTCCCGAGACGGGGTGTCAGTCTTAGTTCTCTTAATAACCGCTTTTCCTTTTCCACCTTTGCTTCTGGTCGCTTCCGATCCTGCTCGTATCTGCATTGCGCTGTCTGGTTCAGTCATCCTTGCCCCCAAATTCCGGTGACTTCGTCCCAGAGCTCGAAAGAGGACTCTGGGAACGAAACGTTGCCTTCAAATACACAAACCACGTGCTCTAGCGGCGGCTTCGACGCCGCACGACTCGGGATACCCCCAGTATGGAAGGGCCATGTGAACATGTGATGTTTAAAATATCCGCGCTCTGTCAGCCACTTCTGCTCTGTGCCTGCCCAGGGAGAGAAATGGAATTGCGGATGGGGTGTCTCTCATGGTACGGTGTCCCGACTTTCCTAGGGGCAAGGTTTCATGTTCCGTACCTTCGGGCACAGTTTTTTTCTTCTACTCCTCACGGTTTGCGCGGTCCAGCTCATGGGCACGGCGTGCGCCGATGATTGCTTACGCCAATGGTCCGCCAGCCCGGTGCATGCGCACGATCAGCTGCCGGGCCCGCCGGACGGCCAGACGGAAACCGATCCGGGAGAAGGCGAGCTCGAGGAACTGGCGCTCGCCCAGGGAGAAGCATTTCGCATCATTCATCTCGCACGGGCCTGTGTCCTGGATAACGCCTCCTGTCCGCGGACAGACTTCGCCTCGGATTGGTTCCGACCCCCGGCTCTTCCCTAACACACACCGACGGCTCTTCGGATCTTCACAGACATCACGGCTCCTTCAGGAGCATGCGCGAGGTTTGCTATGAAACCATGGTTTGCTGCTGTCCTATTCACTGTTCTCGTTGTCCCATTCGGGGGGAGCGCCCAGGCGGACACCGCATCGCCCACCTATGCGCTTCACGACATCATCGGCTTGGCCATCGAGCGCAATCCAATGATCGCAGGCGCGATGGCGACAATCGATCAAAGCACGGGCAAGCGCACCGCGGCCGGGGCCTATCCCAATCCGACCATTCATGGAGACAGCGGCAAAGGGTATTTAAAGGATGGCGGTTCGTTGACCGCTGACGTCCCGGCGTCGGCCACCGAATACATGGCCGGCTTTAGTCAGCCGCTCGAATGGCCGGCCAAACGGGCCGCCCGCCAACGCGCGGCAGAAGCCGGGCTTGCCGGCGCGTCGGTCGGATTGATCGAAACCCGCTTGAACCTGACCTCGGACGTCAAAGTCGCCTTCTACGACCTTCTCCTTGCGCAGCGCGACTTGGAGCTGGCGAAAAATAACTTGAGCATTGTCGAAGACGTGCGCCGCGTCGTCAGTCACAGGGTCCGCCTCGGTGAAGCCCCTCAATTCGATCTGATCAAAGCCGAAGTGGAAGTGTTGAAAGCCAATCAAGCCGTCACCCGGAGCGAAAATACGGTGCGCGTCAACCGGGTCATTCTCGATACGTTGACCGCCGGTGCCCTCGGCCCGACTTACGCCGTGAACGGCGATTTTCTGGTCTTTCCGTCCAGTTTGGACCTCAAACGTCTGACGACGCGCTCGATGCAAGAGCATCCTTCGATTCAGCGTTTGGCCAAGTCGATCGATCAAGCCGACCACACCATTGAATTTGAGCGGCAGAGCCGCGTGCCGAACGTCAGCCTGAACACCAGCTACGCCCGCGAATACGGCCGTGAAGGCTTCGATGCGGGCTTGAGCGTCCCAACACCATTGTGGTACCAGCAGCAGGGTGAAATCGCCGGCTCGTTGGGTGCCAAGCGCAAGGAAGAAGCCGAATTACTCCGCACACGCAATGAGTTGTTGAGACAAATCAATCAGTACTATCAGGATGCGCAGACCACCGCGAAACTCATCGAAGTGCTGGAGAAGGGCCTGTTGAAGCAGGCGGAGGAAGCGTTGAGGATCGCCAAGTTCAGCTTCCAGCAAGGCGCCGCGAGCCTGTTGGAAGTGCTGGATGCCCAGCGCGTGCAGCGGCAAGTGCTCTTCGACTATGCACAGGCACGCTTTGAGCTGTCCGTGGCACTGTCACGGCTCGAACGGGCGGTCGGCGGCATGCTGTGAGGCATCGACCAGGCCATGCATGAGATCAGCGGTTCGCATTATACGTGCCTGAATGGAAGGACCCGTATGACTTCGTTTGGCTCCCTCCCTCTTCTCCTCGCCGCGGTCCTGTTCACCGCGGGCTGTAACAGCGCGGCGCAGGAATCACCGGCAGCGAAGCCGACCGGAAAGCCGCACGAGACCGGCATCGTGACGCTGACCGCCGAAGAGATACGGAGCGGCGCCATCGTGGTCGAGCCCGCCGTGCGCGGTGAGTTCAAGTTGCATCGAGATTTTCCCGCTACCGTGGTACCGGACCAACGTGCGACCGCCGACATTACGGCGCTCGTGCGAGGCCGCGTCCTCGACGTCTACGCCGATCTCGGCCAGCAGGTCAAAACCGGCGATCTCTTGGCCATGCTGAACAGCAGCGAGCTCGGCATGGCGCAGTCGTCGTATCTCAAAGCCATCGCAAAGCTCTACGTCGCGGAACGGGCGTACGAGCGTGCGACGATGCTGCTCAGAGAAAAGGTGATCGGGCTTGCCGAGGCCCAGCGGCGCCAGGGTGACATGCTCAGCTTGCGCGCAGAGAAACGCGAAGCCGAAGACCGATTGCGCCTGCTGGGCATGAGCGACGAACAGATCGCCAAACTCAACCGTGAGCAGAAGATTGTCTCCTATGTGCCCATTACCGCTCCCTTCGACGGCCGGGTGATCGCGCGAAATCTGACCAAGGGAGAGGTCGTCGAGGTCACGGAGAAGCTCTTTACGGTCGCTGATCTCTCGGAGGTGTGGGTGCTAGCCAACATCCCGGAAAAAGACATCACCTTCATACGGGCCGATGCGGGTACCGATAAGTCTGGAGTAGATCAGCTCGTGGAGGTACTGGTGACGGCGTATCCCGGCGAAGTCTTCCATGGGAAGATCACGTATGTCGGCGACGTGCTGGACGTGGCCACACGGACGATGAACTTGCGCTTGGAGCTGCCTAACCCGCACCGGAAACTCAAACCCGAGATGTACGCGACGATCAGGGTGCATTCGCTCCCTGAGCACGGCGTCCTGATGGTGCCGGAAGGCGCAGTGCAACGGGAGCGCGACCGCCGGTTCGTCTTTGTGCAACGGGATGCCCACACGTTCGAGGCGCGCGACGTCACGCTGGGCGAAGACAACGGGGAGATGATCAAGATCCTCGACGGACTTCAGGAAGGAGAACCGGTCGTCGTGAAGGGCGCGTACGTGCTGAAGTCCGAACTGCTTTCCGACCAAATCTAGCTCATGTCTTCCTTTCTCGAACTAGCGCTGCGCCAGCGTGTGTTGGTTATCGCCTTGGCCTGCCTCATCGCGGTTGCGGGCATGTATTCGTTCCGCACGATCGCGATCGATGCCTTTCCGGACGTCACGACCGTCCTTGTCCAGGTCGTGACCGAGGTGCAAGGACTGTCCCCTGCCGAAATTGAGCGCTTCGTGACCTTTCCGCTGGAGCTCCAGTTGACCGGCGCCCCCGGGCTGACCGACATCCGGTCCCTGTCGAAAGTCGGCTTGTCGATGATCACCGTGGTGTTCCGCGACGACGTCGACATCTATCTGGCGCGTCAGCTCGTCCTCGAGCGTGTCTTGGAAGTGCAGGACAGCTTGCCGCCCGGCGCCCGGTCGGAACTCGTGCCCAATTCGCCGGGTCTCGGCGAGGTGTTTCAGTTCTATCTGGAAGGTCCGCACGACAACGATCCGGACTATCAGCTCACGGAGACGGAGTTGATGGAGCGACGGACGCTGGAAGACTGGGTGATCCGTCCCCTCCTCAAGGGCCTACCGGACGTGGTGGATGTCAACTCGATCGGCGGGTTCGTCAAACAATACCAGGTGATGGTGGACCCGGGGCTGCTCCGCAAATACGACCTCGCCCTTCACGACGTGTTCACCGCTGTGGCGAACAACAACTCCAATGCCGGCGGCAACATCCTCGAAAAAGGACCTGAAAAATACATCGTCAGAGGCATCGGCCTGATCAAGACATTGCACGACATCGAGAACATCGTCGTTAAAGAGGCGCGCGGCACCCCGGTCTATGTCAGGGACGTGGCCGAGGTGCAGATCGGCCATGCGGTGCGGCACGGCGCGGCGGTGTTGAACGGGCAGCGTGAAGTGGTCGCCGGCATCGTCCTGATGCTGCGCGGAGGCAACGCCCGAGAAGTCGTGCAGGCCGTGAAGGACAAGATCGAGGATATTCATGAGCAGAAACTCCTTCCTGCCGGACTCCGGATCATGCCGTTCTACGACCGCCTGGAACTGATCGTCGCGGCGCTTCGCACGGTCTACAAGGCCCTGCTCGAGGGCATCGTGCTCGTCATTGTCGTGTTGTTCCTGTTCCTGGGCAATGTAAGGAGCGCGCTGATCGTCACGGCTACCCTCGTGGTCGCCCCGTTGGCCACGTTCATCGTCATGGATCAGGTCGGCTTGACGGCCAATCTCATGTCTTTAGGCGGCTTGGTGATTGCGATCGGCATGATGGTGGATGGATCCGTCGTTGTCGTGGAAAACGTGTATCGCCATCTGAGCGAACATCCGCCAAGTGCGTCCGTCAGCCGAAGTTCGATCGTGCTCAAGGCGACAAAAGAAGTCGCCCAACCGGTCCTGTTCGGCATTCTGATCATCATTCTGGTATTTCTGCCCATCCTGTCTCTGCAAGGCATGGAAGGGAAGATGTTCAAGCCGCTCGCTTACACCATCATGATCGCCCTGCTGGTCTCGTTGCTGCTGTCGCTCACGCTGTCGCCTGCTCTGTGTTCGATGGCCCTGACCAGGGGCACCGAAGAAGATCCCTGGCTGCTGCGGAAGACCAAGCAGTGGTACGCCCCATCCCTGTCCTGGGCGCTGACGCACCGGCGGGTCGTGTTGTCCGCGGCGGTGGCAATGTTGTGCGCCAGCCTTGCGCTCTTTCCGTTTCTCGGCGGAGAATTCATTCCCATTCTCAACGAGGCGGCGATCACGCCGCAGACGATCCGGCTTCCCAGCATCTCGCTCGAAAAATCCATCGAGATCGAGATGGAGATGCAGCGCGCCGTCATGGAGTTTCCGGAAGTCCGGATGGTGGTCTCGAAAATCGGACGGTCGGAGCTCGGCAATGATCCCCAGGAGCCCAATGCCAGCGATCCGGTCGTCTCACTGAAGCCGATGGAGGAATGGAAGACGGCTAAAACGAAGCCTGAACTGGATGATGCGATTCGCCGGCGCATCGAGCGCGTGCCGGGCGCAAATTTTCTCCTGAGCCAGCCGATTCAACAGCGCGTCGATGAACTGCTGTCGGGGGTGCGCTCGGAAGCCACCGTAAAAATCATCGGAGAAGACCTGGATCAGTTGCGCAAAATGGCGGAGCAGGTCCAGGCGATCATGACCGGCATCACCGGCGTCAAGGACGTGCGCGTGGAACAACTCTTCGGCCAGGCCTACCTCACGATCGATATCGACCGGGGGAAGATTGCGCGGTATGGCATCAACGTGGCGCACATCCGAGAAATCATTTCGACGGCGATCGGCGCCGAGGCGGCCACCCGGGTCTACGAGGGACAGAAACGCTTCGACCTGATTCTCCGCTATCCGAAAACCTACCGCGACAGCGTGGAGACGATCAGCAACATCCTCTTGACGACGGCTACCGGTGCCCTGATCCCCCTCGGCGAGCTGGCCAAGATCGAACTGCGCGAAGGGCCGGCGTTGATCAGCCGGGAAGGTCTCCAGCGAAGGATCTACGTCGGCTTCAATACGTTAGGACGCGACATCGAAAGCATCGTCGTGGAAGCCCAGGCCAAAATCGCCAAGCAGGTGCAGCTGCCGACGGGCTATCATCTGATCTGGGGCGGATCGTTCGAAAACATGCAGCGCGCCATGTCGCGTCTGAAAATCATCGTGCCGATCACGATCGGACTGATCTTTTTGCTGTTGTTCGCCTCCTTCAATTCCGTTCGCCATGCCGCCCTGATCATTCTGAACCTTCCCTTCGCCCTCATCGGCGGGATCGTGTCGCTCTGGATCACGGGTGAATATCTGAGCGTGCCGGCTTCAGTGGGATTCATCAACTTGTTCGGTGTGGCGGTGCTCAACGGCATCGTGCTCGTGTCCTACATCAATCAACTTCGTGATGAGGGCCTCGCGGATGACCTGGCGATCGTGCGGGGCTGCCTCCTTCGCCTGCGCCCCGTGCTGATGACGGCTCTGGTCGCGATGCTGGGTCTGATTCCGTTGGCCTTTTCTCACGGCATCGGATCGGAAGTTCAACGTCCTCTCGCCGTGGTCGTCATCGGCGGACTTGTCAGCTCGACCTTGTTGACGTTGATCGTGCTCCCGACCCTGTATGGAGTCTTCGCAGAGGCAAACCAGCCAGCACCTGCCGAGGACGTTCGGACATCTTCGCGCCAGAGACTCGCCATTCGGACCGACCAGCAACCTGCCGACCATCCGGCTCCCAGCCGCTGACAGTTTGTCCCAAAAATTTCATTTCAGGGACAGCTTGTCCTGAAAATCAGGGCCCTTCCTAGGGAATCCTCGCGCTAGGAAACGCCATGGGGCTATTTGTATGTTGGTGCGGTTCTTGCTGTCGCCTCTTGTCGCCTGCAACATTATCCATACATTGGATCGAGGAAGGTTTGTTATGCGCACTTCTCTTCATACCATCCGCTCACTCATAGGGCTGCCTCTTGGTCTTTCCCTGGTTGCAGCGATCGGTCTAATCACCCAGCTCCAATGCAGCGGAGGCGGAGACGGAGGCGGTGACGGCGGCGGGGGCACGGGCCAACCGCCTGCGGGCGTGACCGGAGACGTCAAAGCCATCGCGCGCGAAAATGCCCTTCCCGGCACAGGGGCATGGCAGATCGGAACGCCATCGGCCAACGGTGAGATTGTCGCATACAGCAATCGTGAGAGTTATCCGGCAGGCTCCGACGTCAGCATATCGGTTTCGGCCAACCCGGCAGGGCAATTCACGTGGCGGGTGTTCCGTATGGGCGGGTACGGCGGCACGGGCGGCCGTCTGTATGGGCAAGGGGGTCCAGTGTTTGCCCCGACGCAGGCCAGCCCTTCGTTCGATCCGACGACCGGTCTGGTGCGCGCCGGTTGGCCGGCCACGTTCTCTCTGTCCACGAAAAACAGCGATGGAAGCCCATGGCTCACGGGCGTCTACGTCGTGCTGCTGACAAAATCTGATGGCTTGCAGACCTATGCGATTTTCATCCTCCGGGATGATACGCGGAATGCTGAAGTGGCGCTGCATCTGCCAACGGCCACCTGGCATGCCTACAATCAATTCGGCGGCGAAAGTCTGTATGCGTCAACGCACGGACTGTCCGGAGGGCATGCGCGTAAAGTGTCGCTCGACAGGCCCATCACGCTGGGTTTCGGATCGGGAAAATTCCTGTTCGAAGAGCATGAAGGAGTCATTTGGCTCGAAGATATGGGCTATGACGTGGAGTATTTCGCCAGTTCGGATGTGGGCGGAGCGGTCAATCGGTTAGGCGGCCATCGGATATATGTGACGCTGGCCCATGACGAATACGGCACAATGGCCACGCTCGATCGGCTCCAAGCAGCGTTGGACGGCGGAACCAGCCTCGCGTTTCTCACCGGCAACACGCTGGCCTGGCAGATTCGCTACGAGGACAACGACCGCACGATCGTTGGTTATAAAGAGCTGGCGGCCCAAGACCCGGTCCAGGGCCGTTTGACGACGACACATTTCCGCGATCCCCTCGTCAATCGTCCTGAAAATGGGTTGATCGGGGTTCTGTCCGATGGAAGCGATAATGTCTCGAATTTCACGGGCCAACCAGGCGACTGGGTCGTCACCAATGCGAACCATTGGGTCTACGCCGGAACCGGCTTGACCAACGGAGGGACGATCCCCGGCCTCATCTACTATGAATGGGACGGTCTTGTGAACAATGGTGCGACTCCGGCCGGAATCACCGTGCTCGCATCGTCCGTCGTACCGAACAATGTCCTGCCGGGGAGCCGGCACGAAGCCACGATCTATGAGCGAGGACCGGCGGTCGTATTCGCCGCAGGCACGATATTTTTCAACCAACACCTGCGCACACAGCCCCCGGTCGCACAGATCTTGAAGAACGTGCTGACGCGGGCCGGCGCGACGGCCTATGTCCCATGAGCAAGGACGATGGGCCTACATCACGGTCAGGTGAAGATTCAGGTGAAGATAAGGAGTGGGACCGGCGTCGAGTCTGGACTACGCGGCGCGAGGCGTGGTCTGTTCCGGACTGTCTTTCACCGGGATCGACCAGGCTTCGGCTTGTTGTTCATGGCAGACCGGGCAATAGGTGTGGCTTAATCGGACGTCGACCGGTTGGAGATGGTGTTGCTCGAGAAAGGTCGACATCGGCGTCCATTGGGAGGGCGGCGAGCCGGTCGGCGCGACATGTTTGCAAACGCAGCATACTGCCAAGGTTGGAACGGTCGCCATGAGAACACCTCCTCGAACGGGGCTGACTGTAGAGATCTTTTCGAGAGCGTCCAACTAGGCGCTTCCCTAGGTGCCAATGATACGAGTCCTATGACAGAGTGACACCTAAGGGAGAGAATGCTCCCTCCAGTTGTTGACTGACAACGGTCGGCGCGGATAACTCGTCGAGATGTCGAGAGGTTATCGAGGTGGGTGAAGAACCGCAACGAAAGGAGTTCTGTGTGATCGCTCGCACTTCTGCATCGGTCATGCCGCCTCCGCGGACGGGCCGCCTCGAGGCTCGAAATACTGAGCCAGTCCCATCGCTCGTCTCTTGCCGCTTGCTGCTGGCCGACGATCACATCCTGTTGCGACAAGGAGTCAAGGCGCTGATCGAGACATACGGGGTCACCGTGGTCGGCGAGGCGGGCGACGGCCGGGAAGCGGTCCGCCTGGCCGAGGACACGCAACCCGATGTGGCGGTCATCGACGTCATGATGCCGTTGTTGAACGGCTTGGACGTCGTCCGCGAAATCCGGCGGGTTTCGCCCGTTACAAAATCGCTACTGCTCACCATGCACACGGATGATGCGTTCGTGCTCGAGGCAATGAAGGTCGGCGTCAAAGGATATTTGCTCAAGTCCCAACCGGTGACAGACGTCGTGCATGCCATTCGCGACGTCTCGAAAGGATCGTTCTATCTCAGTCCGGGGATTTCCCAGACGGTGATTCAGGCCTTTCTTGCCAAGAGCGACATTCCCACTGATCCCTTAACGATGAGGGAACGGGAAGTGTTACAGCTGGTCGCCCAGGGCATGACGACGAAAAAAGTCGCGGGACTGTTGGGGGTGAGCGTGAAGACGGCGGAATCGCACCGGCATCGGATCATGGATAAGCTGGATCTTCACGACACCGCAAGTCTCGTGCGATATTCCATTCGCCGTCGTTTGATCGAACCCTAACACCTTAAACATTTCAGGCCACCCATGGCGAAAATCCTCGTCGTCGAAGACATGGACAGCGTCGTCGACCTCCTCCGTACCCTGCTGCAGCGCGAGGGGTTTGAGGTGGCGGTGGCTCAGGATGGGCCGGAGGCGCTGGAGGCTGTGCGCCGCGAGAAGCCGGACCTGATGCTGCTCGACCTGATTCTGCCCGGACTGGACGGCCTCGAGGTGCTGCGGCGCGTCCGCCAGGATCCGATCACTGCTCACCTACCCATCATCGTGCTCAGCGGAAAGGATGAAGAACGCGACAAGGTGATCGGTCTGGAGATCGGCGCCGACGACTATATGACGAAGCCGTTTCAAGCCAACGAGCTGATTGCCAGGGTCAAGGGCCGGCTCCGTCGATCAGCCCCCACCGATCCCGCGCGGGTGCTGAAAGTCGGCTCATTGGAGATGGAACTCGACCGCTACCAGGTGACGCTCCGTGGGAGGCCGATTCACTTGACCTCCAAGGAGTTCAGCTTGCTCCGCGCATTGCTGATGACGAACGGGCGGGTCCTGAGCCGGGATGCGTTGTTCGAATCGGTGTGGGGAGCCAGCAAGGACGCAGATCTGCAGTCGCGGACCATCGACGTGCATATACGCAGCCTGCGAAACAAGCTGGGAGCCGAAGGGCGCCGCATCTTTACTGTGCGCAATGTCGGATACCGGCTCGATCCTGCTCTTCCCGAGTCGTAGACTCAGCACCCGCCGAGCGGATCCCCGATCCTTTCATCGCCGACGCTGAAACCATCTCCTGCATATCGTGGATCGACGCCACATGGTGCGGCCCCGTCTCGCGCCCGCCGGGATAATCGGTGCGGTTGACATAGCCGGCCGACCCTTCGAAGGAAATGACTCGTCCCGGAACGCCAACCACCACCGCATAATCCGGCACGTCATCGGTCACGACGCAGTTCGCGCCGATCGCCACATGATCGCCCACCTGAACCGCCCCCACAATCTTCGCTCCCGGTCCGATGTAGACGTTGCGGCCGATCACGGGCGTCCCCTTGCGCCGACCTCGATTCGCCTGGCCGATCGTAACGCCCTGGCTAATATTGCAATTGTCCCCGATCACAGCGCGTTCGTTGATGACGATGTCTCGGATGTGTCCGATATACAACCCACGGCCGATTGACGTCGAGTGTGGAATCGAACAGCCGAACTTGTACTTGTAGTGCGTGAACACCCGCATGGCGATGCGATAGAGGGGCCAGAACACCAGCCGCGGCCGTTGGCTCTTCAAGTAGCGGCAAAGCCGGAAATAAAACACATACTTGACGCCGTCACTGAATCGCTCGCCCCCGTCCGAGAACAGAAGATTCGTGAGCAGATGGCTCCATGCGGTTTCGCCGGTATGGCGGTAGAGATCGGCCCTCCAGCATTCGCACAATTGCGCAAACGTCGTCGTCGGCTGCGCGTTCACCACTTTTTACGTTCTCCTCACCTAATGTTTTCCAATCTCACACAATCGATTTACCCATTTTCACGCTCCGTTTGTCCAGCGATGCTAGGGTTCTCCCTAGTAGACTATCGTGCGCCGGATAGGCGCTCCGCTCACCGGACAATCGGAGGATGCACATGTCGAAACGCTCGCTCAGGCTCCTGCTGGGAGGAATCTTGATTGCCGCGGCCTCAGCTGCCGTCGCCCAAACGACGAGCTCGTTTCCCGGAGGCTGGGTAGAAAAGGACGGAAGCGCGGTTCGTACCAGACTCACCGCGAGTCACATTCACTCATTCGTACCTCCAACGCGGGGATCGTTCACATTTCCGTCTCCGTACAACACCAAGGCCGTGCGGATCACGGATGCCTCGGACTGCGGCGGATTGGATTGCGTCTGGAATGTCGGCTATTCCTACTGGCGGAATTCGAATGCCCATCAAAACAGTAATGAGATGCTGATCTTCCTGGGACTTGCCAACAACCGGGGTGGGGCGGGCCCGACCCTCTTCAAGCTGAACAAAACCACCGATGCCATTACGAAAGTCGGTCCGTTGTTCCCTGCCGGCAGTAAGTTTCTGAATTACACCGGCGAGGGCTGGTACTTCAGCGCGACTCGTCCCCACACCATCTACGTCTGGGACGGGCCCAAGATGCTGCGCTACGACGTCGTGACCAAGCAATTCGAGACCGTCTTCGACGTCACGGCCCACTTTGGGGCCGACCGGAAAATTTGGCAGATGCACAGCAGCAATGACGACCTCGTGCACACGGCCACGCTCCGTGTCGCGAGCAGTGGCGAGATGCTCGGCTGCCTTGCCTACCTGGAAAGCACGAGAACGTTCCGTTGGTATCCGAAAATCGGCGTCTTCGACGAGTGCAACTTGGATAAGAGCGGCCGCTGGACGATCAGCCTCGAGGACATCGGTGTGCCCAACGATATCGCGATGCGGGTTTTCGACAACAAGAGCGGGAAGGAGACGAGAATCAGCGGCCCGAACGGCACGTTGGGTCATCTTGACACGGGCTACGGCTACGCGATCGGCGCCGACAACCACAATGCTCTGCCCAATGCGTCCATCCTCTGGTCATTCAACCCCTCAATCGTTCAAGGGCCGGTGGTCCAATACAACGTGAACTGGAACATTGCCGCCGTGAATCATCTCTCACACACCAATTCGAAGCCCAATGCGCCGTCGTCTCAGCAGCATGCCTGCGGCAGCGATGCATCGACCAATTACTCGGTCCAGAATGAAATCACCTGCTTTCGTATCGACGGCTCGGGGGACCAGCTCATTGTTGCGCCGGTCATGACCGACCCGAACGCGACCGGGGGCTGCTGCGATGCCTATGCCAGACAGCCGAAAGGTAACCTGGACATCACGGGCCGATACTTTATCTGGACGACCAATCTCGGCGGGAATCGGATGGACGCCTTCCTGGTGAAAGTGCCTTCCCAACTCCTGGTCACGGGCGGCGATACCACCCAGCCCGCGGTGCCGGTGAACCTCCGGTTCCGGTAAGCCTAGGCGGCCGGCGAGTCCTCTTCGGACCGCGCGGCCGCTTTGATGTGCCCACGATGCGTGCGATGCCGTTGCATCCGCTCTGCGGTGCGCGGAGTTCGCTGCCATGCAGGCGCCGCACGCCCCGTGACATACTTCAGCGTCCCCAGCAAGAGCGCGGCGTTGAGCACCATGAAATACCAGACGCCCGTCGACAGTTGACCGACGAGCGGGACCTTGCGGAGCCAAGAGGACACGAACCCCAGTCCATAGACGGCGAGCTGCGCGATGAGCAATGCGCGCGCCCACGGGAGATCCGCGAGCCAGAGATTCGCCAGGAGGGCCGTCAACAACAGCCCCGGACCCATCCAACGCAGGATCTTGTGTGACCAATAGCTCAGGGCAAGCATCCCGTGGCTGGGCAGCAAGAGACGCCAGGTATGCCGTAGGGCATGGGCATCGCCGGCACCGATGCGCACCCGCCGGCGGAACTCGTCACGGACCGTTTCGGGCACCATTTCCCAGGCCTTGGCGGTCGGCCGGAACACCACCGCTCCTCCACGTTCCAGCCGCATGAGCATCGGAATCAGAAAATCATCGACGATCGTGCCGGTCGGGAGTGCACGAAACCATGCCCGTTTAATGGCATAGATCGCGCCGTTCGCTCCAAGCATGGTTCCGAATCGGGATTCGAGCGTCTTGAGCAAGGTTTCATACCGCCAATAGAAGCCGTCGGGATTCACAGTTCCTTCCGCCGTGCGGAATTCCAATTTCCCGACGACCGCGCAGGCCGAAGGAGTGAGCCGGAATCCGCGCATCAGTTCCTTCACCGCGTTTGGCTCGAAAAAGGTATTGGCGTCCGTGAAGACGACGAATTTACCCCGGGCGAGGCAGACAAGATCATTGAGGACTTGCGCCTTGCCTCGCTGAAGAGCGAAGTCATGAAACGCGATCCGCGGCCGACGATAGAGACGCACGATCTCGCTCGTGCGATCGGTCGACCCGTCCGAACCAATCAAGATCTGTAGACGTTCAGGGGGATAATCCAGCGCCAGCAAATTTTCGATGCGACGGCCGATGACTACTTCTTCATTGTGTGCGGCGATCACGACGCTCACATCCGGCCAGATGGCTGGATCTGCCTGTACGGCCGTCTCCTCGCCATGGAGTTGCCCGAGGAGCCAAAGGAGCACGGGGTAGCCGACATAGCTGTACCCCAGCAAGACCAATGACGCAAAGAACGTCAGATGAGCTGTCGTGAGCGGTTCCACCGATCAACCTCGAGTTGGATCAACGAAGGAATGGTCGAGAGAGAACTGCGTCAGTGCGACGCCACTGCGCGGTCCTGGCGGTCCGCCGTGCGCACTGCGCAGATCGTTTGCTCGCGCGCGTCCTGAGGGCTCAACGCCGCGCAGAGAGCGCCGGCGTCGACACCGGGGGCTTTCAAATTCTTGATGCCGCCGGCCAAGCGATAGTTTCCCGCTTTGCGATCGACGAAGGGCACGGCCTCGATGGAGTCGGGAAACACATTGCCGTCCGGATACTGGCTGGCATCTCCGCCTGGCAGTACATTTTCAGTCACGACGGCGTCGGGAAAGTACGCGTCCAGCGCTGCCACGCCGATGCCGACATCGTTCCCAAAGATGCCGTACTCATTGTGAGGGGCGATGTTGTCACGGAACGTGAACCGGCGATGGGGGGGGCCCAATGCAAACAGCGTATACCCCCGTTGTAGCCCGGTGTTATGTTCGATCCTCACGTCGGACGTGCCTTCCATGATCTGAAACAGGGTGCCCCTGCCGCCCCAGCGTTCGCCCCCGATGTCTTCCCAGAGATTGTTCCGGATGAGAATACGTTTGGTTTCCTGGCTTTGGTCCCATGCACGGTTGTTGTCGTGTCCCAGCAAGTTAATCCCGCTTCCACTGTTGCGGATGATGTTGTTGCTGAACTGCACATCTTCCACGACGGACCATGGCGCTCTGCCCTCTTGATTGCGAACGGTGAACAGCACCGCAAAGCCGCTTTGACCCTCTTCCCAGCTGTGTTCGAGTACGTTTCCCTCCACCACCACGCGACGCGCATTCTTCAACTCGAAGATATTCTTGACACTCCAGGACGTTCCCTCGAAGCCGGGCTCGTTCTTTTTCCACCGCAATGGTTTGACCATGAGATTGCCGCGCACCTCGATGTCCGACGGCACCAGATCCTTGATGAACGGATCGCCTCCACCGAACATGACGTTTTCACCGGCACCTTCGAGATAGTTGTTGCTGATTTTGAACGGCCCGGCCCCGCCCCAACCGAGGATGGCCTGAGAATCTGCGCCGACCTCCTTGAAGTCGGAAACGTACGAATCGACGACTGCCAAATGCCGTCCGTTCAAGGCGACGCCTCGCCGTGACCCCTTTTTCGGATCGCCATGGATGTAGCAGCGGTCGACGATGATGTGATGGGGCAGCTCTTCGAGCGTCCGTTCTTTGTTGTTGCCGAACCACATCACCGAATAGAGATAGGTGCCTTCATGGGGCGTCACCTCGATGCCGATGAAGCGATAGTGGTGTGCGCCCCGATCCGCAAGGACTACGCCCTCTCCTTTCCAGGATATGAGTTTCGGCATCAGCGGCGCGTGGGCCGGGGAAACTCTGGTGCCCGGAGCAGGGAATGGCTTATCGGGTGTGCTGGTCCTGATCGTCACCCACCCTGTCCCTGTTTTCTTCGGCAAAGTGAACGGCCCCTTAAAGGTGGCTCCCGCTTCAAGCAGGATCGTATCCCCGAACTGCGCCGTGTCGATCGCATCTTGGAGATCGTCCCGTTCACCGATGCGGATCGTCCGTCCTGACGACGGGACCAATGTCGTGTCCACGTATTCCCGCGGAGCCTCAGGAGCGGCCGTCTCTTGTCGTGCAACGGACGGCGCCCCCGCGCATCCGAATGCGGGCGTCAGCAACGGCACCAGCAGTATGGCTGCTGCGACAAACACGTACATCGTAGACTCCTTCTCCAGTCGTTCGTTCATGGCCGATGTGGCGTGTTCACCACCCGATCCCTTGATATCCGGCATCCGACCGCCTGGTCTCGAGGACTCGCGCCAAATCGATGATGAGCGGCGGATGGCTCACTTGCTCAAGAGCAGCGCGATACTCATCGGAACGTTTCGTGAGCACAATGACTTCTGACTGCTCGATGACCTCGTCGAGTCGGCGCTTCATCAACGAAGAGATGTGTGGAATTTCCTGCTCGATGTAGGTCTTGTTGGCCCCGAACAGCCGGGCCAGTTCCACTTCCCGATCGAAGATCATGACCTGCATGCCTTTGCCGATCAGTGTCTCGATCAGCGTTACCATGGGGCTTTCACGCAGATCGTCCGTGCCGGCCTTGAAGCTGAGACCAAGGACGCCGATGCGCTTTTTGCCTGTGCGGAGCACCATCTCGACGCCTCGCTCGATATGACGTCGGTTGCTCGAAAGGATCGCATTGAGCAACGCGACATCCACGTCGGCTGTTTTCGCCTGGTAGGTTAAGGCGCGCAAGTCCTTAGGAAGGCAGGACCCTCCAAAGGCAAATCCCGGCTTCAAGTAATAGGCGGACAGGTTCAACTTCGCATCCTGACAGAAGACCTCCATCACGCGATGACTGTCGATACCGAAGGCCTTACACAGCGCCCCCACCTCGTTGGCAAAAGCGACTTTTAATCCGTGGAAGCAGTTGCAGGCATATTTGACCATCTCGGCTTCTTTGACGCGGATGGTGAGAACCGGCGCATCGAGTTGGGCGTACAACCGCTGCAGCATTCCCGCGCTTTCCTCATCGTCTGACCCGATCAAGGTGAACGGCGGATGATGAAAATCCGCGATGGCCGTCCCCTCACGCAAAAACTCTGGATTGATGGCCACGGCGAAATCCCGGCCGTTCTTTTTTCCCGAATAGACCTCGAGTGTCGGCACGACCGTGTCTTCAATCGTCCCGGGCAGCATCGTGCTCCGGATCGCAATCACGTGAAACCGGCGCTTGTTTTCCAACGCCAGACCAATCTGCTTGCAGGCGCCCTTGACGTATGACAAATCCAACGAGCCGTTGGGCTGGCCGGGAGTGCCGACACACACCAGTGACAGATCACTGTTGTGCACGGCGTCGGTTGCATCAGTCGTCGCCCGTACTCGCTTGTCCTTGACCGCCCGGCCTATGAGGTCTTCGACCCCTGGTTCGACGACGGGCGAGCGGCCGTCATTGATGATCTCGACTTTCAAGGGATTGGTATCCACGCCGATTACTTCATGGCCGTGGTCCGAGAAACAGGCCGATGAGACGCAGCCGACATAGCCAAGACCAAACACGCTTATTCGCATTCGAGCCTCCTCATGAAATGCCGAGTTGCTGTGCATTGACATAGGGCGCGTCCTCAGCTGCCACATCGGCCGATCGCGCGTCCGGATGTTCACGCTTGTCCTTCCACCGCCTTCGGGCCAACTCACAGGCCTCGGTGAATGAGGCGGCCACGGGCGCCCACCCGAACTGCGCCCTCACCTTTACCGCAGCCGCCTGGCCGAGCTGGCCGGCACGGCTCCGGTCCTGGAGAAGCTGCACGACGGCGTCCGCAAACGCGTCCGGCTCGTCCGCCACGAGGACGTCCGTTCCGTTGACGATGGGCAGTCCTTCGACGCCGATGGAGGTGGAGACCACGGCTTTTTCCATCGCCATGGCTTCAAAGACTTTAAGTCGGGTGCCTCCGCCAATTCGGAGCGGGATCACATATACGGCTCCCCGTTCGAGATACGGGCGCACGTCGCCGACTTGGCCCGTGACGCGGATGTTGGGGTCGTTCCGGCCCAAGGCGGTCAGACTTGGAAAGGGCTTGCGGCCGACGATGGTCAACACCACTTCCGGACACGAGACACGAATTCTCGGAAGAATGGCGCGCACAAAGTATTTCATCGCATCGTCGTTGGGCAGCCAGTCCATCGAGCCGGTGAAGACCAGGTGGTACGGATCGGGGTCTACGGATCCGGAGGGCCGAAAGTAGTCCGTATCCACCCCGGTCGGAATCTCACGGACTAACGGGGCGTCATACTCCCGCTCCATAATGGCGCGATCCTGCGGCGAGACGGCCACGATCGCGTCGTATCGATGGCAGGCCGTGCGCTCAAAGGCCCGCATGCGGCGCCATTGATTCTGGAACAGCAGGCGTGCAAGCCGGTTGCGTTGGGTCTCCGCATGACGCCGCCAAATCAGCGCCTCGACGTTGTGTTGGAACAAAAGCGCCGGACGGGAGAGCGGCTCCGGGACGTTCACGCTGGGAAACAGGAAATCACAGACCACGACATCGGCATGTTCCTGTTCGCGCGCGATGACCCGCCCAAACTCGGACGACCGATATTTCTCGACGGCATAGGGCAATGGGGATCCGACATTCTTCGCCAGTTCGGCAAAAAACCGGAGCGAGAACTTTGAGGAGGTGCGATGAGGAACACGGATCAGGTCATGACAATATTCAGCGGCTCGCTCGACCGCATCAGGGGCCGCCGTCCCGTCGTCGAGAGCCAGATAGGTCACATGATGCCGCTGCTTGAGTTCGCGCAACATGAAATACGTGCGGATCTTCCCGCCGGTATCGACAGGATGCAGCAGGTTGGTCTTGAGCCAGAGTAGTCGCATCGGAGACCTGGAATTTGAGATTTCAGATCGGAAATTTGAGATCGGGTTCAGGCCGCGTACTGCACATCCCGGTCGGTGGCCAGACGTGCGAGACATTCCAAGTCAACGACCGCCTCCCCGTCGAGAGGCGCGAGGACTGTTACAAACATGTGGTCCCCCGCCCCTTCGGCATTGGCGACGAGGATCGGTGCCGGCAGCTTTCGCGCGTAGTCGGGAGACACCCACCCCTCTTCGACGCCGATGGGAACCACCGTGCCCGCGCGCTCTGGATCGACCAGCCAGATACCCACCGCAAGTTGAGGGCCGTTGGGATGCTGGACGATGAACCGGCCGTTGCCCTGCGAGGGCTTGCAGCCTGGCGCGAGATGAAACCTGAGCTGGTAACGATACGAGCCGGCAGTGGTGATCCGGTCTTCTATCAAGAGATACGAGCTCGCCGGGCGATCCGATCTCTTGACAAGCTGAATAGACCGCTGATGTCGCACTGGAGGATTCAACCGTTCATAGCCGTTGTGTACTCCCCGGCATGTTGCGGCCTCAGCGGTCGCCGTCAACTCTTGCAAGGTGGTCTCAGCGACCTGGGCCCACGAAAACGGTCCGCTGGTCAGAGATTGAGACTGTCCTTCCACAATCACCGTGTTGTGGGCGGAAGAGGACCGGAACTGATCGCGCAGCGCCGGATCCTTTGTGTAGGTGTAGGTGCCCGGATCGACCATCCATGTGACCCCGTTGGACGCATATTCGAAGGACAACGCGTCGGCATGCGCATGGACATAGTTCATGGCGCCGTGCGCACCGGCATCCACCAAGACATAGCTCGATCGCTCGTTCCATCCGTCCCGAAGCACGACGAACCCGCTCGTCGGAAACCGCTTGACCACGCTGTCCGGTTCGACCGCTGCCAGGCGCTCGTAGGCTTCAAGCCCCTCCGGCCCAAGCAGCCACAAGACCTCCGGGCAGGCCGGCCCGGCTGCCCATTTCCCTGTGCCGATGCCACAGAGTGCCGCTCCGGTCTGCAACGTATCGCGGAAGTCGCCCGACTCGCGCTGATGCAAGGTCAATAGCCGGCCGCCGTCATCGTCTCCGTACAGCGTGCTCTTTCCGTCCGGTCTCATGATCCACAGCAGATGATCGAGCAACCGTGCAAGCGTCTCGGGAACGGATGGTGGTAACGCAAGGCCCCCGGCGCGAGCCAGCAGAATCGCGTGAATATAAAAGTCGGTCGTGTAACGGTGATAGTAGGAGGCATGTTCGAAATACACGCCGTCGGGCTGCACCTGGCGTGGCAATTGCTCGAGCAAGATCCTCAGACCCAAGTCGCGCCAGCGCGAGGCGTCGGTGAGCCAGGGAAGGGCGGTGCCGAGGGACAAGAGTCCCAGGGCTTCTCCGGTCAAATGCGTATTCGGCGCAAAGTAATGCGATAGGTACGACTCGATATACGACCCTTGCTGGACCAGGCTCTTCAGGATCCTCCATATAATGGTAGGGGTCAGCCGGCCGGACCAGGCAAAACAGGGCAGGGCCCACAGCCAGGCGATGCATCTAATCGACAGTTCGAGGGAGCTGGCCCAATTGATCCCCCGGCGCGGGGGATTCGCGTCCAGCCACGCCGTGAGTTGGTAGATGAAGGCCTCGGCATACCGGTCATCCTTGGTCAGAAGATAGGCTTGGCCCAACGTGACGAAATGCCCGTGCCGATTGAGCTCCCAGGTGATCTTCTTATCGCCTGCGACAGCCGGATTCAGATAAGCAATCGCACTCCAATGGGGATTTCCAGTCCGCTTGCCCGCCAACGGCTCCAGATGCCAATCGATCGGATGCCCGAACGACACGTCGGTGAGGCCAAGGAGATCGAACCGTCCGGCAATCGCCCGATCGGCGCGGTGCAGCAACTGCTCACATTCGGCAGGAAACCGCCGGCGGAACAGCGAGGCCGTCAGTTCTCGCGCGCCGAACAGCGGCATGAAGGGACGACGGCTGAAATCCAACCCTCGCATCACCTCCAGCACATCTTCGGCCACCGTCTCAACAGGCGCCTGATCGAAGGGAGGCACTAACCGACGCCGGAAAGTTCGGTCGTTCATCTCGCCCTGCCTCATGCCGAAAAACCGCTCGCCGGACTTCAGCAGAAGCTGCCGCCCCCGTTCACGCCATTCGGCCGGCTCCATGCCGGCGATTTTTCTCAGCCTCGCAGAAATTGGTGTCATCGCCGTGTGTGTCACCGTCAGACCGATACCGCCACCCGCTCCATCGGGCGTTCGAGCGCCTGCGGTTCCTCGCCGTCGATCGCCATCCTCAGCCACAACTCGAGGTTGACGAGGAGCCACAATCGATCTCCGTGTGAACGGGTGCCCGTCAGGTGCTCGTTCACGATCCGGTGCACCGTTTCCGGTCTGAACAGCTTGCGGTCCAAGGCCCGAGAACTCAGCACATACTCATCGAGCGTGGAGCGGTACGCCCCGCGCATCCAGGACCCAAAGGGCACCGGAAAGCCCATCTTCGGTCGTGTAAGCACGGCCTCGGGTACGAGAGGCCGCAACGCCTCGCGCAAGACGAGTTTCGTCTGCCACCGCCTCATCCGCTGACCCCCGGGGATCAGCATCGCCTGCTCGACCAACTGATGATCCAGGTAGGGCACACGACTCTCGAGCGAAGCCGCCATGCTCATCTGATCCTGCTTCATCAGCAGTTCCACCAGATGCGTCGCCACGTCGGCGTAACTCATGCGCTCCAGCAAACTGCCTCGATGCTCCTCCCAGTAACGCAGCCCTTCGGCATACGGATCGCTTGCCCCAAGCGTTCGGCCCTCCAATAGGAGCGACTGTTGCAACGATTCGGGGAAGACCGAGAAATTGTCGAAGAACAAGCCGCGGGGACCCGGTTCGTAGGCCAGCACCGTCCGTGACGCATAGCGTTGGATCGGCACCGGTAACAGCGGCAGGGAACCCGTGATCCGCCGGCGGAGGAAGCGGGGAACACCTTTCCAGTACACGCGGCCGATGCGTTCGTTCAGCGCGGTGACGCGGTAGCGATAATCGTACCCCAAAAAAAGCTCGTCGGCGCCTTCGCCGGTCAGCACCACCTTGACATGCTGTCTGGCCAGTCGGGAAACGAAGAACAATGGGACGCTCGACTGAAAAGCGATCGGCTCGTCCTCGTGCCAGATCAACTTCGGCAAGGCCTGCATGAACTGATCGGGCGACACCACCACCTCGTGATGCTCCGCGCCGATGGCGCGCGCAACAAGCCGCGCGTACTGCAACTCGTTGGCCTCGCGCTCCGCAAACCCCACGGCAAACGTTTTCACCGGCTGCGGCATCAGCGGCGCCATCAACGCCGCCAGGCCGCTGGAATCCAATCCTCCGGAAAGAAACAGCCCCAGCGGCACGTCACTCATCAGATGACTCTGCACCGCGCGCTCAAGCCCGGCTCGGAGCTGCCCCGCCTGTTCGGAGAGCGGGATATCCTGATCCACGCTGTCTTGAGGAGGATGCCAGTACCGGCGGACACGACACCCCTGCTCCGCCGACCACTCGAGGAGATGGCCAGGGAGGAGCTTGCTGACTCCGCGATAAAACGTCTCCTCCCCCGCCACATAACGGTTCGCGAGATATTCAGGAAGGATCGTCTCGTTGAACGATACTTTCAACCCGCCGGATGCGACGATCCCCTTGATTTCGGACGCGAACAGCAGCTCATGGTCGGTGCAGGCATAATACAGTGGCTTGATGCCGAGGCGGTCGCGGACCAAAAGGAGCCGGCGCTGCCTCCGGTCCCAGATCGCGAACGCAAACATCCCCTGCAACCGGTCCACGCAGGCGGGCCCGTAGGCTTCGTAGAGATGAAGAATCGTCTCGGTATCGCTCTTCGTCCGGTAGCGGTGGCCGGCTCGCTGCATCTCGCGGCGCAGCACGGCATGATTGTAAATCTCGCCGTTGAAGACGATCCAGACGCTGTCGTCCTCGTTCGTCATCGGCTGATGTCCGCCGGCGACGTCGATAATGGCCAGCCGTCTGTGCGCAAGCCCCACCGCACCATCGAGCCACAGCCCCGCCCCATCCGGACCCCGATGCTGCTGGACGTCGGCCATGCGCACGAGACGGGAGCGTTCCGCCCGTTCACGCACATCGCATTTCACGATACCGGCAATGGCGCACATCGTCAGGCCGCCTCCCTATTCGATGAGGCGGACGCAAGCCGCCGGTAGGTATTGGCCCAGGCGGGCCCAACCTTGGACCAATCATATTGCATGAGCGACTCCTTGGCTCGCTGTGCCATGAGCGCCGCTCGCTCAGGCTGTTCGAGCAGCAGCGTCGCCGCCTTCGCCATAGCGGAGGGATCACCGACCGGGACCAGCGTGCCCGATTCGCCGTCTTTCACCATGTTCGGGATATCGCCGATCGGGGTGCTGACCACCGGCATCCCGGAAGCCATCGCCTCGAGCACAGACAGCGGTTGATTGTCCACAAACGAAGAGTTCAAGAAGACCGAATGACGGTCGTAGACATCCGGCATCGCCGCCGGATCGACGGCCCCCATAAAGCGCACATTGCGTAATGACAACGCCTGCGCCAGATGTTTGAGTTCCGGCTCTTGGGGCCCCTGTCCGACGATCGTCAAGGACGCCGCGGGAAAGACAGTCTGAATCATGGCAAATGCCAACAGCGTGTATTCGACCCCATAGTGAGGCTCGAAGTTTCTCACCGACAGAAACTCCGGCAGGAGTGGGTGACGCTCCCGAAACCGAAACTGGCCGGTATCAATGACGTTGTGGATGACTTCCGCCTTGTATCCATGCCGTGCGAACACGTCCCTCAGGAAGATCGAGGGCACGACGATTTTGTCAACCATCTTCAACCAGGGATGCACAAGCGATCCCCAATTGGCCAGATGATCGTCGGCTTCACCGCTGTGATAGTTCAACAGAATCGGCTTGCCCCATCTTCGCGCCGCGACGATGGCGGGAAGCGGCGCTAACAGAAACGACCAGTAGGAAGCCGAGGCGACATGCACGACGTCGGCCGATCGCAATTTGCGCAAGGTGGGCAGATAGAGTCCCTCGTTGGCCACAGTCCTGATGTATCGCAGGCGCTTGAGCCACCCCGCTCCCCGTGGAAACGGCGGATTGATCGGCACAAGTTGCACTTCGTACCCCTCAACCCTGAGGTGATCGGCAAGCACCTTGGCTTGCACGGCTTGGCCCCCCAAGATGCCAAGACTCGGCGCAACCATGGCGATTCTCGGGCGAGATGGTCGATGACTGGCCATGAAGGATCCTCCGGACGCTCACCCATCACGACGACCACGACGCCAGTGAACGTCCATGAACCGGCATACGGCTGGTGATGGGCGACGGCTTTCGGGCCGGCTGCGTGACCGGCGCGGTCCGTCGATCCATAAACGTCCGACACCACAATTCAAAAGACATCAGGGTCCAGAGATGGAGATCCAGCGGTCGGCCCTGTTCCTGCCGCTCGATCAGGCGTTTGACATAGGCGGCATCGAAAATCCCGCGCCGCCGGAAGGTGTCCGACAGCAACAACTCTTTCACCAGCGGACGGAGCGGCCCGCGGAACCACCGGTTCAACGGCACGCCGAATCCCTTCTTCGAGCGGTCAAGCACCTCGTCTGGCAGCAAGCCGCGCAACGCTTTGATAAAAATGTGCTTGGTCTTGCCACGATGCAGTTTCCAATCGGCCGGAATTGTGGCGGCGAATTCCACGAAGGGATGATCGAGCAGCGGCACGCGCGCTTCCAGCGAATGCGCCATGCTCATACGGTCCACCTTCGTCAGAATGTCCAGCGGCAAATAGTGACGGAAATCCAGCTCTTGGAGAGCGGAGAGCCAGTGCCCGTCATGCCGCCGCAGGCGGTCAAGGCGCGATCGTTCGGGCTGCGCCTCCCCGATCTGTTCCCTGGCCCAGTCGGTCAGCAGGCGCTGCTGGTGGTCCGGCCGGAACAGCGTCGTGGCATGCAGGTACCGTTCGCCGTCCGGCTTCGAGAGATATTCGAGATACTGCTTCCCTTTGGCGTCTTCAGGGAGCGCGTCGGACGTGCGGGCCAGCAACGCGCGCACGGAACCTGGAAGAAAACGCGCGACCCGATCCCGGCCTTCCACGACATACTTGTCATACCCGCCGAACAACTCGTCTCCGCCGTCGCCCGACAGCACGACCTTGACGTGCTGTCCCGCAAGCCGGGAGACCATAAAAGTGGGAATGGCCGACGCGTCGCCAAAGGGTTCGTCCAAGTCCCACGCCAGATGGTCGAGCAGGTCCATGACGTCCGGCTCCAACACCAGTTCGTGGTGATCCGTGCCGAACCGTTTGGCTATCAACCGCGCATAGGGCAGTTCATCAAATTCCTCCTCGCGGAATCCGATGGAAAAGGTCTTGATGGGGGTCGTGGCTATCGCGGCCATGGAGGCGACGACCGAACTGGAGTCGATCCCTCCGCTGAGAAATGCGCCCACCGGGACGTCGCTGACGAGATGGTAGCGGATCGATTCGTGCAATCTCGCACGCAGTTCTTCAATGGTCTCGGCCTCTGACCGCCGTTCATCCGGCTGGAAGCGCAGCTCCCAGTACCGTTCGATGACCGGCTCGTGCTTCGGATCAAGACGTAACCGAGTGACCGGGTTCCAGCTTGTGGATGCCGTCCACGATGCTCTCACCCGGCGGAGTCGTCCCATAAGCCAGCAGATGCGCGAGCGCGCTCCAGTTGAGCCGCCGGTCGACCTCTGGCAGTTGCAACAACGCTTTCAATTCGGACGCAAACATGAACCGGCCGGCTGCGGTGCCATAGTACAGCGGCTTGATGCCGATCCGATCGCGCGCCAGCATCAGCCGGCGTCGCGCGCTGTCCCAGATGGCAAACGCGAACATGCCGCGGAGCGCCTGGACGCAATCAGCTCCATGCTCTTCATACAGATGCACGATCACTTCCGTATCCGTCGCCGTCGCGAAGCGGTGCCCCGCCGCTCGAGGTCACTGCGCAATTGCTGATAGTTGTAAATTTCGCCATTCAACACGACCCAGATCGAGCCGTCTTCATTCGAAACCGGTTGGTGGCCTGTTTCGAGATCGATGATGCTCAACCGGCGCATCGCCAGGCCGGCCCCGTCTTTGACGTATGTCCCTTCGTCATCCGGCCCTCGCGCAACCAGCGCCGCGCACATCGCCCGCAATTCCTCGACATCGACGGTCTGATGTTTATGAGAGACGATTCCCGCGATTCCACACACGTCGCACCTCAAGAAGGCTTGTGTTGATACCGGACTGGAAGCATGAACTGGAGGCGTCCCATCACTGGGACAACGCGGCCCGTTCATGGGCCGAGACGAGACCGAAGCCCAGGGCCATCGCCGCATACGCAGATCCGTAGACGGTGCCGATCGCAAGGATCCGGAGGAAGGGCGCCGTCTGCAGTCCGTATCCGATGGCCAGGGCCGGCAGCGACGCTGCCAGCGATACGAGGGCGATCAACGACAATGCGCGCCAGGGAAGCAGCCGTCCAACGCCCACACGCCAGAGAGATCCGGCTGCGGCCAGGCCGATCGCTTTGCCGACGGCCAAGGCAAGGACCGTCACCAGCATGGCGCCGACGAGTCCGTGCGACCGGATCGCCCAGTGGATGAGCAGCGCAATCATCACCAGGCGCACCACATTGATCATCAGCAGTACGTTCGTCCTGGCATACACGCGCAGCAGGCCATCCATCGGTATCGCCGCGAAGAAGACGGCGGCCGCGCCGACCATGAAAATCGGCACACTGGCGGCGTACGTGTCGGTGAAGAGCATGACGATGAGATCACGCGCGACGATCAGGAGCAGGGCACCCAACGGAAAGAACACGATGGCCAGCTTCCGCACGGTGTCATGCCACAGATCGATCACTTGCGATTCGCGGCCGTCGTGGATCGCTGTCGTCATGCCGACCATCATGACGTTGCAGACGGTGGTCGCCACGAGGTCGACGAACGGAATCTGCAGACATCCGACCGAATAGAGCGGCGAAGGTGGCCGCATCGAAGAGTCCCGACACGGCATATTGGTGAAAGTTTTCCTGCGCGATGCTCGCCACGACGGCCAGGCCGAACGGCAGGGCATACGCCAGTTGCCGGGTGAAACAGACGGGCATCAGGCCGAAAACTGGCTCCGAACGTCCGCCAGAAATAGTGTGCCGTGTAGAGCGAACCGAAGGACAGCGAAAGCCACGGCCCCATAGCAGCAGAGAGCGCAGCGATGGCGCAAGCAGGACCGGCACGATGAGAAAGAGCGCCCGGGTCAGGTCGGTGACCGCATAGGCGACTGCCGCCGACCTGATAGGCGCTGCGCGCCGTCATCACCGTTTCCAATCCGATGGACGCCTGCATCAACAAGAGATAGACGGCGAGCAAGGGGATGAGCGGTTCCAGGGCTGGATTGCTCATCCAGCGGGCGATCGCCCCCGCATTGAGCACCAGCACCACGGCCGCCGCCGCGCCGACGCCGGTCAGGAAGAGCACTGAGTTCATGACGTACCGGCCGGCCTCGCCATCCGCCCTGGGCAAGAAATACAGGAGGCTTTCCGACATGCCAATCTGCGTCATCGTCAACAAGGTGATGTACAGCAGGAACCATTGTTTGTACGTCCCGAAGGTCTCCAGATCGAACAGGCGGACCAGGATGAGAGGGGTCACGAACGCAGCCACAAAGCCGGCAATCCGTCCCGCAATGATCAGCAGTGCCGGCTTCAACATCTGATGTTCAGATCAAGGAGGATGTGACGGGGGAGACACGCTCTTGCTTCTTGTGCAGCGGAGACGAGCTTCCTCCGTTCTGGCGGTCGCTATGGTCCTGTTGGCAGCGACTGGAAGAGATCGAAAATCCAATGAGCGTGACAATGCATGAGGATGCTCGAGAAGCCCTCGAACGGATCCAGCGAGGAATTCTCCCACAAGATTTTCCGCGGGATGGTCAGCGACGGATAACGCACGTCCCGATGGAGACAGGTGGTGTACCCGAACCGGTAGCCGGCGTCCGCGACACAGGACACGACGGAAGGATTGAATCGCCCGTCCGGATAGGCAAAATGCGACACGGGCTTGCCGAGTTTTTCCTGCAACGTCAGCAGGGAGTCCAACGATCTGATTGGCCATACGCTTCGGATTCTCCAGCGTCAACAGCGCATGGGTCTGCGTATGCGACCCGATGGTCATGCCGGCCCGGTCCAGCGCGCGCACCATGTCCCACGTCAACGAGTGCAGCGCGGGGAAATCTTCGTCCCGGATCTGCACCACCGTCTCTAGCGATTCAATCGCCCTCCGCAGCTGCTTCTGGGTCAACGTCGTGAACAACAGCCGCATGGTCTCAAACGGATCCTTGATCACGTCTTTCAAGCCCCGGCTGTCGAGCGAGTGGCACATCGTGGCTCTCGCACAGCGTGGTAAACCGTTCGGCGTCGTGCTGAATCATCGGTAGCACGCGCGCGAGCAACAGGAATAGCTTGTCATACACATGCAGGTGTGGTCGGCCCAAGGTTTCAGTGACCACGAAGATGCCGGCAGGAATGCCTTTGCGCTGCAACAGCGGAAGGGCATGATGATAGACGCCGGCGTATCCGTCGTCGAAGGTGATCGCCGCCAGCGGCTCGTTGAAGGGATCGCCGCTCTCCAGACGCTCGCCCAGTTCATCCAACGTCAGGAAGCGGAAATGCTGTCCCAGCCAATCCAGCTGGCGTTCCAGCATCGTGCAGCTGACAAGGTTCGGCAGGATCGCCCGCCCCTGGTGCATTCGAATATCCTCGACCACAGAGTGATAGCCGATCACCAACGGAATGTGCTTCGTGGCATTGATCGTTTCGATCACGCTGTTGGCGCCGGTCCACCGTAATCCAGCGGCCAATGCCGTCTTGACCATCGTACGCAGCGCCATATCACGCTCCCATGCGGAATTTCATCAGGCGGTCCAGCATCGGCTGCGGAAGCCAACGGCGGGCAGCCTGCTTACCCTGGCTCTCGGCCTCGAGCGAAGCGCGATACAGCCACCCCCGCCAGGAAGGCGGAAACAGATGGACCCGCGACAGATCCCGCGTTTCCTTGGCCCAGTGGAATTTATAGGCTTCTGTGCCGTGAAGCAGATCGTATTCGTCGACACCTTCCGCCAGGGCCTGTTTGATCGCAAGACCCATCGTCACCAAACCGACACTGTGCTTTCGCCAGGCGGGATCAAAGCCTGATTGATAAAAATAAAATCGGAGTGCCGCGCCGGAATCCGTACAGTGCTCCGACCGGTCGACCGTTGACCCGCAGCAGGAACAGCCGGAGCCATCCCCGTTCCAGCGCGATCCGGCTGAAGGCTTCATGAAACGCCAGTTCCCGCGTCGTCTGCATCGCCTGCGATCCGCCACGGTCCTGCCAGGCGACGGCATGCAGCGCCATGAAGGCCTGCAGGGCGTCTCGGCGCTGATCTTCCTTTTCGACCGCGTCAAATTCAACGACCCCTGCCTTTTGAAGGTTCTTCAGCCGCCGCATAAAGTTGTAGCGGTGATTGGCGCCGAGGGAGTCCAGATAGGACTCCCAGGTATGGCCGCGCAACGTGATGTAGGGGCAGCTCTCGATGATGCTGCGCCTGGCCTGCCATCCGCTCAGCTTCCAACTCTTTGACCATGCCGTCGGCTTCCGCGGAACGCGCAGGCAGATGGCTCAGGGTGAGCAGCGGTCTTGCGCGGTTGAAATATTCGGTCAGTCCCAGCGCGCACCATTCCCTCTTCTCCCCGTCTGGCAATCACATCCAGGTAGTCGGAGCCGACGACGCCGGTCCCGAGAAACTCCGTGGACTGATGGCTCATCAGCCCGCCGAACGTACGCGGTCGCGAGAAGAGCGGCGCGATGCCGAGCAACTGGCTCTGCCGGCGCACGGTGATCAAACGAAGTGTCCAATCATCCCGCTCGAAGCAGCGCCACCAGGTCGTGAGCCACTCCGGCGTCAGGAACAAGCAATCCTGCTCGCTGTTCTCCAGCAGGTCCGTCCACTCATCAACCAGATGCGACAGCCGTCCGGGATCCTCGATGATCGTGATCAGGAGATTGTTCGACGTCCGGAAGGACAGGCGATCGGCTTCTTCCGGCGGCTGGAGGCAGCTGTAGTCATGAATATCGATGCCCTGCCGGACGACCTTGGCCGGCATGCCCGCCATGACGCAGTTGGGCGGAACATCCTCCAGGACCACCGCATTGGCGCCAATCACCGACGACTCCCCCACGGAAATCGGCCCGAGCAGCTTGGCACCTGCGCCGATGACGCAACGATCGCCGATCACCGGTACCCCCCATCGCCGCGACCGTCCGCCGATCGTGACATCGTGCCCGATCGACACATAGCGCCCGATCCTGGTGCGTTCGTGCAGCACGATGCCCAGTCCGCCGTACGCCAACTCCGTGCCTTCGCCAAATTCCACCGACATCGGAATCACCGCCCGACACAATAGGTAGATGGCGCCGTATGCCAATTGCGGAATCACCGGAATACGGCGCTGGTAACACCAATTACCGATTCGATAGATCGCTAGTGCGTTCATCGTCGAGCGTACCACGTGTGTTTGTGGCTCACTCATTCGACGGTCATTCGTGCAAATGAGGCCGATCCGCCGGCCGGCGGATTTCACGACTCGATAGAACGGATGATTATGAATGCGCGGCAGCAGCATGAATTTGAAGTGATGCAGCAAACGGTTGCGCATGCTATTGGGAAAAATGAATATCCAGGAGTGCGGTCTCGTGCGGTTCGCCCACTCCAGCTTCCACCGTTCGGCGTCGCCGAGGAAATCGACTTCGGTCAGTTTGCGTTTCCATGCGTCACGGAGCATCAACTCGCACAACAGCAACGACGGAGCAAAGGGCGCATAGTGCGGATCGTACCCGGATTTCAGAATGTACAGCTTATTGTGAACCAGCAGGGCAATCTGGACGGCAATCCGTTTGCCCTCGATCGTGAGGAAATGCAGCTGCAGCCACCCTCCCTCGGCCGCCCTGGTGAGCAGGTTTCGATAAAACGCCAGGCGATCCGGTCTATTCATGATGGCGGTGCCGGCCTTGCCTTTCCAGGCCGCGGCCTCCAGCAAAAAGGCTTCGTCGAGCGTACGGCTCAACTGCTCTCCGCCTGTGACGATTTCATGGCGCACCTCGCCGATTCTGTGCAATCCTTTGGCGCGCCCGCGGAGGTTGGACAAATGCTTTTTCGACAACGTTTTGACGTAGCTGTCCCACGGCTGATCAATGGGAATGAACGGACCATCGGATGAATGCCATTGCCCGAGCAGGAAGTTGTCTTCGAAGGCGCAAAACCGCAGGTATTCTGCGGCGCGGGCGTTTTCGGGAATCTGCCGCAACTCCAGCATGTCCCAGCGCGACGCTTCGGCGGCCAGGAAGTTCCAGATGGCCTTGCAGGCTTCTTTCGCCCGCCGGGTCAAAATGAGATCGAATCGTTCCGTATAGACGTTGGCGATCCCGCGCAAGCGGCGGACGGCGCAGCCGTAGACGCGTCCCTGGTCGAACATGAGCGGGGCGATCGCAATCGGCTCTGCTCCTTCCATGACAACCAGGATGTGCAGTTTGCCCTCCGGCTTGAAGCATTCCCACCAGGTGCGGACCCATTCGTGACGCAGAAAGGGATGATCGACCCGCGCTTCGTCCACCAACCGGTTCCAGACCGGTCCCATCAGCAGAAACGTGTCGTCGTCCTCGACGAGCTCGACGCGCAGGCTGAAGGGATCAGGCTGCGTGTCTGCACCACGTCGGTCAGGATGGGAACATCTCGAGACGTCGCTTCTACAGCCGGAACGATCGTCGCCGTATCCATGACGACGTCCTCCTCTTTCCCGGCCTCTGGCCGGCCTCATGTATGAAACCGTTAGCAAACATGGCCTGACTCCTGTTTCGTCACGTCGATCAACGCCATCCGGCAGTCCATCCCGCCGACCGCGTAGAAGTCGCGGTCGTCAATCTGACGGCCTGCCATTCGTTCATCATGGAAGCGACGCTCGACTTCATGCCGGGATTCAAGCGATGTGGCCTGTTGTGACATGGTCCTTCCCTTAGCGTGAAAAAGCGACTGTCTGTGGCGTGCTCGAATTCGTCGACCGCTGGCCTCGGGCCTCGCCGGTGCCTCCTCCAAGGCGATGTGCGCGTCCGAAACGTGCCTGGCCAGATACCGGATCTGCGCCTCGTCGACGTCCTGGTGAATCGGTAACTCAAGCACATGCCGCCTCAGGAATCTCGCTCCCGGCCCTTCGAGCGCCGCCGACAGGGGATCTCCTTCGTTCCAGAGCTCGGTCGCGATGACGCCGCACGCTTTCAGCTTGCGGGAGGCCGCCGGCTTGTCCTTCACCAGCAGCGGAAAAAACAACGGACAGACCCCGTCTTCGAGCTCGCGCCACGGTCACAATGCCGGATTCCGCAAGGAGCTCGGCTAGGAGTGAGAAATTGCGGCGGCGTTGAGTCCGGATCGCCGCATAATCGAGGCGGTCGAGCAGCCGTTCGGACCAGCAGGACATGGCAATGTCGGCATCAGCGACGTTGAATCCCACATCTCCCACCGGCACGCGCTTCACGCGCAGAGCGGTCAGCAGCGCGCCGATCCGGCGCTTGGCTGCCGCAAGCGCTGCCCCCAGACGCGGAGCACGGCTTCTTGCCCGTTCGAGCCACAGCTCCAAAGCCTGGCCGACTTCGAACGCACGGCCGATGCGCCGCAGCGGCAGATGCTCGAGTTCCGAAAACGTATGGCGATGCTGTACCAGCAGGCCCCCGTCGAGGACCGGCAATGTTTTATAGAGACAGAACACCGCATAGTCGCCGAATGATCCCAACGGACCTCCCTCCGCTTCGCTCAGCAAGGCCAACGCGCAGTCCTCGACCAGCACCAGTCCATGCCGATCACAGAGCGCACGGAGCTCCGAGACCGGCTGCGGCCATCCTGCATAGTGAATCGTGAAGAGGACATCCGCGCCGCGAGCCGCCTGTCGTGACAGGACGGCAAGATCCGGCCGGCCGTCACGGCCGATGGGGTACAGCTCCACCGCCGCTCCGGCCGCCCGGATGGCCCGAAGCTCATTGCCCATGTGGTAGTCGGGAGCCAGCACCCGCGTGCGCCCCGAGGCGACCAGGTATGTAAACAATTGATAGATCGCACTTCTGGCGGTATGAAAACCGCGGCCACGCCGATGGCTCAAGGGAAAAGGCGCCGGCGCATCCGTCGGTGGCGCCATGAAATGGCGAAGCGTCAGGCCTTGCCAGGCGGGAACATACATCTGTGGCCTCGTCACTCCGGTTAGTCGCCATGAATGGGCACTCCAAACTTCCTCATGGTCCGCCGCACGGTCGGAAACAGATTGGATTGCCGGATACCCGGGATGACGCGGAACTTCATTCCGTGCAACAGCCGCGATTTCACCCGGTTCGGAAACACGAAAAGCCACGAGTGCGGCCGCCGGTCGGTCGCCCAACTGAGCTTCCATCGTTCCTCTTCGCCTAAGAAATCCACTTCATCCCATTTCTGCTCCCAGGCCTCCCGAAGTAGACGATCCGTCAACACCTGCCCCGGAGAATAGCGGTGATAGGCCTCGTCATAGCCCGACTTGAGCATGAAGAGCTTGTTGCGATAGAGCAGCGAAATGCGGACGGCGATGCGCACGGACCCGACTTTCAAGAAACACATGTGCAGCCAGCCCAACTGCGCGGCCCGTTGCAGCATCCGGCGGTAAAAGACGGCCGATTCCTGGCGGCTCCGGAGCGAGGTGCCTCCATCCACTTTCCAGGTCACGGCCTCGAGCTTGAGGGCATCCTCCATGTCGGCTTCCCATCGGTCGTCGATGGCCACGATGTCCAAGGTCACGGGTCCCTGGCGCTCAAGCTGTCTCGTGTGATTCCTGACGTTCGAGCGGTGGGCCTTTTTCAAAGACTGGTAGTAGTCCTCCCATGGCTGTCGGATCGCGACATAAGGCGCCTCGTTGGCCGACCAGCGGCCCACCTTATAGCCATCCCTTTCAGTGAGACCCGGCAGGTGAGTGAGCGTCTGCGAATTGCCGGGAAGCTGCCGTAATTCTAAGACGTCCCATTCATTCGCGTGGTCCTTGAGGTACGCCCACATGAGCTCGCAGGCTTCCTGCGGACGCTCACCAAGCAGCAGGTCGAACCGTTCGGTGTATACGTTCACGATGGCCTGGAGACGGCGGATGGGGCATCCGTACAATCGAGCCCGGTTGATCATCAAGGGCGCGATCGCGATGATGTCGGCGCCTGACATGACCGTCAGGATGTAGGGAGTCGCCGATTCCGCGAAGCAGTCCCACCAGATGCTGATCCATTCATGAGTGAGAAATGGATGGTCGATGCCCGATCGTTCCAGTAATTTGTTCCAGACCGATCCGAGAGCCAGAAATTGTGAATGTTCGGTGATGACTTCGATATGCACCAGGCACCTGCTCTTAACGTCGTGAAGAAGCGGCGGCCGGCTTCCGGCGGCTCGTCTCCAGCATATCCAGATATAGCCGTTCGACCGTTCGAATCATGCGCTCATTGGAGAAATGCTCGAGTACGCGACGTCGTCCAGCCTGGCCGAAGGACTGGCGGAGCCCGGGCGTCAGCAGGATGCGGCAGATCGCGTCGGCCAGTGCCGCAGGATTTTGTGAAGGCACGAGGAATCCCGTCTCACCATCCACGATCACCTCCGGATTGCCCCCCACATTGCTCGCCACGACAGGCACGGCGGCGGCCATCGATTCCAGCAAGGAATTCGACAACCCTTCACCAATGACCGACGGCAGAACGGATACCGCAAGCGACGAGAGAATTGTCGGCACGTCGAGCCGAAAGCCCGTGAAGATCACCTTATCCTGCAGCCCGAGTGTGATGACCTGCTGCTTGAGTTCTTCCCGGTACTGCGGATTGAAGGAATTGTCGCCGATGATCAGGAACTTCGCATGAGGGACGCGCGCGAGAACATCGTGAGCAGCGGCTAAGAAATATTCCAAACCCTTCAGCCGATCAATGCGGGACACGATACCGATCAACAGATCGTCCGGAGACAGCCCAAGCTCCTGGTGCAGGTCTCGGTCGTGACCGTTGCGCAACGGCGGGCAGATAATCCCGTTGGGAATCACAATAATCCGCTCAGGACGATAGCCGTCGGCGACCAGCACGCGTTTGATGGCCTCAGCGTTGACGACCACGCGGTCCGCCAGGCGGCACACCAGTTTATTGACCGCACGTTGCCTCGCCGTCCAGATCTCGCCGGTGTCGCGAATCGACGCCAGGACGACGGGCACTTTGGCAAGCCGCGCAGCCGGCAGAGCGAATACATTGGCGTAAAAGTTATAGGCGTGCACAATGTCGATGCGGTTATGCCGCAGGTAGGACGCCAGGCGCAGGCACTCCTTGATCGTGCGAACGCCGTACAATTTCCGAATCTTATAGACCTCCAGCGGTGTCCCGGTCAGATCCACTCCGATCTGCTCGTCGAAACGTCCGAAACATCCAAGATGCACATCGAATCGCGACTTATCGATCCCCTGCCTGATGTTGAGTACCTGCCGTTCTGATCCGCCGATCGCCAGTTGCGCCAGGAATTTCAGCAGGCGTACCGGTGTTCTTGGCACCTCGGCCGTGCGCGCCGAAAGCGGAGGCGTCATCGTGATCTGATCGTCCACTTCGAATCGCGACGGAAAGCTCATGCCTGGACCTCCGATGCATGCCCACGCGCCGCGCCGGCGATGGCTCTCGCGCCGATCGCCAGGCCCGCAATGTAATAGAAATAGTATTGGTAGCTGACCGGATGAAACATGGCGGCCGTCGCATAGGCAATCAGGCTGATCTCGAGCCCTTGCGCTAAAAACACCAGATCCGGCGACGAAGAGGTGTGTTGAATATGCGCGACAGCCCGGAGGCAGGACCATAACAGCACGAGAAAGAGTCCCAACCCGATCAGCCCTAGATCGAGGGCATGTTCCAGATATACGTTATGGACTCCCAGCCAGCCGCCTCGCGCGTCACGCATCACGAGCATATTCATGCCCATACCGGCCCCAATGATGGGATTCGCAAGAATGGTTTTTCCGGCGATAATCATGTCTGAAATCCGCTCCTGTGCCGAACCGGTGCGGTCCGCTTCCACGTTGGTGATCGTGCTCATCCGGTCGAAATAGGAAGACGGCAACAGTGGCAGGGCCAGGAGCGCGGCGAGCAGCCCGACATAAATGAAGGAACGTTCCCGCTGTCGGCGGAGTTTCCAAAGATACGCCAGCACAATCACGGCGAGCGTGACTGCCCCGCCTCGCGAATACGTGAGCACGACCGTTGCGGCTTCCACGATGACCGCCGTCAAGAGGACCATCCGCTGCCAGGTCTCTTTGGAGGCAAGAAACAATGCCGACGGTCAGCGGCAACAGCAAATTCACCATGAGTGCCAGGTCGTTCGGGTTTTTCGTGAGAGCCCCTTCATTGCCGACGAGCCGATCCTGATTGGCGCCCTGATCGATCATCGCTCCCGTCATGAAATTGTAGAGCGCAAACAGCCCTAACCCGATTGCCATCCAGGTCAGGAGCCAGGCTGCAAGCCGCAGGCGGGTCATCGTGGTGACCACATGACTCAACAACACAAAGATAGCGGCGGTCTTGGCGAAATCCGTCAGCACCGCAAGGCTGCCTCCGGGCCACAAGGAGAACGGGATGGTAAAGGCAGCCAGACCTGCCAGGCCGACGATGAGGCCGATCTCACGGTTCCATTCGACGATCGGAAGCCCTCGCGCCCATCGGTCCGAGACATAGGCAGAGAACACCGATCAGAATGACCAGAAGCGCCGGCCGAAACGGAGCGAGAGCCGGGACATAGGTTTGGGGAGAAAACAGGAGGACGGCGGTGAAGGCCATGACGGACCAGAACGGAAGCGCGGCCTGATCCGTGCCGGTCGGCGCGTCATCCAGCGGGGAAGCCTGGACCGCTTGCGGCCGCCACCATTCCAGTTCCAGTTCTTGAGCCATGGACAAGTTCTACAGCGCTACGTCGTGAGCATCGACAGGCTTATGCGGCCGACTGCTCGTCGAAACGCGAACCCTCTTTTGAGACTGAAGCGTCTTTCGCGATCGAGCCGATGCGCGGCGATTCGCTGCCCAGAATAATGACCGCGATCGTCCGTAAGATGATTTCCACATCCAGCCGGAACGAATGGTATTTGATGTAGTACATGTCGTACCGCATCTTTTCGATCTCTTCCTCCAGATCGTTCGCATAGCCATACCGCACCTGGGCCCACCCTGTGATGCCGGGGTAGACGGTCGCCCGGAATGCGTAGAACGGGATGTTCCGCATGAAGAGATGATAGTTGGAGGCCGGATGCGGGCGCGGGCCAATCAGGTTCATATGCCCCGTCACGACGTTGAAGAGTTGCGGTAGTTCGTCCAGCCGGTATTTGCGCAGCCAGCGCCCCACGAATGTGATTCGGTGCCCGTTGTCCCTCACCCATTCCGATGGCGACGGGGCTACGGAATCCATGGTGCGGAACTTCACGAGCGAGAACTTTCGGCCGTCTTTGCCGATCCGTTCGTGCAGGAAGAAGACGGGTCCCGGCGAATCCCACTTGATGAGCAGCGCGATCACGGCAAGGAGCGGCGCGCAGATGACCAACCCGGCCGCGGCCAGCAACACGCTCAACAGGCGCAAGAACACCGTGTGCAGCGTCCTGCGCCCCAACTCGGGAGCGAAGATGAGATGGCTAGGCTGCAGTTGATCCAGCGCGAGCTTGCCGGTCAAGCGTTCGTAGAGATGGACCGCGTCCTCGATCGCGACGCCCTGGCGCTTGGCGTCGAGCAGCGCCTCGATGGGCAACCGGCCGCGTCGTTCACTGAGCGCCACCACGATCCGATGCGTCCGGGGGATCGTCCGCAGGCCGCGGTCCAGCGAGCCCACGAACGGCACGCCGTCTTTGAACACGCGTCCAGGCTCTCCCGGCTCCATCAAGTCGAGGATTCGGTACCGACGCCGCTTTCGCATCTCTGCGGTGACGGCATTGGCGAGATTGCTCTGACCCAGTACCAAAATATTTTCAACAAACGGCCGTAGTCGCATGGTGTTTCAAGTTCCGGGGTTTAAGATCTGAGTTGTGCTAATGGCAATGTGACATCGGTTGTTTAGTCCTGCCGCGTGAGCTCTTCCTGCTGTGCTTGTGACACCGAGAGATACGTTCGATAGCCGTAGGATTCGAGGAGGCCGTCGTCATTGTTGAAGACCAGACCAAGCAGCTTCGAAGGCCCAATGATGTTCAGCGCTTCGGCGATTTCCTTCCGTGAGGTTTTGTGCGCGGAGACGATCATGACAAACCCGTCGATGCTATGGCCCATCATCAAACAATCGGGAGCGAGCACGAGCGGCGCCGTGTCCAGAATGATCCACTCGAAGTCGCGGCGCGCCTCGTCGATCAATTCGGAAAATCTCGTAGACTTGAAAATCTCGTGCGGCATGATCTGCGCCCGGCCGACCGTTGCCACCGACAAGTTGTAGGCGGGTAACCGGCGGACGATGTCTTTGAGCGCCAGGTTCGGATTCAAGATCGCATCGCGAAGCCCGAGAATGCTTCCATCGCGCAGCCCCATTTGAGTCGGCACCGAGGGTTTTCTGAAATCGGCATCGACCAGGAGCACGCGGGCCTGCGGCGACTGCGCCAAGGCTCCGGCCAGATTAATCGAGGTGATCGTTTTTCCGTCTCCCATGGTCGGGCTCGACACGGCGACGACTTGCAGGAGGCCGGAGTGTCGGCGCTGCTCCAACATCATGCCGAGCGTCCGATATTGCTCCGCCTCGATCGTGGCCGGCGAGACAAGACTGACCAGCCGGTCGTCCGGCTTCGTGCGAATGGCGCTCTTCTCCATAATAGGAATCGGTTCGGCTCGACTTTCGAGGCGGCCGTAGTTCGACGACGCATGCGGCTCCAGGGGCGATGTCCGGAGGACGGGTTTCATGTGTTCTTTCATAGCGTCATTCCTTGCAATGAGGACTCCGGGTCCTCAACGGGTTTGCTGCGGCGTCCGGCCTTCACTGAGCGTCCAGACAAGCTGTTCGTTGTCCCAGGCAAGATAAGAAAACGCACCGACGATGAACATGAGGCTGATGATGGACGCAACGGCCCTCATGGTCGAGCGTCGATAGTTGCGGAGGCGATCGGCTTTCGTGACGATCGCTGGCACACGGACCAGGATCGGCACCTTGGTAAAGCTCCTCAGGCTTTCCACGTCGTGGAAGGACTGGTCCCGGTGCTCAGCCATCATCATGCCGCCGATGGCCAGGCCGATGGAGAGCGCCAGTGCACCCAGCATGAGCTTCAGCCGGCTCGGCGCAACGGGGGCTCTCGACGGCATCGCCGGATCGACGATGCGCATCTGCCCCACATGCTTGGCCTGCTCCATCGTCTCCGCCAATTGCGCGTCTTCATAGCGCTGGAGCACCGAAAAGTAGAGATCCTTGGTCATTTTGTAATCGCGCTCGAGCTGTTGGAACTCCTGGGCATGTTGCGGAGAGCGTTCGACCCGGCGCTGGATCGAGGCGGCCTCTCCCCGTAGCCGCTGCTCCTCGGATTTCAAATTCTTCAGTTCGTGATCCAACTCTCGCAGGGCATGCTTGATGTCCTCTGGACTGGTCAGCACCGCTGCCGATTGCGCCGGGTCCAGTTTGGCGTCTTTGGCCGTCTCTGCCAGAGCCTTCTCGATCGCGGCGATCTCACCCTGCACACGGATGACGTCAGGATGCTTGGCGCTGGCTCTCGTGCGCAGCTCGGTGAGCTCCGTGCGGAGCTTCTCAAGATGATGGGTCATGGAGTCCGGATTGTAGGCGCTGGCCGAAGGAGTGCCCGCGTTCAGGTCGAAGAGCTGCTTGCCCAATCGTTCTCTCCGCTCCAGGATCCGCATCTGATGCTCGCTATTGGAGGTCAATTCCTGGTTGATCCGGCCGAGGGTCGAAAGATTGACTTCGATTTGCTCGGGCAATTCGCCCATGTGGCGCTGCTTGAACGCGGCGATCTTTCGCTCATCGTCCTCGTGCCGCTGCTTGATGTCGTTCAGTTGCTTTTTCAGCAGCAACGTCGTTTCGCTGGCCTGATTGGTCCGCATCTTCATGTTTTCATCGACATATTGCGTGGCCAGCGTATTGGCCACTTTGGCCACGGTCTCGGGATCACGCCCGCGATAACTGACCTTGAACCCGAATGTCCCGTCGCGCCCGTACACCTGACGCTGCAGTTCCTTCAACTCGAGCACGACGTCTTTCCGCATGCGATCGACCACGGCTTCTTCGCTTGCCTTCTTTCGCAAGTCGGGATAGAGATCGAACCGTGTGACCAGCTCCAGGAGCCCCGCCCGGTTCAACAACTTCTCCCGAATCAGATTCAAGCGGGTATCGGCCTCCCCGGTGACCGAAGATTTGACGAACCCCTCGGGAGTCTGCTGTTGGTCGACGAGCACCGTGGCCGTCGAGCTGAAGAGGTTGGGCAGGTTCACCGCAAGACTCAGCAAGGCGGCGGCGGGCATCGTAAACAGGACGATGCCAAGCCATTTTCTACGCCGCCAGACTTCGGTCACCAAGCTTGCAATCGATCGTCTATCGTGGTCTTGCATACTCGCTCCGCGCAGTTATGGCACGACAATGATGTCGCCCGGTTGTAAGAAGAAGTTCTCCAATGCGCCGTTGCTCGACATGACCTTGTTGTAGTTGAACGGAATCTGGCGCATGGTTTTCCCCTCGGGACGCAGCACGACGATGCGCCCGCGTCCGGCGAATTCCCCGAAGCCTTCGGCCATCGCGAGGATATCAAGCACCGTCGCGCGGCCCTTCAGTTCGTGGCGGCCGGTCTTCTTGACTTCGCCGATGACCGATACTTTAAAGCTGTGGACTTCGCGGACGATGACCGATACTTCCGGCGACGGCACGTATTCGGCCAGCTTCTTCAGCAGCACGCTCCGCAGTTGATTGGGCGTGAGGCCCGCCGCCTGCACGTCGTTGACAAGCGGCAGCGAAATCTTCCCGTCGGGTCTGACGGGAACGGTCCGGCTGATCGCGCTATTGTTCCACACTGAGATGTCGAGCATGTCCTCAGGGCCGATCCGGTACTCGCCGACCTCCTGGCTCGCTGCGAGCGCATGATCCTGATCGGCAACGGTCGGCGTGTCCTTGGACACCGACGCCGTCTCTGTGGCCAACCCAGACCCGGTCCACAACATTACGCAGATAATCCCTATGAACAGTCGTAGTATCATGTGAAACCTCCGGTTCAATAGTCCCACCGCGTGGGATAAGTGAATTCGAGCCGCAACCAATACACATTGCGTGGAATCACCAGGTTTTGGGTGGTCCCGCTGGTCGAAACGAAATCCCCCTCCTGGTAGCTGAAGTAGGCCGACCCCTTCGCCGTGATGAATTTGTTGAATTGGTACGCCGCCTCGACGTAGGCCGTGTAAATGGTGGACGTGAAGGAGCTGTTCTGGATCCATGCGGCGGTCGGCTGCACCGTAAAGGTCCAGTACCGCATCGGCTGATAGACGAACCGGACGAGGAGACTGTCCGTCGTGGTGGCGCCGACGGTTCCGATCACGGTGGTCAGTGCGCTGGTATAGGCCAACGTGACTTCTCCATTTTGGATCCGACGCCTGAGGCCGACGAAGGCTTCCGGCCGGTTGTCCAGCCCGCCGTCGGTGAAACGGGGTCCGGCGCGCACGTCCAGCCTGGTATCGGTTGTGAATTCATGGCTCCACGACACCATTGGCGCATAAGAATTCACAGGGGCAGGATTGCCGCCGATGAAGCCGGCAGTGGGCGTGTTGAAATCGCCACTGAATCGGAAATGACGGCCCACATAGGCCGGCCCGAGCCAGTCGTGCGTGCCCACCCGGCGCTCCAGTCCAGCCCGGAAAATATTCGAATCGATCGTAATATTGTTGTCAAAAATGTCCTTCGAGTAACCGTACTCGGCCGTCATACGCGTCAGGGCATTGGGCCGGTATTCGGCACTCGGATTGACAAACACCCGCTCGGTCTCGACGCGCGCAGTTTGCGCCGATGTCAGAAAGTTCAATTCAAACGGCGTGTGCGTTTGCGCATAGCCGACAATGCCGTTGAGATTCAAATTGTTCGAAGGGCGTCCGCGCAATTCCACAGTGCCGAATTGTCGCTGCTGGACGGCATTGAGATTGGTCAGCTTGCTATAGACCTCCGAATCGAACCGGTAATTGGCGATCACCGTCAAAGGCGTCGATTGATAGCTGCCCTGCAGGCCGGGGGTGACGCGGAGGAACACGTCCTCCTGTGCGCAGGTTCCGAGGCGCGAAAAAGACGTTGTCGTCGTACACCACGCCCGTCGCCACCCAGGGCATCACGTACCATCCCGCGGGCATTCGATCAGCCGAACCGCCCATGGTTTCGATCGGCGAGCGCGGAATACCCTGCATCAACTGGGCTGAGACGGTGTTCGCGTTCAGGAGCATCGGAATCAACAGTCCCCAAGAGGCCAGTCGGCGATTCCGCATCGCAACGCTCCTGCCCGTGCACCGCATGGCCCACGTCATGCGGCGACGGCCAAGGTACAGTCCACTTCGACGGCGACGCTGCGGCGGAAGAGATGCACCGACAACACCAGTAGCCCTTTGCCGGCGCGCCGGTCTACGAGAATGCCTTCCACCCCCGCGAGCGCTCCCTCGCTGATGCGCACTCGCTGGCCGGTCTGCAGATACGGATAGGGGGACGCCGGCAATTCGGAGTTCACGAGTGCACGGATGGCATCGATCTCGACTTCCGGGATCTCTCCTGGACTGCCATCTTGTCCTCCCAGGACGCCGACCAACCCTCTTGCTTTGAGCAGCTCCACATAGCGAGAACCGCTCAACACGTCGCGCACAAACAGATAGCCCGGAAACAACGGGCGGCGAATCCGGTGCTTCACCCCGGCACGCCAAGACCACACACCGATCGTCGGAAGGAAGACTTCGAACCCTCTGGCGTCGAGTTGTCCCCTCACCAGTTGCTCGCAATGGCTGTGGGTCCACAGGGCGTACCACTGAGGCTGATGTTCGCTGACATTGGGTTTCTTCACGTGCGGTTTTTCGGCCGTCGCGAGAAGTGAAAAGGCTCCGCCCCCTTCGGTTTGGCCATGGTTCCCCATTCCGAACCTCCATTGCCTTTGATCCGCAGGCCGCCAGTCCTGTCGTACACGAATCTCGTACAAGAATCGTGACGGCTGCGCCTTTGTCGATCGGCTCGGCAGTTGCCTAGCCGGCCGGTCTTTCATCCCCTGTTCTCGCCACAGTATCGAATGCATCCCGATGCGACTATCCGTGATGTCACTGAAACTGGCGGGGAGAATTGTGGAGGGCATATCAGGAGAACTGCTGAGCGGGCATCAAGGGACTAAGCGAGCAGGAGCCAGGGTCGGAGTAGGTGGGCTAAGCTAGAAGTTCCCCTAGTTCGAGTCAGGACTGCAGTTCGCCATAGTAAAGCATCTCACCTCGCGCATGTTTCTTTTATTGAAAGGATCACCCACATGAAGATCGCTCAGTTGTCTCCGCTCTGGGAAAGTGTGCCCCCACAGCTGTACGGCGGGACCGAACGGATCGTGTCCTACCTGACCGAGGAACTCGTACGTCAAGGCCATGAGGTCACCCTGTTCGCAAGCGGAGACTCCAAGACAGCCGCGCAACTCGAGGCCGGCTGTCCCCGGGCGCTACGTCTCCACGACACCAGTCTGATCAATCGTGATGCCCCCTTGCTCCTCATGCAGGAGCACGCGCTGGGCGCCGCCTCCGCACGAATTCGACATCATCCACTCCCATCTGGATTTCCTGAGCTTTCCCATGAGCCGCCGCGCTCATGCGCCGGTCGTCGACCACCCTGCACGGGCGCTTGGACTTGCCGGAATTGCAGCCGATTTTCAACGAGTATGCCGAAATGCCCGTGGTGTCCATTTCCAACGCCCAACGAAAGCCTTTGCCGCAAGCGAATTGGGCGGGCACCGTGTATCACGGTATTCCGAAGAACTTGTACTCGGTGCACGACCGGCCGGGATCCTATTTGGCGTTTCTCGGGCGCATCTCGCCCGAGAAATGTCCCGATCACGCCATCGAAATCGCAAAGCGCGTCGGCATCCCGCTGCGCATCGCCGCGAAGGTCGATCCTGCTGACGAGGCTTATTTCAAGCAGAAGATCGAGCGGCTCTTGGATCACCCGTTGATCGAATACGTCGGCGAAATCAACGACGCCGAGAAAAACGATTTTCTGGGCGAAGCGGCCGCACTCCTCTGCCCTTACGATTGGCCCGAGCCGTTCGGACTCGTGTTGATCGAGGCCATGGCATGCGGCACGCCGGTTCTGGCCTATCGTCAAGGATCGATCCCTGAAATCATCGACCATGGCGTGACAGGATACATCTGCGACAACGTCGGCGAGATGGCGCAGGCTGTCGCCGGTCTGTCGCTGATCGACCGCTCCCGTTGCCGTGAAATCTTTGAAAAACGATTCACGGTCGAGCGCATGGTGAAGGACTATCTTGCGAGTCTACGAGAGCATGGCGGCCACCTCGCACCGTCCACAGCTGGTCACCCATACGCGAACCTCGGAGCACGTACGCGCAGGTACGGTGCTGAGTCTGGCGCCACAGACCGACGTCGCGTAGTGGATTAGGAATTAACGAGCATCAAGCGGCACATGGAGTCTGAGTGCTGGCCTGTGCATGGCCAGCACTCAGAACGCGACTACCGAGAAGACAGTGCCGGTTCCACGGGGACGATCTGGGCCATGCTGACCGCCTGTCGCACCATTTGACTCGCGTAGCCCCACTCATTGTCGTACCAACTCATCACCTTCACGAGATCCCCATCCACCACCTGTGTCATCTCACGGTCGATGATCGAAGCATGAGAATCTTGAATGATGTCCGATGAGACGACGGGATCCTCCGCCACGCCGACTACACCCTCGTAACGTTCGCTACTCGCCTCAATGAGGAACAACTTGTTGACCTCTTCGACCGATGTCGACCGTTCCGTCAGCATGACGACATCAATAAGCGAGCAGATAGGCACGGGCGCCCTCACGGCGGTTCCGGCGAATCGTCCCTGGAGTGCCGGCAAGGCCCGCGTCGTAGCCGTGGCCGCCCCCGTCGTCGAAGGAACCAGATTGGCGGCACCCGCACGCCCGCGCCGCATCTTGTGATTGGGGCCGTCCACGAGACCTTGACTGGCCGTATAGGCATGCACGGTGTTCATCATCGCCTTCCGAATCCCGAAGTGTCGGCCGATGATTTCCATGATCGGAGCCACGCAGTTTGTCGTACAACTCGCGCAGGATAGGATGGCGCCGTCCTTTTCGTCGTAGGCGTTCACACCGAACACCACGGTGGGAATATCCTCGTCTTTAGCCGGAGCCGAGAGAATCACGCGCTTTGCGCCGGCCTGGAGATGCTTCGAGAGCTCGGCGCGCCGGTCGAACCGGCCGGTGCATTCAAAGACAAGATCCACATTCAGGCGGCGCCACGGCAGACGCGACGGTTCCGGCTCGGCGTAGACGGGATAGGACTGGTCCGCAACGATCAGCGAGTTGGCCTGGACCGTGACACGATTGGCATAGCGGCCGTAAACCGTATCGTGGTTCAATAAATAGGCAAGGTTCTCGGCGGGCGTTACGTCATTCACGGCGGCCACTTTCAGTTCCGGCGTGGCGACGAGCAGTTTGAAGACGGCCCGTCCGATGCGCCCGAGTCCATTGATCGCAACTCTCATGTCCCCTCCTTTTCGATCCGGGATTGGCAATCCGCCGAGCTCCCTATTTGGAGATCGCGGCTACGCTGCCGCCGGCTTACTCACCGCATGACGTCGCTTTTCCTCCAAATCGCGTTGGGTCCTGTCGAACGCGTCGGTGAATTGCTTGATGCCCTCGTGCTCGAGCCGCTAGGCGACACAATGCAGATCAATTCCGGCTTGGGCCAGATCCTGAATTGTTCGCGCCGCCTCTTCGGTAAGAAGGATCTTTCGTCAGATTGTCCAGCCAATAGCTCTGTCCGCACTTGTGAAGTTGTCGCAGGCGTGACACGACGCGCGCTCCTCCGATCAAACATGTGATTCTGGTTCGCAGACTCGCGTGCTGTACACTCAGAGGCTCCCTAGCTGCCTCTGGAATTGCAGATCTTAAATGTTTAGCGGGACTTTAGCCGCTGTCCCATCTCCGCAGTCACTCGGCGGACGGACCGGCCGTAAGCTTCCCAGGGATCGTGCCGGAGACGCTTGAGCCGTGCCGGCACGTTCATGACGGTGAAGTGGTCCGAATGCAGCTCTTTCGACAATTCGTCCCACGCGATCGGCACCGAGACCGGAGCGCCGGGCTTGGCCCTCGTCGAGTAGGCGGCAATAGCCGTCGCGCCGCGCGCGTTCCGAAGATAATCGATGAAAATTTTTCCTTTCCGAGCGCGTTTAGCCATATTGGAGGTGAAGCGCTGAGGGATTGCCGTCACGAGATGATCGGCGACCATTTTTGCGAAGAGCTTGGCCTCCTCCCAGCCTTGCGTGCGCTGAATCGGCGTGACGATGTGCAGCCCTTTTCCACCGGTGGTCTTGAGAAAGCACACGAAGCCGAGTTCATCGAGCAACGTCTTGGTCAGGTGGGCCGCTTCGATCACCTGCTCCCAGGGAACCGACGGATCGGGGTCGAGATCGAAGGTCAACCGGTCAGGGCGCTCGAGGCGGTCTTTCGTGGCTCCCCAGGTGTGCACTTCCAACACTCCCATCTGGACCAAACCTAGCAACGCCTCGGGCGATTCGGCCAACATATACGTATCCCTTTTGTCTTCTTCCGCGATCTCAATCCGGCCGATGGCCGGAGGCACCTTTTCGTTGACGTGCTTCTGGTAGAAACATTTTTGATACCCTTCCGGACATCGGAGAAGCGTCAGAGGGCGCCCCCGCAGATGCGGCAACATCCACTCAGCGACCTGTTCATAGTAGTCGGCAAGCGCGGCCTTGGTCAGGCCGATGTCCGGATACAAGACCCGGTCCGGATTGGTGAGCCGTCCCGCATGCCGTCACAGGCTTCCGCCGGGACTTGGACAGACCGATCATCCTTGCGATCTTCGGTAAGATGCTGTGCACGCTCCCGACCGATCGCCGTGGCCGGCTTATCGGTCCGGAGGCCTTGGAAGCTCGGTTGCCGCAGGATGCCCTCCTGCGTCCATTCGGCAAACCGTATTTCCGCCACGAGTTTTGGTTCCACCCAATGCGCGCCCTTCGCGTCGTATCCTGAGGGCGGATTCACGAACGGCGATTTCGGCTGCTCGAGGGAGCGCAGGGTCCGATGGAGCTTCTTCAACAGGCTGTCGGAGAATCCTGTGCCGACTTTTCCTGCATAGCGCAAGGTTCCGTCTTCGTACAAACCCACCAGCAGAGCCCCGAATCCTTGCCGCGAGCCTGCCGGCTCCGTGAATCCGCCGATGACAAATTCCTGCCGCTGCTCGCATTTCACTTTGAGCCAACTGCGTCCTCGTCCGGACCGGTAGCCGGCGTCCATCCGTTTGACGATCAAGCCTTCCAGTCCTTGCCGGCAGGCTTCCTCGAAGGAGGCTTGATTGTCCCCGATGATGTGATCGCTATAGCGCAGCTGCGGATCTTTGAACTGGTTCAAGAGAGATGCGAGCAGACGCTTCCGCTCGATGAGAGGAGTCGCACGGAGGTCATAGCCGTTGAGATACAACAGATCGAACACGCAGTAGACGATCGTCCCCGTAAACCGCGAATCGAAGGCATTCTGCAAGGCCTGAAAGCTCGATCGTCCTTGCTCCGTCAGCACGACCGCCTCCCCGTCAAGCCAGGCATCCTTCAGGCCGAGCCGAGCGACCGCTTCCGCCTGAGCGGAAAGTTTGGGAGTCCAATCGTTGCCATTGCGCGTGAAGAAGCTGGCATCGCCGTTTTTCACACGGCACAACAGGCGATACCCGTCGAATTTGATCTCATGCAGCCAGTGATCATCCGTGGGCATCCGGTCGACCAGCGTAGCCAGCTGCGGGGCAATCCAGTCCGGCAGACGCGCTTTGACGGCGCCGGGCAATTTCGAGGCTTCCACGTCGGTGAGGCCCGAGGGTTTCACCGAAGGCCGACGTTTAATCTGTTGTTTCGCGGCATCAGGAGCCACACCTCTCGATGAGGACGTCGACGCAGTCCGGTTCGAATGCCACACCCGCGCACCGGCAGTCGCAATATCATTGAGGCCGCGGCCGCTCTCCACGCTCTCCGTCAAGGACTCCACGATCTCGCCCGCCTTGCCTCTTCGTGCCTCCGCATCCTGTTCCTTGATCAACAGCCAATTTTCCTTGCCGTTGTCCCGCGGTTCGTTGCGCCGCGACTGCATGCGAACGAGGGTCCAGGCGCCATGGAGTTTTTGCCCCTCCAGCCGGAACTTCAGCACGCCATGACGATAGCCGTCCTGCGGATCGCCCTGCGGCCGCCAGACGCCGCGGTCCCAGATCAACACCGTCCCCGCGCCGTATTGCTTGGGGGGGATGACGCCTTCGAACTTCGCGTATTCCAGTGGATGGTCTTCGACATGCACGGCCAGGCGCTTGTGGGAGGGATCGAGGCTCGGCCCCTTCGGCACGGCCCAGCTCTTCAACGTCCCGTCGAGCTCGAGCCGGAAATCATAGTGCAGGCGCGTCGCGGCATGTTTCTGAACGACATAGATCGGCCCTTCGGCCGGCGGACGATGTCCCGGATGACCGGCCGGTTCGGGGCTTTTCCCAAAGTTGCGCTTCCCGCGATACCGTTGCAGCTGCTTGGTCACCGTGGCGCGTTTCATCGTTCGTCAATCTTTATGGAAAAGGCGGGGTATCGATGCGGGAGGCGGCGGAGACGGTGCCGGCACGGAATACCCGCGTGGGAACGAATAATACGGTCCATAATAGGAATAGGGATAGAGGCCGTACGGTCCGGCGAAGGGGCTGCCGAACCCGTAGTACCAGGAGGACCAGGGACCATAATATCCACCGTACTGGCCATAGTACGTCGAGTCGTACCCGTTGCGACCGCGGCCCTTCACTTCGTTCCAATCAATCAGCTGTTTAACGTCGAGGATCGGATATTGATACTCGCCTTCATCAAGCGGTTTGGTGGTCGCGCCTTTCACCTCCCCCACAACCGTCAAGGGGGAATCCTTCTCGACCACGGCAGGGTCGAGAAACCCAGTAGATTGGATCGCGAGAAAACGTCCCTCGGACTTTGCCTTCCGATCAGACGTCGATAGGCCGCGCTCGGTCGGTACCTGCAGGATTTCAATTTCGGTTCCATCGTTGAGACGCCGAGCGTTCAGGGCCACTCCGCTCACCATCACCGTCCGGCCCACATACTGACGAGGATCGGCGTGGAGCTGGCTGAAGGAGACGGTTTCGTCCACCTGAGACAGGACGTCAGCAGGGACCAAGCGCTCCAATTCAGCTTGCCCAGTCTGATGAGCCGATTTCGCACAACCGGCGGCGATAAAGCCTGTGCCGGCGATCACCATTATAAGAAGGGAGAGTCGCATCAGACCCATACACGCCTCGCACGCTTCTTTTATTCAAACTATTTAAACACAGCTTGTCGAACTTACCAAAGACCCCGGGCTGAATTCCTAGTATCCCATGCCGACACCGACACCGCCGAAGCTTCCGCTTCTTCCGCCGCTGCCGAATCCAAATCCCACTCCACCGAACAGGCCGACGGAGTTAGCCGAGCGCTCGCGGTAGGCGTCTTCACTCCAGACGTACAGGTGCTTGACCTCGACGATAGGATACCGGTAGCTGGATTCGTCAAGGCGGCGTGTCTCCTCGCCTGCGACCGCTCCGACGAGGGTGACCTTTGTCCCAGGAGGAAAGGACGCGGGATCTCCAGCGGAGCGGTCGATCGCGAAAAACCGGCCCTCTGATTCCGTTCGCCGTTCGGTCGGCGGATCATCGTCCTTGACGGGCAATTGCAAGACCTCCAATTCCACTCCGTCCTCCAGACGCCTTGCTCCCAGCACTTCACCACCCAGCAGTACCGTCCTTCCCTGTAGCGCCTGCGGAGAGGCCTGTATGTCGCGAAACGAGACCGACGAGTCGATTTGTTCTTCCAACTCAGGCGGAATCACCTTCGATCCAGAGCAGGCGGAGGCCAGTAGCGCGAATGCTGCAGCGGCAAGCGGAAGCAGTACTCTGAAATAATGCATCTGCCCAGCGATAATATGGAGAGTTCATGATGTTCCCTTAGAAATGGTACGACACGCCAAAGACCAGCTGTTGCGCGTGATAGTCCCCTGAGAAGCCTCCGGCTGACCCAAAGGCTTCGTTGAAGGAGAGCGTTCCACGCGTATATTTGTATTCAGCAAAAATGGCCACGTAGGGGGTAATGAAGGTGCGCAGCCCGCCCAACAGATTGATCCCGAATCCGACATCGGTGTCGCTCTTCACGTCCACCGTTTCCGAAATGCGGGCAATCAAGGCGGCGCCTCCTATGCCTACGTATGGCTGAAACGTCTGGCCGGGGTACCGCAGCAGGAGGTTGATGCCCACATTGGTCACGCCGAGATGAATACCCGGGATGTTGTCCAGATTCTTGATATTGGGTTGACTGTTGAACACATCCAACTCCAGACCCATCGCTCCATTGCCTGGGAAAAAGCCTAATTTTCCTCCATACAGGACAGCGTTCTTGAGGTCGAGGTCAGGGCCCCCTTGTGCCACAAAATTGCCGGTCCCTTGGATTCCCGTGAGTCTGTCGGCAAAGTTCACGCCGACTTGTCCCGCGACATAGTATTCGGCCTCCGCAACCACTGGAGTGAACCAGGCGATGGCAAGCGACAACGCACACCCCACCCTTGCTTTGGTCATGATGATAACTTTGCAATTCCAAGACCATCTCGGTTCCTTGTTGAGATTCGGCGCTCTGAGGGGTCTCGGGCTCCGTCTGGCGAGCAAGCTGTCTCAGAGGGCGAACAACCTGTCCTGTGCTAGGAGGCCCGGCGCAGAGACTGCACCGGTCGAGCGGACGCCTCTTTGGCGAGCCGGTAACACCAGGGAAGCAGCGCCATCGACACGATTGCCGCGGCTCCGTTCACGACACCGATCGCAGCAAGGCTCACACCCGGGCCAAAGCGGTCGGCGACCCAGCCGAACAGCGTCATCCCGATCATCGAGAAGACCATCGTGCCGGTGTTGAACAGGCCGAAGACGCGAGCCATCAAATCTTTTGGGGTCCGCTCCTGTAATGAGGCGGCGACCAGCGGTGTGATCAGGCCGGAGACCGCGCCGATGACCACGATCAGCCCCGCAGCCCACAGCATCGAGTCGCTCATCAACAACCCGGGAACTGCAACGGCGGCGATCGCCGCGGCAATAGCGATCATCCAGATGCGCATACAGACTGTTTGCTGTGGCTTCCAAATCAGCCACACTGTGGTGGCAAGAATTCCCAGGCTCAACGACGACCACAGCCATCCCAATGCCACTGCCCCCACGTGCAGCAACCGGTTTCCGATGACCGGCAAGAGATAGACGAACGCCGTCGATCCCAGCGTGACAATTGAAGCGACGATCATGAGAAGAAACAGGAGGCGTTGCTTGACGAAGACGAAACGGATCCCGTCGTTCAGATCCTTTACGGCTTGCGTCCAGACGTTGTCACTCGATCGGTGAACACGGACGTGCGGCAGGCGCAGCGGGATCTTGGAGAGTGCCGAGAGAAAAAACGCGGCGGCATTCACATACAGCGCATTCTCAGCACCGATGGCGGCAATCAGGATCCCGCTCAACGCCGGTCCGAGAAGCTGACCGATCGTCATGGCGCTTTGCATCAACGCATTGACCCCCGTCAACTGCTCCTTTTTCACGATGAGAGGCAGTGTTGCGTTGAGGGCCGGCCCGAACGCCATCGAAAACATCGCGATGACGAAGACCAGGACATAGAGCCACGGCAAGGTCAGCAGACCGAAGGCGTGTAGAATAGGGATGGACGCGAGCAGCCCCGTTCTCGCCAGATCGATCACGATCATGGCCCGTCGCTTGTCGAGCCGGTCGAGCAGGACGCCTGCGAAGGGTCCGAAGGCCAGCGGCGGGATGGTCTGCAAGACGCCGATCAGCGACATTTTCAGCGCCGAATCGGTCATCGCATAAACGAACCAGAGGAGAGCGACCTTGCTCACGCCGTCTCCCACTTGAGAGACGGTCTGACCTGCAAACAACCATCGTACATTCCGATCGCGCAGAAGCTGTCGCCATCCGGTCGACGCTCCTCGGTGAGTCGTGGATGTGGACATTAGCGAATCGTGAGCCCTGCCTTCCTACCCAGAACATCTCCATTAGGCCGCATCTTTGCGGATACTGAGAGTCGACGGCAGCGGCTCATACCAGTCCTCCCTGGTCAGGGGCAGACCAACGCATCCATCTTCAGCTCTCACGCAGAGCGTGTGATACAGGCTGAGCCGCCCAACGCGGAACAGATAGCCGGCCATCGCCATGTATGCGCGCCATACACGGTACGTCACCTCGCCGACCACGCGCACGGCTTCCTGATGATGCTGTTCGAGCCGCTGGCTCCAGGCGTTCAACGTCAGCGCATAATGCTCGCGCAGGCTTTCCACGTCCCGCACTTCGAAGCCCGAACGTTCCGCCGCCCGGACGATATCCTGAATCGGAAGGACTTCAGCGTCGGGAAAGACATAGCGATTCGCGAACGGACCCAAGGCCGGCTCTCCGTCCCTGGTCCCGATGCCCTGAGTGAGAAAGGCTCCGCCCGGCTCCAGCAGCTCCATGGCCTGCCCATAATAGGCGGCCAGCCGATGTTTGCCGATGTGTTCGACCATGCCGATGCTGATGATCTTGTCGTACATCTGTTCGCCGTGTACATCGCGGAAATCACGCACCTCGATGCGGCAGCGTCGGGACAAGCCGGCAGCGCTGATGCGTTGATTCGCCACCTCGGCCTGCCGCCGGCTCAGCGTGATTCCATGGACCAGTGCGCCATGGGCCTGTGCGGCGTACAACGCAAAGCCGCCCCACCCGCAGCCGATCTCCAGCACACGGTCGCCAGGCTTCAATCGCAATTTTCGGCACAGATATTCCAACTTCTGTGTTTGCGCCTGCTCGAGCCCGTCGTCGTCGTTCTGATAATAACCACACGAGTACATGAGGCGGCTGTCCAGCCACAGTCGGTAGAACTCGACCGGCACGTCGTAGTGGAATCGCACGGCCTCCTTGTCCCGCAGTTTCTCGTGGCGCCGTCCGTGCAGGACGAGACTTCTCGTGTCCTCAGGCAGACGATCCATTCTGCGCTGCCTCAAGGTGGCCGCTCCGCAGCGCAGCCAGTCCATCAGCGACCAGCGCCGTTGCATCAGATGGTCGGCCAGGGGTACCAGGGTGTCGAGCGAACCAAGGACATCGATGTCGTCATAGATGTAGGCTTCGCCGATGGCAAGCTGGACGGGCCAGCGAAGCAGCCGGTTGAGCGATTCCGGATGCCGGAGAACGAGAGTTGCGTCGGTCCGCTCATCCGCCCGCAGTCTCCAGACGGACCCATCCCAGAAGCGCACTGCGAGATTGGGGGTGTCGCAGCCGCGGAACAGCTCTTCGAAAAAGCCGATGGCCGATCGAATGTTGCGCGAATTATTCATATCGCCGGCTTCATCTGCATCCGGCAGTGGATTAATGTGTGAGAACATGGTGAACTCCCGGGCTGAATGTCCGTCGTGCCCGCCTCAGCTAGGTCTCGACCTCCACCTTCAGGTCACCGGTCACCTCTCCAACCTGCACCTCGAGCGACCTGTCTCGCTTTCGCTCAAACCGCAAATTTACCGATGACTGGCCGACGCGCAAGTGGCGGAGCTCCACCTGATTGATGAACTCGGGCAGAGACGGCTTGATGATTTTCAACCGGTTGTTGAAGGCGTCCGGGGCGAGGCCGAGAAAGGTCTCGACCAGGAACGGAATGGATCCTGCCGCCCAGGCCTGCGGATGGCAGGCCACCGGATAACGGACCGGCTGGCCGTATTCCTCGCGGCCGAAGCCGGTGAACAGTTCCGGAAGGCGATAGTCCTCGAACTCCATGGCGGCTTCGAGCAACCCGACAAAAATCCGGGTCGCTTCTTCGTCGTATCCGTAACGCCGAAAGCCGGCCGCGATCAACGAATTGTCGTGGGGCCAGACGGTGCCCAGGTGATAACCCATCGGATTGTAACGCCGCTCCTTATATGACAGCGTTCTGATGCCCCACCCATTGAACAGGTCGGGCTTCATCAGGCGTTGCACCATCCGCCCGGCCTTGTCCTCCTCCACGATGCCCGTCCACAAGGCCTGGCCGGCGTTAGAGGACATGACGCGGCAGGGACGGTGCCCCGCTTCGAGCGCCATCGCATAGCAACCTTCTTCCTCGATCCAGAAGTCGCGGTTGAAGCGCGCGCGCAACGCCCGTGCTTCGGCGCGCAGACGCGTCGCATACTCTCGCTCTCCGATCCGCTCATAGAGATCGGCGATTTCCCTTTTTGCCATGTACACGTAGCCCTGCACTTCGGCCAGCGCAATGGGCGGCTCGGCAAACCGGCCGTCTTCTGTCACCATCGCATCGCCAGAATCCTTCCAGCCTTGATTGATCAGGCCTTTGTTGGTGTTGCTCAAATAGCTGACATAGCCGTCGCCGGCGACATCTCCATACTTGTCGATCCAGTGCAGCGCCCGCTCGACGGGGACGCGTAACTCCCGGAAGAGGTCCAGGTCGCCGGTCCACCGGGCTTGCCGGCTCATCAAGATCAGGAAGAGCGGCGTGGCATCGATGGTGCCGTAGTACGGCGTGTGGGGGATTTTGTTCATCCGGGCCAGCTCGCCGACCCGCAGCTCATGCAGGATCTTGCCCGGCTGCTCGTCGCGCCAGTCGCTCACCTGCGTGCCCTGGTGGCGGGCGAGCAAACGGAGCGTCGGCGCCGGCGTGTCGGACCAGAACGCCATCGTCTGCAGGGAGGTGGTCAGACAGTCCCGTCCGAAGAGGGCGACGAACCACGGTACGCCGGCCGCGAAGAATTCGTCCCCTCCGATGGACGTTTTCAGCATGTGCAGATCCATCAGCGAACGGCGCATCACGCGGTTGAGCAGCAGGCTGTCGCTGCGGAATTCCGTCTCTCGTTTCAGCCAGTGTTCGGCGGACGCCTTGATGCCTTGGGAAACGGTCTGCAGATCTCGGTACACGCTCGTTTGCGCAAACAGCCGGTTTGGCTGCTCCTCCGACTCGGCAATGGCCAGCGAAATACGGATCTGCCTGATCTCGTTCGGCTTGAGCGAAATGTGAAACTGGACGGTGTCGCCCTTGCATCTCTGCCGGCAACGGATAGAAGTGCACGGCCAAGCTCCGCCGGATCTTGTCTCCTCCCTCATAGGAGAACACGAGGCATTTGTCCTTCCAGACGGGCTTGAAGAGCTTGCCTTTGACCTCGCGGAGCAGCCCGCGGATCTCAAACACATCTTCAAAGCCTGCACGGAAGCGCATGGTCAGCGGAAAGTCGATCGCCTCGTAGCCGAAGCACTGGATATCCAGCTGTTCATGCAGCACACACTGCTCGGCGTCGATCACGCGGTCCCACTTCAGGCCGACCGTCTCACGATGAATAGTCCGGCCGTCCGGCGCCTGAAAATCCGGCGTGGTCAATTGAAAGACTGCGCGGCCTCCCTCCCACGAACGTGCTGCCAACGGCTCTGGATGCTCCCCGCCGACCAACAGCTCATAGCCGTTCAGATATCGGCAATCGTGGTAATAGAGACCGAACCCATGGCCGCGCACCATCGGCACTTCTCCTTCGGGCGGCGCGAGAAAAAACAGGTTTCCATGTTTGATGACGACAGCTTTGGCGATACTGTGGGCCACGGACGGGACTCCCTTCAGGATGTGTTCCTTTCGCCTCTTTTTCTCCTTGGCGAATAGGATGTGGTCCGCCGACCCTCAGTCGGCGACTCCAGGTTGACTTCCCTCACCGGGAAACTCTGTACGCACGGCGGCCTACACCACTTCTCTAATCTTATTCTCGACGACCGTTTTGATGATGTCCCATCTATCTTTTTGCCCTTTCGCCAGGGCCTTCGCGAACTGCCAGGCCTGATCGGTCGTAATCTTGCCCGGGAGCGGCGGCTCGTTGGGATCGACCGAGGCTTCGACAAGCGCCGGTCCTGCATGATGGAAGGCTTCGCCCAACACGGCCCGGACGAGGGCGGGATCCTCAACGCTGAAACCGGCTATTCCGCAGGCCCGTGCGACGGCAACGAAGTCAATGGGCTGTAACTGCACCCCATATTGCGGATTGCCCTCGAAGGCCAACTGCTCCCACTTGATCATGCCCAGGACGTTGTTCTTGATCACGATCACCTTCACGGGCAAACGGTACTTGGCGATCGTGGCCAGTTCGCCCATCAACATCGTGAGACCGCCGTCGCCCGTGAAGCAGACGACCTGCCGCCCGGGAAACGCCACTGCAGCCCCGATGCTATACGCCAGTCCGTTAGCCATGGTGGCCAACGTCCCCGACACGGAAAATTCCATGTCCCCGCGAATCTGAATATGGCGCGCCGCCCACGTCGTGATGGTGCCCGTGTCGCTGCAGATGATCGCGTCGCAGTCCAGATACTCATTCAGCGCCCGCGCGACCACTTGGGGCTTCAACGGCAGATCGCTGCGCGTCCCGCGGATCTCCATCAGTTCGTTCCAGTGACGCATCCGCTCCTGTGCCTTCGAGAGGAAGGTCCGGTCGGTTTTCTGCTTGAGCAACGGCATGAGCGCCCTGAGCACGTCCCAGCAATGCCCGACCAGTCCGACGTCCGCCGGATAGCGCAGCCCGATGCGGGATGGATCGAGATCGATCTGCACGGCTTTCGCCTGCCCGGGCTTGGGATAGAACTCCAGATACGGAAAGCTGCTGCCGGCGATGAGCAAGGTATCGCACTCTTCCAACACTTCCTGCGACGGCGCCGTGCCGAGCAGACCGATGCCGCCGGTGGTGTAGGGATGATCGTCCGGCACGACCGCTTTGCCGAGCAGAGGTTTGACGATCGGCGCAGCGAGCGTTTCCGCAACCGCAAGAATTTCCTTACGCGCCGTGAGACAGCCCCGTCCGGCCAGAATGGCAACTTTGGAGCCGGCATTGAGCATGTCGGCCGCATGACGCAGCGTCGCAGTGGGCGGAAGCGGCAGCGCCTCGCTGTAGAGATCCCCGCTGTGCATCGGAATGTTGGCCTTCGACCGATGTCCGTCGGCAGACCAGTCCTGAATGTCCTTGGGTATCGTGATGTGCGTCACAGTCCGCCTGGCGATCGCGGTCTTCACCGCCTCGTCCACCACGTTGCAGACATGCGCGGGTCCCATGACCCGTTCATTGTAGGCGGCGACGTCGCTGAAGACTTTCACGAGGTCGACATCCTGCTGGTAATGGGTGCCGATGAGATCGTGGAAGGTATGGCCGGTGATGGCGAGGACGGGCTGGCCGTCGCACTTGGCATCATACAGGCCGTTCAGCAGATGCAGGCCGCCGGGTCCGGAAGTCGCCAGACAGACGCCGAGACGCCGCGAAAATTTGGCATAGCCGCAGGCCGCGAAGGCGGCGGCCTCTTCATGCCGCACCTGGATCAACTTGATCTGGTCCTGCCGCCGGCGCAGGGACTCAAAAATGCCGTTGATCCCGTCACCGGGAAGACTGAAGACCGTGTCGACTCCCCATTCAATCAACCGGTCCACCAATAGATCTGCAACAGTGTCAGCCATAGATGCTCCAAGACAACCTGAGGAAACCTGCTCAGTCGGTACTCTACGTTTACGCGGCCCGCCGTTTCGGTGCTGCGGATTCCCGGTCCGGCTGTACAGCCACCCCCTGGACGTAAACGAGCTCGCCTCCCAGCCAGCCAGAGACGCCGAGCCCCGCGACTCCCAGCACAGAGAGGAACACGGGCAGCACCGCCTCGGTCCCATTCAAGATGCGCAGGCCGGCATCAATCGTAAACAATATGATGAGCGCGACATTGATGACCATGTGCATCTGCGCGACGCGCACGATCACTGGATCGCTCAGCGAACGGTAATCGATGTACCCCGGAATCGCTGCCGCCAGTCCGCCAACGATCCCTCCCACCATCGTGTACAAGGCGATGTCCTTCCAGACCGGACCACCGAATCCAAAGAGGTAGATCAGGTCACTCGCAAGCGAAAAAATCCAGAGGGCGATCGGAAACGGAATCAGCATCGGATGAACGGGGTGTTCGGCCACTGTGGCACGCGTTTCCATACCTCACCTCCTGGCTCACGAGAAAACGTGAAATGCACCTCCCACAATTGCTCGCCGCGCGCATGTCAGATCTCAAATGGCAAATCTCGTGGCGCATCATTCCCAATTCAAATCATTGAGTCACCATTGATTTGAGTTCGGCCGCATTCTTCGCCGCATATCCCGCCTGATCGTTGTCGAAATACACATAGACGGCCTTGAGTCTTTGCCGCCACCTGGCAATGCGGCGAGCCCAGCCACGCAACTGCTTTGAAGAGTAATCTCCCTGATATTTGCGCCCCGGCCCGTGAAGCCGGACATACACGAAATCGGCCGTGAGCTGGTAGGGCGTCTCGAAGCCGTCGAGCTCGTACATGCAAAACGCGGCATTGTGCCGTCCCAGTGCCCGATAAACGGCGGGATCGTGCCAACTCGGATCGCGGAATTCAAACGTATAGCGGTGACTCGGCGGCAGCGCGTCCAGGAAAGCCGTCAAGCGCGGCACATTGCACGTCCATCGCGGCGGCAGTTGAAAAAGGATCGGTCCGAGCTTGTTGCCCAGTGATTCAACCGGCTCCATGAACCGAGCAAGAGCCGCCGAGGGATCATTCAATTTTTTGCGATGCGTAATGTACCGGCTTCCTTTCACGGCAAAGCAGAAGGACGCGGGCGTGGCCTGCCGCCAGGCTTCAAAGGTCTCTCGAGCCGGCAGATGGTAAAAGCTGTTGTTGAGTTCCACGGTGTCGAACCGTTCCATGTACCAGGCCAGCATGTTCTTTCGGCCGAAGGTTCGCCGGATAAAACGGCCCCAGCCAGTGCTTGTAGTGCCAGCCGGATGTCCCGATGCGCACCTGCACGGCCGCTGATCGCTTCCCTTCATGTGTCCCGCATCCATCCGCATGCCTCGTGCTTCACTCCGGCTCGAGGTGAGAAGATAGGCTCTCAGCACCTCCGCCACGCTCCAGGCTTGGGCGATGCATCCACGGGGGCGAAAGGGCGGCTCCGCGTCGAAAATTTCACTGATCGTCCCGATACCGGCGTCGTGCAAGATGATCGGCGAAATGCGCGCAACAAACTGCGCGCCTCTGTCTTATCTCGGTAGACTTTGAGTCGGGCATCGATGTAATGACCGATCAACCAGGGCCAGACGGTACCCTGATGGTAGGCCGCATCCCTGGCCCGTAGATCACCGGCATATGTCCGCTTGTAGTCGGGATGATCGGGAGAGAGCGTCCGCAGTCCAAACGGGGTCAGCAGTTTGTCACTGACGACATCGACGACCGGCCGCCATCGCTCCTGCACGAAGGATCGGAAAGCGCAGCGACAGGCGAAAAGATTTGATTGGGACGAAGACTCGGATCATCCCCGTCCTCCCCGTCCACGACATCGTACAGATAGCCGCCTTCCGCAAACCAGTACCGCCGGTGGAATGAAGCTTCAGCCTGCTCCGCCATCTCGCGCCAGGGCGCCGGCGTGTCGCCGAATTGCCCGGCCCACTCCGCCATCAAGCACAGCGCGTTATACCAGAGCGCCTGGATTTCTACCGGCTTTCCACGGCGTGGCGTGACGACCCAGTCGTCGACCTTCGCATCCATCCACGTGAGTTGATAGCCCGGGCGCCCCGGCTCGCAACAGTCCGTCCGTCGGATCGACGCCGATGTTGAACTTGGTGCCCCTGCACGATGATGGTGGATCACCTCTTTCAAGGTCGGGATACAGCTGCATCAACGTGTCGCGGTCCTGGCTCGCCGTGAGATACCGGTCGAGCGCATGGAAATACCAGAGCGTCGCATCCGCCGTATGGTAGAGGCGCTTGGCGCGAGCCCTCCGGGAACAGATTGGGAAGCAGGCCGTCCTGGATGTAGCGCGCGAATGTGCGCAGAATGGCCCTCGCTTCCTGCGGCCGGCCGGTTGAAAGCGTCAATCCTTCCAGGCTGATCATCGTGTCGCGTCCCCAATCGCCGAACCAGTGGTAGCCGGCGATAACGGTCCTCGCCTCGTCGCCCGACGCCTGCGCCAACGCTTGCTCCTCGGGGCGGGCGCCAGGCTGGACAATGAATTGGTCGGCGGCCAACTGAAGCTGCTTGGCGAAATCATCCTTCTGGAGATCGGAAGCAAGCGACAGCCAGCTTTTCCAAACGGCGCTGCTCGGCCTGCAGAATCTCGTCGCAGTCGAAGTCGAGCATGTCCCACGGCTCGACGCTGGCGACCAACGCCACGACTCTGACCATCGGAGAGATCGACGGTAAAGTAGCCGGGGCTGAACAAATCCTGGATGTGCTCGGAGCCGCGGTCGCGGTCCACCCGATACGAGACGTCTTCGCTGATGACTTCGTCTGCAACAAAGACGCCCCTCCGAGGCCGCACGCACAGTTTGAGAGCTGGCGCGCCTTGCGGCAGAGGAATCTCGTACCGTCCGTTGCTGATCGTCAGAGGGAATACATCCGTCTGGCCTTCCCCCAGCCTCGCATCGTGCATCCGGTACGTCACGTACGGCCGCAGGTGCAGGCGCATCGAGCCGTTCAGGCAGCGGTATTGCACGTACATCGTGTTTTGCCCGTGAGGCGCCACGATCCGCTTCTCGAGCACCGACCCGCCGAGATCGAACATCCACACTGGTGTCTGCCATTCGCGCCTGATATCTTTCAAGTACAGCGATGCCGTCGTGCTCGATCCGGCCGTCCGCATATTCCGCGCCTGACAACAGCACCGTCTGCGTCCCCCATTCGACGGTGTCGTCGAGACGCGGGATGATCAGCGTACGGCCGCGCCCAGGCAGATCCGGCACAAACACGCCGTGATAGCGGCGCGTGGCGATGCCGAGGAGCGAACTCGACGCATACCCCCCGATGCCGTTCGTGACCAGCCATTCCTTGGCCAGCAGCGAGGAGGGATCGTCCGTCATCGTGCCCAGTAATGCTGGGAATTGCGGCCGTGGTTGCCATCACTTCGAACGCTCCAAATTACGATTTCTCGGCTCGAAACAGCGTCGCGCTCGCGGCGGGAATGTGCCATCCCTTTTCGGTCAGCGGATTGATGATGCCGGAACCGCCGTAGCGCGGATGCTCGCTCGACCATTGCAGGATCCAGGATCCTCCCTCGACCGGAGCCAGTAGCGGTTCCGGCGCAGGAACAAAATGTAAGTCGGCCCCCAGATTGACGACCAACAGCCGATCATCGTCCATCGGAGCGCCGTATCGCAGCACCAACGCATGGGTCCCCAGCACGGCGCCGTCCAGCGCCCACCGGTCTTGCCGGCCCAGAACCTGGTCCTCGCGGCGCAGGCGCAGTAAGTCCTGGTGCAGCCGGTAGATCGCTGCATGCCGCGTCCGTTCAGACAGGTCTAGGCGCGACCGTTCAAACGTCGAATCGTCTGCCGGATCCGGTACGGCCTTCTGCGCCTCAGGCGTCGCATACTCTGGAAACTCGATGAGAAACTTTTTGCGTCCTTCGTAGACCTTCGCCGCCAGATCGGAATGGTGATCGGCAAAAAACAGGAACGGGAGTGGACGCGCCGAATTCCTGGCCCATGAACAGCATCGGCGTTTCCGGTGCGAGCAATGCCAGCGCAACCAACGCCCGGTAGCGGGCGGGCGGGCCATGGCATGAATGCGATCGCCGCGCAGGTGGTTGGCCACCTGATCGTGATTCTGCAGGTAAAAGACGAACGCCGTGTGCCGGTTCGTCTCTGACCACCGTGCCCCGCGGCTTCTTTTGCCAGTCATGGCGCTGCCCTTGAAAGACAAATCCCCGCTTGATGACCGAGAGCAGTTCCTGCGCCGTCCCGCGATAGTCGCTGTAATAGGCCTCGCTTCGTCCTGTCAGGGCGACCCGGCAGATATGATGAAAGTCGTCGCTCCATACGCGCATCCAAACCCCATCCGCCGTCGCCGACCGGCCGGACCGTCTTGATCAGTTGCGATTCACATTCCGCGATCAGGACAATCGATCGCTCGCCAGCCGCAGTTCGCGTCTTCTGCGAGAGCTCCGCCAGGACATGCACGGGGCTGTCGTCGTAGATGGCGTGCACGGCATCGAGGCGCAGTCCATCAAGACGAAATTCTGCGATCCAGTAGCAGGCGTTTTCACCACGAAATCCCTAACGCCCGCCGATCCTGGCCCGTCATAATTGATGGCTTGTCCCCACTCGTTGGGATGACGGTCCGTCAGATACTGGTCGCTGTACACGGGCAGATAGTTTCCATCGGGGCCGAAGTGGTTGTAGACCACGTCCAGAACGACGCCGAGCCCCCGTGCATGCGCGGCATCGACAAAGCGCTTAAGCGCATTGGGGGTCCCCATAGACATGCGCTGGCGCGAAGAGGTCGACTCCGTCATATCCCCAATTCCACCGGCCGGGAAACTCGGCCAACGGCATCAACTCAATGATCGTCACCCCGCATTCCTTCAATTCATCGAGCTGGCCGATCGCAGAATCGAGCGTGCCTTCTGGCGTCAAGGTGCCGACATGCAGTTCGTAAATGACTTGGCCGGGCATGCGCACGCCGGACCATCGTTGGGTGCGCCACTCGTATGCCGAGGGATCGACGATGAGCGAAGGCCCGTGGGGGCCCTCGGTTGATAGCGTGAACAGGGATCCGGATAGGCCTCTCCGTTATCCAGCCGATAGCGGTATCGCATGCCGGCCGTGGCAATGGGCACGAGACCAGAGAAATAGCCCGCCTCGTCTTTCAGCAGGGGAAAGCTGCGTCCGTCGTCTTCAAGGACGACGTCCACGCGAGCGCGTTTCGGAGCCCAGACACGAAACCGGACCCCGACCGGTTCCACCTGTGCGCCCAGCGTCATCTGCCAGGTCGTGGGAGACGTTGCGTGCCCGCCGATGACATTGATGGAAGAAGTCGTGATGGTCATTTGAACTCAAATCTGTGGTGTGGTTGTGAAACGTGGACGTGAGGATAGAGCGCAGACTCGTTCCTCATTTTCAAATTCCAGATTTATCACTCCAGTGCAGGAGGCAAGCCTGGGAAGGACCCTAGTCTCTTTCGAGCAATCATTTCCGTGTGCTGGGTTCTTCATCCATTCAGCATCAGATTCAAACTTAGGGGGTCTTCCCAGGCGTATCCGGACGCTCAACCAGGTATGTCAATACTTAGAGGTTCATGAGGAGGAGCAAATGAGAACCATAGATTGGCGGGCTGCTCTGTGCATCGGCGTCTTGTTAACCTCCTACGGATGCGTCACGAATGCGACGACCAACTGTTGGAGCCCCCTTCGTCGCGACCACGGACATAACCAATGGGACAACCGCTGCCGCGGCAGATATCACCAGAGCGGTCACGGACTTCATTCAAGTACGACACCAGGTGCGGGAGGCTACCAGAATCCCGTGCGGGCAAAGAAACGCCTGCAAGTGTTCACCGCGTCGTCGTACAACAATCTCCGTTCGGACATTTCCCGCGGCTACGGCGAATATCTCGTGTCGCTGGCGACCCTGGCCGGCGTGCCTTCTGCGCAATTCCCGGAATTCCAATCCCTGATGCAGGATTCCTACAGCACGATGTTCGACGATGTGATTCCAGCCGCTGAGTCCACTAGACAGATCGTCGACATTGCGTGGGCCGCCGGATACGGTCATACGCCATAGACGAATCACGACCACGTCACGACACTTGTAGGCTTACCTTTCGAAAATACGATTGGCTACGCAGGCTTGGTCTTTTCCGGGGCGGCCAGTTCGAGATATCCCACTCCCGCTTCGTGGAGCACCCGCTGCCAAACGGCCTGGGACAACTCATGTTTCAGGAGCACTCCACGGGCATGTGTAAGCGCCCGATACTGCTCCGGAGCCAGGATTTGTGAGGTGATAATCACCACGGGAAGTGGAGACGTGGCGGGATCTTCAGCCAGCTGCGCAAGGACTTCGAAGCCGTCCATCCCGGGCATGTTGAGATCCAACAAAATCAAGGCCGGCCTCAGTTGACGAGCCAACTGCAATCCGTGCTCGCCTCCGATCGCTTCGACGATGGAACAGCCGAATCCGTCGAGGTGATGGCGGATGATATACCGGTCGGTTTCCTGATCGTCGATGATCAGCACCAGTGGAACATCCTTTGACGAATCGCCGGCGATCTTCGTCACCCGTTGCAGTCGTTCGAGCAGCCACGTACGACGCAGAGGCTTGAGGCAATAGTCGTCTGCCCCGAGCGCGAGAGCTTTCCGTGGATCCTCTACGCTCGACACAACGAGAATCGGCAACTTCAACGTCGCCGCTTCACGCTTGAGCTCTACGAGCCATTGCCAGGCGGGCTCATCGGGTAAGAGCGCATCGAGCACGACCGCCACGACGGGGTGTTGGCGCAACTGTTCACGGGCCTGCCTGATGCTGCCGGCCGGGATCGGCCTGAACGGCGTGTCCGCAGATACTTCTCGTACAGGAGACGCGTTTCGGGTTCGTCTTCTACGATCAGCACGGGAAGCCTCTTGTCTTCCTCCGACACCTGAACCGACTCGATCGACTCGGCCCGTTTGATGTCATTGACAGCGTGATTCACGAGAATGGTGGCAATGAACGTTGCCCCCTCGCCCGGGCGGCTACTGACCTCCACCGATCCGCCAAGCAACTGAGCCAGTTTCCGGCAAAGTGGAAGTCCCAAACCTGTACCCTTGACCTGCTGTTGAATCGGATGATCGAGCTGGGAAAATTCTTCGAAGATGCGTCCTTGATCTTCCTGCGCAATGCCGATGCCCGTATCGGCCACGGAAAAGGCGACCGAGCGCCCGTCTGCCGTCAGCGTTGCGGCCACACGCACCTCTCCCCGCTCGGTGAATTTGATCGCATTCGAAATGAAATTCCTGAGGATCTGGGACACCTTGCCTTCGTCGGTCCGCATGAGAGGAATCCCCACCGGCTCGTCGAAGACGAGATTCACGACGTTCGAGACCAGGAGCGGCCGCAGCATACCGCGCAAGGCGCTGAAGAGATTCACCACCTCGAACTCGGAAGCCTTGACAGTGACTTTGCCCGCCTCAATCTTGGCCAAATCCAGCAAGTCATTGACAAGTTCCAGCAGGTCCTCTCCGCTCTTGCGGATATAGGTGACCTGCTTGGTCTGCTCGCTGTTGAGTTCCCCGTCGGTGTGCTCGAGCAGCAAGTGCGACAAGGCGAGGATCGCATTCACCGGCGTTCTGAATTCATGGCTCATGTTGGAGAGGAAGCGCGATTTCATTTCGTCCGCGCGCCGTAAATGCCCCGCCTTTTCATCCAGCTCGGCATAGAGTGCGACCACGCCACGATTGGTGTCTTCCAGCTCGCCGTTGAGGCGGATCAGCTCCTGTTGCCGCTCGTGCAACTCCTCCAAGGCTCTGAGCAATTCCAGGTTTTGCTGTCGGATCTCTTCGATGGGATTCTGGGGTTCATGCTTCCCCAACTGCTTGATGACTTTCTCCAATGTCTTGCCCGTAAAGAGCGGCGCTCGCGAGGGAAGAATCTTCGCCAGTCGTATCACGCGCTCCTCGGGAACATCCGATCTGACCTCGCACTGATCCATTAAGCGCCGGGCCGCGATGAGTGCCGATTCCCACTCTGGGCCGAGTGGTCCGCCGTTCCCGCCAGCGCCCGCACGAACCTTGGCGCCTGCGCCTCGCGTCGAGCTAATGGTGATGAGCAATACTTGTGGCGCGGTAGTGCCTTCGAGTTGAAAGTCGATGCGGCCGCCCTTGTTCGAGTGCACGAAGAATCTCGCAATTTCCGAAAGGGCGGTCGAGATCCTGGTCTGGTCCTGCTCGTCGAAGGAGAGCAGGCGCGCCACCAGCCGCGCCCGCTGCCGCGCCGTCACCACATCGTCTTCATAGTTGATTTCGACGAGACTGATGCTTTGGGACATACGTCTCCTATTCAAGCCCGTCTGTGCTTCGCCCCTTGAGAACAACGATGGTGGCATCGTCACGGCCGCGCTTGAAATCGCGGTAGAGCACGGCCGCAATGAGGCTGGGGTCTCGTGCAGAAGCCCGGGATAGCGCTCGAGGTCCCATTGGGTCCCAATGCCGTCGCTGTGCAGGAGCAACACCGACTGGGCCTGCCAGGGATGCGAGAACTCGGAGAGTTTGCGGTACTCGTGGCCGATGATGCCGTTATAGGAGACGAGATGCCGTCGCGCGGCGCCGTTCACCACAACCGCCGCAATATTGCCGACCCCGGCGAACCGAACGACCCCGGCCGCTTCGTCAAGGACCGCAACGCCGAATGCCGCGCCCCTCGTCGGTTTTGCCGCCTGATGGGCCGCTTCCACGATCTCGACCGGCGAAAGCCTGGCCGGAGCGAGGCGCACCGCGTCGATGATCGCCGTCGCGGCGTCTGACGCAATCACTCCGTGACCCAGCCCGTCCGCCACTGCGCAGACCCACCCGTCCGCGAACCAACGGGCAATCCAACTGTCGCCACAAACGGCTTCGCCGGGTTTCGCCTGCCGGACGATTCCGACCGATTGCGCATGCGGTGAACCTCTCCGACGCTGTGCGAACACCCGTGCGACTACCGCTGTGCCCTTGCCGGGCTGGGAGTACAGATCGAATGCGCCGGCCCTGCGAGACACAGCGCCCAATCCCGTTCCCGGGGTTCCGGCGGTCGAATAGCCGTCGCCGAGCGACTGGGCGACATTGGACATCCCCGGCCCTTTGTCCAGCGACAGCACTTCGATGCCTTCTTGTCCTTCGGCACCGAGCCGGCGCATCAGCAGCTCTCCGCCTCTCGCATGTTTGACGAGATTCGTGGCCAACTCGGTCACAACCAGCGCTAAATTGCCCACTGCGGGCTCGTCCAAGTCCGCGTCTTGCGCCAAGGCGACGGCGGCGCGTCTCGCAGCCGCTGGTTGACTCGCCTCTGTCACCGGTATGCAGATTTGATCAGAAGGAATTGTTTCAATCATTTCCATCTCATGATGCTGACCGTCGTGCCTTTCCCGGACTGGCTTTCGATTGAAAAGTCGTTCACCAGTCGTTTCGACCCGCTCAGCCCCAATCCCAATCCACCGCGCGTTGTATAGCCGTCCTTCATCGCCAGCTCAATATCAGGAATGCCGGGACCGGTGTCGACAAAGATCACTTTCACTCCGCGGCGCGGGCCGTCGTTCAGCGCCTGCAGGCGCATCTCGCCTCCCCCTCCGTGGACCACCGTATTTCGCGCCAGCTCGCTGGCGGCAGTGACAATCTTGGTTTGATCGACCAGCGACAGGCCTTGGAAAATGGCACAGTCCCGCACGAGCTGGCGGGCCTTGATGACATCGTCCATCGACCGCAAGCCGATCAGCTCATCGCGCAGGACGGCCATTGCCCGACATCTTTCTGGCCGACTTGAGCAACGTCATGCCGGCGTCCACGTTGAGGGCCGTCCTGATGTTCGGCAACGCCAAACCCAGCTCCACCAGCGTGATGGCGACGGCCGGGCGCATGCCCACTACGACCGTCTCGGCATCCAGCACCCGCGACATGGAGGCAATGTTGCCGATCATGCGGCCGATGAACGAATCGACGACGTCCACGGAGGAAATGTCCAGGAGCACCCCTCGCGCCCGTTCGGAGACAATGCGCTCCGTCAACTCATCTTGTAGCGTCATCGCGATGCGGTCATGCATATCGACCTGGATCGTCACCAGCAGATAGGGACCCATCTTGAGTATGGGAATGCGTTCCATCCGTTTCTCCGTCTGTGTGAGCTGTGTGATGGCCTATCGAGACTATGTCGTCGGCGCCGCCTTCGTGACCGTCGCACCCAGCCGCTGGAGCGCGACCTGGAACGCGTCCGCAAGGGTGGCCTTGGTAATGATGTCGTTGAGATTGACGCCCAGATGGACGATCGTTTGGGCAATCTGCGGCCGAATGCCGCTGATAATGCAGTCCGCCCCCATGAGACGCGTCGCCGCGACGGTCTTCATGAGATGTTGTGCCACCAGCGTATCGACCGTCGGCACTCCGGTGATGTCAATGATCGCGATCCTGGCGCCGGTCTCCACCACGCGCTGCAGTAAATTCTCCATGACGACCTGCGTCCTCGCGCTGTCGAGTGTGCCGATCAAGGGAAGCGCCAGCACCTCGTCCCACAGTTGGACGACGGGCGTGGACAACTCCATGAGCTCCTGCTGCTGCCGGTAGATCACTCCCTCGCGGCTCTCCTGATAGACTTCGACCGTATACAGGCCCAGCTTGTCCAGGAGTATTGTGAGGTCCCACAGGATTTCGGCCAACCGCTTGCCGTCGTGCGCGACCCGTTGCTGCGCGAGATCGAACAACGGCTGCTTGAGCGAGAACACGAATGTAGCTGTTTCAGTGGGACTGAATCCCTGCATCGCCCGCTTCTGCGAAATCTCGCCGAGATTGTCCTTCACCACCTTCCAATGGGGCGACGAGGTGTCATCGCTTGTGGCAAGCGCTTCTCCAAACAGTACCAAAAACTGTCGGGAGGACTCCCGCAGTTCGGATTCCTTCACCAGATCCCGCCTCAACGTCAGCGAGGACATTTGATACGCCATCCAATCTTTTACAATGGCATCCTGGTGTTTTCGAATTTCTTCGCCCAACTGTGTGTTATGCCCCATGGAAGTTCTCCCCTTCTTAATGATGATTCGCCGCACAATTCTATTGCCGTTGTCTGCCCCTCGCGCTCACGTCTCCGTGAATCAGTGCGGAGCCGAGCCGCTGCCGACGCGCATCACCAGCACTTCCCCCATCCTGCGGTACAACTCGTTCACCGCGGCCTCCTTGGTGAGAAGGAGGACGGCGCCGGCCTTCAACATGGCCTGGACATTGTTCCCGCTTGCATTGACCGATAATCCGATGACCTGAATCTCAGGATAGGTCCTCGTGATATGAGCCGTCGCCTCGATGCCGTTCATCTTGGGCATATTGATGTCCATGACGACCAGGCTCGGGCGGAGCCGCTCGGCCATTGCCACGGCCTCCTCGCCGTTTGCCGCTTCGCCGACCACCACCACATCATCATAGGACTCGAGCACGCTGCGCAATCCTTCTCGAACCATGGCGTGATCGTCTACCAAGAGCACGCGGATGCGATGCTTTTCGGAAGGTGCCGGATTCTGTTGTGCCGATGCCAAATGTCCTGCATCCGTCATCAGGAATTCCGCATCCCCGTTTCGCAATGCCTGTTCTCTTGAGCCCACCCCCATGACAGGGCTTCGAACTCCGGAGCCGCGGCCGGATTCTGAAACGGGCAACGACAACGTTGCCGTCGTCCCCTTTCCCAGGGAAGAGAGGATCTCGAAGGCGCCGCCGAGCGCTTTCATGCGTTCTCGGATACTGAACAGCCCGAATTTTGAGGACACGGTTCCTTGCGGAACCTCGGCCGCCGGCGCGGACGCATCGAAACCGACACCGTTGTCCGTCACGTCTATGCGCACCCTGCCATCCACCTGTTGGAGCACGACAGTCGCCTCAGGCGCGCGGGCGTGCTTGGACGCATTGATCAAGAGCTCGCGGACGGATTGAAACAGCAGCACCGCTTGGTCTTCAGGCATGGAGATCTCGATGTCCGGAACCCGTACCGTCACCCGTAGATCGTGCCGTTCCATGTAGTTAGCCAGCCACGTGAGGCCGGCAGCCAAACCGTGTTCGTGCAGCACGGGAGGGCTCAGGTCGGCCACGAGTGTCCGCGTGTACTCGAGCGCCTCGCCTAGCACGTCGTCGGTTTGCTTCATGATTTCAAGGGCGCGGGGCGCGACTTGCGGCAACCGCATCCCTTGTCCCAATTTCAGTTTGCCCAGCACCAGCATCTGCTGGAGATGGTCATGAAGCTCGGCGGCCAGCCGTTTGCGCTCACGCTGCTCGGCCAGGTTCAGTTCGGTCGCCAGCGCGCGGAGCCGGGCTTGTGACTGCACGAGCTCCTGCGTACGTTCTGTCGACGAATTGCTCAAGCTGCGTCGCGAATTCCCGGAGACGCTCCTCGCTTCTCCGCAGAGCTTCACGTGCCAAGACCTGCACCGACACATCGCGGAAATAGCACACGACACCGAAGCGACCGTCGGCCAAGCAGAATCCGATCGATCCGCCATTCGTAGGACTCGATGACGTCCCGGTCGAGTCGTCGTTCGATCCGTTCAGGAGCCACATAGGGTTCCCCGGTTTCAAGCGTATGCCGGAAGAGTGTCATGATTTCGTCTGCATACGGGCTTCTCCCAGAGCACATGCACGACTTCGTCAAAGTCCCGGCCGATCAGATTCGGAAATATCGCCGAACACCGGCAGCGCGACGGGATTGACCTGCGCGATGCGGAGATCCGCGTCGACAAGGTAGACGCCGAGCGGCGCCTGGTTCAACAGGGTCTCAAACTGCTCGCTCTGATGACGCAAGGCCCGTTCGGCTTCACGCCGCACTCGGGCGATCTCGAGATGGGCGGCCACTCGGGCCAGCAATTCTTTGGCGCTGAACGGCTTGATGAGATAGTCGTCTGCGCCCCGTTCGAGCCCTTCGATCCGCGATTCTTCTCCGGCACGAGCCGACAGAAGAATGACCGGCAGCGTCTTGGTCTCCGGGCGCCTCGGAGCTCGCACAGCAGGCCGAAACCGTCTATCTCGGGCATCATGACATCGGTCAACACGAGATCCGGCGGATCGGCGTCCACTCGCGCAAGCGCGATTCGGCCGTTACTGACCGTTTCCACCTCATAGTGCTGACTCAGGAGACGGCCCAGATATCCGCGCATGTCCGCATTGTCGTCCACAACGAGCACGCGTGGGCGGGCCTGTGAAATGGGCAATGCGGAAGGTGGAACGGGCGCGCTGCATATCCGCTCCGACTCATGTCCGCGCCCATCATTGACGTCGGAAGATGGCAGCCAACGAAGCGCTTCCTCGACAAAGACATCCGCGCGGGTCGCGGTCGAGGTCAGCAGCCGCGGTCCGCGCACATGGTCTTGCGGGAGATGCGAGGTTCCGAACGGGATTTTGACGCTGAACACCGAGCCTCGATTCAGTTCGCTGGCGGCGTCGATCGTACCTCCGTGCAGTTGCACCAACTGCTTCACCAGGGCCAGCCCGATGCCCGTGCCCTCAATCGTCCGGCCGCGAGCGCCTTGCACGCGATGGAATCGTTCAAAAATCCGAGGGAGCTGATCACTCGGGATGCCCGTTCCGGTGTCTCGCACGTGCAGGACCATGCAGTGAGCGGGATGCATCTCTTCGTGAACTCTGACTGTGATGCCGCCCTCGAACGTGAATTTAAAGGCGTTGCTCAGCAGATTGAGCACAATCTTTTCCCACATGTCGCGGTCGACATAGACCGGCTCCGAGAGCGGCGGACAATCGACATGTAAGATCAATCGAGCCTGCTCCATGGCCGACCGGAATACGCCGGCCAACTCCGCGGTGACCGCTGCGACATCGGTCGGCTCATAGCTGGCCTCCATCCGCCCGCCTTCAATGCGCGAGAAATCGAGCAGCGAGTTGACCAATTTGAGCAGGCGCCGGCTGTTTCGGTAGGCGAACTCGAATCGTTCCTTGTGCGCAGGATCGGTCGTCGGACACCGGATCGTGCAACGCCTCCACGAGCGGATCGAGCATCAGCGTGAGCGGCGTGCGGAATTCATGACTGACGTTCGAAAAAAAGTCGTCTTCGCGCGATCCAGCTCGGCGAGCGCTTCGGCGCGCTTGCGTTCCTCTTCATACGCCCGGGCGTTGCCGATCGCACTGGCGACTTGCGCGGCAAGCATGTCGAGGAACCCTCGATAGGCTTCGTCGAATGGACGACGCGGGCTGACGCCGACGACCAGAAACCCCGTAGGCCGCGCCTGTCCTGGTTTGGCGACCGGCAACACCACGGCCTGCTTGACCGGCTCCGGCCATGCGCCCGCTTGAACGACTCCGACCGTGCGAGACAGATCGGACCGCTCCAACGCCGCCCCGGTGTGCCGAACCACGTCAAACGACCACGGGTCTTGTGCGGTGCCCAATTCCACACTGCTAGGACTGGCCGGGGTCTCACGCTCGATGCCGGCGATTGCCGCGAGGTGAGCCTGCCGGTCTGAGGCATCCAGCAAATACAACAGTGCGAACGGCACGTCATGGGGATTGGCACTCGAGAATCCGAGCAGTGATGCGGCACGTCTCCTCGACCGATTTCGTTTCTTCGTTCGTCCGGGCCGAGAGTTCCCGTAGCGTCCGCAACCGGCGTTCGCTGATCGTCCGCTCGGTGTCCTCCGTGACGACGCAGAGCATGCCCCCGATGGCGCCCTGATCATCGGGCACAGGACTATATGAAAAAGTGTGGTAGGTCTCCTCAGGAAATCCCATCCGCTCGAGAAACAACAGCAAGCCTTCATCCCAGGTCGCTTGGCCTGTGCTTAGGACGGCTTCAGCCCGTGGACCGATGTCGTTCCAGATTTCGCGCCAGACTTCGCGAGCGGACCGGCCCAAGGCCCAGGGATGCTTTGGCCCGAGCGTCATTTTCGCGTACGCGTCGTTGTACAAGAACGTGAGGTTTGGTCCCCAGCCAAGCCACATCGCGTAGCGCGAGTCGAGCATGATCCGGACGACGGTTTTGAGGCTCTGAGGCCAGCCGTCCACCGGTCCGAGATCGCTCTTCGTCCAATCAAACGTCCGAATTAGGCGGGCCACTTCCCCCCCGCCGCTCAGGAAATCGTTCGTCGGCTCCTTCCTGCCCTTCACGACGTTCCGCGTCATGTCTTAACGGACCTCTGCCACGCCCTTGCCGTTCGTCATCTGCCCATCGAGGACTTCCCGTATGGTTCGATACAGTTCATCGACGGCGGCTTCCTTCGTGAGAAGGACAGCCCCACCGGCATTGATGATCGCGCGGCGTGCCTCCTCGCCGGCCTGCACTGAGAGTCCGATGACGACGGTCTCTGGCCATCGGGCTTTGATGCGCGCCGTGGCTTCAATACCGTTCTTCTTGGGCATGTTGAGATCCATCACGACCAGCGCGGGACGCAGTTGCTCGACCAATTCGATTGCCTCGTCGCCATTCGAGCCCTCGCCGACGATCATCACATCCTCGTAGGATTCCAAGAGGCTCCGGAGCCCCTGGCGGACCATCGTATGGTCATCGACGAGCAGGAGTCGGATGGTATTGCCCGGTGGCGGATGAAACGGCGTATGCGGAATTTGAAAGATCGATTGCTCGGATGGCCCTGCGCGGTATGGGCAAACGTGCCGGCCGGTGTTTCCGCCTCGGTAGGTTTGGACGTCGTGAGCGGCAAAATCATCGTGACTGTCGTGCCTTCGCCTGGCCGGCTTGTGACGTCGAGCCGACCGCCCATCGCCTGCATGCGCTCTCTCACGCTGAAAAGTCCGAAGCGGCCGTTTTCCGACTTGGCTTCCAGGGCAACCGGATCGAACCCCCGTCCTTGATCCTGGACCTCGATGGAAAGTTGTTGGTCGGCGTCCACCCTCAATGTCACGATGGCGCGATCGGTGCCGGCATGTTTTGCGACGTTGATCAACAGTTCTCGCACAGATTGAAACAGCAGAACCGACCTATCGTCCGGCAGCGGTACCTGCTCCTGGGCGAGACGGACCTCTACCAGGAGCCCGTGGAGCGGCATCTGTTTGGCCAGCCAGGTGAGGGCCGACGGCAATCCCAGCTCGTCCAGCACGGGCGGGTTGAGTTTGGCCATCAGTGACCGCGTGTACTCACCGGCCTTCTCGAGGAGGCTGTCGATTTCCGCCACCAGCTGCTGCACCCCCGGCGATTCCACCGACACCTTCTGACGGAGCTGGCTCATCTTGATACGTCCCAAGGCCAGGATTTGCGCGAGATAATCGTGGAGTTCCGAGGCCAGCCGTTTCCGTTCGCGCTGCTCCGCCAGGGTCAATTCGCTTGCAAGAGCCTGGAGGCGGTGGTTTGAGGCCACGAGATCCCTCGTGCGCTCCGTGACGCGCTGTTCCAGGTCGGCGTTCAACCGGCGCAGCGCCTCCTCGGCGCGTTTGCGTTGGCCCAACTCCATCTCCAATGCATGGTTGGCGACTTTGAGCTGAGCCGTTCTCGAGGCGATGCGAAGCTCCAGTTCCGCGTTGAGCGACACGATCGCGTTGCGGGCGGCCGTATGTTCTTCACGCAATCGCCGCTGCTCCAAGGCATGACGGACTGACTCTCCCAGACGCCCCAGCCGGTCTTTCAACAGATAATCGGCGGCGCCGGCACGCATGAGCGCCACCGCCTCCTCATCGCCGATGGCATGCGAGACGATGATGAACGGGATGCCCAGGTCACTCTGTCGCGTGAGCTGCAGCGCTTCTGAAGAACTGAAGTGCGGCAGGTTGTGGTCATAGATGATCACATCCGACTGCTCCTCGGACAGCCCCTTCAGAAATGCCTCGCGGGTATCGACCCGACGGACAGTGCGGATCGAACCCGCCTTTTCGCAGTTCACGGATGACCAGTTCAGCGTCGGTCGCATCATCCTCGACGATCAAGAGGCGCAACGTTGCCATAGCCCCTACTCCTTCCCCTTACAGTGATGATGACTATACGGAATTCATCGACAGTTCCGCAGGCACGTGATTGAGCTGCATCCAGTAGAGACCTAGTTGCCGAACCGCATCACTGAACTGCGAGAAATCGACCGGTTTGACCACGTAGCTGTTCACGCCGTAACTGTAGCTTTTGGCCAGATCCTCCTCTTCACGTGAGGAGGTCAGGACAACGACGGGAATATGCCTGGTGCGTGGATCGCTCTTGCACTTCTGTAAGATTTCCAGCCCGTCAACCTTCGGAAGCTTGAGATCGAGAAGGATGAGCCGGGTATTCTGGCAGGGACTTCCTTCGGCATACCGTCCGCTGGAAAACAGGCACTCCAATGCCTCTTCCCCGTCTCTCACCACATGAATTTTGTTCGCAATGTGGTGCTTCTGAAAGGCGCGCAACGTGATCTCGACGTCCTCGGGGTTGTCTTCGATCAACAAGATGTCCATTTCCTGTGTCATTCAATGGCCTTTCGCAGGGAGAAAAAGAATGTGGCCCCGCCGTCGGGCTTACCTTCCGCCCAGACCCGCCCGCCGTGCCGATGCACAATGCGCTGCACGATGGCGAGGCCGACGCCTGTGCCGTCGAACTCATCTTTCAGGTGTAGTCGCTGAAATACGCCGAATAGTTTGTGCACGTACTTCATGTCGAACCCGACGCCGTTGTCTTTGACATAGTAGACACAGGCATCCGGCTTCCGGTCGTCCGGCAGCCAGCCCACCTCGATGTGGGCCAGCGTGCGATCGCGTGTGAACTTGAAGGCATTCGACAGGAGGTTTGCCCACACGAGCTTCAGCAGGCGCCAATCGCCGTGGCACATCGGGAGCTCGCGGATGGTCAGATCGACGGCCGGTCGGTTCTGCGTCAAGGTGTATTCCTCCGCCGCCTCCCGGGCGAGTTCCGTCATTTTGGTTCGACGAAAATCCATCCCGATACGGCCCAAGCGGGAAAATTCCAAGAGATCATCGATCAACTCGCCTGCCTGGCCGGCCGCCTTTCTGACGATGCCCAGACAGCGACGGACTTCGTCATTCAAGTGCGGGCCGTGGTCTTCTTCGACGATGCGCACATAGGCGTCGATGGTGCGCAGAGGGGCCCGCAAATCGTGCGAGACCGAATACGAGAAACTTTGCAGTTCCTTGTTGGCTTCCGCCAGGCCGGTTTTTTGGTGATTGAGTTCATCGTTCGCCGCCGTCAATGCCCGGTCGCGGTCTCTGAGGGCATCCTCCGCGCGCTTTTGCTCCGTGACGTCGTGGAATACGACGACCACACCGGTGATCTCGTCTCCCGACCGAATGGGAGAGGCGCTATGGACCACATGGAAAAAGCTGCCATCCCTCCGGAGGAACACGTCTTCCTGATTCACCAGAGGGACGCCGGTCAGGAGGACCCGCAGTATGGCGCAGTCTTTGGCGGGAAAGGGCCTGCCATCCGGATGCTTGTGATGGATGAGGTCGTGTATTTTGCGTCCGACCAGCTCGTCTTTCGTCCAGTCGAAGAGTCGCTCAGCCGCGCGATTCAGGGAGACAACGAGACCCTGCCGATTCACAGTATAGAGCCCTTCACCGAGGTTGTTGAAGATCGCCTCCTGGTATTGCAAGGCCTGGCGCAGCCGTTCACGGCTCTGAGCCAAGAGATCCTGTTGCTGAACCCGCTCCGTGATGTCCCGGGCGATCTTCGAAGCTCCAATCACTCTGCCTTGTCCGTCGAACAAGGGAGAAACCGTAACCGAGACGTGAAAATCCGTGCCGTCCTTACGGCGCCGGATCGTTTCATAAGTTTCGACCACACCACCGCGCGAAACCACCTCAAGAATGCGTTGTTCTTCGTTATGACGATCCGGCGGAATCAATCTGATCACCGGCTGACCGATCATCTCATCGGCTCGATAGCCGAAAAGCCGCTCCGCCGCCTGGTTCCAGGTCACTACGATGCCGGTCAGGTCCTTGCTGACGATGGCGTCATCGGAGGATTTGACGATCGCCGCCAGGTGCGCCGTATCCCGCTCGGACCGCAACCGGTCGGAAAGATCGCGCACGTAGGCGGTGAAAAATGACGGCATCCCTGGTCGGCGCGTCACGGCAATTGAAAACTCGACCGGGAATTCGGTCCCATCCGCCTTCAACGCCGGCATTTGGATTCGCCGTCCAAGCACCGTCGGCTCGTTGGTTTGCAGAAACCGCTGCAATCCCTTTTTGTGACGGTCACGTAAAGGCGCCGGAATGATCAGCTCGTCGATCATCCGCCCGGCGGCCTGGGATTGACTGTATCCGAACATCTGTTCGGCGGCGGGATTCCAATCCTGGACCCGCCCCTCCGCATCCATCGTAATCAAGGCATCGAGTGCCGATTCAAATATTGCCCGCGTCCTGGCTTCGCTTTCCCGCAGCACGTCGTCCGCCCGCTTGCGCTCCGTGATGTCGATATTCACACCGGTAAGCCGTGCGGGTTGCCCCGAGCGATCGCTGATCCACCGCCACCGGCCCACCAACCAGCGAATCTCGCCGTTCGGTCTGATGATGCGAAACTCCCGGTCTTCCGCGCCCCCGCTTGTCCGTGACTGCTCGATGGCACGCACCATTTCGCCTCGATCATCCGGGTGGAGATAACGCTCCCACGCCCCCTGGGTGTCGCCGAATTCCTCCGGTCGGATCCCGTATATATCGTACAGTTCAGGACTCCAGGTATTGACCCCTGTCTCCAGATTCCAATCAAACGCGCCTATCTGTGACGCTTGTTGTGCCAAGGTCAGCCGCTCCTCCGTCGCACGTAGACCTTGAGCCAGTGCCTCGGCACGTCGCCGCGCCCGATTCATCACCTGACCAAACGCAACGAATGTCAGGCTGACCATTCCATAGGTGACAAGTCCCACCACTTGGGAAACTTCATTGACGGCCAGAGAAAAACGCGGCGGGATAAAAAACCACACGGCAGCGAGACCACCAAGCAGGGTCGCGGTCAATGCAGCGGCCAGGCCCGCATACCATGTCGCGAACCCGATGGCCATGAAAAAGGTGAGATAGGGAAGGTGATCGCCGAGGAAGGGATCCAAGGCAAGACGCCAAACCAATGCGATGGCGGTGGCGATGAGGGCTGCGCCTTGCCCTTTCAACACGAAGCTTGTCGTGACCATTCGTTGCCCTCAGTCACTCTACAAGAGACGCCCGCGAGCATTCACATCTCGGCATTCCCTAACCCGTCGTTAGGGTGATCTCCGGATCCTTCAGAGGCCGTAAGTCGTTGGTGAAACGGAAGAAGTATAGTGGGTTTTGGACTACGCAGCACCCTAGGGAGACCCCTAGTTTTTGGTCGATTTGAGCCACAAGGGAGGAATGGCGAGGCGAAGAGGATGGCGAAATGAATCTGACGTCTTCAACAAGGTGGCCGGTAGAGCTCCATCATTTCGATATTGAGCGTGGACGGGTAAAATTCGCCAAACCGATTCATGACCCAGCCCTTATTCGCGTGAGTTTCTTTGATCAGCATAGGTTGAGCGATGTAGGTGGGGCACACCGGAGAGATCACGACAAACTGATGTGAGGCGGCCTCCCGTTCGCTCCAGTAGCAGTCATAGACTTGGACTTGGACCGCCTGACCGTCAAGCATGGCTTGATTCGGCGGCTCTGCACCACAAGTCATATTCCCGTTCAATACGAGCATCAGAAACAAAGCGATGGCGTTCATCTTCGTCTCCTAAAACAGGTTCACTGCATCGCGATCCTATTCAAAGACCGCGCAATTACTTACTCACTTTCGATTAGTGCAAGAACAGTTCCGAAAGAGCCCCATGACGAGATCCCATGAGGAAACCTGATGGAAACAGGATGTCCGTCGTTATCTCCAGGGGATTGAACGAGCACCGATTCCTACAGGGCAGGACAACTTGTCCGAGCATGGGCGATTATATCCCCATAACGAAAGGCTGTTTCATTAAGCTTTCTCCCCTCGGGTGAATAGACCAGAGACCCAGGGTTATTGAGCGTGAAGGGGATGAAGAGGACGGGTGACGATCAAGCACGGTGACTGTGATGTTTGCGATATGAGCCGAAAGAAGACACCGATCAAGGAGCCTCGAGCCAAAAGGCCGCCCATGAGGGATCCGCCTTCCCGCAAGACAGGCAAAGCGCCGGCTGGGGACCCGCCGGTCAAGCGGCGGACCGTCAAGCTCATGATGATGACGTTGTGCTTCTAAGCCGCTTGAGTCCCGTAGTGCTTGAAGAGCTGGACTTCGTAGCTGGGGGTAATGAGTTTCGAAGGGTCATAGGCAGGGGCGGATTCGATGGCCTGTCTGGCAAGCATGACGGCGACCGAGCGGTCGGCCCAACTGATATGGTCGATGCGCATCATCTGCAACAACACTTTCTTTCCCGGGAGCCAGTTCCGCGTATCAACTTCGATATACCGGACCGTCCAGGTTTCGTCATCCACCACCAGGTCTTCGACGTGACCGATGGCCCCGTTGGTCGCCTGGATGTCGTAGCCGGTAATTTCGCTGCTGCTGCGCAGATGCGGGTTTTTCGGCGCATCGGCCGGAAGCGTCGTGTCGATCAGCAACGGCGGCGTCTCCGGATACGGCACCGAGCTTGCCCACTCGGTCGGTCCTGGTTCCCAGTAGGGCGCCCACTGGAAATGGCTAAAATAGGCCTCTTCATATTCTCGGGATAACGGCTTGGCCGCCTCGATCGGCGGAGCTTGTCTGATTTGATCCTTCGTGAGCGCCACCTTCATCGTGCGATGCGCGTCGTTGATCTCCGACACGGCGGCAGGCGCCAACAACACTTCTCGGCTGAGCAACCATCCACCCGCCTTCACCACCAGATAGCGGATCGCCCAGTTGCGATCGTCAAAATACACTTCCTGGACGCTGCCGATCTCGCCGTCGGTGGCAAGGATCGTCAAGTCGGTCAGCTCACGAATGCGCCGAAGTTGTTTCACGGAAGAAACTCCTGAGCATGGACGTATGCCGCGGAGAGGTACCGGATTGCTGCACTCGAAGGGGAACGATCGGTTCTCCGTCGAGTTTCTCGAAGGGTTCGTCGCTCACGATTACTCCGACAGCGACGATGATGAGAAAAAGGCGCTCGTGCCCGTGAGGCTCGCCGCCCGGCATTTGAGGATGGTCTCGATCAAGCGCTCCGGGGCCGAATCCTTCGTCAAATAGGCAGCGGCGCCCGACTCCCGCATCGCATTTTCGTGGTGCCCACCCTCATGCATGGACAGGCCGATCACGACCGTCCCCGGCAACTCCCGCTTGATGCGCTTCGACGCTTCCACACCGTCCATTCGAGGCATGTTGACGTCCATCACGACGACGTCTGGTTTCAAGGCGGCCGCCAACGCGACCGCTTCCTGGCCGTCGGCAGCCTCGCCGACTACTTGGAGTTCCGTGTGATAGCGCAACACGCTCGAGAGGCCGTTTCTGACGAGTGCGTGATCATCCACAAGCAGCACCCGAATACGGAGCTTGTCCTCGAGAGGATCTCTCTGTCTCAGGCGTTCCGTGCTGCCGCCAAACGCCGACTTCTGAGCATGGACCTGCGAATACTCCAACTCGGTGGCGGTCGGCTGCGACTGGGGCATCACGTTGGCCTGCGGCTTCGGAGTCGGAGCAGTCAGCGCCAGCCGCCGGAAGGGGCAGCGTGAGCGTGGCTGTCGTGCCCTTGCCGTGTATGGACCGGAACTCGAAGGTTCCGCCCAGCGCACGCATGCGCTCGCCGATGCTGAACAATCCAAATTTCGAAGACAGGTTCGGGGGCGGCGAAGTGGTCGTATCGGATCCGAGGCCTTCGTCGATGACAGCGATCGCCAGCCGTCCATCGCGCTGCTCCATCCGAACCACCGCCTGATCGACGCGGGCATGCTTCGCCACATTGATGAGGAGCTCTCTGATGGATTGGAAGATCAGGACCGACTGATCTTCGGGCAACGTGACGGACATGCCCTGCTGCACGTCTACCTGCACGGACAGCCGGTATTGCTGGCGCATCTGATCGGCCAGCCACTTGAGCGCCGCCGCCAGGCCGAATTCGTGCAGGGCCATCGGGGTCAGCTGGGCGACCAGCGATCGGGTATAGGTCAGCGCCTGTTGCAGGATGTCGTCGGATTCGCCAAGCCAGATTTCGACTTCCGAGTCTCCCATGTCGTCCGCGGGACTGCGAAACCTTCAGCCTCGCGCAGACCAGCAGTTGCGCGAGGTAATCGTGCAAGTCCGTGGCGATGCGTCGCCGCTCCCGCTGCTCGGCGATCGTCAGTTCTGACGCGAGCTGACGCAGCAAGGTCTGCGATTGGAGCAACTCCTTGGTACGGTCCTTGACGCGGTCCTCGAGCTCTTCGGCCAGCCGGCACACTTTCTCATGAATGGCCCGACGCTCGGTGACGTCCCGGTTCGTCTCAAGCACCAGGATGCCGCCGAATTCTTCGGTCATCGTCACCATCCGGCTTTCAACAATCACCGCCTGTCCACCTTTGGTCGCTTGACGGATCTCGCCCTGCCACCGGCCGTTCTCGACCAGCTGCCGGTGAAACTCCTCCTCGGAGAGCGGCAAGGCGGAGGACAACAATCGATGGATCGGCCGACCGGCCGCCTCCGCCACGTTCCACCCGTACAGTTCCTCCGCTCCATGATTCCAGTAGATGACGCCACCGCCCATCCGCCAGACCACCACCGCGTCGTGGGTCTGGGCGAGCAGGCCGGCACGCCAGCGCAGTTCCGCCTCGGTCCGCTTGCGTTCCGAGATGTCGCGCAGGATGCCTGTGTACCGGATTTCCCCATTGGAAAAACTCTCGCTGACGGCGATCTCGACGGGAAAGTCGTCGCCCTGCCGGCGCCGCCCGTTCACTTCCCGCCAGAGACCGATGAGCCGCATGATGCGGCTGGCCGCATCGGCAGGGGATTCGTCCCCTCCCTCGGCAAACCATGCGGGGAGCAGCATCGAGATATTTCGTCCGACCATCTCTTCGCTGCGATAGCCAAACATGTGTTCGGTCGCCGCATTGCACGAGAGAATGAGCCCGGCATGATCGAACGTGATGATGCTGTCCATCGCGGTTTCGACGAGCTTGCGATACCGCTCTTCGCTTTCGCGCAGGCGCCGTTCCGCCTGGTGCTTGAAGAGCGCGATCTCGATCTGGGTCGTGACATCGCGCTCCTCAAAAGGCTTGAGAATGTACCCGAAGGGTTCAGTTGCGGCGGCGCGCCGCAGGGTCGCCATGTCGGAATGGGCGGTCAGATAGACGATAGGGATGTTCCGGAATGCTTGAATACGTTCGGCGGTTTTGATGCCGTCAATGGGACCGGCCAACCGGATGTCCATCAGCACAAGATCCGGCACCAGGGCCTTCGCCGTCTCCACGGCGTCTTCACCGTCGCAGGCGATGCCGATCGAACGGTACCCTGCCCGCTCGAGTTTGCCGGCTAAATCGGCCGCCACGACCGCTTCATCTTCAACGATGAGTATGTTCGCCTTGGGCATCGGGTACCGCCTTTGCCTCCGGAGATGAACCGACACGCGAGTCCGGGATCTGGAACCGCAATTCGAACGTGGTCCCCTCCCCTGTTTGTGTCACCACTTCGCCGCGCAGCTGCTTGCTCAGCATGCGGATCAGGCGCAATCCCAACGACTCGGCCGCCTGCAACTCGAGCCCAGCCGGCAACCCCCATCCATCGTCCCGGAAGAGCAGACGCACCGATTCATTCCGCACGCTGGTCAGCTGGATGTCGATCGTGCCGTGCTCTCGTCCCACGAACGCATGTTTGAGACTGTTGGTCGCGAGTTCGTTGAGAATGAGCCCGCAGGGAATGGCCATATCGACCGGCAGAAACACCGGTTCGAGCTCGAGCTGCAACGTGACCTTGGACGACACCTCGCCGTGCGCCAGGAACAGCTCCTTCATGACGTTTCGAATGTAGGCGCCAAGCTCGGTGTGCGCGAGGTCGGCGGATTGATACAGCTTCTCGTGCACCAAGGCCATGGATCGGACGCGATCACGCGTGTCGCGGAAGAGCGTCCGCGTCGCCGGATCCGTGAGGCGCTCTGCCTGCAGATCGATCAGGCTGGAGATCACTTGTAGATTGTTCTTGACCCGGTGATGCACTTCCTTGAGCAGAATGTCCTTTTCATGCAACGAGGTCTTGAGCTGCTTGAGCCGCTCTTCGATCTCCACCTCCATGGCCCGGTTCATCGTGGCCAGCGCCCGGGTCTTGCGAAACAGATCCACGAAGACCGCCACCTTGGACTTCAGGATGAGCGGATTGACCGGTTTGCTCAGATAGTCCACCGCCCCGGCGCCATAGCCTTGGAGCACGTCCCCGTCTTCGCGGTAGTAAGCCGTCAAGAAGAGAATGGGAATGTGCTGCGTCCGCTTGCGCTGCTTGATCAGTTGGGCCAGCTCATAGCCGCTGACGTCCGGCATGCGCACATCGAGCACGATGACGGCAAATTCGTCCGCAATGAGCGCAAGCAGGGCTTCGTCGGCTGTGCGTGCGCGGAACAGCCGGTAGTCCGGCAGGGACAGGATGCTTTCGAGGACGTCGAGGTTCCGTGAATCGTCGTCAACCAGCAGGATGTTGGCAGGCTCTTTGAACGTCGTCATGGTGTCGATCCCGGCTCCGTTGCGGACGTGTAGATGCCCGATGGCGGCCCCTGCACCTTGTGAGTGTAAGGGCCGAGTTTCCGGATTTTCAACCTGTTAGCCCCTGGCCATCGTTTGCCTTCATCGGTACAGCCAGACACGCAGCATGGACAGGAGCTGTTCCGTATTCACCGGTTTGGCCACGTAGTCCGAGGCGCCGGCTTCCAGGCACTTTTCCCGGTCGCCCTTCATGGCCTTGGCCGTCAAGGCCAAGATCGGCAAGGACCGGAATTCGGGCTGTTTGCGGATCTCCCGGATCGTGGTATAGCCGTCCATCTCGGGCATCATGATGTCCATGAGGACGACGCTGAGCTCCGGCGTATTGCTGATGATTTCGATGGCATGCCGCCCGTTGGTGGCACTGATCACGTCCATGTCCTGATTCTCGAGCACCGTCGTCAGGGCGAAAATGTTGCGCGCGTCATCGTCCACCACGAGGACTTTCTGACCGCGCAACGACTCGTTGGATTGGTGCAAGCGCTCCAAGAGTTGCTGCTTGGGTTCCGGCAAATCCGCGACCACGCGGTGCAGGAACAGGGCCGTCTCGTCGAACAGCCGTTCGGGCGACTGGACGTCCTTCAACACGACGCTCTTGGCCACCGCTTTGAGCCGGCGCTCTTCTTCGGTGCTCAGATCTTTTCCCGTAAAGACCACGATCGGCACGTTGCCCAAGGTCGGATCGGCCTTCACCTGATCGAGCAGCTCGAAGCCGCTCATGTCAGGCAGCCGGAGATCGAGCACGCAGCAGTCAAACGACTGGGTGCGCAGCGCGTCCAGGGCGGCGGCTCCTGTGCTGACATTGAAGATCTCGATGTCGTCATGCAGGAGCAGCTCGGTGATGCTGCGGCTTTCCAGCTCATTGTCCTCCACCACCAGCAACCGCTTGAGGTGCGGAGTGATGAAATTCTGGATGCGATCGAAGCAGGATTCCAAGCCTTCGGTCGTGACCGGCTTCACCATGTAGGAGAAGGCGCCGTGTGCCAGACCATGCTGCCGCTCTTCTTCGAGCGAAATGATCTGCACGGGAATGTGCCGGGTCTTTGGATTCAGCTTGAGGTTGTTCAACACGGTCCACCCGAGCATGTCGGGCAGGAAGATGTCGAGCGTGATCGCGGCCGGAACGTATTCCAGCGCAAGATCCAGCGCCTGTTTCCCGCGCGTGGCCACGATGCCTTTGAATCCCTTGTCGCGTGCCAGCCCCAGCAAGACCCGCGCATAGTGCGGATCGTCTTCCACGATGAGCACGGCGAGGTCGCTGTCCTTCACGGTGTCCCGGTCGTCGGCGATTTTTTCCTCGCCGGCCACGGGCAGGATGGTGAGCGCCGGCGGCTGGCCGGGGACGGATGCCGTGACCGTCGGACGAAGCTCCGCCGTCGACGGTCCGGTGTACACCAAGGGGAGATACAAGGTGAAGGTGCTGCCCTGCCGCGGTTCGCTGGTCAGCTTGATTTCACCGCCCAGCAGCGTCGCAAGTTCGCGACTGATGGCCAGCCCCAACCCGGTGCCGCCATACTTGCGGCTCGTGCCGGCATCCGCCTGTTGGAACGCCTCGAAGATGAGCTTCTGCTTCTCGGGCGCAATGCCGATGCCCGTATCAGAAATTGCGAGCGCCATGACCGTGTGCGACCGGCTCAATACCGGGTGCTCCAGCGTCCAGCCTTCCGTGGCGAGCCGGACATTCATGGCCACGTGCCCATGGGAAGTGAACTTGAAGGCGTTCGAGAGCAGGTTCTTCAAAATTTGCTGCAGGCGCTTCGGGTCGGTCGTAAACGCCCGCGGCAGGCCGGGCTCGAACTCCAGATGGAACGGCAGATTCTTCTGCTCGGCAATGTGCTTGAAGTTGCGCTCGACGCTCTCACGCAGAGACAGGAAAGTCATTTCTTCCGCCTCAACCGTGACGGTGCCCGATTCGATCTTCGAGAGGTCCAGAATGTCGTTGATGAGGTTGAGGAGGTCAGAGCCGGCGCTGTGGATGTTCTTGGCGAACTCCACCTGCTTCTGCGACAGATTGCCTGTCGTGTTGTCGCCGAGCTGCTGGCCGAGAATCAAAATGCTGTTCAATGGCGTGCGCAGCTCGTGGGACATGTTCGCCAGGAACTCCGATTTGTACTTCGACGTCAGGGCAAGCTCGGCCGCCTTTTCTTCAAGCGCGCGTCGGGCCTGCTCGACTTCCTTGTTCTTCCGTTCGACTTCCGTGTTGCGCTCGGCCAGCTGTTTGGCCTTGCGCTCGAGCTCTTCGTTGGTCTGCTGTCAACTCTTTCTGCTGAGACTGCAGCTCGGTGGTGAGCTGTTGCGACTGTTGCAGCAGGTTTTCGGTGCGCATCGTCGCTTCAATGGTATTGAGCACGACGCCGATGCTTTGTGTGAGCTGCTCCAAGAACGCGAGGTGCGTCACCTTGAAGGTATGCAGCGAGGCCAGCTCGATGACCGCCTTGGTTTGCCCTTCGAACAACACCGGCAAGACGACGATATTGGCCGGCATCGCGCGCCCGAGACTCGATTGAATTGCGGCATACGCAGGCGGAACATCCGTGAGGAGAATGCGCTGCTTTTCCAAGGCGCATTGACCGATCAGGCCCTCTCCGCTCTCCACCCGCTCTTCCGGTTCCCGTGAACTGGCATAGGCGGCCAGCAGGCGCAGTGAGGGGTTTTCCCCTTCGACAGCGTCCATTTGATACATCGTCCCTTGCTGGGCTTCGACCAGCGGAGCGAGTTCGGACAGCAGCATCTGGCCGACTGTGAAGAGGTCGCGTTGACCCTGCAACATACGGGTGAACTTCGCGACGTTGGTCTTCAGCCAGTCCTGCTCTTGGTTGCGCTCGGTGGTCACGCGCAGGTTGTCGATCATCGTATTGATGTTGTCCTTGAGTTCGGCGACCTCGCCGCGCGTTTCCACCTGAATGGACCGGGTCAGGTCGCCCTTGGTCACGGCGGTCGCCACTTCGGCGATCGCGCGCACCTGCGTGGTCAGGTTCGCGGCCAACAGGTTCACGTTTCCGGTGAGGTCCTTCCAGGTTCCGGCGGCGCCCGGCACGTTGGCCTGTCCGCCCAATCGTCCTTCGACGCCGACTTCGCGCGCGACGTTGGTGACCTGGTCGGCGAAGATCGCGAGAGTATCGGTCATGTTGTTGATCGTTTCACCCAGCGCCGCCACCTCGCCCTTGGCTTCGACCGTCAGCTTCTGTCTCAAATTTCCGTTTGCCACTGACGTGACGACTTTCACGATGCCGCGGACCTGGTCCGTCAAATTGGTGGCCATGACGTTGACGGAGTCGGTGAGGTCCTTCCAGGTACCGGCCACGCCCTGCACGACCGCCTGACCGCCAAGCTTTCCTTCCGTCCCAACCTCGCGCGCCACACGGGTGACCTCGGCCGCGAACGCGTTGAGCTGGTCGACCATGGTATTAATGGTGTTCTTCAACTCGAGAATTTCGCCTTTGACGTCGACCGTGATCTTACGCGACAGGTCGCCGCGGGCGACGGCCGTCGTGACCTCGGCGATGTTTCTCACCTGTGCGGTGAGGTTGGCGCCCATGGCGTTGACCGAGTCGGTGAGATCCTTCCACGTGCCGGCGACGCCCGGCACGACCGCCTGCACGCCCAATCGGCCTTCGGTCCCGACCTCGCGCGCGACGCGCGTGACCTCCGACGCGAACGACCGTAACTGCTCGACCATCGTGTTGATGGCCTCCTTCAACTGCAAAATTTCGCCGCGGACGTCGACCGTGATCTTGCGCGACAAGTCGCCGTTGGCGACCGCGATCGTCACCTCGGCGATGTTGCGCACCTGCGCCGTCAGGTTCGACGCCATGGAGTTCACGTTATCGGTCAGGTCCTTCCAGGTTCCGGCGACGCCGGGCACGACCGCCTGGCCGCCCAGTTTTCCTTCCGTCCCGACCTCGCGTGCGACGCGCGTGACCTCCGACGCGAACGAGCGTAATTGCTCCACCATGGTGTTCGCGGCTTCCTTCAGCTGCAGGATTTCGCCGCGCACGTCGACGGTGATCTTCTTCGACAGGTCGCCGTTGGCGACCGCGATCGTCACTTCGGCGATGTTCCGGACCTGGTCCGTGAGGTTACCTGCCATTTGATTGACCGAGTCGGTCAATTCTTTCCACACACCGCTGACACCACGGACCTGGGCCTGGCCGCCGAGCTTGCCTTCGGTGCCGACCTCGCGCGCCACGCGGGTGACTTCCGAGGCGAACGACCGCAACTGCTCGACCATCGTATTGATGGCCTCTTTCAACTGCAGAATTTCGCCGCGCACGTCGACGATGATTTTTTTCGACAAGTCACCGTTGGCCACGGCGACCGTGACCTCCGCGATATTGCGCACCTGCGCAGTGAGGTTTCCCGCCATTTCGTTCACGCTCTCGGTCAACTCCTTCCAGACGCCGCTGACGCCTTTGACCTGGGCCTGACCGCCGAGCTTGCCTTCGGTGCCGACTTCGCGGGCCACACGCGTGACCTCCGAGGCGAATGACCGCAACTGCTCGACCATGACGTTGATCGTTTCCTTCAACTGAAGAATCTCGCCGCTCACGTCGACCGTGATCTTGCGGGAGAGGTCTCCGCGGGCAACTGACGTCGCCACCTCGGCAATATTGCGCACCTGCGCCGTCAGGTTGTTCGCCATGCTGTTGACGTTGTCGGTGAGGTCTTTCCAGGTCCCGCCGACGCCCGGCACGACGGCCTGCACACCGAGTTTGCCTTCGGTGCCGACCTCACGCGCGACTCGAGTGACCTCGGCCGCGAAACCGTTGAGCTGGTCCACCATCGTATTCAGCGTGTTCTTCAACTCGAGGATCTCGCCCTTCACGTCGACCGTGATTTTGCGGGACAAGTCGCCGCGGGCCACGGCCGTCGCCACCTCGGCGATGTTGCGCACCTGCGCCGTCAGATTGACGCCCATCGCGTTGACCGAGTCGGTGAGGTCCTTCCACGTTCCGCCGACGCCCGGCACGACGGCCTGCACGCCTAATTTCCCTTCCGTGCCGACGTCGCGGGCAACACGTGTGACCTCGGCCGCGAAACCGTTAAGCTGGTCCACCATCGTGTTGATCGTGTTTTTCAACGCGAGGATCTCGCCCTTCACGTCGACCGTGATCTTGCGGGAGAGGTCGCCGCGGGCCACGGCCGTCGTCACCTCGGCGATGTTGCGCACCTGCGCCGTCAGGTTGTTGGCCATCGCGTTGACCGAGTCGGTGAGATCCTTCCACGTCCCGCCCACGCCAGGCACGTCCGCGTTGACGCCGAGCTTGCCTTCGGTGCCGACCTCGCGCGCCACGCGCGTGACCTCCGAGGCGAACGACCGAAGCTGCTCGACCATCGTATTGATCGTTTCTTTGAGCTGAAGAATTTCGCCGCGGACGTCCACGGTGATCTTACGGGACAAGTCGCCGCGGGCCACGGCGACCGTGACTTCGACGATGTTTCTCACCTGCGCGGTGAGGTTGGAGGCCATGGAATTGACGTTGTCGGTGAGGTCTTTCCAGGTTCCCGCGACGCCTGGCACAACCGCCTGGCCGCCCAGTTTGCCTTCCGTCCCGACCTCGCGTGCGACGCGCGTGACCTCCGACGCGAACGACCGTAACTGCTCGACCATCGTATTAATGGCCTCTTTCAATTGAAGGATTTCGCCCCGGACGTCGACGGTGATCTTTTTCGACAAGTCGCCGTTGGCGACCGCGATCGTCACCTCGGCGATATTGCGCACCTGCGCCGTCAGGTTACCGGCCATCTGGTTGACGGAGTCGGTGAGTTCTTTCCACACGCCGCTCGCCCCTTTGACCTGGGCCTGGCCGCCGAGTTTGCCTTCCGTGCCGACCTCGCGCGCCACACGTGTGACTTCCGACGTGAAGACCGCCAATTGCTCGATCATCTTGTTGACCAGCTTCGCGCTGCGAAGGAATTCTCCCTCGAGCGGGCGTCCGTCTTTTTCCAGCGCCATCGCCTGGCTCAGGTCGCCCTTACCGACGGCACCGACCGCGCGGGTCACCTCGGTCGTTGGAGACGCTAGGTCGTCGATCAATGTGTTGAGTGAATCGATTTCATCTGCCCATCCCCCCGACACACCGGGGACAGACAACCGTTGCCGCAGTCGTCCTTCTTTACCGACGACACGCGAGATACGAACGATTTCTTCTGCCCGTCTTTGACTGACGGCCAGAATATCGTTCATCGTGTCGGACATTTTCCCGAGCACCCCTGTCCACGTCGACGGCAACCTGACGCTGAAATCTCCATTGCGGTAAGCCACCATGACGTTAAGGATTTCGCCGAGTTGCTCGCCGATATCCTGCCGCCGCCGCGTCCCTCCGTTGGTCGCGGTTGGCGCTTCTTCCAGCGCCGTTCTCTCTTGCTCATCGCTTGGTTGCTTCATCGCATGCCTCCGGGAGGAAAAGCCTGTTTGAGGAAGCTGGTGGATATAAACCGAAGCAAGTTACATCGGGGAAAGAGACCTTGCGAACTAGGGATACCCCTAGCTGGAGAAGCTGTACTGGTGCCTCCCTGAAGACTGTCCCTAAGCTCTCGTTTTTCGGCCCTCTGACATACTTTGAGGCGTAGAACAAAGAGCTTCCATAAAGCGATCCTTTGGCAGGTCACCGCTGGACATACCTAGTGATACCCCTGGAAAACATCGGACTGCTCCTCTGGGATACCCGTCACCGCCTACCGAATGGATATATCCGGTTCTCAAGCGCGATCATCCATAGCCTGGCGGAGCAATACTTCACGCAACAGTGTTTCCAAATTCTGGTGCATGAGTTGGACGCTCGATTCCAACTGTTGCACCGCCAGTCGTTGTTTTTCTTTGCCGATCCAAGAAGGGAGATTGTCGTCGGGTCGTTTGCACTTGTGGATCCTGAACCCCTCGTCTGTTCGTTGAACTTTACGCTCTATCTCGGCGACACTGTGTGTACCTCAAGATATGCGAATTGCGTCGACGTCAATTTTCTACGCGCGCGTTCGCGCATCGGCGCCCTTTCAAGCTGCCGCCAGGCGGGCGTCTTGTTCCAATCCGCGGCGGAGCAGCGCCAAGACAGCCGCTTCCTCGTATGACAGGTTTTTTAGATTTGAGCCGAGTTCCCGGCTGGCCTTCCGATTGAGCGAGTTCGCAAGTGTCCCGTCGAGATAGGCATTCACGACCTCAGGGTGGATATAGCACTTCCGACATACGGCTCTCGTGTTCCCGAGACGTTTCGCCACCGCCTCGACCGCTCGCAGCACGTTCCGTTTCGCCTGGGTCTGGGACTCGAACACCGCCAATTCACGGAGGGCCCGCGCCGCGAGGACCGTACCGGCCCAAGTGCGAAAATCCTTTGCGGTAAACTCATCCCCCGCGATCGATTTGAGATACCCATTGACGTCGGCGGCGTCGATCGCCCGCCGCTCACCGGCGGCATCGACGTACTGAAACAGTTCGAATCCCGGCAGATCGCGGCTCTGACGAACGATGCGTGCCAGGCGGCGATCTTCGACATCGACCGCGTGCAGGATGCCGCTCTTACCACGGAATTCGAACCGGAGGGCTGCCCCGTTCACACGCACGTGGCGATCACGCATCGTCGCAAGACCAAACGACTCGTTCTGCCTGGCGTACTCCTCGTTGCCCACGCGAATCAGCGTGACTTCTAAAAGACGCACCACGGTGGCCAGAATTTTTTCGCGTGGAAGACCCGGCCGCGCGAGATCCTTTTCCACATGTCTTCGAATGAGCGGCAGCGCGCGGCCAAAGGCAATCATCCGCTCGTATTTGTCGCCGTCACGCACATCGCGCCAGCGTGGATGATACCGGTACTGTTTGCGGCCTCTCGCATCTCGGCCCGTCGCCTGCACGTGCCCGCCAGGATCGGGGCAGATCCAGACCTGGCGCCAGGCCGGCGGCACGGCCAATGACCGGATGCGGGTGAGCGTTTCTCCATCACGGATTCGGCGTCCATCGGGGTCTCGATAGCTGACGCCCTTTCCCTGTCTGACTCTGGTAATGCCTGGACGTCGGTCGTCGACGTAGCGCAAACCGGCAGAACGAGCCGCCGTTTTACCGTCGGCGGCGGTGGGAGAACATGGTCCCGATTTCATATCTCAGATCTCAAATTTCACGTGTGCAACAAATCTCGGATCTCACATTCTTGGCGATCTGAAGCTGGAGGTTGAGATCTGAGATATGCACGTCAGGCCGCTTTGCGGCCGGACTTGCGTCCGCGAGCCTTCGCCGCCGCCTGGGCCTGCGCACTTTCCCTTTCTCCTCCACACTCTTCTTCAACAGCGCCATCAAATCCACGACTTCGCCTTTGGCGGGCCGTTTTTCCTCGTCCGGCAAGGGTTCGGTCACCATTTCCGTCTGCCCCGCCTGCACGCGTTTTTCAATCAACGCTAGCAGATCTTCGTGATAGGTATCGCGGTATTCCTCCGGTTTCCACGATGCGCTCATGCCTTCCACAAGCCGGCGCGCCATCTCCACCTCCCGGGAACTGACGCCGACCTCTTTGAGATTGCTCGAGGGCACCTCCAGATCGTCGGTGTCCCGCAACTCGCTTGGGTACCGGAGCGTGTTCATGAGAATGACGTCCTTATAAGGAATGAGAGCAGCCACATACTGGCGCGTCCGGATGACCACATTGGCGATGCCGATCTTTCCGGTCTGCGTCAGCGTTTCCCGGAGAAGCGCGTACCCCTTATGACCCCGTTTGTCCGGCGCCAGGTAGTAGGGGGTTTCGTAATACATCGGCCCGATTTCGTCTCGATTCACGAAACTGAGAATATCGACGGTTTGGGTTGCTTCGACGTTGGCGCGTTTGAAATCTTCTTCGGTCAGGACGACATACCGGTCTTTCTCATACTCATAGCCTTTGACAATGTCGTCCCACGGGACGTCCTCGCCGGTCTCTTTGTTGTAGCGCTTGAACCCCACCGGTTTCATCGAGCGCCGATCCAGCATCGTGAGATCGAAGCTGTTGCGCTTTTCGGCGGAATAGAGTCCGACCGGAATGTGCACGAGACCGAAACTGATGGCGCCTTTCCAAAGCGTTCGGGCCATGGCATCCTCTCCTCGTTATCTTACGCAGCCTGTTTCGCCTGCCTCTGCTCAGCGGCAGCGGCCTTCCGTTCTGCCGCCGCCTTGTCGATTTCGGCGTTGATCTCTCCGCCGAGCAGCAGCACTAGTCCGGTCCAGTAGAACCACAGCATCAAGACGATGACGCCAGCGATGGATCCGTACACCTTGTTGTAATCGCCGAAGTTGTCGACGTAGGATTTGAATCCGAGCGACACGACCAGCCACATGACCACCGCGAACAGCGCCCCAGGAGTAATCAAACGCCAGCGCTTGTACCGGCAGTCGGGACAGATGTGGTAAATGGTCGCGACGATGATGAGCATAAGACCGGCGATGATCGGCCACTGCAGCACGTTCCAGAGCCCGGTGAATGCGATACCGAACCCCATCTGATCCGCAATCCACCGCCCGATCGTTGGTCCATAGAGCACCAGCGCCAAAGACATGATCACGAAACCCGCCAGGCCGATCGTCAGTAGAATGGCGATCAGTCGAACACGCCAAAAGGGACGCCGGTCCTCCTTCACATCGCAGACGACGTTCAGCGCATCCATCATGGCCGTCACGCCGCTCGACGAGGCCCAGAGCGCTCCGAGCGCACCCAGTGAGAGAATATTGGCTCCGCTGCCTTCGGCGACCTGGGTCAAGAATCGCTCGACCATCGACAAGGCGTCCGCCGGAAGCACATTGCGGAGGTAACTCATCAACTCCGGCATGAAGCGCTGAACCGAAAACAGGCCCATCAAAGCAGTCAGGAAGATCAACGCGGGAAAGAGTGCAAGGAGGGCGTAATACGCCAGTTGCGCCGCACGGCCCATCACTTCGTCTTGTTGACTTTTGCGCCACAGCCGCCGTCCCAACTCCACCAGGCTCAGGCCGCCGAGCTTCCAGGGATTGGCTCCGCTCATGTCATCGGACTCGTTCAAAGCCCGGCAAAATCGCTTTGAAAAAGGCGTTTTGCACCAGATTGCCGACGATTTGCCAGGTATTGGCGTGCGGATTCTCGACAGGACCGGACAAGTCGGTGATGGTCGCCGCCTCCTTGCGCGGCTTGTTCTCCAACACGCCCAGCACGCCGTCGACCACCGCTTCGTATATTTTTTTTGCCAACGGCTTATCCTTGTCCTGCTCCGGATCGTACACTTCGACATCCTTCAGCAGGGGCTTCACATAGCCGCGGATCTGATCGTCCTTGACCTTCAATTCGCTGAAAAATGCGAACATGCCGTGATGCGTATCCACGCCGCCATAGGCGCGGAGGATGTCATTGAACGACTCAACCTTGGTTCGCACGATTTTCACGGACAGGTCGAAGTCCGGCCTGGGCTTCTCAGGACGGAACGCGGCGTTCCACTCCATCGGACCGCTCCCCAGGAACTTGCCCGTGATCTTCACGATGCCGGTCCCTTCCTCGAGGCGGTTGCTGAGATTCTCGACCTCCATGTCCATATCGCTGATGGAGACACGGTAGTCGGGATCCGTGGCCTTGTTGACGAAGCCGACCTCGCTGTTGAGAACCTTCCCATGTTCAACTTTGACTCGGACCGTCGGGTCCTGATGCACTTCCTTGGCCTTCTTGGCGACCTTCTTCCTCTGTTGCGCTTCTTTCGGCTTTGTCGCCGCCGAATGCACATAATCGATTTTGGCGTCTTGGAGACGCAATTCTTTGATGGCGACGTCGGTGGAGTCCTTCGAATATTTCATACGCCCATTAATATCGAGCGCCCCTGCCCTGCATTGCACGTTGTACCGCCCGGCAATGGGAAGCAGATTCTCAAGCTGCAGGCGATCCACTTTGAGGTCGGCTTCGATGCGAGGCACCGGGATGGCCAACAGGTTGGCCCGGCCCTCGAGCCCCAACTGCGACTGGTCCAGAAACTGCGCGCTCATCCGCAGCCTCGAAGGATATTCCTGATTTTCCTCCGGACGATTGGTAATGTTCTGCACCTCCACATCGATTCGGTCGATCCGAAACGGTTCGGAAGCCGTTTTTCCTTCGTCATACGTGAGGTGGCCGTTGTTGACGTGAGAATGTCCCTCGAAAGGCCATGGCCGCCCGCAATCGGTCCTGCCAAGGCTCCCCGTGTTCGTCGGGTGCCTCCGCATCCTTTCGACGGAACAATCCATCGACGTGTCTCTTATTGATGGCGATTGCCGGCGTCTCTATACGAAGATCGGCGCCGACCTGTCCTGAGAACAGGGGGGCCAGCTGCGCACCGGCGGTGACGATGGGGAATCGAGAGGACGGGCGGATCGGGGTGAATGTCCTGGCGGACGACAACATCACGAAGGTCAGCCGACAATGTCAGAGGATGAAGATCAAGGGTGCCGATCGTCACGTGGAAGCCCGGTAATAGCGAATTCGCTTGCTCCTCCACATACCGTCGAAGAGGCTCGTCGGCCACGGATGCGACAAGCACTATGATCAGCACCAGCAGGCTCAGGACGACGACTGCGATCACCCATCCACGACGACGCATCGCCATCTCCTTATCCTTTCCAGCGGCTGGCCGGATTCAGTCAGCGAGAGGGCCGGTGCGGCAGTGAAGGGAAAGACCCGGCAGTAAATCGACACCGATCACTCGTAGCGAACCGGGCGTCGCTCCGAGCGGCGTGCGGCTCCTGGTCCGCCGGACCGGCTGAGCTGATCGAGCAACGATTGTCCGGCCACCCGGACCACATCCTGGATAAACGCGTGTCCCGCATGCAGTACGGCTTCCTGCAGTCGGTCCCGTTCCTGGACGAACTCCGCCGTGAGGTCACCCCACAGCGCCCGCAGCGGCTTCCACACCTCCGACATCGCATGCGGATCGCCGGCGCTCCGGCGAGTCGCCGAACCGTCGACGATCCGCATACGATCGAGCCTCCTCACGGCCGTAGAACGGATAGACTCCGCTGGGCTCATGCGATTGTCCATCTTCCGGCATCACGTCGGCTCCCTCGGCGTCCGCTGGATAGTAGCGATAGACGCCGGACCTCCGCCGCCTGTGCTCGACTAGGCCAGCGAAAAGCCCCAACGCGATGGCACTGCCCACCATGATCCACGGTCTTCGTCTGGCCTGCACAGAGGGATTGAGATGCTGAGTCGTGCGTTCAATGAAGCCAGCGGCTTTGCTCCCTTGCCAGGTCCAGCGCATCCAGCGCCGCCGCCTTGGTCGATTCGACAGTGGCGTGCACCTGCCGCTCGAGCGTCTCGATCTTGTCCGCCAATGCGAGACGGGTCTGTAGAATGCTTTTCACGTCCTCTTCAACATCATGCGCTCTTTGATCCATTGGATATTTTCCTTCATCGTATGGAGGCTTCGACGCGGCGTGGCCTGCACGCTCCCAGCCAGGGCCTGCGCCCTCAGGATCAGCGCGATGCCGATGCCGGCGATGGTGGCTCCGACCAGTCCGTAACACACCCACAGCGGCCACGCGAACCATTCGTGTAGGCCGTGAACCAGCATGAGCAAGAGGAAGAGCAATCCGACACCCGCCAAGACGGCGCCAAGGCCGAAAGCCGGAAGCCGCCCGTCCGGCTTTGGATAATTCAAGTTTGACTTCATCCTTTAATAGTTGCGCCTCTTGACGCATCAGCGCTCTGGCATCATCCAGGATGCCGCTCACAAGGCTCATCAACCCAAATCCGGACTGCGGAGTTGTGTCCTGCATGGTTACCTCATCCGCCGGGAGATCGCGTACCCGACAGCCAGTGCGAGGAGCAGGGTTGGCCAGGGGTACCGCTCGATCACCGATTCGATGCGGTCAAGCCATCCTGTCGTTCCATCGGGATAGGTGTTCGCACTCGGGTTCGAGCCCAAGTGACTCGGTCGTGGCGCCCGTCATGGTTCGATGCTCGCCGGTTGCGGTGGATGTTGTGCTGTTCATTCCTTTCATGACGATACCACGCACCTGGGGGTCACCAACTGGGAGCATCCCTAGAGAAACGGCGCTGAGCGTGACGTTGAGCGTGTTACGAGAGTCGTTCGAGGAGAGCGATCGGCGCATGGTTGAGCACTCGCGCCAGCGGGAAGGACTCTGCGACCATTGAGGGATTCGGCGTTCATGATCTCGCCGGTCAAGAGGTGACGAAACTCGCCGAGCGTGGGCCAGGGAGGAGCCGCAATCCAAGTGTCTTCCCATACCGAGGGCCCCATCGGCGGATGCTTGCCGTCGGGATGTAGCGTGGCGACCAGTCGCGGCACCACCGCGATCAGCGCCTTATGCTGATACAGGCGGGCGAAAGCGCAGACGTGCTGTTTCTTGCTGCCTCCACATTCCAACGGCAAATATTCACCCTGCTGAAAGAGCTCCGGATGCAGCCGGCGATATTCCAACCCGGCCATGATCGTGTACATCTTCACACGCGCATCATGCGCCTGTTCAAACAGCCCTCGCGCGAATTCCGCACGATCGGGTCCAAGACGCTTCATGGTCGAGCGAAGTTCTTCCGCCATCTCCGACCGGATGCGGTAGTCCACCGGCCCGCGGTTGTCAGGGTCAACGAGGTGAAAGGACCAGAGTTCGGTGCCCTGGTAAAAATCGGGCACGCCCGGCGCGATGATTTTCAAGGCCAATTGGCTCAGGGAGTTGTACAGGCCGTAGCGCGCCACGCGTTCCTGAAAAGGCAGAAAATCCTCGAGAAAGCGATTCGACGGCGTCCGCTCCAGCGCGCCTTCGACGAACGTCTGCACCGAGTGATCGTAGGCAGGGCTCGGGTTGATCCAGCTGGTATGGGCCTTGGCCTCGTGCACGGCCTTTTGCATGTATCGCTGAATGCGTTCGGAGAATTCCTTATACGCGTCGTCGCCCATGGCTTCGAGCGGCCAGACACCGACGAGCGTTTGATAAAACAGATACTCGTCATTGCGATTGGGCATCCGCTCGCCTTCGTTCTTCTTGAAGTGCTGCCGGTTCAGACGACTCCATCGGCTCACTTTGAGTTTCCATTCCTGCGGCAGCTCCGACAACACATTGATCCGGGCGCGCATGTCTTCGCTTCGTTTCGTGTCGTGCGTGGACGAGGCGGACAGGGAGTGAGGCCAGCGAGCCTGCCGCTCCCACATCCGTTTATGGAATTCCTCCACCGAGAGTCCAAACTGTTCGGGCTCACCGCCGACCTCGTTCAGCGAGGCCAGGCGGTAATACCGGTAAAATGCCGTGTCCTCGACGCCTTTGGCCGTGACCGGGCTCGTCGTTTGCTGGAATTTCATGACGAAGCGGATCTGCTCGTCTTGGTCTTCCTTCGTACGGGTTTCGCGCTGCTTCAAGAGAATCGAACGGATGAAATCAAACACCTGACCGCTGATGGCGGGGTTCCTTCGTTTCGCACGCGCGACGGCCATATGAATGTAGGCGCGATCACGGTCGACGACGGTTTCCGGCCCTTCGGTGACGTACGTCCGATAGACCGGGAAGCAGGCGATGATTTCCCGAATCGCGTGCGTGAGATTGTTCAACGTAAAGTCCCGCGAGCGCCGGTCCCGTTCCGAAATCACGTTGAGCTGGTGGCCCAGCACGTTGATCTCACTCGCCATCGAGACCTGCATGATCAATTGCTTGCAGGCGTACACCAGATCGGCATAATCCTCCCGGTCGGTGATCTTGGTGTAGAAAGAGGTGAAGAATTTTTCGTTCATGCCCGCCACGAACAGCCCGTTCACCTGGTTGAGAAAATCGTAGCCCGTGGTCCCTTGGACAGGCCACGATTCCGGCAACGGCTCATCCTTTCCGAGGATTTTCTCCACCACAATAAACAGCGGCGTCTGTGAACCGTCCGCCTGCGACGTGGTCAGTTCCCGCAGCTGCTGAAGATAACGGCCGGGATCGTACAGACCGTCGACATGATCGATGCGGCAGCCCCGGACGATCCCCTGGCGCACCAACTGCAGCAGGAGCAGATGCGATTCCTGAAACACCGCCTCCTCTTCCATCCGGATGGCGGCGAGTTCGTTGATGTCGAAAAACCGCCGATAATTGATCTCCTCGGACGCCACTTTCCAGGAGGCGAGTCGATACGCCTGTTCGTTGAGCAACGCATCGAGGAGATCGAAGCTCTCGGACCGCCCACGCTCCCCGTTGAAGATCCGCACATTCTCGAGCACGAATGCGCGGATGACGGGGCTCTCCTCCATCAGGACCAACAGCCGTTTCTTCACGATTTCTTTTTCGCGGTAATGCTCCGCGATCCGTTCGGGAGTTCGTTCCTCGACGCCGGGCAGATTCTTGAGCGCGGTCAGAATGCTTTGCAGCTCCAACACCGGCATCGCCTGTTCGTCTTCCGCTACCAGCAACTCGAGACGGTGCGCAAGGATTCTCGTCCAGGTTTTCGGCGCCAAAGGAAGGCGATGGTCTCCATACCGCAGCAGAAATGTCCCATCCTCGTATACGAGTTCCATCTCCTGATTTTCGAGGACTGCACCGTATTGATCGCCGAGAATCGGCAGCAAGACTTTGTTTTCGAGTTCGCGCTTGATCGGATGCCAGTCGATGTCGAATGCCGTGGCGTACCTGGAGCTGGGACCGTTTTCCAGCACATCACGCCACCAGCGGTTCAAGGTCTTGCCGATCCCCATGTGATTGGGAACGACGTCGAGGACGAGGCCCACCCCGTGAGCCTGCACCGTCCTGACAAATTCCTCGAAGTCCTTCTCGCTTCCTAGCTCTGGATTCATCACGACGGGGTCGATCACGTCGTATCCGTGATCGCTTCCTGGCGCCGCTTTGCTGATGGGAGACAGGTAACAATCGGTGATGCCGAGGGCGTGGAGATAGGGCACGGCCCGCGTGGCGTCGGCAAAGGTGAACCCACGGTGCAACTGTAGCCGATATGTGGCCAAGTGGGAACGTCGGCTGCGGCGGAACGGTCATGATGCGCGCCTCAACAGGTCGGCATTCACAGAAGAGGGATGCGGCAGCACGACCAGACCGGAATGGGAGAGATGAAATTTTCTGCTGTCGTGTCCCGGGTCAAACCCAATACGGCTGTGCGCCGGAACCGAGCTCCCCCGGTCGGCGATCACCCGGCGTAGCCGCGCATGCGCTCCGATTTGCACGTCGTCCAGGATGACACACTCCTCCAACTGCGCGCCGCGCTCGATGCGCACGCCTCTACCGATGACCGACTTGCGAATGTCGGCGTCGACGCACAACGTTCCATGCCCGATCATCGATTCGTCGACGCGCGTCCTGACCAGCATGGCCATGGGCCCATCATACTCGCTTGAGAAGATCGGCCACGCCGGGTTGCGCAAATCGAAGAGCGGACTCTCGCCAAGGAGATCCATATTGGTCTGCCAATAGGCTTCGAGGGTGCCCACGTCGCGCCAATAACCCCTTCTCTTCGTACTGGCGCAGGCCAGGGATGTCGTTGTGCTCGAGGTTGTAGACATACACTCGGTGTTCCTCGAGCAGCTCTGGCACGATATTGCGACCAAAGTCATGCGTGCCCGGATGGGAGGCGTCGCGCTTCAAGAGCGGCACCAGCGTCTCAGTCTTGAAAAGGTAATTGCCCATGGAGGACAGCGCGTAGCCAGGGCGCCCGGGCATCTGCTTCGGGCGCGGACGGCTTTTCCTCGAATCCGATCATCCTTCCCTGTGTATCGACCTCCAGAATCCCGAAGCCGCTCGCGGCCTCGACGGGGACGGGCAACGCCGCCACCGTTGCGTCCGCATCGTGGTTGAGATGGTCCTCGAGCATCTGGCGGATGTCCATCCGATAGACATGATCGGCGCCGAAGACGGCGATGACGTCGGGTTGCCAATCATCAATGAGGTTGAGGTTCTGATACACCGCGTCCGCCGTCCCTTCGTACCACCCCTCTCGCGCGCGCATCTGCGGCGGAACGACGCTCACAAAACTGTGGGGCAACCGTCCAACAATCTGCCAGCTCTTGCGCAGGTGTTCGATCAAGGATTGCGAGCGGTATTGGACGAGCACATACAACGATGTGATGTCGGAATTCACGAAGTTGCTGAGCACGAAATCGATGATGCGATATTTCCCTCCAAAGGGTACGGCAGGTTTACTGCGGACTTCGGTCAGCGGCAGGAGACGTTCGCCCTTGCCTCCGGCCATGATGATTCCCAGGACCCGTTGTGGCGTCATTGGTTCCTTACTTTAGGAGGGTTTGGAATGCACGATACCAACTGTGAAGGTGGTCCCCTAACTAGGTGTTGCCCTTGTCGGCCCGATACCTCTGTTGCTCTTTTGCCTACGTCTGACAACGGCGCGCGACAGGCCCCTGGGGAATTCCCCAGTACGTTTCACCCAGTCTACCGGCGAAGATGCAGCCACTAGTGCGCAAGGCGACAGGCGAAGGTGGTTTCTGATGATCATATGGCCCCTCTGTGGATTTCTGGTGTTCGCTCTCATGAGCGCCACTGGCCATGCGGCGGAAGAAGGAACGAGCGGAGATCGAGCGAAGGAACCCTCGCGCGCGGTCGAGCCGAAGAAGAAACAGGACACAGACGAACCGAAGAAAAAACAGGACACGGACACCAAGACCGACAGCAACGGAAAGCCCGGAGCGGACAAATCGGCGACCGAAGAGAAGGCGAAACCCCGGACGAGAAGCGAAACCGCGGACGAGAAGGCGAAAGACGAGAAGGCAAAGAGTGAAGAAAAGGCGAAAACAGCGGACGAGAAGCCGAAGGCGGAAGAAGTCCAAACCGGAAGAGCCGGCCAAAAAGCCGGTCACTTCGCTGAATCTCGCCATCAAATTGGCGTTGATGGCCGATCCGCAGTTGTTTCCCCTTGATATCGAAGTCGAGATGGACAAAGGGAAAGCTATTCTCAGCGGATCGGTGCCCACCGAAGAGGACAAGGCCAAAGTGGCCGAGATCGCGGGCAAGCATCGACGGCGTCGACACCGTCGTCAACAAACTGACCGTCACGCCGGCACTCAAGGACAAGCTGGCGAAGAAGCAGGATGAGAGCATTGCCCACGTCGTGCGGGACCGTCTGTCGCGAAGCGAAACGTTGAAGGCCGTCGGATTCGACGTCAAATCCGAAAACGGTATCGTCTACTTGAGCGGAAAGACGCGCTTTCAGGTCATCGCACTTGAAGCGGCGGAGGCCGCGCGGCAGGTTCCGGGTGTCCGCGCCGTTGACACTGCCGGCGTGCAGCTCATCGCCAAGGAATAAACCACCAGAGGCAAGGTCGAGGCTGAGGCTGAGGTCGGGTCGAGCGAAGAGCCCGCGCATCGCCGCGTGACCCGGTCTGAGCCTCAGCTGTTTGTGGAGGATCGTCTCACGCGTGTCATCAAGGACTTATCGACGCATTCCCGCCAGCATCACCGGCATCATCACGCCAAGTCGCGGTGGTTGCTCAGCGACAACTTCTCGTACGTCTGGTGGGGCCAGGTCGTCTCCCAGGTCGGTGACGGGATTTCGAAGCTGGCGCTGCTCTGGTTCGTGTATTCAGTCACCGGGTCGCCGCTGAAAACCAGCATCATCGGGATTCTGCAAACCGCCCCCGCGATCGTCCTTGCGCCTCTCATCGGCGTGGCAGTCGACCGTCTGCCCAAAAAGGCACTGCTCATTACGTCTGATCTCGTGCGGGCGGTCGTGATCGGCCTAATCCCCTGCTGGATGTCCGTCGACAGCTTTACCGTTTCTTCTTTGTATATTCTGGTTACGCTCCACGCGGTCGCGACCGCGGTGTTCGGCCCCGCGCTGACCGCAGCCGTTCCGTCGTTGGTCCCGCCGTCGCAATACACCTCCGCCAACGCGCTGCTGCAGATCACGACCAGCTTGGGCATCATCTTCGGCCCCGCGTTAAGCGGGCTGGGCATCGCAGCCCTGAGCTCCCAGGAAGTGCTCTGCCTCAACGCGTTGACGTACTTGATTTCAGCGGCCTGTTTCGTGCCCATTCGCTTTGCACCGCCGGTCTTGAGCCTCGTAGTCTGGGTCCCCCATCGCCTCGACATGGCGCGACATGGTCGAAGGTCTGCGATTCGTCATGACAGGCCGTCGCATCATCATTTTCTTGACGATCACCGCATCGCTCTACACCTTTGCGACGAGCGCCTTCACCACTCTCTTCCCTGTCTTCGCCCGAACGCTGTTGGATCTTGGCCCTGTGGAGGTCGGCTATTTGTGGTCCATGCTCGGCGTCGGACTGCTCAGCGTGTCCGTCGCGCTCACGATCATCAGCGCTTGGAGCATCAAGCGCCGGATCAAGGTGATTGCGTTCGCCAGCACAATGAGCGGCCTCGTGCTCCTCGCCCTGGTGAAGACGAATCAGGCGACGTCGGCTGCCGTCCTACTGATGCTCCTCGGTGCCGGTCTGGGGGTCCTGACGCCGGTGGCGTGGGGCGTGCTTCAAGAAGTGGCTCCAGCGCACATGCTCGGAAGGGTCTTGGCGTTCTATACCTTGGGTGCCATGGCGGTCGGCCATGGCTGGCATTACCCTGTTCGGTTGGATTACAGGACAATTCGGTGTGCCGGCTGCCGTCGTGAGCATCGGGGTCGTCATGGCCATCACGGGCCTCTCGACATGGCGATATCTCAACCATGTTTCCGACAGGCCTCCCAAACGTGAGGCTCCGTTGGCCCGAGACCAGGTTTAATGGGCCCTGCTAGGGTAAGCCCGAGTCATGGAATCCTACGCCTGTATGGTATTAGTGAGTGAAAATGCAGGGCTCAAGAACGGGGGATCTCCCTAGTCTTGATTTGTCCTGGTTGCGCGTTATGTTTGGAGAACCTCTCCATTCCGTACAAAGCGCAATACCGATCATTGTTTTGGACTTCGCGCCGAATATCCGGCCAGCAGTGAAATAGTTTAGAGGAAGCGAGGAAATTCCTGGCAAGGTCTGTGCATCCCGTGAGTGGTGTCCTTGTGTGTATTTTTGTATTGAGGCCAGAGCATGACCACCCCGACTACTGACAGGCAGGAAAAGCAAGGACAGGAGTCCTTCCCCCATGACCGGATGGCAACTGTTGAAGACCCGGGATTTCAGTTTGCTGTTTTGGGGCCAGATGACGTCCCAAATCGGCGACAGTCTGAACCGCGTCGCCCTGTTATGGTTCGTCTACCAACTGACCGGCTCCGCGATGAAGATGGTGATGATCGGACTGTTGCAGACGATTCCCCCACTCGTCTTGAGCCCGTTGATCGGCGTCTATCTGGATCGGGCCAACAAGAAAACCGTCATGGTCTGGGTGGACATTGCGCGGAGCGTGCTCGTGTTGCTCATTCCCCTGCTCTACGCCTTCGACCAACTGACGCTCGAGCGCCTCTATGCGGCGGTCTTTTTGCTGGCCGTTGTGTCGACCATGTTCGGCCCGGCGCTGTCGGCTTCCGTTCCACAACTCGTGAGCCGCGATCAGTTGACCGCCGCGAACGCCCTCTTGCAGACGACGACCAATACGGGCCTGCTCATTGGCCCGTTGATCAGCGGCGTCGGCATTGCGCTGATCGGATCGCAGAACGTCCTGTACGTCGATGCGGTGACGTTCTTCATCTCGGCCCTTTGCCTGATCTTCATGCGCATGCGTCCGTTGGACACCAATCGGCGCGAGAACGTACGCACCACCTGGACGCAGGAACTGCTGGCCGGCATTCGCTTCGTCTATCTGGAGCAAACAGTGCTGGTGCTGATGGTTGCCGCCGCGCTGTACAGCTTGGCCGCCAGCGCCTTCGCGTTCATGCTGCCGGTATTCGCCGAACAGAATCTGAGCGCCGGAGCCCTGGAAGTCGGCGCTCTCTGGTCCGCGTTGGGCGCAGGGATGCTTGCCACGTCGACCTGGCTGGCATCGCTCACTCAAGGAGACTTGCATGGACGGTTCACGCTGATTTTCCGCTCAATGGCCGTCGGCGGCTTGGCCATGTGCGGACTCAGCATGTTGACGGCGCCGCTCGTCGCTGGGGCCTTGATCCTCATCATCGGCGGCAGCACCGCCCTGTTCATGCCGATCGTCTGGGGAGTGTTGCAGGAGGTCACGCCTGCGCCGATGCTCGGCCGCGTCTTCACCACATTCAGCACAGGATCCATGGCTTCCGCGATGGCCGGCATGGCGGGGTTCGGATGGGCCGCCGATACGATGGGGCCTCACGTGAGCTTGCTCGGAATCGGTTTCGTGCTCCTCTGCACCGCCTGCATCGCCGCATTATCCTGCCGGCGCTTCCGCCCAGTTCCCAACGACGCAGCCGTCGCGAAGCTGGCGGCCTAACACGACACGATCGTAACCCTGCCTTCCTGATTGCGGAATCGGACCGCGCGAGCGATGGACGCTGGTCGCCATCTTAGCTTAGGCCGCTCTTAGATGAGGGGCGTCAGAGCTCACACGACGGTCGACCACACGCCAGTTGATGTTCGAAAAGAAGGCGTTGATGTACTGTCCTCGCTCAGCGGGAGAATAGTCGAGTAGGAACGCATGCTCCCAGACATCCATGACGAGGACCGGCTGAAACCCGGCGACATTGCCGTGCTCGTGTAGAGTCACCCAATGGTTGCTGAGACGTCCGGTCGCCGGATCCTGAAAGCAGATCGCCCATCCCACTCCGCGGATTTTACCCACGCTGATGAAGTCTGTCTTCCATCGGTCGTATGTGCCGAACGACGCCTCGGCCCGACGTAGGAACGCCGACGTGGACTCAGGCTTTACTGATGCGTTCGGCGTGAGATTTTCGAAGTAATATTCGTGCAACACCATCCCATTGAACTCGAACCCCACACGGCGGGTGAGCTCTGAATAGGCCGGGAACTCCTCCTGGTCGACCTGTCCGTCCTTTAGAAATTCGGCGATTCGCCCTTGGATGGCGTTCGTCGCCTTGACGTAGCCCTCATAAAGCGACAGATGCATATCGATCGTCTTGTCGGAGATTCCCTCGAGGCCATGCAGATTGAAGGATTTGGTCTTATACGATTGATCAGGTAGCATACCCATCCTCCTCAAATGGTGATGTCCTGTCGGTCGTCCACACTCATCCCTTCCTGGGTCGGGGATTCTACATCAAGGATTTTCACGTCGATAATGAGATGCTTTCCGGCCAGTGGATGGTTGAAGTCGATCGAGGCGACGGGACCGGCCAATTCAGTCACGACGAACGGCACGCCCTCTTCCGTCGTGAAAATGGTGCCTGGTTGTGTGCCCGGTGGAAGCCGTTCACTGCTGATAATGCCTTTTTTCGACTCGTCGTACGGTCCGAACGCATCCTCAGAAGAGAGATCGACCCGCTTTTCCTGACCTTTTTTCATGCCTGTAATGGCCTTCTCGAGATTGGGCAAGAGCTCGTCGTGGCCAGGCGTGAACTGGCTGACATTTTTCGGGATGACGAGCTGGGATTCGGGCACCGTAATGGTAAATTCCATCAATACGACCATTCCCTCTCGAACAACAGTCTCATCCTCCGCCCAGACGAACAGCATCAAGGGCGGCGCAAGCATTCCGACGAGGGCCGCTATGACCACCCACATTTTTGATCGAGGCATGATGGACTCCTTCCGCCCCTCAGAGGGTTGTGTCCGACATCAGTGTGGTGCGATCCGCCCGGCATCGCCCGATTCGCTGTCATACTGCTCACCTCGTTCCTGCCGGGGCGCCCCCTGAGCCATCTGTGGTGCCGCATGGCCCTGGCGCCATTGGCTATATTGTTCAGGCCGTAAAACGTCCCTGGCTTCCCGCAACGCCTTGATGCCCGCCATCCGAAGCCTGCTGTGTTCCTGATCCGCCTTCTGCACGGCATTTTCGATCGCGAAGAGAGAGCTGCGACTGTCGTGAATGAGTTTCAGCGCGTCCATCTCGCTGCGTTTGTAGGCCATCTCACGGTCGTGCCGGGTCCGTTCATACTGTTCCGTGATCGTCTTGATCTTGTCGGTTTGTTCTTTGGAGAGCTTCAGATCCTGACTCTGGCGCAAGAGCGCCTGCAGGCTGTTCGTGGCATAGTCATGGTCTGGGCGGTCGGGCGTTTGCGACGCCGTTTCCATCAAGCGTTCGAGCTGAGTTTCAGACGGAGACTCGGCGGCCAACGCCGGAGCGCTTGCGATGGCCAGCAGGCTGAGGACTGTGCTCATCCACATGCAAACATGGGTCATGGTGTCCTCCTTCCATCTGAACCCTGAATAAATCAGCAAGGGATATGCCTCCACCGAAGGCGTGGCCGTCATACGAAATCGGATCAGGGCCTGTGGTGGGCCTCATGGCAAGCTGTCCGTCGCGGGACAGCTTGTCTCCACCGATGAAGGTTGATTTCCACCAACCGGAGACGCCTTTGAACGAAAATCAGGCGGCTTTGGGTCTCCCCCGCTTGGCAGAAGAAGGAGTGCGCTTCGAGCGGGGAGCCGCCTTCGGTGGAATCACCGGCTTGTCATAATTTTGATTACGCTCAATGAAGTCTTCAGAGGAAGCAGGATGGAGTTCCCACCGCTGCTCGTCGCGCCGTTCAAGTTTCTCGGTCGTATGCAGGGGCTCCGCATCATCATAGTCGACGCCCACTGCCCGGCCGATTTCATCGACAATATCCTGATCCGGCGTCGAGGTGGTCCCGCCGACGGTCTCGTCCCCCGCCGCCGCTTCATCCCAGGCGGCATCGATGTCGCCGCCGGCAAGCACGGCGTCCGGCGGTACGGTCGTGTCCTGTTTCGCCTGCTCGTACCATTCCATATTCGTTTGATTGACTTCGTCGTCGGTGTCGGCGGACTCCACGTATTCACGGATCACGTCGTTGGCGTCGATCTCTTTCTTTTCCGGCTTTCGATCCTCAGGCATAGTCGCCTCCTCTTTTCCTCCCGTCGAGCTGCTCAACCGTGGTGATGGGTGCCTGACTCTTCGCAGGGACGGCTCGGGATCACCTGTTCGCGCTCCGCCGGATCGGCGATATGTGCATTTGCCTCCTCGACTTCCTCAAGCAGACGATCGGTGTCAATGACGGTTCTCTCTTCGCGCGCTGTCGCCGCTGGGTCGGATTTCACTCGCTTGCGCCTGCTTGATCCCTTCGCCCGTGTCATCCGTTTCCGCCTCTTCCTGGTTCAACTCAGGTCAGAGTAATTCCGAATGCAATGCCTGCACACTGGAACATTCTCTAGTCCTGATCGAATCGCCTACGCTGCGACCCGCTTTGTGGTGGCTTGGAACGTATAGGGCAGGTCGGCAATCTCCATGACAGGATCCACGAGCCGCGTGCTGGGCATCCCATATCCGATAGACACCTGCTCGTGACGATGAATGAATGTCGGTGAGCGGTGTGCGGTCCTTCGCCGGGAGGATGAGGCGGGTATCGTTTTTCATCGAGAGCGTTGGTTCAGTGGGGTTTGCTCCTCGGTGATCACCCAGCAATCTCACACCTCCGAATTCACGGCATTCCCGGCTTCCATGGATTCCTTGAACCGCTGCAAATCGTCCGCAATTTTGAAGTCTGGATCCTGACCGATGAACTTGGCCACGGCCGCTCCGAGGCGACCGGCGATCGGCACATATTGCAAGGTCACGGTCAACCGCGTCGTCCGGCCGTCGCCGATCGGTTCGAACTCCACCGACCCCGCCTGATCGACATCAGAATCGTTCAATGAGCGCCAGCCGACCCGCTCATTCTCGACATCGTTGATGATCTCCGCATCCCATTCGATGGTCGGCAGACCGGGCAGCGTCTTGACCATCCAGTGAGAGAACCGGCCGGCGATGACCTGCACGGATTCCAGATGGCTCATGATCCTCGGAAGGTTCTCGAGTGCGCGCCAGAAGCGATAGAGCTCGCTCGGCGGCCTGTTGATCTCGATGCTTCTTTTGATCTTCGTGGCCTGGTTCGAGTGCACCTTGCGCCGGCCCAGCCGGCTGGTTTCTTGTAGCCCGCGCCCATCGAAGCCCATCGCGCCGAGCGCAGGGCAATAGCCGGTCGCGGCGCGGTACAGCAGCGCCATTCCGCTGGCGGCCAAGGCACCGCCGGCCATGGACCTGCGGCGCCAGCCTTCTATCACCAATCCAACTCCGGCGATGGCGGAAACAAGCCGCTGCGCATCTCCGATATTCTGCGCGGCATCGGCGCGCTCTTCAGGCCAGTCCAAATCTTGAGTATTTGTTCGATACCGAGGGCGTTTCCCTGCCTTTCTGCTCATGAAATCTCCTTCTCTTCTCATGTGAAGTCCGGGACTGGCTTCAATTAAGCCAGGTAAATTGAAACTCGGCAACTCAAGTGGGAGAGGTGCAAGACACAGGCCTTCAGTGCATGGACCGGACGTCCACAGACGAAGACAGAAAATTGCCCTCGCGCTCTACCCTTTGCAATCACCGACCAGCAGATTCTAGACAGACTGTCTTTGCACGGACAGGCTTATTCCGAGTCGTTACGCGACGATTTCCTCTCCGTCATTCTTAGGATTTTCCCCAGGCCTCAACCGATGAGGCGCGGGCATAGCATGAATGTATGGTTGAGATGGGCCGGCCTGAACCCGCGAAGGAGGCTCCAATGCTCAAGATCAAGAACCTCACATTGGGGGTCATGGTTACCTTCGTCGGCCCAGTTTTGTCGGTTGCGCTTTTTCCAACAGCTCCTCCCCCGCCTGACGATGTCGGATGCCAATGTCGTGAGCGTCTTGGACAGCATCGGCGAAGGAGAAATGGATGCGGCGCAACTCGCACAGAAGCAGGCATCAGATCCGGAAGTTCAAGCGTTCGCCGGCCGGGTCTTGAGTGAACATCGGCAATTGGCCGAAGCCAATGGGCGATTGGCCACGCAGTTATCGCTGCAGCCTGACCCGCCCTCGCTCGTATCCCATCTGAAACAGGCTCATGAAAAGGCTATGCGGGACCTGCGGGCCATGTCGGGAGCAGCGTTCGACCGGGCGTATGTGCAGTATGAGATCCAGCAGCATGTACAAGCGTTCAACTTTCTCGAGGCCGCCTCGGAATCCGAAGCCAACGTGACGCTTCAACAGGAATTAGTCCGGACCGGACCCGACCTCCTCAGCCATATCTCGGCGGCGAGAGCGCTCGAACGTCACCTTGGCTCGGAACAACGGTAGGCGATCGCATCACGTTAGGCCGCCCTTTTGTACCGTTCCCTGATTTCCATCTTCTCGGCCCGCTGACCAAATCCGAAGTAGGCAGCGATGGCCGCCGTCGCCGCATGCAACCAGACATCGTGGCCGAAGAGCGGAATCAGCCCGAATGTGCTGTTCAACATCGGGATCACGCCCATGACCGCCAGTCCACCGTACAAGATGGCCAACCCGCGCGCGAATTTGCGGGCATCGCTCATTGTGTTCGATGCCCTCCATGCGGCAATTCCGATGATCAGATGCACGAGATTGTGGATCCAATTGACCGGAAATAATCCGAGCAGCAGCCCGTATTCCCCATTCGCTGCCAAGTGAGGTGCCCAGAGTGGAGGCGGCGACTTCAATCCTGGGAAAAATCCCAGCACTCCAACGGCGAGAAAGACGACGCCGACGACACGAGCGAAGCTTCGGCTGGTCATAGCAAGTCCTCCTTTCGAAGCGTCTGTCTTTACTGCGAACCGGCCTCATTCAGACAGATCTGCTCCATCCATGCCCGCAGCGAGGCGAGGTGCCGGTCTTCTTCCTCGAGCGCCGTCTGAAATCGGCCGGCCATATCGTCCTGCCCCAGTTCCCTGGCCAGTTTGATCAACAATCGCCACACATCATTGTCGGTGAGCTCGGCCACGTGGCGGTGTTCCTTTGTCCCGCAACAGATTGATGGCCATGACAACTCCTTCAATGAAGCTCGGAGATTAACAAAGATGCCCTCGCCTTTCGGTGCGGAGGACCAGTCGGTCATGAGCGATTTCTTATGAAAGGATCACAGGGTTGTAGGTGGGGTTCGTGCCCCCCTGGCATGTTAGCTGCGAGGGCGTCATATTCCACTGGTAGCGTCCCTCGTCGGCACGGAAGTCGTGCCCGAGTTCGGGACACCGCGAAAGAATCGATTCAGCGCGGACAGTTTGGGAGGGGGAGGGTCGTATGGCGCATACCGCCTGCCCCATACGGCCCCCCAAGATGAGCATGTCATCAACGGACCGGCGTGACTTCAGGTGTTGCGATCTCGAGCACATATCCCTGATCGTCCATCAAGAGGACGACGTCCTGACCTGGTTTCAGGCGATCGAGTTTTTCAAGCGGAGGCCGAAACGGCACTTCCCGCTCCTTCCCCTGTTCAGCGATCTTCAATGTGCTGTCCCCACCCGTGCCTTTGAAGGTCGCCCGGACCTGTTCATGGGCGCCTTTGATTCGTGCTTTATTGTTTTGTCCCGATTCGCGGACCGCCTCTGCACTGGCAAGCTGCGCGTCGACCAGCTGGCCGCTCTCATCCGCAAGGAAGAACGCCTCGACACCGACGGGAATCGCCGTGAGTTTTCCCTTTGCCCGATCCGTGACCATGAAAGTCTTGATTCCCTGCGGCGTTTCGATCACGGCCTTGTCCAGCCCGACGGTGAGCGGAGTCGTTAGTTTCCCGCGCAGCACCTGATGATCCGGTCGCTCGTTTGGATGGTGGTAATCCACCACCGCATTGTGATCGTTTAAGGTGACGATGATCGGCTGCCCAACCTCGAACGTCTGCCCTTTGACGCTGGCAGGTCGTACCGGCACATAGAACGATTTGACGGTGCCGATATCGATCTCCATTTGATTGCCTCGAATAGATACGATGCGGCCGGTCACCAAGCGCTCTCCAGGCAATTGGTTCTCCGTTGCTTTGGTGATGACCTGCTCCTCCGGCGTTTTCTGAGCGTCGGCAGCGGCTTGGATGACACCCCATAGCCCCATGCCGATCCCTACTATCACTGCGGCCATCATGATCAACTTGTTGAATATCTTCCTCATCACACACCCCTTTCGTTGTGACCGATGCACTGATCCAGTAAAAATGAGCAAGTGTTGGACCATCGCGGCATCGTGACCATCATGCAAACCAATGATCTCTCGATGGCTTATTGTTCGCGCTCAACGTGGGACGGACAAGGTCAGACAAGCTGTCTGGAGAGGGACAGGATGCGCGAGGCCGACGGGCAAGAAAAAACAGGGCTGGGCAGATCACCCAGCCCTGACGAGAGGGCATACTTCAATCTCAAGCGATAAGGTACAAGACCTAATTATTTACTGCTTGGCGCGATGCAGGTCGATGACAGCCCCGGCTTCGTTCAACTCCGCCGTCACGAGCGCGCCTTCTTCAATACCGCCGGTCTTGATGTCTTGACGCACAAGTGGAAACGTCTTGTCTCCCTCTGAGGTCTGGAGTTTGATCTCCGGCTTCATCTTGCCCACATACACTAACTTTCCCGTCACGAACCCATGTGCGCCCTCGGCCCCCTTGAGATGCACGTCGATCACGTTGTTATTTTCATTGAGGATAAGCGTCACCTCTTGGCCGACTTTCGGAACGGCATGGCCATGCCGTTCAGATGCCTTCTGCGTCACCGACATCGTGCTGCCGTCAGACGTTTTAACGGTGAGCAAGCCTGATTTCTCGGCGGTCACGATTCCGTTGATCGTTCGATGGTGTTCGCCAGTCTTCGCCCCGTCCTGGCCCATGTCTGCCATAACCGAACTTGACAGCAACACAAGCCACACGGAAGCGGCGATGATGGATAATAATCTCATGGGATTCTCCTGATGTTCGTGCCCGGCAATAAAGCCCCAAAAACGATCGCTCGCCCGCTCGCGCAACCGCCGTTCATCGGGTTAGGGTTATCGAATCCTCCCATCTCATCTGCCCGTCCTCAATCCGTCGCCGGGGAGATGCTGCCCGCACGGCCCGCGGGCTGGCCCTCGGTCGTGATCACTTCTCCGGTTTCCATGACCTGCTTGAAGCGCCGCAGATCCGTCTTGATGGACTGTGGCGGGTCCTCGCCGAACCATGTCGCGACCGCAGAACCGAGCGTGCCGACCGGCGGGGTATATTGCATCTGGACGGTCACCATGGCGCGGTTTCCGGGCGCCGGCTCGAAGCGGACGACACCGCTGTGATTGACGTCAGAGCCTTCGACGGATCGCCAGGCAATCATCTCATTTGGACGATCCTCGGTAATGTCCGCATCCCACTCCACAGTCGAGCCGGCCGGCCCCGAGGCAACCCAATGCGAACGCCGATCTCCCATGACTTCGACCGATTTGAGATGCTTCATCCACCGTGGGAGATTCGTGAAATCGCGCCATCCTTTGTACAGGTCTTCACGCGAGCGATTGATCTTCAGCCGCACGACGACCGCCGTGGAGCCGTCCCGCGTCGTCATGCCTCGTGTCAGCTGTTGCGCGCAGAGGAGGTCCACTGCGGCAGCCGCCCCAAGGGCGGCCGCCCAGCGGTAGCCAGCCGACTTCGTTTTGCGTTGGGGGAGGTGAAGGCGGCTCCAAGACAGGCCAGATCGATCATGTCACCGACCACCCTGCCCAGATGCCTGCGGAGGCAGAAGGCCAGATCAGAATGCCGAGTCCGTTCGGCAATTTCACGGACGCCCATTGCCCGGATCAGACGATGATGCTCATACGGCACACCGATCGTTCGAGCGAACCGACGCGGGACAAGCAGTTCTGCAAGGCCAAGCCCGATGCCAAACCATCCCAACCCGAAGGCCAATCGCGCTTCCTGACCCAGCGACCCATTGTGAGACGCACGATTCTGTTCTGTAGGACCGCTCGGGCGCCTCCCACGTCCGGACCGGCGGGGGACGCGTGATCCCATCTCGGGATTGCTGGCGCGCCTCCCCTTTCTTCTTCCTGGACTGTTGAGGCGAGATGTGGCCATGACTCCTCCTTCTTCTTCTGCGCGGTGGGACGTGGCTGACTCAGCGCTCGGCACCGGGTTCCTTGTGACTGGCCTCAACGCCCGGTTCCTTGTGAATTGTCACGGCTCTGCCTTGGGCTGTCACCGTGCCGGTAATGACATCGCCCGGCCGAATGTCCCGATCACCCGCCGTTGCGACATCGATCGACATCGTCACTTCCTTCCCGTTTGCGTCCTCAACCACAATCGTCTTGAGCGTGGCCTGTTTCACTTCTCCTCGCACGACACGCATGCCTGACGCCTGTCCGGGGTTCACGCTGGGATCGGCGATCCCCGTCTCCTGGCGGCTGGTACCGCTTGCAGAGTACGCAGGAACAGACTGACACAGCACGCCCATGATCGCGTACACGACCAACCATTGTGTGTTCATCTCTCGGCTCCTTGCTGGTGAGTGCTTCTCCCTAGACGGTCCCCCTCCAGGCGCCCGTTTCCTGTCCACGGCTTTCGATGTACCGCTTGAATCGCTCGAGATCGCCCACCACTCGCTGGGTCACCATCCCGGTCGCATCTCCCACATTTTCAAGGACGCCCTCAGGATCATATTCCATCTGAAGCATGACCTTGGACGTTGAATCCGAGAGGTGATGAAAGGTCACGACGCCGGCATTCTGTGCGCCGTCACGACTTCTCCAGGCGATTCGCTTGTCGGGAATCTGTTCCGTGATTTCGGCGTCCCATTCCTTTTCCTTCCCACCGATCTCGGCTTTCCAGTGCAGATGCTTATCATCGAGCTGTTTCACATGTTTTACGCCTTCCATGAACTTCGGAAATTCCTCGAACTGGGTCCACTGGTTGTACGCGGCTCTAACCGGCACATTGATCTCGATCGATTTTTCGATGAGGGACATGATGATCTCCTTTCACTCGGATGACACCGAATTTCATTGCTCGTATTTCTCGACGATGTCAGGGGGCCTCACCTCAGCCTTGTCCGGATCCTGCCCGACGGCGCGCAGCGCTCTCCGTTGACGCAGGAGATCCCAGGTCTGGTCGAGTTCGACTTCGAGCGCCCGCAAGCGGGCGCGCTCGTGTTCGGATAACGATTCCTGAGCCTGTAGACGGTGCTCCTCCGTCACAAGCTCTTCGATGTGCCGGAGCACAGAGCCGTCGGTGGTTCGATGCTGGATGCGCTGCTCCATCGCAAGCCGCCTCTCACAAGGCCCGAAGAAATGCTGCGAGCGCCCTTTTTTCGTCTTGGTCCAGTTTGAGGCCGCCGACGACATTGAAGAATTCCACAGTGTCTTCGAGCGTCGGCAGACGACCATCATGAAAATAGGGCGGAGAGTCCTTGATGCCTCTCAACACAAAGGTTTTGATCGGCCCGTCCGCTGCGGCCCCGAACCGCTCAAGATGCAAATCGTGCATCTGGTGATCGGTGAACGCCGGAGGCTGATGACAGGCCGCACATTTGCGCTTTCCCAAAGAAGAGATCTTCGCCCTTCGCTTCGAGCACGGTCGCCTTCCCACGGTCCAGACGGCCGGTCATGGGATCGAGTTTCGGCGCCGGCGGAAAATCAATCATGTTCTGCATCTGCGCCATGTGGGCCACCGGCACCCGGTCGATGATGTTCATGCCTTTTTTCATCGCCCGAATGGGATCGCCGTTGAAATACGCCGTGCGCTGCTCGAATTCGGTGAAATCTTCCACGGACCGGATTGAGCGCTTTGAGCCGTGGATCTGTTGGTTGAACATACCTCGCAGACTGACCGTATCCAGGCGCAGGCGTTCCATTTGCGGCCGAGTGTCCGGATTCAGGTGAAACTGTCCCGTCGTGTGGAAATTGACATGGCAATCCAAGCAGCTCACCCCCAAGCTGGGCTTGACGGTTTTCCGGTCATGGGTCGCGTTGAACTCCTCCTGCGCGAACTGCGTCACGAGCATGCGCAATCCGTCCAGCTGCGCCGGTGTGACCAGTCCCCGGAACAGCCGGTCGAAGTTCTCCGCGTGGAGCACCTCACCCTGAGAGACATCACCGAGTTCGGGATGGGTCGTGAGGAAAATCGGCGGGGGAAATTCCGGCAGCAGGCACTCCGGCAGATCAAAATCCACGTCGAATCGTTCGAGTCTCGGAAATTCCTTGATCTGCACCTGAGGGAATACCATACCGCCCACAGCATGCTTGACGTGCGGGAGCCGATCGAAGCCTGGGGGGAACGCGCCCTTTTTCTTGATGTCATCGGCGGACAACATCCCAAGCTGCTCCCACGTCATGCCGGAGCCGAGTTTGACGATCGGACCGATCGGTTGCGGCTTGCCCTTCGTCATGGTGATGCCTTTTTCGGTCCGACAGCTAAGATCATAACGGTCGTTCAACAATTTGTGCTGGCGCTTCATGACGTCCGACTTCTGGGCGACGTCCTTCTTCATGACCTCCTCGGCAATTTTTTGGGCATCCTGGCCAGGAGGCGCGCCGAACACATCATAGGAAAAATCCACGCCCTCGAAGCCCTTGAGTTTGGCATCCTCCAGGGTGCCGACCTGCGCCTGCTGCTTCTTTCCTTCAGGAGTCGGTTGGGCGAGACCCGCGTGGTCCAAAACGAGCGCCCATGAAGCGAGAGCAACACTTCCGCTGATACAAAGGGCTTGAAGCCAAACCTTGTTCATTTTCATAGATCTTCCTTCTCACGGGGACGTCAGTCGGCGGAACTCGGCGACCTAACGTGTGGCCGTGTCGATGCCGATTGAGCTGGTGATTTGCTGCGCTTGGCGGAGATCCTGCTTCAATCATTGGCAGACGATCTGCTGAGGCTTTCGTGCGAGTGGCGCACGCGCTCACCGCGCTTCTGCTCACTATGAGCGACGCGCTGACGTCTATCGACTAGCAAATGCCCGAGAAAATATTTTGAAGAGGGACAGTCATAAGACGTGCGTTCAACACAAGGGCAAGATCACCGCCGCCACAGGAACGAAAACGAGGAAAAAATCCTTACGTCGCCTCAACCAGGGGTTTCACCAGTCCTGCGCCGGTCCAGGGCATGTTACCAACCATACATCCCCTCTAACATGACTATTCGTCTCTGCTCCGCAGTACTTGGTACGGTGGTACTCTTCTGGTCCTTCGCCACTTCCGAAGGCCTGACGGCGGACACCGATGCTGCAAAAAACGTAGCACAAGACAACAACGCCGGAGCGGCAGCGCCCGCTGTCGATGAGAAGGCGCTCGCCGAACTGCGCACGAAGCGCGAGAAAGCCCAAGCGGAACTCGACGCCATCAGCAAACCGAAGACCTTGGCGGCCGGCACGCCGCCCGGAACACCTCAGGAAGAACCCCTCGAACGGCGCACACTGCTTCACCATATCGTCCGTAGTCTCGACGAGCAGATCGACAACATGCTGCGCCTGGACCAGGCCCGCCGGCACCGGGAGGAGCTTGCCAAGTCCTCGACTGCAGCGGACGCGCCGGCCGAATCGCCGCCCTATTCCGTGTTTGACGCCGATCAATTATGGGACACCGTGTATTCGCTGCGTCTTGCCGTCGAAGGGCTGCAGTCTCAACTCAGCCTGATTGAAATCCGGTCCAATCACGCGCGGGAATCGCTGTTGGGCGCGGAGGAACACCTTCGGCAGACCTCGGAGCGACTCGAGACTAAGAAGGGGACGGCCTCCGATGACCGGCAGCGATGGCTTCGAGACCTCGAAACGTTGCGCCAGCGGGCAGCCGCTGCAGAGTTGCAGGCCGCTGAAGTTTCAAAAATCCGTGTCGGAGAGGAGTTGTCGGACACTCGCGGTCGCCTCGTATCAGCGGAACACCGGCTGGCGACCGTTGAGCCCCAGGTCGAATTCACGGAAACAGATCTCGCCAAAATCCGGAGGCGCCTGTCCGAGGAACAGCAGCACCTTGCCGATGAATTGGACAGAACGACTGGCGAACGGCATCGTCAGTTCGAAGAGCTTCGCGCGATGGAAGGACAGCTGGCCGTCCGACTCTCCAAAGCTGGCCGACGAGTTGCGGGCACCGTTCGCCGTCTCCAATCCGGCGTCGAAGTCGACCGGATCCGGACGGACAATCTGTCGCTCAAGAGCGATTTGTTGCAGTTGCTGCTCGACGTCGTCGAAGGTGAGCGTCAGTTATGGGAGAGCCGGTTTGCCATCGTCCATGGCCATGATCCGGGGAAAATCCGCGAAGCATACGACCGCTTTACCCCGCTGTTCAACAATTTGCAAGCCTCCCGGGATTATGTCCGGCAACAAGCCGGCATCGTGTCCGGACAAATCGGCGAACTAGAAACACGCGTCACGAATAGTTCGGCATCGGGAGATCGAGCACAGTCACGGGCGCTGCTCGACGCCCATCGGCAACGGGAGGACATCTATAACGCGACACTCCGGCGCCTGGACCAGACGTCACGTTTCCTCGAGCGCTGGAAATCGATGTTCAAGGAGCAGCAGCAGGAACTGCCCCTGTCGGCCCGGCTGGAGGGATGGTGGCAGCGCACGTGGGAGGGGGCCAAGGGGGTATGGGATTGGGAGGTGTTCAGCGCCGAAGACACGATCGAGGTGGAAGGCAAGAAGATCACAGGCCATCGCAGCGTCACCATCGGGAAAATCGTCACCGCGCTCATGATCCTGTCGATCGGCTATTGGCTGTGTCTGTACTGCGCGGCACTCATCGGCCGCCTGGCCATGACACGCCTTGGCGTCGCCCCTGAACTCGCCAACCTGCTTCGACAATGGAGCCAGGCATTGCTGGTCACGCTGCTGATCGTGACCAGCCTCGTCTGGGTCAAAATCCCCTTGACGATCTTTGCCTTCCTGGGCGGCGCCTTCGCCATCGGCGTGGGGTTCGGCGCCCAGAACCTGCTCAAGAACGTCATCAGCGGCATCCTGCTCCTCATCGAACGCCCGCTGCGGGTCGGCGACTTGATCGAAGTGGAGAATGTGCGCGGACGGGTGACGACCATCGGGCTTCGTTCATCCACTGTCCGGGATGCCAAGGGGGTTGTCACCCTCATTCCCAACAGCACGTTCCTTGAGCGCTACCTCACGAACTGGACCTATTCGAGCCGCATCGGCAGGTTTTCGCTGCGAGTCGGCGCGCCTTACGGGTCTTCCACCCAAGCCGTCATGGATCTCCTTGTCGGTCTGGCCGTCAATCATTCTCGCGTGCTCAAAACGCCGCAGCCCCAGGTCCTGCTTGAAGAATTCGGCAACCAGGCCCGCATTTTCACGTTGAATTATTGGTTGGAAATTCGGCTGGACATCGACCCCAACGAAGTGGCGAGCGAACTGCGGTTCGCCATCGAGCAAAAGTTCTTGGAAGCGGGTCTCAAGATCCTGCCGGCGGCTTGAAGGAGGGCGGCCGTCCGTTGAAAGGGAAACGGCATGGAGCCAGGTCAACGAAGACGGTCTTCTGCGTCCCCCCAACACGACTGCCTGATAAGTTTGTCCCTCTGTATTATCGGTAGGGCATGACATGGAGGCGCAAGGCGCTCGAAGCGCTGCGCCACCGAACTCAGAACCCTCGGGTCTAAGAAGGAGCTCAGCATGAGTGACCTACACCTGACATACTGTTGTCCAGCCTGCCAGCGCGTCAAGGATCAGCCTGGGGAAGGATCAGTGGACCAAGACTGGTGCACGATGGCGGACTACGTCAAACGCTACCCCGTTCCAGGGCAAGACGTGTTGCTCTCTGAATACTACTGTACCGACTGCTCCGCGTCCTACGACCGGCTCGTCCAATATAGCCGCACGACCCAGTCCTGCTTCCTTCAGCAATGACGGGGAAGGTCAGCCTCGCGCCTTCGGGAGGCTGACCTCACCGCAGGAAGAGCAGCCACACATAGAGGGTGCTCAAGAGCAGCGACCCGACCATCACCGGAAATCCGACCATAAAGAACTGTCGGTAGCTGATGGGATATCCGGCTTTCCGCGCGAGATCCGCAATCACCACATTGGCGCTGGCGCCGATCAGCGTGCCGTTGCCGCCCAGGCAGGCGCCAAGCGCCAATGACCACCAAAGCGGGAGAATATCCGGTTGATGAACGAGCGTCGTATAGTCGGTAATCTCCGGATGGAGCGAGCGTGCAAGATCGACGACCAAGGGGTTCATGGCAGCCACGTATGGAATGTTATCGATAACGGCGGAGAGAAATGCGGAGCCCCATAAGATTGAGAACACCGACGCCGCGGGATGTCCCTGCGTGAACGACAGCAACTGAGCAGCGAGCATCCCGATCATGCCGACTTTTACCAAGGCGCCGACCAGAATGAACAAGCCGATGAAGAAAAAAATGGTTTTCCATTCCACGTCCGCCAGATAGGACAATTCGTCGCCGTCGTGCTTGCTATTCGCCCGACCAATCAACATGAACGCGCTGGCGCCCACTAGCGCGATTGTCGCCGGCTCCAAATGAAGCACTCCGTGAAGGCCAAACGCGAGGTTGACGACCCCCAGGAGCCACACGCATCGGCGCAAGAGGAGAGGATCTTGAACGGCATCACGCGGGTCTAACCCTAAGAGCGCTTCCTTGAGATGAGGCGCCACCTGCATGCCGCCTCCATAGAACAGCCGGAGGCCGACCAGGAACACGGCCAGGATGCCCAGCACGACCGGACCGAGAACGATGAGAAATTGAAGGTAGCCCAATTCCGCCTTGCTGGCGATCATGATGTTGGGAGGATCGCCGACCAATGTGGCCGTTCCTCCGATGTTGGAGGCGATCGCCTCCACAATCAGAAAAGGCACAGGGTCCAAGCGAAGCCGCTTCGCGATGGACAACGTGACCGGGGCCATTAAGAGCACCGTCGTCACATTGTCGAGCATGGCCGACAGCACGGCGGTGACAAGGGCAAGCAACGCCAGCATGCGAAAGGGATGTGCGCCGGCACGCTGTGCCGACCAAATCGCCAACACCTCGAAGAGGCCGGTGTCACGGACGATGTTCACAATGACCATCATCCCGATCAACAGAAAGACGACGTTGTAATCCACGCCGAACTCGTGCGAGTAGAACGCCTCGTCCTGCGTCACCACGCCCGAGACGATCATGAGCGCTGCGCCACCCAAGGCCACGATGGTCTTATGAATCCGCTCCGTAATGATGAGGACATACGAAACGGCAAAGATCGCTAGGGCGATTGAGAGATCGGAGAACGGCAACATGAGTGTCGGTTATGTGGTCAAGAGTCAATCAGGTGGATAATAGAGGCGCCCCGGGCACGTGGTTCCATATCAGAGAGGTGGCATTCTCGTCGTTCTTCTTTCATAATGGAAGAATTCGCTCGTACGATACACGGAGGAGTTGAGCTTATCATCATGTCTACGCTTTCGCGACAGCATATTGAACAGCTCGTCAGCGGCTCGCACTGGGATCCGTTGGCGATCCTTGGTCCACATACACGCGAACAGAACGGGTCTGCTGCGCTCGTGATCCGCTGTTTCCTCCCCGAAGCCGACCAAGCGACCGTGCTGGTCCCGTCGCCCGAGCAACGGGCGTTTCCCATGTCGCGCATCCACGAATCCGGGCTGTTTGAAGCGGTTCTGCCGCAGGCGCCGCAGCCAGCACGATACCGGCTTCGCGTCACCGATTATGCCGGCCGGGTTTCTGAGCGTGATGATCCCTATGCATTTCCTCCCCTCCTTTCGGATTTTGACCTGCATCTCTTCGCCGAGGGGACGTTTTTCAAAGCGTACGAAACCCTTGGTTCCCATCTACGGACGATCGATGGCATCGCAGGCATCCATTTCGTCGTCTGGGCTCCCAACGCCGGGCGCGTGAGCGTGGTCGGTGATTTCAATCAATGGGACGGACGGCGGCATCCCATGACGAACCGCGGCGCGACCGGCCTGTGGGAACTCTTTATTCCCGGTCTCACCGACGGCACGCTGTACAAATACGAGATTCGCCCTCGCGGCCAGGATGCCATTCTTCTGAAAGCGGATCCGTATGCGATGGCCTCGGAGCTCAGGCCGAAAACCGCATCCGTCGCACGAGACATCTCCTATCAATGGCACGATGAGACCTGGATGGAGAGTCGGCGCAGGCGGGATCCGCTACAGTCTCCCGTGGCCGTTTACGAAGTGCACCTCGGCTCCTGGATGCGCGTGCCTGAAGACCATTCCCGTTGGCTGACCTATCGAGAGTTGGCCGAAAGACTCATCCCTTACGTCAAGGACATGGGGTACACCCATCTCGAATTGATGCCGGCGACGGAGCATCCCTTTGACGGTTCGTGGGGCTATCAATCCACCGGATACCTCGCGGTGACCAGCCGCTATGGCACGCCTGAGGAGTTCATGGCGTTTGTAGATGCCGCCCATCAAGCCGGCATTGGCGTGCTGATGGATTGGGCTCCGGCGCATTTCCCTGACGATTCGCACGGTCTCTCGCAATTCGACGGAACACATCTCTATGACCACGCCGATCCGCGCTTGGGCTACCATCCCGAATGGCGCAGCCGTATTTTTAATTATGGCCGGGTCGAGGTACGGACCTTTCTGATGAACAGTGCCTTGTTTTGGTTGGACCGCTATCACATCGACGGTCTCCGCGTCGATGCCGTGGCATCGATGCTGTATCTCGATTACGCGCGGAACCCAGGCGAATGGATTCCAAACCAGTTCGGGGGCCATGAAAATTTGGATGCCGTGCTGTTTCTGAAGGATTTGAATGTGCTGGTGCACCGGGACTTTCCAGGAGCCATGATGCTGGCGGAAGAATCCACGTCCTGGGCGGGCGTGTCACGGCCGACCTACACGGGGGGGCTGGGATTCACCTTTAAATGGAACATGGGATGGATGCACGACATGCTCGACTACTTCAGCCACGACCCTATCCATCGCATGTATCATCAGAATCAGCTGACCTTCGGACTCCTCTACGCGTTCAATGAAAATTTCATGCTTCCCCTCTCGCACGACGAAGTTGTGCATGGCAAGGGCTCGCTCATCAACAAGATGCCGGGCGACGAATGGCAGCAGTTCGCCAACCTCCGCTCGCTGTACGGCTTCATGTATGCGCATCCCGGGAAAAAAATGCTCTTCATGGGCGGAGAGTTCGCGCAGCGGCAGGAATGGAATCACGACACCAGCCTCGATTGGCACTTGCTGCAGTATGCCTATCACAAGGGCGTGCAACACCTCGTGCGTGATCTCAACCGGCTATACCAATCCGAGCCGGCCCTCTATTCCGTCGATCATGATTGGCAGGGCTTCCAGTGGGTGGACTTCCATGACGCGGCCAACTCGATCATTGCCTTTCTGAGAAAGGGTCGCGACCCCAAGGACCAGATCTTGTGCGTGTGTAATTTCACGCCGGTGCCGCGGTATGACTACCGGATTGGCGCACCACGGGAGGGGTTCTATACCGAACTGCTCAATACGGACGCTTCGATCTACGGCGGGTCAAATCTCGGCAACGGCGGCGGACTGCATGCAACATCGCAGCCAAGCCACGGACTCCCCTGTTCGCTGCAACTGACCCTTCCTCCGCTGTCAGTGGTGTTCCTGAAGGCGCAGAGGGATGTGACTCGTCGAGGCGAACGAACAAGTAAGGGAGAAAAGAAAGATTACCAGGAGCGGAAGGGACCGCAATCCAGATGGATGAAGTCCGCACGCGGATAATACCCCACCCCGCCATACTGCAGCTTGAGAGCCACCTTCCGGATTTCCCGCGGACGGATGCCGGGGATGAAGAAGTCGACGGCCTGTCCTTCGACATGCAAGCTGTGTCTGGCGGCACGACGGCTTCGTTTGACGAGAAAGCGCATTGTACTCCGGTGATCGATAGCCGGAAATCACGTGGATCTCCCCCTCACCGCCGAGCGTCTTTTGCACGAGATTGATGTGTTCGATCACGCGCGGGTCCATGGTGGCGACCTCTCCCGTGTGATGGCAGCGGAGAATGTGGTTGAGGTCGTCCAGCGCCGTCAAATCATATTGTCCGCGCTCGTCACGATACCGGACACGCAGCCGCTCATCGGTGTGAACGTTGTAGAACGACAGTTCGCCTTCCGGAAGGACTTCCGCTTGAGCGCGAGCAAGACGTGGCATGAACAGCTTTCCGCCCAAGCAGAGCACGCCTGCCACAGAAGTTTTCAGTAACGTCCGTCTGGTCCGGACCACTCAGCAGCGAACACGGAGATGACTCCACGAAGAATGATCGGGTGGCTACGTACGTAGTGCGGTGGCTTGTACCAAATAGCTCCGGCCAGGTCAATCTGTATTTTTTTAATCTCGATCGCTGTATGGCAGCGTATGGGACAGCATACGCAGTCCAGAGATCTGGCAAGAATTTCAAATCGAACGCCTGTAGACATCCTTAGGGTCGAGTCCTATTTCCCACAACTATTTCCCGCTAGACAGGTCGGCTCAAGACGAGTAATATCACGCAATTCAAGGAGCCACGGACAAGCATGGCGACGATTCTGGTCATTGACGATGAAGACTCTATCCGGCATCTCTTGAAAGATGTGCTGGAGAAAGCCAAGCACCGGGTGTTGGAAGCGCGGGACGGCCGTGAAGGGTTGACGCTGTATCAGAGCAGCAAGATCGATCTCGTGTTGATGGATATTTTGATGCCGGGGACCGACGGCTTGGAAGCAACCCTGCAGCTGACTCGTGAGTACCTGGACGCCAAGATCATTGCCATGACCGGCGCACAAGGGGACCGCAATTTCCTCGATGTCGCCAAATTATTCGGCGCACGCCGCGTGTTTGAAAAACCCTTCGATCTCAACAAGATGGTCGAGGCGGTGAACGAAGAGCTCGCCACCTAGCCTGACCCAGTCTACTCGTTTTCACTCCCAACCGACCGGATCGTACCCGCGCTCATTGAGACATCGCTGCACGAATTGTTTGTAGGCCTGACTGGGTGGAGAGCGCCTGAACAACCCTCGAAGAAGTCCGGCCGTCGCGCCGCTGGCGGCTCCCACCATGGCTCCGCGGCCCGGGTTTCCGACGACCGCTCCCCCCACCGCACCCGCCGCTGATCCAACTGCTCCACCTGCCGCCGTGTTGCCGGCAACTTGGCCCGTCTTCCCCTGACTTTGGGTGGCGCCGGCGTCCTTGGCCATCTGGCTGCAGTCATCAATGTCTCGTTCAGCGACCTCCTGTCCCACTTCTTTGTAATGCTGGTTGGGATACAGGATCGGCTTGGGCGCGGCGCAGGAGACGAGGCCGACGGCTAGGAGGCACAAGGCAACGACATTCCTCATCGCCGCCCACCGACAGCACGCATTACGGTCGTCCCCCCGAGAGCTCTTTACGGACGAGTCCTCGCATCATCGCGGGATCGGCATAGGCGACCTCGCTCAAGGCGTCCATCAAATGAAGGTGTTTTGAAGCCGCCAATTCCTTCGCTTTGAGATAGTTCTTGGCACTGAACCGTGCGACAGCCGGCTGGCCATTGACGATCTGACAGGCCAACACCTCCTCTCCGATTTCGAGGGTGCCTCCCTGTTCGACGAGTGTCTTGGCCTGTGCGGAAGTAATACCCTGCAACCGGGCGAATTCTTCGATTCCGCCGGTTTCGACGAGGCGGCCGTCCGGCATGATGCAGAGCCGCTTAAAATGAGGCGACCAATCCTTGCGGAAATCGACATACTTGACGTCTCCGCCCTTTGCGACCGCCCGATCCAGGGTGCGATAGTCCAGCCCCATATTCTTCTGCGCCAGCTTCGCCTTCAATTCGTCAGGCAACGTCCGATACAACACGTTCCGTGCAGCATCCAGAAGTGAGAGCGACCGAGCACGCGCCGTTTGCTCGGCCTCCGCGAACTGCACCACGTCCAGGACAAATGTCTGCTTGGGAATTGCGTCTCCCCCCTCCAGAACGCAGGCGAACAGCCCCCGAGTCAGGATCCCGCCTTCCTGCGGATAGACGTATGTTCCGCCTTCGGTAAGCAGTGTCTTCATGGTGTCGAGCGGCACGTCATAACTTTCCGAGAGCACCTTTGCGTGGGCTGCAAGGTCTTCAGGAAGGGTCATCGCACAGGCCGTGACATTTCCCGGTGCATCGAACTCCGAATAGTCTTCGATGATGTTGTAGAGGACGGTCGGCTTTGGCTTGTCGGTTCGTTTCTTAATTTTGAACATCGTATCCGCTCATCGATCGGGGCTCATTATTTGTGCTGCTTGAGGTGCTCGTAGGGGGGAAGTGTCATGAGACGACGGTCCTCCACCGGCCCTCCGATGGTGAAGTGATAGAGAGATTGCAGGCTCAATCCTTTGATGGCCACAATCTCGTGCACGGGGTCGTCAAAAAAACAGCCGATGCCGGTCGCGCGCACTCCCGCCGCTTCCGCCTCCAGATACAGGACCTGTCCCAAGAGCCCCGCCTCCCAAAACATTCGTGGATACCACCACGCTCCCCGTTGACGCAATTGGCCTTCGAATTCGGCGAGCATCCCGAATGAAAAGGCGCTGTCTCCGGCAATGTCTTGATGACAGCTGACTTGGGCCGCAACTCGTTTCGCGTCGCCTTCGAGCAGCCAATAGAGCGGAAGGCGATCAGGGCAATCCGGCGCCTGCTGCCAGATGAGTTCCGAATTCATAGACTGTTGGATAAACTCCAGTTTGCCGACATCACGAACCAGGAAATAGAGGCCGGGCGTCAGTCCATCGATCCGATGAACGAACAGCATGAGATGGATGGCGGGATCATACGGCCATGCGTCCCAGGGCATGGGTCGCGACAATTGTGACAGTGCGTGATGCGGCATCACCCGTTCGAGCATGGTGAAGAATGTGGCGGCCGATATCGACGTCCTGGCATCGAAGGCGACGGCGCTCCGGCGCTGACGAATGATCTGCGCGGCCGGCGTGTTTTCCGGGCTCGAGACCTCCTCCGAAGGCGATCGGCCCGTGGGAACCTGATCCAGAGGAATCGTGTCCCTCTCGGCGTGTGTCTTCCATGTGGCTTCAGCTGCCCTGTCGATGATATCCCAATGGAAGCCATGATCGGCGCTCAGGCGATTTGCTGTGCCAACCCATTTCGTGCTTGTCAGCGCTTCTACATGCACGGGATCGAGATACAACGGCATGGTTCTACCGGCGGACAGGTTGTGATCTGCGGATGGCCATACGGCCATGACACAATCCGGATGCTCGGCCTCGGCCTGCAGATAGTCCCCTGCCCGCTGCGTTCCCACTAGCCTTCCCACGGTCTCTTGCGCACACCCGTCGAGGAGGACCGCCTGCCAGCCTAACGTGGCAGCCGAAATCCTCGCGCTCCCGATCGCATGCCCCACATCATGGTGGCAATACCGAAAGGCCCGCTCTCCATATTTCCATGCCTCGCGCCAATGCACGGATGTCAGACCGAGCACAAAGGCATGAGGCGGAAATGGACGAAGCAGCTCGACCAAGTGTTCAACCCGAAATTCCGCCCTCAATTCGAGTCCATGTTCCTTTGGCGCATAATGGTAGAGGCCGGGCTTCAGTTCCAAGCCTTCAAGAGATGGAATGAGGACGTATCCTTCCGTCGGATGCAGATTGCCCGACGATGGATTGCTGCGCAGGGCCCATTCAGATTCCCCCGCCCGCTTCCACGCGGACAGGGCGAGTGCCAACTCGAAAAACCGTGACAGAGTCCTTGCGGTAAGCGCTTGAGACGGAACCGCTCCCTGCTGATACATGTCGTGATAGGACGGTGAAACAGGCGCCTCATCCGGCGCGAGCAACGGCAGGGGCGTCAACGTCGTCCCCTCGTATCGCCGGAAGGGATCGGGCTGATTAGCCCAATCCAGATATCCCGCTGAACGGGCATAACGGTGGAAGTGATGCTTCGTTTGGATGTGATACTGAATGACCTGGTCGACAAGATCTGGTGCGGCTTGATCCCCGTGCGCACCTACCGGCTGATTGACCCTCATAGCAGTGAGCCAGTGTACAAAGCGGCCCGGCAAAAAGTAAATGAAGCATACGAGTTGATACCAGCGCGGAGGCAACGCTACACTCGTGACACCGTTCGCCGGAGGAGTGTCGCATGCGATTTGATCCCGCGTTAGCCGCGCAGAGTGCCTTCCGCGAGGCAGAAACAGAACTGGGAGGAGACTGGGATACGGCGGTCGAATTGGAACAGGTCTTCTCTTCGAGCGCTGGCCAGGAGGCCACGGAGGCCTATGAAGCGTTATTGAGCCTCGCACAGCGCCACCCCGGCGCCTGCGCCTTCCAAGCCTTTTGCATTTACATCACCTGGCAGCAAGTCACAGAAGAGACGATTCCCCGTCACTTTCACACCGGTCTCCGACTCTGTGAACACTATCTCACCTCCCCCGAAGGTAAAAGCCGGGCGGATCTCGATCAGGTGGAGGAGTTGTGTGGATCCTTCCGGGCCGGGCTCGGGATGGATCATGAGGACGACATGCAGCGAGAGTTCAGACAGGATACTCCGAAGGGCGGAGATTAACTGTCCAGGCCGATCATGTCCGAGGCTCACAAGCACCGTGCAAGGATCTTCCTCCATCGGGGCGATTTGGTGCAGGCGAAAGCGGCCTGGGAGGCCGCCGTAGAGGAGGACCGGTCGACGAATGATCTTCGGGAACTCTCCAATTCCCTCGGCAACCTTGGCAACGCCTGTGCGCTGATCTGAGGATTTCGATGCGGCCGAGCGCTGTTACCGCGAAGTGCTGGATATTCAACGCACAGAGCAAAACTCGCACGCCATCGCCCATACGCTGGTCAATCTCGGCAACCTGCATATCGGGACGGGCCATCCGGCAAAGGCCCGTCCCTATTATATGGAGGCGATGGACCTGCTTCGCGCACTGAACGACCACCGGGCGCTCGGCATCCTGTACAACAACCTCGCCCTTGAGGAGGCGCGCGAACAGCACTGGAAGGAGGCTGTCGAGTCGTTCGGCCAAGCCCTGACGTACCACCGGATGGTTGGAAATGAAGAGGGTTTGGCCGTGACCTACAGCCAAATGGGACAATGCTTCCTGGATCAGGGAGATCTCGAGAATGCCGAGCGCTGCCTGAATAACGGCTCCGAACATTATATTAAGCTTGGGGCCGAGGCCGGAGAGGCGGCCGTTCTGCGCCTGCTGGCCGATCTCTATCGCCGCCGCGGAGACAGCCTTTCCGCCATCCGGTGCCTCGAACGGACTGTCCTGATCGATGCGAAATACAACCTTGTAGAGTCGTCCCGTGATTCACAAGAGTTGGCCCGCCTCAAGCGCTGCCGCGACTGATCTTGATACTCACGGTATTGCCCGCCTGTCACGCCACCGACGCCTTGGCTCATCCGGGGACTCTACGCACTGGCGCGGGAAGCTTGGGAATCATGTCATCGGAGTTCCATAAGTCCGTCACAAAACTTACGGTTTCATAATGCCACCTTAACAAGAATGTGACATTGTCCTTTCACATCACCGATATACTGAGGTCCATGTAGGAAATAACGCTCACATCCATTGAAATCGTCTCTGCAATATTTCCTCACTTTCTGGACAGCCAGACAATCTCTGTTACCTTAAGAAGCGTCACGATTGCTTACCTGCTGTTGGCTCGGGTTCCCGCCGACAAAGGTTCAACCGGATGCTGAATGACGCGATCCCCGCTGGCCGCTCTCATTACATTCGCCGCTGTGCTTTCGTCCCTTTCGATTGCGTGCGAAGCCGGGGAAACGGTCCCGCACCTCACGGTAGGCACACAGGAGATCGGGTTAAGCGCCGGCTATCTGCTGTCCAATCGTCTGACGGACCAGCACAGTACCAAACAGAGCGGTCCTGCGATCATGCCCTCGTGGGCAATGGTTCTGACAGATCCGATCGGCTGGCGATGGCTTCGGGGACACCTCATGCTCGGCGCCGAAATCGTCTACATCCAGTTTCAGGAGCCGGAACTCACTCATGGGGTGGGATTCACGCCCAAGATCAAGTGGATGTTCGAAGGCACGGGCCGACTCAGACCCTACATCGAGTTCGCCGGCGGCCCCTTTTACACGGATCTCGGAGGCCGCATTCCCGAAGAGTCTGCACGCTTCAATTTCATTCTCACGGCTGGCGGCGGCCTATCCTGGTTCTTCACGCCCCAACTGTCGTTCAACGTTGGCTATCGGTTCCACCATATTTCCAATGCAGGCACGCGATATCCCAATTTGGGCCTGAACGCGAGTCTGCCGTTCGGAGGCTTCTCATTCTACTTCTAGGAGGTACATTGTGAACGCTTCCCCCACACTTCGTGGCCTCACGCTTGCCTGTTGTGGACTGATGCTGACCGCCACCAGCGGCTGCTCGCACTGGATAGAAATGATGACTCTCCCCGCGGAGTCCGATAATCGTGGCGCTCAAATGATCGCCAGGGACGAGCAAGTGCCGCTGATCTTGGACCGCATCCACACGACCAGAAACGGCTCGCCGCAGAATCCCTCGGCCGAAACCGAACAGAGGATTCTGAGCTCCCTGGCAGATATCGGACTGTTTTCACACCTCACATCCATCAACACGTCCGCGCCGGTATACGGAGAAAAGACGGTGCGCGCCCGGCTGCTCTTCGATGAGGCCGTCGATCCACATGCAGGCGGCGCCGCCTGAAGGGCATCGTCATTGGTGCGTCAATGTACCTCCTCACTCCGTTTCTTCCCTTCGAGTACGATTACGCCGCCCATTTGTCGCTTGAATTAGAACGGTGGGATGGACAGATCAAACGTTACGAGAGCGAATCGGCCGGCACCGTGCGTTACCATCTGTTCGGCGCCACCACCATTATGGTCGATGAGTTGAAAGGCCATGTGACGGAATCCTGTCTCACCGAACTGGCAAGGCAGATCGCCAACGATACCGCATTTTTTTCGGCGAGCAGCGCGCCGCTTTCGGAATCAGCCATCCGCAGCGTCTCGGTCAAACCACGCACCATGCGCCCACCCGCTTCCGCATCAGCCGCCATTCCAATTTCGACTCCTGCTCCCGCAGAGCCATAACGGCCCGCGGTCCACACGGCACATTTTTCGTCTGGCCCAAAGAAACACGCCGATGGTATGATGCGTTCGTTCCGGCAACCGGAGAAGGTGCATGGACATCAACGGGTTCCGCCAGATGGTGGCGAAGAATCCCAATGGATTCTTGGGCCGATACGGTCTCGGCAACAGGATTCTGCAGGAGGGCGGCAGCTTCGAGGAAGCGGCGGAACATCTCCGTGTCGCCGTCCAACTCGACCCAGTGCATGTCGCGTCACACCTGGCTCTGGGCCGCGCGCTGATCGGAGTCAAGCAGCCGGAAGAAGCAAAACGGGTCCTGCAAGCCGGCATCGATGCCGCGATCTCCGGACGGTCCAATGGCGGGCGGGATCTCGTTCCTGAGATGCAAACCTTGCTTCGTTCTCTCGGATAACGTTGACTGTATATGGACATTACCACCGCGAAGCAACGCATCGATTCCGCCATCAATCAATACGGACCGCAGGCAGCTCCTGCCATCGATCTCGTCATGAACGAGGTCCGCTCCGACCTCGGGATCCATGCATTCAACGAACTGGTGGCGGAGTTCGATCTTGAACTGCTGTACGGCATTGCTCCACTGGAGTCGGACGATTAGATGATGCGCATAGGGTCCGACCTCAGCATAGGAGATTCCGCGCTTCGCTGAAACCCAACCCAGGACTGAGACCGCCTCATCGGTGTAACCTTGCCAACGATCTGGTGTGCAATCTCGGGTCATGGCTTCGGACACGCCGCCCAAGTCGTTCCAATCCTCAATGAGCTCGGACGCCATCTTCCGGGTCTCACTGCAATCTTGCGATCGTCGGTACCGGCGTCATTTTTTCAAGACCGACTGACGATTCCATGGTCTCTGCAATCCGTTCAACAAGATGTCGGATGCGTTCAACACGGACCGCTGGACATTGACGTTCCGGCCACCTGGGAAGCGCACCGGCGATTTCACGCATCGTGGGAATCTCGCATGGCCATAGAAACGGCTGCCCTGGCAGCGGCGGCGCCTGCAATGGTTCTTGCCGACACACCCTATTTAGCCGTCTCGGCAGGAAAACACGCCGGCATTCCCGCCATCGTCGTGGCCAGTTTCACTTGGAGCGACGTCTTGCGCTGTTTCGACGCCACTTCCTCAGAGCATCAAGACATCGTGAGTGCGATCGAGCGCTCCTATGCAGATGCTGAGATGGCCTTGCGGATCGCCCCAGGGCTTTCCTTGTCGGGGGTCCGGAAGGTGGTCGACATCGGCCCAATCGCCGAGCCTGCCCAATCACAGCGGGAACAGCTCCGCTCGAGGTTGGGAATCACAGAGTCGGAACGGCTGATCCTCGTGGGCTTCGGAGGCATTCCTCTTCAAACCTTGCCGTGGGATCAGATGGAGCGAATGGAGGGATATCACTTCCTCGTCGACGGCCTTGAGCGTGTCTCCCCACACATCCACCCGCTGTCCTCAGTGCCGTTCTCGTTCAAAACGGCGCTGGCCTCTGTCGACGTGGTCATGACGAAACCGGGCTATGGCACCATCCTCGAAGCGGTCGCCCTTGGCCTACCGGTCATCTACGTCAGGCGATACAACTTTGCGGATGAGGTTCCTCTCGTCAAATACCTCCATGACCATGGACTCGGCCAGGAGCTGAGCCGAGGCGATTTCGCTTCAGGCAACTGGCGACCGGCCCTAGAAGCGATTGCCGGCGTCAAGACCACTAGGGGGCATGCACTCATGACCGGGGTGGTCGACGCCTCCAAAGCCTTACTGAAATACTTTCAGTAGCCATATCCAACTATCTGACAAACTGAGCCAAAATCGAAAAATGTTATACAGATCCTTCTGGCGGTTTTTGCCGTAGATGCTATAGTTGTGGCGGACGTGAGGTGATTCCTTCCGGCCCATTTGCCCATCGCTTCTATGGACACACCCACACGACGCGCCACGTCTGCGATCGACCCGGCTCTGCTCGCAAGCATTGTCAAAGGCGACCAACAGGCGTTTAGCCAGCTCTATGACCACTCCAGCACGTTGTTGTACACATTGGCCTTTCGCATCTTGGGCAATCGGGATGAAGCGGCAGAACTGCTCCAAGATGTGTATCTCGAGGTGTGGCGCAAAGTCGCCCGATACGACATCGGGCGCGGGACGCCGATCGCCTGGCTGATTACCTTGACCCGAAGCCGTGCGATCGACCGGTTACGCGCACGCGCCGTGCGCGGCCAGAATGCCACATTGCGATTGGATGAAGCGGTCTCTTCCGGCGTGGCAGATTTGGGACCAAGCCCCTACGAGACACAGGCCGATCAGGAGCTCCGAATCGCGGTGGGCAATGCCATGACCGGTCTTCCGCCGGCGCAACAGCAAGCGATCGAATTGGCGTACTATGAAGGGCTTTCGCACGTGGAAATTGCGGCACGCCTGAATCAACCACTCGGCACCGTGAAGACCAGAATCAAGCTGGGGATGTCGAAGCTCCGGGAAAGCCTTCGACGCTCGTGGGAACAGGGTGACATCGGATGACGCACGACGAGCTGGAAGAAGCCGTTCCTTTATATGCCGCCGGCGCCCTCGACCGAGCGGAGCGCCAGGCATTGGAAGCCCATCTCTTGTCCGGGTGCCAGTCCTGTCGGACTGCGCTGAAAGACTACCAATCGGTTGCCTCGCTCCTGCCCTTCGGTCTGTCGCCCACGCAAGCACCACGCGCATTGAAATCGAAGGTCATGGCGGCTCGAAACCCTGCTCCCATCGCGGTTGAAAACCTCCCGAAGGAGGGCGGCCGGCCAAGTCTGGAGCCCGGCGAATGGATGAATCACTTGTTTCCGCCCATTGCCCCCGCCCGGTCGCTCTCGCTGCCGTGGGCGGTCGGAGCGGCAAGCGTGCTCCTCATTTCGCTGGCCGGCTATTTCTTCTGGACGTATTCGACGCGCCTATCGGACGATGCCATGAAGATTCAGCAATTGGAGGACACTCTCGCCGAGCAGTCGGCCAAGATTGCGATGCTTAAGCGCGACTTGAGCTTCAGAGATCGTTCGCTGGCCGACTTGCAGGTCGATATGCAGCGCAAAGCGAACGACGCAGCCGAGATCAAAAGCCAGCTCTTAGATCGCGAAGTGGAACTCGAAACCGCTCGTGAGCAGCTCAACGCGGCGATGCGCGGCAAGGTTCCTCAGGACGAATTTGCCGCATTGCTGCGTCGACCCGACGCCAAAGTCGTGAGCCTCGCTGCCTCGGACGTCGCGAAGGGAGCCAGTGGGGTCTTGCTCTATAACCCTGTCACACAGAAAGTCTGGCTCTATTCCGCCAATCTGCCGGAATGTCCGACCGGCACTGCCTATCAGCTGTGGGCGATCGACCAGAGACCGGTCAGTGTGGGAACGTTCCACATTGACGCCGGGGAGATGGCCCATCTGTTGGTCAAACGACTACCGGAGTTCGAGAAGGCTCGCAAGTTCGCCGTGAGTCTCGAGCCAGCCGGCGGCCGTCCGCAACCGACCGGACCCATCTATCTGGCCGGTCAGCGGGCCTCCTGAGTCCGCTGCGGCTTGACCTCACCCTCAAAACCCCGTTACAACCGGCGCCGATGGACGGCAATTTTAGTGAAGATCACCGCGTGTTCATGCGCCTGGCCCTCGATCAGGCGATGCAAAGCGCCGCTGCAGAGGAAGTCCCCATCGGCGCGGTGCTCGTGCAGAAGGGAGCCGTCCTCGCCCAATCCCACAACCATCGGGAGACCTGGCAGGACCCTACAGCCCATGCTGAAATGATCGTGATTCGCGAGGCTGCCAGGGCGCTCGGTCGATGGAGATTGATCGATACGACGCTGTTCGTCACCCTTGAGCCCTGCGCGATGTGTCTTGGCGCCATCCTGTTGGCTCGGATTCCCAGACTCGTGTTCGGCGCCAGAGATCCCAAGGCCGGCGCCTGTGGGTCGGTGCTCGACTTCGCGAGCGATGCCCGCTTGAACCATCGGGTCGAAGTGGTGGGAGGGGTTCTCGAGGAAGAGAGCCAGCAGATGCTGTCGAAATTCTTCAAAGAGCTCAGAACACAAGATGGCCGATCCGGGTAAACACCTCAGAGACTCATGGCATCGAGCACCCGTACGGACCAGTCATTGCCGAACGCTGACACCGCTCCTTGCCAATCTTGTCCGCAGCTCAACCACTGAACCGTCCAGCCCGGTTGCATCGCCGAATCGCTTGACAAGCGGACGCTCCCCCGTGACGAAGAGTCGTGCACCCGAATCTCGCATTGCTGAAGCGATGCCATTCCGGCTCCTTGCGCCTTGAGCAAGGCTTCTTTGGCCACCCATAGCCGATAAAATTGAAAGGCATGATCGGCGACGGGCCGACTCTTAATCATTTCGTATTCCGTCTGAGTGTAAAACCGTTCGGCAAGCTTAAGCGGATCGAGATTGCCGCGAACCTGCTCCAAATCGATCCCGACATCCTGTCCGTTCGCAATTGCTACAAGCATTCGGCCGTGAGAATGCGACAAGTTGAAGCGCAGGACATGAGCACCGCCCTGCTGGTCCAGCAAGGCCGGTTTGCCCGTCGGTCCTGGCTGGAACCGGAGTACTGCCGGATCGACACCCAGATACCGAGCAAGAACAACGCGAAGGCCGCCGTGCGCCAACGTAAACCGAATCTGATCTTGAGGACGAACGAATCGGGCGGCGCGAGCACGTTCCTCTTCGCTGAGACAGGCATGACAGTATTCGAGCACAGACGCATCGGCTTCAAGCGAGGAGCTCCAAAGATCCACCGTACCGTTCGTCAGGGCAACCGGATCCGTGCGTCGGCTCGTGAGTTGGTCCGTCGGCGGAAAGGCCAGGATCGGTTCAAGCGACGAGGTCACTGTCGAAACTCCGAATGGATGGGATGGTCACCAAGCGTTATGGTAGCGATACCAGGCATGGAAAGAAAACCAATTGAAAATTACTCTGCCCCACGGTAAGCTCGCCCAGTCGACTCGCTGAAGCCATCTCCACACATCCCGCCGGAGCTTCGGCACAGCCTACGAACGGAGAGGTGCGAGAGCGGCCGAATCGGGCAGTCTCGAAAACTGCTGTCGGGGTAACTCGACCGTGGGTTCGAATCCCACCCTCTCCGCCAAACGACTCGCCAACAACAGTGCCCATGACCGTGGATGGCGCCCCATCACACAGAATAAGTGAAGAGGTGTGGGATTCGAACAGGGGTTCCGAAGGGGATGTGTCCCCTTCGTGGGGAGTCTACGAGGGGGCATGGCCCCCTCTGTAGGAGCGTTCCAGCGAACGCGACTTCGAATACCCACCCTCTCCGCCAAACCGAGCTCGCTCGACCCGGAGCCCTGCATTATGGCTCTTGGCGACGGGATAAATCCCTCCAGAGTTCCGGGAGAGGCATTGTCATCACAGAGAGGCGGCGGCCTTCTCCTTGAGCGCACGGCGTAACCTCACCATGGCCATCGTATCCCTTGCACAGTATTGGAGAAGCGCATCCTTGATCCTGGCCTGCTCGATCCAATCCTCTTCAATGAACACCATGCGGTAGTACTCGCTGGCCGCCTGTGCGCCTTCCTGAATCAGCAGATCGCGGTAGCTCAATTCGGGCACCATGACCGGCAACACCGACTTGATCGAATAGGACCCCTGAAAGGCCGGATGATAGTAATGCTCCTTGATGACGGGATAGAGATCCCAGAGGCGTTTGATGACGGACGAAAACGCTTTGCGCAGCTCCGGAAACGCCTCAGCCACTTGCCTCATCATCGCCTCTTCATACGACGAGTACACGACGATCGTGCCCTGCTCTCCGAGCGATTCGATCAGCCGTTCGGCCCATTGCCTGCGGGGCTCCGTCGCTTCGCCGTGAAGGAACTCATGGTGGATGATCTCACCTGAGGACAGCTCAATGTGGTTGGACCACTGCACCGGTATCGATTGATAGGGCTTCATCCGCGAGAACTTCGGAACAGCCAGCATCACCGTTTCAAAATCCAGATGGTGGACCGGATACTCGACCGATTGCAGGACGCTCGCGAGATCGGCCGATACCCATTCGACATTGTCCTTCACCCGCCGCTGCATGATCGACAAATTTGCGGCGTCCGGAATGTCGTCGATGATCGTAATCCCCTCCTGGACCAGTTGCTGCACCACTTTCTTCGGACCGGGTAAGTGGTAGATCCAGCGCAGGGGTTTGTCCTTCGTACAATAGGCCCAGAACGGGCATTCGTAGGGGCTGTGGCAGCGATCATCCGGCTCGATCGCCGGGGGTCTCGACTCAAGCAAGATCGATTTCATCGCCTCCAGTTGCTCCGGCACCTTACCCTGACGTTCCGCCACAACGGTGGAGACCTCCTCAATCGCGAAAAGCGCCTCCAGATCAACCTCACCTCCCTCGTAGAAATAGCCGGTGTCGATGTGCATGAGACAGGTACCCGCAAGGTCAAGCCCCGCGCCGATCAGCACATGGCGCTGGATCGCGAGATCATGCAGATGGACATCTTTGACTCTTGCCGACGATTTCACCTCGATGAGGCGCCAGGCGGAACGATTCTCCTCGGCAGCGCGAACTCGTTCGAGAATATCGACGCGAACGATCACGCCCTCGTATTCAAACGCGCCCTCGAAAATGGCCGGCACGTCAGGATCTTGAAGCAGCTTCGCGGTAAGCGCCACCGCCGCGTCCCGCGGACGCAGGGTCGGTGCCACCAGCACGCCTCCTGGGAACCGCCGCTGGGCCAGCATCCCGATTTCCGTCCCCATCGCGAACATGGCTTGTGTCGAAGGATCGGGAGGCTCAGCCAGTTCAGGCTGCCTAATTTCGAGGTAGAGGCGTTTGTGGCACTGCAATCCGGAAAGGAACTTGGACTTCGACAAGCGAGGAATGACCGGACGCAAGTGGTCTTCGGTATCCGACGTCGTCATGTCAGCAGACCCTAATCGATGGTGACCTCATTTGTCCAGGCCGCTCGGTGCGGCTTCTGTTAGGATGGGATTCGATGGCCAATGGTGTCACCCAAATCCGGCGCTCCGTCATGGCGCTCGCGCTGCCTGTGACGGTGAGCAGCCTGCTGCAGCGCACGGAAGGGATCGTGGCAGTGTTCCTGGTAGGCGGGCTTGGCGCGATTCCGATCGCGGCCGTGGGGCTTGGCCAGCTCCTGGCCTTCATCGCCACCACGCTGGTCTCAGGTCTTTCCGTCGGAACGAACGTGATCGTGGCGCAGCTGTGGGGAGCCCGGCGGCATCATGACGCCGGTCAGGCCGCGCGGCATTTTCTCGGCCTCTCGATCGTGGTCTCTCTCTTTCTTATGACGGCCGGGCTCCTGTTGAATCGCTTCGCGATGCAGCTCCTGGGCGCGGCACCCGACGTCATCGCCCTCTCACTCCCCTATTCGACGCTCATTTTTCTCGTGATTCCCTTCACGGTCCTCCTCCAAGTCATGTCGTCGATCCTGCAGGGCACCGGTGACACAAAAACGCCGATGTACGCCATGATCGTCGTGAATCTTCTGCATATTCTCATCGCCTATCCCTTGATCTATGGCCGTTGGGGACTGCCGGCGCTCGGCGTCCAAGGTGCGGCCATCGCGGTCGGCATCGCGGAGGCTGTTGGCATGTGCTACCTGGCTATCCGGTGCGTTCCGCTGTTGCATCGCTCAACGCACATCCGGTTCGATCTCTTCCGCACCATTTGGCAAGTCGGCGCTCCCGTCTCCGGGGAGCGCATCGTGCAACAGGCGGGCATCCTTGCGTACACAAAAATCGTCCTGCTCTATGGCACGGTGGCGTATGCCGCGCATCAGGTTGGACTGTCCATCGAGTCCCTCTCGTTCCTGCCCGGGTACGGATTTGCCATCGCCGCCGCCACGATGGTCGGACAGAGCATTGGCGCCGGCAAGTACACTCGAGCGAAGCTCGAAAACTGGGAAGCCAACCGGCTTGCGACCGGCATCATGTCGGTGATGGGGATCGTGTTCTTCTTTTTCCCGTATGTGCTGCTTCGCGCCTTTACGAGCGATGAATCCGTGATTGAATTGGGCACGCTCTTTTTGAAGATCGTTGCACTCCTCCAGATCCCCTTGGCCCTCACGATGGTGCTGGCAGGATCCCTGCGAGGTGCGGGAGACACCCACTTCATCATGGTCGCCACCACCATCGGCATGTGGCTCGTGCGTGTGCCGATTGCCTTGATCGCCGGCGTGTGGCTGCACCTTGGGGTGTTCTATGTGTGGCTGGCGATGATCGCTGACTGGACGTTGCGGATGGCGCTCATGCTGTGGCGCTATCGATCGGAACGATGGCGGGCGATTCAGGTCATTCGATAAGCTCGCAGGCTGTTGATCAGCAGTTTGATACCTGGCCATCTCCTTTTTCAACATCCTGCTAGCTCGTGCATTCCGGCGGCCGCTCAGACGGCCTCGTGTCCTTTCCCGGCTCCTCTCCGCACTTCGATCCGACTCACCCCCTTCACATTGGCGCACAGATCGCCCAGGCCGGGTGTAATTAACCGAAATGGCCCGCCTTTCCCATCGGCCAATGGTTCGCCGTCCAGCTCGTACACCAACAAGCCAAACTCCTTCGCCTGCGCGAGGGTGAGCGTCGCGGCGTACCGGCCGTCCGCCGAATGAAACGTCACGTGATCGGCATCGATCTGCAGCGCAGGGATGTCCAACAAGCCCTTCACTGTAATCGCACGGCCCCGCATGCTCGGCATCTTGCGACTGACGTCATCGATCTGGTGTTCGCTCGGCAACTGCTGGATGGCCGTCCGATCCAGCGACACGGCCTGAACCACGGCTCCGTCGATCGCGACGATACCGGGACCGGAGCGCGGCTTTTCGGTGAGGGTCTTGATCATCGCCGTCAGCGCCTCGTTCACGGGTGTCGGAATTCCCAAGGCACGACCCTGGTCGACGATGTATCCGTTGAGATTTCCGATTTCCGTTTGCCGCCCGGCTTTCCAATCGTCATACATGGAGGTATGGATGTCCCGGATTTCCTGAGTCCACTTCACCACGCGGTCGGGCATGTCGGACGGCAACGGGACCTTGACCGCCGCAGACACGGCCGTAATTTCGGCGACAATCTGGTGAATGACGCGCATCATCTCAGGATGCTCGAGCGCCCGTGACACCTTGTCGTCGATCAACACGGTCAGCGGGTTGAAGACGCAGTTCCAGCACATCTTTTCCCACTTGCTCCGTCGTATGTCTTTGGAGAGCTGGCAGGGAATGCCGGCGTTCGTGAAGAGCTCCCGGATCTGCAGTACCCGCTCGCTTTCATGGCCCATGAGCTCGCCGATCGCCACCGTTCCCTTCTTATAGTGGTCGATCAAGCCCGGCGAAACGATTTTGGAATAGATGAAGGCGACGCCGCCGACAACGCAATCCCGTTTGAAGCGCGCGATGATGCGGTCTTCCGTGTCGATGCCGTTTTGGAGCGTAAGGATGACCGTGCGATCCGTCAGCACCGGCTCGATCTGCGCCAAGACCTCGTCGAGATCATACGCCTTGACGGCGAGGATGATCAGATCCGGTGCGGGCAACTCCTTGGCGTCAGCGGCCGCTTGCGGATGCACCGTGATGGTGCCTGAGGCGCTGCGGATCCGGAGCCCCTGCTGCCGGACAGCGGCCAATGTCTTCGGCCGCAGGAGAAACGATACATTCGGATAGTGCTTGGCCAAATGAGCGCCGAAGTAGCCGCCGACCGAGCCTGCCCCGACCATCAAGATGTGATTCATGGACATGATCACCCTTTGAGGAGGTATCACCGTTGCCTGAATGATGCGCGTACTATAGCATGCACGCGAAGGTGCACGCAGTGACCTCTCGGTGGGATACCCGTATGGCTTCCGACCTTGGCATCGTCAGAGAGAAAATCGCATCAGCACGGTCGCTCGCAGTCTTAACCGGCGCCGGCATCTCTGCGGATAGCGGGGTGCCGACGTTTCGAGGTGCCGATGGCCTGTGGCGGAACTTTCGGGCGGAAGATCTCGCCACGCCCGAGGCCTTTGAGCGCGATCCCCGACTGGTGTGGGAATGGTACAACTGGCGTCGCGAATTGATTGCGGCTAAGACACCGAATCCGGCGCATACGGCCGTCGTGGAGTTCGAGCGCCGTTGCCCACACTTTTGGCTGATAACCCAAAATGTGGATGGACTCCACCGGGCGGCAGGCTCAGAAAAACTATCGGAAATTCACGGCAACATCTGGAAGGTGCGCTGTACGGCCTGCGGAGTGATTGAAGACAATCACGACGTCCCGATTCGAATTCTTCCCTCCTGCTGTCACTGCCAGGCGCTGCTTCGCCCGCATATCGTGTGGTTCGGAGAATCCTTATCCGCCGAGGATCTCGCACGCTGCGGCACCGCGCTGCAATCGTGCGACGTGCTGTTGGTCATCGGAACCTCTGGAGTCGTCTACCCAGCCGCCGGCTTCGCCTCCGTGGCCAAGGAAGCCGGCGCGTTTGTCGCAGAGATCAATCCCGATCCGACGCCGCAGTCCGGAATTGTCGATGTCTCCCTCGAGGGACGAGCCAAGGACCTTGTACCCCTGCTGCTGTAGAAGCCAATCTCAGATCTCAAAAATTTCAAAAGCAGACTCGTGGCCGCCATCTGAAACCTGAGATCTGAAATCTGGGATCTGGAATCCGCGACTGTTCCGGTTGCGGTTAGGAGCGCACAAGCGGCATCAACTCATCCAAGGTGTGTATCGTCTGAACGTCGGGAGGCGCCTGCTTCCCCTGGCGCGCCAGAAGAACTGCTCTCAAACCTGCCTTCGTCGCGCCTTCCACATCGTCCCTCACACTGTCGCCGACATGCATCGCCTCCCCTGGCTCGACGGCATGCTGCTCGAGCGCCAGCTCAAAAATCTTGGGCGAAGGCTTCGCCGCATGGGCCAGACTGGAGATAGTAATCGTGTCGAAGAGATCGGCGATGCTCAATCCCCTCAAGACGTTAAACAGTCGCGAGTCAAAATTGGAAACGATGCCCAATTCGAGTCCCAGGCTTCGCAACTGCCCGAGCGTCGGCAGCACGTCCGGAAATAGCTTCCAGGAAACGGGATCAGCGAACACGTCGAACACATGCTCGAAGAATTCATCAAAGCGCTCGAACATGCCGACACGATAGAAGACATTGTGCACGACATCGAACCACCACAGCCGTTCGCTCTGTTTGATCTGGGCGGATTCGGTGGCGGCAAACACCGGCGGCGGCGCATCGTGAAAGGCTCGCCTGAACGCTTCGGTGATCAGCCTGATCGAATCCGCCCTCGGCTGATAGCCGAACTGTACGGCATGGCGGAGATAGATGTCCGCAACGGATCCGTTCACATGGAAGAGCGTTTCCGCAGCGTCGAAAAATACCACTCGGATCGGCTGGCTCATTCGTGCTCCTTAGCCCCTGGGAAGCCCGTAACGGGTAAGGAGAATAACTGAATTCCTATCGCGCATCTATCCGCGGTTTTCTTGACAAAGAGTACCCCCCCTGCTAGCTTCGAACTAGCTCAATAAAATTGGAGACTTAAGTGGCTTCTACGATATTTGTCATCGACAGTAGTCCGGCGGTTCGTCGGATGGTCGAACAGATCTCGGCGCCAGCCGGGTATGACGTCATCGGATTTCAGGACGGGCCGGCCGCTCTCGAAGCGGCCCGGAGAATGAGTCCGACGCTCATCATCACCGACTATCATCTCGACAGCATGACATTCTCCGGGTTCTGCAAAGAGGTCCACAAACTCGACAACTTGTGCGACACCTATATCATTGCGCTGACGGGAGCGAGCGACAAATTGGAGGAATCTCATTTGAAATCGCTCGGCGTCAAGGCGTTCCTCAAGAAACCGTTTCAATCCGATCACCTCCTGGATTTGATCAAAGATCTCGATCATGCGAGCACGGCAAAGACGGCCGCCACAAAAAAGAAACGTGCATGGCCTCCAACGTCGAGCGCGCTCGATTCGGACGATGATCTCGGAGATGATTCGACCGACGAGGAAGTCGAAGTAACCATTCCGTACCCCTTGCAGGCCAAGGCTGCCGAGAAAAAAGATCCTCCCGTGACCCTTCAACGCGGAGCCGCGCCATCCTCCGCCCCTCCTGCTGTCGAGCCTGAAGAAACGATGAAGGGGTTGTTCGGCCAACTCCTGCAATCCATGTCTGGAAAAACGGAACAGAAGATTGCGGAAATGCTCCCGCAAATGGTCAGCACGAAACTCGAGACTCATGTCACCAAGGCGGTGGAAGCCGAAGTGCATCTCCAATTGGGCGCTTCGATCTCGCAGGAACGCCTGGCAGAGGTCGTCGAACCGCTGCTGTCCAAGGCATTGCCGAAGGTCTTGACCAGCGAGCTGGGCGTGCTCGAGCCGATCATCCGGCACAGCATCTTTGAAATTGCCACTCCGTTGATCAAGGATGAGGTCGCGCGGATGGTCCGCGAGCAGGCGGACACCGTGAAGGACTTACTTCCCGACGCTGTCCGTAAGTATCTGCAGTCGAAGGAAGAGAACGTCCGCGAGCAACTCAAAGAAGGCATCGCAGCACAGACAGAACGACTCGCCGCCGATGTGATCCGCGCCGTCGCGGAAGAACAGATTCAGACGACCGTCCAACAAGTGACTCCTTCCATGGTCGAGGAACAGATCAAGGCCGAGATCAGAAGGCTCACCGAAGCCGTCTAGCACAGAGCGCGCTATCCCTTCTTACCCCGCTTGCTTCCACGCCGTGCTTTCGCCAGCGCCTTCATTCGATTGACGTTCTTGCGGTGCTTCTCTCTCGTCTTGCGATCCTTGTCCCGTCCCGTGGCCATAACGTCTCCTCGCAAAAATAGGTGGAAGGTGCCGTTGGTATAGCACAAGCCTTCGGTCCTCTCAAGGAAGAGACCTTGCGCTGATGCACCCACGCCGCCACGGCATGCCGCTCGTTACCTTGAGGGGTCACGGTGCGCATGTTAAGATGCCTCGCGTTTTCTTCTCACACGAATCATGAGCAGTCTCCGCCTCGACAAAACCTACGATCCCAAAGCCGTCGAAGCCCGTTGGTCCCGCACCTGGATCGACCGGGGTTATTTTCATGCCTCGACGGCCCATCCAGGCCAACCGTACAGCATCGTGATCCCTCCGCCCAATGTCACCGGGTCACTGCACGTGGGCCACGCGCTGAACCATTCGTTGCAGGACATCTTGATTCGCTGGCGGCGCATGCAGGGACGCAATACCCTGTGGCTGCCGGGGACCGACCATGCCGGCATCGCGACCCAAAACGTCGTGGAAAAGCAGCTCTTGAGCGAAGGCACCTCGCGGGATGCGCTCGGGCGTGAACGATTCATCGAACGGGTCTGGCAGTGGAAGGCCGCATCCGGCAATACGATCGTCGAACAGCAGAAGCAGCTGGGTGAGTCCTGTGACTGGGAGCGTCTGCGCTTCACGATGGACGAAGGGCTCTCCAAAGCCGTCATCGAAGTCTTTGTCCGTCTCTACGAGGAGGAATTGATCTATCGCGGCGAACGGCTGATCAATTGGTGTCCGCGCTGCCTGACGGCCCTGTCCGACATTGAAGTCGAACATGAGGACGTGAAGGGGAAGCTCTTTCACATCCGCTATCCGCTCGCGGACGATCCCAGTACCTCGTTGGTGGTCGCCACCACGCGGCCGGAAACGATGCTGGGTGATACGGCGGTCGCCGTGCATCCCGATGATCCACGCCATCGACATCTCATTGGGAAGAAAATCCGTCTCCCCTTGACGCGGCGCGACATTCCCATCGTCGGCGACGCCATCCTCGTTGACCTCGAATTCGGCACCGGTGCGGTCAAGATTACGCCGGCCCATGACTTCAACGATTATGAAGCGGGAGAACGGCATCAACTTCCTCGCCTGGCGATTTTCGATCATCAGGCGTTGCTCGATCCTGCCGGCCTCACGGCGGCTGGCGTCGAGGAGGACGTCATCACCGCCGTTGCGCGACTTCCCGTATCAAAGGCCCGGCCCAAAATCGAGCAGGCTCTGAAAGATCGCGGTCTCCTCGTCAAGGTCGAAGACCACAAAATGGCGATAGGGAAGTGCTACCGCTGCAAGACCATCGTTGAGCCCTACCTCTCGCCTCAGTGGTTCGTCGATATCAAGCCGCTGGCGGAGCCGGCGATACGAGCCGTAGAGGACGGCCGGATCAGAATCATTCCCGAGGGCTGGATCAACAACTACCTGGGCTGGATGCGGGACATTAAAGACTGGTGCATCTCGCGCCAGATCTGGTGGGGCCATCAGATTCCCGCGTGGTACTGCGAACGCTGCAACGAACCGTTCATTCATCGGCAGACGACCACGAATGCGTCGGGCACCGCCATTACCCGCATGACGCTGCTCCAAGGCGCGAAGCCGGTAGTCGCCCGATCAGCGCCGACCGTCTGCCCCCAGTGCGGCGGGTCACAGTGGCTCCGCGACCCGGACGTGCTGGACACGTGGTTTTCGTCCGGTCTCTGGCCCTTCTCCACGTTAGGGTGGCCGGAGGACACGCCGGAATTACGGACCTACTATCCCACTTCGACGCTCGTCACCGGCCTCGACATCCTGTTTTTTTGGGTCGCCCGGATGATCATGTTGGGGTTGAAATTCATGAACGCCGTTCCGTTTCACGACGTCTATATTCATGCACTCGTGCGGGATGCCGAAGGGCAGAAGATGAGCAAATCCAAAGGGAATGTCATCGATCCCCTCCATGTCATGAATCAATTCGGGACCGACGCCCTGCGCTTCACGCTCGCTTCAATGGCATCGCCAGGCCGGGATCTCAAACTGGCGGAAGAGCGCATCGAAGGGTATCGCAACTTCGCCAACAAAATCTGGAACGCGGCACGTTTCAGCCTCATGTATCTCGAAGGGCCTCGCACGGCGAAGCCGACTTCTGAACGCCCCTTTGCCGATCAATGGATTTTGAGCCGGCTCAACTCCACGATTAGGAGCGTGGCTTCCGAACTGGAAGCGTATCGGTTCGACCGTGCAGCCAACGCCCTCTATCACTTCATTTGGCACGAGTATTGTGACTGGTATCTGGAACTGATCAAGCCGACCCTCCAGAATCCCGCGCATCCGGACGGCCCGGCGACGAGACAAACACTGATTGAGACCCTGGAAACCACGATGCGACTGCTGCATCCGTTCATGCCGTTCATCACCGAAGAAATTTGGCAAACGATCCCGCATGAAGGCGAGAGCATCGTCATTCAACGCTTTCCCGCACCCGACCAGGCCTGGAACGCGCCGGATGCCGAGCGGCGCTTTCTCCTGCTCGAGCAAGCGGTGAGCCTCGTCCGCACTGGACGCGTGCTATTGAACTATCCGCCCGGCCAGCAAATCGAATTTGGAGTCGCCCATGACGACCCCGACAAACAGCGACAGCTGAAACACCTCGAGATGCAGCTCGCCCATCTGAGCCGCGGCACCTCGGACGTCAGCATGCAGACTGCCTGGACGCCGGCACGGCGCCTTCGACTCGTCGCCGAAGGGCTGACTATCGGATTGCTGGTGTCCGGAGACGTGGACTTAAAGAAAGCGCTGGACCGACTGGTGAAGCAGCGGGAAGACCAGGAGAAGGAGATCGCTCGCTTGACCGGTAAATTGGAGAACCAGGATTTCGTCGCCAAGGCGCCCGCCGAGGTGCTGACCGAGCATCGGGATCGCTTACGGAGTCTGCAGCACGATCAAACGATGCAGGCCAGCAGCGAGCAGCAGCTTCGCGCTCTGCTTGGGGCCTGAACATGGCCGTTCTGCCTGCCGCCGAGATCCGACGCGCCGTTCGGCACGCGTTGGAAGAAGACGCGGGACGAGGCGACGTCACGACGTCGGCCCTCTTTCCCAATAGGGTACCCGCTGAGGGCCGGATCATTGCGCAACAGGACCTCATCGTCGCAGGGATGGCCGCCGCCGTTCAGGCCTTTCTCGCTGTTGATGCATCGCTCGCCTTGACGGTGGTGAAGAAAGACGGCTCCCGTGCAGCAGCCGGCGAGACGCTCCTGCGGATCGAAGGAGACGGCCGATCGATCCTCACGGCCGAGCGGGTCGCCTTGAATTTTCTCCAGCACCTCTCGGGGATTGCGACGCTCACGGGGCGATTCCTTCAGGCCGTGCGCGGTTACCCGGTCGCGATCCTCGACACACGCAAGACCCTCCCGGGCTGGAGGGCCATCCAAAAATGGGCCGTGACGCTCGGCGGAGGAACCAACCACCGGTTTTCGCTCGCCGACGGTGTGCTCGTCAAAGACAACCATCTCAGCCTGCTACCGCAAAAAACGGCGATCCGTCAGGCCTGCACACTCGCCAAGAGCAGAAGCGGGAGCCGGATGCCGATCATCGTCGAGGTGGAATCACTCGCAGACGTCGCAGAGGCTTTGACAGGTCAGGCGGACATCATTCTTCTCGACAACATGACGCCCGTCATGGTCAAGAAGGCCGTGCGCATGATCAACGGGCGCGCGCTCGTGGAGGTCTCCGGGGGCATCACTTTGAAAAACATTCGTGCCATGGCAGCGGCAGGCCCAGACCGCATTTCGATCGGCGCGCTCACGCACTCCGCTCCTGCCGCCGCGATGACGCTGGAGCTCCAACCGGTAGATGCCAAGCCGAAGAGGCGTCGTTGACGGCGCAGCTTCCATCGCCGCTGAATGTCCACGCCATTCAAAGCTACCTGGGAACGCGATCACTGGGTCGCCGCATTGAATTGTACGAACGGCTCGAATCCACGAACCGTGAAGCAGTTGCATTGGGCCAGGCCGGCGTCGAACACGGCACGCTTGTGTTGGCCGATGCTCAAACGGCAGGACGAGGCAGGATGGCCCGGTCCTGGTTCTCCCCGCCCGGCGTGAACCTCTATGGGTCCCTGGTCATCCGAACCACGATTGAAGCCCCACATCTGGCGGCCTGGCTCTCGTGGTTGCCGTTGATGGCTGCCTTGGGTGCGGCTGAGGGCATCGAGATCGTCAGCGGGCTGCCTATTGCCGTCAAATGGCCGAATGATCTTCTCATCAACGAACGCAAGGTGGGAGGAATTCTCTGTGAAAGCGGAGCCTCGGCAGGAGCCGGACCCTTTCAAGTCATCGGCATCGGCATCAACGTGAACGGCGTACCGGAGGATTTCCCCGACGAGTTACGTCACATCGTTACCACGATCCGGCATGAAACTGGCGGCTTCATCGATCGGAATCGGCTTGCCGCCCAGCTCCTGATCGAACTGGAATCCTGCCTGGAAGAGTTCCTGTCACGCGGCTCGGAGTCGATCGCGCTCGCGTATCGGCGGCGCTGCACGACGATTGGGAAAACCGTGAAAGCCGTGTTGGCTGACGGCAAGGAGTATATCGGAGTGGCCGACGCCATCGAGCAGGACGGCTCCCTGACGCTGGTTCAGCCATCTTTGGGAACGTCGCCGTCAACAGTCCGACAGCTTCGAGCCGCCGACATCGTGCACCTCCGATGAAGCTTTCGGTGGCGAAATCCACACCGACCCCGTAGAATATCGCCCATGCTGCTGGTCGTTGATATCGGAAACACCAACGTCGTGTTGGGCATTTACGATGGCCCGGTGCTGAAAGCGCATTGGCGCCTCGCCACCGATGCGAAGACCACTGCCGACGAGTATGGAATCCTCTTCACAAATCTGTTGACCTCCGCGGGCCTCGTTCCGGCTCAGACGTCAGGCGCCATCATGTCGTGCGTGGTCCCGTCGCTCACCGCCACGTTTGAGACGCTGATCGAGCAATACTTCCGCCAGCGGCCGTTGATCGTGACCTCGGAATCCGATACGGGCCTGACCATTCGCTATCCCAATCCCAAGGAAATCGGCAGCGATCGGCTCGTCAATGCCGCTGCGGCCTATCACAAATACCGGCGTGACCTGATCATCGTGGACTTCGGCACCGCCACAACCTTCTGCGTCGTCACCAAGGAGGCGGAGTATCTGGGAGGGGTCATCGCTCCGGGCCTGGGGATTTCAGCCGAAGCGCTCTTCGCCCGCGCGGCGAAGCTTTCCAAGGTTGAGCTGACCAGACCCAAGACCGTGATCGGGACCGACACGGGAAGCAGCATTCAGTCCGGCCTCCTCTTCGGCTATGCCGGCCTTGTCGACACGCTGGTGAGACGGATCGAACAGGAACTCAGCCGCTCCGCCTATGTGATCGCCACCGGCGGATTGAGCAGCATCATCGCGAAAGAAACCGCCTCCATTCAGACCATTGAACCGCTACTGACCCTGGAAGGTCTCGCACTGCTCTATCGTCGGGCAACCGGCGGCTCACCTGTCCTCACATGGGTCTAGCCCCTGTCTCGTATAAGTAATTAATTTTGCGGCCTCCTGTTGACTTATAGCCTCGGGTGTCTATCTGGCGAAGGTAACAGGATAAATCGTGGCGGACGAAGAACTAAATCCCAATACATTCGAAGACTTAGACGGTGAATCTTCTTCCGCTCCCTCCGAGGTCTCGACGGCCAAGGATGAGGAGCTGAAGTCGCTCAACGACAAGTATCTCCGGCTGGCGGCCGAGTTCGACAACTATAAGCGGCTTGCCCAGCGGGATCAGCGGGACCAGATCCGGTTCGGAAATGAGCAGCTCCTGAAGGAACTGCTGCCGGTCGTCGACAATTTGGAGCGGGCGATCAAGGCCGCAAAGGACAGTACGGTCGGGCGAGGGACTGGTCAAGGGCGTTGATCTCACCCTGAAGCAGTTGCAGGGCGTTCTCGGCAAGTTCGGCGTCCAGTCCATCCCGACGATGGGCCAGCCGTTTGATCCTTCCGGCCATCAGGCCGTCGCCTCGGTGCCCTCGGCGCAGGTGCCGGACCAGCATGTGGTCGAAGAGTTTCAGCGCGGCTACCGGCTGCACGACCGGATCCTCAGGCCTGCCATGGTGACGGTGTCATCCGGCGGCTGGATCGAATGACGTAGATGATCAAACTGAACAAAGAGAATTCAGGCTGTTCAAAAAGGCCGTCCAGCGCGGCCGCAGCGAGCGCAGAGCGAAGCGTACTTTGATCCGTACGTTGAGCCTCTAAGCGATGCGAGAACAAAGCTGCGGACTTTTTCAACAGCCTGAGAGGAGGAAGGAGCACATCATGGGTAAAGTGATCGGCATCGATTTAGGCACGACCAATTCCTGCGTCGCCGTCATGAGCGGCGGCGATCCCGTTGTGATTGCCAATGCGGAAGGCAGCCCGCACGACCCCATCGGTCGTCGCAATCACCGACAAGGGTGAACGGCTCGTCGGCCAGATCGCCAAACGCCAAGCCATTACGAATCCGGAGAACACCATCTTCTCCGTGAAACGTCTCATGGGCCGCAAATTCCGCAGCAAGGAAGTGCAGGAGGCGCTGAAGCGGCTGCCCTACAAGGTGGTCGAAGCCGACAACGGCGACGCCCATGTGGAGCTGCGCGGCAAACGCTATAGTCCCCCGGAAATCTCCGCCATGATCCTCCAGAAAATGCGGCAAACCGCCGAGGATTATCTCGGCGAGAAGGTGACGGAAGCCGTCATCACCGTCCCCGCCTATTTCGACGACAGCCAGCGGCAAGCGACGAAGGACGCCGGCCAGATCGCTGGATTGAACGTCCTGCGCATCATCAATGAGCCGACGGCGGCCTCGCTTGGCGTACGGGCTCGACAAGAAAAAGGACGAGCGGATTTCGGTCTACGACCTCGGCGGCGGCACCTTCGACGTCTCCGTGCTCGAAATCGGTGAAGGGGTCTTCGAAGTCAAATCCACCAATGGAGACACGTACCTGGGCGGCGACGATTTCGACCTCCGCGTGATGGATTGGCTCGTCGATGAATTCAGGAAGGATCAGGGTATTGATCTGCGCAAGGATCGCATGGCGCTCCAGCGGCTGAAAGAATCGGCCGAACGCGCCAAGATCGAACTGTCCTCCGCGCAAGAGACAGAGATCAATCTGCCCGTTCATTACGGCGGACGCGAGCGGCCCCAAGCACATGGTCATCAAGTTGACCCGTTCCCGGCTGGAACAGCTGGTCGACGACCTGATCCAGCGGACCGTTGAACCCTGCCGCAAGGCGCTGGGCGACGCCGGCGTCTCGGCCCGGGACATCAATGAAGTCGTGCTGGTCGGCGGAATGACCCGCATGCCCAAGGTCATCCAAGTCGTGAAAGACTTCTTCGGCAAGGAACCACACCGGGGCGTGAACCCCGATGAGGTGGTGGCCATCGGCGCCGCGATCCAAGGCGGCGTGCTCAAGGGCGACGTCAAGGACGTGCTGCTGCTGGACGTCACGCCGTTGTCCCTCGGCATCGAGACGCTGGGCGGCGTCTTCACCAAGCTGATCGAGCGCAACACGACCGTTCCGACCAAGAAGAGTCAAGTCTTCTCGACGGCGGCCGACAATCAAACCGCCGTGACCATCCGCGTGTTCCAAGGCGAGCGCGAAATGGCCAACGACAACAAATTGCTCGGCCAGTTCGATCTCGTCGGCATTCCCCCGGCGCCGCGCGGCATGCCGCAAGTCGAAGTCACGTTCGATATCGATGCCAACGGCATCGTGCACGTGTCGGCCAAGGACTTGGCGACGCAGAAGGAACAATCCATCAAGATCACGGCCTCCAGCGGTCTCAGCAAGGACGAAGTGGAAAAACTCGTCAGGGATGCCCAAACCCATACGGAAGAGGACAAGAAGCGGAGAAAGGCGGCCGAAGCGAAGAACCAGGCCGACACTCTGCTCTACCAGACGGAGAAGAACCTCAAGGAGCACGGCGACAAGATTTCGGCCGAGGACAAGACCAAGATCGAGGAAGCCGTCACCGCCCTGAAAAAGGCGATGGAAGGCACTGACCCCGATGCGATCGAGTCCGCCACGCAATCCTTGACGACCGCCTCGCACAAGCTGGCCGAGGAGATGTACAAGAAAGCCTCGGCCTCATCGGCCACCGGCGCAGGAGCTGCCGCCGGAGGGGAAAGTCCGAACGGCGCCAAGACGGATGAAAAAGTCGTCGACGCCGAGTTCGAAGAAGTGGACAAAGATAAAAAGTAAGATAGAATACGGCTGCTGAGGGACCGAGTTTCGCCGCAACGGGAACTCGGTCTTTCTGCAATCACTACTCTTAGGGGACAATGGCTTCCGTGTCGAAACGAGATTTTTACGAAACGTTGGGCGTCGACCGGACGGCGTCCGACGACGATCTGAAGAAAGCCTACCGCAAGCTCGCCCGTCAATTTCATCCCGATCTCCAGCCCGGCGAACAACAGAAGAAGCAGGCCGAAGAGAAGTTCAAGGAAATCAACGAAGCCTATGAGCATCTCAGCGACTCGGAAAAGCGGAAACGCTACGACATGTTCGGCCATGCCGGGACGCAGGGCGGCGCAGGGTTTGAGGGCTTCGACTTCGGACGCGGCGGCTTCGGCGATGTCTTTAACGACATCTTCGAAGACTTTTTCGGGGGCCAGCGCGGCGGCACGCGCGCTGAGCGCGGGAACGACCTGCAGTACAATCTCGAAATCACGTTTGAAGAGTCGGTCTACGGAAAGGAAGCCAAACTCAAGATTCCGCGTTGGGAATCCTGTACGGACTGCAAAGGCACCGGCGCCAAGTCAGCCTCAGCCGTCAAGACCTGTCCGAGCTGCAAAGGTGCCGGGCAGATCCGGCTGCAACAGGGCTTCTTCAGCGTCAGCAGACCCTGCGGCCAATGTGAGGGATCCGGACGCATCATCACGGAGCCCTGCCCAACCTGCCAGGGCCGTCAACGTGTCTATCGGGAGCGCACGATCGCCGTCCACATTCCGGCCGGCATCGAAACCGGCATGCGACTTCGCCTCTCCAACGAAGGTGAGCACGGCGTCAATGGCGGGCCCGCCGGCGACCTCTACGTCGCCATTGCGGTCAAGCCGCATCCCGTGTTCCAGCGCAAAGGGAACGATATTAGTTGCGACGTACCGATCAATTTCGTCACGGCGGTGCTCGGTGGAAAGATTGAAGTGCCGACACTAAAGGGCACGACCGTGATGAAGGTACCGCCCGGCACGCAACCCGACAAAGTGCTGCGTCTGAAAGGGCTTGGCATCCCGAGCCTCAAACATCAGACGACGGGCGATCAATTGTTCACGATCAAGGTGCATATTCCCACCAAGCTGACCGCCAAGCAGCGCGAGTTGCTGATGGAATTTGCCAAGGAAAGCGGCATGTCGATGGAAGCCGACGGCGACGGCTTTTTCGACAAGATGAAGACCTTTTTCGAATAACGCCGCAGCCTGCCGGATCGGGGTCTGTCTCCCATGCCTACCTTCTTCGTGGCTTCCGAGGCCATCGTTCCGCCGACTGTTCGTATCACCGGCCCCCTGCTCCAACATCTTCGTGCGAGTCTTCGCCTGCAACCCGGGGAGCTGCTCTCGGTCACGGATGAGCGCGGCACGCGGTATCGTGCGGAGATTGCCGAAATCTCGAGCGGGGCACTGATCGGCCGCATCCTCGACACGACCTCCGCTCCCCCCAAAACCAGCCCATCGATCGTGCTGGCCCAGTCACTGCTCAAAGGTGAGAAGATGGACTGGGTCATTCAAAAGGCCACAGAATTAGGGGTTGATCGGATCGCGCCGGTGTTGGCCACCCATAGCGTGGTCAGGCCTCGAGCCGACCGAATCGAGCATCAACTTGCGCGATGGCAGCGCATCGCGCTCGAAGCAGCCCAGCAATCGGAACGCTGGTCGGTGCCGGTCATCGACGAACCGGCAACCGTCTCCCAAGTGCTGTCGACGTCAAAGACGGCGGCATTAAAAATTCTCTTGGCCGAGCGGTCAGACGGCGCTTCGCTGAGCAGCTTGCCATTGCACAACAACGGCGATGTGTGGTTGTTGATTGGTCCGGAGGGAGGCTGGGAGGAAGAGGAATTCCGTCAAATGCTTGAACAGGGCGTTGTCCGAGTCACCCTGGGACCCCGAATCCTGCGAGCCGAAACTGCCGCTATTGCAGCAATCACTGTCCTGCAATCCCGGTTGGGCGAGCTGGGATAGCGACGCGTTATTTCGCGATTTTGAGATGCACGATGGTGCCTTTTTCACCGCTGGCCCAGCCGTGCAGGGTATTGGGAAAGGACAACCCGAATAACGACACGTTCGCGACGGCGCCCTGTTCTTCCCACGTAAATCCACTGTCCGCAGTATGGTACGCCATGCCGCGCTCTCCCACGATCCATCCGGTTTTGGGATCGGTGAATCGGATCCGAAGCAGATCCGTGAGCCTCGTGCAGGTCCGTGAACAGGGTAAGGAGCGGTCGATCCAGCGGCCGCCCCCATCGGTGGTCTGAAACATCGCGCCCGCATTGCCGACCACCCAACCCGTCGACGGATCCGAAAAATACACGTCGAAGAGCGTGACCGAGCCTTGGGTTTCCTGGGCCACCCAGGTCGCGCCACCATCCTCGGTTGCGAGCACCGTTCCCACCGCCCCGACGGCCGTCCCTCGACGCGCCGTCAGAAACTGCACGGCATAGAGGGCCGCCGTCGTGGAACTGGACTGATCCGTCCAATGAGCGCCTCCATCGCTCGTGTGGAGGATCGTGCCGTTGCCGCCCACAACCCATCCATCTTGCGGCGAAATGAACGATAAGCCATACATGGGCGCCTGGATGTCGACGGGCTGCGGTCTCCATGTCGCACCGCCGTCTACGGTATGACGGATCGTGCCGTTGACGCCGATGATCCACCCTTGCTTGTCGTCGACGAAGAACACGCCCGTCAGCTGCATCGGCGTGCCGCTGGTCTGTTTTTTCCACTTCTGCCCGCCGTCTATCGTCTTGAGAACCGTCCCGCCCGAGCCCACCGCCCATCCGAGAGTGGCATCCCGGAAATACACGCTCATGAGCGTGACCTCGGTCCCGGTTTTTTGGGGAGCGGCTTTCAGCTGTGGTTCAGCCGCGTTTATGGATGGAACGATGGATATGCTCAAAAAGAAAGTGAGGAAAAACCAAGTCAACGTTGAGCCTCTAAGCGGTGCGAGAACAAGCTTTTTTTTCACCATCCTACTAGTCGTTGGTGCTGCCTTCCGGCCTAGACTCGAAGAAGCTTTGATCAGGCATGCCCTTGGCTTCGATGGTGAACGTTCCGGCTTCCAGCGTCAGCCATTTTTTCGGCGTGCAGCAGGTGCCATCGGGGAGCAAATCCCAGGACCCGCGCCGGATGATCAGAGGGCCGGTCGAAAGGTCGGCGCTGAACTGTCCCGGCTTGCCGATGCCGAAGAGATGACGATGCGGCACGCGAGCCTTGATCTCGGTATCCGTCCAGGACACGACGATCCCGCCAATATTATTGAACAACACCTCGGTGCGCGAAACGTTCTCACCCAACTCGATCTGGTTGCGTTTGAAGGCTCCCTCGCCGAGACCCGGCTGTGTCGCCTCGGTGGTTTTGATGAACGACCCAAACCCTGAACCTTTGATGGTGACGATGTCATCCAGTCCGGCGGAGGTCGGCGAAAACGACTCAATGGTCGGCACGGCCAGCGTAAAGTCTCCCGCCGTGGTAGACACCGTTCCGTACTCTGCGCAGCAGGATCCATCCACCCCCGGTTTCGGCGCGCCACGGGTCACCACCACGGGACCGCTCTTGGCGCTGAAGGGTACCCAGACGTCGATCCGGTCGTCATGCCAACGGTAGATCACGGCGGGAGCTCCACCGATTTCCACCCGATTTTGGCCGGTATCGAAGTCGGTATAGTTGTACGGAGTCGCACCGCTCTCCGAATATGCGCCGAAATGCTCGCCATGAATTCTCATGAGCGTACCGATCGGAGCACTGGCAGGAGTGATACCGGTCGCTTTCGGAACTTCGACCGTGAAGGTGCCGACGGTTCGCTCTTGTCCCCGTTGAGCCAGCACCATCGGTCCGCTTTCCGCGCTCAGGGGCACGTGCACGACGATCGCACGATCGCTCCACTGGGCCACAGGAGCCTCTTTCCCGCCGATCAGAATCCTGTCTTCCCGAGTCTTCTCTCGACCGAAGCCTTGACCGAACAACACGACCTTGGTCCCCACGGGCCCATGGAGCAGGGTCGACCTGCACGGTCGGAATCAGCTTCAACGAAATGGCGTTGCTGACCGTGTGTTGCACGGGCGCGCAACAGGAACCGTCCGGCAGGGGGTCTGAGGAGGCAAGACGGACGGCGATGTCTCCCGAGGCTGCATTGGCCGGAACGTCCACTTCGATCTTATCGTCCTTCCATCGGCGTGGCCTGACGACCAGGTTGCCCACCACAACGTCGTTGACGCCGAACATCGTATTGGGATCGCGCGGGCCGGCCGTAATGCCGAAATGCTCGCCCACAATCTCAATCGTATGGCCGGGCTCGATGGACGGAGGGTGAATCGAGAGGATTTTCGGATAAACGACGGAAAACGTTCCCGCCTGAACCTTCTTTTTTCCGATCAACACTTCGACAGGGCCGCTCTGCGCCTTCGAGGGGACTTTCACCTCGACTACATCCTGATCCCACCGTTGGATGAGCGCAGGAACTCCAGCGAAGAGCACACGATTGACTTGCGCGGATTTGAATTGTCCGAGCCCCTTGCCGACAATCGACACCGTGGCCCCCGGGACTCCGGTCTGTGGCTGCAATTCGATCTTCGGCGGCGCGGCGCCGGCCGGCCCGCTGCCCGCCCAAGCCAGCATCAGGCTCGTTGCAAAGGCAATGATCCAGGTTTTCATAGGAAAACAGGTCTGAAACACCAATCGACCCTGTCTTGGAACCATCCTCAGAAGGCCCTGCGTGGCACGAGAACCCCACGCACGAGTTCGGGAAGGAACAACCGGGGTGCAGCGTGAAGCGAGGGACGACGGACTATAACAAGCGGTTTTTTCAGGTGTCAAGCCGATGAAAGGACATGACAAACTGGCGGAGCGCCTTCATGCGGCCGGTCAGGACACAGCCAGAATCACTTCGATTTCGACAGCAGCTCGACGCGGCAATTCGGCGGCTCCTGTGGCCACACGTGCATGTCGGCCCACTTCGCCAAAGATCGCGACGAGAAGATCGGAGGCGCCGTTCAACACCTGAGGTTGATCGGTGAACCCTTCGGCCGAAGCCACATGTCCGACGACTTTCACGACCCGCGTGATCCGGTCAAGACTTCCGAGTTCCTGCTTGGCGATCGCTAACGCGTTCAGGATCGCCACCTTCGCGGCCTCCACCCCATCCGCCAGGCTCACTTCACGGCCGAGTTTTCCTACAAAAGCCAATTGACCATTCCGCATCGGCAGCACGCCAGAAAGGAACAACAGATTGCCTGTCCTCACAGCGGGGACATACGTGGCCACCGGCTTCGGTGCCTCCGGCAGCTCCAATCCGAGCGCTTTCAATTTTTCTTCATAACTCATGGGTAACCATTTGAGATCTGAGATGTGAGATCTGGAGTTAACCCGGCCGGAGCACATCGAGAAAACTGTCGCCGATCGTCAAGGATTCACCCTTGAGGCCTTCGACCACCGTCTGCGCCAAGATCGGCCGCGGTGGGTCGCACACCCAGGTTGACACCCTGGGCCAGCTTCGGACCGGTGATGAGCAGAGGGACGTACTCCCGGGTCGGAAGCGCATGCGGCTTGCCTGGGTCGCGTCCGTGGTCGCCCGTGATGATGAACAGATCACCCGGTCGCAATCGATCCAACAAATTTGGAAGGCGGCGGTCGAAATCCTGAATCGCCGCGGCGGACGTGGCTGCATCCGATCCAATCACATCGAGGCCGGCAAAGATAAGTCCCCGCGGAACTTTGTTGAACATGCCGCTGATTTCATCCAGCGCGTCCGTCCAGCGTGGCGCGAGCGCCGATCTCGTCAATCCCCTTCCGCCGAACAAATCCCCAACTTTGCCGACGCCGATGAGGATCTGGCTCGCACGATTCAAGACATCCAGCATCGTCTGTGCCGGTGGTTCGACGGCAAAATCCCGACGGCCGGGACCAAACTGCAATGCGCCGGGAGTGCCGACGATGGGATGCGCGACAACGCGTCGTATCCCCCATGCATCTTTCAACGCCTTTCGTGCTTCCCGACTCCGTTGATACAGCAGATCGACGGTCCACACTTCGTCATGGGCGGCCACATGACAGGTCTGACGCCCGTCGGTCCAGACAACCGGCGCACGCGCCGAGAGATGTGACGCACCCAACTCCTGTAACGCTTCCTCTGCGGACGCGACGTGGCCGCCGAGTGATCTTGAGTCCGAATACGTCTTCGAGCGCGGCCTTGGCCTCCGACGAATAGCCCTCCGGGAATGCGCGCCCTTCGTCTTCCGTGAGACACCCGGCAATCTCCCAAAAGCCGACAAGAGAATCGACGCCCTTGCTCTTGAACGCCAACCGGCCGAAACAGCCGACCGGCTGAGCCATCGATCGCACGCCTCGTATGGTCGTCACATGGCCCAAACCAAGCGATTCCAACGTCGGAAGACTGAGTCCTCCAGCCGACTCGGCGAGATGGGCAAGGGTGTGCGTCGCGGCATCACCGTAACTCGACGCATCCTCGGCCGCTCCGACGCCGAGGCCGTCGACGACAAGCAAGATCACGCGCTTGATCATGGGCGCACTATAACAGATGGGAATGGAGCCGCAAACCTTGTCATCATTCGAAACGCAATGTTCTGGGAGTCGATCAGGCAGGTGAGGAGAGGCCGACTAACCGGTCACGACGTCAACTTGTCCTTTGCCACGACCAGGAGAAAATCGTCGAGCCGCCGCTTCGAGGGTCCTTCGACGACCATGAACTCCACGCCGAGTTCCTTGCGGGTCGACCAGCGCACTTTGCCGAGTTCGATCAGAATCGGCGAGGGCTGACTCGACACGGTAATCTGCAGGCTGATCGGATCATCAACAGCGGCGAACATGTCCGTTTCAATCGCGCAGCCGCCCCGAGAAAGATTGAACGTCGTGCCCTCGCCAGGCTTCCCGTCCACCACGAACGCCACCGGACACTTCACCTGATACCGCACGTCTCTACGCAACGACATGGGTCCTCATCGTTTGACCGTTGCGGCCGACCATTCCTCTACGATCTTGAGACTGGCGCTCGTGCCGATGCGGTCGGCTCCCGCTTCAAGCATCTCCCGTGCGCTGTGCCAATCGCGGATGCCGCCGGAGGCTTTGACCTTGGCCCGTCCACCCACCGAAGCCTTCAGCAGCCTGACATCGGCCGCGGTAGCGCCTCCCGCCGCGAAACCGGTCGACGTTTTCACATAGTCGGCACCTGCCTCCACCACCAGCCTACACGCCGTCATCTTTTCTTGATCGGTGAGATAGCAAGTTTCCAGTATGACTTTATGCTCGGCATCCGGCGTGGCTCGCACCACTTCGGCGATATCCTGTCGGACCGCGTCGAGATCGCCGGACTTCAACCGGCTGACGTTGATCACCATGTCCAGGACTACGGCGCCCTGCCTCACGCCCTCCACGGCCTCCGCCACCTTGATTCGGGTCGCGTGCCCGCCGAGTGGAAATCCTATGGGGATGCCCACCCGCACGGCTGATCCGGCGACGGCCTCGACCGCGTCAGCCGCATAGCAGGGCGGAATAAAGATCACCGTGAAGGCGTATTGCCTGGCCTCCCGGCAGAGGCGCAGCACGTCGGCCTTGGTGGCCTCCGGACGCAAGATCGTGTGATCGATTAACGCAGGAAGGTTCCAGTCACTCTGATTCATGGCATGACTCTCTTGACCGAAGTCATGGAGGACGTGCGCGGATGCATCCCTCTTCTAAAGGGCCGCTTCTGGTATTTTTCGACCGCTTCGTTATGCTCCGCGAGAGTAGCCGAAAACTGATGCGTGCCGTCGTTCTTGGACACAAAGTACAGCGCCCGCGAGTTCGAGGGATAGAGCGTCGCACGAATCGATTGAATGCCCGGGTTCGCAATGGGCCCCGGAGGCAGGCCGGGAATGCGGTATGTGTTATAGGGGCTCGGACTCATGAGATCCTTTTTGTGAATGTTCCCGTCATAATTCGGCAGACCATAAATCACGGTGGGATCACTCTGCAAGGGAATGCGTTTCTTCAATCGATTATGAAAGACCGCCGAGATCTCCTCCCGTTCGCCGTTCGAGCCCGATTCCTTTTCGATCACAGACGCCAGCGTGAGGACTTCATGCTGCGTCATCCTGAGCTCTTGCGCCCGCGCTTCGAAGTCCGGGCCATACACCTGCCGCAAGTGCTCGACCATCGTCGTAATGACCTCTTTGGGTCTGATGCCTTTCGGAAACTTGTAGGTGTCGGGATACAGATAGCCTTCCAGCGTGTCGGCCTTGATGCCCAGTGAAGCGATGAAGGGCGGATCGGTCATCAACCGCAGCGCCTCCTGGCGATCCACCAGACCCTGCTGCCCAAAGATGTCCGCAATCTGCACCATCGTCAAGCCTTCGGGAATCAGGATGGGATGCAGCACCACCTGCCCCATCGTCAGCCGTGAGAGAATTTCCGCAGGCGTCATACCGGCATTCAGCTCATATTCACCGGCCTGGATCTTTCGGTCCGCAGATTGGAACCGACCCAACCACACGAAGGCCAGCCGGCTCTTGATGAGTTCTTCCCGTTCGAGCAGCGCGGCGACTTGCTGAAAGGTGGAACGCTCAGGAATGGCGACGGTCTTGGAAGGCGGACGCAGGCGTGAGGGAACGGCGGGCTCCTGAGCCCACTTAATGACGTGATACGCGGCTATGCCGAGCGCGGCGACCACGATCAGAAGGGCGATGAGAATGCTCCGGAGCTTCATCAGTGCTGTCTACTGTCGACTCATCGTGGTCCATGACCGGCCGCGACGCCTGTTCACGGCTCGCCAGGTAGGACTGTAATAAAATGGCCGCCGCCACGCGGTCGACGGCTCCCTTGCGCTTCTTCCGGCTGACATCGGCGGCGATGAGCAGATCTTCCGCCGCTTTGGTCGTCAATCGCTCATCCCAGAAGACCAGCGGAACCGGCAATCCCTGCTTCCAGGTGCACGGCAAAATTCCGCATGGCCTGGATCGCCGGACCCTCCCGCCCGTCCAACTGCAGCGGGAATCCCAACACGACCTCTCTCACCTCGTGGGTCTGCACGAGCGACGCGACGTGGGCCACATCACGGTCAAGCGTCCGACGTTCAAAGGTCTCGAGCGGCTGCGCGGTCCACCCTAGCTCATCGCTGAGGGCAACCCCGATCCGCTTGGTCCCGTAATCTAACGCCAGTATTCGCGATCCGGACATGATTCTACCGCTGAAGGGCTTGTTCGACCAAGCCAAAGACTTTTTCCAACGACGCATCGAGTCTGGAGGGGTCTTTGCCGCCCGCCTGCGCCATTTCCGGCCGGCCTCCGCCGGTCCCGCCTACTTCGGCCGCCAGAGGCTTGATGAGATCCCCGGCTTTTATTTTCGCCGTGAGATCTTTTGTGACGACGACGAGCAGCGCCACTTTCCCGTCGTCCGTCGCGGCCCCCAGGGCGACGACTCCGCTTTTCATCTTGTCCCGCAGTTGGTCGGCCAGCATGCGCATCCCGTTGATATCCAAGCCGTCGGTCCGTTGGACATGGACAGGGACACCGGCAACGGTTTTGGCCGTGGAGGCCACGGCCGATCCGCTCGCCATCTTGAGTTTCAGCTCTTCGAGCTCGCGTTCCTTGTCTTTGAGCTGCGCCATGACCTTGCGGGTCTTCGCCACCAACTCGGAAGGCCCGACCTTCAACAGGTCCGAGAGTTCTCTGACCTCTGACTCAAGCTTTTTCATCATGGCTACGGCACCATGGCCCGTCTGCGCTTCAATCCGGCGGACCCCGGCAGCCACGCCGGTTTCCGACACGATACGGAACAGCCCGATCTCTCCGGTATGACGGCAATGAGTGCCGCCGCAGAGCTCCTTGCTGAAGGACTCAACCGTGACGACCCGCACCTGTTCACCGTACTTGTCGCCGAAGAAGGCCAGGGCGCCCTTGGCCACGGCGTCCTGAATGCTCATGACCTCGGATTGCACCCGTTCGTTTCTCCGGACCTCACCGTTGACCACTGTTTCGATCTCGTCAATGTCCCGTGACGACAGAGGCCTGAAATGAGCAAAGTCAAACCGAAGGCGGTTGGGTGCCACCAGGGAGCCGAATTGTTTGACATGCGGCCCGAGCAGATCGCGCAGGGCCGCATGGACGAGATGGGTCGCCGTATGATTTCTCTCGGCGTCTTGCCGCGTCGTTCGATTCACCGACAGATGCAGCTGTTCGCCTTCGCGAATGCGTCCCTGGCTCACCCGACCCTTGTGCACGATCACCGTCTGCACCGGGCGAGTCGTCTCCTTGATCTCCAGACGGCCCTCCGTTCCGACAAGGACGCCCTGATCCCCGATCTGACCACCGCCTTCTGCATAAAACGGCGTGATGTCGAGAACCACCTCGACCTCATCGCCTTCCTGCGCCTCCTTGACGAGACGGTCGCCCTTGAGAATCGCCTGGAGAATGCTGTCGGAATCCAACCGGTCGTAGCCGACAAACTTCGTTGCGCCGAGACGGGCCGCCAATTCGGCAACGGCCGGCCGCGCCGTTTCCTGCTCGAAGCCCCCGGTCTTGCGCGCACGGTTCCGCTGCTCTTCGATGGCCGCGTCAAACCCGGCCTCATCGACCGTCATGCCCTGTTCCCGGCACGCTTCGGCAATCAAGTCCATCGGGAACCCGTATGTGTCGTAGAGCTTGAACACATCGGGACCCTGCAACATCGTCCGTCCGGCAGAACGCGCCTTCGCGATCATGTCGTTGAGGATGGGCAGCCCCTGATCCAGCGTCGCGATAAACCGCTCTTCCTCGCCTTTCGTCGCCTCGGCCACAGTGCCCGCGGCACTGCGGACCTCGGGATAGGCTCCGCCCATCACCTGGACGACCGCACCGGTCAGCTCGTACAAAAACGGTTCGACGATCCCCAGCAGGCGCCCATGGCGGGCGGCACGGCGCAGGATGCGGCGCAAGACGTAGCCCCGTCCTTCGTTCGACGGAAGAATGCCGTCGGTCATCATGAAGGTGATGGCACGCAGATGGTCTGCGACCACCCGCATCGAGCGATCGCTCTGTTCTGATGTTCCGTACTCCGTTCCAGCTCGTTTGCCGATCGCGGCCAACAACGGCATGAACAGGTCGCTGTCGTAGTTGCTGTAGACACCCTGGTCGACGGCGGTCAGCCGCTCCAGGCCCATTCCGGTGTCGATGCTGGGTTTCGGCAACGGATGAAGTGTTCCGGACGCGTCCCGGTTGAACTGCATGAAGACTAAGTTCCAGATCTCGATGACCCGGTCGCCTTCGCCGTTCGGCCGGTCGTCTCCAGGAACCGCCGGCCCTTGATCATAATGAATTTCCGAGCAGGGTCCGCAGGGGCCGGTATCAGCCATTTGCCAGAAATTATCTTTTTCTCCGCAACGGACGATGCGGGCCGGCGGGATGCCCACCTTTTTCCAGAGCTGCTCGGCATCATCGTCCTCACGAAAGACGGTGATCCACAGACGGGACTTATCGAGTCCGACCGTTCGAGTCAGAAATTCCCAACCAAATGTGATCGCGTCTTCCTTGAAATAGTCTCCGAACGAGAAATTGCCGAGCATTTCGAAGAAGGTGTGATGCCGCCGCGTGTAGCCGACGTTCTCGAGGTCGTTGTGCTTGCCGCCGGCGCGCAGACACTTTTGCGCAGAGACGGCCCGGCGATAGCGACGGGTTTCCTGGCCGAGAAAGACCCCCTTGAACTGGTTCATGCCGGCGTTGGTGAAGAGGAGCGTCGGATCGGCCTGCGGAATCAGCGGAGAGCTCGGCACGGCCTGGTGTCCATGCTGCTCAAAGTAGCGGATGAAGGCCTGCCGAAGGTCGTGTGCGCGCTGTGTCATGATGCTCGTTCCTCGCCGGGGCAATCACTCATGATACGCTCTATGGTCTCTTCTCGGAAACCCCGCTCACGGAGGAGAGACACGGTGCGCTGGAGTGGGGTCCTCCCGTCGCCGCGGCCCTTGAGGCGCAGCGCCCGCCGCGCCAGTGCTTCCTCGTCCATCCCATCAAGGCCGTCCACGATGGCATCGTCCGCCAGGGTTTCACCAAGCCCTTTCGCCATCAATTCACTTTTGAGGCGGTCACGGCCCATCGGCCGGCGCGCCAGCGTCGTCTCGACCCATCGGGCAGCATAGGCCCGATCGTCGAGGTACCGCAGCGCAGACAGACGGGAAATAACCTGTTTGACCTGGGCCCGTGAAGCACCTTTGCTGGTGAGAAACCGTTCGACCTGAGCAGCCGTGCGGTCGAATCGGGCGAGGTACCGCACGGCGCGGTGGAACCATTCGTCCCCCGACTGCGGTATGCGCCGTTTCACGCTTCCGCCTTAACTGGATGCGGCCGTCACACTCCGACCTTGTGAGACCGCTTCTCGTCGCGCTTCTCTTCTTTGGACGACACGAGCACGGGTTTCTCGGCGGTGCGGCCTGGGACTCCGGCCATCTCGCGGAGTTTGCCTTCGATCTCGCGGGCCAATGGCTGATTCGTGAGCAAAAAATCACGGACGGCATCGCGCCCCTGGCCCAGCCGCTCGCCGTGGTAGGAGTACCACGCGCCGGACTTTTCGAGCACTTTTCGGTCGACGCCGAGATCCACCAATTCGCCCGCTTTCGAGATACCTTGCGAGAAGAGAATGTCGAACTCCGCCTGCTTGAAGGGAGGCGCCATCTTGTTTTTGACCACCTTCACGCGGACACGACTGCCGACGACTTCCTGCCCTTCCTTGATCGATTCGATCCGGCGGATGTCCAAGCGGACGGACGAATAAAACTTGAGCGCATTGCCGCCGGTGGTCGTCTCGGGATTGCCGAACATCACGCCGAGCTTCATGCGGATTTGATTGATGAAAATGACCGTCGTTTGCGATTTCGAAATGGCGGCAGTCAGCTTGCGGAGGGCTTGCGACATCAACCGGGCCTGCAAACCCATGTGCGCGTCGCCCATCTCGCCTTCGATTTCCGCGCGCGGCGTCAAGGCCGCCACCGAGTCCACGACGATCAGGTCGATGGCGCCGCTGCGAACCAGGGTTTCGGCGATTTCCAATGCCTGCTCGCCCGTATCGGGCTGCGATACGAGGAGGTCGTCGGCCTCCACGCCGAGTTTTCTCGAATAGGTCAGATCCAGTGCATGCTCCGCATCGATGAAAGCGGCGACTCCGCCGGTCTTTTGCACTTCAGCGATCGCATGCAGGGTCAGGGTCGTCTTTCCCGACGCCTCCGGGCCAAAAATCTCGATGACACGCCCCCGCGGAAATCCGCCGACGCCAAGCGCAATATCCAGGCCGAGCGATCCCGTCGAAATCGCCGGAACGTCCGCCGGCGCGTCGGCATCGCCGAGCTTCATGATCGCCCCCTTCCCGTATTGTTTTTCAATCTGGGACAGAGCGAGATCCAGTGCGCGCTTCTTGTCGTCTTTTTCCGCCATGGAGTTCCTCCTGATCAAGGTGAAGGTGGCGGATTATACCCAAGTTGGAGCAAGGAAACCTAGCGAAGAATGTGACGAAAAGCCCCAAGAAATGGAAGGATTGTCTTCGGAGGCCCGGCCGCTACAACACGTTCTCGGGCAAATCGGACAACGGCTCGGTCAACGATTTCGGGACGGTAAAACGGAAGTGAAATTCATCCTGGCGGGTGTCGGTCGAAGGACCCAACCACCCTTCGGCGGCAATGTGGTCGTTCGACTTGGATTTGCCGTTCGGATAGAACTTGAAACGCAAGGTTTTTTTCCGGTCATTCTGTTGAGCATCCGAATCGAGAGTACCGGACAGCTCGAAATGATCGTCCAAGGCTGCCAGCGCCTGGCCCAAAAAAGACTCGAGCAGCTGCTGCCCCATCCCCTTGAATGGTTGCTCCGGATCAAACTCGGGCTCTACCGCCCAGGCGGGCTGAACGGCCACGATCCCTATGAGAGCTGCGCAGGCGAGCCACTTCATACGCACAATTTATAACGCGTCTGCGCTCCAGTCAAGCAGGCCAACTGCGGTTTTCTCCTACAACAACCATTCGTGATTTCCTTGACGAAAAGAGGTTCCCATCATACAGCTGGAGGTATGACACAATCTCTCGCACAAGACGCGATCGCACAAAGCGCGATCAACCACAGACCCACCGTCCTCATCGTCGATGACGAAGCGGCGCCCCGCGCCGCGCTGACCCAGATTCTGAAGCAGAATTTCAACATTCTGACGGCCGAAAACGGCAGCCATGCCCTTGCCGTCATCAATGATCATGGCGTCGATCTCATGACACTCGACCTCAAGCTGCCTGATACCTCCGGATCCGAAATTCTCAAGGAAATCAAACGGACACACCGCGAGATCGAAGTCATCATGGTGACGGCCTACGGCACGCTGCAATCCGCAATGGACTGCGTACGCCACGGCGCAGCCGGTTTTCTGCTCAAGCCGTTTAATGCATCCGAGTTGCTGTCGATCAGCCTTCAGACCTCGCACAAGAAGCAACGGCTCGACATGCTTCGCCGGGCCATGGCGGAGGAGGAGGCGTTATGGCAGCCGGAGCCGGCAAGCACGAACGCCTGGCAGGCACTGATGGCGCGATATGCCGGTCAGGTCAAAAGCGGTTTGCTGGAAGTCTCCAGCCGGGAAGCCACCTCGCCGTTGATCCAATTGATCTCCGATTTGCTGGAAGCGAAGGACCGTCACCTCGTCAACCACGGGAACCGCGTGAGCTTTTATGCAACGCTCGCCGCAAACCAGCTCCAACTCCCGCTGGCCGAACAGCAGCACCTTGCGCTGGGCGCACTCGCCCACGATTTGGATTTGATCAGCGGCGACGGCAGCTTCCTTCTGACACAAGATGCCGACCGCCGGCGTCATCATCCTGACATCGGCGCGCGCATCGGCCGGGCGATCGGGTTGCCGGCGGAAGCCGTCCAAATCATTGCCTTGCATCATGAGCGCTGGGACGGCAGCGGGTATCCCTTCGCACTTAAGGAAGAGCAGATCCCCTACCTGGCGCGCCTCGTCGCACTGGCACAAACGTTCGACGAACTCACCGCCGAACAATCCGGCGCAACTCAGGTCTCCCTCAAGAAGGCGCTCGCCATCATTGAAGAACAATCAGGCACAGCCTTCGATCCTTGTCTGGTCGAGGTGTTCTGTCGGACCATCCGCGATCAACCGCCTCAGAGCTAAATCCGAGCACCTTAGGCAACCCCAGAGATCGAATTCGATGGGCTAGGCAGGCTGCAGTATTGATTCCCACAGAACGGTATAGACGGATCCGCTTGGTTTCAACTCGCTTCTCATCAACGTGATCGCGTCGACCGCGAGAGACTCCACCGCCAAAGGCAGCCGATCCATCACGCCGCTTCTTGCCAGCGCCTGTCCCGCCCCGCGATGACCTGCCTTGATCCGCGCCAGGGTCAGATGAGCACTCAACGGCCTGGGATCAGGCGCCAGATTCATGGTCACGCAGCAGGCCTCGATCGCGCGGTGCAACGCCGCCAACCGCGCGGCGCCGTCGCTCGCCTCCCATTGTTCGGATGGCCCGATCCACAGCACGCGAGGTTGCTGGGGCCGCGGAAAAACGCCGAGACGATCGAGCGGTATCTGCAGGAGTCGATGCTGTGTGAGCGTATCGGCGATCGCCTCGCGGAGAGGGATGACCAATTCTTCCGCAATGTCGCCCAGAAACTTGACCGTCAGATGCATCGAAGCGATACGAACCCAGGACAGACTCACGTCGCGAGGCACATCATGGGTGATTCGCCGTTTCACTTCCGATTGGACTGCCGCAAGAGTTCGTTCGAAGCGGTTCAGACAACTGAACGGCCAAAAAGGCGCGAATCATGGCGCCGTCTGCTTGGAGAGCCAGCGCCGGAGCAGATCGAGCGCCGCCTGTGAAGACCGTTGCTTGATGACCGAGCGGTCGCCGTGGAATCGATGCTCGCGCGTGATGGTCTCGCCATTGTCCGCGCTCAAACCGACGTACACCAATCCGACCGGCTTTGTGGCAGTCGCGCCGCCCGGGCCGGCAATGCCGGTGACACTCAAGCCAATCGAGACGCCGCTGCGTTCGCGAACGCCCTTCGCCATGGCGGCCGCGACTTCCGTGCTCACCGCGCCATGTCGCTCGATGAGATCGGCGGGGACGCCGAGCAGGTCGATTTTCGCGTTATTGCTGTAGCAGATGATCCCGCGGTCCACATATGCCGAGGAGCCCGGCACCTGTGTCAGCCGATGACCGATCAATCCACCGGTGCAGGACTCCGCCAGCGCGAGCGTGCGCTTGTCCTTGAGCAGCAGCCTGCCAACCACGTCTTCCATCGATTCCGAACCCTCTGCGAAAATCCATTCATGCAGACGAGCACGGACCGACTCGGCTAACGAGGTCCACATTTCGTCGGCGGCGCGGCTCTGCGGTTTCGTGGTCAGCGAGACCAAGACGCCCAGCGGAGAAGCCAACAACCCGAGGTCGACGGGAGCCTTCTTAGGAATGAGTCCCTGCAGCTTCGCATCGACGTCAGCCTCAGGAATCCCCCACGTATGAAACACCTGGCGCCTGATCGGCGGCGGCATGCGGCCTCGCCCCTCCAATCGAGAAGCCAACGCAGGGACCACGCTCTCTCGCATCATCGCCGCCATTTCCGCTGGCACGCCCGGTAACGAAATCAACATGGCGCCCCGCCACGAAAGCCAGAATCCCGGCGCCGATCCGACCGGATTGGGCACGACCGTGGCACCGGTCGGGATCAACGCCTGTCGGAGTTGCCCTTTGTTGGGGGACCGGCCCCATTGCGCCAACCGCTTCTGCATGCCCTCGAAGGCCTCTTTTCGCCGTCGCGAGCTTTCGCCCCGCCGCATCGGCGATGGCCTCTCGCGTGCAGTCGTCCACGGTCGGCCCAAGGCCGCCGGTCATCACGATGATCTCCGCCCGCGACACCGCCGTCTTCAGCGCACGAACGATGTCGGCTCGATCGTCTCCGACCACCGACTTAAAACGCACCTCGATGCCCAGGGTGCCCAGTTCATCCGTAATGAACAATGAATTGCTGTCGGTCCGGCCTCCCAGGAAAAGCTCGGAACCGACCGCAATGATTTCGGCGATGACTGGTCGAGGAGAGGAACGTGCTCTTCCCATGGGTATCAGTGTGACAGGAAGGTCAAACGAACTTCTACTTTATCTGAGAAAAATCGAGAGGAAACGTCACCTCACCGCCGTTGGCGGGAAAGATGGAAATCGTGGTTTGTGCTGTCGGATCGAAGTCGGCATAGGCAAAGGAGGCCACCACTTTGGCTTTGAAGCGCGGTGGCTCAGGATAGGCGGCACTGCGGCTCGCCATTCCATCGAACCGCACGGTCACGGGTTTGATGGTTTTGCCCGCCTGGTCGAGCACCATGTAACTATCGACGGCAAAGTTGCCAACATTACCGAAAATGGTGGCGCTGACCAGCATGGTCTTGCCATCGAGCGCCTGGGCAATATCGGCCTCTGCTGGTTCGACCCCTCGCAGTCCCATGTGCGTGGCCATGACCGAAAGCGCGGCGAGCTTTGTAATCAGAAAACCGCTTGGATGCAGCTCATCGGTGGCGCCGAAGCGGGTATAGAAGGTATCCGGCGGGCGATGCTCTTTGGCCGCATCGGCTCCGCGATCGAGCGCGGCGCGGATCTCCTGCTGGGATGGTTGGATCTCGATCGCACACACTGCGGTCGCTGCAAAAACCGCAAGGGAGGACGCCCCGACGGCCGCGGTCATGTGCCGTAATCCGCCCTTCATAGCCAAGGCACTAACAGAATCGGTTTTTACCTGTCAACGAGCGGGCTTAGGGTCCTCGCGACCGTTGACAAAACAAAAGTCGAAGTGGTACAGAATTGGCTCTTCACGTCGTTCTTTTCGATCAAGACGTCACACGGAGGAGTTCATGGCAGCCCCCGAACAGCAACCATCTCAGACACCCAAACGCCAGTACGTCAACTTCGCGTTCTATAAGCTCGACCCGGCGTGGCGTCGTTTGCCGGAAGACGAGCGCGCAAAAGGCAAACAGGAATTCATCCGTGCGATCGAGGATTATGCCGGCAAGGTGCTGGTGATTCCGTATTCCACCGTGGGTATTCGTGGTGATTGCGACATCATGCTCTGGCGCATCAGCTACGAACTCGAGCTCTTCCAGCAGATGACGTCCAAAATGTTCGCGTCCGGCTTGGGCAAGTACCTCACGACCCCCTACTCCTATCTATCGATGACGAAGCGATCGATCTATGTCGATCATCACACGCATGAAGGGCAGGAAAGCAAACGCCTGACCGTCGTCCCCGGAAAAGCCAAATACATTTTCGTCTACCCGTTCCTCAAGACCCGCGAATGGTTCCTCCTCACGAAAGCCGCTCGGCAGGGTATGATGGACGAGCATATCGAAGTCGGCCACCGCTTCCCTTCCGTCAAACTCAACACCACCTATTCCTTCGGCCTTGACGATCAGGAATGGGTCGTGGCGTTTGAGAGCGACAAGCCCGAAGACTTCCTCGATCTGGTGATGGCTCTGCGGGAAACGGAAGGCTCACGGTATACCTTGCGCGATACGCCCGATCTTCACCTGCATTCGCGGCAGCCTGAAAGAAGCGCTGGATACGCTCGGCGGCTAGGCGTCCTTGCTCAGCTCGACAGGATGTTCAAAGCCTGTCCAGCGAGCTGAAAGGGCCTTCGATCGAAGATCGAAGGCCCTTTTCATTTCCTCTATGTCTGAATCCAGAGACGTTCGCGCCGCGCTCTGTTCCCTCCTTCTTCCCGGTCTGGGACAACTCCTACAACGCCGTTACAGACAAGCTGCAACGGCCGCCCTCTGCACGGTAGCGCTCGTCAGCGCGAGCCTGATGCTCGGCCGAGTGTCCGGACGCGCCGCCGAGGTGTTCTTCTTCATGGTCCTGGCCCTGCCGTGGTGGGCACTGCAAGCCTATGACGCCTATCTGGGACCGACTGCCGCCGGCTCAAGTTGGTGGCGGACGTTCCGCACCGCCTGGCAGCGCGGCCACGATATCCGTTTTCTCGGGGTCTTATTGCTGATCAGTGCGTTGAACGACACGATCATCATCCTCAAAAATTTCGACTATCTGCTGCCCTTCTATTGCACCAAATTTTCCGGGCTGCCTGGCTTTCTCACGAAAGCGATCTCCCCTGTCCTCCATCTGGTCGTGGGATACGGCTTTCTACGCTGCACCCGCTGGGCGTTCTTCATCTACCTCGTCTATGCCGCCTACGGGTTTACGAACGGCATGGTCAATCTCGCCTGCTTTGGTCCGGGCCGGATCCGAAACACGCTCCTTGCCGCCATCGTTCTCTCGACGATGTACATCCTCTGGCGCCGGGACGTCTTGCTGAAGCCCAATCATTAGTCACAACCATCTCAAATCTCAGATTTGATATCTCACATGGATTATCTAATGCTCCTTCCAAGCTTGCTCGTTTCCTCTTCCCCACAAGTGTCGAAGGGGTGAAGGAATACCTTTGCGTTTCGCGACCATGACCGGAGGGGCGAGGCTCCGCTACGGTGAGCCGGGAAGGAAAGCTGGAACTGACCGAAGAACCACGGTTGGAACAACCGTGCCTGAGAGAATTCCAGAAGGGCGCACAGGAACCTGCTGACCTGTGCGCAAGTTCCGCCCGGCGAAACGTTCGCGGATCGCCCCGGGAGGTCCAGGAGCGAAATGCAAAGGTATCCCGCCCAATGCCACTTTGACACCCCATTTCCGCCTATGTTACCTGTAGATGCTTACGTGGGGAGGCTTTGCAGAGGGTATGTCCGAGAACGACGCCCTGTACGCCATACGGCATGCTGACGGGTCGGTCAGCCTGTATATCGACGAAGAATATGCAGCAGAACGGGGGGTCGATCCTGCCACGCTGACCCGAGTGGAAATTCCCCGCGAGCTGTTCTCGACCGGAACTGTCCAGCAACTCCGTGAATATGTGGCACGTTTACTTGGAATCTCAACAAACCGGCACCGCCTGAAAAGCACTACTTATGACAACCACAACCGCCCCCTCTGCTTCGCCGCTCACTCCTGAGCTGATCGAATCGGTGATCAGCAGCCTGCCCATCCAGGGCCGGATCATGCTGCGCTTGATCTTGCTCCAGCATTTCGACGTGACCGACGAAGAAATTCAGTACATGACCGCGGATCGGCCGGATCCTCGGTGCGTGGCCGGCTCCAAACCCACCCATAATGTTTTGACACAGGACGCTATCAGGTCGGTCACCGAGAAGCGCGACCAATATCTGCGGCATGTGCGGCTGAAACGCGAGCGAACGAGATTGCAGTGCGACAGTCTGGCCAAGCTGGCGGCGCTCCGGATGGCCATGGCCGACCGGGCGGCTGAATTATTGACGACCAAGTTCGGCACGGCTTCTGATGCGATCGCCCAACTCAAGGACCAAGCGCGCACCGCGCTGCCAAAGCCGGCGCTTCGGGCTCTCGAACAGCGGTGGGAGGCACGCGAATTGACCGTTGAGGAATATCAGCAGCAGCGGCTGAGCATCGACTTCCAGACCCATCTTCGCCTCGCCGACAAATATCGCAAGCGGTTCGATGTCGCCGAACGCGAACGGCAGACTGCCGACTTCGCTTCCCTTCAAGACCATGAGGTCTGTCATATTTGGGGACTTCCCGCCGGAAGCCTGGCGGCGCGAAAGGTCAAGTACATGACCCAGTACTTGCAGGCCTTACAGGCCGCACTCCAGCGCGGCGCTCCGGCAGCAGGATCGCAGAGTCCGCCCGTCGATTTGTGGAAGGAGACATTCGCCGTCCTGGCCACTCGCCCTGTCGAGCGGTCCATGTCGGTCTACGACGGCCTCGAACGCACGGAAACGCAACTCCTCGAAAAGTTGTCGACGTTGGCCGGAGGGGCTCTCAACGAAGATGTGGAAGCGAAGTTTTGGCTCTCGCTCGTTCAGGGCGGCAGCTCAAATGCGGTCCATGCAGAGATTACCCGCAGTCTTTTCGGGCTTCAACGTTTGGCCGCCATCCTCAATGACTTTGATTCATCGCCCGAAGCGCTCGACGAAACCATGCTGGCGCGCAGCACGCCCAAGGCGCATGAGGAGCCGGTCGATTTGCTTGAGAAACCCGTCGACCCGGCCACCAATGAAATGAAGGAGCACGTACTGAAGAGCATGTTCGGCGAACCACATCCCGATCTTACCGGTGGCGGCAAATGGTAGTTCCCCTTGCAAATTTTCCATCCTAAGCTATAGTGAGCATTACCATGGTGCCTTCAGCACAACACTTCAGAGCCATCCTGTATCCAGTTGCGCTCCTATTCATGGGCTGTGTCCTGTCTTCGTACTCCGTGTGTGCGGCCAGTCTGCTGGATCTAGCCGACATTATCGCGCATCCCGATCAATATGACCGGCAGGAAGTCGTCGTCTCCGGGCAGGTGACCAACGTGCAGCTGGCCACCAACCGGCAGGGCCAGCCGGCATACGGGTTCCTCCTCAAGGACTCGTCGGGAACCGTGAAAGTCATCGGTCTTGGGCAGGTCGAAGTGAAGGAAGGCGATATAGTCATCGTCGAGGGCATCTTCTCACGTCTCCGCCAGGCGGGGCGCACGATCATCTATAACGAGATCAAGGCGCTCTCCATCAAGTCGCTCAATCGGCTCAACCCCGACCTCGTCGGCTAGCAGGTTGTTGAAAAAGCCCGTCAGCTTCGTTCTCGCATCGCTTAGAGGCTCAACGTACAGCTCAAAGTACGCTTCGCCTCTGCGCTCGCTGCGGCCTCGCTGAACGAGCTTTTTGAACATCCTGCGCGAGACGCGTTATCCAAATTTCAAATCTCACATCTCAAATCTCATATTCCGAGCTGCTTTAAGCATTTGAGCTAGGGCAAATTGAGGACTTTCTTCAAGATCCAATCTTGCATCCGATCGGGAAGCCATCTCGCCATGACGGCCCGCAGCTTTGCATCCCGGCCGACGAGATAGCGTGTTTTCGGCCGTCTGGCCGTAAGGGCATGCAGCACCGCCTCGACAACTGCATCCACCGGGATCGCGCGAGCCGCGGCCTGGCCAACCGCTTCTCTGACACTCTGGGCAGCAGCTTCATAGAGATGCTTGCCGTCAGCCGGCATCTCCGATTCGACATCCAGCGAGATCTGCATCGATTTGTCCCAAATCGGCGTGGCGACGGCGCCGGGCTCGATGATCGACACCTCGATACCCCACGGATAGAGCTCCAGACGCAACGCATCGGTCAGCGCCTCCAAGGCATGTTTCGAGGCCGAATAGGGACCCATCATCGGGATGGTCCCGCGGCCCGCAATCGAGCCCATGTTGACGATGCGGCCGTGCGCCCGGCGCAACAACGGAAGCACCGCCTGAGTCACCGCGATCTGACCGACGACATTGACTTCGAGTTGACGGCGCAACTGCTGGAGCGGGATGAGTTCCAACGGGCTGCCGATCGCAATCCCCGCGTTATTGACGAGGCCGGACAGCCCGGCCTCACCCACATGACGCGCCACCAGGTCAGCCGCTTTCGTGATGGATTCGCCATCGGTCACATCCAGCTGGACCGGAATGATTGCCTTGCCTGCCTTCGCCTGAAGCGCGTCGCCGGCCGCGAGATTCCGTACCCCGGCAAACACCGTCATGCCGCGCGCTGCACACCCAATGGCGCAGGCGGCACCGATTCCAGTCGAAGCGCCCGTGATCAAGACGAATCGGGAGGCGACCACTGATCTTTTCCTCCACACGGGCGCGGATTGTAACAGAAAGTTAACATTTGCAGCCGCACGAAACATTCTTCACTAAGCCCCTCTATTTCATCTACAATGGCCAAATTCTTTAGCCGCTAGGCGTCTCCATCATGTCAAAAATTGCCGTCATCGATATCGGGACCAATTCGGTGCATATGGTCATCGCCGAGGTCCGACCGGATTTCACCTACAAGATTCTCGACCGGTTCAAAGACATGGCACGGCTTGGGAACGGCTCGTTCGAGACCCAGCGGCTGTCCGACGAGGCCATCGGCCGGGGTCTGAGCGTCATCGGCCGCCTGGTCACGCTGGCCAAGAACAAAGGCTACGACCGGATCATCGCCGTGGCGACGAGTGCGGTGCGCGAAGCCAAGAACGGCGGCGATTTCATCGATCTTGTCAGAGAACAGACGGGTCTCAGGGTTCGGGTCATCAGCGGCGAAGAGGAAGCCCGATTGATCTTCTTGGGCATCAAGAACAGCGTGCCCATGACGGAGCAACCGGCGCTCGCGGTCGACGTCGGCGGTGGATCGGTCGAGGTCATGGCCGGCAACCGTGATCAGTTGCTGCAGGCTAAGAGCCTCAAGCTTGGCGCGATCCGGCTCTCCGATCAATTCCTCAAACGCACGCCGCCGTCCGAGAGAATGCTGGAGGAGCTGGAAGAACTCGTGAGCGAGCAATTGACGCAGACGCTCCAAGGGTTCAAACCCAAGCGCTTCGACAGTCTCATCGCGACCTCCGGCATGGCCGGCAACATGGCCGAGGTGATCCATCTGCGACGAACCAACCGCCCGCTGCCCCAACTCAACCTCGCCACCGTCTCACTGAAAGAGGTGAAGGAAATCGAGCAGGTGCTGCGGAACTCCACGATTAAAGAGCGTCTCGCGATCCCCGGCTTGGACCCCAAACGTGTGGACACGTTGTTCCCGGCCACCATGGTGATCCGCCGCCTGATGGAGTTGTCCGGACGGGATGAACTCATCCTCTGTGACAAGGCGATCCGGGAAGGCGTGATCTACGATTTCATCGAACGGCACCGCGAGCGCATCAAGGCCGAAGCGGACATTCCCGATTTGAGGCGCCGGAATGTGCTGGCCTTGGCCCGCCGCTGCCAGGTGCCGGAAACCCACAGCCTCCACGTCGCCGCGCTTGCCTTGCGGCTCTTCGACCAGACCAAGCGGCTCCATAACTTGGGAGACACTGAGCGGGACTGGCTCGAATTTGCGGCGATCCTTCATGACATCGGATACCTCATCAACGAACGCTCGCATCACAAGCATACGTATTACTTGATCACCAACAGTGAGCTGGGCGGCCTTTCGTCCGAGGAGCTCACGGTGATCGCGAATATCGCCCGCTACCACCGGCGGGCGCATCCGCACAGTAAGCATGAAACCTTCGACGCACTCACACCGAAGCTGCAACGTACGGTCCGAGTCCTGTCGGCGCTGCTTCGGATCGCTGACGGTCTGGATCGCACCCACTTCTCGGTCGTCAAGACGGTGGATGTCAAAATCGGCGCCACTATTAAGATTATTGCGCATGTGACCGGCGATGCCGAATTGGAAGCCTGGGCCGCTAAGGGGAGGGCCGACCTATTTGAACGGATCTTCCGTCGCCGGGTACAATTAACACTCAAGGCGCAGGAGGATGAGGCATGAGCGAGCAGCCGCCAATCAGCACTCCCCCCACCCCTACCCGGGCAAGTTGATCATCGTCGAAGGCATCGACGGGTCCGGAAAGAGCACCCAACTGCTCCTCTTGCACAAGTGGCTCGAATCAAAAGGTCACAAGGTCTTTTTCACCGAATGGAACTCTTCAGAACTGGTCAAGGACACGACCAAGCGGGGGAAGAAGAACAAGAGTCTCACCCCGACGACGTTTAGTCTGCTGCATGCCACCGATTTCGCGAGCCGCCTCTATCACGAGATTCTGCCGCCGCTCAAAGCCGGCATGCTCGTGCTGGCCGACCGGTACATGTACACGGCCTTTGCGCGCGACGTGGTCCGCGGGGTCTCGTCCGAATGGGTCCGCAAGCTGTACAGCTTTGCCATCAAGCCGGACATGGCCTTTTACTTCAAGGTCCCGATCGAGGTGGCGATTTCGCGCCTGCTCGGCGGCACGCGGGGGCAGTTCAAGTACTATGAAGCCGGGATGGACATGAACCTGAGTCAGGACGTGACCGAAAGCTTCCGCATCTTCCAGTCACGCATCCTGGCGCAATACGACAAGATCGTGGACGAATATCAGCTCATCACGCTGGATGCCACCAAAGACATCGCCCAGCAGCAGGACGCCATGCGGCGTCTCGTGGACGAGGCGTTGAAAGATTACAAACCAAGACGGGGAACTCATGGGAGACGCTCACTATTTTGGCGACGGTTTGACGTACCTAAATCCGAGTGACCTCAAGGGCAAACTGATTGCCATTGAAGGCACCGACGGCGTCGGCCGCTCCACCCACATCGAGTTGTTGCAGGAGTGGCTCGAAGTACAGGGGTACGGGGTCATCACCACCGGCTGGACGAGATCAAATCTGATGTCCAAGACGATCGAGGTCGCCAAGGAAGGCAACACGATCGATCGCTGGTCGCTCAGCCTGTTGTATGCGACAGATTTCGCCGACCGGCTGGAGCACGAAATCATTCCGGCATTGCGGTCGGGATTTATTGTGCTGGCCGACCGCTATATTTATACCGCCTTTGCCCGCGACTTCGTCCGCAGCAACGACCGCAAATGGATCAGAGATGTCTTTGGCTTCGCGCTGGTGCCGGACCTCGTCTGCTATTTACGCGTCGACGTCGAAACGCTCGCCTTGCGCGTCATCGAAACCAAGGCCATGAACTATTGGGAATCCGGCATGGACCTGCGGCTGGGGAACGATCTCTACGACAGCTTCAAAAAGTATCAGTCGCTGATGATCGAAGAATTCGACAAGATGGCGGTCGAGTTCAAATTCGAGGTCGTGGATGCCCGCAAATCCCTTGAAGACATCCAAGACGAGCTGCGGGCCAAGATTCAACAGCTGCTTACCGAGGAAGGGCTCACGCGAACGGCGCCGGTAGTCGAAGAGGCGCAGCTCTAGCGCGCAGAGCGTCTAGGCTTCCAGCTTCGCCTTCTTCTTTCCCAACGCTCTCAATTGCCCCGGTTCCATCCACCACCGCAGCACTCCCCGGCCGACCTTGGGAGGCTCGGACAGCTCGATCAGGCAGGCGCCAGCCTTCTTGAAAGGAAACGCCGACGACTGCTTTCCCGCAAGCATCATGCTGGCTGCCAGGCCCAGATGAGGTTCATGGCCCACGCATAACACAGTGCATTCCGGGGCAAGATCGCGAAACACGGCTAACAGCCGCTCCGGGTTGGCATCCGGTAACAGTTCATCGACACGCTTGATAGCGCTCTGAATGCTCATCGAAGCCTGGAGAATATCCGCAGTCTCCAGGGCACGTACTAACGGACTCGAGAAGATATAGGTGGGCTGCACCTCCAGCCATCTCAACCCCGCCGCCACCTGCGTCACGCGCTTGACGCCGCGTTCGGTCAGCGGCCGGTCGGTGTCCGGACCGTCCCATTCTTCACGTTCCACCGCAATGCCATGACGAAACAACACACAGTCCATCAGTGCTCCCTTTTATAATGCCGTCTTATAATGTCGTCTGATCCAACAACCCACGCGAGAAAAGCGCGTATGAATAGCCGCTAAGATCCGCTGTCGAAGCTCTGGCCGGAATGGCTCCAGCGCCTCGCCTTCCAGATACCGATCAACCGTCGGCGGTAACCGCCGCCACCAAGCTTTGGCAGAGTCCCGCGCCCCTTCCGCAGCCGGACCTCCCCCTTCTAAGACCTTTTTCACTTCACGTTCGAAGAACTCCACATGCACCTGCTCATCTTCTAGAATTGACATCAGCTCCGGCTGCACCTGGACAAGCAGTTTGGCAAACTCGAGTCCCAAGGCCTCATAGCCGAACAGATGGATGACCAGGGCCCACCATTGACTCGGCATCCGGGGGAGTTTGGTCCGGACGTGCGATTGGACGCCGAGCCTGGCCTCGAACTCCTTGAGATGCTTCGCCTCTTCTTCCTCATGCCGCAGCAGAAACGAGAGCACGCCAGAAGGCACATCCTTCGCTTTCGCAGACCGCACCGCCCATAGCGCCATCGCTTCGGCCTTCAGGAACCGTTCGAGGAGCGCAACTTCGCAGGAAGGTGGCAGCAGCAATTCAGTGGGTGTCATTGCGCAAGTGTAACGAAACGGCGCCCCAGAAACCAACGGCCATTTTCGCATTCATCCGATCAATTTGAGATGCGTGCATTTAGGGAATTCCGCATACACCAGCACAGGTTGCGAGAATCCGATTCGATTCATGGAGAATCAAATCTGACTCACCAAATGGTGCCGTTATTGGGGTGAACCGGTCATTCAAAAAGCCGTAATCGGACGGAACGACAACACTGGCTTGGCGTTTCCGCAATGGCATTTTTGACTCATTTGTGAGGTGCATGTGGTCTGCAGTTTGCATTTCTCTCCGGCATAGGGTCGGAAAGGAGTCACCATGGATTTCGCGATCATTCTCATAGTGAGCAATACCTTATTGGCGGGGTTCATCTATTTCGTCGTGACTCGGATCTGGCAGGACTAGAAAAATTGCTAGGCGTTCACTCGTCATATTTGAGATCTGAGATACGCGCTGGGCGTCTTGGTTTGAGATTTGAAATCTGCGATCTGAGATAGGCGTCAGGCGCGTCTACAAGATCTGAGATTTAGGATTTGCGATACGCGCTGTTTTTCTATTTGAGATCTGAGATTTGACATTTGAAATCTATGCGCTCTCGGGGATTTGGTGTGAAGCCGACCAGCGGCCACTGCTGCCAAGCGCCAACAGATGGCCAAACAGATTCTGGTCCTGACCCTTCCAGGAACTGACCGGTTGCCTTCACGCTATGAGGCCGCGCTTCCATTAACCCTGGCAGCGCGGCCTTTCTTATCGCTGCTCCAGCTCACTCTACGATTCTCCTAGGGCAAGACCCTGTGGTACACTCCCCTTATGCTCGAAGCTCACCCTTCACCACCAACTGAAGACTCTTTCATGTTGTTACCGGCGTATCTCGGAACGAATTCTATTGCGGAGGCAATTAAGACTGCGCGAGGACAACGAATACTTTGGCTTGAAATCCTCGTCAATGATCATCTCGATCTTTCACCGTGGACATCCGATCCTTCGGTTCAGAAGGCCTATCAAATGGCCTGTCGATGGTATACACACTATCGACGTTTGCTCACTTCTCTTCTCGACCGGGAACCACTTCCATCCGATCAGGGTCCCATCGATTATCGAGACTACCGGGCATTTGCAGAGGCGCTCTCCTTTGTCTGCGCTCAGCGCTGAGCATGTCATCGAGCTACTGACGAATTACACCAGACAGACTGGTGCTTCTATCCAGGTATTATTGGTAGGAGCGCTTGCCCTTCAGGCATACGGATACCATGATCGTCTAACGCGTGATATGGATGCAGAAGTTGTAGGCTCCATCGAGGCGCTTACCGAATTTCTGAACCGACATGGCATTCCTATGGACAGTCCTGAGGAAAACTCAGCCAGGAACCATTCCTCATCGGAAAAATTGCTTTCTGCCGCCCGCCGGCTTAGAATTCCAGCTATCATGAGGACTCAAAATGGCGGCCGGTAAAAGCCCCCTCATTATGTCCACGCCTGAGATTTTAGGGGGGACACCGGTATTCAACGGGACGCGGGTGCCGATACAAACCCTCATCGACTATTTGGAAGGGGGACAGTCGATCGACGAGTTCCTCGAGGGGTTTCCTACAGTGTCACGTGAACAGGTCATCGCCTTCTTAGAAGAAGCCAAAGCCAGGATGCTGGCAGTCGCTTCGTGAAGCTTTTACTCGACGAGTGTATCGACCGCAGATTGGCCCAAGAGATCAAAGACCATGAGGTCGTCACGGTTTCCGAGGCCGGTTGGGCCGGTCTTAAGAATGGTGAACTGCTCAGACTCGCCCAGGCACAGTTCGATGTATTCGTAACGGTTGATCGTAACTTATCCTTTCAACAACACCTTCCTCAATTCAACGTTGCCGTGATTGTTCTTCAAGCACGGACGAATCGCTTGGAAGATCTTCGACCGTTGGTACCCCGACTTCGACGGATATTGGCAACCGCTCCGAAAGGCCAAGTGACTTGGATCAGTTCATAAGTCCGCTTCGGTCTCAAAGCACCGGTTGGAAAAAAGGAACACCAGAATATGCGATGCGCCGTTGCGATCGAGAAAGCTCCATCAACCTGCGGCTTACGTTCCTGACTTACCGGGGTGCATTGCCACCGTGTGCCAGAGACCGAATCTCTTATTCGCGAAGCCATTGAGTTTCATTTCGAAGGACTAAAAGCACATGGTCTGCCTATTCCTCTCCCTAGTAGCCACGTTGAATACATCGACGTTCCTGCCACCTGGCTACCGTGATCGTGCCACTGAGTTGGTTCACAACAAATCCCGCCATAGTTTTGTGACTCAGTCTTAGGCGCCATTCCACAGCCTCACCATCGAGGAGCGCCGAGGGCAGTTCTTAGCGGTAGACGTCCCGCCGGTGGCCAACCTTCACGAGGGTAACCACGCGCGTGTCATCGTCAATGGCATAGACCATGCGATAGTCTCCTTGGCGAATGCGATAGTGATCATGCCCGGAGAGCTTTTCGCAGCCTGGAGGTCGAGGATTGCTACTCAGTCCACGCAGACGGTCTGTAATGCGGCGCAGATCGGTCTTGGGTATTGCACGCAGCTCCCGTTCTGCAGACTTCTTGACGACGAGACTATAAGAGTCCGTCACGCTTGAGATCTTTCAAGACCTGTTCGAAAGAGCGGGTTGGCTCCTTGCTCCGCTTGTCGAACGCTTCAACATCAATAGCGTCTTCGCGGAGCGCCTCGATCACCGCAGCATTCACTAACTCGGAGACGGATCGATCGGTCGTCGCCGACTTTACTTTGAGTGCGCGGTATACCTTGGGCTGCAAGTACACAGTCATACGTGTATCACTGGCCATGACGTCCTCCATCAAAACGCTATGTTACTAAAACGTTATAGCAGTATAGCACGGATACGCGCGCAACGGAAGCGGGCAAGCCCATCGACGATTTCCTCCTTAAGCCTGCCTTCAGAGCCGATGCTTCATCAACGTTCTTCTTTGGCAAGAGGCTATGGTACACTCCCGCATGTCTGACGCTGACCGCGCAGCACCAATCGACTACCCTACTCGCCACAAAGCAGGCCAAGCCTCTCAAGGCAAGAACGCCATCCAACACCGACAACGTCTCTCTTAAAAAACATCGAATGGTGGGATGGTACGATCCGCCTCAGCTGCTGCGCACGGCAGGACAAGTCGTCACTTCTACGATCTTCGGGCGGCACGCAGACCACCGGTTAATCGAAGCGCTCTATGATGACCCAGATGATTTGCCAGATGATGATCCAGCACATTTCATCATTGACTACTCGCATCACAAGGAATTTTGGTTGGACTACGTCGCCGATTTAGGGGAAGGTTGGAATCCCACCTATGCCGTCGCCTACCACAGCAGTCGACCCAAGCTTGACCTCAACTGGGAAAAGAACCTCTATGTCACAGTTCGTGGTCACGTGATTGTCTTCGGTGGCGATGAAGTCTATCCCACCGCCAGTCGGTCGGCCTACAAGGAACGGACATTCCATCCTTATGAGTGCGCTTACAATGGCGAGAAGGTCCGCCCCGATATGTTTGCCATACCTGGAAACCATGACTGGTATGACAGCTTGGTGGCCTTCACGCGGTATTTTATCGACAAGGATGAAATTGCTGGATTTCCGACCCCTCAGCTGCGCAGTTACTTTGCGATGAAGCTTCCGCAAGGCTGGTGGCTCTTAGCTCTGGACACGCAACTCACTTCATACATCGATGGTCCACAGGTGAAATATTTCCAACTGGTGGCCAAACAAATCGCAGATGGGGACAGCATTATCCTTTGCAATGCCGAACCGACGTGGTTCTACGAGGCTCAGTACCAGCGGTACGACCCCAATGTGAATGATCGAAATCTTGATTTTGTGGAGAAAGAGATCCTCAAAGGGAAATCAGTTCAGGTATTTATAGCCGGAGACCTCCATCATTACCGCCGACACGAGGCGAACGATGGTACCCAAAAAATTATTGCCGGCGGAGGAGGCGCATTTCTCCATCCGACCCATGGCTGGAAGGTGAATGACCTGGTAGAAACGTTACCGCCTGCGCAGGCTGCTGCTGCGAGGACATTTCATCAAAAAGCCAGTTGGCCGAGCGCATCGGTGTCGCGACAACTCGCCCTTCGTAATGGTCTTTTTCCCTTTGTGAATTGGAAATTCGGTATCGCACCGGCCAGTCTGTACTTACTCACGGCATGGTCCGTCATGGCGAACGTCGGCGAGATATCCGACTTGTCTGAAGTGGCGTCGGTGGTCTTCGCACAATCACTGCTGACACCGTTCCCCATCTTTTGGGCGACCGTGCTCTTTCTAGGATTTTTCCTTTTTACCGATACCTATGCGAAGTGGTACCGCTGGATTGCAGGAACGATGCACGCCATTTCACATATTGCAGCCACATTTTTCATCGGTTGGGGCGCTTCGTATCTTGCAATCACTATTGTTGGATTGCGCTTTCAGGCTCCCGAACAACTTCTCCTGACAGGTTCGTTAATTTTTCTCGGCGGATGGATAGTTGGTTCGATTCTGCTTGGCATCTATCTATTGATATCGCTCAATGTATTCGGACGACATATGACCGAGGCATTTTCCTCGCTTCGCATTGAGGATTGGAAACATTTTCTTCGATTGCATATTGATGAAGGAGGACGTCTCACAATTTTTCCCATTGGCATCCGGCGCGTGCCACGGGTGTGGAAGGAAAGCGCGCAGGACACCGGTCCTCGTTTTGAAAGCGACGACCCAAGGGCAACGCGACCCGAACTGATTGAAGCCCCGATCATACTGAGACATCGAAACAATTCCGCGTGTCGAATCCAGAACTGACCGGTTGCCTTCACGCTATGAGGCCGCGCTTCCAATAACACTGGCAGCGCGGCCTTCTTGCCTACCTCTTCCCCGCCCCGCGGTTAGTAAGCTCGCCCGTTAGTGGCAGCTTACCGCTTGTAAATACTTTTCCAATTGAATCCCGAATTAGGGTCCGCGGCGCGGCCAGCGCCTGGTAAAGTGCTCGACTCGGTGAATCGTTTTTGATCCTAAAGAATTGTTTTTGATACTACCTAATATCGAATCCCGTTAGGAGAAGGATCTCTTTCGATTGCCTGGAAATCAATTGTTCTGGACTTTGTTTATGACAATTTTCCCACCATAAGTCTGGATAGTTTCAATTCTGGCCTCTGTGTTGCACTGTGATGTTATCAAGCAGGACATTGCAAATGTAAACACTTAGGGATATCGCCCGCGAACAAACAGACGCATTGGCACGAGGGGACTCAATCTATTGTCGGGACGATCCAGATTCGGACGGCCTTATTCGAAAGAGGTATTGCGTAAAGGTAGTTAAAAGCATAACAAGGCGACTCGTGTTTGAGCATCTACGTCCCGAGGTCCTGACATGTTTTGCAGACTAAGGAATGCAATACCACTTGCCGCGATACTTATCGTATCGTTTTCTCTATGGTCTTGTGTGACCACTAAAAGTGAATGTGCTGAGTCGTTTGAAGACTGAAAATCGAGCATATGGATGCGGATGTCTGAACTCTGGTGCTGGGCAAGTTCATTAGCGAAGGTATTTAAATGGTATGAGCTTCCCAATTCGGAAGCGTGCGAAATTTATGATCTCGTTCTCCCGAGTCAGATCGGGCGTTTCAGAAACGGCATGCGCAGATAAGGTTGATCCATTGTTGGCTTGTACGGCGGAGAACCAACCTGCAGAAACATGCTGGAGAACGAAAGCCGTCAATAATCAGCTTGGCGATGCATAGATGCTGCGGTTACCTATCGCACGTTTACAATAATATTGCGGTTTCAAAAGAAAGAGACGGTTCGCCTTTAATCAGATACAGGAAAAAATATGTCCAGCCGATAGCAGTCTAGGCAGTCCATATATATGGGTCTTTGATAATGGACTCCGTGATCATGATGTGGTCGTTTATGGCTACAATTTATAAATGATGACAACAAGATCGGCAAGTACATATATCTCCACGACCGCTGAACAATACAAGGATTATCCGCTTGATCCTATCTTGATCGACTACAGTATTTATACCCGTCTTTGGGTCGAGGAGGTCATTATCTCCCCTTTTCAGAAAGTAACCTTCTGGGACATGGTCATCGGAGGCAAGAACAAATGACACTCTAGGATTGCTTCCGTCGAAGTGAGGCTTAATGCGTTATCAAGTCGTAGGAATTTCGCTCGTGATCGCATGGAGTAGTCTCTCTCCCGTTCTCGCGTTGGAGGTGCTGAGCACCCACTCCGATGGTCCACCTGCAAAGTTTTCCATTCCGGAGCCTCCTCCGAGCGCGAGCTGCCGCTGATGCCGGACTGTTAATCATCGAGAAGTTAGTTAAGAATGATAGGGCAGTGGCTCAGTCCTTGGGTTTTCATTCGGCTGACGAGGCAACGGTTGCCAATATGAAAATCGCAGCGACGCCGCTGGCCGTCCTTCCTATCAACCTCGATCGAGTAAAAAACTATAGGCGTGATGAACAACTCTCCGAGCTGTTCAATCCGACTGACCAATTCATATACCCCGTTACTGTCGGAGGGAAGGTGCGGTCTGCAATTACGGTCATGCAACTGACGAAAACGGGGGCATGGAAAGCGGTAGGATTTGGCGCATTCGGCGCACCGCTAATCGCAGAGGAACTGAACGTGTTGGATTCCGCCTTCATTGTCTACGCCCCAGACCGATTCTTTTTGGGTACTTTGCGAGGCGAGGATTTCACACTGCTTAGGCTTACACCAGACTCTAAACGGGGAATATTAAAAGGGAAGCCAAAGAATGCGCGAATGATGATCGCCACCTTGCAGAGGAAGTTAACCGCCTTGGCTTATCTGCTTTAAAGCGTTCCCGGTCTCAATAACCCCTACTGAAAGGAGCCGCCTTATGCCATCTCTTCGCAGCAGCCACCTTGTCGCCGCAACATTTAGCTTTGTTATCCTCCTAGCACCGTTGGTATCGGCAGCAGAAGAGATGCAGGAGTCCACAGGAAAGACGCCGTCCCCCGGATACGAGGAAATGATTGTCAATATAGCGAATGCCTTACGTGCGGCGACGGATGAAAAGGACTGGTTAACGCGGCCAAATTCTCTGAAAAGGCGGCAATGGCGGCTAAGGAGGCTGAAGCATTCGCCAAAAGCCAAGGTGATACTGACGCAGCAAAAGATTTTAGAGAGGCTGCCAAGTTACTGAGTGATGCGCAACGGCTCGCACAAAAGGGTGACTCTCAGACTGGCGGAACACTGATGCTTGCAATGAAAAAAAGGAAAAGGCGATCGGTGCCAGGGAGATAGTTGCAGTCGGAATGCATGTGGCGGCTGTCTCAAGCCTGGGCAAAAAAATTGCAGCACTCTCGTTTCAACATGGACATGCCATGCCACGGCTCCCTGCCTCTGTCAGTGCTACTAATGCAACGAGGTGCCTGGTTGTCACTTTTTGTGCGGGCAAGTCAATCGAAACGAAATGCACCTAACGTAGGTGTCGTGACTTTCGCCCTGCTCGCGATGGCCAGCGCTTTAGCAGGGGCTGCACAAGCGCAGAGTTCAGCCCCGATTACCTCTTCGGGGCTGAACTCTGTTGTGACGGCGAGCGGAAATTCTTACAACATCACCGGCGGAACTAGGCCGGGAGGAGGAGCTAATCTTTTCCATAGCTTCGGCAATTTCAACGTTCCCAATAATAACGTTGCAAATTTCCTAAACGACTCTGGTCTAGCCACATCCAATATCCTCGGTCGTGTCACCGGCGGAAACATCTCAAATATCTTCGGCACGATTCAAACGACCGGATTTGGTAACGCCAATCTGTTTCTCATGAATCCGGCCGGTTTTTTATTTGGCCCGAACGCGTCAGTCAACGTCGGTGGGATGGTGAGCTTCACTTCGCAGATTACCTTCGTCTCGCCGACAATGCGATTCAACGCCGTTCCTGGTCCAGCGGATGCAACATTGAGTGCCGCTCCCGTAGCGCATTGGTTTCTTGGGTTCGAATCCTGGGGCGATCACGGTTCAGGGAAGTCAGCTGTACGGTTACCCCAGGGCAGAGCCTCTCGCTGATTGGTGGGAACATCACAGTTCAATCTGGCGTGCTCGACGATGGGGTCACGAATCAACCGGCTCACCTTTCAGCCCGAGGTGGCCAAATCAATCTTGGCAAGCGTCGCCTCGCCAGGGGAAGTTCGTATCCGACTTTGCAAACCGGGCCGAACATCAATGGGCAATCCTTTACGAAAATGGGCAATATTGCGTTGTCGCAAGGGTCGCTGCTAGACGTTTCCGCCGATCGAGGCTGGCATGATTCAAATCCGCGGTGGACAACTGGTCATTCTGGATAGCACGCTTGCCGCGAATACGACTAATGGTAACGGTGCGCCAGTTGCTGTTGATATTCGAGCTTTCCGGAGACCTATCTTGCAGACACGACGGGGGCTTCTTCTATTTCTGCTCAAACGAACTGGAACCGGGAACGCAGGCGCAGTCAAAGATCATCAGCGAATATGAACTTGCGTCAACAAGCAGTAGTGGGGTTCCCGAGCGTTGCGATGATTGATACTCATACGTCTGGATCTGGAAAAGGTGGTAGATGTCACCATCAACAACTGGAACGCTTAATGCGTCGAATGAGAACGCAGTACTGCGATGTTTATCGATACCGGCTTTACCGGCAGCGGACATGGCGGTAACCTTTCGATGGCGGGCAAATGGCTGTAATGTGCATTATTGACAAACTATGAAGTACCAGGGAGATTCTATAATAGGCGACTCGGCGCGCCAGAGGTTGATTCGCAGGGTCGGCAGGTAACACTCACAATCAAGGCCGAGGATACTTCAAATACATAAATTTAGGGACCTGGCCGTTATGCCCGCACGCCTACTGGCGGGATCCTGAGTGGCGAAGCCTGAACATGCAGCTGACGCTAAGAATTGACGCGGCGGCTTCCAGACGCGAATGGGTTCAGCAATATTAGAGGCGGACACAATAATCAAATAGTGAACCATTATTAGTAGAAAGTCCATCAATGGGTCCAGGAGCCATAACTAATGGGGGGAATTCCATCGACCTTACGAACGGGAGTCAAGTCTCAGCAGTACAGGTGTCGATGGAACGATGCCGATCAACATTACGGCTCACGACCATCTCACTAACTGTCACAATATACGAGATCCCTACGTGGGTTACTTGAAGCCGCACCGGCATTCTTAAGTAATTCATTTGGATTCTTCGGACTCATGGAAACGCCGGCATTATTACAATTAACACTCCCTTTCTAGTTATACAGATGGCGGACGGATCGATACCGCGACCGCTACAAACGGTAGAGGACGGAGGTGATATCAATATTAAGGCTGCATCTTTTTCCATTTCCGGCGATTTTCCCTAGCTTTCATTCCAGGGACCACCGTTTAGCCTTGGCACCAGCCATGCTAGCGGGGTTAGTACCTTAACAGTTAGAGCCGGAGTTGCGTAGGACACTGCGGCAATGCGGGAAAATATCCATTACAGCAATACCTCTAAGCGTGAGCCGAGGGGGGCGCAAATCAATAGTGGCACCAAAGTGACGGTAAGGAGGACCATGACGATATAATACGAGGGACAGCGATTGCAATATCAGGGAGACTTGATTGCTGGCACCCCCGCGGGATCTTAAGTCAGAATGTTGGAGTCAACAACCGGTTCAGGAGCAGGCGGCAACATTTCTCTCATTGCTGGCCAGTCGGTACGATCTCCGATGGTGCTTCCATCTCTGCCAGCACGAGCGGCCCAGGCAATGCGGGCAACATTCTCGTCAAGGCGAATGACATCTCGATCAGCGGAGGTGGAACCATTACTGCTGCTTCAACTGGAGCAGGCAATGCCGGAACCGTCACGATTCAAGGCACAAACAGTCCGGCAAATTCTTTCCTTGTCGACGGTGCAGGCAGTGGCGTCTTTACAACACCGAGACACCGGCGCAGGAGGAAATATCTTGTCAATGCCAACACCGTCACGATGCAGAACGGTGGCACATTCCGCTAACGTCGGACTGCTCAACGGCCACCGGCGGCAACATCACAATCGAGGCGCCGAATCCGTTCACATGAACAATGGTGCAACCATCACGCGAGCAGCACCGGTCCAGGCAGCACCGGCAACATCCAGATCAACGCCGGCAACCAATTCGCGATGACGAATAGCACGGTGACGACGGAGGCCCTCCATTCAAGCGGCGGGGTGATCAAAATCACGACGAATCCCAACGGTACGGTGCAACTCACCGATAGCATCGATCAGCGCCTCGGTCAACGACGGCACCGGCGGCGGAGGCAGCGTCAATATCGATCCACAGTTTGTGATCTTGCAGAACAGTCAGATCTTGGCAAACGCCGTCTCCGGACCTGGCGGAAATATTTCGATCACCACCAATCTCCTATTACCCGATTCGTTTCGGCAAGCCACATCACGGCCTCATCACAATTTGGCCAGCAAGGCACTGTAACGATCCAATCGCCGATTTCTCCAGCGAGCGGCAAGATCGTTCCGCTCGGGCAGAAGCCCTTGCTGCCGACGTCCTTACTTAGTCAGCGCTGCGCAGGACTCGCCGGTGGGATTATCAGCAGCTTTACCGTTGCAGGAAGGGACAGTTTGCCTGCCGAGCCAGGCGGGTGGCTCCCTAGCCCCCTAGCCTTAAGCATGACTGAATCTGGAGATGGCACAGTCAGAGAAGCGGACAGCATGATGGAGGATGAGACTCCCCTACTCTCCCTGCAGAAAGATTGCTCCGCCTGGATTCTTGACGCAGGCCTTTGCGGTGGACTCGTCTGGTTGCCAATCGTGATCGCCACGCGATGGCGTAAAGCGCTATATCACACCTCACCTTTAAAATTGCTCTACGTCTAAACCACCGCTCAGGCACCGAGGCGCGATTAATGCACGTATTGGATTTCCCTCATTCGACCCTCTTGCGTCGCTTACAAGGCACTCCTAGAATTGTCCCTCAATGCAGCTGTCGCACGTCATAACAAATACCGATCACTGGAACCACGTGAACTCTGACAAATCTCTGCACGGATTGAGTCCCATCCAGCGATCAATCGTCCTGTGCGGCCTTGCCGTAGTCTATGTTCTCGCAGGAAAGTTTGGCCTTCAATTGGCTCTCTTTCACCCGAGCGCAACTCCGGTATGGCCCCCGACCGGAATCAGTCTGGCGGCCTTTCTCCTACTTGGATATTGGGTATGGCCCGCTATCTTTCTCGGAGCCTTTGCGGTCAATGTGACAACAGCTGGTTCGACTGTGTCATCTCTCGCCATCGCGACTGGGAACACGTTGGAAGGGCTCATCGGCGCACTGCTGGTCAACTATTTTGCGAACGGTCGAAAATGCTTTGCCCAACAGGGCGATACGCTGAGGTTTGTGCTTCTGGCTGCTGTGTTCAGTACCGCCGTGAGCGCGACGTTCGGAGTGACCAGCCTTGCCCTGGGAGGCTATGCAGACTGGCAGAGGTACGGGGAGATTTGGATTACCTGGTGGCTCGGTGATGTCGTTGGGGCTCTGATCGTCACGCCGGCTATCGTGCTCTGGGTATCGGACCGTGCGCTCAATTGGAGTCGCTCCCAACTGCTGGAAATGGGCGTATCGCTCCCGCTGTTGTGCGTGGTGACATGGACGGTCTTTCAGAGCAGCCAGGCGATGACGGGGCCGAACTATCCGCTGGCCTTTCTTACTCTGTCTATTCTGATATGGGTCGCGGTCCGGTTGGGGCCTCGTGAAACCGTCACCGCCATTCTGTTGTGTGCAGGCATAGCCATTTGGGGGACATTGCAGGGCTCCGGCCCCTTCGCCCGTGGCGACCACCATGAAAGCTTGCTGTTATTACAGGCCTTCATCGGCGTGATTGCCGTGACAGCCTTGGTGTTAGCCGTCGGTGTTGCCGAGCGCAGACGTGCGGAACAGGAGCTCGATGAGCTGAACCGCACGCTGGAACGAAGGATTCAGGACCGAACGAGTACGCTTCAAGCGACCGTTGAGCAACTGCAAGAGTTCAATCAGCTGAAAACTGCCTTTGTCGGTATCGTCTCTCATGAATTGCGGACCCCGCTCACTTCCATCAAGAACCTTTCAGAGAACTTGTTTGAAGGACTGGCCGGTCCATTAAATGAGAAGCAAAAGTACTATGCCTCTCGAATCCAATTCAATACAGACCGACTCGCACGCATGCTGAATGAACTGCTGAACCTGTCCAAACTTGAATCGGGGAAAATGGAGCTGCGCCCGACGGTGCTGTCACTCCAAGAGTTGCTGACCGATCTGGTGGAAGTCTTTCAGCCCCTTGCCCAGCGAAAATCGATCACGATGGACATAGGCTCCATGGAGGATATGCCGAAGGTTCGCGTTGACCGAGACAAACTGTATGAAGTGCTCGCGAATTTGCTCGAGAATGCGATCAAGTTTACGCCACCGGGTGGGCGTGTCCATATCGGTGCACAGGTCTTGGACGATCGGCATATCAAAATGAACGTGTCCGACACAGGGTGCGGAATCCCTGAAGAGCATCTGCCGAAGATCTTCGACAAGTTCTATCGGGTAGAACCGGGTTCTGGACCGGTCGCGGGGTCTGGCTTAGGGCTGGCGATTGCGAAAGGACTCATCGAGTTGCATGGGGGAAGCATTGGTGTCGAGAGCGACGCTGGGAAAAGGGAGTCGGTTCTACTTCACTCTGCCTTTCGCAACATAGACGAAAAGAAAGTATACCTTAACATCCCACCTTCTACCTATTGATTTTCTGGTGGTTTTGTCCCATCCTCTGCGCTCTTGAATGCTGCCACATCCATCATCCCTCACCTCTTGAACTGGTGAGACCATGAAGGCGGAACAACTCGCTTCCCATGGTTCATCCGTCCTCATCGTCGAGGATGATCCGGATCTTTCCCTCGCTCTTTCAGATTACCTTCAACATGAAGGGTATACCGTGCGCAGCGTGGCGACGGGAAGGCAGGCGCTGCACGAAGCCGAAGAGCAGTCGTTCGGGGCAGTGGTCTTGGATCTGGGATTGCCGGACTTGAGCGGCTTCGCGGTCCTCCGCGGATTGGAGGAAATGGACCCTATTCTCCCGGTCATTATCCTCACCGCCTCCATCCAGGAACAGTGCACCGTTGAGGCCCTCCGCCGTGGCGCCTTTGCGTATATCACCAAACCCTACAACCGAGACGAGCTCAGGATCATCCTCCGTCAGGCAGTGGACGTCCGGCGGTTGGTGAGCAAGATGAGGCATGTCGAGAGCGCCCTGTATGCAAAAGAAGAGCAGTTCCGCCAGGTGGTTCAAACGGCGCCCGACGGGATCGTGTTGGCAGATGACGAGGGCAAGATCATCTCATGGAATACCGCTGCCGAACGGCTCTTTGGCTATATGGAGGGAGAGATCCTGGGGCAGCCGCTGACCACGATCATGCCGACTCGCTACCGCGAGGGTCATCTACGGGGGCTTGAGCTTGCGAAGGCCTCTGGCAACCCAAGCCAGACCGGGAGAACGATCGAGCTATCCGGCTTGAGGAAGGACGGGAGCGAATTTCCCATTGAACTGTCGTTGAGCACATGGAGATCCAGCGGGCAGATGTTGAGCTGCGGTATTATCCGCGACATTACTCTGCGGAAGGAGGCTGAAGCGAAGCTGCTGCAGCAGCAGATTGAGCAACAGGTGCTGTTGGATCTCATTCCCGCAATGGTCTGGTACAAGGATTCGCAGAATCGCATTTTACGGGCCAACCGGCATGCCGCAGAATCTATCAACAAAACGGTGAGGGAGCTCGAAGGCCAATCCACCTATGACCTCTATCCCGAGGAAGCGGAGAAATATCATCAGGATGACCTTGCAGTCATTGCCTCTGGCCAGCCGAGACTCGGAATTGTTGAACTCTATGAAATAGCACCGGGTCACAAACGCTGGGTGCAGACAGACAAGGTGCCGTACCGTGATGCCCAGGGCAACGTGATCGGGGTCCTGGTCTTTGCTCAAGATATTACTGAACGCCGAGAAGCAGAAGCGGCTCTACAGGAGAGTGAGCGTCAGTATCGACTCTTAATGGAAGAGGCTTCGGACGCCGTCGTGGCTGTAGATATGGACGGCTATTTTAAGCTGGTGAATGCAAAGGCGTGTGAACTGTTTGGGTACACCAGAGAGGAATTGCTTCAGCTTCATATCAGGGAAACCTATGTCCCTGCAGAAAAAGAGTTGGCCCAGCAATGCCTTGAGCAACTCCGCGAGGGCAACACCTTGTCCTTGAAACGATTGATACAGCGCAAAGATGGGACTGCCATTTCTGCCGAAATCAGGGGCAGGAAGATGTCCGACAATCGGTACTTTGCCATTATTGAAAAGGTCGAATAGATACACCGAACTCGGTCGCACCCCTCATCTGAGATTTGAGATCGCACTTCTCTCCTGAATCCTTTCCGGCCTGTCTATAGAATCTAAATCGATTCACTCAGTAGTTAGCCCCTGGTCATAGCTCTAGCCTCTCGCCTCCCCTCGATCACCGAAGTCACCAAACAATAAGGGATTAGGTGCATTTCTACAGTGAGGATATTGCAGGATATTGGAGGCATATCGATTGCTCAACGCTTGGGTACTCCATGTAGGGCTAGATACGAATGGACCTGTTGACGCCGGCCAGAAAGCGTATCACCATGCCTCCCCTTGGAAAAATGGCGTGAAACCAAGAGGTTCGTTCATCGGCCCTATTCGAAAGCGGTATTGAGAATTTCTCATTAAGAGCATAGCTAGAGGCACCCAAAGCATCTAACCATTGGAAGTTGTGCATCCAATGCACACACTTACCGCCTCACTCCTGCTGACTTCTCTTCTCCTAACTGGCCACGGTTGCGCTTCGTTTGACCCCCACGAGCTGAGTTCCTGTTTCACATACGTCTCACGCGGGCCGAGAGACGTCGCACCCGACCGTAGCGAGCGGTTCCTCGGCAAGGTCCGGGAAGACACGGCCCGCTGCCGCGGCGGCGAGAGAACGGTCCAAGAAAGACCGCGCCCCTGGGTAGACTGGCGAAATTACTGGGCCGCCAGGTGACGCGGACTCAAAGGTGCCAGGCTTCGGCGCGCTCTTCGGAGATCTCGGCGGGAACGGACGGGGGATCCGAGGCGCGCTGCTGGATCTCGAATTCCAGCGGATGGAAATGATCAAGTTCAACCTCTTCGACAATAGCGGAACCTACGAGAAATATTCACAGATCTTGAGAGACCCTGCCGGCGTCTTCCATACGCCCTGGGTGGAAATGCGGGTGACCGATCAGAGACCTGCCGGCAACGACATGGATGAGCAGGAATATGCCAGGCTCGTGGCGCGGCTCAAGAAGGACGGCCTCACGACCAATCCGGTGGACGGCTCCCAGCAATGCAAAGGCGAATCGATCCGGTTTCGTGACCTGAATGGCTACTGCAACGACATCTACAACCCCCTGATGGGCTCGACCAACCAGCCCCTTGCCCGCAATGTCCAGTTCGAAGCCGTCACCTTCCCCGATCTTGACGAAGCAAAAACAAAGCACGGAAACGAAGAACCGGCATGCCAAAAGGCTCGCCTTGCTTGAACCGAACCCGCAGCTCATCAGCCGGACGTTGTTCTCGCGGGATCAAACCCAGGCAGCGCATTGCAACGAAGGGCGTGGCTCGAACAACGCCCCTTCGGTGTGCCCCTACGAGAAAGCCAATTCATTTAACGTCCTGGCCGCGTTCTGGATTCAGTTCATGACGCACGACTGGTTCTCCCATTCCCGCGAAGGGCGGAATGCGGAAACCATGATGAGCATGGGCTGCACCGAGCAGCTCAAAGAGACTATCAAGTGCCGCACTGAGGACCGGATCGGCGAAGCGCTCATCGATCGGACGGACCCAGGCACGTTCGATAACGGGAAATCCCTCAAGAAAGCCCAACGAAGAACGCTGAACCGGTGACCGCCTGGTGGGATGCCAGCCAGATCTATGGCTACGACGAGACGTCGCTCAAACGAGTGAAGAAGGATCCCGACGATCCGGCAAAGCTCCTGATGCGCCCAATCGGCTCAGCACCGGAGAACGACCAAGGAACGGGAAGGCTGGAAACAAGGCTATCTGCCCCTGCTCGATGAGTCCGACCGGAACCACATCAACCCTCTCTGGGAAGGCCAGGAGGCGACGGCATTTCCGGACAACTGGTCCATCGGCCTGAGCTTCTTCCACAACGTGTTTGCCCGGGAGCACAACAAGTTCGTCGACTATTTCCGCAGCCAGGATCCCAAGGAAGACAGCGGCTTGCGGCGGCCCGACAAGCCGAAAGAGCCCGTGCTATTCAGCGAGGTGACTCCCCGAGAGCTGTTCGAGATCGCCCGGCTCGTCGTCTCTGCGGAAATTGCCAAGATCCACACCATCGAATGGACCACACAACTGCTCTATGACGAAGCGCTCTACAAAGGCATGAACGCGAATTGGTCAGGACTGTTCGAGAATTATTCGGTGGTCGGCGCTGCCGTGGAAACCGTCATGGACCGCATGAAGGACTCCGGCGACCTCGCGGATGCCAATCTCAAATACTCCGCTTTTGCCGGAGGCCCGGGGATCTTCGGCATGCGTAACGAGATCCGGGATTGCTGGCATCTGTTCTTTTGTCCGAACACGTACACGTTCCCGAACCCCGATCATATCAACGGCGGCACACACCACTTCGGCTCGCCCGTTCAACTTCCCTGAGGAATTCATCACCGTCTATCGCCTGCACCCGATGGTGCCCGACCTGATCGAGTACCGGCAGTTCCAGAAACCGGATCAGATCCAAGGGATGATTCCGGTCGTCGAGACGTTCAGAAAGAAAGCTACGACGACCATGCACGGCAAGGGACTGGCCAACCTGGCGCTGTCCATGGGACGGCAGCGGCTGGGACGATTGACGCTCTTGAATCATCCACAGTTCCTCCAAAATCTGCAGATCGACGAGGCAGGCCACCAGATCGATGTCGCAGCGCTCGACATTATTCGAGATAGAGAACGAGGCGTTCCCCGTTTCAACGAATTTCGCCGGCAATACGGGCTGAGGACGTTGACCAGGTTTGAAGATTTCATCGATGAGAACTTGATAGTGGCTGCCAAGAAAGATTCCACGAAGCAGAAGGAACTCGATCGACAAATGGAGATCGTCAATAAACTTCGAGCCGTCTACGGTCATCATACCTGCGACAAGTCGAAGGTGATCACGACGGCCCAAAAGGTCCGACTCGAAACAGCAAAAGGCATTCAGTGGGAAGCGATCGACGATTGCTTAGGCAAGAAGCATGGCGAACAAGTCGACAACATCGAAGATCTTGACACAATCGTTGGCTGGCTGGCGGAGCCGGTTCGGCCCCATGGCTTCGCTATCTCGGAAACGCAGTTTCAAGTCTTCATTCTCAATGCATCGAGGCGCCTGTTCAGCGACCGATTCTTCACCTCCAGCTTTACGAAAGAGTTCTACAGCAAGGTCGGCGTGGAATGGGTCATGAACAACGGCCCGGAAGATCAATGCGTTCAACGAAACTGGCTCTTGTTCCACAAGGTGGATCCCTCGCCGCTGAAATGCGTGCTGCGCCGGACGATCCCCGAGCTGGAGCCGGAACTCGCGCACGTCGTCAACGCATTCGATCCTTGGGCGCGCGATCGAGGCAACTACTACGACTTACAGTGGAGAGCGCGTGAAGATGCAACGGGTGATCCGGCATTCAATTAGAGGGGGCCAATAGATGTTCAAAACCTTCTCTTTCAAATTCACGGCTGTCGCACTCATTTCCGTAGCCGTGCTTCTCAGCTGTCAGTCGCTGCCATTTTTCTCAAAGCAAGCCGGCACTCCTGGCGAAGTCAAAGACGAAGCCCGTTTGGCAAAACGCACCGTCGCATCCTTTCCGGCGGCCGACGAGGATTACTTTGCCGATATGGACGGCGGTGCCAAGCTCTCGCCGGAGGAAGTCAACGGCCGCAATACATGGATCATATGGACCGGAGGGAACGACCGCTTCTGGGACGAGCTTTCGAGACTCAGCTACGGCACGCTCGATTTTCTGAAGACGCTGTCCTCACATCCGAGCCTGAAATTCAGCCGGGACAGTCGCTGGCACTATCTCGGCTTGGTCAATGAGCCGTGCTTTGAAAAGGCGACCGGACCAGATCCGAACCGCTTCGGACTTTGGCTGGACAAGCGCATTTCCAGTCCTGATTGCCCGCCAGACCCCTTCGAAAATGAAACGAAATACCCCGGCGTGAAGATCGGCGCCAGAGGCGAAACCGTTCCAGTCGGATCCTTCTATGGCTATGCAACCGGGATTGTCGGGTTACGCCTCTTCCCCAACCCGGCCTTTGACAAAGAGGCCGCCAAGAAATGGGATCCCAAACGCTATTACGAAGATCCGACGTATTACCTCTCGAAAGATCTCGTGAAACCGTACCGTGTCGGGATGTCCTGCGGCTTCTGTCATGTCAGCGCGATTCCAACACACCCTCCGGAGGATCCAGAGCATCCCGGATGGAAGCATCTCAGCTCGAACGTCGGCGCCCAGTATTTTTGGATCGACCGCATCTTTTCGTGGGAAGCCGATGAGACCAGCTTCCCCTATCAGATTTTCCGCACCTCTCGCCCCGGCGCCCTCGACACCTCGCTGGTCTCGACGGACAGCATCAACAACCCACGCACGATGAACGCCGTGTATCACCTCGGCCCGCGGCTCCAGCAAGCCAAGCGTTGGGGCCAGGAGAAGCTGGCCGGCGGCGGCTTGGACAACAAACAGCTCAATGACTACGTTGCGAACGGGCCGCTCACCAAGTTTTTCCAGCCTCCGGACACCGTCTGGACCCCTCATGTGCTGAAGGACGGATCTGATTCGGTGGGTGCCTTGGGCGCGCTCAATCGCGTCTTCCTCAATATCGGCCTCTTCAGCGAAGAATGGCTGCTGCATTTTCAGCCGTTGATCGGCGGAGAACCGATCACGCCGATCAAGATCAAGGATGCACGGAAGAATTCGACGTATTGGGAAGCCACCGAAGCACAGACGCCGAACATGGCCCTGTTCTTCTTGAAGGCCACGGCGCCCCACAAGCTCAAGGATGCCCCAGGCGGTGACAAGTATGTACCGACTGATGCTTCGATGCTTCTGCGAGGCAAGGAAGTCTTTGCCGATCGCTGTGCGCGCTGCCATTCGAGCAAGCTTCCCGTCTCTGTGCAGGGTCTCGATCCTCACGGCTGCGCAGGTCCGGGTTATATGGACTGCTGGAATAAGTATTGGTCATGGACGAAGACCGACGAGTTCAAGCGGGAAATGAAAAAGCTCGTCTTGGCTGACGATTTCCTCGACAACAATTACTTGTCGAACGATGCGCGCATCCCGGTCACGTTGCTTGAAACCAATGCCTGCAGCACGCTCGCCACGAATGCCATTGAGAACAATATCTGGGACAATTTCTCCTCGCGCTCCTATAAGGACCTGCCGTCGGTCGGGACGATTACGGTCCACCACCCAATTACTGGCGAGGCCTCGCCCCTATCAGATGCCGGCCGGAGGCCGAGGCTATACGCGTACGCCCAGTCTCGTCAGCCTGTGGTCGACCGCACCCTATTTGCTCAACAACAGCGTCGGGAAGTTTGATCCAAGTCCAAGCGTGGATGCCCGCATGCGGTCCTTCCAAAACTCGATCGAGCAAATGCTGTGGCCGGAGAAACGGGACAAAGATCGCGTCTTGGGCGACAAGGTGCCAGGACTCATCGATCGCACGACAACCACGAGCTATCTGCGAGTGCCCAAAGGCTTTCTTCCCGAGTTTCTTCAAGACGTCATTGAACTCGAAGAACACATTCTTCCCGATGTCCGGTGCTTCCGCCCCTCTTCAAAGAGACCGGCGTTGAAATCGGCCCGATTCCCAAAGGCACGCCGGTGAATCTGTTGGCCAATTTGAACATGATGCCCGACGACGCCAACTTCATTGAGCGGTTCACGCACAAGACGGAAAATCGTGAAGCTGCTCATCAAGATCAAGAACGCGCTGAAAGCGCTTCCTCCCAATGCGACCGATGAAGAGGCCCGACGGGTCTTCCTTGAGAAAGGGCTTGCCGAAGAGTTGCTCGAGTTGAGCAAGTGCAATGATTTTGTCGTCAACCGAGGCCACTATTTCGGGACGAGTCACTTGAACAAGGCAGAGAACGAGCCGGGCCTCAGCGACGACGACAAGCGCGCGCTGATTGAGTTTCTGAAAACATTCTAGGCGAGCATAAATGATGATGGATGACCCGATGACACCCCTGACCCGACGAAGCTTTCTCAAGCTAGCCGCCGCCACAGGAATAGTCGTGTCGCTTGGCGGCTGTTCGCTGCTGAGTCCTTCGTCGAAGCTCCCCGATGCCAGCCATTGTGCCGCAGCCGGAACTGCTCCGGATACGGAGTTTGATTACATCGTCGTTGGATCGGGCGCCGGAGGCGGGCCGGTCGCCGCGAATCTGGCGCTGGCAGGCTACACCGTGCTCCTCTTGAAGCCGGCGGCGAAACCGAAAACGCGCATTACTCTGTCCCCGCCTTTCATCCCCTCTCCACAGAAGATCCGGACCTGCAATGGAACTATTTCGTCCGGCATTACGCGCAACGACAACCGCCAGAACAACGATACCAAGCGAGACAAGAACGGTAAGGGCGTCTGGTATCCGAGAGCCGGCACGCTGGGAGGCTGCACGGCACACAATGCCATGATCACCGTCTATGGGCATGAAAGCGATTGGGACCGCATCGCCAAACTCACCGGCGACGATTCGTGGTCGGCAGAGAAGATGCGCAAGTATTTTCAACGGGTCGAGCGTTGCCAATATGCGTCGAAAACATGGGATTTTGTGACGGGAGGCAAGCACGGCTTCGATGGCTGGCTTTCCACCGAGCGGCCCAGGCAAGAGACACTCGAGGATTTTGTCAAAAAAGATCCGCAGCTTCAGAGGATTCTCGCCGCTGTGGCGCTCACCACGTTGGAAGATCTCCCGGGCTCACCCACCGAGGCCTTTATTCGTCGTGCCATTCCAAAGCTCGTGAGTGCCGCTTTCAAAGAAGACATCAACCATATGGACTCCGTGAAACACCGTCCGGAAGGGTTGTACCTCACACCAGTCGCCACCAATGGCGGCAAGCGGGCGAGCGTGCGGGATCGCATTCGAGCAGTCCAACAGGTCTGTCCCAACCAGTTAATCGTCAAAACGAATGTCTTGGTCACAAAGGTCTTGTTGGAAAAAGAGGCGGCTTCAAATAGCGAGCGGTTCAAAGCCGTCGGCGTGGAATGCCGTGAAGGCGCCCATCTCTATCGAGCGGACCCGAAGGCTTTATGATGCCTCGCCGTCAACAAAGCAATTCCGAGCGAAGAGAGAAGTCATCATCTCGGGCGGCGCATTCAATACGCCTCAACTCTTGATGCTGTCTGGAATCGGTCCGAAGGAAGAACTCCAACGACACGGCATTGCGGTCAACATCGACCTGCCCGGCGTCGGCAAGAATCTACAAGACAGGTATGAAGTCGGAATTGTCTACAAGCTCAAGGAGAATCTCTCGACGTTGGCCAACGCAAAGTTCGAAGCCGATGAGCAGAGAGATCCGGTCTATAAGGAGTGGAAGGAAGCGACGCCGGAAGAACGAAGAGATGGCAAGGGCTTCTTGTACTCCAGCAACGGCGTGATCATCGCCATTCTCAAGCGCTCATCCATTGCCAAGAATGCCAATGAGAGCCCGGACCTGTTCATCTTCGGCCTTCCGTCTGATTTCCGAGGCTATGAACAAGGCTACACGAAGAGCATCACGATCAAGGACCACTTCACCTGGCTCGTCTTGAAGGCCCATACGCGCAATTCCGGTGGAGAAGTGACGCTTCGCTCCAACGATCCACGCGATACGCCACAGATTAATTTCAAATACTTCGAAGAAGGCAACGATTCGAATAAAGGCAGAGAAGACCTCGATGCCATGGTCGAGGCAGTGGCCTTCATTCGGAAGATCATGAGCCGCCTGGCAGATGACGGTGAAGCGGAAGAAATCTGGCCGGGACCTCAAGTCACAGATGCTGCCTTGCGCGAATGGATCATGAACGAAGCCTGGGGACACCATGCGTCGTGTTCCTGCAAGCTCGGCGCAACAAACGACGGCACGGCTGTGTTGGATAAAAATTTCCGAGTCCGCGGCACGACGAACCTGCGCGTGGTCGATGCGTCGGTGTTTCCCTATATCCCAGGATTTTTCATCGTGACGCCGGTGTACATGATCGCGGAGAAGGCAAGCGAGGTGATTTTAACGAATGCAGACAAAGAGTCCGCTTAACCAGAATTTAGTTCCGTGTCAGTAACCAATGCATTTAACTAGGGAGGTGGGCTATGGTCTTCTTCAGATTGTGTGTAGGTGTCATCTTTAGCGCTCTGCTGAGTGGGTGTTACTTGTACCATCTTCCTGAAAACATCGACAATCTCAAAGGCGATGTCAAATTGCTCAAAGCCCACCTAAGAAACCCACCCACCACTATGTGTCTTTCACCAGGAACGCACCAAAACATCCTCTGTAGTTACAGACTCGTGGTTCAGAAGATCGCAGAGCCTAACTATTATCAAGGGGCCATTGATCGACAGACAGCACTAGATGGATTAGCCGCCTGCAAGACATTTACGGATGAATTGATAAAGAGCAGAAGGATTCGGAATGGATTCTAAGAGATTACGAATGCCAGAATGAAAGCAATTATGACTTCACTAGTAAAGTATGGATTCAAAATCGAAGGCGATTTACTAGACGAAGGTGTACCGGTGGACTTCTTCAATATCCCCGGAACAGGGAGCTAAAAAAAGAGAGACGATTCACGAATTATAAGATCAAGTCGAGCAAATAGCAATAAATTTCTAGAGGAGGTGCCGCCATGTACATTCGGATGTTTATCGCTGTTTTTGCTTTCCTGATGTTTCCCGTAGGAGAAACGTTACTTCATGCTCTTCCATGGTGTGGGTGTGGTAACTGCCATATGGCCGCCACAGGAGTGTGCACTTGTGGTCCGCCATACCGCTACTGTTTGGAGGACATGAGAACGTTGGAGGTTACCGCCCCAACCGATAACCATCGCGGAGGACGTTGGCTCCATTCTCAATGGTGCTCACATCCGCTCTTCACCAAATTCGATGTCACGTAGGAAGTCATGACCTTGATGACTGGAGGAAAATGTTTACACGACAAGGTCACATTAAGCTTGCTTCGCAACGTCAGGGAGACCCTCGAACTCGTACCAGTGCGTTTCAATGAAAAAATCTGAGAAACTGACAGAAAGCACATAATGCTAGTGGCGAGCAGACGTTGTGACTCCTGAAAGTGACGGCTGCTCGCCACTGGTCGAGGTGAAGAGCTAGGGCAACAGTAAGGAGGATGAATCATGAGACGGGCATTCACATTTTTTATTCCGACTCTACATCCTCTCTCTTGACATCCAAATTCGGATTCTCCTCTATTTATTGCTGTGGTTCTTCTACATGCCGATTCTGAGCCAGGCACTAGCTGCGGCGCCAATTACTCCTTCAGGTCTTAATACGCAGGTCAGCGCACCAATTGTTACGGGGAGCGGTGAAACTCAGACGACGCAATACAACATCACCGGTGGGACGAGGCCAGGCGGTGGAACCAACCTGTACCATAGCTTCGGGGACTTCAATGTTCCAAACAACAACATCGCCAATTTTCTCAATAACTCCGGTCTGGCTACATCCAACATTCTCGGTCGTGTCACTGGAGGGAACCTCTCCAACATCTTTGGTACGATACAAACCACCGGGTTTGGAAACGCCAACCTCTTTCTCATGAACCCAGCCGGTTTCTTGTTCGGTCCGAACGCTACGGTGAACGTCGGCGGTATGGTGGCTTTCACGAGCGCAGACTATCTGCGGCTCGCCGACGGCAAACTCTTCAATGCGACCCCCAATGCAAATGCTGATGCCCTGTTGAGTGCATCGCCAGTAGCTGCATTCGGATTCCTGGGGTCGAATCCTGGAGCCATAACGCTACAAGGAAGCCAGTTGACCGTCACGCCAGGCCAGAGCATCTCGCTGGTCGGCGGCAATATCACGATCCAGTCCGGCATGCGCGACAATGGAGACGTTCAACCGGCAGTACTTTCGGCTCAAGGTGGGCAAATCAATCTCGCGAGCGTCGCTTCGCCGGGCGAAATTGTGGCTGGAACGATGAACCAGGCTCCCAATATCAATGGGCAATCGTTCGGCGCACTCGGTACGCATTCAAGTGTTGGAACAATCCCATCATCGACGTCAGCGGCAGTGGTGGAGGAACGGTGCTGATTCGAGGTGGGAATTTCGTCTTGGACAACTCCACTATCTCCGCTAATGTCACCGGCTCTGGCCCCATCATAAATGGAGCGGAAACTATTGGACATGGAATCGCTCTGCCGTCAGCGGAAACGCTGTAATTCAAAATGGTGGAGTTCTTGAAACCAATATAGTGGGCAATGTAACTCCTGGCGTTACCTACGGCGGGGTGCAAATAAAGGCTGATCACATAGAAATTGCTGGCATTACGACTCCTCCGTTCCCATTCACAGGCATCCGATCTGATGTTGGAACCGATACCCAACCGACTATCAATGGAGGAAACGGTGGAAGCATCAGCTTGGAGGCGAATTCAATCCTGATTAATGGAGGGGGGACACTTGAAACCAGAGTGATAGGTCCTGATCCTGTCACATCTGTGCCAGGGAACGCCGGTAATATCACGGTAACAGCGGATCACGATGTTCAGTTAAACAATTCCTCTATTGTCTCTACGCTTCTTTTTGGATCAGGAAGTGCCGGTGACATCACTCTCACTAGCAGGCACGGCAATATCAGTGAGTTGGGTAATCTGCTACCGCCAAACTTTATTCCCACACCTGGCGCTCCGTTCCCCTCGGTTACGCCCAATATTATTTTCAACCAGACCCAGTTTGGTCCCGGCAAATCTGGGAATGTTACTTAAAGCACCAGAAGGAAACATTCAACTCGCAGGCGCACTCATAGTGTTAGGCGTTCCACCGGGCGGATCAGGGATTGCAAGTGGGTTTAAGGCGAACGCGAAGAGCATGAATCTGATTAATTTTTCAACAATCCAGGTCGACAATTTTTCACCACAACCAGCCTCAAATTTTGACCTGGCAATTAGCGGTAATCTAACGGTGGATAGCTCGAGAATTATCACCACAGCTCGAGGTCCAGCTCAAGCTGCCGATCTCAACATCACCGCTCATGACATCCTCGTCACTCAAGGTGGTTTGCTTTCTACTGAAACCCAAAGTGTTGGAAACGCAGGCCACCTAAATATTTCTGCCGACACGGTACAGCTCACAAACGGAGGTCAAATCAGCAGCGGCAGTGCCGAAGCCCCTGCCCCTCCGCCCTTTCTTAACCTTCCTCCTCCGCCACCACCTACAGGTGCAGGAGGCAGCATCACTGTCCAAGGTCTTGCAGGGTCTGGTAGTCGAGCCAGTTCCGTCTTAATTGATGGTGCAGGCAGTGGGATTTTTACCAATACGGTCGGCACCGGCGCTGCTGGGAATACGAATATCTCCGCACAATCTGTCACTGTCCAAAATGGTGGGACGATTTCCGCTGCAACATCAGGAACGGCTCCAAGCGCTACCGGCGGTACAATTACGGTGAAGGCAGAAACGGTTGAACATGAATACAGGCGGAACCATGACAGCCACATCCACAGGGGCAGGAACTGCCGGTCAGATTACCGTCCAGGGCCTCGCAAGCCCCGCTCAGTCTGTCTTGATCGACGGTGTTGGTAGCGGCATCTCCACGGATACACACGGTACCGGCGCAGGTGGCAATATTTCGGTCAACTCAAATTCGGTGACTTTGCAGGATGGCGGCAGCTTGTCGGCGGTCACCTCCGGCAGTGCAGCATCAGCCACGGGTGGCACGATTACGGTCAATGCGAATCAAGTGCAAGTGAACAGTGGCGGCCTCATTACAGCAGCAACCACGGGTGCTGGAGCCGGTGGCTCAGTCAATATTAACGCTGGCAGCACGTTCAGCAGCAACGCCGGTACAGTGAGCAGCACCGCGTCACAATCGACTGGCGGCAACATCAATATCACGGCCGGCAATTCGGTCACATTGACCAATGGAGCGAGCATCTCGGCCAGCAGCACTGGCCAGGGAAGCGCCGGCGATATTCATATCAACGCCGGACAAAACTTTACGTGCCACGAATAGTTCAGTGACGACTGAGGCAAATCAGTCAAGCGGCGGCACGATTAAGATCACGACGAATCCTAACGGCACAGTGCAGCTTACCGATAGCACGATCAGCGCGTCGGTGAACGACGGCACTGGCGGCGGAGGCAGCGTCAATATCGACCCGCAGTATGTGATCTTGCAGAACAGCCAAATTCACGCCAACGCCGTCTCCGGACCTGGCGGAAATATTTCGATTACCACCAACCTTCTATTACCCGATTCGTTTTCGGCAAGCCACATCACAGCCTCATCACAATTTGGACAGCAAGGCACCGTGGTGATCCAATCCCCCATTTCTCCAGCCAGCGGCAAGATCGTTCCGCTCGGGCAGAAGCCCTTGCTGCCGACGTCCTTAATCAGTCAACGCTGCGCAGCATTGGCCGGTGGCAATATCAGCAGCTTCACAGTGGCTGGACGAGACGCCTTACCTGCAGAACCAGGGGGGTGGGTTTCAACTCCATTGGCCCTGAGCATGTCTGAATCTGACGACGGCACAGTCAAAGAGGTGGGCCTTAACAGAACGCCGAGCGAAACGGCGGAAGAAATTCCTGTTCTCTCGCTGCGGAAGATCGCTCCGCCTGGTTTCTTGACCCAGAACTTCGCGGTATCGACAGGCTGTGCATCATGAGAGCTCAGGCGAGAAGCTAAGTGAGGTCCACGTGGTGCACAAGCACTTGAGCGATATGCGTAAAGTGAGCATCCGTCGTCAGGATGGTCAGACCATACTGCATCGCACTGGCTGCAATCCAGAGATCGTTGGTGGGAATTGGCCGTCCAATCATCCAGAGGCCGTTCAGAATGACGGCATACCGCTCAGCGGTTTCCTCATCCATAGACACGACATGGACTCGAGGGGAGCTCAGAAATTGTCTGAGTGTGTTCCTGTTCTTCTCGGAATGCCGCCCATGCCGAAATCCTGCCTGCAACTCACCCAGGACGATCGGATTCACGGCAATCGAATCGGCCAATTGAAGTGCTTCTTTGATTTCCTGCCGCCCACGCATGAATGCGGAATACGCGGACGTGTCGAGAAGTATTCGCACTATTTCCACATATCCGGATCAATCGTCCGTTGCTTCGCTAGCGCCTCGTCGAACGCCACGGCGATATCTGCAGACCATGAACCAGAGAGGTCGTCAAGATCATGATGCAACTCGGCTCGTTTCGTCTTGTCCTGCGTCAGGTGTTCTTCGAGCAAGCCGATGACTGCCTTATTCACGCTCATACGTTTGGCGCGCGCTCGCTTTCGGATTGCCTTGTCAAGATTGGGTGGAAGATTCCGCAGCGTAATGGCTTTCATAGTCTCTCCTTCGTGCATCAGCTAATGCATCATCGTGATGCACATAGCGTAGCAACAGGCTCGTTACCTCGCAAGGGATCAATTTTGTTCCATCTAGCAGGCTGCACATCATGATCCATCGCGTTGGGTCTCCTGCGCTAATGGGTCGCGCTCCGTGTTCTGTCTTGTGGGTGTTTGCGGGATTTGCCATGGCTGCACTGGCAGCATCACCTGCCCTTGCGCAAATTGTTCCGCTTACAGTTGACCCGACTGGACGGTCCGGTCAACCACCTGGTCCCTTGAAGGAAGAGTTTCAACGCCCCCACCCTCCTCCCAGTCCTGTGCTACCGATCGTTCCACTACCTCCTGAAGGCGAAGCGCCGAAGAAGCCCGGCGGCGTGCAGGTGTTTGTTCGCGACATCATGGTCACCGGCAACACGGTGTTCTCTGATGCTGAAATCAATCAAGTCACGGCCCCGTACAAGAACCGGACGCTGGCGACGGAGGATCTGGAACGCCTTCGGCTCGCGCTTACCCTGCTCTACATCAACAAAGGTTACCTGACATCGGGCGCGATCATCCCCGATCAAGATGTGCAGGCCGGCGTCGTGGCGGTGCACATTATTGAGGGCATGCTCACCAACATCCACGTTGAAGGCAATCGCTGGTTCAGGTCGTCGTACATCCATGATCGGATTGAACTTGGCAGCGAGACGCCTGTGAGGATGGAACCGTTGCAGGACCAGTTGCAAATCCTCCAGCAAGATCGGCGGATCGAGCGGATCAATGCCGAGCTTAAGCCTGGCGACCAGCCTGGCCAAAGCGAACTGAACGTCCGGGTCCAAGATAAGCAGCCGTTTCATGCCATTATGGAAGTGAACAACTATCAGACGCCGTTGGTCGGAGAGTTCAAAGGGGTCGGCACACTGGTCGACGACAACCTCACCGGCCATGGAGACCCCCTGAGCATTAGCTACGGACAGTCGAGCGGCGCGTTTCCAATCGTGTATGGTTCATACGAGCTGCCATTGAACCGTTATGGGACCACCTTTTCGCCCTACTATCGGCGCTATGATTTTAAATTGATTGAACCTCCGTTCCCTCCGCTTAATCTGAAGACCAACACGGAAATCATCGGCATGAGCCTCCGTCAGCCTGTCTACAAGACGGTGACGGACGAGGTGGCGCTGTCCATCATCGGCGAGCATCTCTTTACTCAGTCGTTTATCTTTTTTGGAACGCCAGATCAACAGACCTTCAACATTTTCCCCGGCTTCCAAAACGGTGTCGCGACCGTCTCGGCCCTCCGCTTTGCGCAAGACTGGACCCATCGCACGATCGATACGGTCCTGGCGTTAAGCTCACGATTCAGCGTCGGCCTGAACGTGCTCGGCGCCACGATTAACGCCAATCCTGATACGCCTGACGGCCAATTCTTCTCCTGGCTGGGACAGGCTCAGGCGATCAAGCAGTTCGGAGATAAACTACTCGGCATGCAACTCTTCTCGCGCATGGGCCTGCAGTTCACGAATTCGCCGTTGTTTCCCCTGGAGCAAGTGGCGGTGGGCGGACGATATACGGTCCGCGGTTATCGTGAGGTCACCCTGCTGCGCGATAACGTGTTCCTCTTCTCAGTCGAATCTCGCTTCCCGTTGTGGCGCTGGGCCAGCGGCGAGCCGATGTTCCAATTCGCGCCATTTGTGGATGTCGGGCATGGCTGGAACCTCGGCGAGAACCGTCCCTCGCCCGTTACCCCAAACTCTAATCTCCCCGATACCCTCGCCAGCGTCGGTACCGGGCTTCGTTGGAATATCTTGCCCAAGGATCGAGCGGTCTTTGAAGTGTATTGGGGATACAAAATAAAGGATGTGCCGAAAGCGGGGAATACGCTACAGGATCATGGAGTGCATCTCGGAATTGTGATCAATCTATTTTGAAAGTGAGGATGATGATTGGACCTGTGTACACAAGCAAGGCGTGAAGTCACGCGACCCTGTCACTGCTTTTCGGGTCCTGTCGTCGACTCAGCCCAACTGTCCTCGCACCCCGCCCGGTGTAGGGACCCCGCTGCGGGCAGATGGGCGCCCAGGTCGACGCCAGCCGAGACTGGAACAGGCCTTGCGCATGCCTTGCAAGTCGTATGCGGTTATCCCATCCCTCGAGGGAAACATCATCCTAGCTGCGGAGGGAGAAGGGAAACGAGCGAGCTTGGAGGGAGCATTATACCGTTGGCGCAGTAAGAGAAGGGAAGTAACTGAGTGGAACAACACATGCACAAGATTCGCGCTATGACATCGCACCTCGCACGATTGGCGCTCGTCGTCCTCGTTGCAACAGGTCTCCTGTTGACCAGGACTGCTGGAACGATTGCGGCGTCCGATGCGGGTCCTGAGACCTTCATGAAGCAGGGGCTACAAGCGTATCAGCATGGTGCGTTCGACAAAGCCTTGGGCTCCTGGAAGCAAGCGGCTCAGGGCTATGAACAACAAGGCAAGCCTATGGAGCAGAGCCGCGCGCTCGTCGCAGCGGCGCAGGCATCTGAAGCCATGGGACAGGTGACGCAAGCGCTGCAACAGCTCGAGGTGGCGTTGGCTCTCGCGCAGAAGAGCCAGGATAAGGTCTGGACCGCGACGGTCCTGAGCAGCCTCGGCCATGCCTATCTCGCCGGTCGCCAACCTGACGCGGCGATGTCGCACCTATCGCAGGCGCTGGAAACCGTTCCGTATGACGCGACGCCGGTCATCGCCGGCATTCAAAACAATCTTGGCCTGACCCATGTGGCTCAAAAAAAGCTGCCTGAGGCCCTGGCGTCCTTTACCAGGGCGGCAAAGAATGCTGAGGCTGCTGGCGATCGGCCCTTGACCGTCCGTGCGCGAATCAATGCGGGACGCACCGCGCTGGCATTGAACCAGCCGGAGGCTGCGAGAGACTGGCTCGATAAGGCGCTGGACGGGCTTAAGGATTTTCCGCCTTCCCATGAGAAGGCGACCGACTTGATTCAGATCGGACTGGGTTATCATCAACTGCGCGCCGGAATACCAACCAATGGCACAGCACTACTGCTCCGGGCTGCAGGCTCATTTGTCGAAGCGGGCGACGTAACCGACAAGATTGGAGACGTCCGTACCAAGTCCTATGCGAACGGCTATCTCGGCCATCTCTACGAAACCGAGCATCGCTACGATGAAGGGCTGCAATTGACGAGACAAGCCATTTTCTCCGCCCAAGCCGCCAACGCCCCTGAATCGCTCTATCGTTGGGAATGGCAATTGGGACGGTTGTTGGCCGATACCGGCAAATTGGATGAAGCCATCACCGCCTACTATCGTGCCGCTGATGCGCTGAAGCCCATCCGCATGGAGGTTGCCTCCGCACTGTCGCTCGGATCGCTTTCAGGAGAAGAACCCATCAAACCTCTGTTTTTTGAACAGGCCGATCTTCTCTTCCAACGAGCAACCTTGACGGCCGACGACAAGGCAGCCGAGGAGTACCTTCGTTACGCACGCGATGCCATCGAAACGTACAAGGCGGCAGAGCTGAGAGATTACTTTCGCGATCAATGTGTGGACGCCCTGCAAGCGAAAATCGCGAAGCTCGACACCATCGATCCGACCACTGCGGTGATCTACCCGATCGCCTTCCCGGATCGCATCGAAATCTTGGCCAGCTTCAGCTCCGGTATCCGGCGCTATTCCGTGCCCATTACCTCAGAGGATATGACGAAAGAAGTCCGATTATTTCGACGGACCGTCGAGAAACGGACCACACTTGAATATCTCGATCATTCACAACAGCTCTATGATTGGCTGATCCGTCCGCTTGAATCGGAATTGATACGCCACAAGATCCAGACGCTGGTATTTGTCCCGGATGGCGCGCTCCGCACCATCCCCTTCTCTGCCTTACATGATGGTAAATCCTTTTTGATTCAGCAGTACGCCGTTGCGATGACGCCTGGCCTGTATCTGACCGACCCCCGTCCGATAAATCTAGAGAAGATTCGTACGCTCGCCGGTGGGCTCATCAGCTCTGTCCAGGGATACCCGTCACTTCCCTACGTAAAAGACGAGGTCGAGTCTGTAACGACGCTTTTTCAGGCTGACCAGTTGATCAACGAGCAATTCCGTACGGGTCTGCTGGAACAGGAATTGCGTGAGAGCCGGTATGGCATTCTTCATATTGCGACCCATGGCAAGTTTTCGACCGATGCCTATGATTCGTTTTTGTTGACCTTTGACGGGAAAATGACGATGGACAAACTCGATCAATTGATCGGCCTCTTCCGTTACCGGCAAGACCCGCTTGAGCTGCTGACACTCAGCGCCTGCCAAACCGCCGTTGGCGACGACAGAGCGGCGCTCGGCCTCGCCGGCGTGGCCATCAAAGCAGGAGCGCGCAGCGCGTTGGCCACCCTGTGGTTCATCAATGACGAAGCGTCTGCGGCATTGGTCTCGGAATTTTACCGTCAGCTTCGGGATCCCTCAGTCTCAAAGGCAGTGGCCATTCAGCGTGCCCAAATCAAATTATTGAATGACCGCGTCTATGATCATCCGGCCTATTGGTCGCCATTCTTGTTGCTCAATAACTGGCTGTAATCACTAGGATTGGTATGCTACAGTTTCCCACCATGCACGGTAAGCGCTCTCACCTCTCACGGTGGCTCATCGGTCTCTTGACGCTCTGTGCGGTCGGCCTGGCGCAATCGACGCTGCTCGCGGCCGGCACCCCCAAGTCGTCCGAGGAGCATCCCATCTACACACCGCCGAAGAAGATTACCCCGCGAGCCCGCGTGGGTGGCGACGTGCGGGGCACCGATGGCACCGATCCCGAGGTCAAGGCGCTGGTCCCGGATCATGTGGGATTGACGATCAAAGAGACGCCCGTCGTGAATTGGTTCGTGTCCAAGTCGACTCCGTATCAAGTCATCGTCACCTTGAGAGATGACCGTTCGCCACGGGCGTTTCAGGAAAAGACTATTCCATCCCCTAAACAGCCTGGCATCTATACCATCAACTTTAAGGAGCTAGGCTTCACACTCGAGCCCAACGTGCAATACCGATGGTTTGTGTCGGTCATCCGCGATTCCAACCAACACTCCAACAACCCGGTGGCAGGTGGCATTATCGAACGTTGCGAGTTCAACGCATGCATGATCGAGCTTAAGCCGGTGCTGACGTGTTCCAGCGATGAGGATGTGATAGGAAACGCGAGTGCTGGTTTGTGGTACGACGCCATGGGATGCCTCTGCAACCTCATCGATGCCGATCCCAAGAACGATAAGCTCAGACGCCTCCGTGCACGACTGCTCAAGGACGTAGGACTCAACGGCGTCGCCGAATGGGATCTACGCTCGCTTCAGTCATCCACTCGTTGATAGTTGCCCGCTTTTGTTGGTCCTCCTTGTATCCTTCCTTCTGATCCAAAAGGATTCACCAGCGGATCGATAATGATTCACTGCAGACGATCGACCTGTTTCTCGCCAGCATGGTTCGGACCTGCCGCCTGTAAGGAATGCCTCTAAACAGGCATTCCCTTGTGCGATTTATAGGCGTTCTTACACCGCGAAGCCGGGCGGGCTTCACACATCCCTTCAGGCATAGGGATTGCTGAATTAGCACGGTAGGAATTCAGACCGACGTTGCGATGCAGACGCTTGGAGGTGCCCGATGACACAAGAACTCGTCCTCGCGGTTCTTCTTACCGGATTGATTGGCCTTCTCTGGGTGATGAGGCTTGCCGCCGGTGAAAGCAAGCATGCATCAGGGCAAGCTCATGAGTCGAAACCTTCCGGCAACAGCGAAGACATTCAGCATGGAGAGGGGGCACTCAAGCACCAGACGATTGCCGCATGAATAATCACCTACTGCGTCCCACTCATACGAGGCCACAATGCTTTCGACGCTCGAAACGACCTCGCCCAAGGTGAACGGTTCCGCGGATTCCAATTCCAGCCCGGCAAGGACCAGGAAGCAGCGGGTCACGATCACGTTGCCTCTCTCGTTGCTCGAGCGGCTTCGAAACGCTGTGTATTGGACCGGCCACGGTCCACTCGCGCGCCTCATCTGCGACGCGCTCGACGACGCCGTCACCCACATGGAGACCGCCAACGGACAAGCGTTTCCACAGCGGCTGGCTCCGCTCAAACGAGGCCGTCCGCGTACGAAAAGCCGTCCCGCACCTCTTCCCTTGCCGTCAGCCATCTCAGAACGCATTCAATAGGTTTTTTCACATCGTCTGTTTCTTGCACAGCCATCGGTGGGAAATGGCGCTGCCTGTGCGTTTGCGCTTTATTTGGACTCCTCACTCTTTAAGCATGCGTCTTGCTTTGGCCTCACATGCACATACCATAGCATTGCCTAAATAGAACCATCCGACCGGGGGAGGTCGGCACTTGGCGGCTTCAGCTCCGGTGAAGGGTCATCCGAATACAACACTGACTCTGTCGAGAAAGCGGCGAGGCCGAAGTCGCGACCTCCGTTTTCAACGCGCTCGACGACAAAGCAAAGGAATACCCGCTTGGTGAGGAGATCGGTCGCCTCATCATGGGTTGGCTGACCGTGAGATTCTAATGAGGAACACTGACTGTGGCGGCACTGGAGTACTTACCAGGCTATTGACCGGATTCAGCGGACCCGCGAGAATGTTGTATCGTCCAACCACTTCCAAAGAAAGCCGTAAGGATGAACCCCAGGGAAAGCAAGCACGCAGACACATTGATGAATTGAATGCAGCACTCAAACGTCGGAACAGAGGACTCCACGTCCCGTAAGGAAACGATGGTCACTCCCGGCGGGCGCTACTCCGTGCTGATAGTGGAAGACAACCCCGATATCGTCATCGGGTTGCAGGACTTGCTGCAGCACGACGGCTATGAGGTGACCGTGGCAGGGACCTGTGCTGCCGCCATCGCGCTCGCAACGCAGCAGCGATTCAATGCCATTCTCCTCGATCTGGGACTCCCTGACGGCGATGGGTTGGACGTCCTGACGGATGTGCAGCGCCGAGACCCCTCGCTGCCGGTGATCATCGTGACCGCGCACATCGCGCAAGAGCGTACCGTCGGATCACTCGGCAAAGGCGCGTTCGCCTACCTCACCAAGCCCTACAACAGAGAGGAACTGAGACAGACCCTCCTGCGTGCGATCGGCGTGAAAGAACTCGCCGTCAAAGCCGAGCGAGCGGAACAATCGCTGACGGAAAGCGAGCACCGCTTTCAGTCGCTCGTCGAATCGGCAACCGACGCCATTGTCGTCGCCAATGGACGCGGGATTATCGTGTCCTGGAACCGCGCGGCATCACGGCTGTTTGGGTACTCCGTGGAAGAGATCCTTGGGCAGCCGCTCACCCTCCTCATGCCGGAACGCTACCGGCAAGCGCATGAGCGCGGATTGGCCCGCATGGAAGCCACCGGTACCGGCCGCCTGATCGGATCGGTGGTTGAGTTGCATGGTCTTCGCAACAGCGGGGAAGAGTTTCCCATCGAATTGTCCCTCGCGACGTGGAGAACGGCACAAGGCAGCTACTACAGCGGCATCATCCGCGATATCTCCGAGCGCAAGAAAGCGGCTCAGACACTCGAGAAACTGCAGCATCAACACACCCTCATTCTGACACAGGCCGGCGAAGGCATTTACGGCCTCGATGATCAGGGTAATACGACCTTCGTCAACGCCAGCGCAGCTGGAATGTTGGGCTACCCCGTGGAGGAACTGTTGGGCCGCAACATGCACGACGTCCTCCACCATACCAGGCCCGACGGCACGCCGTATCCGATGGAGGCATGTCCCATACGTGCCGCCATCCGAGATGGACTGGTCCATCGCGTGGTCGACGAAGTCTTCTGGCGCAAGGATGGCAGCGCATTTCCTGTCGAGTATGTCAGCACTCCCATTATTGATACTGAGGCCGAGCGAGTCGTTGGCGCGGTCGTTGTCTTTCGCGACATTACCGCCCGTAAGCAAGCCGAGTCGGCGCTGAAGGCCAGCGAGGAACGGTTGGAGATGGTGATCCGAGGGTCGAACGACGGCTTTTGGGACGGCCGTGTGCTTCCGAACGAACACTGGAGCTCTCCGAGCACGCCGATTTGGTGGTCGCCGCGCGTCAAATCCATGCTCGGCTATACGGATGAGGAATTTCCCGACGTCTTGGAGAGCTGGACGTCGCGGTTGCATCCCGACGATTGCGAGCGCGTCTTCGACGCACTCAATGCTCATTTTGAACGCCGCGTGCCGTACGACGAAGAATACCGGCTGCTCACCAAGTCAGGTGAGTATCACTGGGTGCGGGCCCGGGGCCAGGCGATCTGGGATGCCGAGGGTCGGGTGACCCGAATGACGGGGTCCCTGCAATCGATCATGGAGCGGAAAGGCGCTGAGGATGCGTTGCGTCGAAGTCAGCAATTTCTTCAGGACATGGCCAACAACACGACGGCCGTCATCTACGTCAAGGAAGCCGGCGGACGATATTTCTTTGTCAATCGACGCTTCGAAGAAATCTTTGGATTGCGAGCAGACCAAATCATCGGGTTTACCGATCATCAGATTTTTCCGCGCCATTTTGCCGACGCCTTTCGCACAAATGACGTGGAGGTGTTGGAGCGGAATTCCACCGTGGAATATGAGGAGACGGCTCCTCATCTCGACGGACTCCACACCTATATCTCGATCAAGTTTCCTCTCCGCGATCAGGCCGGAATCCCCTACGCCCTCTGCGGTATTTCCACCGACATCAGTGAACGCAAGCAGGCCGAGAACCTGCTTCGCTCCCACGAACAGCAGCTGCGCCTGGCGCTGAGTTCCACACAAATTGGCCTGTGGAACTGGGATCTCGAAACCGATTGTATGTTCTGGTCGCCTCAAGTGGACGAATTTCTCGGCATGCCGTCCGTCCCAGGCCATAAGACGCATCGGGGATTACTGGCCTTCGTGCATCCCGATGATCGTGATGACATCGCGCAGGCCGCCCGACAGGTCTTGGAACCGTCCCGTGCAACGATCACCTTCCAGCATCGCGTGAAGAGGTCGGACGGCCTGGTCCTGTCCTGCATCTGGACCGGGCATATCGTCCGTGATCACGCCGGCAACGCGATTCATGTGCTGGGAACTGTCCGTGCGATCCCAGTCCAACACGGGAGCTCTGGCCAAGAGGAGAGCACGTGCGCACGTTGACGAGACAGAAAGAGGCCGGCTGCTGCCTATGATTGCTCTTCCGGACATCGCACGCCTCACCCCCGACTCCTATCGAGCCGTCGGCCGAATCATGCTCGCGATGACGTGCGTGCTCGCTTACTACACCTCGGTCGCGACGGAATGCTTGGCAACGGAAATCGCCATTCTCAAATCCTCCACGATCAGCGCGTACGATCAAGCGATCATGGGATTTAAATCGACGGCGCCATCAGTAGCGATTTATTCCGAATACGATCTGCAAGGCGACCTCGAACAGGGTCGGAAACTTGCGAGGAAAATTCGGGCCTCTGAAGCGTCGCTTGTGGTCGCCGTGGGCTTGAAAGCGGCCCTGGCAGCGAAGCTGGAGATTGTCGATATTCCGATTGTGTATATGATGATCTTGGACCCGTCCAAACATAGCCTGGCCGCTCCGAATATGACCGGGACGCTGCTGGAAATACCGGCGGAGCGCCAATTCAAAATCCTGCGCGCCTTTCTACCCGATTTGCACCGCATGGGCCTGTTGTCCAACTCCGGCAATCAGGCCAGGCTCAAAGATATGATTGCACAGGCCACCGCTCAATCGTTCCAGCTGCAAACCTATTCCGTGGAGAGCGAGAAAGACGTGCCGCAACAACTGCGTTCGCTGTTGGGGTCCACGGACGCCCTCTTGCTGGTCCCGGATTCAACCGTCCTGACCAATGAGTCCATCGGCTTTATCCTCGAAACCGCCTTGGCGAAACGGGTCCCGGTCATTGGCTTTTCACCGGAGTTCACCAGGCTGGGCGCGCTGGTAAGTCTTTCCGTGTCCTACGGGGAAGTGGGACGCGAGACAGGGCTGTTGGCGAAGCGTATCCTAGATGGCGACCGGAAGCTTCCGGTCAAGCCCATTCCCATTGAACGGCTGAAGATCACCGTGAATCTGAAGACGGCACGGTTTCTGGGCATCGAGTTTCCCAAAGACGTCAATCACATGATCGACGAGACCTATTAATGCCCATGACCACTCTACAATCAACTCCGCAACTCCCAGGCCTAGGAAGAATTGCGAGTATCCGCACGAAGTTCGTTGTCTTCTTCAGCTTGATCCTCATTCTGACCTCCTCAGCGCTCAGTTGGTACTTCATCGAGGTCAGACGCGTTTCGATGACCGAGAACCTCAATCAATTGGGCACGATTCTCCTCACCAGCGTGGTGAATAACGGCCAATTCCGCTACGGAGGGTTGATCGCGGAAGACCGGGCGACGCTGCAGCAGTTCGTGGAAAGCATGATGGCCATCGATGACGTGGTGTATGTGGTGATTCGCGGCGCGGACCACATCATCCTCGCCCAGCAGAGCAAGATCGTCCATGAGTCCTTAGGAAGCGTCACATTTACGCAGGAGCGCCGGTATTATCCCGATGAGGCGCTCGCTGAAGAATTGTACCGGGAGCCCACGTCAGGGCCGAGCATCACGCCCGTTGCACTGTCGCGAGACAAAATTCTGGTTCCTGATGAAGGCACATCAAATCCGATGTGGATCCTCTCGTCGCTCACCGAAAACCTCTACGATTTTGCCATGCCGGTCCTTCGCAAACAGGCAACCGATGCCTCGCTTTCCCCGCTGTTGCTTGAAATGGAAGAACGGATCCAATCGAAGAAGAGCGCGGCGCCCTACCTGGTGCAGGGCGTCGTCCAGATCGGCATCACAGATGCCAGCGTCAAACGCGCGCTCTTCGAGATGATCCGTAACGTCCTGATCCTGACGACCCTGCTGATCAGCGCCGGCATTCTGGGCGCGCATTTCCTGACGTTGCGGATTACCACCCCGTTGCGAAGGCTGGCGGCGGTCGCCCGGCAACTCGCTGAAGGCGAATCTCCGGCACCCATTCCAGCCACGACGACCGATGAAGTCGGCCAGTTGACGCAAACCTTTAACACGATGACGGCCGCGTTGCGGGAACGCAGCGCGGCCATTACGTCCAACCTGGAGACGATTCGCAAGCAGATCACTCAATTGACAGCCGTCCATCAAACCAGTGCGGCCATTACGAGCACCCTGGACCTCCATGAACTGATGGATACCGTCCTGCAGTTGCTGAGATCCAACTTGGGATTCTCACGGATGGCCCTCATGCTGCGCGATGAGGATCGCGACGTCGGCTACATCGCGCAGGTGGCAGGGGTCTCGGAGGAGATCGCCGAGGCCGCCCGCTTTCTGAGTATCCCGATTAAGGATGATGACACGATTGTGGCCGACCTCTTTCTTCATGCAAAACCGGTTCTGGCTCGCGATGTGAACGCGGTCGTCCATCGAATGAATCCGGCGACGCTCGAATTGGTGCGCCGCGTGGACGTCCATTCCTTCGTCTGTGTGCCGTTGCAAAGCCATAACCAGACGCTCGGCTTTATTGCCGGAGACCGCGGTGTGCTGCCGTGCTCGGAAGAGGACCTCCACATCTTGATGACCATCGCCAGTCATGTGGCCACGGCGATCGACAACGCCCGCACCTATGCCAATTTGGCGCAGCTCACACAGCATCTAGAGCAGCGAATCCAAGAGCGAACGCTGGAATTGTCCATGGCCAACCAGCAGCTTCAGGAACACGACCGGCGGCGCACGATGTTCGTCTCGGTCGCCTCGCATGAATTGCGTACCCCCATGACCGCCATCCGCAGCTTCGCGGACAACATGGCTGACGGCGTTGCCGGCGTCCTTTCCGATCGTCAGAAGATCTACCTCGACCGCATCGGGTACAACCTGAATCGGCTGACAAGAATCATCAACCAACTGTTGGATTGGTCGCGATTGGACCTCAAGAAGGAAATTCTTCGACTGGAGCCTCTTTGCCTCGATGAAATCGCTACGCGGGTCGTCGAAAGTCTGCGCACTGTGGCAGCGGAGAAGAACGTGGACATTCGCATTGAGTCCCCCGAGCAACCGCCGATGATTCAGGCAGACCGCGACAAGCTGGAGCAGATCCTCTGGAATCTCATCGGCAATGCCGTGAAGTTCACGCCACCTGGGGGACAGATCACGGTCGAGCTCGAGGCACTACCCGATGGCATGATGCAAACCTGTGTGAGGGATACGGGCTGCGGGATTCCCCCCGATCAACTTCACCGAGTATTCGACGAATTCTCGAAAGTCCCTTCCACGATGCCCACGTCGCAGGGGGCACAACTGGGATTGTTCATCACGAAGAGCTTTATCACGATGCATAAGGGACAGATCTGGGTCGAAAGTGCGCTGGGGTCGGGTTCGCGCTTCTATTTCACCTTGCCCTGCACGGCGCCTGACAGGGTCCCAGGACAGACGTCGCCTCAAATCGTCTCTCCCGGCTCGACAACAGGCGCCGACTAGGAGGCTCTCCCATGCGTGCACGTATACTCATTGTCGACGACGACCCGGATATCGTCCTGGCGCTCGAAAACCGTATCACTTGGATGGGGCACGAGCCAGTGACGGCCAGCGACGGCAAAGAGGCCCTGCGCATCATTCAAACCGAGCAACCCGATCTCGTGCTCCTGGACATTCAGCTTCCGGTGTTTTCGGGCCTTGAGATCCTTCAGCAGATCCATGATTCGATTGGGAAACATGAGGCCCCAGACGCTGTCGGGGCTTTGATGCCGCCGATCGTGATGCTGACGGCATTCGGTACCATCGAACTCGCCGTCAAGGCCATGCAGCTCGGAGCCATCGATTTCATTACGAAACCGTTCACCGGCGACCACATCTCCGTCGTCATCAACAAGGCGCTGGAGGCAATCGCCCTTCGCCGGCAAGTCGGCGTCCTTAAGAAGGAATTGGATGACCGCTATGGCGGCATGGTGGGCAACAACGCGAAATTCACGGCTCAGCTGGCCTTGGCCAAGCAGGCCGCGGCCTCGAGCGTCACTGTCTTGATCCTTGGAGAGACCGGCACGGGCAAAGAGGTCGTTGCACGCGCCATCCACGGATGGAGTCCGCGGAGGGACAGACCGTTTGTGGCAGTCAACTGCGCGGCGATTCCAAAAGATCTCCTCGAGAACGAACTCTTCGGCCATGAAAAGGGCGCCTTTACCGGGGCCGTGAAACGGGAAGCGGGAAAGATCGAGATCGCTGAAGGCGGGACGGTGTTCCTTGATGAGATCGGCGACATGTCGTTATCGCTGCAGAGTCACTTGCTGCGGGTGCTGCAGGATCAAACGTTCTATCGAGTCGGCGGCACCCACTCGGTCCACACCGACGTCCGGTTCCTCGCCGCCACTAACAAGGATCTGAAGCAGGCCATTCGCCAAGGCGCATTCCGAGAAGATCTGTTCTATCGCCTGGCAGTCATCTCCGTGACCCTGCCGCCGCTGCGTGACCGCATTGACGATATCCCGGCCCTTGCCGATTATATCCTCGGTCGAGCGGGCAAGTTCGGCCTCAGCAAACGGTGCACCCTGAGCGACGCCGCAGGGCGCACGCTTTCGCAGTACCTATGGCCCGGTAATATACGCGAACTGGAGAATGTGCTGACACGCGCCTACATCCTGACCCCGGGGAAAACGATCGAACCCGAGCATTTATGTCTCTCGGATGCAGGCGGCGCTGCGTCTGGTGTCGGTGGCACTGCTCTTGGTCAAGCAGAAGACATTCAGCATCGGCCAGGCGAAGGAACCGGTTATCACGCGATGATGGAGGCGTATAGCCGTTGGGTGCTCGAGGACGCACTGAAAAAAAACGACTGGAACCAGACCAGGGCGGCCGAAACATTGGGACTTCAGCGGACGTACTTTACGAAGCTCCTTCGCCAAAAACAGATTCCCGGGCGGCAACCGAAACCCGCGCCGGCATCGTCGACTCCGGATCAAAGCCCCGAGCATTGAAAATCAGGCACCTCTCCGTAGACACTGAGATCGCTCCTCGGGTAAAATTGCGCTCTTCGAGCAACCTCTCTCGGCGTGGCGGTGTAGCTCAGTTGGCAGAGCAGCGGACTCATAAGCCGCGGGTCACCCGTTCGATCCGGGTCACCGCCACCAATGAAACCAGCGACTTATCACTCCCCTGCTCGGCCGCAACTACCTCAGGTTGCGGCTGGGTTGCGAATTTTGCCTTTTCGCCTGTTTCATCCTCGATTGCCGCTCGGGAACAAGTGCCCATAGGTATCCATCGTCACTTGGATACTGCTATGCCCCGCCTGCTCTTGGATGTATTTGGCATGGGCGCCCGTTTGAATCAGCAGCGACACCCACGAATGGCGCAAATCATGGAATCGCACCCGTCGAAGCCCGGCCTGTGACAGGAGTGATCTGCGCGAGAGCGCCTCGATGCTCAGTGTGACAGGTCAGACAAGTCTTGTGTTGTCGAATGATATCTAGATGAAAGGACACCGCTGAAGGCATCGAGCGTTCTGCAAAGCGCGCCTCCGAGTGGCACAGGATGCATTTGGCAGTTACCGGCCCCCGAAAGGGTTCATGACAGGCAGTGCAACGCGCTATACCAGCATGGTACCGGCTCAAATCACCGGGAGCCCACAAGCTTTCCGGGTCTTGCATCGAACCCCACCCCAGCCACGTGACCAATACTACTGTCGCCATCGTGACGGCCGGAACCACGGTGCGAGGCAGCGGCAGATAGTGCATCGTTCAAAATCCGCCGAAGTACACCGCTCCCATCACGTGCAAGGCAGTAAGGACGAGGAACATCAGCGTCATCGGCGCGTGAATTGATTGCCACAAGCGAAACGCTTCCTCCTGTGCCGCCATCCGGTGCAGGCGGAACTCGATCTCGTCAACACTCAGCCCTTCGTCATGGAGTTTCCGTCGTCTGTCGTTCAATGTCCTCAGCGCTAAGTAATGGACGCCCTGTCCCACAATTCCGCTGACGACGACCACCGCCATCGCTGCCAATGCGAGCACTGGAACCAATGCGTGAAGGTGTGCGCCCGAATGAAGAAGGATCACGAGTGGGCCCAGGACACCGGCTACCATGTGCACGCGAAACCAGTCGCGGGGCCACTGGCGAGTTAGGCTGACACGTTTCTTGATGGGATAGACAAAGACCAACAGCGTGAGTCCCAGCCCTACCCATCCCATCAGATGTCCCTGCCTGGTATGTGCGAAGGGCGAAGGTTTTCCGATGCTCAGGAAGGCCTCGACCAACCACACTGCGGTGACCGCCATGGCAATAACAATCACAGTGGTCACAAGGCGACGGAACGCAGGAGTCATCTCAATACTTCTCCACTCCCTTGCTTCCCCCGGCATGACAACGAAGACAATCGGCGAATCGGCCTGGCCCATGAATGCCTTTCGCCTTGTTGCGAAGCGTCCTCACAAGGTCATTGTCCATCGGTTGGGGGATCAGGGACCCACTTTTTCCGATTGCATGGCAATCTTGGCACGAGGTTGCCCCCGTGGCTCGGAAGATAAGATCACTATGGGGATTCAGCGCTTGGTCCCCTATGTCGCGGATTTCGACACCCTGCGCGTCGAAAGCCATGTTGAGGGCGAACACTCCAGTTAGCAGCAGTAAGCAAAGAATCAGCCGTCGTTCTTGTTTCACCATGTCAGACAACTTCATGTAACAGAGCCCCAACGTGCAGCCGTTTCTTGAAGCCATTTAATAACAAGGAGTCTTTCACGCCGACGTTTTGCCATCGAAATGATGATGTTCGTCGGCATCAGCTTCACGCTTAGTTTTGTGGACAGTCCCGTCCTTGTGTTCTGGAGGACTGTAGAGGCTATAAAGCTTGAGGTCCCCCGTCTTGGAGCGGTTAACCACATTATGTCTCGTACCCGCAGGTATGACGACCGCAAACCCGTCCGACACGGAATGTGTCTTGCCGTCGAGAATCACGGAACCTTCGCCGGCCTCAAAGCGGATGAATTGGTCCAATTCATGCACTTCTTCCCCGATTTCCTCTCCCGGCTTCAAGTTCATGAGGACCAGTTGCGCATGTTTGGCCGTATACAGCACTCGGCGATAATCGGCATTCTTCGCCGTCGCATCTTCAATGTTGACGATGTACCCACTCATAAACAAACCTCCTCTTCCTGGCCACTCAGCAACGTTGGCCGCTATAAAATAAAGAACTGCAGGTCGATCATTTGTTTACATCTAACCCGACATATCAACGCAGCACATTATAGTTGAACGCCCGCCGGCCCTGCTGAGGCATAAAATCGGTGCTTCACCGCTTCAGCCGTCAGCACGTACCCAATCAGGATGATTGCCAAAAACAGCAGGAAAAGAGGAGGCACTGGAGTAAGGCCCAAATGCGTCGCGAACGGTGTATAAGGAATCAGCAACGTCATCGCGATGACTGCGGCAGTGGCCAATACCAACACGCGCCCGGGTCGACTCGCTAAAGAACGGACGCCTCGTTCGAATGACCAGCACAATGGCAGACGCGGAAATGACCGACTCGATGAACCAGCCGGTCCGAAATTGTTCGGTTGATGCGTGCAAAATCAACAGCAGCACACCAAAAGTGAGATAATCGAAGACAGAACTGATAAAGCCAAACGTCAACATGAACTTCCGGATGAATGCGACATCCCACCGCCGCGGTTGCTCGATAAGCTCATGATCCACGCGGTCGGTCGCAATCGTCATTTCCGGAATGTCCGTGAGCAGGTTCGTGAGTAGAATCTGCTTCGGCAGGAGAGGAAGAAACGGGAGGAACAGTGATGCGCCAGCCATGCTGAACATGTTTCCGAAGTTCGCACTCGTCGCCATGAACACGTACTTCAAGGTGTTGGCAAATGTGACGCGTCCTTCCCGGACTCCCTGAACGAGCACAGCCAGGTCTTTGTCGAGCAATACAATATCTGCCGCGTCCTTGGCCACGTCGACAGCACTGTCGACCGAGATGCCGACGTCTGCTGCATGCAAAGCCGGAGCATCGTTGATTCCGTCACCGATAAATCCGACGACATGCCCGGATTTTCTTAACGCAAGGACAATCCGGTCCTTTTGGTTGGGTTCGACTTCGGCGAATACATCGATCTCGTTGACGCGTTGGCGAAGGGCCTCATCCGTCATGCCTCGCAGATCCTGCCCGGTCACCATCCGCGGATGATTCAATCCCACTTCTCGGCTGACATGGTGTGCGACAAGGTGATGATCTCCGGTTACGATCTTGAGCGAGACGCCGAGCCGTTTCAGCCCGGCGATCGTGTCCGCGATGCCGGGCTTCGGTCGATCGCCGAATGCGAGAAGCCCAAGGAACGTCATGCCGCCCTCATGGCTTGTATCGATATGTGAGAGTTGGGCCATATCCCGGCTGGCGACGCCGAGGACGCGGAATCCCTGGCCGCATAGCTCATGGAATCGGGCTCGAATGCTGCCTTCCACTTCCTGAAGCCCGACGGTGGTTCCATCCGCTCGTTCTGCTAGCAGACATATCGGCAGGATCTTTTCCACAGCTCCTTTGGTGATCAGGAGGTGAGTCTGAGGGGTCGCCACGAGAATGGAGAGTCGCTTTCGAAGGAAATCGTACGGCACTTCATCAAGTTTTTGATAGCCGGCTCGATCGAACAACCGGTGCGACCGGATCGCCTCATCGAGCGGATTCAAGAATCCGGTTTCGAACGTCGCATTCAGGTAGGCGTAGAAGAGAACGCGGTCGCTGGTCACCCCGTCGAGATTCCATGCACCGTGCAGGTGCAGGGCCCCTTCGGTGAGCGTGCCGGTCTTATCGGAGCAGAGAACGTTCATGCTGCCGAAATTTTCGATGGAGGCAAGCCGTTTGACGATCACGCGCCGTCGGGCCATACGTTTCGCCCCGTGCGATAAATTTACGCTGATGATAGCCGGCAGCAGTTGAGGCGTGAGTCCGACTGCCAAAGCCATGGGAAAAGAGGAAGGAGTCGATGACGGGACGCTGGAGATAGACGTTGAAGGCGAAGATGGCGAGGATGAGAAGGAGCGTGACCTCGAGCAGCAGGTACCCGAAGCGGCGGACGCCTCGTTCGAATTCCGTCTCCGTCGGTCGCAGTTTCAAACGATGTGCGATACGCCCGAACTCGGTGTCTTTTCCCATGTGCACGATGAGAGCTTTGGCGCTGCCGCTCACCACATGTGTGCCCAAGAAGAGACTGTTGGGCCGCTTCGAAAGGGGAGCGGTCGCCACGACGACCGAGGGAGATTTTTCGGCGGGATAGGTTTCACCTGTCAGGGTCGCTTCGTCGACAAAGAGGTCTCTACTTTCGAGCACGACGCCGTCTCCGGGAACGCTAGACCCCGCTGAGAGGGTCACGATGTCGCCGGGTACGATCACTTCGCTCGGTATTTCGATAAGTTTGCCGTCTCGCCACACTTCCGTGGTCACATGAACCAGTGCCAATAAGGCGGAAGTGGCTTTGGCGGCTCCGTATTCCTGCGAGAATCCGAGCAGTGCACTGACCGCAATGATAGTGAGAATAATTAGCGCGTCGGTTCGATCGGCGAGAAACATTGACACGACCGCGGCGAATAACAGAATCAGAATAATCGGGCTTCGAAATTGTGACAGCAGGAGGAACAGAACGCTGATATCGTGATGAGGCTTGAGCCGGGATCGCGCGCCGGCAATGTACCGTTCTCGAGCCGCCTCACTGCTGAGGCCGTCTCGCGACGTGTGCAATTGCCGTAGAAGTTCATCCGACGAAACGCTCCAAAACGGTTCGTCACCCATGTCAGATCCTCACCTCAGGCATCCGGCCAGGCAGTTCCATTTCTATCATTCTTAAAAAGACAATCCCGATGCAAAGCAGCGGCAAGGAGCACTCTTTGCTCGTAACGTCTCGGTCTTCGAACAGGTCAGTCAATGGGATCTTCACATCCTAGCGTGGCCGAGCCTTCTTAGACGGTGTGCATGGTGCCGGACGGATGAGGTTTGGAGGTAGCTTGGTGAACTCGTCCACGCAGGCACTATCGAGCTGCGCCTGAGTCAAACCAAGTGCTCCTGAAAGATTGGTTCCAGGGAAGACGGTGTGCCGGACATCGGCACCGTCGAGTCTGGCGGCAGTGAGATCCGCTCCAGGAAATGATGCCTCTTGGAGATTGGCCTCCTGTAGGTTCGCATGAGTGAGGTTGGCATGGTTGAAGGTCGATGCTCGCAGGTCCGCCGTCACGAGGTTTGCCCCCTCCAATTGGGCTTCATTGAAGGACGCGCGGTGCAGTGCGACTGCCGGCGCGTAAATACCGGTCAAGTCCGCCTTCGTGAAGATGGTCCCCTTACCTCGTGCCCCGATGAGAACGGCATTGTGCAACTGGGCATTCCGAAAATCAGCATCGTCCAGCACCGCGTGGTACAAAATCGCCATCGTCATGTTGGCGGATTGCGCATTGGTCTTCACGAATTGCGCGCCTTCCATGTTGACGCCTTCAAGATCCGCCTGCTGTAAGATTGTTGAATGCAAATTGGTGAAGCGGAGATCCGCTCCTCTGAGCAGTGCGCCGCGAAGATTGGCTTCTGTCAGATCGGCCTCGTCGAAATAGGCGCCTTCGAGATCTGCTTCCAGGAGACGAGCCCCATGCAGGCGTGCCCCGTCGAGCAACGCTCCCTGCAGATTGGTCTTAGTCAGGTTCGCCTTGATGAGGTGTGTCTGGCGGAGATCGGTCCCCGTAAAGTCAGCCTCAGTGAGTGTCGCTTGATTAAGATTCGCGCCGTAAAAATAGCTGTCGACCACCTCGGCATTCGTGAAATCGGCCGCAGTGAGATCGGCGCCTTCGAAGTGGGTCCGCTCGAAGCTTGATTCGTGCAACTGGGCTCCGACTAAAACGCTGTTGAACAGCGCCGCCTCATCGCCAATTACTCGAAACAGATTCGCCCGTGACAATCGGGTCTGTCGCATATCGGCTCCGGACAGGTTGCCGTCCTCGAGACCGGCGCTGGTCAGATCCGCTCCTGACAAACGTGCATGCGCCAAACTGCTTTGATACAGATTGGCGTGCTGCAAATTGGCGCCCTCGAGGTTCGCTCTTTCCAAGTCTGCCCCATTGAGCGCAGCTCGATGAAGATCCGCCATGCACAGATCTGCCCGGTGAGAGTTTTGATTGTATCGCTCTTCCAGCCATTGACGGTGCGACTGCACGATCGCGCGAAGAGTTTTTGCCGGCACGGCTTTCTTCTTGTATACGCTCGTGCATGAAGCAGTGCGGGACTTCGATGGAGCTGGTGTTTCCGCCCAGCAGAGACCGGCTATCCCTACGAGCACTCCCAGCGCCAGAGCGAGGAGCCGGAAGGGACGATTCATCTTGACGCTTCGACGCGGTGTACTCATTGTGTCTTTCTCCGTGATTGTAATCTGCCAAGGGGACAGTGAGGCATCGATATCGTAGCTCTCTAGAGAGCGGCGCTCATGAAGCCTCATTTTAGTCGGGTTCGGCTGCGCCGCCTTAATTCTCTATCGTCGCCCGCTCCACTCTTACGGTCGACACTTTGTATTCGGGACACTTGGAAGTCTCGTCGGCGCTGGACGACAGCAAGCTGTTGAGATCAGTACCCGGGAAGTGGAAACTGGTGAAGAGTTCGCCGAGTCGCACGCGCTCGCTTGTCATCAACGGCAGCACGGCCTGGCTCCGCGCGCTCACGAGCCGTACCAGTTCCCCGTCCTTCAGCTTCAGCCGCGCGACATCGTCCGGATGCATCTCCAGCGCATCGCCGTCCACTAGTTCAATGATCTCCGTCCGCCTCGTCTGGGCGCCGCAATTGTAGTGTTCGAGGACACGTCCCGTTACCAAGACAAACGGATAGGCGTCAGTCGGCTGCTCGCCAGGCGGGAGATAGTCCACCGGCATAAATCGCCCTTTGCCTCGCGAGAAAGTCTCTCGATGCATGAGCGGCGTCCCTGCATGCGCCGGACCGGGCACCGGCCACTGCAAACCGTTTGGATCATTCAGCCGCTCGTACGACACGCCGGCGAGCATCGGACTGAGCGTCGCCATCTCGTCCATGATTTCCGATGGATGGCGGTAGCGCATCGGATACCCCATGCGGGTGGAGACCTCGCAGACGACCTGCCAATCTGGAAGAATGCCGTTCGGCGGCTCCGCGACCTTGCGGATGCGTTGGATGCGCCGCTCCAAATTCGTGAAGGTCCCGTCCTTTTCCAAAAACGACGCTCCGGGCAGCAGCAGATGGGCGAACTTCGCCGTCTGACTCACGAACAAATCCTGCACGACCAGGAACTCCAGGTGCGAGAGCGCCTCCCGCACTTTTTTCAGATTGGGATCGGTTTGGGCGACATCATACCCGATGATCCACAGGCCCTTGAGACGCTCTTCAAGGGCGGCATCCCACATGTCGGGAATCTTCATTCCTCGGCGGGGGGGAAGCGGACGTCCGGTGATCGACTGGTGACGAGCGCCCACAATCGGATCATCGAGCAGTTGATACCCGACGAAGTGCGTAGGCAAGCAACCTGAGTCCGAGGCTCCCTGCACGTTGTTCTGGCCGCGAAGCGGGTTGATACCGGTGCCGGGCCGGGCGACGTTTCCCGTCGCGAGTGCCAAATTGCAGAGCGCCATCACGCCATGACTGCCCCAGCGATGTTCCGTGACACCCAGGCCGTGGACCGACAAGGAGGCGCCGCTTAATGCGTACATTCGAGCCGCTCGGCGGATCAGGTCAGCCGGCACGGCGGTGAGCTGTTCGACGACTTCCGGCGAATAGTCCTTTACCGTCTCAAGCCAGTCGCGCACACCTTCAGTCCGTTCGTCAATAAACGTCCGGTCGGTCAAACCCTCCGCTGCGATGACATGCCCGAGCCCGTTCAAGAGGGCGACGTTGGTCCCGGGGCGCAGTTGCAAATGGATCGCCGCGGCGCGGGCCACCTCGGTACGCCGAGGGTCGATGACGATGAGCGGCACGCCGTGACGCGCGAGTCGAAGCATCTTGGCGCCGATCACCGGATGTGACTCAGTCGGATTGGCGCCGACCACCATGATGAGCTTGGCGCGATCCAAATCCTCGAGCGAATTCGTCGCCGCCGAGGCACCGAATGCCTCCATCATGCCGGCGACCGTCGCGCTGTGGCACACGCGGGCACAATTGTCGATGTGGTTGGTGCCCATGACACAGCGGATGAACTTTCCGAACAGGTAGTTCTCCTCGTTCGTCCCGCGGCTGGATGAAATCGCCGCTACAGCGTCGGGACCGGCCCGATCCTTGATCCGCTGAAAAGTCTGAGCCATGAGATCGAGCGCTCGGTCCCACTCGATCGGCTTCCATCCCGTCCCATCCCGCAGAAGTGGCGTGGTGACGCGATCCTTTGCGTAGTTGTACGTCCAACCGAATCGGCCCTTGAGACAGGCATGGCCGTGATTGGCAGGTCCGTCGTCGCGGGGAACCATCGAGACGACGCGCCCCTCACGCACCCCGGCATCGAATGCGCAGCCGACGCCGCAGTATCCGCAGATGGTTCGCACACGACTCGTAGGCATCCCCTCCCGCAGCACGGTCTTCTCCGTCAGGGCCCCGGTGGGGCACTCCTTCACGCAGGCGCCGCAAGAGACGCAGGTCGAGGAGGCAATCCCTTCCTTGCCGGTTATCCCGGCGCTGCCCCACGCGGGCCGGCTGGAGAAACCGGCCCCGACCATCGAAACGGCGAAGGCAGGTTGAATCTCATCGCAGGCGCGCACGCAGCGCGCGCAGGAAATGCAGCGCTGGTTATCGAACGTGAAGAAGGGGCTGGACTCGTCGCGAATGGCGGCTCTCGCCGCTCCCGGCGGATAACGGATCTTCGTCAGGTCGTATCTCTTCGCCAGCTCGCGCAACTTGTGAGCCGGTTCGCCCGCCGGCTGCTCTGACAGATACAGTTCGATGAGGTTGCGCCGGTGGCGATGCAATTGCGGGCTGTCGGTCCTGACGATCATGCCGTCTTGCAGCGGCATGCAGCAGGCGGCATGCAAGCCTGTCAGGCCATCGACTTCGCAGACGCACAGGCGGCAGGATCCATACGACGACAATTGGCGCGAGGCGCAGAGGCTGGGGATCGAGATGCTGGCGACGGTCGCCGCGCGATAGATGGTCTCGCCCGGCTCAGCGTGAATGGTTCGTCCGTCGATGGTGGCTTGCATGGATTCCGTCTGTCAGCATGCGGCTCTCAAACATCCGCTTAGGCTGACGGTTCATTGCTGGACGCCGACAGTCTCCTCCTGAATTCGTCTCCAAAACATTCAATCGCCGTCAGGACCGGATAAGGCGCGCGCGCTCCATGTGCACAGAGACTGGTTGCTTTCATCGTCTCTCCCAGATCGGCGAGCAACGTCATGTCTCCGGCTGTGCCGCGCCCTCCTTCAATCCGTTCCAATAACTCTCGCGCTCGCACCGATCCAATGCGACACGGCGTGCACTTGCCGCAGGATTCGTCGGCGGTGAACGTCATGTAGTGATGCGCCAGTTCCACCATGTCCGTATGGTCATCGAACACAACAATGCCGCCATGTCCAAGCACGGCGCCGGCCTCATGAAAGGCGTCGTAGCAGAGTGGGATGTCGAGCTTGGATTCGGGGAAGAGACTTCCCAGCGGCCCGCCGACTTGAACGGCTTTGAAACGAGCACCGTCCGCCATGCCGCCCCCGAACCGTTCGAGCACATCGGCCAGTGTCGCTCCAAACGGGATTTCCACCAGGCCTGGTTGTCTAATGCGGCCGCCCAACTGCAGCGCGATCGTGCCTTTAGATCGATCCGTGCCGAGAGACGCATGCCAGGCGCCGCCACGGACAACAATGCTCGGCACGGTCGCGAATGTCAGCACATTGCTCACGACGGTGGGCTTGCCGTAGAGACCCGCCACCGCCGGATAGGGCGGCCGTACTTGAACTACACCGCGGCGGCCTTCGAGCGACGAGAGCAGCGCAGTTTCCTCGCCGCACACATAGGAGCCGGCACCGCGAAAGACTTCCAACTGAAAGGGGCGCCCGTCCACGGATAACAATCCGGCGCGCTGAACTTCTGCGATCGCGGCGCTCATCGTTCTGGCAGCGGCCGGATACTCCCAACGACAATAAATATAGCCGCGGTCGGCGCCTATGGCCTTGGCACAGATGAGCATCCCCTCTATCAACCGGAAGGGCTGCCCTTCCATGATCATGCGGTCACAGTAGGTGCCGGCGTCGCCTTCGTCGGCATTGGCGACGACATACTTCTGATGCGCGTCCGTTTGACGTGCGACATCCCACTTGCGCCAAACGGGAAAGGCAGCGCCGCCGCGGCCGCGTAACGCAGAGACCTTTATTTCAGCGATGATCGCCTCCGGCGACAACGTCGTGGCTTTATCCACTCCACGCCAGCCTCCGTCGGCCCGATAACTGGCGAGCGACAAGGGCTCCGACATGCCGAAATCGGAGAACACGACTCGCTGTTGACCGGTCAAAAAGGAAATATCTGAAAGCGGCAGGCCGCCCACGCCGTCGCGTATGCGTGGAAGATCATCCGGCTTGGCCCGCGGCCAGAGAAGGCGGCCGGCCGGACCGTCACGCTCGACCAACGGTTCGAGAAAGAACGCGCCGCGGGTCGAGGTGCGAATCAACTCGACATCCGGAACCATGGCCCATGCGGCCGCCAGACGATCCGCCCCAGCCGCCCTCGCGGAGGTATCGTTGGAGATATAGAGCGTGATCGCCATACGAGAATACACAACGGACAGCCACAGCCTGAGAAACCTTTAACCTGTGCTAGCGGCTCCCCCTAGAATCTGAGGCAACTCGGTGCTCGTGACGCGGCCATACATCTGATCGTCCACCATGACTGTCGGTCCCACTCCGCAATTGCCAAGACAATAGACCCGTTCCAGGGTAAACTGCCCGTCCGCAGAGGTCCCTCCCGGTTCCATGTCGAACTTATGGTTCAATTCGGTAAGCAATCGCAACGACCCGTTTGCCACGCAAGCTTCCCCCGTGCAAAGCCGGACGATGTGACGGCCGCGCGGCGTCGTGTGAAGATCGGGATAATACGACAGCACCCCGACCACGTCCGCCTCTGTCACGCCCAGTATGTTCGCGATCGAGGCGACGGCTTCCATTGGCACGTATCCGACCTCCTGTTCGACGGCCAACAGCGTGCGCAGGATGTTGGCCGGCCGATCCAATGATGGAGGCTGCTCGCGGAGGACGACGGTCACCGCTACCGCCTTTGGATCCGTCATGCACTGACCTCGTCGAGCCCGACATGCGCGCGAAGGACATTGTAGTCGAACGCCGCCTTGCCCATGCGCAGCCGGCCGGGATCGTGCCGTTCCATTTCGTCGATCAAGGCGCCGACCTTGCCGCGCGCGGCGGGGTCCGCGGACGCATGTCGCGGCGTCCGGCCGCTCAACAGATGATGCGGCTGGTCCGACCATTCGAGATAGGCCTTTTCAAGGAATTGATTGAGCAAGCTCTGATCATCTTCCTGGGTCACAATGACCGTGAGGGGCTGATCTGCCTCCAATTCCTCCACCGAAAACTGCCGTACTGGAGGCGTCAACGACTCGCCGCGAAAATGCAGCGAGAACCCAAACACTCCTGCCAAACGATGCTTGAGGCCATTTAAGCCGTTCAGGCGTATCACATTCTACGATCAGTTGAGATGACGTGAGGGTCAGTCGGGCGACACGCGTCCCCTCCTGACGCTGATTCCATGTGCGGGCCTGAGGCAGATGAGCCGCAGAGGAAGCACGGCTCTCCGGTAGCGACTGTTGCTCTTCCAATTCGCTCATCTCCGACAATCCTTTGGCAAATAGCCGATGGTCATGGTGGTCGTACAAGGCGATCGCATAAAGATAGAGCTGACCGTCTGAAGTGCTGTACCGAATATGAACAACCGCATCAACCACGGCGGCCACCCGCATGTCGGCAAAGTTCCATAAGAGGATATGTCCGAAGCGTTTGGTGAACTCCTGCCACTCGCCCAACACCAATTCACCGGATGACATCTCCATGCGCCGTTCCCATTCTCGGGTCTTGGCATACAGACCTTTGCCATCGGATGCAGAGAGGACAATCCCGCAGCCGGCCCAGACCGCCTGGCCCGAGGCAGGAACGCTGGGATCACGGACCACGCGGGTCAACAGCACGTGCCCGGGAAGAAGCTCCCTGGGGAAGTCATCGTAAGGGAGTTGAACCGTGGTGCCGTCACCCAACGATCGAAGTACCAAGGACTCTTGCGGTTTGGGCGGCGTGACCACTTCCAAGAGATCAATGTACGAATGCTTCAACGGGTCGAGCCAGGCCCGTTCTTCCTCGGGGATATGTTCGGTGATCACGTCGCGCAGCTGTTCAATCAGCGTCAATTGGCCGTCTTCAGGATAAAAATCACAGAGGAGCGAAAGGGTTGCCAGCTCGGTTTCCTGAGGAAGAGCCGGGAGCACTCTGCCGATGCCGTCCTGCAGATACGGCTTAAGGGCTCGGGTGAGCCCCAATTCTCTCTGCATGGCGAACTCCGGCTTCTGTGAGAGCGCCTCAATCCGTGCCAGCACTGTCTCGAGAGAGCGTGGCGTTGGGACGGAGAATCCTACGGCCTGTTCATTGAGGGGATGCATCGAAGGCCTTTCGTGCAATCCGATCCCATCGTGCATCGGAAATCGCCGTTGGCCTGTCTGAATCACCCGAGGCTGGGGGCGAAGACACGTCCACCTGTTTTCGGGGTTTCTTCTTCACAGTGACATTCATGGCTGACTCCGTCTTAAACGTTGTGTGTAGACTGTGTAGTCGAAATGATCCGCCGGTGACCGGCGCCGAACTTAGGCGTCCTCACGGCCAGCACGGCGAACTGGCCCAGTCGCAACACCGCTTCGGTCACGCTTCCCGCAACCAGGTGGGAAAGCCCCCGACGGCCATGCGTGCCCATGACGATGAGATCGCTTGACGAGATCTGCGCCTCCTCGAGAATGGTCGTGGCAGGTACCCCTCCGCGGATGCGCGTGTTGACTGCTATTCCTGCCTTCGAGAGGTCGGCCGCCAAATTCTTCCATCCCTCGGTCACACGCCGCCTTCGTTGCTCTCGCTCTTGAGTATCCCCGAGTGTGAAATCAATCCCGTAGGAGACAGGTTCTAAGACGTGAAGCAATTCTATGGACGCCTTGGCCTGCATCGCCACTGTTGCGGCATACTCCAAGGCCTCTAACGAGCATTTGGAAAAGTCGGTAGGGGCAAGAATGCGATGAAGACTGATTCCTTGTTCCACCGACACATCGCCGTCAGGCGTGCGAACTGCCAGCACCGGGCAGGGCGCAGTGCGAATCACTCGTTCTGCGGTACTTCCTAACAAGACGTGAGCGAGACCGGAGGAGCCTCTCGTCCCGACAATGAGCAGATCGCTGTCCTCGGCCCGTGCTGCGGCAATGACCTCATCGCTTGGAATGCCCGTCGCGATCCGAGTGGTCGCCTCAATTCCTCTGAGGATTGCCCGGGACTTAAAATCGGCGAGCCGGAACGAGGCCTCGTCCATGCGCTCGGTCAGATAATGTTTGTTGAGCGCATACTCCGGGTCCATGCCGGGAGGAAACTCGAGCACGGTCATAATGGTGAGCGGAATCTGCCATGACGCAGCCAGGGAGCAGGCATAGTGTTCTGCTCGACGCGCCCAGTCTGAAAAATCGGTGGCTAAGAGCAATCGCTTGATCGATGTCATGACATCCCTCACCCTGTGGGTCGCGGTCTCATAATTCCAATTACACAGCCTCCGCGCTCAAGAGCAACAATTCTCCCTTCATATCCGGATGGATCGAGCAACGAAAGGTGTGTCGCCCGGGCCGTTCGAGATTGAAGCGGATCGTGGCGTCACGTTTCGGATCCAGCATCACGCCGCCGAGTCCACGTCCGTACACGATGACCCCGTCTTTTTCGATTTTCGTCGGGATTCCCTCGAACATGGTGGAGCCGAAATCATGCCGTTCACCGTCTTCGTTATGAATCGTGATGACAGCCGGAAGTCCGAGGCGGAGCGCCCCTTGCTTCGTGACGAAGGTAAAGTCTTTGATGATGACATCCACGACCTGTTCGGATTGCGACTCGGCCGGCTGGCCGGGCCACAGATCAAACACGCCCACCGCCAAGAACATCAACGCGACAACGCTTAAACGTATGGACATGAGCTCTTCCTCCTTGTAGCTGTTTACGTCACGATTTTCTTTGCCGGAAGAGGCACGGTCAACACGGCGCACCCGGCGGTCCGAATCACTTTCTCAGCCGTGGCCCCAAAAAAGATCTTCTCCATGCTTTCCGACCGGCCCCCATAACTGCCCAGCACGATCAAGTCGACGCGCGTCTGTCTCACGAACTTGCCGATCTCCACGAACGGAGTGCCTTCCACGATGATCCGATCCACCTGCAGACCGTCCGCCGGCAGCGATTGCAGCAACTGTCTCATCTTCAGTCGCGCATGATGCCGTAACCGCCGTACGCTGCGCAACGGCATCCGAGGGAACCGCTAGAAGGCCGAGACGATTGAAGGCGTCAATGGCGCTCACGTCGATGACATGAATCAGGATGATTGCGCTGCCGAATACATGACCAAGTTGCAAGGCGACTCGAAAGGCCTCTTCGGAGCAGGAAGAGAAATCGACCGGCACGAGGATCTTTCGAAACAGTGCATCCGCCATTCTATCCTTGGGTCATACCCGACTCTCCGAAGAATACTCAGCAAGGGCAATGCCACCTCCATCGAGAGCCATGGCGGAGCACCGAACGCACATGGAAACAAGGACTTGGCGTCTTTGTTCTTATCTGGACCGATCAGCGGTCGGCTCTCCGGCATGATGAAGAGGAGCCCTGCTACACCGTCGCTCTCACCCCTGTAGCAGAAGGGGACACCACGGCTGATTGGGAATCCCGACGCTGTAAGATCTCTGGTTTATTGCGCGGGTTGTGAGATGTCGCGGCGGCATTGGAATTGCTGATATGCGAGGTCATCATGAACATGAAGACGGAAAGAGAGGCGGGCCAGTATGACCAGAGGTAGGTGGGTGCTGTTGGGAGCATTGGTGGCGGCCATCATCGTGGTCGTGTATTTCGTATTCTTCTGTCCCTCTGGAATGCCACTGACACCCGAGTAAGGACCGCGGACCGGGGAACCATCGGAATCCTGGGCGACCAGTATTCTTCATTGGTAGCCGAATCTGAGGTTTTCCGGACATCGATAGGCATGGAGAGAAAGGAGCGTACCGATGAAAACGTTGTTGGCCATTGATGGATCCGATCACGCCTACGAAGCGGTACGGGCCCTGAAATACTTCGCCAAAGCGGATCGGTTATTTGTTCTTCACGCGCTGAATGTCCCGAGACCGGCCTATCCGATGATGGTTCCGGAGGTCACGGAGCAGCTGTACCGGGAACGCGAAAGCGGCATGCGCGAGGAGGGGGAACGGCTGCTGGATCGGATCCTCTCGCTCCTTCCCCCTCAGTCGGGACCTGCCACCAAAGTCCTACGAACCGGTTCGCCGGCCGAGGTCATCATCACCACGGCTGAGGAAGAGCACATCGATCTGATAGTCATGGGCGCGCGGGGGTTAGGGCCGATCAAGGAACGAATTCTCGGCAGTGTCTCTCACCGCGTCTTGACGTCGGCGCCCTGCGCCAAGTTGATCGTGAACGGGCCGATGCGAGCTTTGCGCCAGGTGCTCCTGCCCCTCGCTGGCACCGTTGACACCGAGGACGCCATCCGGTTTCTTCAGTCGAATCCGTTTCGTGAGCCGGTTGACCTTACGTTGCTGACCGCACTTGCCAGCGTCCGTCCGCCGTGGCCTGTCGCCGCAGCTACAGCCGCAACCCTGGAACAACGGGAATTGGCAGACGCGCGGCAGTTCCTGGAAGATACCGCCGCTCGCTTGCATGCGCTCGGCTATCAGGCGAAGAGTCAGGTTGTGATGGGCATGCCGGTGGAGTCGATCCTCACCCACGCGCAAAAACAAAAGGCGGATCTCATCCTCATGGGATCGCGGGGCCGGCAAGGTGTCACCCGTTTTGTCCTCGGCAGCGTCTCCCACGCGGTGTTGCATCAGGCGCCTTGTCCCTTATTGGTCTTTCATTGACACGCCCGCTCATGACATCGGCCTGACCGTGCCTCAGAAGAAGCGCATCTTCACCATGTCGAGGATGAGCCCGACCGACTCTTCTGTGGTGCGCGTGACGGTGTCGATCCTCAGCTCTGGAACCAAGGGCGATTCGTAAGGCTCCTGCAACCCCGGCACGCTGCGGGTCTCTCCCCGTTCGCCTTTGCGGTAGGTGCCCTTTCGGTCACGCTGCATGCACACGGCGAGAGGGCACTCGACGGCAACTTCGGCGAAACGGGGAATCATGCTGCGCGCAACATCACGATAGGCTCGGCGGCTTGCCGTGGCATCGAACAGGACCGTCACGCCGTATGCCACGAGTCGTTCCCCGATGAAGGCGAGGGCACGATAAAACAGATCGCGCTCGTCACGCGAGTAAGTCGCCGCCGGCGTCAGTATTCGTCGAACCGCATCCGATTCCAAGACCTCCACAGTCAACCCGAGCGCTTCCAGCCGCGGCCGTAATTCACGGGCAATGGTGCTCTTGCCCGAGGCAGGCAAGCCCGTCAGCCAGACCGCAAAACTTGGAGAACGATTCATATCGCCGGCGGCTCATTACCAAGGTGACGGTTGACGGCACTCACAACCCGCAATAGCCATTCACATTCGTTGGATCAAATCGCGGCGCAGCGAGGACCCCTTCGATAAACCGGAAAATCCTGCGACGCACATCGACGGACAATTGTGGATACCAGAGTGGACTCGCAAGCACTAATCCGCGAAACGCAAAGAAGGGAGCTGCGGCGTCGGCCGTCTTCTCATCTCCGCTGGCCTCTTCGTACGTGTCCCAAAACAGTCGAAACAGCACTTCGAAGGAGCCCCGCAGACGTCCCCATCGACAGAGCGAAAAGAAGAGGTAATTGATCGTCATTGAGGTCACATCATCGGCCGGCTCTCCCCATTCTCCCCGCGACCGGTCGAGCACCGAAAAGTCGACTCCGTGTCGGAACAACACGTTCCACGGGTGGAAATCACCATGTACCTGCGACAGCCGGTGCGATGCCCCGCGCAACCGCCAGCGCCAGCGATTGCAGGCTTCTTCAATTCGGCGCAGAAGATCCTCCGTGATGAACTCGTAGCGAGAGGGATAGCTGTCGGTCAAACCCATAATGCATTCTCCGTGGCCGATCAACTCGCGAAGGCGCCGGCGATACAGATTCGGATCCCGCCGCTTTCGCCGATGGACGGCTGCAAGGTACCGTGCCAACGCCTTCGTTCGTCGACGATCAACCGGCCGAAGCGGACCTCCCCGCCCCAGCCGCTCAAGATCGGTGGCATAGGCCACTCCCTCGCTCCAACGATTAAGGACAAAAAATTCCGCCGCTGAGGCGACAGAGAATAACCGGCCTGATCTGGTGAACGCTCCGACGTCGAGGGCCGGTACGTGGCGGGGCAAGCGGCCATAGGAATCATAATCCCACAGCATCGCTTGAGCTCGATCCGCCATATGCTCATGACCAAACGGACCCGGGCTCATCGTTTCGACGACGGCGGATTGAACCGTGCGCCCGTGGCGAAAGGTCACCTTCACCGGCGAGCCATAGCCGTAGTGCTTATAGCTGCCCCGGGAACTTTCTTTTCCCACCGGCCCATAGGACAACAGGGTTGTGCGAGACCCGAATCGATCTTGGAGGTATCGCTCGAGTGATTGCTTCCGTAAAGCGGGCATCATGCAGAGCTTACGCAAGCCATGTTCCAGCAGGTCACTTGACCGATCGATGCGATGTTGAGTGGGAAAGCCGCGCAGAACACGAGCCTCGAGTCATGGAGCCGGCCTATGGATTTGGGTTCTGTCCCGTAGAGCTTCAATGTCCCAGAAGAGACTGAGGAAAAACGCGCCACTACGCAAGGTCCTTCTGTATATGAGACCCGGGAGAAGACTTCCAGGATCACTCTAAAGCCCCCCAGCACCACTGGTTCGACAGACGGCACGTCATTTGCTGTCCACTTCGTCAAAGACATCAGAAGAAAGGGCCATTGCATGGAGATGGAGATCGAAAGTCGAAATGTGGTCATGAGATCCCGCTGGAAGCATGAAATTGAATCTCGCATGGCTGATTTGCAGCGAGGGCATGATGACTTGACACATGGGCGAGCGACCCTCACGAAAAACCTGCATCACAGAACCAGGCGAATGTCGCCGAAGCCTTGGTCGTCCTCTCACTCCGCGGACAGCACACGCTCACCGCCCGAAAGCAGCACAAGACCTTCGAGGAAGCCATTCGCGTGGCCTTTCATGCGGTGGGAATCGCACTTCGAAAGGATCGCGAGAAGCGAGGACGAAAGAGGGGTCCTGTGGCGGAATCATGAACAGCGATAGGTCTAAGCCCCTGCCGGGACCATCGATGAAGCGATCGAAATTCTGACCGGTCTTCCAGCGGGGGAGCGCAATGCGGACAGAGTCTATCAACCCGGAACGCTGTATGCGCAGGCCGCCGTAGCTAAATATAGCAATGGAGAACGACAATCCCTTCGACGAATCATCACCGAGGGATAAATGATTTCATGAGGTGCCTTATGCCGATGTATGACTATAAATGCCTGGACTGCGGTAAGGAATCGCTGGTGGTGCTGACATTGAAAGAGCATGAAGCCGGCATCGCCATATGTCCGTCGTGCAAGAGCACGAAGATGAGGCAGCTGTACACGTCCTTTATCGCCCACACCACCAAGAAGAGCTGAGCTCGACCATGCGCCTGCCCCTGCGGTTGCGAGCCCTGATGATCGCCTTTCTCGCAGTTCCCGCACTCCTGCCGGCCCAGGAGTATCCAGACGTCTCGCGCGGAAAGGCGGTGTATGAACGACATTGTCAGACCTGTCATGGCGCGGGCGGCTGGGGAGACGGTCCTGAGGCGTCCGCGCTGAAGGTGGCGCCGGCAGATTTCCACCGGTTCAGATCGTTCCTGAAATCCGACGAGGAACTTCTGAGGACCATCGAACATGGCGTTGTGTTCAGCCCCATGCATGCCTGGAGAGGCCAGTTGACCGACGGAGAAATGCTGGATGTGCTCGCCTACATCCGTCTGCTGTCCCAGCAGGCGCACTGAACTGCGAAAATGACGCCGCTCGAGCCCGGCGATGCCCTGATCATCACCGACATTCAGAACGACTTCCTGCCCGGAGGCACCCTCGCCATCAGCGGCAGCGCGGACATCCTTTCGGTCTTGCTCGCCTACGTGAAGCAATTCCAGTCGAGAAGATTGCCCCTGTTCTTTACACGGGACTGGCATCCCGAAAATCATTGTTCGTTTCACCAACGCGGGGGATCCTGGCCGGTTCATTGCGCGGCGGGTTCTCCAGGATCCTTGCCGCCTCCTGCCTTCGAAACACCGGCCGCGGCCGTGATTATTTACAAGGCGATAGACACCGATGAGGAGGCCTATTCAGCATTCCACCGTACGGCCCTGGACCGCCATCTCCGCGCTGCCGGCGTCCGGCGCCTGTTTATCGGCGGGCTGGCCACGGATTATTGCGTGTTAAACACGGTGAAAGATGCCCGCGCGCTGGGCTACGACATCTGCCTGCTGATGGACGGGATCATGGCAGTGAACGTGCATCCCGATGATGGCCGAAAAGCCGAATTGGAAATGATTCAACTCGGAGCCGTCCCGATGCGTCTGGAGGCTCTCGCTCCATGAATCTATCGAACAGCGCCTTGCTCACCGATCTATATCAGCTCACGATGGCCCAGGCCTATCTGGAACAGCAGATGGATGAACCTGCCGTCTTCGAGTTTTTTGTGCGGCGACTTCCACCATCCCGCAACTTTCTGCTGGCTGCCGGTCTCGAGCAGGTGCTGGAGTTTCTCTCTCAGTTACAACATTACGCCAGAGGAATTAGCCTGGCTGGAAGGGACAGGTCGCTTCTCTCCAGCGCTTTTGCACTATCTCGAAACGTTTCGGTTCACCGGCGACGTCGATGCTATGCCGGAAGGTACGCTCTTCTTTGCAAATGAGCCGGTGCTGCGAGTCGTGGCCCCCCTACCCATGGCTCAATTGGTCGAGACCCGGATTATGAATTTGCTGAATTTTCAGATCATGATCGCATCGAAGGCCTCCCGCTCCATATTGGTTGCCAGCGGAAAACCGGTGATCGATTTTGGCCTACGCCGCGCGCATGGAGCGGAAGCCGGCCTGCTGGCAGCGCGAGCCAGCTACCTCGCCGGCTTCGCCGGAACAGCTACCGTGCTCGCCGGTATGCACTATGGAATCCCGATCTATGGCACGATGGCGCATGCGTTCGTCCAGGCGCATGAGGACGAAACCACCGCGTTTGAGCATTTCGCACAGGCTCAACCAGACAATACAGTCCTGCTCATCGACACGTACGATACCGAGGCGGCTGCGCAACGTGTGGTCAGAATGACGCCGCACCTGAAGAGAAAGAGCATTCCTGTCAAAGGCGTACGCTTAGACAGCGGCGATCTTGCCGAACATGCCCGTAAGGTCCGGCGCATTCTTGACGAAGGCGGCTTACGAGAGACCCAGATCCTGGCCAGTGGGAATCTTGAAGAACACCGGCTGCAGGACCTCGTCCGGAGCGGCGCTCCAATTGACAGTTTCGCTGTCGGCACCGCCATGACGACCTCAGCTGATGCACCGTCGTTGGACTGTGCCTATAAACTTCAAGAATATGCAGGCCGCCCCTGCCGAAAACGATCGGAAGGTAAAGCGACCTGGCCCGGGCGCAAACAGGTCTACCGGACCTACAGGAAGGGTGGATGTCTCGATCACGATGTCGTGACCACGCTCAATGATCGACAAGAAGGCGAACCCCTGCTGTCCTCGGTCATGAAAGAGGGTCGGCGTCTCGCTCCCTCGCCCGCATTGCATGACATTCGTAAACAGGTAACCACCGCGCTCTCTCAGCTCCCCGATTGGATGCGGCAGCTAGATGACACTTCTCCCTATGACGTGCGCATTTCTCAGGCCCTTCATGATCTCGCGGACTCCGTGGACCGTCTTACTTAACCAGCTTTGAAAAGCGCCAATTCAATCACATCAACCTATTGAGGCTTGCTGACCGGCTGATGTCCCGGTGGCTGGCCGATGATCTGGACCCGTGGGCCATGCAGGAGCGAAATCATGTGATCGTCCTCAGGCTCAGCCCCTAAAACCCAGACAAATAAGCGTTTGGCATCGTTCAGCTTCGGATCCTTGGGTATGCCGTACTGCTCCTTCTGCATCGGTTCATCGTAAAGACCGATGCAGCCATGCGAGGCCGGATAGCCCGGCAGATCCCGTCCATGAATCCAGTATGAGATGCCTGTGTGATTCACGTAAAAACGCAGCGCGTAGTTCATTGGATAGGGCTGATCGGTCCCTTCGATCATGTAAAGACAGGACTGATGTGACCGATGAGCAGCCGTCAGACGAAACTCGCCCGTCGGGGTTTCAGTCTCGCCATTTCCCGAAGCAATGGGGGCGGCAAATCTCAGGATCCCGTATTCGTAGGCACCGAGGAACTGTTCGGATAGATCGATCAAGATGAATTGCTCATCTTGTTCTGCCGGAGGATAGAACAACGGGAGCGGGTGAAAGAACGCCAAATCGACAACCCGCCTTGGAACTTTGATAGAGACGCCCGGACGGGCATGCCGCCGGTCGATCCGATTGAACCTCGCGACATCGATCCAGCCCTCCTAAAACACATTCTCCAGTGACTCACCAGATCGTAAAGTCCGGCACTCCCACTCAATCGTTGCATCGCTAGGATAGGATATTTGGCAGGGAGCTGGATGCTTCTTCATTGGTTCAGCGGAGGCGAACGAAAGGAAGACTGCTGTCGCCGACACCATCACAGCTGTCAGGGCTCGACGGAAGGATTCCCGTGGAGCAGGGGCCCCGCCCGACTGATACGTCATAATCCAGCGCGCTGTCCCCTCAAGACCAATACTTGGAGGCCTTCATATAACCGAACAGCAGGTCCCGCCTCGCGAGAATGCCGACCAGCTTCTTGTTCCGCACAACCGGTACGCGTGTGAGGGATCGGTCCTGAAAGAGTTCGGCCACTTGGACCAGCGTTTGATCCTCCGTGACCGTCACTGGAACGGTCGACATGATCCCCATGGCCGCAATGTTCCGGAGATCCCGACCTTCGATCATCGCGTGCAGGAGGTCGTAATCGGTCACAATTCCCACCAGGGTCCCATCCTGCTCGACGACAGGAAGACTGCCGAAATTGCGACGAGTCATCAGACTGGCAATTGTTGAGACGTCGGTGCGCGGCGTGCAGCTCGTGACGGCATCTTGCATCAGCTGTCCGACCGTTAGCGTCTTTGGATCACATGCTGTCATGTAAAATTCGGTCTGTCGCATACGTAACCTCACTTTCCCTTGGACGAATTGCCGTCCACGTACGTTCGTAACACATCCCGTCGGGCGATAATGCCGACCAGTTTGTCATTGGCATCCACGACGGGCACGCGAACGGACACCATGAGATTGGCGCCAATCCAATCGCTACTCGTTCGGCACCTTCACCGTTACACCCGTATCTTCCGCCCACCGCAGATGAACAGTCTTTTGTTTTCCTCCAACGACCTTGATGCCCTTCAGAGCCTGTTTGTGCTGGCCATGCGCGGCCGAGATGTCATACGTTCCAGAAGGGAGATCCACAAACAACCAGGGTCCCTCTACCCGCTCCCGTGAGATGATGATGGCCGCTTCTCCCTTCGCAGGCTGAATCGTCACATCGACGCCGGTCAAGTAGGGTTTCCCTCCCGCCGTGAAGACGAGTTTTAACGAGAACGGCGGGTACTCAGCCTGACGTTCCTCCAGTCCCACTCCGCAACTGAAGTAGCGGATCCCCCCTGCCCGATAGAGCGGGAGGTAGTCTCTGACCACCGCCCCGTCACTTTGTTCCAAATCCAGAAAGTCTCCGGACTGTCCGACACGGGCTACGACGCTACCCTCCGCGTGGCTACAACCCCTCGCCCACACAGAACCACAACGCCAAAGCCAGGACGATCCGTATATACATAACCCTCCTCCTGAACCAGAGGCTTCGCAATGAGAATGCCAGCCCCCGGCGTCGACACAACCGCCGAATTATTGCCATGAGCGTGACGAGAATCTGGCTTTGCCACCCTCCCTGCCATAGAAAACTGACGCCTATCACCCCAGTGGCTTTCCCCTTCTGCTGCAAAACGCTGCATCAGAAGATCGAAGAAACGGCTCTCTCGCTCCAACCCTTTGGAACTTGGTCATTGTTCTCATATACAGTAGTTAGTTCCAGGCATATCGAATGCAACCGATGTGCTCTGAAGAGACTGAGGTTGAGTCTAGGGAGGAGACGACGATGCGAATTCTCTGTGCAGTGGATGGGTCGGAATGTTCTCAGTGGGGAGTCCAAACCCTTGAGGCGCTCGCAGAAAGAGAGCCCGAGCATGTGGCACTGCTGCATGTCATCAATAAGCCATCGCTCCAGGCAGCGAAGGGAAGGTCGCTTCCTGTAGAGAAGCGGGCGCTGAAGGCAATGGAACAGGCCGGGCATCTCATTCTCCGCGAAGCGGAACGGTCGGCGAAAGTCGCGCTTGGGCAGGCTGCGACTGCCCCAAGCACGGCATTTCATCAGATGTTGGCCTACGGCCCCATTGCCTCTACCATTGCGCAACAGGCCCGCCGTTGGAGAGCGGATCTGATTCTCATGGGATCCAGAGGGCTGAGCGACATCAAAGGCTTCTTGCTGGGCAGCGTCTCCCGACATGTCGCGTCTAGTGCCCCGTGCTCGGTTCTGGTCGTCAAACAACCCTGTTCCGCGCTCCGCCGTGTGACGCTCGCAGTCGACGATTCCAAACCGTCTCGCGCCGCCGCCAGGTTTCTCCGTTCCCAAATTCTTCCCGAGTCGGCGACGGTGACCATCCTCTCCTCTGCGGAAAGCCCGGTCTCAGATTTAGCCGCCGATTACCTATCGGCATCGCAACGCTCCGATCTCACACAACCGGTCATAGAGCGAACAACCAAGCTGGTCAATTCCATGCGTGACGACTTCATCAAGGAAGGCCAAAGTGTGACCACCGCCGTGCAGATGGGCCACGTCATCCATACCATCGTCAAACACGTAGAAGCGGATCATGCAGACTTGCTTGTCGTCGGGTCGCGCGCGTTAACAAAGAGCGAACGGCTTCATCTCGGCAGCGTGTCCGAAAGCCTGCTGCGACATGCCCCTTGTTCCGTATTGATCGTACGGGGCACGCGTGCCTGACTTCAGATATCACGACATCAATCGCCTCTCGCAGGAGGACGTGCTCAAGCGGCTCGAAACAGCCGGCGGCGGCCTTACGAGCGAGGAAGCCGTTCAACGCTACAGGAAGTTCGGTCCCAACGTTTTGGCCGAGCCCGATCGATACTCCGTACTGCGCGGACTTACTCGCCACTTCACGCACTTCCTCGCCATCTTGCTCTGGATCGCCGCGGGCCTTTCCTTTGCCGCTGACTTCATGAAGCCGGGCGAGGGCATGGCCACCCTGGGCTGGGCCATCCTTGGCGTCATCGTGATCAATGCGGTTTTTGCCTTTCTGCAGGAATACAAAGCGGAACGAGCTGTCCAAGCGCTCCACCGTTTGTTGCCGGACAACGCCTGGGTGACACGCAGCGGGCAATCCATCGAAGTGCCGCGGAGCGAGCTTGTGCCCGGCGACGTGCTGCTCTTAGAAGAAGGAGGACGGGTCCCGGCCGACGCGCGTCTCATCGAGGCCAACGGGATTCGGGTTGACACCGCTGCGCTGACCGGAGAATCGCAACCGAAACGACGCACAGCTGAGCCCGTGGAGGATGGACACTGGCTCGATCTCCCGAACCTCGTGTTCGCCGGTACGACGATCTTGTCCGGACATGGCCGTGCCGTCGTTTTCGCGACAGGTATGCGCACGGAGTTCGGCAAGATCGCCGATCTCACCACCACCGTGAAAGCGAGCCTCAGTCCGCTCCAGAAAGAGATCGTCAAGGTCACCCGCATCGTCGCCGCGATTTCACTGGCGATGGGCGCGACGTTTTTCGCCATTGGACTGTTGACGGGGTTGAGTTTTTGGATCAGCGCTATTTTCGGCATCGGTATCATCGTCGCTAACGTGCCCGAGGGACTCCTTCCGACCGTGACCCTATCTCTCGCAATGGCAAGTCAGCGCATGGCGAAACGCAACGCCTTGATTAAACACTTGGCCTCCGTCGAAACGCTCGGCTGTACAACCGTGATTTGCACGGACAAGACCGGGACCCTGACGGAAAATCACATGAAGGTTGATCGGTTCTACGTCGACAGGCTCGTGGTTGAAGCACGGGAAGGTTGCTTTTTCACCAGAGGGCGCATCGTCAACAACGCCGATGCTGAACGGTGGCAATTCTTCTTAGATGTCCTCCTCCATTGCCACAATGCCAAGCGTGTCCGACAGTCCGACGGTCGATATGTCGTGACAGGGGATCCGACAGAAGTCGCCTTGTTAGAATTCGCCATCGAGCACGGATTGGCCCACCGGCCTCCTTTGCGCCGCATGGGAGAACTCGCATTCGACGCCGATCGGAAACGGATGAGCACCTTGCACTGGTCGGAAGGCCGGCTCATCGCCTTCACGAAAGGCGCGCCGGAGTCCGTCATAGCCCTTTGCACCCGAATCCAAATTCAAGGGGATGCCGTGCCGATGACCCCCGACGAGCGCGCCCGCATCCTGAGCCAAAGCCGGTCCTTCGCCGAGCAGGCCTATCGTGTCCTCGCCGTGGCTATGCGGGAGGTCGCTCACCAGCCGGAGCATATCGAGGTGGAGACAATTGAAGCGGACCTAACCTTCCTTGGTCTCATCGCGATGATGGATCCGCCGCACCGGGAAGTCCCTGAGGCCGTGGCTAAGTGCCGGCAGGCCGGTGTGCGCGTGATCATGATCACGGGAGACCATCCGCTCACCGCGCTGGCCATCGCACGCAAGATCGGCCTCGTACCGGATTGTGCCCCCCAGCCGTCCGGCTTTGTCCCCGTAATTGAGGGTTCGCAATTCGATCGCATGAGCGAGGAGCAGCTTCGCCAATTGCTGACACCCTCTCGCTCTGGTGAACCGGAGCCTGTATTTGCTCGCATGGCTCCGCGCCATAAAATGCGGGTCGTCTCAACCTTGAAAGAGATGGGCGAAGTCGTGGCGGTGACTGGCGACGGCGTGAACGACGCGCCGGCGCTCAAAAAGGCCGACATCGGCGTGGCGATGGGAGTCGCCGGTACGGACGTGGCTAAAGAAATCGCCGATATTATCCTGCTCGACGATAACTTCGCGACCATTGTCAGCGCCATCGAAGAAGGGCGCACGGTATACGACAACATCAGAAGGTTCAGCACCTATATCCTGGCAAGCAACGTCCCGGAAGTTGTGCCTTATCTGGGCTATGGCTTCTTGGGCCTGCCCCTGGCTCTTACCATTCCTCAAGTACTGGCTGTCGATCTCGGAACCGACATGATCCCGGCCCTTGGTCTTGGTATTGAGCTACCTCATGGCGAGGTAATGGATCTTCCACCGCGCCCGAGGAGCGAGCGGCTACTGAATCTCCCTCTCTTGTTGAGGACCTATCTCTTCCTCGGCCTCATTGAGGCTGCGGTGGCCATGGGGGGATTCTTCCTGTATCTCTTCGCCAATGGTTGGACCTGGGGAACGCCGCTCGCATGGTCGTCTACCTTATACAAGGAAGCCACCACTGTTACGTTAGCCGGAATCGTGCTGGCCCAGGTCGCGAACGTCTTTGCCTGCCGGTCTGATCGTCTCTCGGTTACGAAGCTCGGATGGCTTAGCAACCCGCTCATTCTGTGGGGCATCGCTGCGGAACTCGCCATCCTGGCGTTGCTCACCTATACACCTACAGGGAACAGTTTCTTCGGCACGAGTCCATTGCCCGCCTGGATCTTCGGTCCGCTGGTTCTCGGCGCGCTCGTGTTCTTCATGGCGGAAGAGGGTCGGAAAATGATCTCGAAACGTCTCAATCACGACTCGTATATCAGACTGTCTCACGGGGCAGGTTCTGCATGACGTCCGAGCCTCAAGATCCCACAAGGCACGTGCCGGTGAGCGACATTATTCCAAGTCACTCTGATCAACCTCTCATTCCCCGCCCTGCGGAACGCGGCGGCGCGCTGACAATTCCTGCCGAGACGCACCGGCCTTACCGGAGAAGGCCTCGATGGGGCTGGCTCATCGGTGGTGGAGGTCTGCTGGTCCTGATCGGAATCGGGCTGTGGTATTGGTGGACCTTCGGCACCGACCCGGTCCATTACAAAACGGCGACCGTCGATCGTGGGCCCATCACCTCAGTCGTGACCGCAACCGGTACCGTGAATCCTGTGATTTCAGTTCAAGTGGGCAGCCAAGTGTCTGGTAAAATCGTCAGGCTCTTCGCGGATTTCAATTCCGTCGTGACACAAGGACAGATTTTGGCCCAGATCGACCAAAATCCGTTTCAAGCGCGAATGAACCAGGCCCGCGCCGCCGTGAAAAGCATCAAAGGGAACCTGGCCAAGGCCAAGAACATGGCGGCTCAGCGGAAGCGAGAACGCGATCGCATGGCCGCACTGCGTCCCCAAGCCTTCGTGTCGCAAGCCGATCTCGACCTTGCTGAGACCAACTACCGTGATGCCGACGCCAACGTCGAGGTGACGCAGGCCCAGCTGGACCAGGCGGAAGCCACCTTGGCTTCTGCCGAGTTGGATTTGGGCTACACCACCATCTATTCGCCCGTAAAAGGCATCGTGGTGTCCCGCAACGTGGATGTCGGCCAAACCGTCGCCGCCACGTTTCAGACGCCGACTCTCTTCGTCATCGCCCAGGACCTGACTAAAATGCAGGTCGACGCAAACGTCAGTGAAGCCGACATCGGAGGCGTAGTCGAAGGCAAGAGCGCCAACTTCCGCGTCGACGCATATCCCAAGCACTTCTTTGAAGCCACGGTTACGCAGGTCAGAAATGCCCCGATCAGCATTCAGAACGTGGTCACGTATGACGTGGTCATTACGGTGGACAATCGCGATCTCAAGCTCAAACCGGGCATGACCGCCAACGTCACGATCGTGACCGCAAGTAAAGACAACCCGTTGCGGGTGCCGAACGGCGCACTGCGCTTCAGAATGCCGAATGTGCCGTTCGAGAAGAAATCGACCTCCTTGTGGGTACTAGACCAGCACAACAAGCCCAATCGAGTCGAAGTCACGACCGGCATTGCAGACTCGCTCTCAACCGAAATTATGGAAGGCCCCTTGCACGAGGGGGATCGCGTCATCATTGGCATCGAAACCGCGGAAGAACAGGCTCAGAAAGAAACTGCCGCCGGGGTTCGATATGGGCCCGAGGATGAGATAAGAGTACATGGCTTTTCTGTGGCTCACCATGCTGTCAGCTCTTGTCGCTCTCCGTCGACATTCCATGAGGGCCGGACTGACCATGCTTGGAATCGTCATCGGCATCGCCGCAGTCGTCGCCATGGTCAGTCTGGGCCAAGGGGCAGGCGCATCGGTCCAAGCGGAAATTGCGAGTCTGGGAACGAACGTTTTGATCATCGTCCCGGGCGCCACGACGGTGAGCGGCGTGCGGGGAGGATTGGGCTCGGTTTCTACCCTCACGGTCGATGATGCCGGGGACATCGAGAAGAAAGTGTCCGGCGTCTCGACGGTGTTGTATGCCACGCGTTCCGTTCTGCAGGTTATTCAAGAAAACAAGAACTGGAGCACGATCGTGGTGGGGACGACCCCCGAATTTCCCGAGATCAGAAGCTGGCCGGTCGCCCAAGGCAACTTCTTCACCTCCTCTGACATGGATTCCGCCGCAAAGGTGGCCGTGCTGGGCAAGACGGCAGCGCAGAATCTGTTCGAAGCCGGCGAGGAACTCGTCGGAAGTGAGATCCGTATCAGGAACGTTCCGCTCCGTGTGATCGGCGTTCTGGAGCCCAAAGGGCAATCAGTTACGGGCCAGGACCAGGATGATCTCGTCATCCTGCCGTTTTCCACCGCCGAGCGCAAAGTCTTAGGCACGAAGTTTCTTGGCACCGTCGGCATCATTATGGTGGCGACTCACACGAGAGATGAAATTCCCGCCGTCGTAGAGGACATCAAAGACCTCTTGCGAACCAGGCATCGCCTTCATGCATCAGAAGAAGATGATTTCACGATCCGTACGATGGAGGACATCGCGAAAACGATCGCCACCACGAGCCGGACGATGATGCTCATGTTAATGAGCATTGCGTCCATTTCCTTGGTCGTCGGCGGAATCGGGATCATGAACATCCTGCTCGTCTCCGTCACCGAACGGACCAAGGAAATCGGCTTGCGGATGGCCGTGGGAGCGAAGCGCCGCCATATTCTGCTTCAGTTCTTGATCGAAGGGATCATCATGACGGTGATCGGCGGACTGCTCGGCGGTGCTGGCCGGGGTCGGAGCTGCCAAGGTGTTAACGACAATGGTGGGCTGGCCGACGATTATCTCGTGGCAAGCCATGGCGACGGCCTTTTTCTTTTCGATTGCGGTCGGATTGTTTTTCGGTCTGTATCCCGCCAACAAGGCATCGAAGATGAATCCGATCGACGCGCTTCACTATGAATAGCCAGCCATCCATTCCATTGCGGACGCCGGCATGCAGGACAATTGACTGGCGCGTGGTCCTAGAAACGCTTCCTCCATTTTGCTGCTTCCACGATGATCAGCGGCAGAAGCACCATGGCCGCCATCAATCCCCAATTCTCAATCGGCAAAGGCGCAACTTTGAAGATCGGCCAGGCCGCTGGGACTGTGAGCACCGCGAGCTGCATCACCAGTGAAAGTAGAACGGCCCACAGCAGGGTGCGATTCGTTCCGAGACCCACCTGAAAGAGCGACAGCCGCTCGCTCCGACAATTGAACGCATGCACCAGCTGCGCGACAACCATGACGGTAAACGCCACTGTTCTCGCCTGTTCCACTGTCTGATGCCAACCATACAGGCTATACACGAACGCACCAAGGGCGATGACGCTCAGCATCAACCCCTCCACGCCGACTGCAACTAATCGCTTGCCGTCCAACAACCTGGCATCAGGCCGGCGAGGCCGTCGTTTCATCAGGTCCGGCGCTTTGGGGTCGACCGCCAACGCCAAGGCTGGAATGCCGTCCGTCACCAGGTTCATCCAGAGAATTTGTATCGGCAAGAGTGGAAGCGGAAGACCCAGCAGCGTGGAAAACAGCATCACCAGCACTTCGCTGAAATTGCAGGACAGCAAAAAATGCACGGTTTTTCTGATGTTGTCAAAGACGGCACGGCCCTCCTCCACCGCTGCCGCAATCGAAGCAAAATTGTCATCGGTCACGACCATGTCGGCGGCTTCCTTTGTCACATCGGTCCCTGTAATGCCCATCGCCACGCCGATATCCGCCGCTTTGATTGCCGGCGCATCGTTCACGCCATCGCCGGTCATGGCGACGATCGCGCCGCGGTGTTTCCAGGCCTTCACGATGCGCAGCTTGTGCTCAGCAGTGACCCTCGCGTAGACCGAGACGCTCTCAACCATCTTGGCCAGCTCCTCATCCGTCAGATTGTCAAGCTCGGTTGCGGAGAGCGCCAACCCGTCGCCGTCAAAGAGGCCCAGTTCCTGCGCGATCGCGACTGCCGTGTCTTTATGATCGCCGGTGATCATCGCAGTGGTGATGCCCGCTTCCCTGCACAGCTGCACAGCTTCGAGCGCTTCCGGCCGTAAGGGGTCTTTCATCGCCACCAGACCGAGGAAGACGAGTTCCTGCTCAACCGTCGCGGCCGGCGATCCTTCCCTGAGGCGTCTCCAGAAGACGATGCGCCACCGCCAGGATGCGAAGGGCCTGTCGTGCCAGCGATCCGTTGGTGGCGAGTATTTCTTCTCTATGACGATCGCTCAAGGCTTCCACGTGGCCATCCGGCCTCAGCCGACGCGTGCAATGAGCAAGCAGCACATCGGGCGCGCCCTTCACATATGCCATGCTCCCGGCCGGCGTACGGCGGATGATGGTCATCATTTTCCGCTCCCCATCGAAGGGGATTTCGTCCTCGAATGGCGCCGTCTGCTCCAGCGCCTGTTTGGTCATGCCGAATTTCGCCGCCAACACGAGCAGCGCCCCTTCGGTGGGGTCACCGATGACGTGCCGGACTCCGTTCTCCTCGTGCAATGTCGCGCCATTACACAGCACAGCCGCCGTGAGCAATTGCTCAATGCCCGAAGCGCGGCTTGGAAGTGGAGATCCTTCATCGGCCACCTCGAACGCCTCATCACCGACGCAGACTTTCGTGACCGTCATTTCGTTTTTCGTTAACGTTCCCGTCTTGTCGGTGCAGATTACGGTGGCGGAGCCAAGCGTCTCCACCGCCGGCAGCTTCCGGATCAGCGCATGGCGCTTCACCATACGTGTGACCCCCAAAGCCAGCGTGATGGTCACAACGGCAGGAAGGCCTTCCGGTACCGCCGCTACAGCGAGGCTGACGGATATAAGAAACATCTCCAGTAACGGTTCGCCCCGCCAATAGCCCAAGCCGAACACGACCGCCACAACCGCCAATGCCAGCCAGATTAAGGTGTAGCCGAACTGCTCCAGGCGCCGCTGTAGCGGAGTCTCCACCGTTTCCGCCACCGTCGCCTGCTGAATCAAGCCGGCGATCCGACCAAGTTCGGTGTTCAGCCCGGTCGTCACCACGAGCGCGCGGGACTTCCCCGACGCTGCAATGGTGCCCATGAACGCCATATTTGTTCGATCCGCCAAGGGCACGGTGGCGGGCAAGACTACCTGTGCGTCTTTCCCGACCGGCGTGGACTCACCGGTCAGCGAGGCTTCCTGCGTCTGAAAACCCGCGGTATAGATCAGCCGGACATCGGCAGAAATCCGGTCGCCGGCCTCGAGCACAATAAGGTCGCCGGGCACCAACTCACGAGCTGGAATCGACTGGAGGCCCCCCCCTCGGACGACACGCGCCATCGTCACCGACATCTTGCGTAGCGCTGCCAGAGACCGCTCGGCGCGGAACTCTTGGATAAAACCCAGCACACCGTTGAGAAATACGATGGCCATAATGGCCGCCGCGTCGAGCCAATCGTCCAGTAAGCCCGACAAGACCGCGGCGCCCGCCAACACCCAGATGATGACGCTGGTGAATTGAGAGAGAAACAATTTCAGGGGAGAGGCCGGCGGAGCTTCGGGGAGTTCGTTGAATCCTTCATGCCTTTGGCGCCGCACCACCTCCTCGTCGCCAAGGCCGCTAATGACATCTGTCGAGAGCGCGGTCGCCACCGCCTCCGCCGACAAGGCGTGCCCAGAAAATGATGATGTCGTGGTTGCCTGAGCCATCAGCGCCGCACCTTCTGCTTAGACCCATTCGGGCGCAAACTTCGTCTCCGCTTTTGCCGCCAAGTGATGGTCGAACGCCGGCAGCACGATCAGAGTCAGGGCGGTTAAACTGAAGACACCGATGACCACCGTGGCGAGGGCCGCTGCACTTCCGCTCCGATGCCCTGAGCGAGAGCAAGCGGCAGAAGACCGAGAAACGGCATCATCATCGTGACCGACAGCGAGATAAGTGTCGGGTAAGCTTTCCGACCAGCGATCACTTGCCCAATTGACCCAAGCCGCGCATCTCGTCCAACCAGTTCAAGCGCTGCGGCTCAGTCATCCCTTCGATGTTTCCAATAAGAGTGCTCTTGACCGGTCTGATGCCGCAAAATCCGAGGATGTTGCGCTGTAAGCTCTTGAGACTGTGGGCGAGAAAAAACCAACGGTAGGCGAACGCCGGCATGCCCATGGTGACAACGATGCGAGCAGACTTCTCGGTGAGGAGCTTTCTCGGCATCCCTCCCGACGGCTGATATTCGAAGGCCACGCCCGGTCGAAACACCTGCTCAAGGAACGCCTTTAGCAAGGCAGGCATCGAGCCGAGCCACAGCGGGTACAGGATTACGAGGTGGTTTGCCCACTTTATAGCTTCCACGGCCGGTGCCAGCGCCACTGGCAGCTCGGTCTTCTCGAAGTCTTCCTTCCTCCGGAGGAACGGAAAGTCCAACTGCGCGACCTCGACGCGCCGCACTTCGTAGCCTGAATCTTCTGCGCCCTTGGCGTACTCGTCCGCCAACGCATGGCCATAATGGCGTGTGTGTGTATCCGGATGTCCCTGAATGATGACGATGCGCTTCGGCATTGATCTCGTATCAAAAGCCCATTGGACCCGGGCATCGGAGGGACTCAACGGCTTTCCAGTCTTCTTGTGCGTTACGATTTCTATCGATCCATGAACAAACGATTCACGCCCACTATAAATGCCTCACATCCTAAGTAGAGAAGCTCATAATCGCTGAGAGACATATGACTCTCGATTTGATCGCCCTCCACTAACGGGGGCTCCGGTTCTCCCATATCTTTTCCATTTCCTCACATGGGACATCCAGGATAACCTCCAGCCGATTCATGCTGCTCCTGTCCTCAATCAAGACTCATGCCAGGTCAGGTTAAATCAATTCCTGCGGTCGTGTGAATCCTGCGTCGTGGGAGGAGAATGTCAGCTCAGTACTGACGACATTTTTTGAAGGGCGCGATATCTTGAACCACCTCTTTTCATGTAGACTCGACCGCTGACCCGGGAGTAGACTTTTCCTTCCGACGATCGAACTAGCCGTCCTCCGAAAGGAAGGTCGCCATGGACCATGTTGTCTCTCTAGTCTCTGCAGGACTGAAAACGGCAAAGGAATCTGAGGCTTGTACACATAGCCGGATGATCGACGATGTCTACGATCAAGACGGGGCACGGACAGGCAAGATGCGGTGCTCGGAATGTTTCGCAATTCTTGATAACCTTCTCAAGGGTGGCACAAACGATTAAGATTTCATGATCTCGAACAAAAAGCTGCTCCCACTCCTCTCCTCCAGTCCTCTCCGCATCACAACCTCTCCTCTTGGATCCTCTGTAAGATCGTACTTTCATAGCAAGAGGTCCTATGTCCGTTGCCATTTGAAGAGTCTCCAGACATTGAGGCACGCAAGTGAGGGAATTCTGATCTAGGATTGACTCGCGCACTGCTTTCTTGTTTGCGTGGTATCCGTTTTTGAGATCTCGCCAAAGACCCCGCGCTGCTCGGTGATTTCTCGAAATACCTGCCGTTTCTTAAGATGGTGGCGCTCAGCTGTCCGCAGTAACTCAGCTAAAGTGCTCACTGCCTCAAGCACATGTTCTCCCTTGTTGAGCATCACGCATTCAGCTCGCTGGCCCATGGCTGCGTCAGTGATTTCTGCGCGGGCGGGCAATCCTTTCTTTGCCAGCGTCTCCAAGACTTGAGTGGCCCAAATGACCGGCACATGGGCGGCTTCGCAGAGACAGAGAATGTCTTCCTGCACAATCGCCAGCCGTTCAAAGCCGACTTCTACCGCGAGATCGCCTCGCGCAATCATCACGCCGCACGGGGGAAGGTCCAATCCAGCCAGCAGCAACTGCGCCAGACGGTGAACGGCCTCACGTGTTTCGATTTTCAACACGATGCCCAAATCGGGTTTGCCTAGCTCCTTCACCGCGTCCCGCAGGTCGAACAAGTCTTGGGGACGATGCACGAACGACAAGCCCACTGCATTTGCATGCTTGACGACGAAGGGCAGATCCTCCTTGTCCCGAACCGTCAGTGCTGGAAGATCGATGGTCGAATCGGGGAGATTCAAACCCTTATCGGGCCGGATGCGGGTTGGGATGCCGCGGGGGGCCGTGACCTCCAATTCCAAATATTCCTCATGAACCGATACGACGGTCGATGAGATTTTCCCGTCATCGATGAAGATTCGATGGCCTACTTCAACTGCGCGCAGAGCTTCCGGAAGCGTACAGCTGATGCTTGCCGGGTCGCCTTGTCTTTGGAGATGCCCCGGTCGGTCTGCATCGCGGTACAGTCGAAGGCAATCTCCAGCCTGGACACGTAAATCGACCGGCTGTGGCATCAATCGTCCTACCGACAGTTCTACGCCATCCTCGCCGCGGATCGTTGCCCCTTCGTGCAGATACGCCGTCCCATCCAGTCCCACACGGACCCGTGACGGGCTGAGGCGCTCCAACACATACAGCGTACGCGCGCGCTGCCGGACGTCTTCAAAGCGCAATGTCTCGCCGACCCGCAACTCCGCTAGATTCCTTTGCCCCGGGAAGGCGAGGACGAAATACGGTAGAAGACCCGGGATTCGCACCCATTCGCTTTGGCCGGCATCGCCGTCAAGATATCCCTCGAGAAGACGGGAAGGATGTCCTTCAGAGTCCTTCGGAACCGACAACTTAAGTGGGCGGTTCTCGACCTCGAGCGGACCGGTGCGCACCTTGGGACCGGCCAAGTCCATCAGAATCCGGCACCGACGCCCCACCCCTTGCCCCCTCTGAGTGAGCCGATGTTCGGCTTGTCGGATCGCATCAATGATTTGTGCCCAGTCAGCCGACGAGTCATGCGCACAATTGATACGGGCGATATCCATCCCTGCCAGCAACAGTTGCTCTAACAGATCATTCTGCCGAATGACACCCGCATCCAACGTCACCATGATCCGTGTACTTCGCCCGGCACGCGGGCGACCAAGCAGGGCCCGGCTTCGCTGGGCCAACAGAGAGTGCGCCTTCGTCGAATCGGGAAGGGCGAGGGACGTTTGCGGAAACGTCCCGCCGATGTGTTCCATCACATGTTGTAGACTGGTTAAGACATTGCTTTCCAGACGTCCCAAAGAGGAAAGGCCGATTTCGGCTAATTCCAGCTGCAAGTCGTGCAAATCGTGATCGCGCAAGACGAGGTAGGCGAGCAGGTTGTCGCGGCTGCATCTCGAATCGACTTCTTGAAGGGGAAACTCCGAAAGCGCTCTACTCGTCCTTTCAATGATTTCCGCGGACAGGACACTCAATTGACTCAGCGAGCGCTGAGCTGTGAGCGTTCGTGCCTCTCTTCCAATTTGTCGGCCATATGTTCTCTCAGCCAAATTGCCGGCAACAAAAATTCTGGGCCCGTCCCCAATGGTTGTCAACGCTCCCGACTGGCAGAAGAGCAACCAGCGAATGGTGGAACAATGGGAATGCCATGCTCTCATTCACATAGTGAAGTGATTGATGATGCGTCGGTTTTGGCCACGACCTATCTCTTCAACGCCTCATCTGCCTCGGTGCAGGCCAGGCAGGTTGCCGTCCAGGGCACGGCCTGCAGTCGAGCATCCGGAATGTCTTTGCCACAGCGTTCACAACGTCCATACGAACCGGCCTCAATGCTCATGAGAGCATGGTCGATGGCTTCAATTTCCCGCTTCATACGTTCATCCAAGCGATCGAGCAACCGAATCATTGTTTCCGTCCGCCCCTGCTCTTCAGATTCAGGTTCCGAGTCCGTCTCAAGCCAGAGTAAATCCAATTCTTCGGTCTGCGCGGCCTGACGAAACAAGTCCCGTCGTTGTGCCAGAAGCTTTGCCCGAAATCCTTGTAAAGGCAGCATAATGTCCTTCCTCTTGCCGGTTATGCCTGTCAGTCGTTTGCGATCACCTCCTCTGTGAAATGAGCAAATGGGATGCCAAGTATATCTTGGATTCAAGGAATGAAGGAGTTGATTGGATTTTCCACTTGAGGCTGCTCCATCATGAAGTTCGTCCCGACTTTATGTTGAATGCCTCCACAGTACTCGATCAACCTGTGCCCTATTACGCAACAGCTTCATCTTCAGACAGGTTTGGTCGAAAACGATTCACGCTTCCAAACCCGTTGAAAACCCGAAATCGGCCATCTTCTTTTCGCTATCTTTGCTTGTGGCATTGTCAATGCAGTTCCATGGGCTGGCAGCAGATCGGCCTGCCAGCCCATAACAACGAGGAGGAAGATATCATGTCAGAGCTAACAAGATGGGAGTCGATGTCGCGCTGGAGTCCATGGAAAGAACTCGAAGATATGGAGAAACGCCTCTCGACAATTTTCGGGCGCGCTCCAATGCGGACTAGCGGTGAAAAGAAAGAGGCCATTTCGGTCGCTGAATGGTCGCCGCTGGTCGATATTACTGAAGACGAAAAGGAATATATCGTCAAAGCCGAAATTCCAGAGATGAAGAAAGAGGCTATCAAGATCAATGTCCATGACGACGTCCTCTCGATCAGTGGCGAGCGGAACTATGAAAAAGAAGAAAAGGGCAAGAAGTATCATCGGGTCGAGCGGGCCTACGGTAGTTTCATGCGGAACTTCACGCTCCCCGAAGATGCCGATGGCTCGAAGGTCAATGCCGAATACAAGGACGGCGTCCTGAAGGTGCATTTGCCGAAATCAGATAAGGCGAAACCAAAAGCGATCGAAGTCAAGGTTGCATGAGACAAAATCAAAAAGACAGAGAGCCACGCATGAGAATCGTGATTGGTGTCGACTGGTCGGACGAATCCTTCATGTACGGTGCGACAGGTGTTGCAGCTATATCGTCCGGAGGAAATAGATCTGGTCCATGGCAACGATCTGGGTATCTTTAAGTATCCCGGTATGGTTCAGGCAGCCAATCTGCCCGGATATGAGCAATATCTATATGCGGTGACCGATGCAGGTCAGCAGGTATTAGATCGAACAGCCAGCATAGTCAGCCATACCGGGGTCATAAACAAAGTCAATGAGATCGGCTCTCCCGCCGAGATTATTCTGGATACAGCGAGGAAGATGAACGCCGATCTCGTGGCCGTCGGTGCGCGAGGGCGAAATCGAGTCACCGAAATTGTGCTTGGCAGTGTCTCCCATCGCGTGCTGACGCACGCCTCCTGTCCGACCTTGATCGTGAAAGGAAATGACAGACCCATTCAACAGGTACTCGTCGCCATCGAAGGATATGAGGACGCAGGCCTGATCAAAAAGTGGCTACTGGCAAACCCCTTCAAGAATCCGGTGGCATTGACCGTGCTCTCGGTCGTTCCGTCCTTTGAGATGGTGGATCCTGCGAATATGGTCCAATTCCAAGCCTGGATCGATTCTGCGATGCGGTACGCGGAAGACCTTGTCAAAGACACGGGAGCGGCACTCATGAATGCCCATTATAAAGTCAGCACTCAGGTCGTCACGGGTGTGCCGTCCTCGAAGATTGCCGAGCAGGCGAAGGCGATGGATCTGGTAGTCGTCGGGTCACACAGCCGCAAAGGGGTGGAGCGTTTTCTATTGGGGAGTGTCTCTCACTCGGTTGTCCATAGGGTTGCCTGTTCTATTCTGGTGGTACGTTGAGGCCGCGCCGAGCCTATTCATGCGGTGCATAAGAAGACTAACGAAGAAGAGGATTCGCCGGACCCGAGCTATTCTGAGGTGCCCCTGTGCCACTTCTTGATGGGATGATTAGACATCTCAAGTGAAGGAGTCTGTCATGTCCATGCCACATCTTCCTCGAGACACAAAAGATCGATCGGTTCAGCCGCGAAAGCATGACCCGTACAAGACGAAGGGCAAACCACGGGAGCCGTCGGTGTGTCGTGAATGCAAAGCGGTCTACCATAAAGGCCGGTGGACATGGGGACCTGTTCCGGCGAAGAGTCACGAGCTCATGTGCCCGGCCTGTGAACGGATACGAGACGACTCGCCGAGTGGAGTATTGCTACTGACGGGTGAGTTTGTCGCCAATCATCGGGACGAAATTCTGGGGCTGGCGCGCAATGAAGAGGGCCGGGTCAAAGCCGAACATCCCCTCGCTCGAATTATCAAGATCGAGGACCAAACCGAACCACCCGAAGGGGTGATCATCACCACCACCGATCCCCATCTTGCGCGGCGCATCGGTGAGGCGCTGCATCACGCTCATCACGGCACATTCACCTGTCGCTATGAGGAACATGAAGACCTGCTCCGGGCGAACTGGCAGAGCTAAGCAATCATTCACTCTGCTCGATTCGGCGGCCCAAGTCGATTAACCGGTTTGCCAGTTGACTTATCGTCAATCAGCGTTAGCTATGAATTGAGCGGAGGCCTCGGTGAGAGGAACACTCCGGATATCGAGGTCGAGTGCAGGGGCGGTGAGCAGGCCCGCCGACGAGCGGGAAGCCTAAAACCCCTCCAAGACCCCACCATTCGAGCCCAGCTCTCTAAACCGCCGCCTCCGCTCTTGATTGTCTGCATTTCCCTCTCCATCTGTGCCATCCAGCGACCTCCTTCTCTCGTGCCGTCATGGCGCGATTTTCCACCTTTGGCACCATCGCTGATGATTTTTGCTACATGACGTGCCCTTGCCGTTTTCCCCAGATGGGCAGGTTGGCGAACGAATGCCCTTGAGAGGTCATGGCGGAAGGCTATGGCCTTATCCTTGCAGAAGCGAAGCTCCGCGTCATGTTGGCCGACTCTGGAGGACTACCATGCAGAACCGATGTCTGTTGGTTACCTTTGCTTGCCTAGTAGGCCTGGGGATTCCGACTTCGATGCCGCATTCTGCTTTTGGTAAGACACAGCTCGTGGGGGGAGCGATTCAGGAGGTGGGGCCGTCGGTCTTGAAGGAAGTGCTGAGTATATTCGAGGAGGCCGAGAAAGCCATGCAGGCACGAGATATTGAAGGAGTCATGGCCCTGTATTCAGACAATTATCTCTACCACAATCTGACCAAGGCCGATATCAGAAAGATCTGGGATCAGCTCTTTAAGCATTACAAGGAACTGGAAAGTTTCCATTCGTTTTCCGTCATTCGGCCCGCAGGACCGGGCGGTGTGGAAGTAACCTGTACAGGCGTCTTATGGGGAACATCGAAAGATACGATGTTACGCACTCCAGTGGACAGTTGGTATGAAGAGGTCCATTACCTGAAAAAGGACAATGGCCGCTGGCGCATTGTGGGAAACCTTGGAGGTGAATCTCAACCGGTGATCCCATTCGGAGTGGCCCCACACCCTCTCTTCTAGATTCTTTGCACAAACGGCCTGTTGTTCCCTTCGCAAGATCTTTTTACCGCAGAGCCACTCTTTCCTACCTGCTTGCGGGCGCGCGGTCACCTGTTCGATCCCGCACGAGAGGAGTAAGCGGTGAGGAGTCGGATTCAAAGAGAAGCGCGATCCAGTAAGTTATTTAGGCCAATGTTGAAAGTCTCCACAGTACGGCTAGGAGTGTGCCCTCAAAGGCGACAGCTGGGAGCGTCATTTCATACCGGCCCCCCGGCCAACCGATTGAATATCGACTGGCGACGTCATTTGCCGGCTTCTATTACCATGGCATCACTGATGCACAGTACTCAAATAGCACCGCACATAGATCTAAGGAGCGCGCCCATGAATCAGCACGATATCGTCCATCAAATCTATGAGGCCATCCGCCAATCACCGAATTCCGACCTGGAAGACATCCTGCTTGCATGCTCCGACCTCACGTGGAACCAGGTCTTTCTTGAATTGGATCGGATGAGCCGATTAGGACAGGTTGTGCTGAAACAAGAGCGGCCGGGTCGTTACCGCGTCGCTCCCGGCTCCGCGTTGCACGTCTGACTCACTCACATATCAGAAGGAGGGATTCGCCATGTCTGCATTGACAAGATGGGAACCGTTGGCACGTTGGAATCCGTGGAAGGAATTGGAGGAGATGGAAAAACGGCTGACAAGCGTGTTCGGTCCGTCCCCGACCGGAGGAGTCACGGATAACAAAGAGGCCATCTCGGTTGCCCAATGGTCGCCGCTCGTCGATATCACCGAAGACGAGAAAGAGTACGTCGTGAAGGCCGAACTTCCCGAAATAAAGAAGGAAGATATCAAGATCAACGTCCATGACGACGTACTTGCGATCACGGGGGAACGGAAATACGAAAAGGAAGAGAAAGGAAAGAAGTTTCACCGCGTCGAACGGGCGTATGGCAGCTTTACCCGACGTTTTACGCTGCCGGAGGATGCCGATGGATCGAAGGTCAGCGCCGAATACAAGGATGGCGTCCTCAAAGTGCATTTACCCAAGTCGGAAAAGGCGAAACCGAAGGCAATAGAGGTCAAGGTCGCGTGACGCCTCCTTTGCGAAGAGACGCCATGCATCCAAACTGGCCATGACATTTGATGCATGGCCGAGGACCATTCACAGGACCACTAAAAAGGAGCTTCGGTGATCTTTCAGAACCGGGAGGAAGCGGGACGCCGATTGGCCGCGAGGCTTCACAAATACCAGGATGCGCCCGACGGGTTGATTCTTGCGTTACCGCGTGGCGGTGTCCCGGTAGGATACGAGCTGAGCATTACTCTCCATCTGCCATTGGATGTGTTCATCACTAGAAAGCTCGGAGCACCGTTCGATCCTGAGTATGCGCTGGGCGCGGTCAGCGAAACAGGAAACGTGTATCTGAATCCAGATTTCACAGTAGAATTTGGCTCGTCATCTCCTCTTGTTGCGGATATCGTCAAGAGGGAGCGTCAGGAAATCGCTCGGCGTCAGGCGTTGTATCGGCAAGGGCGGCATCCCTTACCAATACACGACCGCCTCGTGATCGTTGTGGACGACGGAATCGCGACGGGAGCCACCTTCTTGGCGTCCGTTGAAGCTATTCGCTTGCAAGCACCGAAGCGTCTCGTGGCGGCCATTCCGGTAGGGCCACCCGAGACGATCGACAAAGTCAATGCCGTCGTCGACGAATTGATCGTGCTTTCCACGCCTGAACCATTTTGGTCAGTCGGTAGTCACTATGTCGAGTTTGCGCAGCTAGACGATGAGAAGGTTCTGGAATACTTGCATTCGGCCGAGACATTCCTTCGCGAAGGACGCAAAAAGGCGCCTGCCACCCGCGTCTGAACGACAAGAAACGGACCCGTCATGTCACCAAGAAAGACGCCATTAATCATCCGCCCGGCCCGACGCGACCGCACGCATCTGAGGTCCAAGCCGTGAAGATCGTTATCGGAATCGACTGGTCCGAGGAATCTTTCGCTACCGTGCAACAGGTCTTGCATGTATATCGCCCAACCAGCGTCGCTCTTGTTCACGGGGTGAGCATGGGCCTTCTTGAGTATCCGTCCCTTGCCCAAGTGGCCAACTTCCAGGGATATGACGAATTGCGGCGCGCATTGACGGAAGCAGGACGCCAGGTTCTTGACCATGCCGCCAGCATGCTTCCTTCCGGCTGTGAAGTGACAAAGGTCAATGAAGTCGGCAACCCGGGCCAAATCATTCTCGATACCGCAAAAGCCATCCAAGCCGATCTTATTGCGATCGGAGCGCGCGGGCGCGGCCGCCTGGCCGAGATCGTCCTCGGAAGTGTTTCCCATCGTGTACTGATGCATGCCACCCGTCCTACCCTCGTGGTGAAAGGCGGCGATCGCCGGCTTCATAAAGTCCTGGTGGCTGTGGAGGGGAAGGACGATGGAGACCGGATCACGCAGTGGCTGTTGCGACATCCGTTCGCTCATCCTGTCGAGCTCTGTATCGTCAGCGTCGTGGTGCCGGTGCATCCGGCGGATCCGTACAGCCTTGCAGGATTGGGGTCCTGGCCGGCTGTCGCGGCGACGCATGCCGAAGAGGTCGTGAAGACCGTCAGCACCGCGCTGTCGTCTCTCCATTACACGACGAGCACACGCGTACTCACTGGTGAAGTGGCTGCGGTGGTAGCGGAACTGGCACGAGACGCGGATCTTGTCGTGGGTGCCTCTCACGGGCGTCACAGACTCGAACGATTGTTGTTGGGTAGCGTATCGCATGCGATCGTCCACCGCGTCGCTGGCCCCGTTCTTGTCATTCGATGAAAGGGACACCTTATGAACAGGCTTGTGACAGGCGCTCTTCTGGTGATCGTCCTTGCTTCGTCCTGGGTACACGCGCAGACTGTGCGCGGGAATCCACAAGCCGGGCAATCCATCTATCAACAACATTGTCTTCGTTGTCACGGAAAGCAGCTGGACGGAAACGGTCCCGATAGCCGCGATCTGATCGTTCGCCCTACAAATCTTCTGTCGCAGGAGTCTCGAGCCAAAACCGACTGGGAATTGCTCGTCACGATCACGAACGGCGCGCTGTTTACCCCGATGCACAGCTTCCGGGGCAAGCTTTCCGATGAGCAGATGCTGGACGTGCTGTCGTATATCAGAAGCATGGCCCCGTTCGACGAGGTGAGTTAGGAATCGTGTCGAGTCAGCTGAAAGTTAGTGAGGAGTCCTTCGCCACCTCGTCCTGTTCTTTTCACTTTGATCGTGCGAAGTAGAACGTCCCTCAATGGGAAGCCGAGCATTGTCTGCTACGGACGCTCGGGATGGAAGTGGGAGACACGGCAAGCACAAAACGAATAAGATGCGCCATCCCTTCCATTAAGTGCGACCGCTCATGAAGCAGATGCGTCCATCTTACCAACCGCCTCTTTCATCCGAGACTCCGGAATCGGGCCAGGTCATCCTGCGCGATGGCACAACCGCATCCTTCCGCCCCACCCGTGCGGAGGACCAGGCGATGATGCAACGGTTCATCGATCGGTTGTCACCGGCATCCAGACGTCATCGGTTCTTTTCTGAAACCGCGCCCGCCGCCGACACGATCGCGTCGCTCTGTGATTCCTCGAACCAATCCCAACAACTCACCATCATCGTCATGAGGACCATCGCTGGACAAGCACGCATCATCGCCGCTGGTTCCTATTGGGCGCGGACCGCCGATCAGGCCGAGGTCGCCATGGCAGTCGACGACGACTTTCACGGGAAAGGCCTGGGGACGATCCTGCTCGAACGGTTGGCGATGCTGGCCATACACCGAGGCTTCACCAGACTGTGGGCGGTGACACATGCTGACAATCTGGCCATGCGTGAAGTGTTCAGGGAATCCGGATACCCCGTCCATGAAAGCTATGAAGGCGGCGACATGCAGGTCGAGCTCTCGCTGCACCCGACCGAGAGCACGACGACGCGCTTGGAGTTGCGCGAGCGTATCGCCACGACCGCCTCGCTCCGACCGTTCTTCTATCCTCGTTCCGTGGCCGTGATCGGAGCGTCCCGCGATCCTAAGCGCATCGGCTACCGGATCGTCGAAGCCCTCGCCGTGAACCGGTTTCGCGGCGCCATCCATCCCGTGAATCCCAAAGCAGCAACCATTGCTGGCTTGACCACCTACCCGTCGGTTGCCGCGATCCCCGACGCCGTCGATCTGGCGGTGATTGTCGTGCCGCGCGACGCGGTGCTGCCGGTCATCAACGATTGTGCCGGTAAAGGCATCAGGTCCGTGATCGTGATCTCCTCTGGCTTTGCTGAAACCGGTCCTGAAGGCAAGCAAGCCCAGGACCGTCTCCTGGAGACGGTCCGTCAACAGGGCATGCGCATGATTGGACCGAACTGCTTTGGGCTGCTGAATACCGATCCGGCCGTCCGTCTCAACGCCACGTTCACATCGGCCTTTCCTCCCTCCGGCCGCATGGCCATGTCCACGCAGAGCGGCGCGCTGGGGCTTGCGATCCTCGCCGCGGCCGACCGATTACAGTTAGGCGTCTCCTCATTCGTGAGCGTGGGAAATAAAGCCGACGTCTCCACGAACGATCTCCTGCAATATTGGGAAGACGACCCTTCCACCGACATCATGCTCCTCTACTTGGAGTCCTTCGGGAATCCTCGGCGCTTTGCGAGAATTGCGCGGCGCGTCGCTCGTCGCAAACCGATCGTGGCGATCAAATCCGGCCGGGGCCTTGCCGGACGTCGCGCGGCCAGCTCACACACCGCAGCACTCGCGTCGAGCGAGGTGGCCGTGGACACACTCTTTCAGCAGTCCGGTGTGATCCGCGCAGAAACTTTGGATGAGCTCTTCGCCCTGGCCCGAGGGCTTGCCGATCAACCTTTGCCGAGAGGGAAGCGCGTCGGCATCATCACCAATGCCGGCGGCCCCGCCATCCTCTGCACCGACGCCTGCGAAGCCGGCGGGTTGTCTGTTCCCGAGTTGTCCAAGGCCACCACCGCAACCCTGTCGGCATTCTTACCTCCCGCTGCCTCGTTGAAGAACCCCATCGACCTGATCGCATCCGCCACTCCGGACCACTATGCACAAGCGATGACCACCCTCCTTGCCTCCAAGGAAGTCGATGCGCTGATTGTCCTCTACATCTCCGTGACCGTCGGCGACGCAGCCGGCATTGCAAAGGGGATCTTGCGCGGGATCTCCACTGCCAGGCAAGCCGGTGGCATCGACATCCCGATCTACATCTGTTGGATGGCGGAAGGCGATCTCGAACGGACCTTTCAAGCAGAAGGCGAAACGATCCCCACATTTCCATTACCCGAACATCCGGCGGTCGTGCTCAGCAAAGCCTGCCGGTATCAAGAATGGCGCGCACAGCCGCTCGGCATGATTCCGGATTTCGACGACATGGACATCGCGACTGCGCGAGCTATCTGTGCCAAGGTCTTGTCTCACGAGGGGTCCGGTTGGCTGACCGTCGAAGACACCAGAGCCCTCCTCGCATCCGCGAAACTCCCGGTGGCGCAGGGCGGAGTTGCGAGAACTGCGGACGAGGCGGTGGCGCTGGCCCGTGAGGTGGGATTTCCTGTCGCCGTCAAGCTTGCGTCACACCAGATCCTGCACAAGACCGAGATGGGCGGCGTACATCTGAACCTGGCGATGAGCAAGCCGTTCGGAATGCGTTCGAGGCGATTCGAGCCAGGCTCGCGCAGGAAAACAAACTGGATGCGATGGAAGGCGTGCTGGTGCAACCGATGCTGACCAGCGGCGTCGAAGTCATGATCGGCGTGACGCACGATCCACTCTTCGGCCCCTTGATCGCGTTCGGCCTTGGCGGCATTCACGTGGAGATTCTTGGCGACGTGCGGTTTCGGATTACCCCGCTCACTGACCGCGATGCAGCTCAGATGGTGCGCGAGATTAAGGGCTACCGATTGTTGCAAGGCTACCGAGGCCATCCTGCTGCGGATGTGGACGCGATCGAAGAGGTGCTGTTGCGTCTCTCTCGCCTCGTCGAAGACATTCCCGAAATCAGCGAACTCGACCTCAATCCGATCTTTGCTCTGCCGCCAGGACAGGGATGTAGAATTGTGGATGCCAGAATCCGTGTTGGGTTGAGTGCGTCACGACCGGCGGTTTAGGAATGGAGTCAGTCATGTGTTTTTAACGCTCGGTGATGTCAGTGGCTTCACCGCTTGCGCTTGTCAACATTGAGCTTTGAACGTTCTGTTCCTCGTTTCTGATTTGCTGGTCTTCAGTTCCAGCCCCGCCCTTAGTCCACAAAAGATGATTCCACCGAGCTCCGCATCCTTGTGGAGTGGGCAAAGAATCGGTACCGAGCGCCGAAGTCCCCCCGTCCGTTCAGACCCTCATGGGACACCTCGATTTTCCGGGTGGTCGGTGGGCTTACGATCTAAGAAAATGGAAACTACCGTACGCCTGCGACCTAAAACTTCGAGTTTCTAAGAAGCTAAAGCCTAGTTTTGGTACCTTCATTGTGTTCAAGGAAAATGGCCCCGCATTCCTTGCAGATGAGGTTTCCTGTTTTTTCTCTGTCCTCTGAGAGTTCGTCGTCCACCACCCTCGCATGAGCACAGTCTGCTTGTGACTTCATCCCATGGCTCGAACGACCGGCCTTGTTCGATGACATTGACAGTTTCTCCTGTTTGTAGTGGTTAAGACATAGATTCAAAATGAGAGTGTTTCAGACGTGTGCCGGAAGATGAATGCGGTAAATCCCCGGCTTTTCTGTTCCAGAAGCAGCCTCCCGTCTCGGCTCAGACGGTCTACTTCGATGAATACCTGCTTCCAGGTCAGGCTTGGACACGCCAGGGTCAGGTCTTCCAGTAAGCAGTCAGGAGACCGGGAGACCACCTCAATGATACGGTCCGCTATGGTGTGTTCAGGCGTCATGGCTCCTCGTTCGCACCGTCACCCATGAGCCTTGTGCCTGTCTTGGACCTCGCGTGAGATGGCGTGTCTCACGAAGGAATGGGTGGAGTGTGGATCGACTTGCCGTGTATTCGGCCGCGACGCCGTTGGGCCAGAAAAGACCACGGAATCGCACAGAAAGGATTGCGAGTGCCGCTTGAGGGAATTCGAGCATGGTGAGTCCCAGAGCAGCCCCTAAGGTTTCGTAAGGCTAAACAAAGACAGCGTTCGAAGTCTGGTCAAAATTGCTCAGTCTTGAAAAACTTTGAATGAGGCCTCCCAAGCCAAGGCTCGAACCTTGAGCAACATAAGGCATAAGGCTAGCACCACTAGGAATCTGTCGGGGCTGACTGTTCAAAAACCTCTTTTCCGCATCTTTAGTCTACCAATAGATTTTATGAGGACTTCGGGCTGGTAGGCATTGGCCGGGTCCAAAAAGAACTTTTTCTGCCACTAAGCATCTTGACGCCAGATGGCCTTTAGAACCCAACTGACAGGCCTATGGTGGTGAAGAAAACTGAACGATCAGCCGGCCCGGAGAACTCCGTTCCTAGACCTGTATCGAACACGACACGAGAACTGACCTGGTGTCGAAGGCCGATCCCGAACCCCGTGGGGTTCCGTTGGCCCATCAAATCAGACTGGCGGGTGAAGACATTTGCGATGATAGTATCGCGAAAGCTGGTCGGATAGCCTAATGGATAACTGACCGCCGCCACTACCCGGTACGCTCCCGACCGCTCCGTTCCTTGTGGAGATCCGAGAAACGTATAGCCGATATTGAGGTGCGTCCGCCATCGTCCGTACGAGCGCGTCATCACTCCAGTCAGTGCAGTATCGACCCCCTTCGCATTCACTCCGGTCGGAAGCCCAAGTTGAGCTCTGACGGCGAAGGCTGGCAGGCTCAGGGTCTCGGTATTCAAGTTATATAGCGCGCCGACCGTGAGATTGCCGGATTTATCATCCCCCACCACGGACTTCGGGTCCGTCTGCACATCACTGCTCAACTCTAGCTGGGTATTGTCAAATGCTCCGATGATCAGCTGGGGCTGGAACACAAATCGGCTTTTGCCCTGCTTGTGGTCATTGAACATCACTCCTCCCTCGACCCCGATCTCTCCTTTGGGAACAACATAGGCATCTTCGATCGCGATGGGGCGGTTGGGATCCAAATTATCGTGGTCCAGGGCCCAGACGGCGGTGGGTACCATGAGAAGCAATAGCATGGTCATCCTGCCCGTGTTCTGTCTCACTGATCCCCTCGTTAGTGTCCGGAAAGTCCGCCCGGTGTCAGCGGTTCTTTGGCTGGTGTGGAACCAGAATGATGTGGGTGTCCATCGCGGACAATGAAAGGATTCGTGGTATCTGCACTGGCCCAGTAGTAGGCCTGAGTGATGCGGTAGATTTCCTGCCGTTTCTCTTCCCACGTGGGAAAGAGATCGGTCACGAGGATATCGCTGATGTTGTCATGCATCATGTGGAGGTTATCGAAGATGTTGGCGATCTCGGGATATTCCGCGGCGAACTTCGGGCTCAACTCCGCGGTCAGAGGCATGAATGTCCATTCGACCGGTGGTTGCTCCAGGTACTCGTGATACCTGCGTAGGATGGGTTCTACGACTTTCTGCTTCGCTTCCAGATTCTGGGCTGCGGCCAACGGGTCATACACCGCCACTTGCAGGTAGTGATAGGCCCAGATCGTCGCATTGAAGAGCGGAAACTTTCGCCGAAACGCTTTGGAATACGGGAAGCTGTCCAGCCGCTTGTGATCCAGCTGTTTCGCCGTAATCGCGTAGGCACTCTCTTGATAAAAGGCCAGCACCTTGCGCAGTACGCCCGCCTTGTCTGAAAGATCCGACACATAGATGTCATACGTCGACCGATGAAGGGCATGGGCTTCATCGAAGGTATTCTGGGCTTTCCACGCCAATTTCATGTAGTTTGGCGCAATCGCTTCTTCATTAGGATTCAGAGAGGGGCGCGAGTAAATAAACTGCAACGTTTCCTTCCGAGCCCTCTCCTCGATCGCCGGCACATCTTTCGCGCCGGTCAGGAGGAGATTTTCGTACAGATTCGAGTGCCCAAAGTCGACCCCATTGAACTCGATATCGAGCTCTTTTAGATTTTCACGCAGCGCGAAGTTCCAGAGCGCCCGGTAATAGAACCGCTTATCCCGGGACTCAAACTCTGCACAGGCTGAGAGGGCAGTGACCGTGAGTAGGACTAACATAAGACCGCAAAGTACCCAGACAGGCTTGTGCATCATGGCGCCGTACCTCTCGCACACTCGGCGTCCGTGCATGAATGAGCGCGTCCGCCCTATGCGTCCACCGAAATGGATTGTGGGAAAACTCACAATGCGGTCAACGAAAACGGGGAACCACAAGGAGCTGGTATCGGGATCAACGCAGCGTCTTCAGCCAGGCCCGGATGTCGGCGATCTGTTGCTCCGTCAGGGCCCCTTTGAGTGGCGGCATGACATGTCGTCCCTCGTACACGGTCTTCCAAAATGCCTGCTCGTTCAACAGCACGGGGTTACCAGCCAATCGAGGACCGACCCCTCCTGCCGCGCGTTGGCCATGGCAGACGCTACAACTGGCCTTGTAGAGTTCCTCACCTCGCTTGCCATCTCCCGTGGGATGTGCCGAAGTCATCCCGCTCGAACCATTCTGGTCGGCGACCTGTGGGCCAGCGTCGCTCGCCCGAGCATGATTGGAGTCCACGTCGCTCGAGGCTCCTAAGACGACAGAGAGGGCCAAGGACATCAACAACTTTTGCCTGGACATCGCTCCATGACCTCACTGTGGTTTCAGTTGTTCTGCGCTCAACATGATCAATTCGATCTCCTCCGTGATCTCTTCCTGACGTAGGATGTTTCGCTTGAGTCGCAACTCGGAACTTTCTTTTTCAAGACGGTGCAACGCTCCTTCCAGGTGTGTGAGCCTCTCACGGCTCTCCGTCATCAGCGCCGAGTAGAAGATCTCGTGCAGCAGGGCAAATAAATACAAATCGACCAATTCGTCAATAAACATGTTTGGTGCGAGTGTCAGGAGTGGCGGCGTGGCGCCGCTCGTCTCGATACGCGGCACGGTTTCAAACGGCCGCAGCGGTTGGATGGTCATACCGTCCGTGCCGGCGGCGCGATAGACCGCAGTGATCACGAGTGTCTGCTTGTCTTGCCGCTCTCCCCGAAGTTCGTGAATGCGCTGCACGAGTGCGATCAATACTCCCTGAATTTCCTCCGAAACGGTTGGGCCGTCGAGGGCGGCGACCAGACGAGGATCGCCGGACATACGGCTCGACAATTTGTGCCCCACGGCAACAACCATGGAGTCCTTCTCGTTCACCGTCCGGAGATGCCGCTCGAACTCTGCCAGCAACCGTCCATTGTAATCGCCGCAGAATCCCCGCTCCGACCCTATGAGGAGATACAACGGCGTCCCGCTGTGGTCCCGAGGCAGGGCATCAGGGTAGAAAGCGAGAAAGTCTTTGGCCGCCGTCTCCATGCTCGTAACCACCCGCTGTTGGGCGGAAAGGAGGCGAGTCAGCTTATGGATCTCCATCATCGCCAAGCTGTTCATGGCGCCCATAATCTCGCTGATCTCGCCCAGGGTGCGAATGTGATCTTCGATCTCATGCCGCTTGCTCATTGGGATCGATGCTCCCTGCACCAATGAATCAAGGCTTGTGTCCATTCCTCTTCCGTGGTCTCTAGTGTGAGAGCACTCTCTTTCACGCGCTCTATCAGATCCTCGAGCAAGGCAGGGATCGATTCCAGGGAAATCTTGTCGAACAGACCGAGATTAAACGCCGTCAGCCAGGCCAGATGAAACTCGATGGGCAGAGGGGACAGCCGGTCTTGCTTCAGTAGTTCCCGCAAAACACGGCCGCGAGCGATCTTCGCTTCCATCGACGTCTCAAGACGCGACCCGAATCGGGTAAAAACCTCCAACTCAAGAAATTGGAGGTAATCCAGCTTCATGCGCCCGGCTTTTTCTTTGATTCGGTGATGCTGTCCCTTCCCGCCGACACGTGACACGGATTTCGTCACGTCGATGGCGGGAAGAATGCCAGACGCGAAGAGGCGTCTATCGAGATAGATCTGGCCATCCGTAATCGAAATCAGATTCGTCGGTATATAGGCCGCGATTTCTCCCTCTTTCGTCTCCACGATTGGCAAGGCCGTCATACTGCCGCCTCCATGTCCAGGAGCGAGACATGTTGAACGTTCAAGGAGGCGCGAGTGGAGGAAAAAGATGTCGCCCGGATAGGCCTCTCGTCCGGGAGGATGGCGGAGCAGCAGCGAGAGTTCGCGATAGGCTTCCGCGTGCGTGGTCAGATCGTCGTAAATCACCAGCGTATCGTGGCCCTGCCACATCCAGGTTTCAGCCACCGCGCATCCCGCGAACGGAGCCAGGAATTTGAGACCTGGCAACGACGTCGCCTCCGCCACGACGAGAGCGGTATGGTCCAAGGCACCATACTGACGGAGCATCTCGATCGTATCGACGACGCTGGACCGCTTCTGTCCGATCATGACGTAGACACAGCGTACGCCCTGGCCTTTTTGATTGATCACCGTGTCGATGGCCAAGGAGCTCTTCCCAAGCCCATTGTCGCCGATGATCAATTGGCGTTGGCCCTTGCCGATCGGAATCAGCGTGTCCACGATCTTGTTGCCCGTATACAGCGGTTCATGGACGAAATCGCGAGCCGTAATCGGCGGCGAGAGGATGTCCAGCGGACCACTGGTCGAACATTCCGGCCGGTCCAATCCATCGAGTGGGTTCCCCAAGGGATCGATAACCCGTCCGATCAGTGCATCCCCGGTCGGAACACCCATGCGCCGGCCAGACAAATGTGCGATCGTACCGGCAGTCAGTTGGCTGGTCTGCTCGACCAGGATCGCGCCGACGACATGCGTCTCTAGCTGGAACACCATCGCGCGACTGCCGTCTTCGAGATCCAATATCTCATCCATCGCGGCGGAGGGCAGGCCCTCGATCCAGGCGATGCCATCTCCGACCGACACGACAATCCCCCGTTCGTCCACCCGCAGGCTGAACCGATAGTTGCGGAGCCACGCGGCCTGGCCCGCTAACAGTTGATTTGCTGTCACCGTTGGTTGACTAGGCATGGCGACTCGATGCAGCAAAGAAGGTCATTTCGTCTTGCACATTGGCGCGGAGCACCCAGGATCCAAAACTGATCTGTAAGCCAGCGATGAGATTCCTGTCTTCAAGGAATTCACAGGTGACATCGCGTCCCACCATCGTTCGACATGCGTGGAAGAGCACTTCACGCCGGGCTGTGTCGAGCGGATAGGCGCTCGTGATTTTCATCGGGAGCCCCGTCGTGGCCGAGGCACCCCGGATCATCTGCATTTGGTTGTCGGGCAAGTGGGAAAGATCCTGTGTCACCATGTCGATGATCTTTCCTTCCAATTCCGGCCCCCCAAGACGTGACAGGAGGCGACTCACGAACGTTCCACCTAGCGCGATGGCGCTAACCTCTGCCTGCTGCGCGAAATCTTTCAGCCGCCGTTGTTCCACCGCCGCGGCTTTTTCTCGTTCCTGATCGAGTTCGGCACGAAGGTCTTCCAGCAGCCGATTGCGTTCCACCCTGATTTCGTCACGCAACTGTCCCCGCGCCTTCTCCCGCTCCTGTTCCCATTCTGTAACGCGATTTTCGTATTGGTGCTGTAGAGTCTGCGCATCGCTCCGCGTCGTTTCTGCTTCCGCCAATGTCCTTTGAATAGCCGCCTTGCGCTGATCAATGACGTTCATCACAGGTCGGTAGAGAAACCGGTTGAGGATCCAGACAAGGACCACAAAGTTGACGAGTTCAAGTATGAATGTTGTCCAATCCAGTTCCACGGATCAACCTCTACTGTTCACACATGTGCAGCGGTAGAGCGCGTTCACGACGTATCATCACGGCTTCAGCATGTATTCGAGCAACGGATTCCTGAACAGAATGATGAGGACGATGACCAGACAGTAGATCGCCAACGATTCAATCATGGCCAGGCCGATGAAGAGGGCCCGCGTAATCGAGCGCTCCGCTTCAGGCTGCCGTGCCAGGGCTTCCAACGCCTGGCTGATCGCGCGTCCCATCGCCATCGCAGGAATCATGGTTCCAATAGCAATGGCCAACGCGGCAACGACCGTCGAGGCGAGGGCAAACCAGCTGATGTCACGCATGATTACTCCTGTACTTGAGGTTGTCGCGAGTGTTGCGAGTGGATCGCGCCGGCAATATAGATCAACGCGAGCATGCCAAAGATATAGGCCTGGATCAGCGCTTCAATGATGTGCAACATCAACAACGGGATGGGCACCAGAAAGCCCGCGACGAGCAGCACCAACAGCGCAGCCATTTCGAGGCTCATGATGTTTCCGAACAGCCGGATGGCCAAGGCCAGAGTGCGGGTGAGTTCGCTCATGAGGTGGAAGGGGAGCATCAGCGGCATCGGGGCCAAGTAGTGACGCAGATACGCTCGGAGTCCCTCTGCACGAATGCCGAACCAGTGGACAGCTAGAAACACGAGCACGGCCAATGCCGCAGTCGTAGAGAGGTTGCCAGTCGGAGCATAGACACCAGGAATCAGACCAGAGAGGTTGGCTACTATGATGAATAACCACAGAGTGGCGATAAATGGGAGAAGCCGCGTCGTTTGCACAGGCAACACGGCTCGAATCGCCTCATCCGCAGCATTGAGCAGCCCTTCCAACACCACTTGGACAGGCCCCGGATCGAGGCTTAGCCGCCTGGTCACGATCCAGGACCCCGCAATGAGCACCACCATGATGCCCCACGTGGTGAGGACCGGCTCTGCGAGAAATATGGGTCCCACCTGGACCCCTGTTCCTCTGAACAGATCAGACGATCCCATCTACTACTCCTTTATATTCAGATAGACGCTCACAACGCCCATACCCACACCGAGGACAATCAGGCTCAGCGTCCAGCGCATCGAATACCCGGCGGACAGACCGTCCAGCCAACGACCGGCATACGCGCCGATGATGACAGGCACAACAAACAGCAACCCTAAGGTGCCCAGATAGACGGTCTGTCTGAGGAGGGTGGGCCGGTCACGTTCCGCTTGCTTCATGCGGCGAATCTGCTTGGCCACTTCCTCCTTCAATTGGTTTTCGCTTTTCATGACGCCGCATACTCCCCGCGACCCATTCGCCAGAGCCGCTTGAACATTTCCTCTTCCAGCTTCTGCAGACTGTCCTTGATCGTGCGCAGGGCGGTCTCTTCTGCGACCAATTGCTCTTCGAGAGCCTGGCTGATCCGGACATACTCGTCGTCATGGATGTATCGTCGGGTGCTCAAGTAGAGATTGTTGTCGACACAATAGAGCAAGCCGCGCGGCACAGCCAGGAAATGCCAGTGGTCGTCTGTAGTCCGGTAGCGCGCGAGTCCGAAGGCCAACACCGTCATCATCCGTGTATGATCGGCAAGAATCCCGAAGAGACCGGAATCGTCCTGACCCACAAAACTCGTGACCTGATCGATCCGCTCGTAGTGCGTTGCATCCTGCAAATGGAGGACGAAGGACTTCATGCCCGCACGCCCTTCATCGAGGCACGCATGTAGCATCGATCTTCCGGGACATCGTCGTACTCCCCACGCAGGAAGGCCTCACAATCGAGGAGCGTGTCGGCCAAAGACACAGAGGCACCTTGGATGCCGGTCAGCTCCGCCGTGACATGGAATGGCTGAGTCAGGTAGCGTTGAAGCTTTCGTGCGCGGACCACAATGCGCCGATCCATCTCGGACAGTTCTTCAATACCGAGCATGGTGAGGATATCTTCAAGTTCCCGATACCGTGCAAGGTGCTCTCTTACTCCCTCGGCGATCCGATAGTGCCGATCTCCCAGAAAATGGCGGTCCATCAACTTGCTCGCGGATTGCAGCGGGTCCACGGCGGGATAGATTCCCTTGCTGGCCTGAGCGCGAGTCAGGATGACAAGCGTGTCCAGGTGATTCAGGATGCCGCTCACGGCAGGATCCGTCATATCATCAGCCGGAACATAGACAGCTTGTACGGATGTGATCGCACCCTTCGCGGTAGAAATAATGCGTTCCTGCAACTCCGCGACTTCCGTCATCAACGTCGGCTGGTATCCCACCGTCGCCGGCATCCGTCCCAACAGCCCGGAGATTTCACTGCCGGCCTGCACGAAGCGAAACACATTGTCCATGAGAAACAGCACATCCTTCTGGAGTGTGTCACGGAAATATTCTGCATAGGTCACCGCGGCCAGCCCGACCCGGAACCGAACTCCAGGGGATTCGTCCATCTGGCCGAAGACCATCACGGTCTGAGGCATGACCCCGGCTTTCTGCATCTCATGCCAGAGTTCATGGCCTTCCCGGATCCGTTCACCCACCCCGGCGAACACGGACACCCCGCGATGCAACGCCACAATGGCGTGCATGAACTCCGTGAGGAGCACGGTCTTTCCAATGCCGGCACCTCCGAATAATCCAGTCTTGCCGCCTCTGATAAATGGAAAGAGCAAATCCATCACTTTGATGCCGGTCTCAAGAATTCCACTCGCGGGCTTCGTCTCATGCAGCGGTGCCGGTTTGGCCAGAATGTTGCGAAACTCAGAGGTCACGAGCGCCGGTCCGCCATCCAATGGCTCACCAAACAGGTTCAAGACTCGACCCAGGCACTCAGGAGCAACAGGCACGTGCACGGGCGCGCCCGTATCGAACACCGGCATGCCCCGACGCAATCCGCTCGTCTGATGCAACGTGATGGCACGCAGGTTATGCTCATCGAGATGCTGATAGACCTCAAAAATATAGGTCTCATGGCCCATTGCCGAAGACAATGCTTGGTGCAAGGGAGGAAGACGATCGCATGAGATGTCGACGACGGGGCCATGCACCCTTGCAATGGCTCCGATGGGATTCTGATCATCAACCGGTTTGTTTGGATGAATCGCTGCCTCGACCTTCATGATGCCCACCGGAAGTACCAGATATTCTTATTCACTGACTCCCTTCCCATTGAAGAGCCTCGGTTCGGCTTCAGGATCAGCCGCTGCGTGTCCGGAGCCGGCAGGCGAACCGATCCATGTCCCTACCAACACAGCATGAACTTCATTGCCACGTTGCTCGCAACCTCATTCTTCGAGTATATTCGCTACACTGGAGGCTTTATCTGTGACCCATGGCCGCGCGCTTGGATTCTTCTCATCAGTTCATCACGCAAGGCAGTGGCCTCTTTTCCAAGGTGTTTCCAATCAACTTGTGCTTTCTGTGCCAGTGGAAATGTGCGGCTCTCTTCTTGCTGGATATGACGGAGAACGATATCGCTTAAGACCTTGAACTTCGCCGTATATCGCTCATCGTTCGCTTGCATGGCCCTCAGTTCTCTGCCGAGCAGGCTGACGACGTGATGTTCTTCCAATGCCTCGTTGATCATATTATCGTCGCCAACGGCCTGCCGGATGGCCGGATATATGAGATCCTCTTCTAGATTGGAATGGATCTCCAATGCCATGAGCGCCTGTTCGACAATTCCCTGGCGTGCGCGAACATCCGCTTGCTGGAAACGAGCAAAAAGATTCCGTACCGCTTGGTGATCCATTTTCAATTTTTCAATGAGGTTCGGCAGCTCAGTCGGCATCAATACCTCGTCTATCAAAGTTCGAAGATCGGTTCACCGTTTCGTCTCTCGTCATCTGCCGCAGCTCTCGTTCTCACAAGCGCCCATCCCGCCCCTTCCCATCCCTCTTCCATGCCCATGCCAGCAAAACTCCACTCGTACTGAATGATCGCCCAGATCTCTTCGTCGGTCAGCACCCTGCCGAAGCCGATCATTCAAGTACCGGGCGATCCAAACTTGATGACCCAAAGATTTCACCCGCCGTACGATGACGCCAAAACCCGTGATGCTGAAAGCTTCGCGGAGAAAGATTGAGCGATGCGGCGACCGGGCCAGCGCCTGCTCCGCCGGATTATTGTCCATATTCTGTTGGGTGACATTCCGGCCTATGGCCTGCAGGCTCTTCGATCTGACGATGTTCGCGACGCATAACGAAAGTGGCGCCGCCGTCGGACATCCCGGTCTTGTCCTCCCAGAGAGGAAGCAGGAGATCCTCTTCCCACCGGATATGCCGTTCACGGCCCCCTTTGAAAGCCTCTTTCGCTTTCGACACGTCCTTTCGTTTCAACGTCTGAAACGATTGAAACAAGGCATCGAGCCGATCGTGATCGTGTTGAAAAAACCCGCTGATGGTCCCTCGAGCACGCGAGATGAAGGATCGTCGAGCAATGTGGCATCGGCGACGACGACCAAAGCCGGACTAAAGATCATCCCACGTTCACGGATGGCTCCGGTATCTACCCGCGTGAAGGCCGCAACTGGCGCGCCTCGCCGTTCGGCCCCGTAAATCGGCGAGTCCTGCGCCACGAACCCTTCCAGGTAGGCAGCCGTCCCGAGAATGCGGCTGGCGGTCTTCGCACCTTGTCCCCGCGACCATGAAAGCGGACTGCTCTCGCATCGCTCATTTCCTCATCGCCGCACGAGCCTCCTCTGCCTGTGCGCAAGCCATACACATGGCCGCCGCAGGGAGTGCCTCCAGCCTGGACTGGGGGATGGCTTTGCTGCATTGCTCACATCGGCCGTACTGTTCTGACCCCAGCTTAAAGAGCGCCCGGTCGATCGCCTCGATCTCGGCCTTCGCTCGCCCATCTAGACGATCAAGCAGCCGAACCATGGTCTCCTCCTGCCCCCGTTCCTCCGCTTCGCTTTCGATATCGCTTTCGAGCCAAAGCAGTTCCTCTTCCGTCTGGGCAGCCTGACGAAACAGGTCGCGCCGTTGAGCCAAGAGCTTCTTGCGAATATCTTCACCTGGAAGCATGTCGACATCCCTCCCATAGCCCATCAGGTACAGCACTTTTCCATTTTTTCTTTCATGGCTTCTTTGCCAGCCTTCACCGCTGCTTCGACATCGGCACTCGTTTCCGTGACGAAGTGTTTCCCCCGTTCAATCAGCTCGTCGAGCGCAGCCCGCGCTTCCTTGGCCTTCTCGATCAGCTCTTCCTCAGTTTTCCTGGCATACCCCTTCAACTCTCGCCGAGTTTCCTCTCCTGACTTTGGGGCGAAAAGAATGCCGGCGATCGCACCAGCAATGGCACCCCCGATAACGGCCAATAATACCGTTTGTCCTGAACATGTGGCGTTCTGATTGTCCATGGCTGTCCCTCCGTGATGAAGTGGTTCCTGTCCGCTTTAAGAAAAGCGAGGTTCATGCCAGAGGCGCACGGTGGCAATTTATCGATTGTTGCGGTTTGACGGGATCTTAGAGCAGTGTTCGGGAAAAGGAATGAGGCTCGTGGGGCATTCCAGGTCTGACGAAATGAGTGTCTGACGCAAAAGGCAACAGTCGTGGCTCAATTCACGGTTTAGGGTCTTGATCGGCACAACATCCAGGGCCTCCGTGCCCCGTCCCGCCCATCCCATGGCGGGGCCCCATTCCGCGCCCCGGTCCATGGTCTCCGGCGAAGCTTTGCTCGTACTGAATGATCGCCCAGATCTCTTCGTCTGTCAGCACCCCGCCGAATCCAATCATGGCAGTCCCGGGAATTCCATACTTGATCACCCAGAAGCATTTCTCCTTCCGTCCGGTGACGCCAAAACCCATGATGATGAAATTTCTTGGGGCAGGATTCAACGAGGCGGCAAGCGGTCCATCGCCTGCTCCGCTTTGACCATGACAGCTCATGCACGTCGCTTTGCCCTCGTAGAGCGCTTTCCCCTTAGCCTGGACCTCAGGCGGACGCAGGAAGCGGGCTGGTCAGGGCTCTGGCTTCGCGAGCTTGTCGGCCGGGACTCGCGGCTGCATGAGATGTTGTTCCGCAGCTCGGGAGAACGACACCACTGCTCGCGCTGATGAACCAGCACAGGGCTAGCACTCTCCTAGAACAGCAACATTGTTCTCCCGCTCGACCACAGCTTTGATGTAATCCGGCATGCCCTTGATCGACGCACCGGCAACCAGGTCCGACCCTTCGATTTGTCTCGCTACGGCACAGGCCCCGCAGACCCAGATCGGAACGCCCGCCGCCTGTACGGCAGCCAGCAGGTCTTTCAACGGGGTCAAATTTACACCATGAACATGATCTGCTGTGCCCTTGTGGCCCAGCGTGACCGCTTCGTTCCACAACCACAAGATAACATCGTGTCCTTGTTCCTTGGCTGTCTTCGCAGCCATGAAGGGGAGCGTCGCCATGGTCGGATCGTCTGTTCCTCGGCTGCCTGAAATAATGAACGTCGCCATTCCGGCCTCCATTTGGATCACTTTTCGTTCGTCAATGCTCCCGAGCAGCGGTTTGGTAGCCCGTCATTTTGCGAGGCTCCGGATATAATGGATCAGCTGCCAGACTTGCTCGTCCGGCAGGCCGGCGAAGGACATCATGCCGGTTCCGGGCGACCCGTTCTTGATGATCCAGAACAATTGGCCATCCGGAATGTTTTTCATCATGTCTCCACAGGTAAAGTTTCTCGGTGGCGGCACCAAGGCTGCCCCCATGAATCCCCTCCCGTCACCCTGCTCTCCGTGGCACATGGCACAGGCGACCGGCTGCGCTGTCTTGAGGAACAGCGTCTTGCCGGCGTTGATCGTGCCAGCTGAAGCAGGGAGCGGATTCGCCTTTCCAAGAAAGTCATCGGGCGCCTTTGCCGTCTTGCGCGGTTGCACACAGGCTCCCGCTCGGTCCACGCTCGGAGCGGCCGCCACGTCCGGAACCCCCTTAAAGGTCACTTTCAAATACGCGATCACATCAGCCACGCCCTGCTGACCAATCGTCAAGTTCCAGTACGGCATATTCGGGGACTTCCCCATCGCCGCGCCCCCATGATTGATGACGTTGTAGAGGTAGTCGATCGGCAATTTCTCAAACGGGATGTTGGCATGAATCGCCGGCTTCGGCTCAAGGCCCGATGCGGCCGGGCCATCCCCGTTGCCGGTGAACCCGTGGCACTGCGCGCAATATTCTTTGTACAGCCCCTTGCCACGATCGACGCTCGCGTTGGCGAACTCCTGACTCGTCCACGGCTCGTAGTACTTGAAGTCTTTTACGCCTTGGGCGCCAAGGAATCCGATCACCGCGCGCAATTGCGGGTCGGTCGCGTCAGCAAGGAATTCCCCGGTATGGGTGATGAAGTCCTGCGGATTCTGTCCAAAACGATACAGCCAGTCCAAGTTGTAACGCTGTCCGGCATTCTGGAGTGCGGTACTCTGCGGACCGCCGATGAGCTTGCCGTTCTCCTCGATCGTATGGCAGCCGAGACAGGCATGCGCCTTATAGGCCATGCCGCCGAAGGTCACCTCGAACTTGCTCACCTTCGACACGTCGAACGCGCCGACTTTCACGCGCGGATCCTTGTTGTGCTTCTCGAAGTAGTCGGCGATGGCCTTCGCCTCGGCATCCGTCACGACCGGATGTTTCACCGCTCCCTCGCTGAGATCCCACCGATAGCCTTTCGCATAAAGCGGCGGCCTCTTGCCCCGTCAGCCAGCGAATCAGCCAGGGACGCTGATACTTGCTCCCGGCCCAGATGAGGTCGGGCGCCCTCAAGTTAAACCGCGATTCCGCCTTCCCCTCCAGGCGATGGCATTGGACGCAGGCTTGCTGGATTAATTCCTTCGCTCGGGCGTGATCGCTTCCAAGCAACAAGCGCGGGAAAGACAGTAATCCCACAAGAGCGATCAGTGCGCTTCCTATCACGGCTGTTTTCCTCAGATTCATCGAGAACTCCTTTCCATGCTCGTCACGGCTTACGTCGAAGCTCTACCTAGTCAAGAGCCATGCATGAATGTCGGCGATGTCCTGATGGCTCAGCACGGTACCCCAAGCCCGGCATGGGACCGCGTCCATGCAACACGGTTTCCCAAAACGCATCTTCATGTTTGAGGATGGGATTCCTCGCTAGCTTCGGGCCCATGCCTCCTCCCGCCCCTGCTCCATGACAGGCCTGACAATTGTGTTCGAATACGCCCGCCCCCCGCGTGGCAACGCCGATCACCGGCCCGTCGGGCGAGGTCAACGTTCCGACGGCCCAAGTTCAGGGCCGAGCGGAGGCAACCGGTCCGGTGCGCCGGGGTGATACCGCGCCGATAAGAACCGCACGAGCAGATCGGCTTCATCCTGGGAAATTTCCGCCCCCCACTGTTTCATTTTTTCAACCGTGGCCTCCCATCGTGGGCGCGGCAACCGCTGTTGAGTGATCAGGTCTTCGCTGTGACATACGGAACAACGTGCGACCACCAAGCGTTCCGCGCGTGGAGCGAGGGCAGCCACCATCGCCGCATCATCGTCTTGAGCGCCGACGATGACCGCAAGCCCGACGACCGCCAGCATCATCCAGCCTCCGATGACCTGTCTGGTCCGCAACACTGTCGTTCCCCCTCAATGCCCTCTTAGCCCCGCACCGTGACGACGACCCGATCCCATCCATTCCACAAGAATCCGCTCGGGTTCCAAGGACTGGTAGCCGGTTGCGTCGCCCCTTGGACATCTGTCGCGCGGCAGAGAATCGCAAACGTCCCTGGGCTTCTTGCGGTCCAGACATACTGCCATTGCCTCCAGGCATAGGGATGATCCTCACCCACCAATCGAGCCGGTTCCCAATTGTTTCCCTCGTCGATCGACACTTCAACCGTGGCGATCTTGGCCCCATTGCTCCAGGCCACGCCGTGAATCGACACAGGGCCGGCATTCACCGTCTCCCCTTCGGACGGACCGGCGATGAGCGATTTGACGACCATCGCTTCGACCGGCGCCATGACGGGGCCGCCGAGCTCAGCCGGGCTGATCGGGACGCGATAGGCGGTCTGCATGTAGTAGCCCTTCGACTCCTCGGCCTGCACCGTGATCTCGGTCAACCACTTTGTACAGGAGTCCGCCATCCATCCCGGCGTGACGACCCGCAACGGCGCGCCGTGTAAGAGCGGCAAGGGACGCCCGTTCATGTCATACGCGAGGATCGTGTCAGGGTGGAGGGCCTTTTCCAAAGGGATGCTTCTTGTGAACAACGGAACAGAGGAGACAACCGGCCGATCGGCTCCCTGAAACTGGACGTGGCGCGCTTCTGGCCTGACTCCGGCTTGCGCGAGGACGTCGCGCAGTCGCACTCCCGTCCATTGGGCGTTGCCGACTGCGCCGCGCGCCCATTGCACGCCGGGCGTCTTGGGACGATGGAAGGCACGGCCGTTCCCGCTGCATTGGAGGACGGCGGTGATGGTGACGGCTTCCATCCGGCGCAAGTCATGGAGTTTGAATGTACGTGGCTGCTCCACTAGACCGTCGACGCGCAATTGCCAATTCGCTTCGGAGATCTGTTCTGGCGCCGGCAGCCCGAAATGACTTCTCACGAAAAAGCGATCATTCGGAGTCAGGAAGGAGGTGAATTCACGTACCGGTGTCTCCGCATCGAATGGTCTCGTCACGCGTGGGATCAACGAATCTGCTGGTCGCGATCCGCTTTCGTCCTCGCCGGCCGTCGCGGTCGTGAGCCGCTGGGCGAGGAATACCCCCGCTGCGAGACCGACGAACCGTTTCAACAAAGATCGACGAGAGAACTGCTGATCCTGTTCCACCGTCACTTCGCCGCCTCGTGGTGCCGGTGGGGATTCAGTGTGATTGAAATGTTGGGAGTGACCACGATGGATTGATGGACGGTGCACCCATGCGCGATTCTTAAGAGTTTGTCCTTGAGTTCAGGCGTGATGCGATGAGGCACGTGAATCGCCAGGTCGATGGCGCCGACACGATGCGGGCTTTCCGCTAGCGCCCATTCGGCCTCGACTTTCAAGCCATCGAGCGGAATGTCGTGCCTTGAGCAAAATCGTCCCACGAAGTACCCAACACAGCTCGCTACCGAGCCGACGAACAATTCCACCGGACTCATACCGGTGTCCTGGCCACCGTCCGCCACCGGTTGATCCGTAATGACCCGATGGTTGCCGCTCGTGATCTCGTATCTCGTGCCTCCCTGAAAGTTCACGGCCAGCTTCATGACGCGATTTCCTTCTCTATTCTTCAACACGTCTGGTGCCGATGGCGCCGATGCCTATCGACGTCTATGCGATCCTTATGCCAGTGCCCTCTTCATCTCTCATGTCCGAACCCTTCTGAGGCAAAGGGTTGGAAGACCACCTGGCTTCCGCGATGTGCCATGATGGCGACAAACGCGACAGTCGATCCTTTCCTCCTGTTCTTTCCCGCCACAGGCCAGAATCAGAATCGGTACTGGCCTTCGATGGACACGATAGAATCGTTGAAGTCTCGAAGCACGTTCGTCGAAGAGCGCTGGGTGTAGAGGAACCCGAGACTTCCGGTAAACGAAGCAGTGAATTGGTATTGCAGCTCGGCACGCCCTTGGTGCGTCCGATCTTTGCGACCGACATGCGTATCCCCGGTCAGTTCACTGGTAAAATCTTTTCGCGTGTATATGTAGCCGAGCTCCAGCAACGTGCGGGTCGCCAGCCGCAGTTCGGCTTCGAACGACAGGAGATAGAGTTTATAGGAAACGTCGTCACTAAATTGGGGCTCATTACGACCGTCGGCGAGTCCTCGTTCGTAGAGATACGCGACCGTCAGGCCTACGGCCGAACCGGCCTGATAGCGCACTCGCGGACCGATGGTATAAAAGCGCGTATCTCGTTCGGCAAACGCCTCGTTATACAGGCGAAGACCATAACGACTAATCAACGCCGCCGTGATGTCCTGGTTCAAGCGCTGCTCCAACTCCATTCTCCATATATGAGAGGTCACTCGTTCGTCTTGGATAGAAGCTGTCCCCGTCTGGCGTTCAACGTTCGGTCCGAGAAGAAGATTCGGCGTGTACCGGTATCGGAGGAGAACGGATGTCCCGTTGCCGAACGACATCCTGTCCTGCACGCGATAGATGCCGTGGTTGAAAGCTGGATTGTTGGTGTAAATCGCGCCATGAGCCTTCACCGAGAACTCATTATTGCCGAATGTGACCGGAGAAGAATGGATGGCTTCAACCGCCGGCTCCCAGATCACATCCTCAGGTTTATTGAGAGGCACATCGGTGGGTTGGGAGGGATCCTCGCTTAGCCTGAGGCGTCTCGCAGCGGAGAACTGAAACGCATCGGTTGTATAGCTCGTCCTTTCGCTTACGATTGCGGACCATTCAGCTTGAGCCGAACCGGTTGGGACAATATTCACCACGATTGCGCACAGCACGAGACCGCTCACCGAGGGCGCGAACCATATCGCTTTCACCCACATCATCGCTCATTGCTGACCAAACGCTCGGACGTACAAGAGCACGTGCCAGGCTTCCTCCTCAGTAAGGATCAGAGGAATGAACGACGCCATGTCCGTCCCTGGACTTCCATGTTTAAGAATCCACAACAGTTCTCCATCGGTTCTTGCTTTTTGCCATACTTTGTCTGTGAAGTTCCTTGGAAGTTTGCCGACAAGTCCTGGTATGTCACCTAATCCTTTCCCGTCTCTGCCATGGCAGGTTACACAGAATGCCTTCCCGTGAAAGAGCGCTTTGCCTTGCTCGATGTGATCCGGGGTCGAAGGAAACGGATTTGACCACATTCGAGCCTCTTCGATCTGGTCTGGCGGCACCCGCGCTTTCAACACCTCGGCATCGGCCCCAAAAACAGACGCCGCCACCGCCCCTTGCAATGCCATCCAGAGCGCCACGAAGGCTCGCTGACAAGCCAGTGTTCCCTCCGTCGTTTCAGTGTGACGGGACAATGGATCGGGACAAGCCCCGCTGTCATCCTCGGAGCCCGTCCTGATCCAGTCATCCCTCATTGCAGAAGCTCTTTAAGGCATGCGCCTTGCTGGCGGCTGGGAATGCCCGGGGAACTCATGCCCCAGTGACTGCGGGAAGCTGACTGACCCGTCTGGAAACTCCAACCCCTTTTGCCACAGGTGATAGATCACCCCGTCTGTCTTCGACGCAGCTTCCGCGATTTCCTTCGCTTTGTCGGCTGGTTCCAGAACCTGGACACGGCCTGTGGCGATCTCGACTGCATGGTCGTGGAAGAAGCGGTGCCACTGGATAGGCGGCATCTTTCTAGTCAAGTCTTTTGCAACGAAGTACTCGATGGCCACTAACGGGGCCTTGGGATCCGTCGATTCGAACAGCAGGCACTGAAGGATCTTGTCCGAAATCCCTTTGCAGTAATGGTGATAAGGGCCGCCGGGCTCTCCGTTTGGCATGAGGTGGGGCGCCTGCACATGAATGTCGTAACCCAATGCTGGAGAGGTGGGTTCACCGCTGACTGCCGGTGCGGCGCTGGCTATGAAACACAGGACACTTACCATACCGATCAGATTCCAAGAACCACTCACTCTGCTCATGATCGACCTCCTTCAAATGATAAAAGTTGAGAACCCCGCCTCTTCACTTAGAGTCACGCAATCCTAAAAGGATTCGCCCTCTCTTGCTATTCGCTCCGTAACGTTCTCACATACGTTAAGACATCCCATATCTCATCATCCGAGAGCGCGTATGACCAGGCTCCCATCGCAGTATTCGCCTTTCCATCATGGATACTCTTGAATACACTCGGATCTGTGCGATCTTGTACCGCTGGTGAGGTGAGATCCGTTGGCTTCGGAACAAGTTGAATGCCCAATGCTCCCTTGCCGTCGATCCCATGGCAACGGATGCATGTGTGGACGTAGATCTCTCTTCCAGTGACAGCGTCATGTTCTTTCGCCGGCGGCCGAACGTCCTTGGCCTGCACACCTTGGCTTACCTGTGCCACGATCGTCGTGATGATCGCCATGCTGAGAGCGCTTGTGATGAGCCGCATATTCGACCTCGTCTCTTCTCGAAATTGCGAGTGACGTGCCAGCTGGAACATTGGCTTGGCTGGAGAAATGTATAAATCACTCTTTCCAATTGTGAACCCAATCGCCGACAAAATAAGACGATGCCACAACGCACAGCGCAATCAACAGATGTTCTGAGATCACTTTCCATGGAGCAATTTGTTGCGCTCGAGCGAGCAGAACACTCAGTATCGTCAACAACGATAACCCCCAGAGTATACTGACCAGAATCGCCGTGTGCAGGGACACGAGGAGCACGGGGACGGCAAAGGTCAGTGCAATGCCCAGTTTGGCGACGAAAGTTGCAATCGTCGATTCCCAAATATGGGACGTCAGCCGGTTGTTCTGGGCTTCCTCGGCCAGATGAATTCCCATGGCATCCGACAGGGAATCGGCTATTGCAATCGTCAGAATGCCTCCGAGCACGATTGGTTGAGAATGAGTTCCTGCATCCAGGCCTACCAGAAGACCCAGTGTGGTAATGACACCAGACGTCAAGCCAAAACTCAGACCGATCTTGTATGAAGACTTCATCGCATAGGCAATCTTTGACGAGGTGCAACGCTCCGTCTGCCTACTCTGTCAATGCTCTTTTCCGAAGGGATTAGCGACTCTTGGATATGGAGATCATCGATCAGTCGCGTCTCACGTTGTCCTGCTGGACCAACGCGTTGGAGATCGAGCGACGGCCGCCCGGAAGGAACTTTGGATTTTTCACCGTCAGCACGGGGCAGTTCGCTTGTTTGAGCACGCCTTCCGCGACACTTCCCACCTTCTCCCGATCACGTCCCTGCCGGCCGTGTGTCCCCATGACGATGAGATCGCATCGATGCTGAAGGGCTCCTGCGAGAATCGAATCGGCGGGCAACCCTCCACGGATGTCATAGCTTGCGAGTACTCCTAACGTCTTCGCCTCGTCGACCAATTCCTTCATCTGGGCTTCCCAAGAGGTGCGAATCCGCGCATCTTCTTCCGTCCGGTTGAGATCCCAGTCGGAGTGCCCGGGCTCCACCACATGCAACAACATCAGCTCTGCTCCTAAGCCCATGGCGAAATGAACCGCACACTCCAATGCATCCAACGATGGCGTCGAAAAATCGACCGGCGCCAGAATGCGTCGAATGCTCAGGGGACCTGGTGCACCCAGGACACATGGACTCGCTTCCTTCTGAGGCAAGGGAACGGTGAGCACCGGACAGACTCCCACTTTGGTCACACTGTCCACCGTACTGCCGATTAATCCATACGGCACATGGGTATGGCCTTGCAGACCCATCGCGATCACGTCGGCGTCGACCTCTCGTGCAGTGGCGAGGATCTGCGCACCGGGGTCTCCTGCGATGCGTCGAATGGTGACTGGAACTCCGTGGTTCCTCAGCATCTTCTCGACGGTCCGAAGTTGAGATTGAACCTGTGCTTCGTGTTTGAGAAGTTCGGCTGCCTTCATCTCTGGTCGACGATCGGTGACATGAAGGATGTCCACGGACGCCCCGAACGCCGACGCGAGGTGTGCTGCATAGTCATGAGCCAGTAAGGCACTCTCGGAAAAATCCGTCGCCAACAACATCCGCGATACGGAGGAACGATTCATAGAGCCTCCCGGCCATTGAATGGTTGTCTATATCCTAATATTGGTGCGAGTCTTGTGCCTGAGCTTGATGTTCACCAAACCGTGAAAACCGTCACCGACGGTACTCTTGTTGTCGTAAAACGCCACAGTCCTTCTTCGGATCTCTGGGGCGCAGTGCAACACTGTCGCTTCGTTGCAGCCAGGCCTCATGCGTCATCGTCTTGCTGTATTGTTGCAGAAAAAGCTTCCGGCTATAATGCGCCCGCCATGAGCCGAACTGAGCGAGAGCGACAACGCTTGCGTGTGCTTCTCCAATCGGCTTCCTACCGACGAGCCGACCAGGATCTTGAATTTCTCAGCGGTGATGAGCTCCGGTCGGTTCGCCTTCAGTTGGAACACCTCAAGGCGGAGTTGATTCAACGCCAAGAGAATGTCCGCTCGACCATTGTGGTGTTCGGCAGCGCCCGAATTCCCGAACCCTCCGTCAGCCGTCGCCGTCTCAAGAAAGCCAATGAACTCCTGGCCCGCAAGCCGCATGATCGGCGGCAGATGCGGGAGGTGGCTCTGGCGAAGCGACACGTCGCTATGTCCAGATATTACACCGAGGCGCGGGCCTTCGGACGACTCGTGTCGACGAAGTATCAGTCGAAGCACGGTCGCGACTATGTCGTAGTCACCGGCGGGGGGCCGGGCATCATGGAGGCGGCCAACCGAGGCGCAGCCGACGTCAAGGCAAAGTCCATTGGTCTCAACATCGCGCTTCCTCATGAACAGCGGCCAAATCCTTACATCACTCCTGTTCTTTGCTTTCAATTCCGATATTTTGCCCTGCGCAAGATGCACTTTCTCTTGCGGGCGAAAGCGCTCGTGGCATTCCCGGGAGGGTTCGGCACCTGTGACGAGCTATTCGAAACGCTGACGCTGCTTCAGACCAAAAAGGTTCGCGGTATTACTGTCGTGTTGGTCGGGCGGGAGTACTGGAGCCGGGTGATCAACTGGCAGTTGCTGGAGGACAACGGGTTCATCAGCCCTCAAGATCGAAAGCTGTTCCACTATGCAGACACGGCGGAAGAAGCGTGGAGTATCATTGCCCGTCAACAGCAGACGTTTCGGCGTCGGCCGCCACCTCCGCGGTGGTTCCAATGAAACTCTGCTTTCATGGGGCCGTGCGATCGGTCACGGGGAGCAGGCACCTGCTCGAGGTTGATGGAACCCGTGTGCTCTTGGATTGCGGACTCTTTCAGGGACGACGAGAGGAGACCGAGCGCCGCAATCGTTATCTCGGCTTCGATGCTCGAGAAGTCGACGCAGTCCTCCTTTCACATGCGCACATCGACCATTCCGGCGCCCTCCCGGCGCTGGCCAAGCACGGGTTTTCAGGAAGCGTCTATGCCACTCGGGCCACCGCAGATCTCGCCGAGGTCATGCTGGCCGATTCGGCCCATCTTCAGGAAAGTGATTGCCAGTACGTGAACCGCAAAGAACGGCGGACAGACGGGACCTGCCGTCAGCCGTTATATACCGCCGACGACGTACGTGCGATCGTGCGGCGATTCGTCGGGGTCCGTTATGGGGACGTCGTGACGCCCGTCAGGGGCATGAAAGCGACCTTCCATGATGCGGGGCATATTCTCGGGTCAGCGGCGATCTCTCTGCGGCTCACTCAGGCAGGCTTGACGAAGGTCATATTGTTTTCGGGTGATTTAGGGCGGCGACAGATGCCCATCTTGCGCGATCCACAACCACCGCCACCCTGCGACGTCTTGATTATCGAATCCACATATGGGGACCGGACGCACAGCGAAACGGCCGAGCAGGCCACACAAAAAGCCTGCGCTCTCATCGAACATGCCGTTGCGCACCGCAGTAAGATCATTGTGCCGGCCTTTGCCGTGGGCCGCACACAGGACATTGTCATGTGGATGAAGGATATGGTCAAGAAGGGACAGGTCCCGCCGATTCCCATGTACATTGATTCTCCGCTGGCCCTGCGGGCAACGGAGATCTTCCGCCGTCATCCCGAATGCTACGATGAAGAAACCCTTCGGATCCTGACCACCGAAGGGGATCCCTTCGTCGCGAAGTACATCCACTACGTGTCCTCCGTTCAAGAAAGTCAGAAACTGAACAACATGAGAGGCCCATGCATCATCATCGCCGCTTCGGGTATGTGCGAGGGTGGCCGGATTCTTCATCATCTGCGCCATACGATTGAGGACGAAGCCAACATCGTGGCGATTGTCGGCTTCCAAGCGGAGCACACATTGGGACGCAAGCTTGTCGAAGGATGGGATACAGTTCCGATTTTCGGCGTCCCCGTGCCTCGCCGGGCGAGAGTCGTCCGATTCAATGGCTTATCGGCGCATGGGGATCGAGAAGATCTCCTGGCCTACCTCCGCGCCCTCAAGCCCCTTCCCGCGCGGGTCTTTGTCGTTCACGGAGAGGAGCGGCAGGCATTTTCGCTGGCGGCGGCCATGCGGCAGGAACACTCTGGACTTGACGTGACGGTTCCAGAGCAAGGCAATACATATGATCTTTGAAGGCCCTTACTCAAACTGTCGTCGGAATTGCCACATGCCGAATCCGAACAGCGCCCCACCGAGCAAGGCCATGGCGAGCACTGAGTCCCAGAGGACGCTCAAGCCAGCCCCCTTCAACAGAATGCCGTGCGTGATTTCGATGAAATACCGAAGCGGGGACAAGATCATGAGATTACGCGTCCAAGCCGGTAGGGCTTCCATTGGTGCCACGAGACCTGACAGTAACATCATTGGAGCAACGACGAGCAGCGTCAGCATTCCCACCTGCGCCTGATTCCTTGCCAATGTGGCCGCAGCCAAACCCATGCCGGCAGTGGTAAAGACAAATAAGGCCGTGAGAACAAAGAACAGCCCGACGCTTCCCTTGATCGGCACGCCAAAGACCGGCCGCATGACTCCAAACAACGCGACCGCTGTGGCGCAGAGAATCACCACCGTCATCGCCAACACTTTAGGCAACATGATCTGAAAAGGCGATAGTGGTGCGACCAACAGTTGCTCTACCGTGCCCCGTTCTTTCTCTCGGACCATGGCCGCGGCAGGAAGCAGGATCGCAAAGATCGTGATCTGGCGGAGGAGGTGCGAGATGGACTCGAACCACGTGTCATTCTGGTCCGGATTGTACCAGACTCGATGGTCGCTCACGATGACCGGAAGATTCTCTGACGACTGGTCTGCGCCCATCATCCGCGCCAACGCGATCTCCTGGCCGAACTGTCCAACGATGCGCGCCGCATAGCTCGCCGCAGAGAGGCCCTGTGGCGCGTTAGTCGTGTCCACTAACAATTGCACTGCCGTAGGCTCGCCCGTCGCCAGTTGCTCGTGAAAACGCGGCGGGATCTCCAAGACCACCATTGCCTTGCCCCGGTCTAGCCATCGAAGCCCTTCTTGAGGATCAGCGATCTCCCCTTCGAGGCGAAAAAATGGCGCTTGAAACTTGTGAATCAGTTCACGCGACGAGAAACTATGGTCACTATCCAGCACCAGAAGGCTGGCATTGTGCAGTTGTGATCGAATGCCGTTTCCGGTGAGGAACACCGCCAGCGTAAAGGAGTACACAAGGAGCAGCCCGATGGGAACATCTCGTGACAACTGAAGCATCTCCTTTCGAGTCATGACGGCCAAACGACGCCACCAGACGATGACCCGTTGGGAGCGGGGTGTCCCCATAGGCTTCATGAACGCGGCCTCTTGGTAAAGAGCTGGTATCCCACCGTTCGCAGGATGAGGGCATAGATGGCCAGTGCCAACACGTCCACCCACAACACCTCAAGACCGATCCCTTTCAGAAAGGTTCCCCGAACGATGTTGGTGTAGTACATGCCCGGAAACAGGTGGGCCTGGAACTGAGAGCCGGAACTCAGTGAAGACACGGGAACGATCAGGCCGGAATACAGAATGGTGGGAAGCATGCTCGCGACCATCGTGATGACCAAGGCCGCTATCTGAGTACGCACGAGGAGCGACACGAGGAGGCCGATGCCGGTGCTGCACAACACAAACACCACCGAGGCGGCGAGAAAGAACGGCAGACTGCCTTTAAATGGGACGCGGAACCAAAGAGTGGCCATGCACCAGAGCACCACGGCATTCAATGAGGAGATCGCCACATAGGGAAGTAACTTACCGGCAAGAAATTCGAATCGAGTGACCGTTGAGCTGTAAATGTTGTAGATGGAACCTGTTTCTTTCTCCCGCACAATCCCCAGCGCCGTCAGCAAGGGTGATGAGACCATCAAGGTAAACATCACGAGGGCAGGCACCATGGACCAGGTGCTGCGGACCTCTTCATTGTAGAGATACCGCACCTCTAGCTTGATGGGCCGCACTAGCGCCTCGGCCTGTTCGACGGCAATCCCCCTGCGCCGGGAGAAGTAGGCGGCGAGTCGTTCTTCGCTGAAAGCGCTATTGATGGCGATCACATAGCCTTTGACGATATCCGTTCGGAGCGGAAACGTCCCGTCAACGAGTGTCTGCACACTCACCGATTGTCCCCGCAGTAACCGTTCCTGCAATTTTTCCGGAATCATGATGACCATTCTTATTTTGCCACTCTGAAGCAGGGCATCGGCCTCATTCTCGCTCCGGATCTCACCTTTAAAATTGAAATAGCGCGACTCCACAAAACGATACAGATAATCACGGCTGAGGGCACTCTGATCGCGATCGAGCACGGCGAATGGGATATTCTCCACATCCTGCACAAGCCCATAGCCGAAAACGATCATCCATGAGACCGGCAGGAGGAAGGCGAGAAGCACGAACATCCGGTCTCGAATGGTCTCGCGCCATTCTTTCGACGCCACAGCTGCGATCCGTCGAAGGTTCATGCAGCCACTCCGCTTGTCGCCTGCCGTTCCTGCCTCTCGAGTGTCATGACGCGATGCACAAATACGTCCTCGAGCGTCAGTGGACGCACCGCGACGGCCTGCACATGAACAGCGGTGGATGAGAGCGCTTCCCGCAGGCGGGTCTCCTCCTGAGAGGGGTCCTTCGATAGCAGATGAATCTTTGTTCCGAACAGAGCCGCTCCGACAAATCCCGCCTGTGCCAGTCGTTGGAGCGCTTCACCGGGTTGATCTGTCGTCACCTCCAAGAGGTGGCCCGCCTCATGCTCAACCTGGTCCTTCATGGCGGCAGGAGATCCTTCGGCCACGATTCGACCCGCGTACATCAATGCGAGATGATCGCAATGTTCAGCTTCGCTCATATAGTGCGTGGTGATCAGAATCGCCACGCCCTCCTCCATCGCCAGTCGGGACAGAATGTCCCAGAAATGCCGACGCCCAAGAGGATCGACCCCGGAAGTCGGCTCATCGAGAAAGAGCACAGGTGGTCGATGGACCAATGCACAGCCAAGCGCAAGCCGCTGACGAACGCCCATGGGCAATCGACCCGTCAGACTCGATTCATACCCTTTCAGACCCGCCATCGACACAATCCACGCCAGCCGTTCCTTCGTGGCCTCGCGATCGAGTCCATAGATCCCGGCGAAGAGGCGAATGTTCTCATTGACCGTCAGGTCGAGATAGAGAGAAAAGGCTTGGGACATGTAGCCGATCCGTTCTTTGATGGTCTCTCCTGCGGTTTTCATATCGGCCCCGGCCACCCATCCCTGTCCTCCGGTTGGTGGCATGATTCCGTTCAGCATTTTGATCACGGTGGTTTTCCCGGCACCGTTTGCGCCGAGCAGACCAAAGATCTCTCCAGCCCTGACTTGAAAACTGACGCGATCCACCGCCCGAAATGGTCCAAAATCACGAACGAGGTCTTTCGCTTCAATGGCCAGCTTGGAATTCTTCAGCTCTCGCGAAGCCGACGACGGCAACGAGGGAACTTCCTGGCCAGTCGCCTCCCGAAGCAACAAGGCGACGAAGACATCCTCCAATTCCGGCTCGTCCACGTGCACGTGTTCCGGCTTAATATCGCCAAGACTCACCTCGAGGTTCTTCATCGCTTCGGCACGACCAATCTCGTCCGTAAACACGTGCAGCCTGGAACCTAACGCCTCAACCTGCTTGTACCTGCTCCTTAGCCGAGCGACGGCTTCCAATTGAGGAGTCGCTTCGAACGTGAAGATCGTTCCGGAAACGAGCACCCGCACTTGTGCGGGAGTTCCCGCGGCTAGGACCTTCCCGTGAGAGAGAAACGACAAATGATGGAATCGTGCGGCTTCGTCCATGTAGGCAGTTGAGACAAGCGCGGTCATACCCTTCGTGTGTATGAGCTCTGCCAGGATGGACCAGAAGTCACGGCGCGATACAGGATCCACCCCTGTTGTCGGCTCGTCGAGAATGGCGAATTCCGGTTCGTGGATGAGCGTGCAGATCAAACCCAGCTTCTGTTTCATGCCGCCGGACAGATGCTTCATGGCTCGATTACGAAATGTGTCGAGTCTCGTCATGGCCAGTAATCGAGTTTTCCGTTCGGCCAAGTCTTGATCAGGAACCAACCTGAGGCGCGCAAAGAAATCGATGTTTTCCTCAACCGAGAGGTCAGGATACAAGTTGAGCCCAAGACCCTGGGGAAGAAAACCAATTCGTTCCTTCACTCGCTCAGCTGCGCGCTCGGAATCGACGAATGTCCCGAACACCTGCACTGAACCGCTGTCATAGGTCAGCACACCGGCGATTGCCTTCATCACACTGCTCTTGCCGGAGCCGTCCGGACCGATCAGGCCGTAAATCTCGCCCTTCGTGATCGTGAGATCAACGCCATTGACTGCCACGTGCTTTTTGTATCGCTTCTGTAACGCTGTCACGTGAACTATCGTGGGATCATCTGCCATAGGATGGATCGTCCAACCTCCGTCGTCGTGCGGGAACTAGTGGACACAGAGTGACCGGTCACACAATGACGTTACTTCGGCTTCATCCATGCGGTGTTCTCCTTCCATCGGATGATCGCATCGGCCGGCAGACCAGGAGTCAGGCGATGGTCGGGGTTCTCTTTCACATAAAGCTTCACGGCATAGATGAGCTTCACGCGTTCGTCTGGAGTTTGGACTTCTTTCGGGGTGAACTCGGCCTTTGAGGCAATGTATCGCACCGTTGCATCGAACGGCTGTTCGGGAAAGGCATCGGTATGGATACGCGCGGGAAGATCCAACCGAATCTTCCCGATTTGAATCTCCGGCACATAGACCTTGAGATACAATCGATCTAAATCCACGATCTCAAAGAGTGGCGTCCCGGCATTGACGACTTCACCGAGATCCACCATTCGCGTCGTAATGGTTCCGTTGGCCGGCGCATGAATCGTCAGGTCGGCCAGCACACTCTCCGCTTCATTCAGTACCGCTTCGAGCTGATCACGCTGGCTTTCCAGCGCAGCCACTTCATCCTCCTTGGCATGAATCCGTTTCCATCCCAGGTCGGCTTGCGCCAACTCCTTCATCGTTTTCGCTAGCGTCGCCCTCGCGACCTGCACCTCGCTCTTCGCCACGTTCCATCGCGCAAGCGCTTGTTCATACTGTTGTTGCGCCACCGCCTGCTCGGGGAGCAGGCTGCGTAATCGCTGCTCGTCCAGACGCGCTTCCTGTTCGACCGCCTTGCTTTTCTCCAACGTTGCCCTTGCCTCATCAACGTGGGACTGGGCTGACTCGATCGCCAAGGGCACTTCCAGATTAAGCACAGCCAGAGACGTATGCACTGACTGGACTTGCGCTTCGGTTGCCTCCCAGCCGTGTCGGGCTTGATCCACTCTGCTGCGCGTCTGCACGTCATCAATGCGAACCATGACTTGGCCCGTTGTGACGAGGTCGCCCTCACGGACCAGCAATGCTTGAATACGTCCGGGGAACTTACTGGCAACGGTGAGATGATCCCCCTCGATGCGACCGTTGGCCTGAATCAACCCTTCCGGTAGCCCCTCCGGCCTCAATAACCGGATCAGTAGAAATGCGGCCGCTCCGAGGAGCACAGCGCCGAGCGCCACAGCCTGGTATATCCGAGGGATTTTCATGTATGCATACGTCGATGATGAACGGTCGCGATGTAAATCCGGCTGGTGTGGAATCCCATTCCCGCCGAGCGCCAACCATCACAATGCGGCTGGCACTGTAACACAGGACGACAATGGGGAAATCCATATCTTTCCCCTCGTCTTCAACAAGCAAGAGGTCCCGTTCAGGCACTGCAAGGAAGGAGCCCAACGGAGATGGCCCCCGGGGACGTCATACGGGGTTCGCATCGGATGAATCCATTGCCATTCCCCCGCCGTCGCACGGAGTTCCAGAGTATTTCCGCTACAGGCCTCCATCCTCGTTTGAGGCATCAGGCCACATTCGCCTCAACAAGATCGTCTTCCTGTTTCCTCTTCGTATCATCGACCATGCTGTAGCCAGCTGAATTATCGACACAATAGCCGTCTCCCAACATTTTGCCGATCGACGTTCCGCATACGGCATTCCCATTGCATTTGAGTTTATTTGGAAGCGACCTAGTGGCGGCCGGACTATTAGGCGATTGGAAAACATCCTTAACCCATAGGAGGTTGTCATGCAGGTCGGGGCATACGCGTTGAAGCATTTGATCATTCCGCTGGCGGTTGGGGCGATCACATTGACCGCTGGAACGGCGAGCATACCAATCGCCCAAGCGGCTGTTCCGGAAGAGAAGGTCGAGATTACCATCACGGACCAAGGATACAAGGTCAAGGGACATAGCACGCCGGGCGCATTGACGGCCATCATCGTCCGGAACCAGGGCTCGATGACTCATGGAATCAGTTCGCCGCTGCTCAAGACTGGGGTCGTCAAGAAGGAAGGCGACGGAGTGGAGATCAAGGACCAAAAGAGTAAAGGATTCAAGGCGTATCACTTGGAGCCTGGCCAGACGATGACGTTGCATTTCAAAAAGGAAGCCAGTGCGGATCCCGCCACGGGAATCAGCGAAACATCACAGATCCCCTTCTGGTGTGACATTCATACGCACATGAAGGGAGAATTTTTGGTGCTGGAAACGAAGGGAGAGGTCGGCGGAGGCTGAACACCGTTCGGAAGCTCGGAGCAGCAAAAACGATCGCACCGTCGAAGGACCATGCGATCGTTTTGCATCGACCTATTGCGGATCTCCTCCAGCCGGCAAGTGTAATCGCGGACACCAGTCGATCTCGGCCGATGCGGCCGCCACCTTGAATCGATGGCTCGCCGAGAGCGCCGGATCCTCCTGTTGCATCTTCATGCAGGGGATGCAGATAAATTGGCACGGCACGGGACACCGATGCGCCCGGCAGCCGACCAAGGTATTGAAGAAGGCAGATTTGTCCAGGCAGTAACGGAGCGGATCGTCCACGCCGAGGCTCTCTCGATAACAGTCCAGCCGTTGCCAAAGCCTGGTCAAACTCGAGATCGCCCTCCCGTTGATGCTTGCCCAGGCTCCCGTGAGCCGGACGCATTCCCCCACGACCTGAAGTGCTGTCTCAATTCCATGAGGGAGTGAAGGAAAAACCGCCGTGGCAACTTTCCGGTCGTCAACCCATTCCGTGATGAAACAGGGTGCTTGCCGGGCCCAGCTCAATGCCCGCACGTGATCGGTATCGGCCGGACAGGGGATATGGACCACCAGCTGCATGGCATGCCATCCTGCCGTTCTATCAGGCGGCGAATCGTTTCTCGGCGATGGGTGTATTCCTCTTTTGTTGTCTGGCTACAACGTCCCGAGGCTCTAGGCCACGCGAGCGAGACCGAGCAATGCGGCTGCGATCAGAAGCGCATTGATGACCCGATCTACCTTACGCCACCCCTGTATCTCGTTCTTTTCCACCATGCGCCTCCCTGGTCGTGAATCATACGTGCTGAGCCGTTGACCGCGGATCGACAAGCGTTTCGTTGGTTTATATGGGTACGGCATCGCCCACGCCTGCCCGCCTTACGCCTCAAGTCTTTTGTTTCAATGAGTTTGCTTCTGGATCATGGGATCGATTTCATTCTGCGTGTCCTGAGGCACGTTGTAGCGAATGTAGGGGTGGTCCATCACCTCGTTGGCATAGAGCCGCCCCGTCGGGGCGACAAGCGTAGCGTTGGAATCAAGGGTCGATTAAGATCGAGGCGCGGGAGCACAGAGCACCCGCGCCTCCACTTTCACTTACTTCATCGCGGTCGGGATAGCCGGAGGCTGCAGCTCGGTCGCTGCACGCTTGGCTCCCATCCCCTGATCTCCCAGCGGTTGGAGCCGTGAATCGCTGGTCGGCAACACGCGCAGGTAGCCCCATTGCCCTGATTGCGCGTAAGGCAGCCGATTGTTCGACCACACGAAATCTCCCGTCTGACGGTACGGTCCGCCAGCACCGCCGCGGATGAAGACATCGAGGACTTCGGAACCGGCATACTCCACCACGCTGATCATATCGGCGCCCGGCATGTAGGGTTCGATCGGCCATTCATGGCCTTCGACCCCGAACATCCCGTTCTGCTCGCTGTTCGCTCCGATCACATGGATGCGGATCGGATCGCCGGCATGCGCCTCGATCAGCGGCGTGGCCGGATCCTCAGGCTTGTCCACCACGCAGGGCTGGAAAATCTTGCCCAGCGAGCAGCCTTGCTCCTCACGGAACTTGTACGGTTCGGCGCGGTAGTTGACCGACGTCACACCGGCTACGTTCTGCACATAGGGCATGAACGAAGTTCCGATGATGTTGTCTTCATCCTGGAAGAACAGCGCCACATCGCGATAGTTCCGCTTGCCGACGTTCTCCGGCAAACTGGCATCGACGATGACATCGGCTCTCCAGGCATTCTTCTGCGAGAGATCTGCGCCGGTGACGGGATCACGGTACTGCGATCCCTTCGGGCCGACGATGATCGCGCCATACAACCCGTTACGTGGATTGACGACGATGTTGCCGCCGTCCCACACCAACGACGTCGTTTCCTTGTTCGCCGGATGCGCGTAGTAGGTGTAGTTCCGGCTTTCGCCCGGTGCGATGGTCTGATCGCCGCCATTGTTGCCGACGTTCAGGCCCTGACTGTCTTTTGGATCGAAGGCTAATCCGGGCGCAAAGAACGATGCCCGGCTGGCCTTCATCTTGTTTTTCAGATTGACCTTGATGCAGTCGCCGAGGTTCGCGCGCAGCGTCAGCGGATTCGGCATGACGTTGCCCGCCACCGTCGTCGCTTCCTCTTCAAGCGCGAAGATCTTGCCTTCCGGAACGGTCAGCTCGATCTTGCGTTCGAAATCGACTTCGATCACATCCGGCGCCTTCGGATGGAGCTTCAGCGGGCGATCCAACGCCACCACGTTGAAGCTCTTCACCGGGGCATCGGCCGGACACACCGAACTCGGCGTCGCAGGAATCCCGAGAGGATTGGTTCCCTTCGGCAGCGGCTTGAGGTCCGCCGTTTCCTTGTCGAGCACGCGCACGATACCCCATCCACCTTCGGCGAAGTGAGAGGTTCGGCCGTTGAAGTGGATGTAATCGCCCGGCATGCCCTGGAATCCGCCTGCTTTCGTCACGAGGTCATACCGCTCGGCGATCCCGACGTGAATCGAGTTCTTCCGATTGGCATCCGCCGCATACCGTTCCGTCAGGAAGGTATGGCCGGCGATCGTCCAGACGTGCGATTCGTTCATCAATTGATGCAGCAGACGGAAGACCATCGTGTCACCGGTATACGCCCGTAACAACGGCGTATCGGGATCACCATGGATCGCGCTGCTGAACAGCTTCGACGTATCCGGATTGTTCGACAGGCGTTGCGCAAACGGTTCCGCGCGGAAGTTAAATCCGCTGCCGGTCGTGTGCGTCCCGCCGTTGAGATATTGATTCGGTGCATTCAAGATCTTGTCCGGCATCTGGAACGACACCGTCTTACCCGCTTCCAGCGCCACTTCAACCGGCTGTCCCGGAGGATTGCCGGCCTGGATGACGTTGACGGTGTGCGGGACCGTGTCGTGGATCGACACCATCAGCTCACGGAAGCTGCCGCTGACGCCGGCGCCGATCGGCTCATTCGAATGAATGTCCGCGATCGGGCCGCTGTACACGAGCTTGCCGTCCTTCGGGTTATGATAGGTGGATCCGAACGGCTCCACAATCGTCACGCCGAACCCGCCATGCGGCCAGGTCGTCGCGCCGAACGCGTGGTCGTGCCAGAACACGGTTCCCATATCCACGTCCACCCACCATCGATAGCGCACGAACTCCGGCGACACGAGATCGCCGGCCGGATGGTTCTGCTTCAGCGGCTTGAAGAACGTCACCTGATCGCCCTTGATGTCCTTGATGCGGGCGACTTCGGAACAGCTCTTATCCCGCGGCAATGAGGCCGCGGGATCGTTGCCCTTCTCCAAACAATCCATGCCCACCATCAATTCGGTGTTCACATGGAATGGCGTCGCGCCGGGTGCCATTTGGATCTTGATGGAGGTGGCTCCCGCCTTGGCACCACCCACGATCTTGGCCACCATCGGTGCAGGCAAGCCCATGTTTCTTGGCCTTGCCCCACATCGTGAACGGGCGCACCGACATTTCATATTCGAACCCGGAGATCACACCGTCCGAATTCCCCGTGTCGAACTGGAAGAAATGGGGATGGATATTGATCTTGGACGACTGGAAATTCGTGTAGTCGTCGTCGTCCCACTCGCTGGTGAGGACCAAATCGACGCAGTCATACACGTTGGCGCGGATGACCGCCGGGAGCTTGAGATCGTCGTTGGCTCTCGTCAAGCGCTCCTCTTCATGGAGCACATAGATCAAGCCGTCCTTGTCGACGATCGGTGGCTCTTTGCCCTGCTGCTTGGCCAGGGTGATCGGCATGCGGACAAAGTGGATGTTGTAAAACTTCTGATTGGCGTTATCCGGACAGAGACTCCAACGGCCCTGCTCGCCCGGCTGGGCCGGCTCGGACGTCCGCTCGCCGTTTGCATCCTGGTGGATCGGTTCCAGCCATGGCGCACCGTTGTGGTTCGCTGAGAACGGCACTCGCTTGCCGAAATGCGGCTTGAACAGCGGCCAGGACATTCTTCCTGTGGTGGGATCGAAGAGAATCGCCGGTCTGGTGCTGTCATCCCACTTGGCCGCCCATGGATACTTGGGATTCTGAGCGGTGCTTTCACGTTCTCCGACCGCCACATTGCCGTTCCATTTCCAATCCCACACGGTCGCATCGTAGGCCATGATCTGGGCCTTCTCGCTATCTGCGTGGCCGGGCTTGCCCGCCGCTGGAACCCACATTTCCACCCAATCCTTGATGTTCACGACCGCCGGATCGGATTTCCAGTTGGTCTTCTGGCCCTTGTCGACGATCTTGAACGTCTTGCCGAACCAATCGAGGGTGGTCCCGATCAGCTTGTCTGACGAGACACCGAGCTTCATCCGGCCCTGACGATCCGGCAATTCCCGCAAGTCCGGCATCGTGTCCGTGTGGCCAGCGCCGACTTGCAACGTGTTATAGAAGCGGGCATAACCCCACATCCCCGCCACATAGTGGTGCGCGACGTGGCAGTGAAAGAGGAATTCGCCAGCCAGGTGCTGACAGCCGCCGCCGCCACATTCCGGCTCGAGGTCAAGCGCTTCAGACGGGCCGATGACTTCCACATCCACGCGATCGGACTTGGTTCGGACGATCGGATACTTCACTGGTCCATCCTGACCCATTGCCCAGAGATTATTCGGCTCAGTGCCCGGGCTCCGTTGCCAGCGGATCGACCCGCTGTGCGGGTGGTGGGAGTGGAACACTTCCGATCCACCATGGACCAACCGCCACTTGACGGGATCGCCGAGATATCCGCGAGGAATCGTCGTCGGCACATCGCCGAAGGTATAGGCGCTGTACGCCAACGACTCGTCCTCGAAACCGAAATATTCGTGCTGCAAGTGCATCTGATCGATACCGAACGGCTCGCTCCGATAGTTCAAGGCGCGGCCACCCGGACGATAGGCGTCCGTCAACGGATCGCGCTGCGGCAGGAAGTCGCCTTTTTTATTCAACGGACGGAACGCTTCGTCGCCGATCTCGTGATAGAAGAGCACGAACTCGCGGAAGTCCGGGCCAGATCCCGTTATCGATATTGACCTGCCAGCCGGTCTTCACTTCCCGATCCGGACCGGTTCCTAAGGCATCGACATACTTCGAGCCCTTCGGTTCCACCACGAAGGCGCCGAATAGGCCCATGACCGTCAATTCGCGGTCATGGCTGTAGGAGTGGAACTGCCGCACGCCTTCCTGCATGTGTGGATGGATGTACCATTCAAATTCCTGCGTCTTGCCCGGCGCCACGATCGACTCGGGATTGGTCGTTGTCGCCGGCTTGCCCGTCGCACTGATGATCATGCTGGAGGCTTGGATGAACAGGCTGCCGTCCTCTCCTTCCATCTGGTTGCGGAGCGTCATCTTGACGCAGTCGCCCTGATTGGCTCGGAGGACCAGCGGCTGGATGGCGTCGCCCTGCAGACCGGTCGAGACAGCGCCCGGATCGAAGCCTTCCTTGTCGCGCGCTTCCTTGTTCTTGGTTTCCTCGACGCGCGCTTTGGCGACATCTTCGGTCAGCACATACATATAGCCCGGATAGAAATCGAGCCAACGGTTCAACGTGATTTCAATGTTGATCATCGACACGTCGTACGACTTGCGTGGGCACGCCGGCCGGACACTTTCCCCCCGAGGTCATGACCGGCTCTCCCTTGCCCGCATCCGTCATGAGCAGGAAGCTGCTGCCGTCCTGGCCCATGTACTGGTGCATCATCGACATGTTGTTGAATGCGCCAGACGTCTGCTGCGCCTTGGCGTCTTCCTGGGCCTGGTGCTCGAGCTTGTCCATGAGTCGATGGTGCTGCATCTCCATCTTCTCAGCATTGCCGGCGCGGCCTTCGATGGCGTTCTCCACCACCGTCTGGCCTTTGAGTTGCTGCGTCCAGCCCGGCATGGCCACTGACGTCGCATGGCCCTCATGTGAGGACTCCCTGGACTCGCCGCAAACAGCCATGGTGCGGCCATCAGGCTGCCTGTCAAAAATGACGCTTTGCAGCGTCAGCGACAGATGCTATTCGTCGCCTCTTCTGCTGTGGTTGATTAGAGAGACCTCATACACGGCCTCCTTCTCTATATCCGCCATGGCGGCGGTTGGTTGGATTCGTCGCTCGATCATTTCTCGTAGAACACAATGCTCGAACGGCCTGTTAAGAGCTGGTGAAGGTCCTTCTTTCGAAGGAGTGGGTCATTCGGAGGCCGGTCCTAATCACCCCACACCTTCACCAGCGCTTTCTTCGTAGCGCAACAGACGTGCCTCAGCTTCGTCTTCGCATGAACGATGAAAATCCTTCGAGGACAACACGAGTTGCGTGAGACATCGCCCAGCACTTTAAAATCGCCGTTGTGCGGCATCTTTCTACGTGCTTAGACACCCTATGGACGGAGTAAGGTCCGGACACATCTAATCAATGACTTCTGCTGTCCAACATTTTGGACAGGACAGTTGCAGGAATGGGGAGAAAAGGGTCAGAAGCGGGGGTTACTCGATGCAGTAGTTTCGCATCTTATTGTAGAGGCTGGCGCGGCTGATCTTAAGGTGTTTGGCTGCCTTTACGCGGTTCCCCTGTGTGTCGGCAAGAGCCTGGACGATGCGTGCGCGTTCCGCTTGCTTCCTGGCGTCACGCGATATGGAACGGAGATCCGATACCGGTGACTCCACTTTCATCGGCATCATGTCTTCGCAGGCCAGCTCCGGCCCGGACGTCGTGACGACCGCCCGTTCGATATAGTGCTTCAACTGCCGGACATTGCCGGGCCAGGATGTTTCTGTGAGCACACGTAACGCCTCTTTGGAGACGTGGCGCAGCGGCTGTCTATGCTTAGTGCAGGACTGCAGGAGGAAGCGTTCGACCAATAGTGCAATGTCCTCTTTCCGTTCGCGTAAAGGAGGAAGATAGAGAGGAAGGACCGCCAGGCGGTAATAGAGATCCTGCCTGAACTGCTTGGCCTTGACCAATTCGCTCAGATCTTTGTTCGTGGCGGAAATGACGCGTGCATCAATCTTGATCCGCTGGTTCCCGCCTACGCGCTTGACCTCGCCTTCTTGAAGGACCCGAAGCAGCTTGGCTTGAAACGTTGGGCTGGAGTCGGCTATTTCGTCAAGGAAGATGGTCCCACCGTCCGCTTCCTCAAACAGACCTCGTTTATTGGCCACGGCGCCCGTAAAAGCCCCTTTTACGTGCCCGAACAATTCGCTTTCGAGCAGCGTTTCCGGCAGCGACCCGCAGTCGACGACGACAAAGGGCTTCTCGCGCCGGTTGCTCAACCGGTGAAGGGTCTTGGCCACCAGCTCTTTTCCGGTTCCGCTCTCGCCTTGAATCAGTACCGTGGCTGCACTATCGGCGACCAGGCTGATCATGTCGAACAGTTGCTGCATCGCCTGGACTGCGGCCGATGAGCTCCTCTAACTGCTCCCGCACCATCGGAAGAGCGGCTTCTTCGGGTACCGGCAGATCGGGAAGCGCACTCGCTGGCGCTGACTTTTCGAAGACGACGACCATGGAGGTCACCCGTCCATTCTGACCACGGAGCGGAAATGCCCGTTGTATCCCACAGGCTGTCATCGACTGGGCGTCTGCACAGGAGACGCTTTCACTGCTCGACGCGTCGAAGACTTCGGCTGCTGGGCAGACGTCGCATGGATCCGTCCGATGGGCGAAGGCTTGATAACATGTCATTTGCCTCGGATGGGATAGGCCTTGGCTTTGTCGAGGGACCGATCGTCGTGGTTGACATACAGCACGTTGAACTGACGATCCATGACCGCGACACGATCGGACAGCCCGTCAGCCAACTGACGAATTGCTTCCATGCGCGCGTTCAGAATCGGGTCACTGAACGGGGATGCAGGGGCCTCTGGAATGTGAGATCCGGCCATCTCGCCGCTTCCTATCCGAACGTTCGATTCCCGCAGATCATCAGAGCCGGCCCTAAAGAGGCGCCCGAATCGTGGCGACCAGTTCCTTGACGGTGCCTTTCAGCTCTGAAATCCTGACCGGCTTGCTGAAGTACCTGGTTGCACCAGCGGCCAGCACCTCGGTCTTGGTGGCTTTATCACCGAACGCGGTGATGACGATGATGGGACAATCGGGGGCCAGCGTCCGCAGGCGATTGATATAGCTGACTCCCCCGGACGGCATCCGGAGATCGGTAATGATCACTTTCGGCGCCGATTCCGAGGCAGCCGTCAAGGCCTCATCACCATTTTTTGCTTCGCGTACCTGGTACCCATCTGCGCATAATTCATCGCAGAGCAAGCTGCGCATCTCTTCGTCGTCTTCCACGATCAGCAATACCAGTTCATTTGGCGTCACATTCCCCCCTACCCTCATCCAACTCGAAATGGACTTTCCTTAGAGGATGAAGGCAAGCCAGATGCCAGAGTAGACCGGCTTATTGTTGGGGAGAAATGGGCGTCGGCGCAGCAGGAGGCAGGCGACTGTCGATATATTCCCTCCACTACCGATAGCGGTGTCGCGATTTGCTACAGGGCGGCAGGAGTCGAATGACTTTGGCCGTTTGCTGATCCGCCGGACGTTGGACCGGTTGGCAGGAGAATCGTAAAGGTGGTTCCTTTCCCCTCCTGACTCTCGACGGCAATAGATCCGCCATGCTCTTCGAGAATCCCTTTGACGACTGTCAGACCCAAGCCGGTGCCCTTGCCAAACTCCTTGGTGGTGAAGAACGGTTCGAACACCTTCTTTAACGCGTCGGTCGGAATGCCATGCCCGCTGTCGGCCACGGTCAGCTTGACCCTGTCGCCATCGCTCGCTATTCCGATGCGTAGGGTGCCTCCTTCCGGCATGGCGTGGATCGCATTCATGATCAGGTTGATCAAGACCTGGCTGAGCTGATCCGGGTCGGCGAGAATGTTCGGACACCGGTCATCCGTATCCAGCTTGACCTCGATGCGTGCGTTTCCGAATCTCTGTTCGAACATTTCCAGGCTTTGCTCCACCACTTCGCGCAGCGCCAAGGGCACGCGCTCGGGTGATCTACGTCTTGCAAAGGCCAACAGCTGATTCATGACTTTCGTGATCCGCTCAACCTGAGTGATGATGGTTTGCAGGCCTTTTTGGATCGGTTCTTCTTTCACACGCCCAAGGAGATATTCTGCCCGCCCTAAAATTACATTCATCGGAGTGCCAATCTCATGCGCCATGCCGGAAGCAAGCGTCCCAAGCTCCGCGATCCGTTCCGTGCGCCGTAATTGTTGTTCAAGCCGCTTGCGTTCAGTAATATCAATGACCGACGCCAGCACATGAATACCCTCAGGAGTATCCACCGGATTCAGACCGATCTCGATAGGGAATTCGGACCCATCTTTTCGCCGACCGAACAATTCACGGCCTTTCCCCATCTGACGAGTGCTCGGGGCGGAGAAAAAGCGCTGACGATCGCCAACGTGTGCGGCGCGAAACGACTCCGGCACTAACAATTCCACCTGCTGTCCTAATAACTCATGACGCAAGTAGCCGAACTGATGTTCGATCTGAGCGTTGACGAGAATGATCTGGCCTCGCTGATCCACCAATATCATGCCGCTCGGCGCCGCTTCGATGGCCAGCCGAAGCTGCTCCTCCGAGCGTTTGCGCTCCGTGACGTCTCGCAGAATAACGGTGTACAGCTTGCTTCCGGCGACGTCGACCTGAGAGATCGACGCTTCCGCAGGAAACTCGGTTCCGTCGGATCTGAGACCCGTGACCGTCCCAAGGGTCCCCATTCTTCGACTCGTGACACGGGTTCGACTGAATTCGCGCACATGTTCCTCGATGCGCATTCCGGAACCGCTGAGGAAGAAACTCGTCGACGGGTCGACCGATTGCCTTCCCCGCAGGACAATGGAACATGACCTCGGCTGCCGGATTGAACAACAGCACCCGCTGGTCGACATCAATCGTGACGATGGCGTCCATGGCGGATTCCAGAATTCCCCCTAACCGGAGGTTGGACTTTTCAAGACTGGCCTGGGTCGCGACTCGTTTGAGGTACAGTACGGCGGCGAACCAGAGGACAAAGACCGTGAGTACCCGATTGAGTAGTCGCCAATTCGCGATCACCCGATGGACTCCCGAGGCCACCGATGACCGTCAGAATCGTCGCTAAGGACGCGACCACGATCGTCAGTCGTCGGTTCGGATTCCAGAGATAGATCATCATGGGAAGCAGATAGAGGATGCCGACGGCGGAGGCCGCGGGAGTCAGCAGATCGAAAACGAAAATTCCGATGGTAAGGACGGTCGCGAGGCTGCGCATGATCTGCAGTCGATGCAGCATCATGAATTTAACGCATGCCTACGGGATGGTGAAGGACAACGAGCCACGGAGGGGCTTGAGGCGACCTGATTAGGAGGAGCACTCACGGGTTCTTTTCACTTTCGTCCATCTCGCCGAGCTTGCGATAGAGTGTCTTCCGGTCAATCCCCAGCACCTGGGCGGCCTGATATTTGTTCCCGCCCATTTTTTCCAGGATTTTCTTGATATATTCTTTTTCAATTTCGTGCAGGGGATGCATTTTCTCTGCCGCCTCATCGAGCACTCGCCGGTCGCCCCGCGAGCCTTGAATCGTAGCTGGAAGGTCGTCTGGAAGAATCTTGTCACCGCGACTCAGCGTCACGGCCCGCTCGATGACGTTCTCCAATTCCCGGACATTGCCCGGCCACGCATAGTCGATTAAGAGAGCCAACGTGGTTTCACTGACCCCTTTGACGTCTTTTCCCCTCGCTTGACCAAACTTTTTCAGAAAGGCATCGACCAGCAGCGGGATATCCTCGCGGCGTTCACGCAAGGGAGGCAGTCTCATCTCAATGACATTGAGGCGATAGTACAAATCTTCCCGGAACCGCTTGGCTTTGACTTCTTCGGACAGGTTGAGATTCGTGGCGGCGATCAGACGCGTATCGACGGCGATGGGCCTGTTGGCCCCGAGGCGCCGGATTTCTTTTTCCTGTATCGCACGGAGCAGCTTTGCCTGCAGCATGAGCGGCAGCTCGCTGATTTCATCGAGGAACAACGTCCCCTTCGCCGCCTCTTCGAACAGGCCGCGCTTGTCCACTTTCGCGTCGGTGAAGGCTCCACGCATGTGCCCGAATAATTCGCTCTCCAGCAATTGCTCAGGGATGGCGGCGCAATTGACTGCGACGAACGCGGCATCTTTCCGTTCGCTGTTGTAGTGAAGCGCCTTGGCGACGAGTTCTTTTCCTGTCCCGCTCTCGCCTGTAATCAGAATATTCGTCGGACTATCCGCGACCCGTCGAATCAAATCGAAAATCTCCCGCATGGGCTTGCTCTTGCCGAGGATTTGATTGAAGCTGTACTCCTTATTGACTTCCCGTCGGAGCCGGTTGATTTCGCTTCGAAGCAGGGCTTCTCGGAAACTCCGCTCGGTGACTCGCAGGAGATCGTCATTTTTTACCGGCTTCATCAGATAGTCGGAGGCACCTTGCTTCATGGCCTCCAGCGCCGTTTCGACACTGCCGAACGCCGTCATGAGAATCACATTGGTGTCAGGGAATGACCGCTTGATCTCAGCCAGAAGCTCGATGCCTTGGATGCCCTTCATTCGCAAATCGGTGAGCACGACTGGATACTCTCCCTCACGAAGATTCTTCAGAGCCTCCTGCCCGTTTGGTGCAAGCGTCACCTTATAGCCATGCTCCTCGAGCACATCTCGAAGCAGGGCCCGCATGTCATGATCATCATCAACAACAAGTACGTTTTGGGAAACGTCCGACATAAGGGTCTCCTTTGGGCCTCAACAGATAGCAAAACGAGCAAGGCAAATCCAGTGGTTCCCAGACAGGCTGGGTGAGGAAATCAGCCTCTGAAGTCGTCGGACGTATCACCCGAATTGGTGTAGCAGAACGCAACAACTTGAGAAACATTCCTGTCGCGTAGTATCTCCCTTCGATCAAGGAGGAATTATGACATTCGCGCTCCCAGAAAGGTCTCCATTCCAGGACCTATAACTAGCGCTTATGGCTAGAGGCAAGGCGATCCATCACCCCAACGCTGATGGTATGCATATTGCTCAATCGACACGTTAGACGCATTCCAGAAGAGGTGACTATGACGATGATGCGGGCGAATGTTTTTCAGGCGAAGAACAAGTTTCAGATGATGGAGGTTCCACGTCCCAAGGCCGGGTATGGAGAGGCGCTCATTCGAATCACATTGACCACGATCTGTGGAACAGACCTTCATATCGTACGCGGCGAATATCCAGTTCGGCCTGGTTTGACGATTGGCCACGAGCCGGTGGGGATTATCGAGGAGATCGGCCCGGGCGTGTCTGGATACCACATCGGGGACCGGGTATTGGTTGGAGCCATCACCCCGTGTGGCCAATGTGCAGCTTGTCTATCTGGGCATCCAGCACAATGTGGACATGGTGCTGGATATGAAGCCATTGGCGGTTGGCGATTTGGGAACACCATCAACGGTGCGCAGGCGGATTATCTCATAGTGCCTTATGCACAAGCCAACCTCGCGAAGATTCCCGATGACGTCACTGATGAACAGGTGGTCCTACTCGCCGACATCGCGTCTACAGGGTTCAGCGGTGTCGAATCAGGAGGAGTGAGGATCGGCGACACCGTCGCCGTCTTTGCCCAGGGACCCATTGGTCTGTGTGCGACCGTGGGAGCGCGATTGATGGGCGCAGCGCTCATCATCGCCATTGATGGCGATGAACGCAGGCTCGGCATGGCAAAACGTCTCGGTGCCGACATTGTACTGAGTCCCAAAGAAACCAACGTCGTTGAAGAGGTGAAACGCTTGACTGGCGGCGGTGTGGATGTCGCCGTCGAAGCGCTGGGGCTTCAAGAAACGTTCGAGCATGCTCTACGCTGTCTCCGTCCCGGAGGAACACTGTCCAGCTTGGGCGTCTATTCAGGCAAATTGCAGATTCCCTACGAGGCATTTGCGGCGGGAATCGGCGATCATCGTATCGTGACGACCTTATGTCCGGGAGGAAAGGAACGGATGCGACGTCTGATAGAGATGGTTCGGCGTCACCGGATTGACCTGACCCCCTTGCTGACTCATCGCGTGTCTCTCGATGACATTCAAGAAGGCTACAGGATATTTGGAGACCGTCTAGACGGCGTACTCAAGGTGGCTGTCAAACCTTAAGCCGGTTTGGGGGAAAATAACGCGGGCCAGCGGCTGTGACCTGCGGTTTGGTAGTTCGCTGTCATGGCCACTCGAACCGCACGCGTGCTACCACATTGCTACCGGAACAGCCCAAACCATCCCACCCCATCATGACGATGTTTTCTTGGAATCCTCAATGTTTTGTTGGGTTAGATCCTGCTGGGTTGGCTCAGGTGGAGGCGGATCTGAACTCTTAATCAACGGGCCTAAAGAGCATAACTAGAAAACAGAGCTGTATGAAAAATCTTGGCGAATAGAGAGCTCTAATGGCTTGTGCCAACCACAAGTCCTGGTCGGTTGATGGAACCAGATGGGACCCCAAAAGTAAAAGCGGCCATGTGCGTGTGGGGCCCCCTGTCGTAAAAATCCCGCTTAAGAAGGAAGAAATCAGGTTGCGCCTGGGTTGCGAAATTGCGGACAGGTGGCCCTACTTTGGCCTACTCCTGTCCGCTCGATCCGCTGTGATTATGCGGAAATCGCAGGATTAGTGTAAGACCTAATACAACTCATAAGCCGCGGGTCACCCGTTCGATCCGGGTCACCGCCACCAACTTTTCCCGCAACTTAAAACTCTCCTGCTCATGCAGCATTCCCGGACGAAGGAGACGATACAGTGGATTAGCGGTCAACCTGTCATTTTTGGTGCATCGACACGGTTTATCTTCAAGAAATCAGAGAGGAGAACTGCGAATCACCTGGTCTGAGAGGTGGAATTAACGGCGGCGTCTATTCAGATAAAACCGATGTAAACACCGCGGACACTTCCATGGAAACTTGCCAACAAATTGGTAGAGAAAGTCTCGCAACCCTTCTCGATTGTGTCTGATGCAGTTACTTGAACCACAGGACGGACAACTTACGCTAATGCGGTATGGCTGATTACTCGGTGCAGTGTTGCGTAAATAGTTTCCACACATCATGGTCGCCTGTCCTTAATGCAGATTTGTTATGCCGCGGGACGGACAAATGCTTCTCCGCCCAAATACGTGTCATCGCCCTGACTGATTTGCTGACCACGTGTTAACACCGAGACGTTTGCCACCGTCGCCAAACGATTCTGTTCGATGACCATATCGTGGAGGGATCCACAATTGGTGCAACGCCAACATTGGGCCCACATCTCGCCGAATCCCCCTTCCATGTCCAACAAGTGGTCTTGCATCATGAGTCCGTGACAGCGAGAGCAGTGCATAAAGCCTCCATCAAAGATCAACACAGGTTTCCTGTAGCTGACAATAGAATAGCGCCTGGCTAGACGAGCGCTAGACCCGAAGGAGGTACTTCAGCATTGCACTTTAGGGGGGAGCAGTTACTTAGCCTTTCGGAATCGGCTAAATAATCTTACCTAGCTCCTTTAGGGAATAGCGTCGACTTTCCAAAACTCTCTAGGATCGACAGTAATCGCAGTGACGACCGTGTCACTGAGGCGCGCAGCCCAGCGTAAGCGTTCTAGCTGCTGAAACGTTTCATTTTGCCGCAAGGATCACTGGACGACCGTCATGCTGATGTGGACGCAGCAGAAGCCAAGCACACCTGGGTGGTACTGGATGCTCGATCCCAGTCAAGAGCCCACCCTGCCGACAATTGTACAAATCGTGTTTGATGGGGAGACCCGACGTTGGTTGGCGCTCATTCCTGCGTCCCACTATCCAAAAACTTCGGGCAGGGAGTTAGCGCTTCAAAGTGTAGACGCCATGTGGGCTGGGCCAGTTGAGGTTCCTTCCGTCCTCGCAAAAGCATCATAGGAAATGGTTTACTAAGTCATTTACTACCCCCCACCGTTTAATCCTCACGTTCCCTCGATCTCATTCATCAGATGCTAGTGAAATTTCTTTTACTCGACTAGGGAATTAGCTAGGACAACGATCACGGCCTTCCCTCTACAGTGCGTCCCGTACCTGACCGGACTTGAGGAGCAGTTCACCACCAAGACTGCTCATATGCTTGAAACTACAACATCGGGCAATCTGACATCGTCATTCGCGTCGGTGTTGGACGGCTTAGATTCTTCGCCGATCAAGGAAGTCAAATTGATTGTAGTATGTGCGTGGTGTGAACGGGAGGGAAGGAGATCCATCCTTCGTCAGCCGAGTTCACTAGATCATCCTTCTCCAGCCTGGGAAGTCCCATCCCACGGCATTTGCATGGCACATCGCGATCAAGTTCTCGCAAACTTCATTGCCGAATCCTAGCATCTGCCCCCCATACGTACCCAACCGCACTTGACGAACAGTTCACTACCAGGACTGAGTCTCCCATCCGCGAGACTTGAAACAACTGCTTGAGGACTGCCTACGGGTTAAGGCCTTTTTCTTTTACGTAATTTCAACACTTCATTCTCCTTAGGAAGAGAGCTACGCTGGCCCTACGATTCGCGTCATCGCGCAAAAGGAGGGCCACATGTGTCCTCTGCCGCTCGACGAGACGGAACGCCCTATCACATGGACCTGGTGCCTCAAGCAGATGGTGATCAATCTAGTGCTGGCGCTCCTGCTCTTCTGCATACTCTTCCTGATTGCGTCCTACATGCAGGACGGCATATCCCCTTTCGTCGAACAATAAAGCAGGGGGATTCGAAGGGGGTGCGCCCCCTTCGTGAGGAGCATACGAGGGGGCGGGCCCCCTCTGTAAGAGCTGACGAGGCAGGCATCAGAGCCGGGTCAGCGATGGAACCCGTTCGATCCGAGTAACCGTCACCAAATAAACCGCCGACTTGTCGCTCCCCTGCTCAGATTCATCCAGTTCACGTTGCGGCTGGGCATTGGCCTGTTGCCAATCTGCCACCACTCCCCGTCCAGTTAAGACAGGAGGCGTAAGAAGCGGCTCAAGTCGAACTTCTTAGGGGAAGGTCTCAGGGATGTTCCTAGTAGCCTAGTTGATTCCCCAGCACTATACAGTTAGCACCTGGATTAGGTCCCTCATTAGAGTCAAAAGCTTGTGTGGTCGTCTACTTTGTCATAAGACTCCGCCCGCATACCGCTACATGCCCGCGGACTGTATATCGCCACTAGCAAGATAGAGTTGTAGGAAGCCCAATCTTAAGAAATCATGAATACTGTGGCCAAACTGTAACGGGATTATCCCATTCGCTGGGAGATTGGAGACGTTATGCGGCAAACAGCTGAGCAAACTCGATTGCTAAAGGATGGCTCCAATTGGAAACGCTGGGGTCCCTATCTGAGCGAACGCCAATGGGGCACCGTCCGCGAAGACTACAGCGGCAATGGCGACGCCTGGAATTATTTCAGCCACGATCAGGCCCGATCCCGAGCCTATCGGTGGGGCGAGGATGGAATAGCCGGAATCTCCGATAACCATCAGGTCCTGTGTTTCGCATTGGCCCTCTGGAACGGGAAGGACCCGATTATCAAGGAGCGGCTGTTTGGCCTCACCAATAGCGAAGGTAATCACGGCGAGGACGTGAAAGAATATTATTTCTACCTCGACAGCACGCCGACTCATTCCTACATGAAATATCTCTACAAGTATCCGCAGGCGGCCTATCCCTATTTAGACTTAGTTCAGACCAACCAACGTCGGAACCGCCATGAAACAGAGTATGAGCTGCTCGACACCGGCATCTTCGATCAGGATCGCTACTTCGATGTGTTTATCGAATATGCAAAGGCGTCGCCCGACGACGTCCTCGTCAAGATCACAGCCTGCAACCGCGGAAAGGAGTCGGCAGCCCTCCACCTCCTGCCGACGCTATGGTTCCGCAACACCTGGTCTTGGGAAGAAAACGGCTCGAAACCGATGCTCACATCGGTTCAGCACTCAAACTCATCGGTGATCCACGCACACCATACTGATCCGCTCTTCCTCGAATCCCTCGATGACTACTACCTCTACTGCGAGGGTCCTGTTCCCCTGCTCTTTACGGACAACGAAACCAACCAAGCCAGGCTCTTCGGCAAGGCGAACGGGGGCCCCTACGTGAAGGATGGAATCAACAATTACGTCGTACAGGGGCAGCAGGATGCAGTGAACACGGAGAAGATCGGGACGAAGGCGTCACCCCATTACCAACTGACTCTCGGTCCCGAAGCCACGCAGGTGATCCGGCTTCGGCTGACGCGGACGGAACCGGGGAAGCTCGGGGATGCGTTCGGGCAATTCGATGCCGTGATGAACCAGCGGCTCAAGGAGGCGGATGAGTTCTACGACGCCATTACGCCGCCGGCGATCAAGGCCGATCACGACCGCGCCAGCCTTATGCGACAGGCCTTCGCAGGGATGCTCTGGACCAAACAGTATTACTATTTCGACGCCGATCAGTGGCTGAGAGAGCACGATGCCCATCCCTTCCACCAGGGGAACCGGCCAGCGACGCGCAACGGGGAATGGTTCCACATGGTCAATGACAATGTCATCTCGATGCCGGACAAGTGGGAGTACCCCTGGTACGCCGCCTGGGACCTCGCGTTCCATACGGTCGCGCTCGCGACCGTAGATCCCGACTTTGCCAAGCAGCAACTCGACCTGATGCTGAGCCAGCACTACATCCATCCGAACGGCCAGATTCCGGCCTATGAATGGAACTTCAGCGACGTGAATCCCCCGGTGCATGCCTGGGCGACACTCTTTCTCTCCCGTCTGGAAATCGCGCGCCAGGGTAAGCCTGACATCGACTTTCTCAAGTCGGCCTTCATGAAACTGTCCCTGAACTTTAACTGGTGGGTCAACCGCAAAGACCGGTTCGGCAAGAACTTGTTCGAGGGCGGCTTTCTCGGGCTCGACAACATCGGGGTCTTCGACCGGAGTGCACCATTACCCACAGGGGGATACCTGGAGCAGGCGGACGGCACGGCTTGGGTAGCCCTCTTTACTCAAAACATGGCCGAGCTGGCCGTGGAACTGGCCGCGTACGACCCGGTGTTCGATGAAGTAGCCGCAAAGTTCGCCGAACACTTTCTCTGGATTGGCGCGGCGATGAACCGGCCTGGGGGGGATGGCATGTGGGATGAAGAGGACGGCTTCTACTATGACATCCTTCGCACGCCCGACGGAGCGGGCACGCGGCTCAAGGTGCGATCAATGGTGGGATTACTGCCGCTCTGCGCCACGACGGTTGTCGAGCCGTGGCAACGAGACCGGATTCCCAAAACGGTGGCATCATATGCTGAGCGTGCCAGGAAGATGCCAGAGCTAGCAAAGGGCATCCATCCCACCGGTCCCGGGAATTTTGGTGTGGGCGAGCGCGGCATCACAGCGCTGGTCAACCCTGAGCGTCTTCGCCGGATTCTCACCAAGATGCTCGACGAAGCAAGAATTCCTCAGCCCCTACGGCATTCGGTCGCTGTCCAAGTTCCACCAGAAGCACCCCTACGTCTTTCATGTGCAGGGCCAGGACTACCGGGTGGATTATCTGCCGGGGGAATCGGACAGCGGCATGTTTGGCGGGAACTCGAATTGGCGAGGACCGATCTGGATGCCAGTGAACACGCTCATCATCCGCGCACTGCTGAACTTCTATCTGTATTACGGGGACAACTTCAAAATCGAATGCCCCACCGGATCCGGCCGGATGATGAACCTTTTTGAAGTGGCTCAGGAAATCACAGACCGGCTTGCGCGGATCTTCCTCCGAGACAGCAGCGGGCGGAGGCCCGTGTACGGCGGCACCACAAAGTTTCAAGAAGACCCACACTGGCGAGACCATCTGCTCTTCTACGAATACTTCCACGGGGACAACGGGGCGGGCATTGGCGCAAGTCACCAGACTGGCTGGACCGGACTGGTGGGCGCACTCCTCTCGTTCTTCGGCTCGATGGACTCGAAGCGTGCCCTGGAGGGAGGAAAGATCGCAGCCTTCAAGACCGGCGCGCAGGCAGCGTGAGTCTGTGAGGGTCTAGTGATGAATTCGTGCCTATTGATGAGCCAGAGAAGCCAGGACCGGCGGAGGGATAATCCGCTTCTGGATAAGAAGACTTAAGTTCCGCTGAATCGACTAATTTTTGGGTGTAGGGTGCAACGCTCTCCCTACACCCCGAACCCTTTAGCTGATCGATCGAAATTCCTAAACCGGTGCCAAATCGAAGACCGTACTCTCATTCGGAATATTTGCGGCAGATCAACATTTGTTTCGTTCACTGGAAGAGTAAGCCTCGCTATCGTTCCATGGCCGGGCATCGATTCCACTTCAAAGTTGCCGCCTAATGCTTGACATACGCTCGCCAATACTAAAGAGCCCAAATTTCAAAAAATCCTCCTTTTTAACAGCAACAGGGTCGAAGCCAACGCCGTTGTCCTGCACTTCGATCCGCAGAGTGCCCATATTCAGATCCAAGGAGACGATGGCCTCCTCTGACTGCGCATGTTTCACTACGTTGGTCAATAATTCTCGAATCGACTGAAACAACGGAATGGCTTCATTTTCAGGAAGTTGCAAGGCTTCCAGTGACGTCTGCAGCGATACCGCCAATCCATGATGCCGCATCTGTCCGACGAGCCATTCGAGGCCACCAAGTAATCCAAGGTCGCGCAAGGCTGGTGGGGCTAAGTCAGCCACCAAAGTGCGGGTGTATGTGATGGACTGTGTCAGCACCTGATCGACCTCATTGAGAAGACCCTGACATTTAGGTATGAGGCCTGGCAGCTGCCTAGCTCGCGAAAGCTTCATTTTGCCGGCCACTAACATTTGACCGAGATGATCATGCAGCTCCGTCGCCAGGTGTTTGCGCTCCCGTTGTTCCGTGAGATTCAATTCAGTCGCTAAGGCTCGAAGACGCGCTTGGGATTGTGTGAGTGCCCGAATTCGTTCCTGCGCCAGTTCGGCGCGTTTCGTGTGTTCAAACAGTCTGGCCTGTTCGATGGCCATGGCAGATAACGCGCAAATGATCGTCAAAATTCGGACGTCCTGCTCATCGAGCTGGCCATGCCGCTTATTCATGACCTGAACCACACCAATGGGATCACCTTCCCACTTTTTGAGTGGAATGGTGATCATGTCACGGGTCACCGATCCGCAGGCCAAATCGATGTCGGCAAGATACCGAGGGTCTTTCTGGGCATCGCTCACAACTTCTGCTTTGCGCGAATGAAAGACAGCGCCAGCGATTCCTCGCGTCCAGCGAATCACTGTCCCATGAGGCACCGGTTTGTCCCCGATGGAATGGTAGAACGCGAGCTGCTCCTTGCCGACATCAGCCAAGAGGAGCGAGCCATTTTCAGCATTCAACACGTCTAGTGTCGTGCGGAGCACTTGCTCGATCAAATCCTGCAATTCCATTCGTTGAGACAACGCTTCTGAAATGCGCAGTGCTGCGGCAAGCTCCCTTTCGCGTTGCAGATACATTTTCGTGATGACCTGATCGGCAACCGTTATTGAGGAATTTTCAGTCATGCGGTTCCCTTTGACTAACCTCGCATCGGGAACTCTTAGAGACTCCCATGCTCACAGGTGGGAGTGTCGGCAAGAATTTCTTGGCAGAACTCGTCACAACTCACCACTCTTTCAAGGAAGGTGCGAAAGTTGCAGTCATGTAAGATACTGTTTCGCTAGGATTTTGACTAGCTAGGCTGAATACGTTGGGATTGATACTGAATAATCTGTCCTACCGAGCGAATTACCCCAAAACCTGCTGTATTCCCACCAGATTATAGAAGCGCATCGGGTGTAGAACCCGGTTCAATTCACGTAGATACATGCAGCTGAACGGACTAAACTGGAAGGCAAGACCGGTTGAATTACTGAAGGAGACGCCCAACGCCTCATAGACTTGCAAGTCATTCAGGTTCTTTCACTGGAAAAGTAAGCGTCGCTGTCGTTCCATGACCAGGCATCGATTCCACTTCAAAGCTGCCGCCTAACGCTGACATACGCTCACCAATACTAAAGAGGCCAAATTTCGGAGCATTCTCCGTGTTCTTTATCTCAGCAACAGGGTCGAAGCCAACGCCATTGTCCCGCACTTCGATCCGCAGAGTACCCATATTCAGATCCAAGGAGACGATGGCCTCCTCTGACTGCGCATGTTTCACTACGTTGGTCAATAATTCTCGAATCGACTGAAACAACGGAATGGCTTCATTTTCAGGAAGTTGCAAAGCTTCCAGTGACGTCTGCAGCGATACCGCCAATCCATGATGCCGCATCTGTCCGACGAGCCATCTGAGGCCACCAAGCAATCCAAAGTCGCGCAAGGCTGGTGGGGCTAAGTCAGCCACCAAAGTGCGGGTGTATGTGAGAGACTGTGTCAGCACCTGATCGACCTCATTGAGAAGACCCTGACATTTAGGTATGAGACCTGGCAGTTGCCTAGCTTGCGAGACCTTCATTTTCCCGAGCACTAGGATTTGAGCGAGATGATCATGCAGCTCCGTCGACAGGCGTTTGCGCTCCCGTTGTTCCGTGAGATTCAATTCGGTCGCTAAGGCTCGAAGACGCACTTGGGATTGTGTGAGTGTCCGAATTCGTTCCTGCGCCAGTTCGGCGCGTTTCGTGTGTTCAAACAGTCTGGCCTGTTCGATGGCCATGGCAGATAACGCGCAAATGATCGTCAAAATTCGGACGTCCTGCTCATCGAGCTGGCCATGCCGCTTATTCATGACCTGAACCACACCAATGGGATCACCTTCCCACTTTTTGAGCGGAATGGTGATAATGTCATGTGTGACCGATCCGCACATTAAATCGATGTCGGCAAGATACCGAGGGTCTTTCTGGGCATCGCTCACAACTTCTGCTTTGCGCGAATGAAAGACAGCGCCAGCGATTCCTCGCGTCCAGCGAATCACTGTCCCATGAGGCACCGGTTTGTCCCCGATGGAATGGTAGAACGCGAGCTGTTCCTTGCCGACATCAGCCAAGAGGAGCGAGCCATTTTCAGCATTCAACACGTCTAGTGTCGTGCGGAGCGCATGCTCGATCAAATCCTGCAATTCCATTCGTTGAGACAACGCCTCTGAAATGCGCAGTGCTGCGGCAAGCTCCCTTTCGCGTTGCAAGAGAAGTTCCTGCGTGACGCGAAGACGCTCGGTGTCATCAGGATACGTTGGTGAAGAATCTCCCGGCATGCTTTGGTTCCGTTCGCACCGCACAGACATTCCTCGGTGGTCGTGATCGGAGAGTTCGCGATCCAAATCGACTTGCTTCCAATTGAGACAAATCTATCCGGACTTCAGGCGGCAGGGGAGAGACTTCTTCCTGGATGGTGTAGTTGACCCCTTCCGCAAAGTCATTCACTCCCGTAATAAGAAGGTGAAAGTGGCGTTCCCACCAGTCGTATACTGAAGGCAACGTCGGTGCGCAGTAAAGTGGGGCTGTTTTTAGTTCAAAAGAGTTTCCGAAGAAGCATTCGGTGGGTCACAACCGTGACGGTATCGAGAGACTTCAGATTCCCTTGGGAGCAGGCTAGAACTCATAACCAAGACCCGGTGTGCATACGCTCATGGTGCAGGGTTTTCCTGTCTTATACAAGAGCGATAATATAAGGACTTTTGGAATAACAAGGCTATCCCCTCGTGTGAGGGGACTGATCCTTTCCGTCCATACTCCCTACGGCATGTTCGCTTGCAATGCGTCGAAAGCCTACAGAGGCCAATCATTGGCAAGGTTACCGTGCTAGTAAGCTGTTGCTTCTGAAAATGTGTCAAGCGATCAGCTTTTCGCCTTAATTCCCATGTCGAGGTCATACGGTAAACACATCATCTGAGGACAATGACGAATAGGTTTGTTAGATCAACACCTGAAGGTCACCCTCGATTGCCTTCAGGATGAACAGGATGAATTTTGCCCTTTCGACATCAGTTCGGACATTTCCTTCTCAAGACAATTCAGCAAGCCTCCTAAGAGTTCATGCCTGTTGGATAACCCGTGCCTTCATCTTGATAATGATATACATGTAATAAGTGCAAATGCTAAGGCGATTTGCCCAATACCATTCGCTACCAGGTAAGTGCACAATGACCGCCCTTCAGAGGGTTTAATGCGAAGCGGATGGTTATATCGCATCAGTCGCTGCATTCAGCCAAAAGCATGTGAGCTCTCTTTTTACCACCATGGCTCAGACCCCCCTAAAACTATAAAACAGATCCTAAAAAACGGCGACAGAGATTCTTTCCCAAATCTCTCAGCATTACCCTTCGGCATAAGACAACTAACGAGCGACGGTTTGTTCCGGGTCGTTTTACATGAAAACACCGAATGGGTGCGCGGTCTCATAGTCCAAAGGCCGTCAGACCTTAGATCAAGACCGGCATGATTGGATGCACTCAGCGCCTTGTATCCGCGATGTGAGCACAGTTCAGCAAACACAGGGGAGACAAGCAAATGAAAACTGTGACGACATTGGTCAATGCGCGCAAACACGATTCCGCCGTTCGACAACATCATGCCACCGGCGTGGTCCTGTTCAGCAGTACGGGCGAACTACTGTTCATGAACCATGAAGCCCAGAATTGCATTCGACAGCTGCAACCCTTCACCAAAGAAAACGGAACCTGTTTGATACCCGAAGATGTTCGTGCAGTCGTCAGTGAACTCATTGCCCAGCTGATGCAATGTGATCACCCGAAGGATTGCGAGACTATTGGGGTCGAGCGTATCTGTTTCGGGCTGGAGCAAGAACTACTTCTACGTGGACTCTGCGTGCCGGACGAACCGCTCGTGCGGAACAGCCGGCTGCTGATCATCATCGAAAAACTCAATCAAAAACTCGAATGCCCAGACGCCAACATCCAACAACGGTATCATCTTACAGAGCGCGAACAAATGGTCATCATCTATCTGATGCTTGGGTTCACCAATAAAGAAATTGCCAACCGGCTGAATCTAAGCGAATACACTGTCAAGGAGCATCTCAAGAGGATCATGCAGAAGACCAAAACAACCACGCGTACAGGATTGTTGGCACGCATGATTTTCCCAACTCCCCAGACGGAGATTCCCGAACTCCTCTTCAGGGAAGAATCGTTAACCGTCACGGGACTGCCATAGCGAACACCGGGTCCTAGCTATGCATTAATGCACCGCTCCAGCAACCGGTGGGAAGAATTGGGAGTCAGTCTGGCTCCACCTCCACAGTTTGTCCTTCCTCAAGGACCGCCAGGTTCGGGATATCGCTAATCATCAGTCGTCTGCGCCCCACTATCGCGGAACCCTGACGCAAGGGAAATAAGTTAGTCGCGATTCGCACATTCCCTACTAAAGCACTTCATCAGAGGTGCTGCTGAATACAATCACTGGGATCGATGGAAAGTGCGTCAGGAAATGGTCGATGAGTTCCTTCCCGCTCATCTGTGGCATCTCTAAGTCACAAAGCAGTGCGCAGACTTTGGAAGCAACCTCTCCCATGGACATGAACTCAATGCCTTCCCATCGGATGCGGTCAAGATCCCACATTCCTCTCGCGCAAGGGCAAGCCTGCGGTATGCCGTACACTCGCATCATCATCGACAATCAGCACAGCTCCAAGCATTGCTAGTTTTCTCCCAACACGGATTCGGGCAATCGCATAAGTCTTTTCAACGGAAGAGCATTTCTAGCCCAGGCATGTTGGGATTAGATGAATGCAGGCAATCCCCTCATCAGAGGGGGACTATCTTGTGGGGATTGTAATTAGAATGAGACAGGTATACGGAATCCTCATCAATACAATCACGGGCACATCCATGATCATGGGTCGGATTCTTATCGTCGAGCATGAGGAGCATGTGAGAAGGACCGTCGGACTTGTCTTAAGGCAGGGTGGTTACGAGGTGATTGAGGCGATGGATGGCGAGCAGGCGATCCAGACCATTCAGGCAGAAACACAGAACCAAGCCGTCAGTGCCATCATCTGTGATCTCGGCTTGCCAAAATCAAGCGGAAAGGAGGTCATTGCATTTATCCGCGCCAAGCTTCCATCGGTGCCCATTATCGTGCTGACAGGACATCCGGATGTGCAAGCCGCCGCTTCACTCTTTAAGCAAGGCGTTGTGGATTATCTGGTCAAGCCAGCGCAAGCGCAAACGTTGTTAGATTCGGTCAGGCGCGCGATCAACGAGCAGGCGTTATCGGGATAACGTTCGGTTGAAGCACTTCATGCACCCTCGCCTCCTGCACATGAGCAATTCAGACCGGAGAAAGCGGCAGAAGAATCTGAATGGTTGTGCCGTTGCCTAGTTCGGTTTGATCCCTAGATCGATCCTCGCCCGCTTCGCTTGTGGGTCTTGACTCGTCAACGCGATGCGCAGGGTGGTTTCCACGAGTTCGAAGGGTTCATGATACGCCTCGTGCCGCTGCGATCTCTAAATACATGGCCGTCGAGCAGTTATATGTGGAAATTCAGGCGGCTATTAACGATCGTTCAACCGCGAGCCATTAACGTTTTCAACCACGAACACTAGTTCTGCTCACAGACGACGGAGAATTCATTCCTTGGGTTTCACTCCTTGGGTCTTTCTGAGCAAAAACTGGGGACATTACTAGGAAACTTCAGCATGCGATTGGCTGAATGTTGGGTCTTCTCGTCTATTCTACTTGCTAATGAGAATCCCCTCGGTTCATCTGAGGGGGATGGCGAAATGCTCGGATTTTCTCTAGGTATCCTCTGGCCGGTGCAAAACTTCACGGGAGAGGTGCAATGCCACGAGCGAAGATCTTGGTCGTGGAAGGTGACCCAAATACGAGACAGCTTGCCAGTCAAACCTTGACGCGAGAGGGCTATGATGTCGTCGAGGTAGACAACATGGAAGAAGGGATGAAGGCAATGTGTCCTTCGAAAGGACAGCGTGCCGTTGATGTGGTCCTGTGTAATCGGCAAGTAAAGTCGAACAGCGGCCAAGATCCGATCATGCAATTTCTCGCGCATCGGCCCCCCGTTCCCATCGTCATGCTCGCTGATCACCCCGATTTGCACTATGCAACCCAGATGTTCAGACAGGGGGCGGTGGATTACCTAGTGAAACCGGTACAATCCAACGCACTGATCGACGTGATACGGCATGCCCTGAAGGTAAGCCAGGACCAGCCGCATGTCTAACCCCTCGGCACCAAGATCGTGAAAGATGTGGTCACGACTCATGGTGGCGAGTCCGCGTCGAAAGCAAGTTGCTCAGGGGGCTGCCTTCTACCTCACATTTCCCCTGCATCCACCGCAACGGTAATTCCCGTTCCTTTATCAGCTTGCCGTCCGTGCTGTCATCTGCTCAGTAAAATCCCCCGTGTACAGTTCGGAAAGCCCGAGCATTAGAAGAGCTCTCCGCCTTGGAACTATCCCCTCGTTTGAGGGTTCTCCATCTGTGGGGGTTGTGTGCGACGAGAAACGGGCATAAGACGGCGCCGGAGAGGTTTGCGTAGATGTTATCAACAAGGAGGGCACTATGAAGAGGAAGTGGACGTTTGCGTTCTTGTGTGGGCTACTCATCGTCGGAGTGGTGATCACTCCGGTCCATTCGGACGCGGCGCCCACACTCACGATAGACGGCGTCAGCGCCGGGACTCTGCAACAAACCACTTGCCCCACTGGTTTAACTCCTGCTGGTTGATACCAGGCACCACCGGGACTGGCCGTCGAATCGGTAACTGGATGGTGGCGGACGTCTCTACGACGAACAAGGCCCGAGTGTTGATTAACGATGTGGGAACAGTGGGCAGTGTCGATGCCATGAAATTTACCGGAGTAACCTTGACGCCGATAGTCATTTCAGGCACGAAGACCACCAGTGTCGTCATCCGGAATACATACACCGCCGGGCAGCCAAAGGGCGATTATAAATGGGGCATGGGCATGGGAGGGTATATTGATCCGCCTGCTACCGAAAATGTGGTAGGCGATAGGCTACGGCTCGCCGCCACGGGTGTTTTCCCAGAT